>NZ_LFLU01000040.1 GCF_001189965.1 Herbaspirillum rhizosphaerae
AACTCGCTTCGCTCAGACATTTTTCCCTTCTTAATCCATTTTTCGCATCGCATCACTGGCTGGCTCCAAGCGGAACGGCCAGACTGGCTCGCTTCGCCTCGCCAGGGAGCACTCGCCTTCGGCATCGTGCTCCAAGTACTTGGGCACACAAATTTTCCTTGTCTTTTTTAACACCGTCGTCCCAGCGAACGCTGGGACCCAGTGGCGTCAGCGTCTTTTCAAACTTCGTCACGACACTGGGTTCCAACTTTCGTTGGAACGACGAAGTTAATGAGGCCGGAGAAAATAAAACCACCTCAGTCCCCTGGCGATGCGCAGCGAGCCAGTCTCGAAGTCCGCTTGAGAGTAGCCGGTGACGGCAGGTGTAAATCGGATCAAGAAGGGAAAAATGTCTGAGCGCAGCGAGTTGTTTTCCCTTCCCGATTTGCGCCTGACGGCGCCGGGAACCCCCGAAGGGGGCTACGACCCAGCGGCCGCCTTCTTTTGCTTACTTTTCTTGGCGGAGCAAGAAAAGTGAGCGGCTGCCGGGCCGCCCCCGGCACGGTTGATCGAAGAGATAACAGCATCAACTACAGACAACCCACCAGTCGGGACAAAGCACATAAGCAAAGCCTTCGGCAGAGCGCCATAAAAAAAGAGCAGCCGAAGCTGCTCTTTTCTCACAAACAACAAGAACAAGACAAATCAGACAAACTTGCCGATACGCCCAACCACGGCCTCCCGCACCGACCCGCTGGTGATGAAGGAATGCGCCACCTGAATATCGTTGTGGAACCAGCGATCCCCATCCAGGCACGCCGGGATCTGCTTGCGGATTTCCTCATACGCCGCCTGCGTGCCCTCGCCCAGCACGAAGTCCTTGAGCAGTTCTTCGGTCATGGTCAGCCCCTGCGCCGCCAGCAGCATTTCCACGCCGACGATGTATTGGGTGTTGGCGACCACGGTGGCGGCCTTGCGGGCGCACCAGGTCGAGTTGGAGATGTGGTCTTCGCTGTTGCCTTTGGATGGGATGCTGTCGACGCTGCCCGGCATGGACAAGGTGCGGTTTTCCATGACG
>NZ_LFLU01000041.1 GCF_001189965.1 Herbaspirillum rhizosphaerae
CACGCACAAAACCTGAAGGACTCCGGCTGCAAGGTCACCGTCGGCCTGCGCAAGGACGGCGCATCGTGGAACAAGGCCAAGAACGCCGGCCTGAACGTTGCCGAAGTCAACGACGCCGTCAAGGGCGCCGACGTCATCATGATCCTGCTGCCGGATGAAAACATCGGCCAGGTCTACGCAGAAAACGTCGCCCCGCACGCCAAGCAAGGCGCCACCGTCGCCTTCGCGCACGGCTTCAACATCCACTACGGTCAAGTCGTGCCGCGCGCCGACCTGGACATCATCATGATCGCGCCGAAGGCCCCGGGCCACACCGTGCGCTCGACCTACACCCAGGGTGGCGGCGTGCCGCACCTGATCGCGGTTTATCAAGACAAGTCCGGCACCGCCCGTGACGTCGCCCTGTCGTACGCCACCGCCAACGGCGGCGGCCGCGCCGGCATCATCGAAACCAACTTCCGCGAAGAAACCGAAACCGACCTGTTCGGCGAACAAGCGGTCCTGTGCGGCGGCACCGTCGAACTGATCAAGGCCGGTTTCGAAACCCTGGTCGAAGCCGGCTACGCGCCGGAAATGGCCTACTTCGAATGCCTGCACGAACTGAAACTGATCGTCGACCTGATCTACGAAGGCGGCATCGCCAACATGAACTACTCGATCTCGAACAATGCGGAATACGGCGAATACGTCACCGGCCCGCGCATCATCAACGAAGAGAGCAAGAAGGTCATGAAGCAAGTGCTGACCGACATCCAGACCGGCGAATACGCCAAGAGCTTCATCCTGGAAAACAAGGCCGG
>NZ_LFLU01000042.1 GCF_001189965.1 Herbaspirillum rhizosphaerae
AAATTCGAGCGGACCAAGCCGCACGTGAACGTTGGTACGATTGGTCACGTTGACCACGGCAAGACCACGCTGACAGCAGCAATCGCAACGGTGTTGTCGAAGAAGTTCGGCGGCGAAGCGAAGGCCTACGATCAGATCGATGCAGCGCCAGAAGAAAAGGCACGCGGCATCACCATCAACACAGCGCACGTCGAATACGAAACAGCCAACCGTCACTACGCCCACGTTGACTGCCCAGGCCACGCCGATTATGTGAAGAACATGATCACCGGCGCCGCGCAGATGGACGGCGCGATCCTGGTTTGCTCGGCAGCAGACGGCCCGATGCCGCAAACACGCGAACACATCCTGCTGTCGCGTCAAGTTGGCGTTCCTTACATCATCGTGTTCCTGAACAAGGCCGACATGGTTGATGATGAAGAGCTGCTGGAACTGGTCGAAATGGAAGTGCGCGAGCTGTTGACCAAGTACGAATTCCCAGGCGACGACCTGCCAATCATCAAGGGTTCGGCCAAGCTGGCTCTCGAAGGCGACACTGGCCCATTGGGCGAGCAAGCCATCATGGCCCTGGCAGAAGCGCTGGACACCTACATCCCGACACCGGAACGTGCTGTTGACGGCGCCTTCCTGCTGCCAGTGGAAGACGTGTTCTCGATCTCCGGCCGCGGCACCGTGGTGACCGGTCGTGTTGAGCGCGGTATCGTCAAGGTCGGCGAAGCGCTGCAAATCGTCGGTATCCG
>NZ_LFLU01000043.1 GCF_001189965.1 Herbaspirillum rhizosphaerae
GGCGCCGGCGGATTGCGCAGCCACTGCTGCCAGTACGCGGTGGCAAGGCGCGAGAAGGTGACGCCTTCCTGCGCCAGCTGGCGGCTGGTGGTTTCCAGGTCCCAGGGCTGGGCGCCGCGCATTTCGACTTGCCCGCCCTGGATCAGCGCCGGCAGCATTTCGTGCAGCGCCACGTCGAAGTTGATGGTGGACGATTGCAGTTGCTTGTCTTGCGCGCTGATGCCGTAGGTGTGGATGAAGTCGTCCAGGTGCAGGCTCAGGGCGCGCTGGCTGATGGCTACGCCCTTGGGACGGCCGGTGGAGCCGGAGGTGTAGATGACGTAGGCCAGCTGGTCGGCCAACACAGGCATGTGGAAGGGTTGCGTCGATACGCCATCGAGCTGATCGAGCCGGATCACCTGGCGTCCGGCCAGGACGTCGGCCAATCGGGTGGCGGTGTCGGCATCGGCCAGCACGGTGCGTACGCCGGCGTCTTCCAGCATCAGCGCCAGGCGGTCGGCGGGATAGTCGGGGTCCAGCGGCAGGAAGGCGCCGCCGGATTTGAAGATGCCCAGCAAGCCGGCAACCATGGCGACCGAACGCGTGACGCACAGGCCGACCCGTTCTTCGGCCTGGACGCCGGTTTCATGCAAGCGCCGGCCGATCTGGCTGGCCCATTGTTCGAGCTGGCCGTAGCTGAGCCGCCGGCCTTCGCAATGCAGGGCCGGCGCTTGCGGTTGCGCCAGGGC
>NZ_LFLU01000044.1 GCF_001189965.1 Herbaspirillum rhizosphaerae
AGAGCGTGTCGTCACCTGACTGACCGTAGATGATGTCGTTACCATCTCCTCCGTTAATGGTGTCGTTGGTGGCGTAGCCCTTCAGTGTGTCATTGCCCACTGTGGCAGTGATCATCTTAGCTTTTATGGTGGCGACATCCCACACTGTGCCGTCGTCGAACTTGAGATTTTCCACTACATTGTTCGATGCGCCGTCGGCGTTAAAATAAGACTGCACGCGTAAGGAGTCGTTGCGGCCATTGAGGCTGATGATCAGATCATCGTATTGACGAGTAATCGTCACGCCGGAGGTGGTGATGCCGACTCCCAGCAGAATGGTGTCGGCATTGGTGCCGACTGCGTCACTGTCGTAGTTGTAGATGGTGTCTTGGCCTGAACCTTTACCAAATAGGTACACGTCGGCACCATTACCGCCATTGAGGTAGTCGTTGCCGGTGCCACCATCCAGAATGTCGTTGCCCGCATCGCCGTTCAAGCGGTCATCTCCATCCTGGCCTTGAAGGAT
>NZ_LFLU01000045.1 GCF_001189965.1 Herbaspirillum rhizosphaerae
AGCAACAGCGGCGTGATCCAGAGCCCGAACGGAGAAATCCTGCTGGCGGCAGGCCAGACGGTGCAACTGGTGGATACAGCCACGCCGGGCGTGTCGGTCAATGTCACCGGCACGGCAGGCAGCGTCACCAACCTCGGCACCATTACCGCCGAAGCGGGCCGTATCGGCATCGCTGCGGGCCTGATCAACAACAGCGGCAACATCAACGCCAGCAGCGTGGTGAGCGAAGGCGGACGGATCTTCCTGCGCGCGTCGCAGAGTCTGACCACAACCGCCAGCTCCAACATCACAGCCGATGGCGTGACCAAGGGCGGCAGCGTGGTGTTGTATTCGGACGGCACGGCTTACATTGACGGCAATGTATCGGCGCAGGGTGCACCCGGCAAGGGCGGCTATGT
>NZ_LFLU01000046.1 GCF_001189965.1 Herbaspirillum rhizosphaerae
CGCCTCGCCAGAAATCACTCGCTTTCGGCCTCGTGATTTCCACCTTCTGGCTCCGTAATTCTTACCTTCTGTCGTCACTATTTAATCCGTCGTCCCAGCGAACGCTGGGACCCAGTGGCGTCAGCGCATCTTCAAATTTCGTCACGACACTGGGTTCCAACTTTCGTTGGAACGACAAAGCAAAAGAGACCTGAGAAGTGAAAACCAACTCAGTCCCCTGGCGATGCGCAGCGAGCCAGTCTCGAAGTCCGCTTGAGAGTAGCCGGTGACGGCAGGTGAAAATCGGATTAAGAAGGGAAAAATGTCTGAGCGAAGCGAGTTGTTTTCCCTTCCCGATTTGCACCTGACGGCGCCGGGAACCCCCGAA
>NZ_LFLU01000047.1 GCF_001189965.1 Herbaspirillum rhizosphaerae
AGCGAGCTCATCGAGCATTGCACCACCGGGTAGCCGGTGTTGACGCCGCGCACGCCGCTCATCAGGTTGCGCGGCAGGCCCCACGACAGGTCGGGTCGATCAGGCGCGCAATGCGGCGTTCGCAGATGCTGCCCAGGTCGGTGATGGTCATGGCGAGCAAGTCCATCGCCTGCGCCAGGTACTGGCCGTGGAAGTTGCCGCCGGAGATGATTTCGAAGCCGCCGCCTTCTTTGTCGAAGATCAGGGGGTTGTCGGTGGCGGAGTTGATTTCCTTGTCGACGATGGTGTCGATGTAGTCGAGTGCGTCGAA
>NZ_LFLU01000048.1 GCF_001189965.1 Herbaspirillum rhizosphaerae
TTGGCGTATCTTAAAACTTAGTCACGACGCTGGGTTCCAACTTTCGTTGGAACGACAGAGCTAAAGAGGCCGGAGAAGTGAAAACCACCTCAGTACCCTGGCGATGCGCAGCGAGCCAGTCTCGAAGTCCGCTTGAGAGTAGCCGGCGCCGGCAGGTGAAAATCGGATTAAGAAGGGAAAAATGTCTGAGCGAAGCGAGTTGTTTTCCCTTCCCGATTTTTACCTGCCGGCGCCGGGAACCCCCGAA
>NZ_LFLU01000049.1 GCF_001189965.1 Herbaspirillum rhizosphaerae
TGCAGGCTCGCAGCGCCGCCTGCACCGGGGCAGCTTTCGCGACGGCTTTCGGGACTGCGGCCGTCATCTGATGCGCCTGTGTCGCGTCCAGCTTGAAGCGACCGACCAGATTGGCCAGCGTCGCCGCCTGATCCTGCAGCGACTGCGCTGCCGCTGCAGGATCAGGCGGCGACTGCGCTGCCGCTGCAGCTTGCTCCACCAGCGCGGCATTCTGCTG
>NZ_LFLU01000005.1 GCF_001189965.1 Herbaspirillum rhizosphaerae
CGCCTCGCCAGGGGTGACTCGCCTGCGGCTTCGTGATTTTCATCTTCTGTCGTCACCATTTAATCCGTCGTCCCAGCGAACGCTGGGACCCAGTGGCGTCAGCGCATCTTCAAACTTCGTCACGACACTGGGTTCCAACTTTCGTTGGAACGACAAAGCAGAAGAGACCGGAGAAGTAAAAACCACCTTAGTCCCCTGGCGATGCGAAGCGAGCCAGTCTCGAAGTCCGCTTGAGAGTAGCCGGCGTCAGCAGGTGAAAAGCGGATGAAGAAGGGAAAAATGTCTGAGCGAAGCGAGTTGTTTTCCCTTCCCGATTTGCGCCTGACGGCGCCGGGAACCCCCGAAGGGGGCTACGAACCGCGGCCGCCTTCTTTTGCTTACTTTTCTTGGCGGAGCAAGAAAAGTGAGCGGCTGCCGGGCCGCCCCCGGCGAAGGGCTGATCGAAGAAAGAAAATTAGAAATTACCGTATACAGTCCGTTGGAACAAAAAACAGACAAAACACAAAGCATTTCCACCAACCCGCAATTGCGGATACCCCTAATCCCCACCACCCCCGCCAAGCCCCCCAAACAAGATAAAATTCCCCCACAACAAGATCGCCCGAAACGGCGCAAAAAACCAAAAACAACATTCGGAGACCGCACCCACCAGGCCGCCCAAGAAAACCAATGAAGCCCGCCTTCTACAAGAACGCCTTCGTCCAGATGCTCGTCGCCATCGCGATAGGCATCCTGCTCGGCCATCTCGATCCGCATCTCGCGGTGCAGATGAAACCCTTGAGCGATGGCTTCGTGCGCCTGATCGGCATGCTGATCGGTGTGGTCATGTTTGCGCTGGTGGTGCTCGGCATCGCCGGCATGCAGGACAAGATGCATGCCGCCAAGGTGGGCGGCAAGGCGATCGTGTATTTCGAGATCATGACCTTCGTCTCGCTCGGCTTCGGCATGCTGGCGGCGAATATCCTGCAACCCGGCGCCGGTTCCAATCTCGATCTCTCGCATCTGACCGAGAGCGGTGCGCAGTACGCGGCGAAGCTGACTACCACCAGCGTCGCCGACTTCCTGCTGAACATCATCCCGAACAGTTTCGTCGACGCTTTCCTGCGCAACAGCAGCTTGCAGATCCTGTTGCTGGCGGTGCTGTTCGGCGTTGCGTTGGCGCGGCAGGGCGAACGCGGTCGCAGCGTGGTCGGTTTCATCGAAGCGATCCTACGCATCCTGTTCGGCATGATCAACCTGATCCTCAAAGCGGCGCCGCTGGCGGCGTTCGGCGCGATGGCCTACACCATCGGACGCTACGGCATGGCGTCGGTATTGCCGCTGCTGCATTTTGTCGGCGCGATCTACGTTGCCAGCATCCTGTTCGTATGCGTGGTGATGGGGCTGATTGCGCGGGTGGCGGGCGTGAACATTTTTCGCCTGATCGCCTACATCAAGGAAGAATTGCTGCTGGTGTTTTTCACCACCTCGTCGATGGCGGCGCTGCCCGGTCTGATCGAGAAGATGGAGCGCATGGGATGCGCCAAGGCTGTCGTGCGGCTGGTGCTGCCGACCGGTTATACCTTCAACCTCAACGGCACCAACATCTACCTGACCATGGCGGCGATGTTCCTGGCGCAGGCGGGTGGAATTGAAGTTGGCGTGTGGCAGCAATTGTCGCTGCTGGCGATTGCGATGCTGACGTCCAAGGGCGCAACCAGCGTGACCGGCTCCGGCTTCATCGCCCTGGCGGCAACCCTGAGCACCCTGCAGATCGTTCCGGTCGGCGGCATCGTGTTGCTGCTGGGTGTCGAACGATTGATGAAATGCCGTTCGCTCAGCAATGTGATCGGCAATTGCCTGGCCTGCGTAGTGGTGTGTGCGTGGGACAAGGCATTGGATCGCAAGGTGATGGCGCAGGCGCTGTCGCAATCATCGTCATCACCGCAATAAAAAAGTCCCGGCAATGCCGGGACAAATCCTTCCTACCAGGTTACAACTTCTTGCTTCTTTACCGGCCGGGCTATTTGCCCAGCTTGTAGAAGGTCTGATCGAGGTTGGCGGATGCCTTCGCCAGTTTCTGGCGCTGCAGCTGCACCCATGCCATATCCTTGTCCAGCTTGGCTTTCTCCACGCCCAGCATGCGCATGACTTCCGCGCGTTGCGGACCGCCCAGGCCCTTGCTCGACGCCAGCATGTTTTGCGCCGTCAACGACTTCTTGTACTGTTCCTGCGTCAGCGGGAACTGCGTGCGTTCGAAGTCGAACTTCTTCACGGCCTCGGTGTAGATTTGCTGCACGATATCGAACGGAATATCCGCAGGCTTCATCTTGTTGGTGCGGCCGTAGGTGACCAGATCCGAAGCGAAGTGATGGCCAACGCGGAACGGCACGTCGGAATCGCGTTGCAGGATGTCGGCCAGCTCGGTCGTGGTCGAGTAGTCGGCGTCCACTTCCTGCAATGCGCGGTCCTTGTCGATCACCAGGTTGTCGAGCAAGTCGGCCAGTTTGACGAAGGCGTTGGACGTCAGTTCCAGCGTCTTCTCAACCTGGTCGCGCTTGTAGTCGGGCATGCCCGGCGAGACGTTGTGCGCTTCCAGCTGGAAGGTCATGGCGCCGCCGACGATGTCGCTGGCTTGCAGGCGCAGCACGTTCAGGCCGTAGGGGTTGCGCTTCTGCGGCATGATGCTGCTGGTGCCGGTGAGGCGGCCTTCCTGGATCATGATCCAGGGGTAGGGCTGATGATATTGCGTGTGGAAGTCCTGCATCAGGATGCCGATGGTCAGCGCAGCATTGCTGCACAGGCTGACCAGTTCCACGCCCTGGTCGAGCGCGCCGAGTTGCGCCGCATCGTAGGAGTTTTCAATCGGCCCGTCGAAGCCCAGCAGCTCCGCCAGGCGCTTGCGATCGACCGGGAAGCTCGAGGTGCCCAATGCGGCCGCGCCCAGCGGACTCAGGTTCAGGCGCGCATAAGCTTCTTGCAGACGGGTGCTGTCGCGGCCGAATGCGGAAGAGAACGCCAGCAGGTAATGCGCAAAGGTGGTCGGTTGCGCCTGCACGCCGTTGGTGTAGGCCGGCACGATGGTGTCGAGGTTTTTCCCGGCCAGTTCCAGCACTTCCGCCTTCGACTTGTTCATTGCATCCATCAGGTCCAGCGTGCGCTCGCGCTGCATCAGGCGGCGGTTGGTCGACAGGATGTCCTGGCGGCTGCGGCCGGAGTGCATGCGCGAACCGTCGGGGCCGGCGATGGCCAGGATCAGCGGTTCGTATTGCAGGTAATCGGCCGGACGCCTGGCGCCCGGTTCATCGCCGTTCTTGATGACCTGATCGACGGCCGAGACGATCTTCTTGCCGAGATCGGGCGGCACGATCTTGTTTTCGATCACCATCACGGTCGAGGCCTTGTTCATCTCGCCGAGGAAATAAAAAGCGTCGTGATAGGTCGGCTTCTTGTCGGCGGCAACGGCGCCGCCGAGGGTCATCAGCGCCAGCGGAACAAGTGCGAGTCTGGCGATGCGCGCTGTGTGACGCGGTAGCACGGCGCGAAGGGAGGAGGATTTGGTCAGCATCATTGGTTACCTTGAGTACTGGTGTTGGTCGGAGTTGTCGTTGCAGAAGAGTCAGGTTGTGGTTCGGTAGCAGCTGCACCGGCGGAAGCCAGTTCGATATTCATGCGGCGCGCGCTTTCATTGAACGGCGAGAACACGTTGCTGTTGCCGCTGGGGCGATTCCAGGCGTTGCCGGCTTGCTGGGTTTGCAGCGCCGCGGTAGTGGGGGCGGTGGTCGCATTGGTCAGGATGTTGCTGATGCCTTTGCCGAAATTCAGTATGACCACGCCCGAGCCGATGGCGGTGAAGGTGGTGGCGTCGCCCGCCTGCCCCAGGGCCGCACCGTTCGGTGCGCTGGCAGTGACGAACAGGATGCCGTCGCTCACCTGCAGCGTATTGCTGCCGCCGTTGAAGCGCAGGCCGTAGCTGCCGTTGCCGGTGGCATTGACGGTCATGTTGCCGCTGCCGCCGGTGCTCACCGTGTTGAAACCGTTGGTGCTGCTGCCGACAAAGGCGATGCCTTCGCCGGCGCCGTTGCCGGTGCCGGTCAGCGCGATATCGCCGCTGTTCGACTGGATCTTGACGCCGGCTGCCGCGCCCGAGCTCGGGCTGCGGATGGTGATGCCGGCGGTGCTTGATGCGCTGCCGCTGGTGCCGGTCAGCGCCAGCTTGCCGGTGTTGGTCGAGATGACGGTGCTGCTGGCATTGGTCGATGGATAAATCGTGATGCCGCCGGCATTGACCGAGGTCCCGGCCAGGCTGACCGAGCCGCTGCCGGTGGCGCGGATGACGCTGTTGCCGGTCAGCACGCTGATGCCGTCGCCGTAGACGCTGCTGCCGGTGATGCTCAAGGCGCCGTTTTCCACGCTCACCAAGGCGTTGCCGCTGCTGTAGAAACTGACGCCATCGCCCTGATCGGCCGCATTGCCGATCAGCGTGACATTGCCGGACCCCGTGGTCTGGATCTTGTTGGTGACGTTCAGAATCGCGATGCCGTGATCCAGTTCAGGCACATTGGGCGAATGGAAATTGCCGTTGAGCGTGATGTTGCCGCCCTGCGAAGAAATGTTGTTGACGGATGCCGTGCCGTTGCCGCCCAGCGCGATCGCATCCGAGGTGCCGACCGAATCGCCGCGCAGTGTGATGTCGCCGCTCACGGTGGTGACATTCACGCCGGTGGCGCTGCCGGTCGAATTGAAGAAGATGCCATAGCCGCCGAAGCTGTTGGTGCTGTTGCCGTTGATCGCGATGTTGCCGCTGGTGGAGCCGATATTGATGACGGCATTCAGCGCCGACGGCGCGATGTCGACGCCGCGACCGGAGGCGCTGGTGCCGTTGAGGCTGATGTTGCCGGTGGTGGTCTTGATATTCACTGCAGCGTATTGGCCGCCGACGTCCAGCGACAAGGCCTTGAATGAGCCGCTGGAGTTGTTGACTACGTTGTTGTTGGCCGTCATCGTGATGTTGCCGGCGGTGCTGGTGATATTGACTTGCGCACCAGGGGCCGAGATGGTCCCGCTTCCGGAACTGTTCAACGCCAGAGCGGGCGTAGTACTGGTGCCGGAAGTAGTGCCGATGAGATTAATATCGCCTGAGGTGGAGACGTTGATCTGTGAGCTGGCGCCGATAGAATTGAGTAGCGTGCCATAGCTGCCGGTACTGCTGCCACCGACAGTGATAGCGCCGCCCGCAGTGGCATTGAGCGTTACCGAACCGGTGGTATTGGCGGCAATAACAACGCCCCGACCTGAGCCGGCGAATCCGTTACTGTTGCCCTTGATGGTCAGGTTGCCGCTGCCGACCGTGATTGTCTGTGACGAGGTGGCTGCGCTGGCGCATACCAGCACACCGAAGCCGGACGTCGCATTGCCGCTGATGGTGACATTGCCGGAGCCGGTCGCTGCAATGGTGTTGTTGGTGCTGAAGATGCGCGTGCCGTTGCCATTGCCCAGATTGGTGCTGTCGACACTGACCGAGCCGCTGCCGTTGGTGACGACGCGGCTGCCGCCGGTGAGGATGAAGGCGTCCCCGGTACTGGTTGTGCTGGACTGATTGGCAAGAATCGTGATGCTGCCGCCGCCGGCATCGACAGTCGAACCGGTGATTTGTACGGCGCTGCTATTGGTGGTCACATTGCTGGCGATGGCGCCCCGGATGGTAATGTCGCCGCCGCTGGTATTGAGTGTCGAGCCGCTGATCAGGATGGCCGAGCTACTGTTGACGGCGGTACCTGCCGAGCCGGTGGCCGGATCCAGGCCGCCGCTCATGGTCAGCTTGCCGCCGTTGGTCGAGATGGTGCTGTTGGTCAGCGAAATGGAGCCGTTGCCGGAATTGTTGAAATTGGAAGACAGCGTGACGTTCAGCGTCTTGCCGGTGGCGTTGCTGATTGAAACATTGCTCATCACGATATTGCGATGCGCCTGCAAGGTCAGCGTGGCATTGCCGACCGCCTTGACGTTATCGAGTACGTTGATGTCGCCCGAGGTGCCGCTGGCTGCCGACGTGGTGCAGACGAGCACGTTGGCGCCTTCCGACAGCGAGGCGTTGAGTGTGGCCGAGCTGAGTGTGGAGCTGGCGTTTCCGGTCGATGTGAACGGGGAAGTCGAGGTGGAGCCGGAGCTGGCCGCACTGGTGATATTGATATTGTAAGGATCGATCAGCCAGTCGCCGCCCAGTCCGGATGCTGCGCCGAGGTGGACCAGGCCGTTGACTTCGAGATCATGTCCGGAAGTTTCCACCACACCGCCACGGCCTGTCGCGCCGGCGCCTTGTGCACTGATATCGCCATAAAACTGCGTGCTGCCAGTCGACCACAGCACCACCGAGCCGCCGTTGCCGCTATTGATGGCGTCGGCCTTGATGGTGGCGTCGCCGCCCATGTAGACCGCTTCGGCCTGGCGTTCGGCGCCGCTGCCCTGGTAGTTGCCGCCGACCAGCACGGTGCCGCCGCCGGCGTCGCCGGAGGCGTCGATGCGGGTGCCGTCGAACAGGCCGACGTACTGGCCCAGCACCTTTGCCGTGCCGCCGGTCTCGCCGCTGTTCATGCCCGAGACATTCAACGTGCCGCTGTTGGCGACGATGCCCGAATCTCCGCCGTCGAGCAGGATGCTGCCGTTGCGGCTCTGCAGGCTGCGCGCTTCGATCACGCCGCTGTTGTTGACCACGTTCGACAGCATGGCGTCGGTGGCGCGTGCCGTCATGATGACGGTGCCGCCGTCGGCTTGCAGCAGACCCTGGTTGACGACGTTGGCGTTGAGCGTGGCGTTGCTGACTTCGACATTGATCAGGCCGTCGCCGTTGAAGTCCAGCGACATCTTTTCGCCGGCGGCCAGCACCACGCTGCCGAGGCGCGCGACGATGTTGCCTTCGTTGCGCACCTGCGCGCCGAGCAGCGCGACATAGCCGCCGTCGGCTGCGGTGATGTTGCCCTGATTGATAACCGAGCCGCCGGCGCCTTCGGCTTCAAAGACGTTCTTGCCGGCCATGAAGTTGGCGTCGGAGATATTCAGCGTGCTGGCGACCAGGCCGCCGACGTTGACCGACGAGCCGGCGCCGAACAGGATGCCGGACGGATTGACCAGATAGACCTGGCCGTTGGCGTTGAGCTGGCCGAGGATTTGCGAGGCGTCGCCCGAGGTCACGCGATTGAGCGCGACCGAGGACGATGTCGGCTGCACGAAGTTGACCGTCGCGCTGTTGCCGATGTTGAAGGTGTTCCAGGTCGCCGCCATGCGGTCGGAGCTTTGCGTGACCGTCATGGTGTTGCCGCTCTGGCTGATGCTGCCGCTGCCGGCGGTGATCTGGCCGTTGGTCGGCAAGGCGCCGGCGTCCAGCGCATGCGCCGGCAGCACCGTCAGGCCGCACCACGCGGTAAGCACGGCGACGCAGGCCGGCTTGAGCGCCGGATTGATTTTTTTGACCGGACGGGTACGGGTGAGCTTGTGCATCGTTGTCATGACAGGCCTCAGAAAGTGTAGTTGACGCCCACGCCGACGGCGCGGATGGTGGTGCCGACGCCGGGCGAGAGACCCGTGGCGCCGAGCACGCCGGAGACGGCGAAGTTGTAGTTGGCCAGCGCCTCATTGCGCAAGACCACATACTGGCCGAAGAAGCGCGTCTGTTTGCTGTACTTGTACGAGAAGCCGACCGCTTGCGATGTGGCGCCCATGCCGTCGGTCGAGCATTTGATGTTGCCTGAGGTGCTGCCGCCGATCATGCTGCAGTCGCCGGCCAGCGCCTTGGCGTAGCTGGCGCGCAATTCCAGTGCGCCGATCTGCTGCGAGATGCCGAGCATGTAGGCGCGGCGGCGATAGTTGGACAAGTCGCTGGAAGTGGTGCTGGTGTTGACCACGCCCGACTCCGAATACGACAGGTCGTCGGCGATCAGCGAAATCTTGGTCTTGCCGAAATCGTAGGCGAGGCCGTAGCGGAAGCTGAAGTCGCTCGATGAGGTGCCTGCCGTCACGTGCGTGCTGCTGCCGACGCCGCGCGCATCGCGCCCCAGGCTGGCGATGCCGAAGTAATTGATGTGCTGTTCCGCCGCGAACACCGCCGAGAAACCGCCGTGTTCATACGCCAGGCTGCCGCCGTAGATATAGCCGGTGGCGACGTCCGAGGCCGCTTTCATGCCATTGTTGGAATACATCAGCTTGAGCTGGAAACCGTAGAGCTTCGGCGACCAGTAGCCGATCAGGCCATCCTGGCGGCGGTTGAAGGCGGCATCGTCGTTGTTGGAGTTGATGGCGTCGCCGACCGGGCCGGAGTTTTTGGTGATGCTGGTGACGAAACCCGGCGAGCCGATGATGTTGTAATGCGCGGCGCTGGTCAGGCCCTGGAAGGGATCGAAGGAGGTCGTGCTCTCTTTCATCGGCGTATCCCAGCGGCCGTACATCAGTGTGCCTGCGGACGGATTGTTGAAGGCGACGCCGGTGTTGCGCAGGTCTTGCGCGTGGGTCCAGTCCGGCACGGCCTCGGCGCTGCGGTTGGTGTAGTTGAGCGACAGGCCGACTTCCAGCTGCCACAGGAACTTCCATTGGTCGTACAGCTGGATGCCGCTGTGGGCGCCGATGTAGGAGACGTTGTCGCGCACGCGCCAGAAGCCCGGCATGTTGCGGCCGTTGGGCGTGGCCAGTTTGCTTTGGTCGGCCGCTGCTGCCGGTGTGGCGCCGTCGCGGTTGACGAATTCCGGCACCAGGCCGAGCGAGCCGTAGAGGACGAAGGCGGTTTCCGGTTCTTCGAAATCCTCGCCCTTGCCGGTGGTGTCGGCGCCGAAGCTGGAGAATGCCTGCGGCGAACCCGACACCGACACCCACAGGCGGCGCGCGTTGCGTTGCTCGGTGGTCGGATTGACGCCGGGCGAATAGGCGGCGCTGGCGTTGAAGACCAGATCCTTGCTATACACGTTGAGGCCGACACCATAGCCGGAGCGCGACTGCGAATTCTGCGTGGTGTCCCAGGGTGATTTGTTGACGGTGACGCGGCCGGCGTCGGCGAACAGCGCGCCTTCGACCACTGCGCCGCCATACACGCCGATCAGCTTGCGCAGCTCCACGCGGCCGAGCACGCCTTCATCGCCGGCGGCTTCGCCGACCGGATAGGCGCGCACGCCGTTGGGGCCGCCCAGGCTCATTTTTTCCGAGGCGTCGAGATTCTTGTTGGCGTACTGCGCATTGACCGCCGCCAGCAGCGAGTAGCCGCCGCCGAGTTGTTGCAGGCGGCTGTAGGCGATATTGGTCTTCTCGTAGTTGCCGGCGGCCTTGGAGGTGATGGCGTCGAGCGCAGCGTCGGTGGGTGTTTCCTTGTCGAGCTGGCCGCGGCCGTAGCGCAGGCTCCAGCTGTTGTTGCCTGGCGCGCCGAACAGGTTGTCGCGCCAATCGCCGTACAGCGTGGCGCTCCAGAAACGCGCCGACTTGTTCACCGCGGTGGCCGAGGTGATGTCCTGGAAGTGACGGAATTCGGCAGCCAGCGACAGATTGACGTTGGCCTTGCGGCTGCGGTACAGCGAGTCGTTAACGAAGAAACTCGACACCCGGGCCGAGCCGCTGGCTTGCGCGTCTTTCAGATTCTTGCCGACGTTGTATTCCAGCTCGGCGGTGCTGGCGCCGATGGAGACGCCGCTGCTGCCCAGCGGCAGCGAAAAACTCAGCCCGGCGATGCGCAAGCCTTCAAACGAATTCTGCGTATTGAGGCCGAAGCTTTCGCCCAGGCCCAGGGCGTCGTTCAGGTTGAGGTTGGCCGACAGGCGGTTGGCGCCGGTGTAATAGTTGCCGTAGTTGTCGATGGAGACGCGCGACGTGATCGCGGTCATCTCGCTGATCTTGAGCACGATGTCGGTGGCGCCGGCGACCGACGCCGGGCGCAGCAGGGCGCGCACCGAGACGCCGGAGATGTCGGACAGGCGCAGCAGCGTGCCTTCCAGCTCGCTCTCGCGGATTACGGCGCCGGGCTTGAGTTCGTCGAGGAAGCACTGGATGATGCTCTTGTCGAGACGCACATTGCTGTCGGCATCGGCGATGACCTGGCCGATGACGCCTTCGCGCACGGCGATGGCGACCTTGCCGTCGCGGATTTCTTGCGCCGGCAGGTAAGCACGCGCCACCAGGTAGCCGCGCGCGCGATAAAGATTGGTGATGCGCGAGGCGGCTTTGCGCAGGCCGTTGAAGTCCAGCTCTTGTCCGATGAATTCGCTCAGCTCGGCTTGCAGTGCGGCGTCGTGAATGGAGGCGTTGCCGCTCAGGATGAAGCTGTTGACCTTGATGCTGACGGCGGCCTGCTGCGTTACCGAAGAAGCGGCGTCGTCGCTATCCTGGGTTTCTTTTTCGATCTGCACGCGTTGGCGCGGTTGCCCCTGATCCTGCTGTTGCAGGCGCTCGCGGTCGGTCGGCGTCAGTTGCTGGCGATTGGCGTCGAAGATGCTGCCGGAGCTCGGCGGCGTTTGTGCGTAGACCGCCACCGGCGCGGCGGCCAGCATGGTCAATACCTGCATTGCCAGCATCTGTCGACGATGACGATGCGTGGCAAAACGTGGTTTGTTCATTTTCCCTGTCTCCTGATTCTTCTGTTTTTTACGCGGCGCTCGTCAATGCGGCGCCGTCGTTGTGTTCGCTGCTTATTTCACGCTTACCTGGCCGGGAAGATTTTTTCCGCAGCGATGTCCGATCCGAACAGACCGCCGGCTTCATGGCCCGCGCCCGGCACTTCGAAGTCGGGATGGTGCACCGGCGTCTGCCATTTTTGTGCGAGGAATTGTTCGTAGCGCACGTAGTTGTCGTGGCGCTCGACACGGTTGGAACCCTGCAGGCGTGCGCCGCAGGCCTTGTCGAGGAAGCGGTGATTCGGGTTGTTGTCCTTGCTGCCGACCATGTAGGTGACGTCGCGTGCGGCGTAACGTTTGAACAGGGCTTCGCCGCTTACTTGTCCATCCTTGCCCTGGCCGTAAGGCAGCATCTCGCCGAGGCCGTAGCGGTAGTTGTCGTAGCCGGGGCAGGTGATGCCGCCGGCCGGTGCAAAGCCTGCGTCGGTCGGACGGTTGTTGTCCAGATACAGGTAGGACGAGGGGCTGGAGATGACATAGCGCACCTTGACGCCGGCTTGCCGGAGTTTTTCGTCGGTGTTGTTCAGCACGGCATAGCGTTGCATCAGTTGCGCACCGGCCGAGTGGCCGATGAAGACGATTTCCTTCAACGCCGGAAAGCGTCCCGAGGTCAGGAAGGCGGCGATGTCGTCGAACACGCGGAACGAGCTGACGCCGGTCTTGCCGTGCGTGGAATCTTGGCCCTGCATCCAGTTGTCGCCGCGCCACAAGGCCATCTTGCTGTCCGACAAGCTGTCGCCTTCGGTCAGGAAATTGGGTGTCAGCAACAGATTGTGCGCGGGATCGAGTCCGGCCTTGCGCAGGAATTCCAGGCCGGTTTCGAAGTAGCGGTCGCCGTCGCGCTTGACGCCGTGTTCCAGGATGACGGCGCGCGTGATGGAGGTGTTGGTTTCGCTCAGCGTGTTGTTGGCGTAGATGGCGAAAGCGTATTGCTGCGCGCCTGGCGCGAGCGTGACGATTTGCGGCGGAGGAATGTCTTCGGCGGATTTTTTTGCGTAGCTCGCCGGCGGCAGCAGCAGGGCGGCTGCCAGCAACGAGGTACTTGCGATTTTTTTACCAGCGGCCATGGCCATAGTGACTTCCCTTGCATCGACAAACGATTCGGATCGACAGGGAGGCAAGGTCTTTCGACGGGCAGAAAGCCGGGCGGCGTGCTTGCGCGTATTGAGGCGCCAAGTCGTGTGCTGTTGCGGTCTCCTGCTCATGCAGCCGGATCACCGGCATCCATCCCTGAGCATTATTGTTCTTGTTGGGGCGATTATAGGAGCCGTATTTTGCTATGTAAAATATCTCGATTTATATATCTTGATACTTTAAAAGTATTGTCATGCATTGGCGTTGACCTTTGCGTCGGCGGCCTGGCGCGCTTCACGGCGGTATTGGCCGGGGCCGATATGGAAGTGGCGTTTGAAGACGCGGTTGAATGAGGCTTCCGACTGGTAGCCGACCGCTTCGGCCACATCCGCCACGCTGCGCTGGCGCTCCGCCAGCAGGTAGCCGGCCTGCGCCATGCGCGTGCGGGTGAGGACTTCTCCCGGCGTGGCGCCTGCGGTGGCGCGGAACAACCGTGCAAAGGTGGTGCGCGACAGATGGCAGGCGTCGGCCAGTTCTTCCAGCGACCAGGCGCGGCCCGGTTCGCTCAGCATGCATTGCAGTGCGCGTTGCAGGCGCGGCGAGGCCAGCAGGGCGAACAGGCCCGGGACTTGTTGCGCTTCTTCCTGATCCAGCCAGGCGCGCATGAGCAGGGCGAACAAGGCCGACGACAATTGCATCGTCACCGCGTGTGCGCCGGGGCGCGGCGTTTCCGTTTCGACGTTCAGCATGTTCATCAGGGCGCCGAGGCCGGCGAAGTCGGCGCGGCCGGCAGTGCGCACCAGCATCACCGGCGGCAGGGAGCGCAGCAGGGCCGCGGCCGTTTCCGCATCGAAATGGAACTGGCCGCACAGGATGTCGGTGTGCTGCCTGGCGCCGCTATCGACGTTGGCGGTTTCCTTGCGGATCACGAAGTCTTCTGCATGGCGCGGCGCGTCTTGCGGCAGCGCCTGCCTGCCGCGTCCGGCGGCGTGCAGGGTATGCGCCGAGCCATGCGGAAAGAACACGATATCGCCGGCTTGCAGCGGCGTGCCTTGCTGTCCTTCGGCATCGAGCAGGGCGCTGCCGGCGAGGATCATGTGATAGCGGGCGACGCCGGCTGCAGCCGGTTGTTCATCCATGCGCCAGGGCGCGCCGAAATGGCAGTGGATATCCAGCACGGTGCGCACCGGATACAGCGCCAGCAGGCGGCTCAAGGCGTCTGAAGAAGTGTTCACGTTAATCGGTGTGGGTTGGATTGGTACGATTGGTCAATTTATTGACGTATTTTGCCATTAAAAGTTTCATCGCGCCTCCCTATACTTCATTCCATACCGCGCCTGACTGCAAACGCAAACGGAAATGCAGCGCCAGGCCGGTTGCCGCGATTCTCTTATCGACTACTCATTGAACGTTATTGAAAGGATTCATCATGTCCCGTCTTCATACTCAGGATATCGCCTCCGCCACCGGCCAGGCCGCACAACTGTTCGGCGTCATCAAGGCCGCCATCGGCAAAGTGCCGAATGCCTACGCCACCATCGGCAGCAACAGTCCTATCGTGCTGGAAACCGTGCTCAGCATGGATGCCGCCCTGCGCAAGAGCTCGCTGAAAGGCAAGCAGGTCGAAGCCGTCAAGCTGGCCGTCAGCGAAGCCGCCGGTTGCGACTATTGCCTCGCCGCACACAGCTTTGCCGCCAAGCGTCTGGGCCTTAGCAGCGAAGCCGTCATCGGCCTGCGCCGCGCCGAAAGCTCGGGCGACGCGCAACTGGATGCGCTGGCTGCCTTCGCGCACTATCTGGCTACGACCAAGGGCACCGTGCCGGTGGAAGTGGTCGATGCCGTCAAGGCCGCCGGTTACACCGATACCCAGATCGTCGACACCTTGCTGGCGATGGCTGCCATCAACCTGACCAATCTGTTCAACCGCGTCAACGACACCGTGGTGGATTTCCCTGCCGCAGATTGATCCTGATACGGCTCAGGCAAAAATAAGACGGCCTCCGCAGGGATTTCCTGCGGAGGCCGTTTTTTGTCGTACGGAAGCGGCGACTTATTGTTTGCCGGGCACCAGGTATTTGGATTTCGCGCAGTAGATCTTGGCCTTGGTGTCGGCATAGGCGATGATGCTGCCGGCTTGCGACTGGCGTTGCGAATATTTGCTGTTGTCTTCCAGCGAATAGCGGATGCCGACGCTTTTGCCGATGGCGTCGGACAGGGCTTGCGGCGTGCTGTTGACCACGGCGCCGATGAAGTCTGCCGGGCTGCTGCTGTCGTTGACCAGCACGTCGGTGATTTCCATGCCCCAGATATTGCTGCCGGCGGCCTTGAACCAGTAGGCGCCGCCTTCGTTTTTATACGGCTTGCCGAACGCTTCGAAGAGATAGTCGTAGAAGTATTTGCTGTTGAGCTGGTTCAGGCACAGCAGAGCGTTGCCGACTTCGATGCCAAAGGTCGCCGCCGGCGCCGCGTTGGCAATGCCGGTAATGCCCGGCGCCAGCAGCGCGCAGGCGAACGCGATGCGATGGATGATTTTCAAACAAACTCCCTGGTGCGCGCGGCGTTTTTCTGGAAGACGCCGTCAGTAGTGAATGGTGCAATGCGCAGATTGTAGGGGGCTTTTCCTTTTTTTGCTAATGCAAGGCTGTGGTTCAGACCGTCTGGCGTTGTTGCAGCGGCTTGTCGTACCTGAGTACTGCCTGCGCCACTGCGCCTAGCCAGCCGGTCTGAACCACAGCCTTGCGACGGAGAAGTGTTTTCACGGCTGTCGTATGCATCGCAGCCTTGCGTCAGACGAGTGCTCTATGCGTGCCGTCCCGATTTAAGGACGGTCTCGCCGCGTTGCGAAGATGCTAACTTGCCGCTGAGGCTGCCGAGGCCGTCGATGAAGGAGGCGATGCCGGTGCCTTTGACCATGACGCAGGGCTTGCCCATTTTCTTGCAGAGTTGCTTGACCAGGTGGTAGGCGTTGTGGCTGATGTTGCCGGAGGCGCAGAGCACCATGTCGGCGCCGTTGAGCATCGGCTGCAGGCGATGCAGGCTGTCTTCGCGGCCGCCGTCGTGATGGATGAAGCGGCCCTGGCGTTCTTCGATGGCGTGGCGGTAGTGGTTGCGCGCGCCGGTCAGGCCGCCGACGCACAGCACACAGCGGTCGGCCAGGCTGAAGCCGGGTGCATTGATGACGGCGGCTGCGGCCGATGCAGCGGGGGCGTGGCTGTTCTTGTTCGTCGCGCGATGCATGGAGACCTCGGTTGTCGTGGGCGCGCCTCGGAGGAGACGTGTCCACAGACTAAACCCTTAGTTCTCGCGCGCGAACGAAGATATTGGCATCTGGATATGCGGATTTTTAATAGCAGGGCCTAGGATTTCTTTACTGCGCGGACAAAATCGGCAAGACGGCGGCCGCTCTGGTCCGGGTAGTTGTCAGCATCGGCCATGCGGCTGACGCGATCGAGGCGGAACGAGCGAAAGTCGCTGCGGGTTTCGCACCACGCTGCAATCGACCAGCCGCCGCCCCAGAAGTACAAGGCCAGCGGCCAGATCACGCGCTGCGTCGCCTGGCCGCGCGCGTCGACGTAGTCGAGCTGCAGCTTGCAGCGTCTGCCGATGGCCTGGCGGATTTCTTCCAGCCGTTCGCCGTGGGCCGCTTCGATATGGAAGCTGGGTGCGAACAGCGCGGTGTTCTCGACGAAGTCGCGTTTGTCCTTGGGCAGCGCCAGCACGATCTTGGCCAGCGATGCCGCGGCCGAGGCCGCCAGTTGCGGGCCGCCCCAGGCCTGCACCATGCGCATGCCGATCACCAGCGCGTCGATTTCGTCAGGAGAGAACATGAGCGGAGGCAAGTCGAAAGCCGATTTGTTGATGCGATAGCCGACGCCTGCTTCGCCCTCCACCGGCACGCCCGACAGCGACAGATCGCGCACGTCGCGGTACACCGTGCGCTCCGACACCGACAGCCATTCGGCCAGCTGGCGCGCCGTGGTGAGACGGCGCCCGCGCAGGTATTGGGTGATCTGAAACAGGCGGTCGGCTCGGCGCATGGGTTCTGCCAGAAAGGGGTAGGCTGCCATTCTGGCATGACTCGGAGGTGCTACCCATCATCATTGCGCGACGACGGGCCGCCGTTTATTGCATGGCGTGCAGCGCGATACGGTTGCCTTCGGTATCGATGAAGTGGGCGATGTAGCCGAGTTGCTTGGGCAGTTCGAGCTTGTCCAGCACCACCTTGCCGCCGGCGGGAACAATACGGTCGATGGCCTTCTGGATCGACGGGCCCGCGTCGAGGTAGACCAATACGCCGTCGGTGCTTGCCTTGAACGCTTGCGTCTCGGTCAGGCAGCCGCAGGACTCGCCGGCGACATCATTGAAGATCGCCATCGGCGCCGAATCGAAATCGGTTTCGATGCGCAGCTTGTCGTTGAAAACGGCTTCGTAGAATTTGGCGGCGCGGGACAGGTTGGTGACGGGGATTTCGAACCAGTTGATGTGGGTAGTCATGATGTCTTCCTTGTTGTCTTGGTTGGTATGCCGGTTGGCATGGAAGACATCATGAGGGAGGGCTACTGACACCATTGTGTCAGTAGCCTTTCCTTGCTTGCCGCAAACGTGATCTGGCGGCGTTGTTTCTCCGGATTATAGTTTTCTTCGGTACTGGCCTACTGTCTGCGTCGGCGCGCCTTGCCAGCTCGCCCTTGCCACAAGCAAGGAGTTCGGCGGAAATTCAATCAGGCGATGATACCGGCTTCACGTGCTGCTTTCTCGTCTGCGCGCTCCGCATAGCGGCGCGCCAGCACGGCGCACAGCATCAGCTGCATCTGGTGGAACACCATGATCGGCAACAGCACGATGCCCACGCCGCTGCTGCTGAACAGCACCGACGCCATCGGGATGCCGGAGGCGAGCGATTTTTTCGAGCCGCAGAACACCAGTACGATTTCATCTTCGCGCGAGAAGCCCAGCGCGCGGCTGCCGAAAGTGGTCAGCACCAGCACGCCGCCCAGCAGGATCGCATTGACCAGCACCAGCAGCGCCAGTTGTTGCGGCGGGAACAGATGCCATACCCCTTGCACGACTGCGGCGCTGAAGGCCGCATACACCGCCAGCAAGATGCCGCCGCGATCGACCACGGCCAGCAGGCTTTTCTTGCGCAAGACCCAGTCGCCGATCCAGGGGCGCAGCACGTTGCCGAGCACGAACGGCAGCAGCAGTTGCAGCAGGATGCCGGTGACTTGTTCGATGCCGCCGCCGTCTTGATGGCGATGCAGCAGCAAGGTCACCAGAATCGGCGTGATGACGATGCCCAGCAGGTTCGATGCGGTGGCGCCGCAGATGGCGGCCGGCACGTTGCCGCGCGCGATCGAGGTGAAGGCGATCGACGATTGCACCGTGGACGACAGGGTGCAGACGAACAGCACGCCCAGCCACAGATCCGGCGTCAGCAGGCCCGGGAACAAGGCTTGCAGCGCCAGGCCCAGCAGCGGGAACAGGATGAAGGTGCTGCTCAGCGTCAGCAGGTGCAGGCGCGGCTGCTTGAAGCCGGACAGCGCCGCTTCACGCGACAGGCGCGCGCCGTGCAGGAAGAACAGCAGCGCGATGGCGGTATTGCTGGCCAGATGCATGAAGTTTTCGAAGGCGCCGGTGGCCGGCAGCAGGGTGGCGAGCAAGACCGTGCTGAGCAGCATCAGCGTAAAGGTGTCGGGGAGGTAACGTTTCATGATGGCAGGAAAAAAATGGCAAAAGACGGCGGGCCGGATCCGAAGCCTTGTGCGCAAGCCGCAGCGGTTGCCACAGCGGCGAAGTCAGACAATGCCGGCCCTTTGTCACATGATAGGAAAACCGGCTATCATCGGGAACCCCTTTGATAGCGTTGACTGTGATCGGATATCCCGATGACCGGCAATAGTCAGGAGCCGCCATGTTCAACCCCGTCTGGCTGAAAACATTCAGCACCGTCGCCGCCTCCAGCAGTTTTACGGAAGCCGGGCGCCGGCTCGGCCTCACGCAATCGAGCGTGAGCGACCACATCCGCCGGCTGGAAGACAGCACCGGGCGCCGCCTGTTCGTGCGCGACACGCATTCACTGGCGCTGACTGCGGACGGCGAGAGCCTGCTGATCCATGCGCGCCTGATCCTGGAAGCCCATGCCCGCGCCGAGGCGCAGTTCAATGCGCCGCGGCTGCGCGGCCGGGTGCGCTTCGGCACTTCGGACGATCTGGCGATGGGGCCGTTGCCCGACATGCTGGCGTTGTTCCGCAACAAGCACCCCGAGGTCGAACTTGAAATCACCATCGGCCTGACCGGCGAGCTCTACCAGCACCTGGACAACGGCGAGCTCGACCTGATCGTCGGCAAACGCCGTCCCGGCGAACAGCGCGGCCAGGCGATGTTCCGCACGCCGCTGGTGTGGCTGGCGCGGCCGGAAACCACCGTGGACCTCAACCAGCCGCTGCCGCTGATCCTGCTGCCCGAGCCGAGCGTGACGCGCGCCGCCATCCTCAACACCTTGGGCGCCTCGGGACACCACTGGCGCATCGTCTGCACCAGCGGCAGCCACGCCGGCTGCATGGCGGCGGCGCGCGGCGGGCTGGGGCTGACGATCCTGCCGCAGCATCTGGCTACGCGCGAACTCACTTTGCCGCTCAACCACGCCAGCCTGCCGGTGTTTCCCGACGTCGAATATGTGGCGCTGACGGCCAAGCGCCTGAGCCGTCCGGCCGATACGCTGTTCCAGATCCTGATGGAGAGCGAATTGCACGCGCTGCCGGGCAAGTGAACGTCTTGCAGTAAGATCGTCGGATCAGTCAACGAGAAAAACCGGGAGATCAGGATGGCAGGAAAGAGCATGCAAGCGGCCGACGCACAATTCGCGGCGCGCGTTGAAGAGAGTTTTGCGCGCCAGCGCGCCTTGCAGACGATAGGCGCGCGATTGCAGGCAGTGGCGCCGGGAGCGGTGGAGATACGCCTGGATTTTCGTCCCGAGCTGGGCCAGCAAAACGGTTTCCTGCATGCCGGCATGAGCGCCACGATTGCCGACACGGCAGGCGGTTATGCGGCAATGAGCTTGTTCGGCGAGGGCGAGGACGTGCTGACCACGGAGTTCAAGCTCAATCTGCTGGCGCCTGCGCAGGGGGAATACTTCATCGCGCGCGGCAAGGTCATCAAAAGCGGAAGAACCCTGAGCATCTGCCAGATCGAGGTCGCGGCATTCCGCAACGGTATTGAATCCTTGTGCGCCTACGGCCTGATGACGGCCATGCGCATGCTGCCGCCCAAGCAGTAACCGAGCAGTAATCGAGCGGAAGTACGCGGAAGTTACACCGGCAAGGCGGCGTCGACGATCAGCTCAGGCCGGTTGAGCGCGCGAATGCGGCGATCGACGAAATAGCCGCCTGCTTCGGTGTAGCGCAGGTAGCAGCGGCCGCAAACGTCGCAGGCCGCAACGTTGCAGCGGTTGTAAGGAAAGTAGCGCGGCGCAACGGGGGCATCGGCGGAGTCGTAGCGCGTGCCGTCCGGATGGTACTCGGCAAAGCCGGGTTCGTCGTAAGGATCGACGTACAGCGTGCCGATGTCCTTTAACTGCGATTCAGGGAAGGACAGCGGTGTGCTGGTCCACGCCGCCAGCGCAGGTTCGGTGCAGGAACATGCGTTTGTCACAGCGGCGCTGCGTTGCGCCAGTGCGCGCAGTTGCTCGCCGTCGAGCAAAGGTAAATCGGCCATGCAGTTGCTTACTTTCCGCCGAAGGAAATTTTTCCGCCCTGCAGTTGCGCGGTGCCGCCGCCGAGGTCGCTGAGCACCTGCCAGACCTGGCGGGCGATGCGCATTTCCACGCCTTCGTAGACCATCTTGACGGCGACGATGCGCGCCGATTCCGCAGCGATCAGGTCTTCCTTCATGTCGGCCTGTTCGGCGATCAGGTCTTTGACTTCCTGCGCCAGCATCTTGCGCTTCAGCTCGGTTTCTTCACCGACGCCATTCTTGGCTTTTTCCGGATTCTGTTTGTAGTGGGCAAGCTGCTTGATGGTGCGGTCGAGTTCATCCAGCTTTTTCTGGAATTCCTGTTCCTTGGCGCGCAGCTTTTCTTCCAGATACGGGTCGAGGCCGACCTGGATCTTGGTGGTCGCCGCGCTCGGCGAACCGAAGGCAACCGCCTTGACCATCATGGTCGCTTGCGCGCGGCCGCCGATGATCTGGCCCAGCTTGGGATTGGTCTTGCCGACCAGGATTTCGTTGCCGGCCATCATTTCGCACTGGCGCGCGTTGCCGGCGATCATGATGTCCTGGCGCGCTTCGATCAGCGCGCTTTCGGCGAACAGCGCCTGCACCGAACCTTCGGCCTTGATGCGTGCGGCGATCGAAGAGGTGACGCCCGGTTGCGTTTCCGAGTGGCCGATGATGCCGCCCTTGACGAACACGTTGCCGCCGGCAATGATCTCGGCCGCTTCCACGGTGCCGTTGACGAACACGTCGCCCGACACATGCAGACGCATGCCGGTCTTGACGTCGCCCTTGATCTTGACGGTGCCGGAGAAAGTGACGTTGCCGGTGCTGAGGTCGACGTCTTCGATTTCAACGATAGGATTGATCTTGACGCCGTTGGTGATCAGCGACGGCTGGCCGGCGATGGCGGCGACCAGCAGATCGGGATTGTCTTCCTTGACTTCGGCGCCGACGCAATCCTTGTTGAAGGTGATTTCGGTAATCGGTTTGGCCGGTACCGCCTGGCCTTTGATGTTGACGCCGTTGACGCCTTCGACGGTCGGGATGCGGCGCATCAGCGGGTCGCCGACATTGATCAGCAACAGATGGCCGAGGTCGGCATAGCTGACGACGGCATCTTCATCGACTTCCGAGAGTTCGTCTTCCTTTTCTTCCAGCAGGCTTTCAAAGCGCGCCTGCTGGCCTTCGATCGGTTCATCGCCTTTGGCGATCAGCAATTGGGAACAGTGGCCGGTGCTCAGTGCGCCACGCAGTTTTTCGTGCATGATGCCGTGCGTGATGCCGCGTGCGCGGATCTCGTTGACTACTTCAACGGCGCGGGCGCGGCCGCCTTGCGGCGGCACCAGCGTCAGGTAGGCGCCCATCAGGTCGTCGGAAATTTCCAGCAGGAACTCGCCGTCGCGGCGCTCGCCGATTTTTTGCGAAAAGGCTTCCTTGGCCGTGGCGACCTTGGCGGCAAAATCGCCCAGCATGGCTTCGTCGATATAGAGCTTGGTAAAGCCGCCGTCGGTGAGTGCTTGTTTCAGAATCACGAGATTGGGGACTTGCACACCCTCAACCGGGGTGAATGCCGCTACCAGTTCTCCGCTGACTCTGTCGAAGTTGAACGACAGCGATTGCGGCCTTGTTTGTTCCATGATATTTCTCGGAAGTCCTTATGCTTAGCTAATCGGCAAGAATTCCGGTTCCTTTAAATGTGATTTTGTTGTGTGGCAAGATCATCCTGTAAATCGCCGTTAAGTACAAGGTTTGTTTAGGACGTTACCGCCGACTTGTCAATATGATAATTGTAGAAAAAAACGACGCCACCGCCACGGAACAGCGTTATCAGGCCGGGCGCAAAAGCACCCTGGTCAGCATCGTCGTCAATCTGGTGCTGACCACGCTGCAGATCCTGGTAGGTCTGTTTTCCGGATCGCAGGCGCTGGTCGCCGACGGCGTGCATTCGCTGTCCGACCTGGTGGCCGATTTCGTCGTCCTGTTTGCCGCATGGCAAAGCAGGACGCCGGCCGACGCCGATCACCAATACGGCCATCAGCGGTTTGAAACGGCGGCGTCGCTGGCGCTGGGCGGCACCTTGCTGGCCGTCGGTCTCGGCATGCTGGTGTCGGCCTTCTTCAAACTGTATGCGCTCAACGCGCAGGTGGTGCACATGACGGCGCTCTGGGTGGCGCTGGCGACGCTGGTGAGCAAGGAGATCCTGTTTCGCTACATGCTGGGCATCGCCGAGCGAGTGCGTTCCAGCATGCTGGTGGCCAATGCCTGGCATGCCCGTTCGGACGCCGTGTCATCGCTGGTGGTGGCGCTGGGGATCGCCGGCAACCTGCTCGGTTTTCCCTTGCTCGACCCGATCGCCGCGCTGATCGTCGGACTGATGATCGTGCGCACCGGCGCGGTATTTTTCTGGCAGGCCTTGAATGACCTGATGGACAAGGCCGTATCCGAAGAAGAGTCCGAGGCGATACGCGAAACGCTGCTGGCGACGCCCGGGGTCTTCGGCGTGCACGACCTGCGCACGCGCAAGATGGGCGACATGACCATCGTCGACGTGCATCTCGAACTCGACGGCAACCAGACCGTCACTGAAGGCCACGCCATCGCCACATCGGCGCGCCAGCGGGTGATGGAGCAGCATCATGTGCTGGATGTGATGACGCATGTGGATCCGGTGCAGCGAGACGATACGTAGTGACTTTTTCTTCAATGACCGGCCCGGTTGATGCCGGGCTTTTTTTATGGAGAAGAATGTCTCGGACCAGCTTCGTCAACCTACGCGGCGGCAGGTTTGTGGATGCATTTTTATCGGCAGATTTCCTGCAGATGCGGCCTTAACAAGCGTAAAGATTCTTGAAAACATGACGATAGACTGACAAGCCTGCACGATAAATTTTCCTATAAAGCGGCGGGCTGAATCGATATGCCGGCGAGCCTTCCGACATGGCTCTGCATCTCCGATACCGCTGCAGCAACCAGGAAAATAAAATGATCTCTGGACTCCCTGCCGGCCAGGCGCCGCTGAACGATACGTCTTATTCTTCGCAGAAGACCGCGGCGCAATCGGATGCGACGACACCCGCTGTGTCGGCTTCGGCGCAGGACATCGACACCATTGTGCAGATCTCGCCGCAGGCGCAACAGCTGGCGAAACTCGATGCTGCAGTGGCGACGCTGCTCAATCCGAAAGAATGGAAGCAGCAAAAAAAGCCCAAGACGCTGCTCGACTACATTGAAGAAGCAGAGGTGCGCGGACGCGGCCCGCGTGCGGAAGAAGCTGAACGCAGACGGCAGCTGCTCGGCAACTGGATGCCGATGATTCCGGTGGGCGATGAGACAGGCATGAGCATCAATGTGCTGGCGGCAAATTTGGCGAGTGCGGCTGCTTCCGATACTGCGGAATCGGGCGACGCGGCATTTCCGCTTCCTACCGTGTATGTGACCAGAGACAGGCAGGGGCAAGAGCTTGCCACCACCACGCTGCAAAAGGACACGGTGGCCGACGACAAGAAATCCGGCAATCTGCTGATGTTGCAGCGTTTGCTTTCTGTATCGGATCTTGCGTTGCCGAAGGTCCAGTACAAGGGGCAGCTTCAGGACGTTCCGATTGTGCCTTCGGAGGGATCTGCGCCACCGACGCTGGGCCGTGACCAGGCGTCAGTGAGCGGCATTGCGGGGCAGGGCAAAGATCTCAAGACACAGTTATTGTCGGTCATGAACGATATCGTTGCAGGCTCCGGCTTTCTCAGGCGTCAACTGGAAATGCTGCCCGTCGGACCGCGCCATCGCCACCGCAAGCGCAAGCCCGCAGATACAGCGCCGACCGATATAGCAGCGCAGGTCGATGTACGGTTTCGCGACAGCAAGGGCAACCCCGATTTGTCCAAGATGCTGGGCGCGGTGTTCAGCGAGCAGATCAAGGACAAGTCAGCGGGCTGAGGTGTAGTCTGAGGTGCGGCCAGACTACCAACTGGTCTCACGCTCCGCCGTCGATGAAATCTTGTGTATCGACAAATCCGCACCCTCGAACTCCTGTTCCGCATCGAGGCGGATGCCGATGGCTTTCTTGAGCAGGCCGTAGACGATCCAGCCGCCGAGGGAGGCGATGGCGATGCCCAGCACGGTGCCGCACAACTGCGCCATGACGGACACGCCGCCGATGCCGCCCAGCGCTTTCGTGCCGAAGATGCCGGCGGCCAGCCCACCCCAGGCGCCGCACAGGCCGTGCAGCGGCCAGACGCCGAGCACGTCGTCGATCTTCCATTTGTTCTGCGTGCGCGTGAACATCCACACGAAGATGGCGCCGGCGATGCCGCCGGTGACCAGCGCGCCAAGCGGATGCATCAGGTCGGAGCCGGCGCACACGGCGACCAGCCCGGCCAGCGGACCGTTGTAGACGAAGCCGGGATCGTTCTTGCCCATGATCAGCGCCACCAGCGTGCCGCCGGCCATGGCCATGAGGGAATTGAGTGCGACCAGGCCGTTCATCTTGTCCAGGGTTTGCGCGCTCATGACGTTGAAGCCGAACCAGCCGACCGTGAGGATCCAGGCGCCCAGTGCGAGGAAGGGGATGTTCGACGGCGGGTGCGCGGCGATGTTGCCGTCCCTGGTGTAGCGGCCGCGGCGTGCGCCCAGCAGCAACACCGCGGGCAGGGCGATCCAGCCGCCGACCGCGTGGACCACGATGGAGCCGGCGAAGTCGTGGAATTCTGCGCCGAAGACGCTCTTGATCCACGCCTGCACGCCGAAGTGCTGGTTCCAGGCGATGCCTTCGAAGAAGGGATACACCAGGCCGACCAGCACCGCGGTAGCGATCAGTTGCGGGTGGAATTTGGAGCGCTCGGCGATGCCGCCGGAAATGATGGCGGGAATCGCGGCAGCAAAGGTCAGCAGGAAGAAGAACTTGACCAGCTCGAAGCCGCTGCGTGCCGCCAGCGTTTCGGCGCCGCTAAAGAAACTGACGCCGTAGGCGACGTAGTAGCCGACAAAAAAATAGGCGATGGTCGATACCGCAAAATCGGCGAGGATCTTGACCAGCGCGTTGACCTGGTTTTTGCGGCGCACCGTTCCCAGTTCCAGGAAGGCAAAGCCGGCATGCATCGCCAGGATCATGATTGCGCCGAGCAAAATGAAGAGCGCATCGGCACCATTTTTGTGATCGTCCACAGAAAAATCTCCCAATAATTGTGCAAAAAAGTTTAAAAAGCACCTAATAAAGCAAAAATCATTCCATTTCGGTGCAAAATTTTAAACAATTGAATTTAAAGGAAAATTTTTCGAAGCTCGCAGAGACGGAGGCAAACCGCACGCAAATCGTGCGAAACGATGCGTCCGCTTGGTGCGTAGTAAAAAACGAGCTGTTTGCGCAAATATCGGCGTTTTGATCGTCTCGGCGAGGACAAGTGGAAGCAATTCGAGGTTTTCTTCGGGCCACATCGAAAATTCAAAGGCGAGTGCGTACCGCTCCCAGAGATCGGCATCTGTTCATGGAACGGTCATATTGCATTGCTACATTGCAATTTTCCGTGCAGCCAGCCAAGGAGTCCGCCATGTCCGACGATCTTTCCTCTTCATCTTCCAGCAACAACGACGGCAACGGCCGCCGCGACTTCCTGCGCGACGCCGCGCTCGGCACCGGCGCGTTGCTGACCGCCGGCACACTGACGCCCGCATTCGCACAGCAAGCGCCAGCCGTCGTGACCTCGGAGCGTTTGCGTCCGCAAGTCGACAGCGGCGCCATGAGCGGCGACATCACGCGCGACACGGCGATGCTATGGAGCCGCACCGACCGCGCGGCACGCATGGTGGTGGAGTATTCGGTCAACGAAAATTTCAAGGATGCGATCACTGTCGCCGGTCCGGCGGCGCTGGCGCGCAACGATTACACCGCACGTGTGGATCTGCGCGGCTTGCCGGTATCGCAGCGGCTGTTCTATCGCGTGCGCTTCCAGGACTTGCAGCACGAGTCGGCATGGAGCGCGCCGGTGAGCGGCAGCCTGATCATCCCCGGCGGCAGCGAGCGCGACATCAGCTTCGCGTTTTCCGGCGATGAGGCGGGGCAGGGCTGGGGCATCAATGAAGCCTGGGGCGGCTATCGCGTGTATGAAACCATGCGCCGCTTCAAGCCGGATTTCTTCATCCACTCGGGCGACCAGATTTACGCCGACGGTCCGATCCAGGCCGAGGTGACGCTGGACGACGGCAGCCTCTGGCGCAATCTGGTGACACCGGCCAAGTCAAAAGTTGCGGAGACGCTCGACGACTACCGCGGCAACTTCGCCTATAACCTGATGGACGCCAACAAGAAACGCTTCATGGCGGAAGTGCCGTTCCTGGTGCAGTGGGACGACCACGAGGTGCGCAACAACTGGTATCCCGGCCAGGTTATCGGCGAGGCGGAGAAACGCTATCAGGAGCGTGCGCTGAACGTGCTGAAGCAACGCGCGCGGCAGGCGATGTTCGAGTACAACCCGTTCCGCATCGATGTGGCCGATCCGGAGCGCATTTACCGCGCTTTCAATTACGGCCCGCTGCTGGAAGTCTTCATGCTCGACGAGCGCAGCTATCGCGGCGCTAATTCACCTAACCGTCAGCCCACGCAGGGCCCCGACGCAGCCTTCCTCGGTGCAGCGCAGATGCGCTGGATCAAGCAGGCGCTGCTGCGGTCGCGTTCGACCTGGAAAGTGATCGCCAGCGACATGCCGATTTCAATCGTCGTGCCGGATCTGAATCCCGATGTGCCGCAAGGCACCTTCGAGGCGTGGGCCAATGCCGACAACGGCAAGCCGTCCGGACGCGAGCTGGAAGTCGCGGAGCTGCTGCGCTTCATCAAGCGCCACAACATCAAGAACGTGGTGTGGGTGACGGCCGACGTGCACTATGCATCGGCGACTTACTACATGCCGGAGAAGGCGCAGTTCACCGACTTCAAACCGTTCTGGGAATTCGTCGGTGGACCTTTGCATGCCGGTACTTTCGGTCCCGGCGAGATCGACCGGACATTCGGTCCGGATGTGCGCTATGTGAGCATTCCTGCCGACATGAAGCAGAACCGCTCGCCGGCCGACTTGTATCAATTCTTCGGCATCGGCAAGATCGACGCGAAGACCAGGGTGATGACGGTGTCCCTGCACAATGTCGACGGCAAGAATCTGTTCACCGTCGATTTGCCGCCCGAGGTTTGAGTGCAGCGGCTTCCGGCATTGGCGGAGGCCGCTCTATCGGCAATCTTGCACTACACGGCATCGGATCAGAATTGCGATCCGCCACCGGTGCCACCCATGCCGCCAGAACCTCCCATGCCGCCGCCGGCCCCGCCGCGTTTGCCGCCCATGCGGCCGCCTTCGCTCTTTTCCGGCGCGCCGCCGCCATGTTCGGCGACGCGCTGCAAACGGTCGGCGATGAACGACTGGACCGCCTGCCGCTGCGTATCGTCCAGCGCATCGGCGACGGTCAGCCAGAGTTCGCGCAGTTGGCGGCTGTCTTCTTCCGAGAGCGCCGATTCCTGATCGACGGCGCGTCCGAGTTCGCGCAGTTCAAAGCCGGGTTTGCTCATGTTGCGCGCGGTCTCTGCCTGCAGACGATCGCGCCGCAGTTGATGCCGGCGTACGATGGCCTGCGTCTTTTGCTCCGTCTGGCGCCACAGGATTTGTTGATTGGGATTGAGGTTCAGTTCAGGTTTGAGCTGCTGCACCGTGCTGATGATGTCTTCCGGGAACAGATCCATGAGCGGGGTTGCGTGCGCCGGCAGCGGCGTCAAGCTCAGCAGGCTCAGCGCGAGTGCTGTAGCGTGCAGGCAATGGCTAAAACGGTACGGAAAGAACGGATGCTTCATGGCTTGCTTTCGTCGAACGGAAAGCAGGATTTAACCAGTTCCCTCGCGCGTCCGGCGCTGAGGAAGCAATTGGTAACACTTCGTTAAGCTGTGTAAATGAAATGCGCGATCGGCGCAGGCTACCGGCCGGCGTTCAACGCGGACCGGCCAGTTTCAGCGAGATGGCCTTGCACGTCGCCAGCAGCGGTTCGATATAGGTGGCGTGCAAATTTTCATGCTTGCGGAAAACCGGGATGCTGATGCTGATGCAGGCCACCGGTGCGCCGTCGCTGCCGCGGATGGCGGCGCCGAGGCAAAAGATCTGCGCTTCGTTTTCTTCGCGGTCTTCGGCATAGCCGCGTTGTCCGGTCATGGCGATTTCGGCGCGCAGGGCTTCCGGATCGGTGATGGTGTGCTCGGTGAACTTCTGCATCTTGACGGCGCGCAGCAGGCTGCGGCGCTGTTCTTCGCCGAGCGCGGCAAGGTAGGCTTTGCCGACCGAGCTGGAGTACAGCGTCACACGCGTGCCGACGCGCGAGGTCATGCGGACGGCTTGCGGGCTTTCCAGCTTTTCGATGTAGACCATGCCGTTGTCGCTGGGCACGGCCAGGTGGACGGTTTCGCGCGTGGTGTCGCGCAGCGTGTGCAGGGCGTCGATGGCGGCGGTGCGGATGTCGGACTTGGCCCACGATTTGCTGGCCAGGTTGATCAGGCGCGGGCCCAGTTCAAAATTTTTGGTGCGCGGGTTTTCCACCACCATGCCTTCGGCCATCAGGGCGGCGAGGATGCGATAGACGGTGGGGCGCGGATAGCCGCTTTGCGCGCTCAATTGCGCAATCGACAGCGGCGCTTCCTGGTCGGCGATCAGTTGCAGCACCACCATGAATTTGGAGAACGCAGCCGTACCGGCGATTTTCGGATTGTCTTCGGCGGCGGTGTCGGAAGTCGGCATGGTTTCAGGCTGGTCGGGCGCAAATGACGGGAAGATGGCTGCTGCAGAGGCGCATTATAGCCGAGGGATTTTCCGGCGCCGCCATTACAAACTGCGCAGGCGGCGCCGGAAAAGGTGAAGCGGGTGATGCGATGATTTCAGGAAAATGCTACGACACCAGATAGCCGCCATCGACAGGCACCACGGCGCCGGTCATGAAGGAGGAGGCCGGCGTGCACAGGAAGGCGGCGACATTGCCGATGTCTTCCGGTGTGCCCCAGCGATTGAGCGGCGTGCGTTGCAGGATGGGACCCGAGCGCGCCGGATCTTCCTGCAGTGCCTTGGTCAACGGCGTTGCAATCCATCCCGGCGCCACCGCGTTGACGCGGATGCCGTCGGCGGCATAGGCGATCGCCAGCGACTTGGTCAGTTGCGCGACGCCGCCTTTGCTGGCGCTGTAGCCCGGCACCAGGCCGCCGCCGAAAAAGCTCAGCATCGACGCCAGGTTGACGATGCAGCCCTTGCTTTCCTTCAGCAGCGGACGCGCCGCTGAGCAGACACGCATGGTGCCGGTCAGGTTGACTGCGATCACCTGTTCGAAGACATCGACTTCATGTTCGGCGCCGCGCTTGATGATGCCGGCGCAGTTGATCACGATGTCGAGTTGCCCGATGCCTGCAAACAGGTTCTTGACGCTGTCGTCGGAGGCCACGTTGAGTTCGGCCAGCGTGACGCCGGTGCCGGTGAACTCTTCGGTGGCGAACGGCGGCAGGCCTGCCGCGATTACCTTCGCCCCCATGGCGGCCAGCTGGCGGGCGACTGCGCCGCCGATGCCTTGCGTGCCGCCGGTGACCAGGGCGGTCTTGCCCTGGAACAGGTTGGGAGTAAATGTCATGTGCTTTTCCTTATAGGGTGAATCAAACATCAGGCTGTCGCGCCGTCGCCTTCGATCGGCTTGTTCACCACGAACATGTACACCAGCGCAGCAGCGAACGCGACTGCGGCGCTGATTAGCAGGGCGTTGACGAACGAGTGCGTCTTGTCGACCACGACGCCGGTAATCAACGGCGCCAGCGAGCCGCCGAGATAGCCGCCGAAGTTTTGCAGGCTGCCCAGCGAAGCCACCAGGCGGCGTGGAATCGCCACGCTGACCAGCGCCCATGCGCCGCCGCTTGCCATGTTCACGAACGCCATCGCCAGCGAGATGTAGACGATCGCCATGGTGGTGCTTGGTGTGTACGCAGCAGGAATGGTGAACGCGCCCGCACCGATCAGACCGGCGCAGATCGGCCATTTGCGGCTGCGGATCGGCGCCATGCCGCGTTTCATCAGGCCGTCGGCGATGTAGCCGGAAGACAGCATGCCCAGCGTGCCGAAGATGTAAGGAATGACGACGACCCAGCCGGTGCGCGCGATGCTGAGGTGACGTTCATGTTCCAGGTAGGCCGGCAGCCATGTCAGGTACAGCCAGACCATGTAGATCACGCCCATGAAGCCGAACAGCATGCCCCAGGTGGTGCGGTATTTGAACAGGCCTTTCCACTCGTGCCAGGTCAGCTTGGCGTTGGCGTTCGGATCGTTGTCGGTACCGTCGGCCAGGTACAGCATTTCGGATGGCGTCAGTTCGACTTCATTGCGGTTGCGGTAGAAAATGTACCAGCCCACTGCGACGGCGATACCGGCGATACCCATGATGACGAACATCATGCGCCAGCCGAACGACAGCATCAGCACGGTCAGGATCGGCGGCGCGAGCGCCGGGCCGATGGTCGACGAGGCGACGAAGATGCCGGTCGGGCCGCCGCGTTCGCGCACGGCGAACCATTCGGAAACCACCTTGGCGCCGGCCGGGAACTGCGGCGCTTCGCCCAGGCCGAGGAACACGCGCGCCACCAGGAACTGATGCAGCGAACCGACGAAGCCGCCGGCCAGTTGCGCCACCGACCACACCATCATGCCGGCGCCGAGCATCACGCGCGCGCCGAACTTGTCGAGCATCGCGCCGATCGGCAATTGCGAGAATGCGTAGGCGAGTGAAAATGCGGACAGCAGCAGGCCCATTTCCGATGCGCTCAATCCCAGCTCCTGGCTGACGGAATGGTTGGCGATGGACAGCGTGCTGCGGTCGAGGTAATTGACGATGCCGGCAAGCATCAGGAAGGTCAGTGCGACCCACTGAATACGTTTGAGCTTGCTGCTCTTTTGGACTTCCATGTTGTCTCCAATGTAAATGTAAAGCGCTGCAGGCAAACAGCTTCTGAGCTACATCACCTGCTTGCGCCGTCTTTGCGGTGCTTATGTGCCGTGCTGCGAAAGAAATGTCCGGCCGCTTGTGACAGCCGGACGGGTAGTACTAATACTGTTCGTTGTGGCGACTTAGTAAGTCGCGCGTCCTCCGGATAAATCGAACACAGCGCCGGTGTTGAACGTGCATGAACCGGAGCACAGCCAGGCCACCATCTCGGCCACTTCCTCGACATAGCCTAAGCGACCCATCGGGCTCTTGCTGATCATGGTGGCGACGTGCGCCGGGCTCATCTGTTCCAGCAGCGTGGTCTTGACTGCGGCCGGCGCCAGTGCGTTGACCAGGATGCCGGCATTGGCCAGTTCCTTGCCGAGCGATTTGGTCAGCGCCAGCACGCCAGCCTTGGAGGCGCTGTAGGCGGACGCGTTGGGCGTGCCTTCCTTGCCGGCCAGCGAGGCGATGTTGACGATGCGGCCCTGGCCGGCGGCGCGCATGGCAGGGACTACCGAGCGGCAGGTATGGAACACGCCCATCAGATTGACTTCAACGATGCGATGCCACTCGGCGACGTCGTATTCATCCAGCGGCACGGTCGAACCGGCATAGCCGGCGTTGTTGATCAGGAAATCGATGCGGCCGCGCGAGGCCAGCAGGCGCTGTGTCGCCGCCTCGACTGAAGCCGGGTCGGTGACGTCGACGGTGTCTTGAGGGTAGAGCGCATCGATCGCAGGCTTCAGGTCCCAGCAGACCACCTCGGCGCCGGCCTGCGCCAGGCGCGCGCTGATGGCGGCGCCGATGCCGCCGGTACCGCCGGTGACCACGGCGACTGCGCCCTGGAAGTTGTAATCGGCTTGTGCGTAGCTCATGGCGTCGGTCATTCCTTTAGGCAATCAACGGCAATCAACGCACGAACTGCTGCACGAAATCGGCGCCCAGGCCGACCTTCTCGTAGTGTGCCTTGCACATTTCTAGTTTGGTGAAGACGTCTTCGTAGCCTTCGAACTTGCCGAACGGATCGCAGTAGTACATCACGCCGGTGATGTGGAAATAGGTGATCATTTCTTCGACGTCTTCCGGCACGTACAGGGTGTGGGTTTCGCCCGGCGGTTCGAACACGTAGCTGCCTTGTTCGGCGATCCAGTTGTGTTCCAGATAGCGCCAGCGGCCCTTGAGCACCATGCCGTGCACCGGCGCCGGATGGCGATGGCGGCTCAGCACGCCGGACTTGCGCACGCGCAGCAGGTTGGTCCAGTAGCCTTGCGACACATTCAGGCACAGCGGACGGAACCAGACGTTCTCGGCTTGCGGCACCCAGACTTTTTCGTCTTCGGGAATGGCGGAGCCGACCACGATTTCGAGCGGCGCTTCTTTCGGGTTCGGATATTGGTAGGGCATCATTTTCGATGCCTCAGGGGTCGTGGCTTGCATGTGTCTTCTCCTCAGATGTTCAGCGATTCCGGTTGCTTCGGACTATTTTTAATGTCCAATATGTGGACATTAAGTCTGTAATGTGGTCACTTTGAATCAATCCGAAGAGTATGTCAAGCCGTTCACACGGAGCCGGTGCACGCAGATACGAGCAAAATCGGCATGCACATTGAGAGAAAAGGAAATCGGTCCAATGGTCAGACCACTGATGGCGAGCGCGGATTGTGCGCCTTAAGCGCGCCGCTGAAAAGGGAGATGAAAAAAAATCCGCAAGGCTGCGGATTTTTTCACCTGGTCAGGAAACGGTCAGGAAGTGATTGAGAAATGAGTGATCTTTATACGAGCCCGCCATGGTCTTTTATTGCACATCCAACGGCTGTTCGACGCGACCAGATTTGAAGCGCTATTTGTCTTCCCACTGCACTTCCTCAAACGCATGCACGAGGAAGTCGATGGTCGCGCGCACCTTGGCGGGCAAGTGAGTGCGGCTCGGGTAGACCGCATAGATGCCCAGTTCGGCCGACATGTAATCGGGCATGATCGGCACCAGCTTGCCGCTGCGGATATGCTCGCTCAGCATGAAGGTCGGCTGGCGCGTGATGCCGATGCCGGCCAGCGCGGCGGCGACGCAGGTGTCGCCGTTGTTGGCGTGCATGCGCACGTTGGTCTTGACGCTGACGGCGCCCTCGGGGCCTTCGAAATGCCATTCGTCCTTATCGGCCGAGTAGCTGTAGCCCATCACCATGTGATCCTTGAGATCATCCGGATGCTGCGGCGTGCCGTGCTTTTCGAGATATGCGGGCGAGGCGCAGACCACGATGCGGGTCGACGCCAGCTTGCGGTAGATCAGCGACGAGTTCGGCAGGCGCGCGATACGGATCGCAAGGTCGTAGCCTTCTTCGATGATGTCGACGATGCGGTCCGACAGCGTGATGTCGAGCTTGATGCCGGGATAGCGGCGCAGCAGGCACGGCCAGACATTGACCAGATGCAGCACGCCGAAGGTCTGCGGCACGTTGATGCGCAACAGGCCGGTCGGATCGGTGTTGCCGACGGTGAGCATCTGGTCGGCGTCTTCCAGCGCCGAGACGATGTGCTTGCAGCGTTCCAGATACAGGGAGCCGGCCTCGGTCAGCGACAGCCGGCGCGTCGTGCGTTGCATCAGGCGTGCACCGAGCCGCGCTTCCAGTTCAAGAATCGTGCGCGAAACCGCCGCCTTGGAAACATTCAGGGCATCCGCCGCCTTGACGAAGCTGCCCAGCTCGGCGACAGCAATGAAGCATTCGATTTCGCGCAGTTTGTTCAAGCGATTCTCTCCGGGCAGGTTCAGGCGGCGGCAGGCAGATCCGCGAGGATGGACGACTGTGCGCCGAAGGCGAAGGCATCCATGCGCAGGCTATGATACGTCGATCCGCTGTCCAGATGCACCAGTTGGGTCCAGTCGTCGGCGGCGCCCATGGCGAAGAACAAGGTCAGCAGATGTTCGTCGGTCGGATGCGTGCGCACCGCGTGCGGCGCTGAATGGCGATAGTCCAGCAGCGCTTCCAGATTGCCGGCCTGCATCTGCGTCAGGAACCATTGCAGGAACTCGATCGTGTGCGGCGCATCGCCGGAGTCCGGATCGTTGCGGCGCAGTTCGCGCAGGTTGTGCGTGAAACTGCCCGAACCGACCAGCAGGATGCCTTCCTGCGCCAGCGGCGCCAACAACTGGCCGATCTTGTAGTGATAGGCCGGCGGCTGATGCGCTTGCAGCGACAGCTGCACCACCGGGATATCGGCTTGCGGATACAGATAGCGCAGCGGCACCCAAGCGCCGTGGTCGAGGCCCCAGCCGTCGTCGGTCTGCGCATGCAGGCCGGCATCGCGCAGCAGGCCGGCGACACGCTCCGCCAGATCCGGCGAACCGGCGGCGGGGTAATCCAGCTCATACAGCTCGCGCGGAAAACCGCCGAAATCGTGGATCACGCGCTGTTTGGGCAGGTTGCCGACGCGCGGGGTCTGGGTTTCCCAGTGCGGCGATACGATGAGGATGGCTTTCGGCGCCGGCAGGCGTTCGCCGATGCTGCGCAACAGCGGACCGGTCTTGCCCGGTTCAACCGCCAGCATGGGCGAACCGTGGGAAACGAAAAGCGAAGGCAGTGCGATAGACATGATGTGCTCCAATCCGGAATCGCGGGGCCGCAGCCCCGGGGGAAAACGATGTGCTGACGTGCTTTGCAGACGATTATGCAGCCTTGCTCAGACTCTCGCGCTTGACGGCGAAGGCGCCGTTGCCGAGCAGATAGACCGCGACCAGCGCAACAATCCACATGACCAGATATTCCCAGCCGCCCTTGGGGTTGCTGAAGAAGAAGCCGTTCTTGCCGTGCACGGTGACGATGGCTCCGACCAGGTCGATGGCCAGCGGAATGGCCAGCAGGTCGCCGTAGAAGCCGATCACCAGCGCGACGCCGCCGATCACTTCCAGCAGGATGACCAGATACGCGAGGAAGCCGGGCAGGCCCAGCGATTCAAAGAAAGCAGCGGTGCCGGGCAGGGTGAAGACAAAAATTTTCATCGCGGCGTGGGCCAGGAAAAACAAACCGGACGTCACGCGCAGCAGGAAGGCGGCGTAGTCGGCTTTGGTATTGATGGTAGTGGTGGTCATGTTGGCTCCCAAAAAGAATGAAGTCGTGATTGACTTCGTTGAGAGCAACTTTAAGGAAAAGCGAGTCCGGGATAAATAAGGCGCAGCGGGATGAATTGTCTCGATTGCATTGACAATCAAGGAAAATCATCCCGTCGACAATGCTTAAGTCTGATCCGGCTTGGGTTTGGCTGCCTCGCGGCGATTGAAGCCTTCCACCATGTCGAAGCGGAACAAACGGCATTCCAGGGCGCCATTGAAGAAAGGCGTCTTGCGAGCTTCTTTCAGGCGCAACAATTTCGGCAGGCCGAGGTCGGCCGAGAACAAGAACACGCTCCAACCGGCGAAACGCTGCTTGAGCGTGGTGCCGAAGGCGCTGAAGAAGGCGGCGAACAGCTCGTCGGTCGGGACGGCGGCATCGCCGCGCACGCTCAGACGCTCGCCATACGGCGGATTGGTCAGCATGATGCCGGTGGCCGGGTTGCCGTCGGCGTCGACTGGTGGTTTGACCTCCTGCGCTTCGATCTGTTTCAGCGGCACCTCGAACTGGATGCCGGCCTTGCGCAGATTATTGCGCGCGATGTTGACCATGTCGCCCGAGATGTCGCTGCCGAAAATCGTCGGCACGGTCGGCAAGGGATTCGGCTTGAAATCGCCCTTGATCGCCAGCCAGGCTTCGGCGTCGAAGTTGTCGAATTTCTCAAACGCAAAACGGCGGCGTGCGCCCGGCGGGATGCCGGCCAGCATTTGCGCCGCTTCGGCCAGGATGGTGCCGGAGCCGCACATCGGGTCGAACAGCACCATGCCGGGTTTCCAGCCGCTGGTGCGCAACAGGCCGGCAGCGAGGTTTTCGCGCAGCGGCGCCTCGCCGGTGTCATCGCGCCAGCCGCGCTTGAACAGGGCTTCGCCGGAGGTGTCGATATAGAGGGTGAAGGTGTGTGCGTCGAGGAAGCCGGAGATACGCATGTCCGGCGTCTTGGTGTTGACCGATGGGCGCTCGTCGAAACGTTCGCGGAAACGGTCGCAGATGGCGTCCTTGATTTTCAGCGTGGCGAATTCGAGGCTGCGCAGCGGCGACTTGACCGCGGTGACGTCAACGCGAATCGTGTGCGACACCTCGAACCAGTTTTCCCACTCCTGTTCGAGGGTCATGTCGTAGATGTCGTTTTCGTTCTTGTACGAACCGTGCGCCAGGCGTAGCAGCACGCGGCTGGCGATGCGCGAGCGCAGGTTCAGCTGGTAGGCGCCGATGATGCTGCCGGAGCAATGCACGCCGCCGGGAACCTGAGTGTGTACTTTCAGGTTGGCGTCGGGGCCGGCCAGTTGGGCGATTTCGTTGAGTTCTTCCGCGAGGGCGATTTCAAGGCCGCGCGGGCAGGGGCAAAAATAGGAATAGTTGGTGCTCATGAGGGGTACCTTTTGTCCGTTGATAAATCAGTGTGTGCCGGGCATAAAAATGATAACGGCATAAATGCCAAACCGCCGCTCCTGCCCGCGCGGGAACGACGGCTTTGCTTCTTTACTGCTGCTTGTTGCTTACGTCTGCTACTTACTTTTCTGCAAATGCGCGTTCGACGAAATCGAGTCGATCCTGGCCCCAATAACCTTCGCCGTCAACTACAAACCATGGTGCGCCGAAGACATTGGCCGCCGTCGCTTCTTCGCTGAAGCGATCGAACTCGGCCTGCACGCTGGCGGTCTCGGAAGACTTCAGCAGGCTGGCGCCATCGTGGCCGAGGCCGTTGGCGATGGCCAGCAGCGTGTCGGTGTCGGCGATGTTCTTTTCTTCTTCCCAGATCGCACGCATGACGGCGCCGGTCAGCTCGAGCGCTGCGTTGGTGCCGTGCGCCAGTTGCGTGGCGATGATCAGGCGCGCGGCGGCGTCGCTCTGCACCGGAAAATAAGTCGGCTGCAGGTTCATCGGCAGGCCGAGGAATTTGCTCCAGCGCGCCAGTTCCTTGAGGCGATACGCCTGGCGTTGCGGCGCACGCTTGGCCAGCGGCAAGCCGCCGGACTGGCCGAAAATCTTGCTCAGGTCGAAGGGCTTGAGCACGACCTGCACGTCGTATTGCTTGGCCATAGCGACAAAACGCGCGTGCCCCAGATAGGCAAAGGGAGAATGCGGCGCGAAGAAATATTCACATACTTTGCCCATGAAGGACTCCGTAAAAGGTGGGTCGGGTGAATCGAAGATGGACCAGCAAAATACAGATAAAAATCAGAACGGTTTGACGACGACCAGAATCACGATCGCCAGCAGCAATAATACCGGGACTTCGTTGAACCAGCGGAACCACTTGTGGCTGCGCTTGTTTTGACCATTTTCGAATTTTTTGAGCAGCGAACCGCAGGCATGGTGATAGCCGATCACCAGAATCACCAGTGCCAGCTTGGCATGCATCCAGCCCGCCGTTCCTTTGCCTTCGGGGCCTTTGCCGATGCCGATAACCAGATACAGGTACAGGCCCAGCGCAATCGCCGGAATCGCCAGGATGGTGGTGAAGCGATACAGGCGGCGCGCCATGCCGAGCAGGCGTTCCGTGACCAGGGTTTCGGTTTCCTGCGCCAGATTGACGAAGATGCGCGGCAGGTAGAACAAACCGGCGAACCACGAGGCGATGAACACGATGTGCAGGGCTTTGATCCAGAGCATGCAGTTTCCTTTGGCGACGGCTATTAAGGGAGGACGACGGTTGTGTGCTTACTGACGTACTTGCCCTTGTCCCAGCACCACGTATTTGAGTGAGGTCAGGCCTTCCAGTCCGACCGGGCCGCGTGCGTGCAGCTTGTCGTTGGAGATGCCGATCTCGGCGCCGAGGCCGTATTCGAAACCGTCGGCAAAACGCGTCGAAGCGTTGACCATGACCGAGGCCGAATCGACTTCGCGCAGGAAACGCATGGCGCGGGTGTAGTCTTCCGTGACGATGGCGTCGGTATGCTGCGACGAGTAAGTATTGATGTGCTCGATCGCTTCGTCCATGTCGGCGACGATCTTCACTGCCAGGATAGGCGCAAGGTATTCGGTGCGCCAGTCTTCTTCGACGGCTTCTTTCAGCAGCGGATAGCCGGCCAGTATCAGGCGGCTTTCGGCGTCGCCGCGCAGCTCGACGTCCTTGGCGCGGTACAGCTCGGCCAGCTTCGGCAGCACATCGGCCGCGATGGCGCGCGCCACCAGCAGGGTTTCCATGGTGTTGCAGGTGCCGTAGCGATGGCACTTGGCGTTGAAAGCGACATCCAGCGCTTTTTGCAGGTCGGCCTTGTCGTCGATGTAGACGTGGCAGATGCCGTCCAGATGCTTGATCATCGGCACCTTGGATTCCTTGATCAGGCGTTCGATCAATCCCTTGCCGCCGCGCGGCACGATGACGTCGACGTACTCGGTCATGGTGATCAGCGCACCGACGGCAGCGCGGTCGGTGGTCTCGACTACCTGCACCGCATCCTGCGGCAAACCGGCGCCGGCCAGGCCTTCCTTGACCAGTTTCGACAACGCCTGGTTGCAGTGGATCGCTTCGGAACCGCCACGCAGGATGGTGGCGTTGCCGCTCTTGATGCACAGGCCGGCGGCGTCGACGGTGACGTTCGGACGCGCTTCGTAGATGATGCCGATGACGCCCAGCGGGACGCGCATCTGGCCAACCTGGATGCCGGTCGGGCGGTATTTCATGTTGGAGATTTCGCCGATAGGATCGGGCAGGGCGACGATCTGTTCCAGGCCTTCGGCCATGGTGGCGATGGCTTTGTCGGACAGTGTCAGGCGGTCCAGCATGGCCTCCGATAAACCGTTGGCGCGTGCAGCGGCCAGGTCTTGTTGGTTGGCGGCGCGCAGCGTATCTGCATCGCGGCGGATGGCGGCGGCGATCAGCGTCAGCGCGCGGTTTTTCGCGGCGGTATCCGCCTTGGCCATGGCGCGCGACGCCTTGCGGGCGCGCCGGCCGATGTCGGTCATGTAGTGTTCGATGTCGATCGTCATGATGAGTATTTAAGCTTAAGTATTCTTCAATAGCCGCGCGCGAGCTTGAGGCCCAGCTGCGACAGCGCATCCCAGGCATCACCGGAAAATGCTTTGGCGCGCAAGCCCTTGACCATCTTGTCGATCTGCGCGGCTTCCTGCAACGCGGTCTGCAGCGTCGCCAGGCTGATGCGGCGCAACGCCGGTTCCATCAGTTTCTCGCGCGGACCCCAGATGCGGTATTCCTTGAGCAGCATGCCCAGTTGCTTGCCCTGGGTGACGCCGGACTTCAGCTTGAGCAGCGTGCGCACTTCTTCGGCCACGGCCCACAGCACCAGCGGCAGGGCTTCGCCTTCACCCTTCAGGCCATCCATCATGCGCATGAGCCGCGCGGCGTCGCCCGACAGCATGGCTTCGTTGAGCTTGAAGACGTCGTAGCGCGCCACGTTCAGCACGGCGTCGTGCACTTGTTCGAAGCTCAGCTTGCCGGTCGGGTAGAGCAGGCCGAGTTTTTGAATCTCCTGATGCGCGGCGAGCAGATTGCCTTCGACGCGGTCGGCGATGAAATCCATGCACTGGCGGTCGGCGCTCTGCTGCTGCGCGGTGAGGCGATTGGCTATCCAGCCGGGCAGATGCGCGCGTTCGACCAGCGGGATGTCGATGTACACGCCGGCCTGCTGCAAGGTGCCGACCCACGCCGCTTTGGCGGTGGCCCAGTCCAGCTTGGGCAGGCTGATGATGGTCAGGTTGTCCGGGTTCAGGTTGGCGGCATATTCCTGCAGCGCCTGGCCGCCATCCTTGCCGGGTTTGCCGGTGGGGATGCGCAGCTCGATCAGTTTCTTGTCGCCGAACAGCGATTGCGACTGGTTGGCGGCCAGCAGCTCGCCCCATTTGAAGCTGCGTTCGACCACCAGCACGTCGCGCTCGGTGTAGCCGTTGGCGCGCGCGGTCTTGCGGATCTTGTCGGCGGCTTCCAGTGCCAGCAGATGTTCGTCGCTGGCGATGACATACAGCGGCGACAAGGATTTCGCCAGGTGCGTGTCGAGCGCGTCTAGCCGCAGCTGCATCTGTTATTCCTCGACGGTTTCGTCGATGTTGGTCTTGGTCGCGGACAGGCGGCGCAGGATCTGTTGCACCAGGTCGGTCTGCATGTCGCGGTACAGCAGCGCTTCTTCGGCCTGCTTCGCCAGTTCCTGGTTGGCGTCATAGGTGATGTCGCGCTTGAGCACGATGGACGCCGGTGCAATCAGCACCTTGCCGGCCTGATCCTTGACCAGGAAGCTGAAGCGTTGATACAGGCTGTATTCGCGCACCTGGCCGTTGGTGTTCAGGGACAGGATCTTCTTCTCGCGCGTGTCGGCCAACACCTGCAGGATGGCTTCCGCTTCGGTGGCGCTGTCAGTGACCTGCACGCCGCTGGCGCGGATGTAACGTTTCAGTTCAGTGCCCAGCGACGAGTTGCCGGAAAAGCCGAGGTAAATCGACTTGAAGGGCAGCTGCGCCGGTCCGCGCATGTGAAAGCCGCAGGCGCTGAGCATGCCCGCTGCCAGCAGCATCAGGAACCATTGCAGCGCTTTGCGTCGGTGAAGTTGAAATGGCATGTAGATGTCCGTGTTCAGGTTCGTGGGCGTGATGTTTTGCGTATCGTGACGACTATCGATATCAGGCAACGATGTTGATCAGCTTGCCCGGCACGACGATCACTTTCTTCGGTGCGCCGGTCAGGAATTTCTGCACGCTTTCGTTGGCCAGCGCCAGCGCTTCGATGGCGGCCTTGTCGGCGTTCTTGGCGACGGTGATGCTGCCGCGCAGTTTGCCGTTGACCTGGATCATCATCTCGATCTCGCTTTGCTCCAGCGCGGCGGCGTCGACTTGCGGCCACTCGGCGTCGAGGATGTCGCCTTGCTGCTTGGCGAAGCCCAGTTCCTGCCACAGCGCGTGCGTAATGTGCGGCGTGATCGGATTGAGGATGCGCAGGAAAATCGAGGTGCATTCCGCCAGCACGGCGTTGGCAGCCGGGCTGTCTTCCAGCTTGGCGGCTTCGAGCGTGTTGAGCATCTTCATGCAGGCCGACACCACGGTGTTGTACTGGATGCGCTTCAGGTCATGATCGGCCTGCTGCAACACCTTGTGTACTTCACGGCGCAATGTCTTCAGCGCGTCGGTCAGTTGTGCAGCGTCGACTGTACCGGCAGCTTGAATGCGGGCCGCGTTGTTATACGCAAACGCCCACACGCGGCGCAGGAAACGGTTGGCGCCTTCGACGCCGGTGCCCGACCATTCCAGCGTCTGCTCCGGCGGCGAAGCGAACATGGTGAACAGGCGCGCGGTGTCGGCGCCGTACTGGTCGATCTGCGCTTGCGGATCGATGCCGTTGTTCTTGGACTTCGACATCTTCTCGGTGCCGCCGATGATGACCGGCTGGCCGTCTTCCCTGAGGATGGCCGAGACCGGACGGCCCTTGTCGTCGTGCGTCAGTTCGACGTCGGCAGGATTGATCCAGGTCTTCTTGCCGGCGGCGTCTTCGCGATAGTAGGTTTCGTTGAGCACCATGCCTTGCGTGAGCAGGTTGGTGAACGGTTCGTCGAATTTCACCAGGCCGAAGTCGCGCATGACCTTGGTCCAGAAGCGCGCGTACAGCAAGTGCAACACGGCGTGTTCGATACCGCCGATGTACTGGTCCATCGGCATCCAGTAATCGTTGCGCGAATCGACCATCGCGTCGTTGCTCTTCGGGGACGTATAACGCATGTAGTACCACGACGAGTCGACGAAGGTATCCATCGTGTCGGTTTCACGGCGCGCCGGTTTGCCGCAGCTTGGGCAATCGACGTGCAGGAATTTTTCATGCTTGTTGAGCGGGTTGCCGCTGCCGTCCGGCACGCAGTCTTCCGGCAACACGACCGGCAGATCTTTTTCCGGCACCGGCACGTCGCCGCAATCGGCGCAATGGATGATCGGGATAGGCGTGCCCCAGTAGCGCTGGCGAGAGATGCCCCAGTCGCGCAGGCGGAAGGTGACTTTCTTTTCACCCAGGCCCTTGGCGGCCAGGTCGGCGGCAACCGCATCGACCGCAGCCTGATAGCCGAGGCCGTCGTATTTGCCGGAGGCTACGGTCTTGCCGCCTTCTTTGTCGCCGTACCATTCTTCCCACGCGTCGGTGGAGTAGGTCTTGCCTTCGACGGCCACGACTTGCTTGATCGCCAGATTGTATTTCCTGGCGAAGGCGAAATCGCGTTCGTCATGCGCAGGCACGCCCATCACGGCGCCGTCGCCGTAGGTGATCAGCACGTAGTTGCCGACCCACACTTCAACTTGTGCGCCGGTCAGCGGATGCGTGACGAACAGGCCGGTCGGCATGCCCTTTTTTTCCATCGTTGCCATGTCGGCTTCGATGACGCTGCCCTTTTTGCATTCGGCGATGAAGTCTTGCAGCGCAGGATTGTTCTTCGCGGCGTAAGTCGCCAGCGCATGTTCCGGCGCTACGGCGCAGAAGGTCACGCCCATGACGGTGTCGGCGCGCGTGGTGAAGACCCACAGCTTGCCGTCGTTGATGAGTTTACCTTCGTTGCCGTCATCCTTGATGTCATGCGGGAAGGCGAAACGCACGCCGGTCGACTTGCCGATCCAGTTGGCCTGCATCAGGCGCACGCGCTCGGGCCAGCCCGGCAGTTTGGTTTCGACGTGTTCCAGCAGCTCGTCGGCGTAGTCGGTGATCTTGGCGTAGTACATCGGGATTTCACGCTTCTCGATGACCGCGCCCGAGCGCCAGCCCTTGCCGTCGATGACCTGTTCGTTGGCCAGCACGGTCTGGTCGATCGGATCCCAGTTCACGGTGCCGGTCTTCTTGTAGATGATGCCTTTTTCGAGCATCTTCAGGAACATCCACTGGTTCCACTTGTAGTATTCAGGCGAGCAGGCCGTCATTTCGCGCGACCAGTCGATCGCCAGGCCCATGGAAGCCATTTGCTTCTTCATGTACTCGATGTTCGAGTAAGTCCATTGCGCCGGCGGCACGCCGTTGGCCATTGCCGCGTTTTCTGCCGGCATGCCGAACGCATCCCAGCCCATCGGCATGAGCACGTTGTAGCCGCTCATGCGCAGGTAGCGGTACATCACGTCGTTGATCGTGTAATTGCGCACGTGGCCCATGTGCAGCTTGCCCGATGGGTAGGGCAGCATCGAACAGGCGTAGAACTTCTTCTTGTCGCGGCCGTTCTTGTCTTTCGCGTGTTCGACGGTTTTGTAGGCGTCGGTCGCGATCCAGTGCTGCTGCGCGGATTGTTCTACTTCTGCGGGGCTATATTTATCTTGCATGACGGGTTGAGGCAAAGGAAAGATCGAAACCCGACATTATACTGGCTCGCCCCTGTGTCCACGCAGTTTAGCGTTGATGTCAGTTTGGCCATGAAAAATGACCAGGCGGAAACTGTTTTTTATTTCCTGGGTGAAATAATTGCCAATGCGATCGGACATGTTCATCGTCATAGGCTCGTCATATTGTGCTGGCACGATGTAATCGTTTTCATAACGGTCATCATCCGACATCGTGCCGCCATCCATCAAACAAGTTGCCCAGCAAGCCGGCGTCTCCACCGCGACGGTGTCGCGCTTGCTCAACAAGCCGGAATCAGTGAGTTCGGATACCGCCGACAAGATCAATCAGGCCATCGCCGCCTTGGGCTTCCGGCCCAACTTCAACGGCCGCAACCTGCGCGCCGGGCGCTCGCGCACCGTCGGCGTGGTGGTGCCGACGCTGTCCAATACGGTGTTTGCGCAATGCCTGCAGGGCATCGAACTGGCGGCGCGCGCGCTGGATTATTCGGTGATGTTCACCGCTACCGAATACCGCCAGGAAGACGAGGCCGCCGCGGTTGATCTGCTGTTGAGCCATCGCGTCGACGGCGTCATCCTGACGGTCGCCGACGCCAGCGCCAGCAACACGCTGGACGTGCTCGACAGCGAAGGTATTCCTTATGTGCTGACCTACAACCAGCCGCAGCAGACGTCGCGTTTGTCGGTCTCGGTCGACAACCGCGCTGCAGCGCACGATGCGGTGGCGCATCTGATCGCGCTGGGACATACCCGCATCCAGATGCTAACCGGTTATTTCCACGCTTCCGACCGGGCGATCCAGCGCTACCACGGCTATCTCGACGCCATGCGCGAACGCGGGCTGGCGCCGATGACGCCGATCGAAGTCCCGCGCCACACCGGCCTTGGCGTCGACCACCTGCAGTCTTTTGCCGATGCCGGACAACGGCCGAGCGCCTTGTTCTGTTCCAACGATCTGCTGGCGTTCTCCGCCATGCGCGACTTGCGCGCGCTGGGTTTGCGCGTGCCGCAGGATATTTCGGTGATGGGCTTCGACGGCATTCCGCTGGGCGAAATGATGTCGCCCGTGCTGGCCAGCGCCGTGCAGCCGTCGGAACAGATCGGCGAGGTCGCGCTGCGCACGCTGGTGGCGGCGATCGAGCAAGCCGGTATCGGCGAAGCCGGTCAGCCTGCTTCCAGCATTCTCGCGCATGCGATCCGCGACGGCGGGTCGGTGCAGCGGTTTGTTCCCTGAGTTTTTCGTTTTGCCTCACCCGCTCTCGTTTTACACAATATCAACAGCAACAGAAAGGAATCCAAATGCGTTTATTTGCAAAATCGTCCAAAGTTCTTCAGACGCTGGCAGCCGGTGCGGCGCTCGCGGCCTCGTTCAGCGTCGCGGCGCAAAACGTCATCTGCTACAACTGTCCGCCGGAATGGGCTGACTGGGCGACCCAGATCAAGACCATCAAGGAAAAGACCGGCATCACCGTGCCGCCCGACAACAAGAACAGCGGTCAGGCGCTGGCCCAGATCATGGCCGAGAAGGCCAGCCCGGTTGCCGACTTCACCTATGTCGGCGTGACCTTCGGCATCGAAGCCAGGAAAAACGACATCATCACCCCGTACAAGCCGGCCGGCTGGAATGACGTGCCTGCCGGTCTGAAAGATCCGGAAGGTTACTGGACCACGATCCATTCGGGTACCATGGGCCTCATGGTCAATGTCGATGCATTGAAAGGCAAGCCGGTGCCGCGCTCGTGGGCGGACCTGCTCAAGCCTGAATACAAGGGGCTGATCGGTTACCTCGATCCGGCCAGCGCCTTCGTCGGCTATGTCGGCGCCGTGGCGGTGAACCAGGCGCTGGGCGGTACGCTGGACAACTTCACGCCCGGCATCAACTTCTTCAAGTCGCTGCAAAAAAATCAACCGATTGTGCCGAAGCAAACTTCCTACGCACGCCTGATCTCGGGTGAAATTCCTATCCTGTTCGGCTACGACTTCGACGCTTATCGCGCCAAGTACAAGGACAAGGCCAACGTCGCATTCGTGATCCCGGCCGAAGGCAGCGTCACCGTGCCTTACGTCGTCAGCCTCGTGAAGAACGGTCCGAACCAGGCCAACGCCAAGAAGGTGCTGGACTTCCTGCTGTCGAACGAAGGCCAGGCAATCTGGGCCAACGCCTATCTGCGTCCGGTGCGCGCCTCGGCCATTTCGAAAGAAGCCGAAGCACGCTTCCTGCCGGCAGCCGACTACGCCCGCGCCAAATCGGTCGACTACGGCAAGATGGCTGAAGTACAGCGCCAGTTCAGCGAACGTTACCTGGCTGAAGTGAAGTAACCATGTCGTCGCACGTGACCAACAAGTCTCATCGCTCGAACCGCAAACGCCCGGGCAGCAAAGTCTGGCTGTTTGCGGTGCCGGGCATGACGCTGTTCGCAGCGTTCTGGCTGCTGCCGATGCTGCGTCTGGTCGGCGTCGGCGCCAGCGGACCGACGGGTGCGATGGCCTATCTGGCCGTCGTCACCAATCGCCACTATTTGTGGAGCCTGGTGTCGACGCTGGTGCTGTCGGGCGTCGTCACCGTGGCGACGCTGGCGATTTCGTCCTTCGTCGGCCTGTTCCTGCAACGCAACCGTTTTCCCGGCAAGCCGCTGCTGCTGGCGATGCTGACGTTTCCGCTGGCCTTCCCCGGCGTGGTGGTCGGCTTCATGGTCATCATGCTGGCCGGACGCCAGGGGCTGATCGGCGCGCTGACCGACAAGCTGTTCGGTGAATCGCTGGTGTTTGCCTACTCGCTGGCCGGTTTGTTTTTGGGCTATCTGTATTTTTCGATTCCGCGCGTGATCCTGACGGTGATTGCCGCGGCGGAAAAGCTCGATCCTTCGCTGGAAGAAGCCGCCCGATCGCTCGGTGCGAATCCGGCGCGGGTATTCCTTGACGTCGTGGTGCCGGCGCTGACGCCTGCGCTGATTTCGTCCGGGGCGATTTGCTTCGCCACCAGCGTCGGCGCTTTCGGCACCGCGTTCACGCTGGCGACCAATATTGATGTCTTGCCGATGGCGATCTATAACGAATTCACCAGCTACGCCAATTTTGCAATGTCGGCAGCCTTGTCGATCGTGCTCGGCGTGATCACCTGGATCGCCCTGGCGCTGGCGCGTTCCCTGTCCGGCAGCACTGTGCCGGCGACGGCTTAGGGAGAGAGACTGTGAAGCGATCTTTTCGTTTTTATCTGCAACTGGCGTTCACCTTGCTGGTGTGCGCCTTCCTGATCGTGCCGGTGGTGCTGTCGATGCTGGCCGGCGTGACGGAGAATTTCTTCGTCGGCTTGTCCAGCGGCTTCACCTTGCGCTGGGTGGCGCAGGTGTGGGACACCTACCAGATGACCATCTGGCGTTCCATCGTCATCGCGCTGGCCTGCCTGGCGGTGACGCTGGTCGCCGGTGTGCCGCTGGCCTACATGCTGGCGCGCTACAAAGGCGGCAACAGTCGTCTGGCGCGCGTGTTCGAAGAACTGCTGATGATGCCGGTGGCGGTTCCCGGGCTGGCGACGGCGCTGGCGCTGATCATGGCCTATGGCCAATACCGCGCGTTTCGCGGCAGCCTGCTGTTCATCCTGGTGGGGCACGTGCTGTTCACGCTGCCGTTCATGGTGCGGCCGGTGCTGGCGGTGATGCAATCGTCGCAACTGGCGGTCCTGGAAGAAGCCGCCGCCAGCCTCGGTGCGAGCATGTCGCAGCGCTTCTTCGGCGTGGTGATCCCCAACGTGATGTCCGGCATCCTGGCCGGTGCGCTGATGGTGGTGACGTTGTCGGTCGGCGAGTTCAACATCACCTGGATGCTGCATACGCCGCTGACCATGACCTTGCCGGTGGGCTTGGCCGACAGCTACGCCTCGATGCGCCTGGAAGTCGGTTCGGCGTACACCCTGATTTTTCTTTTCATGATTATTCCGCTGCTGATCGCCATGCAATGGGTGACGCAGACTACACGCGCACGAGTACGCTTATGAGCAAGCCTTTGAATACAACATCTCCGTCGTTCATGTCCGCCATGTCGGCCCCGCCGCTCTCCATCAGGCTGGTTCACTGCGCCAAGACTTTCGGCAATGGCGCGCCTGCGCTGGAACCGATCGACCTGGAAATCCATCCCGGCGAGACGCTGGTCCTGCTCGGACCTTCAGGCTGCGGCAAGACTACCACCTTGCGGCTGATCGCCGGCCTGGAGTTTCCCGACGCCGGCGGCCGCGTGATGTTCGGCAACGACGACGTGACCGACTTGCCGATCGAAAAACGCGGCGTCGGCATGGTGTTCCAGAATTACGCCTTGTTTCCCAACATGACGGTCGGCGAGAACATCGCCTACGGCCTCAAGATTCGCAAAATGGCGTCTGCCGAGCGGCTGGCAAAGATAGAGACGCTGCTGGAAATGGTGCACCTGCAAGGGCTCAGCCATCGGCGCATCGACCAGTTGTCGGGCGGCCAGAAGCAGCGTGTCGCCCTGGCGCGCGCGCTGGCGGTGGAGCCGAAAGTCTTGCTGCTGGACGAGCCGTTGACGGCGCTCGACGCCAAGCTGCGCGAAACCCTGCGCGCCGATCTCAATCAGTTGCTGCGCAAGCTCGGCATCACGGCGATTTACGTCACGCACGATCAGGGCGAAGCCATGGCGCTGGGCGACCGCGTGGTGGTGATGGAACGCGGCAAGATCGCGCAGATCGGCAGTCCGCAGGACATTTACTATCGTCCGGTCAACGCCTTCGTCGCCGACTTCATCGGCACGATGAATCGCGTCACGGGCATCGGCCGCGCAGGCCAGCTGTCGTTCGCTGCTGGTGCGGTGCCGATGGCGTCGGTGAGGGACAACCAGACCATGACCGCGATGTTCCGTCCCGAGGACGTCGACATCGTGCCGCTGGAAACCGTCGGCGCGGAAATCTTCGGCGACGTCATGTCGACCTTCTTCATGGGCGATCGCACGCGTTTGCTGGTGGACATCGGCGACGAGCTGCCGGTGATCGTGGAAACGCGCCGCCGCGGCGTCTGGCATGCAGGCGAACGCATCGGTCTGCGCGTGCCTGAGCATGCCGTCATGCAGTTGCCCGGCAAGCCATGGGAAGGGGAGGAGCGTCCATGATCCTCTGTCAAATTTCCGACCTGCACATCAAGGCCGCAGGCAAAAAATCCTACAAGGTGGTCGATACGGCAGAAAGCCTGCGCCGCTGCATCGCGCAGGTGAATCAACTGAAGCAGCGTCCCGATGCCGTCGTGTTTACGGGCGACCTGGTCGACTTCGGCCTGGCGGAAGAGTATGCGATGCTGCGCAGCTTGCTGGCGCCGCTGAGCGTGCCTTACTACCTGCTGCCGGGCAATCACGATGAGCGCCAGGCGCTGCGTGAGGCATTTCCGGAGCATGCCTATCTGCGGCAGAACAGCGAGCGCATCGAGTACGTCATCGACGATCATGCACTACGCATCGTTGCGCTCGACACGGTGATCCCGCGTTCCAGCAACGGCGAGCTTGCGTCTGCCAGCATGGTGTGGCTGGATCGCGTGCTGAGCGAACAGCCGCAGCGCCCGACGGTGATCGTGATGCATCATCCGCCGTTCAAAACCGGCATCGGTCACATGGACGATATCGGGCTGGCGAATCCGCAGTTGCTGGAAGAGGTCGTGCGGCGCCATCCGCAGGTGGAGCGCGTCTTGTGCGGCCATTTGCACCGGCCGATCACTGCGCGTTTCGGCGGCACGATAGCGTCAACCTGCCCGGGCGTGTCGCATCAGGTGATGCTGGATCTGGATCCGCAGGCGGCGTCGCAGTTCGTCATGGAACCGCCGGGATTCCAGTTGCATCTGTGGGACGGGCAGGCCGGGCTGATCAGTCACACCGCTTACGTTGGCGAGTTCGACGGGCCGTATCCGTTTTATGACGGCGATAATTTGATTGACTGAGTGATCGACTGAATGATCGACTGATCAAGCCATCGCCGGACGGCGGCGAGGGGATTACAGCAACGCCAGCTTGAGCGTTGCCGTTTCTTCGTAGTCTTCGCAGCGTTCGTTGATCATGGCGACGCAGAATTGCAGTTCTTCCACGATGTCCGGTGCGGCGGCGCGCAGTTTGTCGCTGTGCTGGACTTCGATCGTCAGCACTTCATTTTCCTTCAGTACGAATTTGCTCATGCCGTCGTCATCGCGCAGGTAGCTGAGGCAGTCGACCCAGGCGTTCATGTTGCGGCCGTAGAAATCGGGAAAACCGAATACTTTCTCGCATTCGCTATGGAAGCTGTCCCAGTCGGTGATGAGTTCGCCGTTCAGGCGGGCGGTTGGCATGATTATTTTTTCTCCGCGCCTGCAGGCGTATCGGGTTTGGGATCGGTGACGAAACCGAGTTTGTTCAGGCCGTTGCTTTGCGCGGCCGACATCACATCCGCAATCACTTCATAACGCGTGGCTTTGTCGGCGCGCAGTTGGACTTCCGGCTGCGGCTGTTTGGCGGCGGCCGCGCTCATGCGGTTGGTGAGTTCGGCCAGCGTGACGGGCTGGTCTTGCCAGTACAGTTTGCCGGCGGCATCGATGGCGACGCTGACGGTCTGCGGCTTTTCCGGCGCCGGCGCGGATTTGGCGGTCGGCAGGTCGAGTTGCAGCGAATGTGTAAACAGCGGCGCCGAGAGGATGAAAATCACCAGCAGCACCAGCATCACGTCGACCATCGGCGTGACGTTGATCTCTGCCATCGGGCCGGAATGCTGATTGTCGTTGAAGCCGCCGAAGCTCATGATTGCCTCTCGCCGACGCGTTCGCCGGTCGTCAGGTAAGCATGCAGGTCGTGCGCGAAGCCGTCCAGCTCCGCCAGTGTCAGGCGGTTGATGCGCGTGAAGGCGTTATAGGCCAGCACCGCGGGAATCGCCACCACCAGGCCGAGCGCGGTCATGATCAGTGCTTCGCCGACGGGACCTGCGACCTTGTCGATCTGCACCGTACCGCTGGCCGATACCGCCGCCAGCGCATGATAAATACCCCAGACCGTACCGAACAGGCCGACGAAGGGCGCCGTCGAACCGACCGAGGCCAGCAGCGTCAGGCCGCGTTCCAGCCGCGCCGAGACGCGGTTGATTTCACGGCGCAGGGTGCGCGTGATCAGTTCGCCGGGATCGGTGGCGGCATTCAGCGACGGCGCGCCTTGCTGTTTGGAGGAAATGCTGGCGGCTTCGGACGAGCGCAGCGCCAGGGGAACATAGATTTCTTCGCTGTCGACGGTTTGCATCACGGCAATGGCGTCGGTCAGCGTCGGCGCTTTCCAGAAGCCGTCCAGCGCGTTGCTGCTGCGGCGGATACGCCAGGAACTCCAGGTTTTGGAAAGAATGTAATACCAGCTGGCGATGGACATCAGCAGCAAGGCGTAAGCGACGGCATGTGAAATGGCATCGCCTTGTGCCCAGTAATGGGCGAATCCAACGGTTTGTTCCATGGTGTGTTCTCTTGGTTAACGACAGAGTTGATGGCAATCCGTTGGAGCGGTCATCCGTCAAAAGATTCTCAGCAGATTTGCGGCGGATCTGATCCGACGCGCGATAGAAACAAGCGCGCCGGATCGAAGATGACTTACTTCAGTCCCAGCACGTCCTGCATGTCGTACAGGCCGGTCGACTTGTCAGCCAGGAAGCGCGCGGCGCGCAGGCTGCCGTGGGCGTAGGTGACGCGGCTGGACGATTTGTGGGTGATTTCGATACGCTCGCCGATGCCGGCAAACAGCACGGTATGGTCGCCGACGATGTCGCCGCCGCGGATGGCGGAGAAGCCGATCGACGACGGATCGCGTTCGCCGGTGATGCCTTCGCGGGCGTAGACGGCGACGTCGTCGAGTTTGACGCCGATGGCGTCGGCAATCACTTCGCCCATCTTCAGCGCAGTACCGGACGGTGCATCGACCTTGTGACGATGGTGGGCTTCGATAATTTCAATGTCGTAGCCGTGGGTGAAACTCTTGGCGGCCATTTCCAGCAGCTTGAGCGTGACGTTGACGCCGATGCTCATGTTGGGCGCCTGCATGATCGCGGTTTTGGTCGCGGCGGCGGCGATGGCGTCCTTGGCTTCCTGTTCCAGGCCGGTGGTGCCGATGACCATCTTGATGCCGTGCGCGGCGCAGTATTCGGCGTGCTTCAGCGTACCTTCCGGACGCGTGAAGTCGATCAGGACGTCGACATCGGCCAGACCTTTGGCCAGGTCGGATTCAATCGCCACGTTGGCGGGCTTGCCGAGGAAAGAGGCAGCATCGGTGCCCAGGCTCGGCGAGCCCGGCACGTCCAGCGCGCCGGCCAATACCATGTCGTCGGCGTTCTGGATGGCTTCGATCAGCATGCGGCCCATACGGCCGGAAGCGCCGGCTACGGCGATTTTCAGTGCGCTCATATTGCTAAATCTTCTTACTTGTTCGTGATGGTGGGGGCGATCGGCGTGTCGGACAGCTCAGGCATCGCGCCTTTCTTCGAACCGGCGATCAGCGACAGGTATTCCTGCTCGGTCGGCAGGTTGTCGCCGCCTTCGTAGCGGTCCATCAGATTGTCCTTGAAGAACACCGAAACGCGGCTGCTCATGATTTCGCCGTTGCCCTTGGCCAGGCGGAATTCATAATCCCAGCGGTCCGAGTGGAACACGTCGGTCAGCAGCGGCGTGCCGAGCACGAAGCGAACCTGTTCGCGCGTCATGCCGGGTTTGAGCTGGGCGACCATTTCCTTGGAAACGAAGTTGCCTTGCTGGATATCGATACGATAAGGTTTGAAGAAGCCGAACAGGCTGCCGTCCTTCTTGATCACATGTACGCCGCTTGCGTCAGCCGATGCTGCGCCTTCTGCCGGTTTGTTAGATGCACAGCCGGACAGCAGGGAGCCCAGCGCGATCAGCGCGAGGGCGGTAATACGGTAGGAAGGCAACATTCGCATAAAGATTTCAATTGGTTGAGCAATTGTGCTAAAACGCTATATGATAAAGCAGATAACCCGATTTTTACTGAAACATGCCTAATAATCCATCCGAACTGAAAGCCAGCGGCCTCAAAGCTACTTTGCCGCGTCTGAAAATCCTGGAAATCTTCCAAAACACCGAGGTGCGCCACCTCAGTGCCGAAGATGTCTACAAAATCCTGCTGGCCGACAATCTGGACGTGGGACTGGCGACGGTCTACCGCGTGCTGACTCAGTTCGAGCAGGCCGGCCTGCTGCAGCGCAATCACTTCGAAACCGGCAAGGCCGTGTTCGAACTGAACGAAGGCTCGCACCATGACCATCTGGTCTGCCTGGATTGCGGCAAGGTCGAAGAATTCTTCGATGCCGAAATCGAAAAGCGCCAGGTCAAGATTGCCCAGGAGCACGGTTTCGAGATTGCCGACCATGCGCTGGCGCTCTACGGACATTGCCGGGATTGCCAGAAAACCAAGAAGTAACCAGGCAGCAGGTTCGGCGTTCAGCAGCAATTCAGCGTCATGTGTAAAAAAGCCATCCGGCGGTAAGGCCGGATGGCTTTTTTATTGTCGGTCCTGCGCGCGTAAAGTTGGGTAAGGCGTTTGCAACATTCCCGTTGCCTGTCGCCGCGGCGTTCAGTTATCGCTCAATTATTGCTCAGCGCGCTCGACAGCAATTTGGCGGTGATGTCGACAATCGGAATCACGCGTTCGTACGCCATGCGCGTCGGACCGATCACGCCCAGCGTGCCGACGATCTTGCCGTTGACTTCATACGGCGCGGTGACGATGCTCATGTCGTCCATCGGCACCAGTTGCGATTCGCCGCCGATGAAAATCTGCACGCCGGTGGCCTTGCTCGATACGTCCAGCAACTGCATCAGGCTGGTCTTCTGTTCGAACATGTCGAACAGCTTGCGCAGGGATGTCATGTTCGACGAGAGGTCGGAGACGCTCAGCAGATTGCGCTCGCCGGAAATCACCACGTTGTCGGATTCGTCCGCCATGGCGTCGCTGCCGGCTTCGACCGCGGCCTGCATCAGGCTGGTCATGTCGTCGCGCAGCTGGCGCAGTTCGTTCTGCAGGCGCAGGCGCACTTCATCGAAGCCGAGGCCGCCGTAGTGCTGGTTGATGTAGTTGGCGGCCTGCACCAGTTGCGACGGCGTGTAGTCGACATCGGTCAGCAGCAGGCGGTTTTGCACATCGCCGCGCGGGCCGACGATCACCAGCAGGATGCGTTTTTCGGACAGGCGCAGGAATTCGATTTGCTGGAAAATCGATTCGCGCTTGGGCGTCATGACCACGCCGGCAAATTGCGACAGCGACGACAGCACCTGCGCCGCATTGGAAATGATCTTCTGCGGCGAGTTGAGCTGCGAGCGCGATTGCAGTTTGGTTTCCAGCGTCGCTTCGTCGATGGCGTCGATCGACTCGATGGTCAGCAGCGTGTCGACGAACACGCGATAGCCGCGCGGCGTCGGAATCCGTCCGGCGGAAGTGTGCGGGCTGGCGACGAAGCCCATGTCTTCCAGGTCGGCCATGACGTTGCGGATAGTCGCCGGCGACAGTTCGAGTCCCGAAATCTTGGAGAGCGCGCGCGAGCCGACCGGCTGGCCGTCGGCGATATACCGTTCGACCAGTGCCTTGAGCAGGGTTTGAGCGCGATTGTCTAGTTGCATGTCTTCATTCTAACGACCCGGCGGCAGGCCTGCCAGCGTCTTCTCATTTATATGCATCATGCCGCCAGCCAGCTGGCCAGTTCGCTCAGGTCGGCGCAGACCGCATCGGGGCGCACATGGTCGGGCAGCTCGCGTTTGAAACGGTTCATCCAGACCGCGCGCAAGCCGGCCTGCTGAGCGCCCAGCACGTCCAGCGTGAGGTCGTCGCCGACGTAGACGGTGTGCTCCGGGGCCACGTCCAGCGCCGTGCAGGCCGCGTGGAAGATGGTTGGATCGGGTTTTGCCGTGCCGAATTGGTGCGCGGCAATGGAAATCTCGAAATGCTCCGCCAGCCCGATGCGGCCGAGATCGGCAAAACCGTTGGAGACGGTGCCGAGCCGGACGCGCGGTTTCAGCTGGAGCAAGCCCGGAACCACATCGTCGAAGGGCGTGACCGCATTGCGGCCGGTGGTGAAAACTTCCATGGCCGGATCGGCGAGCGCCGGATCTTCGCCATGTTCGCTCAGCACCGCGATCAACGCGGCATGGCGCAAGGCCCACAGGTTGATCTTGTACTTCGGATCGCTTTTCGCCAGCAGGATGCGGCGTGCGCGCAGGCTTTCTATCGTTTCCCGTTCGACCACATTCGGCGCATGCTGGCGCAGCCAGTCGTACAACTGGCTTTCGGCGAGATGCAGCACCGGCTCGATGGCCCACAGCGTATCGTCAAGGTCGAACAGGACCGCCTGTATGTTTGTTTTGTTCATCAAAATCGATTCAAAGTCGTCTGGGGCCTGTTAACAATGAATTTACGAGATGCGTTTCAGCCAGGCAGTGTGCTGGCAAGGCGCGTGGCGTAGCAGGTGGCGGGCCCACCTGCAAGCCATGCAACGCCGCCAGCGCACTGCCTGGCTGAAACCCTTCGGGAACGGCTGCAGGCGTCGCCTGCCGTTGTTGCAGCTCCTTGCCGTAGCACCGCTACGACGCGTCGCTGCGCCTAGGCAGTCAACGCCTGCCGCGCGTTCGCATTCGTAAATTCATTGTTAACAGGCCCCGAATTATGCTTTAATCCGCAGCATGTGGCCCATCAAATTACCCGTGCAGGCGGCAACGCCTAAAACCATTGCAATCGTCGGCAAATTTCATGCCGTCGGTATCGCCCAATCCTTGTCGGACATCGCCGCTTTCCTGGAAGCGCATGGCCACACCATCGTGTTTGAAGCCGAGACCGCGCAGAACGTCGCGCTGGAAGGCTACGACGCCATGTCGCCGGAACAGATCGGCCAGTTCGCCGACGCCGCCATCGTGGTCGGCGGCGACGGCACCATGCTCGGGATTGCCCGCCAGCTGGCGCCGTTCAATGTCCCGCTGATCGGCATCAACCAGGGCCGGCTGGGCTTCATGACGGATATTTCGCTAGACCGCATGATACCGGTATTGGCCGACATGCTGGACGGGAAGGTAGACGCCGAGACGCGCTCGCTGCTGGAGGCGACGGTGTTCCGCGACGGCGAACAGATTTTCAATGCGCTGGCGTTCAATGACGTGGTGGTGGCGCGCGGCGCCTCTTCGGGCATGGTCGAGCTGACCGTCGAAGTCGACGGTCGCTTCATGTACAACCAGCGCTCCGACGGTTTGATCGTGGCCACGCCGACCGGTTCGACCGCCTACGCCTTGTCGGCCGGCGGTCCGATCCTGCATCCAAGCCTGCACGGTATCGTGCTGGTGCCGATTGCGCCGCATGCCTTGTCGAATCGTCCGATCGTGATTCCCGATTCCTGTGAAATCTCGATCCGCGTCGTCAACGGCCGCGACATCAGCGCCAATTTCGATATGCAGTCGCTGACCAGCCTGACCCATGGCGACCTGATCGTGATCAAGCGCTCGGCGCACAAGATCACTTTCCTGCATCCTGAGGGCTGGAGCTATTACGACACCTTGCGGCAGAAACTTCACTGGAACGAATACCCCTCCGTAGAAGGCCGTTTACAATAACGACCAATCTCTGCGCCCGCGGCTTGTGTCTGCGCGGATGCAGCAAGCAATATTTCCAAAACATCACTACAAAATCCCATGCTGCGTACCCTGTCGATTCGTGATTTCGTTATCGTCGATGCCATTGAACTTGAGTTCGCACCCGGATTTTCCGTCTTCACCGGCGAAACCGGCGCGGGCAAGTCGATCCTGATCGATGCGCTGGCGCTGGCCCTTGGCGGACGCGGCGACGCCAGCGTGGTGCGCGAGGGCGCGGCCAAGGCCGATATCACGGCCGACTTCAGCGTGAGCGACGATGCCGCCGCCTGGCTGGAAGCGCATGAGTTCGCCGACGAAGACGGCGCGGTGCTGTTGCGCCGCGTGATCGACAACGCCGGACGCTCCAAGGCCTTCATTAACGGCATTGCCGCCACTGCGACGCAGTTGCGCGAACTGGGCGAACTGCTGGTTGATATTCACGGTCAGCATGCGCACCAGTCCTTGCTCAAGGCCGATGCGCAGCGCCAGTTGCTGGACAATCAGGCTTGTTTGCTGGATGAGGCAAAGGCCGTTGCCGCCGCCTACAAAACCTGGCGCGCGCTGGCGAAGCAACGCGAAGAATTTGAAATCAACGCCAAGAACGTCCTGCTTGAACGCGAACGTCTCGAGTGGCAGGTCAACGAATTGGAAAAACTGGCCGTCAAGCCCGGCGAGTGGACCGACATCAGCAACGAACACAGCCGCCTGTCGCACGCTGCGAGCCTGATCGAGGGCGCGCAGGAGGCGCTCAGCGCGATTTCCGAATCGGAGTCGCCGATCCTGTCGCAACTCTCGTCGCTGACGCAAAAACTGAGCAAGCTGACCGACGTCGACGCCGCTCTGAAACCTGTCATGGATGCGCTGGAACCCGCACAGATTCAATTGCAGGAAGCGGTCTACGCGCTCAACGATTACCTGGGCCGGGTTGAGCTTGATCCGGCGCGTTTGCAGCAGGTGGAAGGGCGTCTCGAAGCGATCCATTCGACCGCGCGCAAATTCCGCGTCACGCCCGATGAACTACCGCAGGAACACGTCAAGCTGGCCGAAGAGTTGAAGCAGCTGGCCGACGCCAGCGACCTCGACGCCTTGCGGGCGCAGGAAGAAAAACTCAAGGCGGCTTACACCGGCGCTGCGATGAAATTGTCCAAAGGCCGCACCAAAGCCGCCAAGGCGTTGAGCGAAGCGGTGACCGCGGCGATGCAGGATCTGAGCATGTCCGGCGGACGCTTTTCGATTGCACTGGAAGCCGGCGAGCCTGCGGCTTACGGTCTGGAGCAGGTCGAGTTCCTGGTTGCCGGCCATGCCGGCGTGGCGCCGCGGCCGCTGGCGAAGGTGGCTTCCGGCGGCGAACTGGCGCGTATCGCGCTGGCGATTTCCGTGATCGCATCGAGCTCGACGGCGACGCCGACCCTGATTTTCGACGAAGTCGACAGCGGCATCGGCGGCGGCGTGGCCGAAGTGGTCGGCCGCCTGCTCAAACGCCTCGGCCAGGATCGCCAGGTGCTGTGCGTGACGCATTTGCCGCAAGTCGCCAGCCAGGGCAATCAGCACTTCCAGGTCAGCAAGCGCAACGACGGCGGCAAGACCGTGTCGCAGATTGAGGCGCTGGACGCCAAGTCGCGCGTGGAAGAAATCGCCCGCATGCTGGGCGGCCTGGAAATTACCGCGACCACGCGCAAGCACGCGCGCGAATTACTCGCGCTCTGAGGCCGCTGCCTCCCAGCCATCGCCAGATCCAGATTCAGACCATCACGGACTTCCATGTCATTTCGCCAAGAACCTCCTTATACCCACGGCACGCCGGCCGGCACGGCGATCGTGCTGGTCAATCTCGGCACCCCTGACGCGCCGACCGCGCGCGCGGTGCGCCGCTATCTGAAGCAATTCCTGTCGGATCCGCGGGTGGTGGAGATTCCGAAGGCAGTGTGGTGGTTCATCCTGAACGGCATCATCCTGCCGTTTCGCTCCGGCAAATCGGCGGAGAAATACGCCTCGATCTGGTCTGACGAAGGATCGCCGCTCAAGGTCAATACCGAGCGCCAGGCCGCGCTGCTGCGCGCGCGCATGCAGGAGCGCGGCCATCGGGTGCAGGTGACGTACGCCATGCGTTACGGGCAACCTGCCTTGCCTGACGTGCTGGACAGCCTCAAGGCGCAGGGCTGCGATCGCATCCTGATTCTGCCGGCCTATCCGCAATATTCCGGCACCACGACGGCGTCGATTTTCGATGCCGTGTTCAGCCATTTTTCCAGAGTGCGCAACGTTCCCGAGCTGCGCTTGATCAAGCATTATCACGACCACGATGCCTATATCCAGGCGCTCAAGGCCTCGGTGCTGGCGCATTGGGACGCCAACGGCCAGCCGGACAAGCTGGTGATGAGTTTTCACGGCGTGCCCAAGCGCACCTTGCTGCTGGGCGATCCTTACCATTGCGAATGCTACAAGACGGCGCGCCTGCTGGCGGCGGCACTGGGTCTGGGCGAGTCTGAATATCTGGTGACCTTCCAGTCGCGTTTCGGCAAGGCCGAGTGGCTGCAGCCCTATACGGCGCCGACGCTGCAGGAACTGGCGCGCCAGGGCGTGCAAAGGGTGGATGTCATGTGCCCCGGTTTCACCAGCGACTGCCTGGAAACCCTGGAAGAGATTGCGATGGAAGCCAAGGGCGAGTTCCTGCATGCCGGCGGCAAGGAGTTTCACTTCATTCCTTGCCTGAACGGCGACGCCGCCTGGATACAGGGCATGATGGAAATCGCCGAGCTGCACATGGTCGGCTGGCCCACCATGGCAGGCGCCGCGTTGCGCGAAGAAGAAAAGAAACAGGCGGAAATCTCCGCCGCACAAGCCCGCCGTCTGGGCGCGACGCAATAGACTAAAGTGGATGTAAGCCACCGCCAGCCTGTTAAAATAGCGGGCTGCGCGGTTATTGCGCTATGGAAATGCGGAAATCTTGTGCGTTGGTTGCCAGGACGATGCGGGGCTTGAAATGCGGCTCTGCAGAAAGCAGATTCAGTACAGCGCGACTAACTGCGAATAGCTGATCCAGGCGGCTGCCAGCAAGGTGTAGGCAATGATGGTGGCGGAGATAAGCGGCAATTTCATGACGTCTCCTTGAAGGTTGGTAGAAAAAATGGGATGACTGCATCATAAATGTTGCATCGCGATTCGCTATTTCAAGTGTAGTAAATTCTGTAACAAGACGTTAGTGGCGGCTTAGAACGTTTAGTTGGATGCATATGACTTTTTGCTCCCAATTGAACAATTCGGGCCGTTTGCGCCGTAATGTCCGGCAATAACCCTTGAAAATTAAGGGGTAAAGCCTCATGTGCATTGCCATGCGTGGGGCGGTCTGCCCGATCAGGCGCTAAAAATTCAATACGCTTTACCAGTTGGAGATTGTTAAATATGCAAGATACGGAAAAACAAGCGGAAAACGAACAGGTGCAGACGGCGCAAGCCCAGGATGCGCAAGCCGGTCAGGCTGACACGGCAGCTGCTGCAACCGAGCCGACAGCGGAAGAGCAGCTCATCGCCGCCGAGGCGAAGATTGCCGAGATGCAGGATGCTTTCCTGCGCGCCAAGGCTGAAGCCGAAAATATCCGCCGCCGTGCGCAAGACGATATCAGCCGCGCCCACAAGTTTGCGATCGAAGGCTTTGCCGAATCGCTGCTGGCGGTCAAGGACAGCCTGGAAATGGCGCTGAAGATCGAAACGCCGTCCGTGGAATCGCTCAAGGAAGGCGTCGACATGACATTGAAACAACTGTCGTCGGCCTTCGAAAAGAACAAGCTGCTGGAAATTCATCCGCAAGCCGGCGAGAAGCTGGATCCGATGAAGCATCAGGCGATTTCCGCCGTGCCGGCAGAGCAGGAAGCCAATACCGTCGTGGCGGTGTTGCAAAAGGGTTATACGATTTCCGAGCGCTTGCTGCGTCCGGCGTTGGTGACTGTGGCGCAAGGCAAGTAAGCTGCAATTAAGTCGCAAATAAGCCGCAAATAAGCAACAAATCGGCAGACCCGGCAGCGACGAAACGAAAAAAGAAAACAAACGGCACAAAATTTGCTTTTAAGTGACATCCGGCGCTTGAAAGCGACAGTTTTCTCCACATATTAAAACTATCAAAACTATTGTTGTTCCCTATTCGGGAACTTAAGGATCGAAGGAAAAATCATGGGCAAAATCATTGGTATTGACTTGGGTACAACCAACTCGTGCGTCTCCGTCATGGAAGGCGGCCAGCCGAAAGTCATCGAAAACTCCGAAGGCGCGCGTACCACGCCTTCCATCATCGCTTATCAGGAAGACGGCGAAGTGCTGGTTGGCGCACCTGCCAAACGCCAGGCCGTCACCAATCCGAAGAACACCATCTACGCAGCCAAGCGTCTGATCGGCCGCAAGTTCGACGAAAAGGAAGTGCAAAAAGACATTTCCCTGATGCCTTACCAGATCGTCAAGGCCGACAACGGCGACGCCTGGATCGGCGTGCGCGACAACAAGCTGGCGCCGCCGCAAATCTCCGCAGAAGTGCTGCGCAAGATGAAGAAAACCGCTGAAGACTACCTGGGCGAAGAAGTGACCGAAGCGGTCATCACCGTTCCTGCGTACTTCAACGACGCGCAACGCCAGGCCACCAAAGACGCCGGCCGTATCGCCGGTCTGGAAGTCAAGCGCATCATCAACGAACCGACAGCCGCGGCGCTGGCGTTCGGCCTGGACAAGACCGAAAAGGGAGACCGCAAGATCGCCGTGTATGACCTGGGCGGCGGCACGTTTGACGTCTCCATCATTGAAATCGCCGACGTCGACGGCGAAAAGCAGTTCGAAGTGCTGTCCACCAACGGCGATACCTTCCTCGGCGGTGAAGACTTCGACCAGCGCATCATCGATTACATCATCGAAGAGTTCAAGAAGATCAACGGTCTGGATCTGTCGAAAGACGCGATCGCTCTGCAACGCATCAAGGCTTCGGCCGAGCGCGCCAAGATCGAACTGTCGTCGTCGCAGCAAACCGAAATCAACGAGCCGTACATCGCCATGGCCAATGGCGCGCCGGTCCACCTGAACCTGAAGATCACCCGCGCCAAGCTGGAATCGCTGGTGGAAGAACTGATCGCCAAGACGATCGAGCCGTGCCGCATGGCGATCAAGGATGCAGGCGTCAAGGTCACCGACATCGACGACATCATCCTGGTCGGCGGCATGACCCGTATGCCGAAGGTGCAAGAGAAGGTGAAGGAGTTCTTCGGCAAGGATCCGCGCAAGGACGTCAATCCGGACGAAGCAGTCGCCGTCGGCGCCGCGATCCAGGGTTCGGTCCTGTCGGGCGAACGCAAGGACTTGCTGCTGCTGGACGTCACGCCACTGTCGCTGGGTATCGAAACCATGGGCGGCGTGATGACCAAGATGATCAAGAAGAACACGACCATCCCGACCAAGTTCAGCCAGGTGTTCTCGACTGCCGACGACAATCAGCCTGCCGTGACCATCAAGGTCTATCAGGGTGAACGCGAAATGGCGGCCGGCAACAAGGCCCTGGGCGAATTCAATCTGGAAGGCATCCCGCCGTCGCCGCGCGGTACACCGCAAATCGAAGTGACCTTCGACATCGACGCCAACGGCATTTTGCACGTCGGCGCCAAGGACAAGGCCACCGGCAAGGAAAACAAGGTCACCATCAAGGCCAATTCCGGCTTGAATGAAGAAGAGATCGAAAAGATGGTGCGCGACGCCGAGGCCAATGCCGACGAAGACAAGCGCCTGAAGGAACTGGCCGAAACCCGCAATCAGGGCGACGCGCTGGTCCACTCCACACGCAAGGCGCTGACTGAATACGGCGACAAGCTGGACGCAGGCGAGAAGGAAACCATCGAAGCTGCGGTCAAGGAACTGGAAGAAGTGTTGAAGGCGAACGACAAGGCCGCCATCGACGCCAAGACGGCAGCACTGTCCGTGGCAGCGCAAAAGCTGGGCGAAAAGATGTACGCCGACCAGCAGGCGCAACAGGCGGCGGCCGGCGGTGCAGCCGGCGCGGCAGGTGCGGGTGCAGCAGGTGCCGGCGAATCGCGTCCGAAGGACGACGACGTGGTCGACGCCGACTTCAAGGAAGTGAAGTAATTTCGATTGCCGGCGGGAGCGTCCTCGATTCCGAGTTCGCTTCTCCGCCGGCAAGCGAAGCAGTCATTCAGGAACACGTCGTCCGGCTTTGCCGGGCGGCACGCCGAGCAAGATGGTCGCGAGATCGTCTCTCGGCTTTTTCACATTGTTGGTTTCTCGCCGGTGCCCACTGCCCGCAGGAAAAATCCAATAACAAGGTGTTATAAAACATGGCAAAACGTGACTTTTACGAAATTCTAGGTCTGGCGAAAAACGCCACCGACGACGAAATCAAGAAGGCTTATCGCAAACTGGCGATGAAGTACCATCCTGACCGCAATCCCGACAGCAAGGGTGCAGAAGACAAGTTCAAGGAGGTCAAGGAAGCCTACGAGATGTTGTCGGATCCGCAAAAGCGCGATGCCTACGATCGTTACGGTCATGCCGGCGTCGACCCCAATATGGGCGGCGGCGGTGGCGGCGCGGGTGCAGGCGGCTTTGCCGATGCCTTCGGCGACATTTTCGGCGACATCTTCGGCGGTGGCGGCGGTGGCCGCGGCCGCAGCGCGGGACCGCAGGTGTATCGCGGCGCCGACCTGCGCTACAACCTGGAAATTACGCTGGAACAAGCGGCCCACGGTTTCGACACCACCATCCGCGTGCCGTCCTGGGACGAGTGCGACACCTGCCACGGTTCCGGCGCCAAGCCCGGCACCTCGCCGACCACGTGCGGCACCTGCGGCGGCCACGGTCAGGTACGCATGCAGCAAGGTTTCTTCAGCATCCAGCAGACTTGCCCGAAGTGCCACGGCAGCGGCAAGGTCATCCCTGAGCCATGCCCGACCTGCGCCGGCGCCGGCCGCCTGAAACGCAACAAGACGCTGGAAGTGAAGATCCCGGAAGGCATCGACGACGGCATGCGCATCCGTTCGTCCGGCAACGGCGAACCCGGCATGAACGGCGGTCCTCCAGGCGACCTGTATGTGGAAATCCACATCAAGCAACACGAAGTATTCCAGCGCGACGGCGACGACCTGCATTGCGAAATGCCGATTTCCTTCGCCAAGGCCGCATTGGGCGGCGAGATCGAAGCGCCGACCCTGAGCGGCAAGGCATCCTTCACGATTCCCGAAGGCACGCAATCGGGCAAGACCTTCCGCTTGCGCGGCAAGGGCATCAAGGGCGTGCGTTCCGGTTATGCCGGCGACCTGTTCTGCCACGTCGTGGTGGAAACGCCGGTGAAACTGACAGAGCGCCAGAAAGACCTGCTGCGCGAATTTGAAAAACTGACCATCGAAGGCGGCGCCAAGCACAGCCCGCAGACCAAGACCTGGAAAGACAAGGTCAAGGAGTTCTTCGAGTAAGCCCCGATGAGACCTGCAGCTTGGCGGCACCAGTCGAAAAGCTGCAGGTTTTTTCCATGTATTTTTCTATACAATGCAGTCGCAGCAGTCGGTGTTGTATCCTGATTGCCGGGCATTTCCCGAAAGACATCTTTTGCACGCGCTGGGCTGATTCATTCTGATGGATTCAGCCGGTCCGGCTGGCTGAAGCAGCGTCCGCCGCGATCGCGCTTGCACCGTCTTTCGTTCATTCACCACCATGCATGCCGTCACATCGCGTCGCTTCATTCATGCGCCGTACGACGGAAAGCGTGACACTCGATCTTGCCGACTATGACCAAACCAAGCCAACAAGACCAGGTTCAGGAACTCCTGCTTCAGGGCAACCGCCGCTGGGCGTCCGAAATCACGGCGCGCGATCCCGACTTCTTTCTGAAGCTCGGTTCGCAGCGCTCGCCGGAATATTTCTGGATCGGCTGCTCCGACAATCGCGTTCCCGCCAACGATCTGCTGGGTTTGTTGCCGGGCGAGTTGTTCGTCCATCGCAACATCGCCAACGTGGTCGTGCATACCGACCTCAACTGCCTGTCGGTGCTGCAATTCGCCGTCGACGTGCTGAAGGTCAAGCACATCATCATCTGCGGCCACTACGGCTGCGCCGGTGTGCAGGCGGCATTGACCAAGCGTCGCGTGGGGCTGGCCGACAACTGGCTGCAACACGTGCAGGATGTGCACGAAAAGCACGTTGACTGTTTCCATGACCACATGTCCGAAGGCGACCAGCATGACCGCCTGTGCGAACTGAACGTGCTGGAGCAAGTCGCCAACATCTGCCGCACCACCATCGTCACCGACGCCTGGGAACGCGGCCAGGAACTGAGCATCCATGCGCTGGTGTACGGCGTGCACGACGGCCTGCTGGAAGCCTTGTCGCCGACGATCTCCAATGCCGACGAATGCAGCCGTCATCTGACGCAAAGCCTGGAGCGCTATCACGACATCAGCGGAAATTAATCGCCGGACTGATCGCAGGCAAGTAATTGCGCTGCAAATGAAAAAAGCCTGCAATGCAGGCTTTTTTCTTGTCCGCTTCCGGATCAAGCGGCAGGCATGGATGCGGCAACTCAGAAGCAATGCTCCGCTGCCGGAAAGCTGCGATCGCGCACCGCCGCCACATACGCACGCACGGCGTCTTCCACGCTGGTTGCGCCTTCCATGAAGTTTTTCACGAACTTCGCCTTGTGTCCCGGGAATACGCCCAGCATGTCGTGCATCACCAGCACCTGGCCGGAGCAATCGACGCCGGCGCCGATGCCGATGGTGGGGATATGCAATTGCGCCGTGACCTCCGCGCCCAGCGTGGCGGGAATCGCCTCCAGCACCAGCAGCGAGGCGCCTGCCGCTTCCACGGCTTTGGCGTCGGCGTGCAAGAGTTCTGCGCCGGCCAGCGTCTTGCCTTGCACCTTGTAGCCGCCCATCTGATGCACCGATTGCGGCGTCAGGCCGAGATGCGCGCATACCGGGATGCCGCGTTCGGTCAGCAAGCGTATCGTATCGGCAAGCCAGGCGCCGCCCTCCAGCTTGACCATGTGCGCACCGGCCTGCATCAGTTTGACCGCATTGTCGAACGCCGCTACCGGCGTGGCGTATGTGCCGAACGGCATGTCCGCCACAATCAGCATGGTCTGGTTGCCGCGCGCCACGCTGGCGGTATGGTAAGCGATGTCGGCGACGGTCACCGGCAGCGTCGACTGATGGCCCTGGCACACCATGCCCAGCGAGTCGCCGATGAGGACGGTGTCGACGCCGCTGCGATCCATCAATGCTGCAAAGCTGGCGTCGTAGCAGGTCAGCATGCTGATCTTCTCGTCCTTGTCGCGCATCGCCTGCAGCGTGTGGACGGTAACGGCTTTTTTGCGCGCAGCAGGTGCCGGCGTGTCTTGCAGATAGGCTGCCAAATCATTCTCCTCGGTTCAGAAACGCGCGCTTGCCGCGCATTTCAACGATGTGCGACAACAGCTGCTGGAAATCGTCTTCCCGTTCGGCCATGTTCATGTGCTCGTTGTTGACGATCAGCAGCGGGGCAGCATCGTAGTTGTAAAAAAAGCGGCTGTAGCTGTCGCACAGGCGCTGCAGGTAGTCGGGCGAGATCGATGCTTCCATCGGAATGCCGCGCTTCCTGATGCGTTCGACCAGCGTTTCCACCGGCGCCTGCAGATAGATCACCAGATCCGGCTGCACGGCGTGCGGGCGCATGTGTTGATAGAGTTGTTCGTAGAGTTTCAGTTCTTCGTCGGCCAGCGTCAGGCGCGCAAACAGCGGATCTTTTTCCAGCAGGAAGTCGCCGACGAAACGCGTCTGGAACAGATCGGATTGCGCCAGCTCCTGCAATTGCTGGATGCGCTGGAACAGGAAGAACATCTGCGTCTGCAACGCATAGCGCGCGGCGTCGCGATAGAACTTCTCGAGGAAAGGATTTTCCTGCGGCTGCTCCAGCACGGCTTGTGCGCCGAGATGCTCGGCCAGCTTGCGGGTCAGCGTCGTCTTGCCGACGCCGATCGGGCCTTCGACGACGATATATTTATAGGTGTCTAAATCCATGCGTGGTCTTCACGGTTTGGCATTGCTGCTGCAAAGAAAGACAGCGAGTCCGCATTGTAGGAGATTGGCGCGGCTGTGTCAGTGCACTGCATCAATCCGTCGCGCCACGCTCAACTGCGGAAGATGAAATACACCGCGCCCACCAGGCACAACGCTGCCCACACATAGTCCAGTTTGAACGGTTGGTTCATGTAAATCATCGCAAAGGGAACGAACACCGTCAGGGTGATGGCTTCCTGCATGATCTTCAGTTGCGCCAGGCTGAACTGGGTGTAGCCGATACGGTTGGCCGGCACCTGCAGCAGATATTCGAACAGGGCGATCGACCAGCTGATCAGCGCAGCGATCCACCAGGGCTTGGAGGCCAGGCTCTTGAGATGGCCGTACCAGGCGATGGTCATGAAAATATTGGACAGCGCCAGCAAGCCGACGGTCTGAAAGGCGACAGGGATGGGCATGGGTAATCGTAAAGAAAGGTGAATATTTCCTAGGGGAAAATTTACTTTGATAAATCAAGCTGAATTCTGCCTCTATTCCCCCGACAGACCAAGAGATCTTCGCCCCAGAATAAAGGGAACAGTGAAAATGGCTGAAGTATGGGCGCAAGAGCGGCGTCGACGCCGGACAGCCTGTTGCCGTGATGCAAGCCATGGTAAAGAATAAATCGTGACGAATGTATAAAAAAGCGGCGATTTGTTGCCGTTAATGCATGTGGGCCCTTGCTGGGAGGCGGGTCTGTATCACCTGTGAAAATCCAACATTCTGATTGGGGTATCGTGAAGTCGAAACACCACGCCGTGCTGTTGATCTGGGGGATCAATACACTTTTGCTGGCGCTGCTGGCGCCGAGATGGTGGCAAGGATTGATCGCGGGCGCGCTGATCGCTGCTGCGGCCTGGACGCTGAGTACGAAGGATGCGTCCGCCGCATCTGTTTCATCTATTGCACCCACCTCCACAGCACCGAAGTCCGATGCAGCCGTGCGTGCCGTGCCGTCGGAGCTGGTGCAGGGCGTCGTGCCGGCCTGGCGCAACAATGTGCAGCTGGCGCGTTCGCAAACACAGGAAGCCATCGACCGGCTGACCCAGCGTTTCGTCGGCATCCATCGCCGCCTCGGCGGGGCAGTCAGCCTCGCGGAAGGCGGCAAGAACGGCGACGTGCTGCAAGTCATCCAAAACGCGGCGACGCAACTGGGCGGCATTGCCGAAGCGCTGGAACAGGTCCTGTCCACGCGCGATGCTTTGCTGCGCAAGCTGGAAACCCTCGGCCAGCACAATGAAGACATCCGCCAGCTGGCGCAGGAGGTCGAGCAGATCGCCGGCCGCACCGGCGTCACCGACCTGTTCTCGGACGAACAAAGCTGGACCGAGCTGGCTGCGCGTTCCGCCGACACGGGGCGGCAAATCATCGGCAAGACCAAAAGCGTGCAGCAGCAGATACAGACTGCCCTGGCCTCGGCCAATCAGCTCGACAGCGACGCCAGCCGCATGATGGATGATTCACGCATTGTCATCGATAGCGTCATCGCCGATTTCCGCCAGTCCGCACTCAAGCTGAGCGGCACCGTCGGCCAACTGGAAGAAGAAAACCGCGAAGTCGACCAGGAAGTCTGCGACATCCTCGTCAATTTGCAATTCCAGGACCGCATCAGCCAGATCCTCGATCACGTGCAGCTCGACATGAGCAAGCTGGTGGGCCTGGTGGAACAGGCGCAGCCTCTGCCCGATCGCGCCGCCTGGCTGGCCGATCTGGAAAAAACCTATACCACGCAAGAGCAGCGCCAGATACACGCGGGCCAACAGGCCGACAAGTCGATGCAATCGCAAGTTGATTTCTTCTGAAGAGGGGACGTGCATGCAAGAACGGATGTTAACGATCGCAATCCGCAGCACCGGCGACAGCAATCGCAGCTGTACGCCAGTCTTGTCTTTCTGTGGAGAACGCTGAAATGAGCCCGAAGACTATCCTGATCGTCGACGATTCGTTCAGCCTGCGCCAGACCATCAGCATGGCGCTCCAGGCCGCCGGGTATGACGTGGTCGAAGCCATCGACGGGCGCGACGCGCTCAACAAGCTCGACGGCCGCAAATACAACCTCGTCATCTCCGACGTGAACATGCCCAATCTCGACGGTCTGAGCTTCGTGCGCGAGCTCAAGCAGAATCCGAATTACAAATTCACGCCGGTGTTGATGCTGACCACCGAGAGCGCCGACTCGCGCAAGCAGGAAGGCAAGACCATCGGCGTGCGCGCGTGGGTGCACAAACCTTTCCTGCCGCCGGTGCTGCTCGAAGCAGTCGCCAAGCTGGTTTCGCCCTGAGGATCACGATCATGGCCCTGACGCAAAGCACACGCGACGGACACTTGCGACTCCTGGTGAATGGCGGCTTTACCATTTTCCAGGCGGCCGAGTACAAGCCGCAACTGCTCGGCGTGATCGATGCCGCCGACGACGTGCTGGAAATCGATCTGAGCGGCGTCGATGAAATCGACACCACCGGATTGCAATTGCTGTTGCTGATGAAACGCGAGACGGCGCTGCAGTACAAACAGCTGTTTTTCAACGGTATCAGTCCCGCCGTACAAAACGTGATCGACATGCTGCACCTGCAGGACGCCTTCGACATTCAACCGTCCATACAGGGGCTGGCATGAAAAAAGACGCCGCCCGTGACGCACTGGTGCAGGAGGCGCGGGAACTGCTCGTCGCCATGGAGGCTGCACTGCTCCAGATCGAGAGCGAAGGGCCCAGCAAGGACGCCATCAACGCCATCTTCCGCGCTGCCCATACGATCAAGGGATCGGCCGGCCTGTTTGCCTTCGACAGTATCGTCAGCTTTACCCACGTGCTGGAAAGCGTGCTCGACAAGGTGCGCAACGGCATCCTGAAACTCGACGACGCGATGATGTCGCTGTTGCTCAATTGCGGCGACTATATGGGCGACCTGGTCGATGCCATCGAACAATCGAAAGAGGCGGAAGAACCGGATCTGGCGCGCCGCTCCGAGCTCGAAGCCGCACTCAATAAACACCTGGAAGAAGTGGCTGCGGTCGAAGCCGCCAACGCTGCCAATGCAATCAATGCGCCCGTGATCGACGCCACCGGCCTGACCGAGACCGTGGCCGCCGTGACGGCCGCGGCGACTGCGCTGGCCGGGAGCGCGCAGCATGCCGGCGGAGATCCGAGCGACAGTGAGCCTGCCGTTGCCAATCCGCATTGGCATCTGTCATTGCGCTTCAGCCCGGACGTGCTGCGCGACGGCCTGGATCCGCTGTCTTTCCTGCGTTACCTGCTGACCCTGGGACGCAGCGTCTACGCCCATACCATCGAATACAACATACCGACGGCCGACGAAATGAATCCGGAGGTCTGCTATATCGGATTTGAAATCGGCTTCGACAGCAACGCCGATCGCCATGCGATTGAAAGCGTGTTCGAGTTCGTGCGCGAAGACAGCGACATCAACATTTTTGCTCCGCACTGCTCGCTGACGCACTACCGGCACTGGCTGGCGCGCACCGCCGACCGCGATCACCTGATGCGGCTGTTGTTGCAGTCGGGGGCGCTGACCGATGCCGAGTGCGAGTCGCTGAACAGCGAACCCGTCGCGGGGGCGCACGCCGTCCGAGGCGAGGTGCTTGTTTCGGCTGCGAAGACCGGCGCATTCGAGCTGGCGCCGCACGCGGTTGCGGGCGGCGCTGCGCGCCAGAGATCGGGTGACGACAAAAAAGGCCAGGAACAGAAATTCATCAAGATCGAAGTCTCCAAGCTGGATCAACTGATCGATCTGGTCGGCGAGCTGGTGATCGCCGGCGCCGGCGCCAGCCTGGTTGCCAAGCGTAAGAAGGATCAGCGCTTCGAAGAAGCGACCCAGCTCATCTCCGGTCTGGTGGAACAGATCCGCGATGCGGCGCTGACCTTGCGCATGGTGCAGATCAACGAAGTGTTCCAGCGCTTTCCGCGTGTGGTGCGCGACATCTCGCGCGAGATGGGCAAGGAAATCGAACTGATCGTCACCGGCGCCGACACCGAGCTCGACAAATCGATGGTCGAGAAGATCTCGGATCCCTTGATGCACATCGTGCGCAACGCCATGGACCACGGCATCGAAGCCGCCGATATCCGCCGCGCCATGGGCAAGCCTGAGGCAGGCGTGCTGCGCCTGAATGCGACGCACGAATCGGGCAGCGTCGTGATCGAAGTGTTCGACGACGGCCGCGGCCTCGACAAGGACCGGATTTTGCGCAAGGCGATGCAGCAGGGTTTGATTGCCGCCGACGCGAACCTGTCGGAGAAGGATATCTTCCGGCTGATTTTTGAACCGGGATTTTCCACGGCCGAGCAGGTGACGGCGTTGTCCGGACGCGGCGTCGGCATGGACGTGGTCAAGCGCAATATCGATTCCTTGCACGGCGAGGTCGATATCTTCAGCAACCCTGGCCAGGGCACCATGGTGCGTATCCGCTTGCCGCTGACCTTGGCCATCATTGCCGGTTTCCAGGTCGTGGTGGGCGGCGCGGTGTTCGTCATTCCACTCGATCTGGTGGTGGAATGCATCAATTTGTCGGCGCACCAGGTGCACGAAAACGTCGTGACCTTGCGTGGCGAGCCGCTGCCGTTCATTCCCCTGCGCGAATTGTTCGATCTTCCCTATCAGGAGTCGCCGCGCAAGAGTCTGGTGATCGTCCAGTACGGGCAGATGCGCGCGGGCTTGCTGGTCGATAACCTGCTGGGCGAATGCCAGGCAGTGATCAAGCCGCTGGGAAAACTGTTCAGCAAGGTGAAGGGCTTGAGCGGATCGACGATTCTGGGCGATGGACGCGTGGCGTTGATTCTGGACGTGCCGCATCTGATCGCGCATACGGGGCAGATGGAGCAGGCGAATATCCGGCGCTCGGAGAGCAATGCCGAATATGGTGAATATGGCGAACGAATGTCGTGAACGAAACAACAGGCATGACGGCAGGGAAATTCTCCCGGTCGGGCCGATAAGAAAGACAGTATGGGAAACAAGGGAGTTGTCATGCAGAACAAATTGACGCAACGAATGAGCATCCGACAGCTTTTTATCTGGCTGGTGATTGTGTTGGCCGTGCTGATGGGGTCTATCGTCAGCGTGACGCGCGCACTCAAGGACGCCAACTCCAACCTGGACCGGGCGCATGAGTCGCGTTATTACTCGTTCGTGCTGGCCAACGAAATGCGGCGCAGCTCGGAAGACCTGACCAAGTTCGGCCGCGCCTATGTCACCACCGGCGACCCCAACGATGAAGAGCGTTACTACATCGTGCTCGACATTCGCAACGGCAAGCGCCCGCGTCCCAAGAACTACGAGCGTTTCAATCTCGATCTTGTCACCGCCAAGCAAGTCAACAGCATGCCGTCCGACCCGGCCATGCCGCTGATCGACCTGATGAAACAGGCCGGCTTCACCGCGCAGGAACTGGCGAAGATGCAGGATGCAAAAAACAATTCCGACGCCTTGACCAAGATCGAGATCACGGCATTCAACGCCGTGAAGGGGCAGTTCGACGACGGCGCCGGCAACTTTACCGTGACGGGCGCGCCGAATCAGGCGATGGCGCAGGAACTGATGTTCGACCAGAACTACCGCAGCATGGTCGGCCGCATCATGGTGCCCATCAATGATTTCTTGCGAATGGTCGACGAGCGCACCGAAAAGCGCGTGAGCATTGCGCAGACGCGTTACTCGGAACTGGAGATGGTGATCTTCTCGCTGCTCGGCGCGTCCATGCTGCTGTTGCTGGTGTGTCTGTTCTTCACCTATCGCGTGATCCGTTCGCAACTGGGGGGCGAACCGAAGGACGCCATGATGGTGTTGCGTAAAGTCGCGGAAGGCGACCTGACCGTCAAAGTGCCGGTATCGGCGAAAGACACCGGCAGCGTTTTGCACAGCACGCAGCAGATGGTCGCCAAATGGACTGCCGTGATCGGCGACGTCAGCGGGACCGCGAGCTCGCTGGCATCGGCCTCCGAGCAAATCTCCGCCTCGTCGCAGGCGTTGAGCAAGAACGCCTCGCAGCAGGCATCCAACGTGGAAGAGACCAGCGCCTCGGTGGAAGAGATCACCGCCACCATTGCGCAGAACGCCGAGAACGCGCGCGTCACCGACGGCATCGCCAGCAAGTCCGCCAACTCGGCCGCCGAGGGCGGCGAGGTGGTGCGCGAGACCGTGCTGGCGATGAAGCAGATTGCCGGCAAGATCGGCATCATCGACGACATCGCCTACCAGACCAATTTGCTGGCGCTGAACGCAGCCATCGAAGCGGCGCGCGCAGGAGAACACGGAAAGGGCTTTGCCGTGGTTGCCGCCGAAGTGCGAAAACTGGCCGAGCGCTCGCAGACAGCCGCGCAAGAAATCATCGCCGTCGCCGAGAACAGCGTGATGCTGGCGGAGAAAGCCGGCGGCTTGCTCGACCAGATGGTGCCGTCAATCCGCAGGACTGCCGATCTGGTGCAGGAAATCTCCGCTGCTTCGCGCGAGCAATCCGCCGGGCTGGAGCAAATCAACAACGCGGTGCATCAGATGGCGCAGACCACCCAAATGACGGCATCGGCGTCGGAAGAATTGTCGTCGACCTCGGAAGAAATGAGTGCGCAGGCGATGCAGTTGCAAGACCTGATCCTGTTCTTTCAGGTCGGAGAAGAAAAGCGCGCACCGGTAAAAAATACCGGCAAAGCCAGCAAGGTGGTCAATGAACCGCCAGCCATCAGCACCAAGTTCGTCAAGCCAAGCCGTATTTCCATGCTGGATGGCGGAGACGATCCGGTGGATGAATCCTCGTTCAAGCGTTTTTGATCCGATGACACAGGGGGAATGACGCGAAGGAGGTGTGGAAATGAAGTTATCCAATAAGCTTGCCGCCAGTTTTGTCTTTGCCGCGCTGTTGACGACTGCCGTCGGTACCGACGGCATCGTCAATTTATTTCGCGTCAGTGGCATGCTGCAAGAAATCTACAGCTCGAATTTGCTGACTATCGTCAATTTGAGCCAGACCAACAAGATCACATTCGATATCGCCAATTCGATGCAATCGATGGAAAAAACGGATCAACACGTCGAGCGCAAACGTATTGCCGATGCCTTGCGATTCAAGATCGACGACCTGACGCGCGCCTATGGCAGCTACAAGGCAACCACGGTATTGAGCGATCTGGAAAAGGTGCAGCAGGCGCAAGCGGACCAACTGGTGGCGGCCTACATCAAGAAAATCGAATCGCGTCGCGACTATCTGCTGCGCGATGAAGACAGCAGGGGCGACCCGGAAGCCATCAAAAAAGACCTCGATAATCTGCACGTGCAGCTGGAAGCATTGATCGACGAAAACGTGCGTCAGGCGTTCGTCAATAAACAGCGCGCCGTCGCGCTCGAAAAGCAGAATCTGGAGCAGAGCATTGTGGTCATCGTGCTTGCTTTGCTGACGGCGATCATCCTCGGCATGTATACGCGGCGCATGTTCGTGCGGCAGATCGGCGGCGATCCGAGAGAAGTCATGCGCATCTTGCACAAGATCGCCAACGGCGACCTCGATGTCAAACTGGATGTCGGGGACGTACGCAAAGGCAGCGTGCTGCATAGCGCACAGAGAATGCTGAACCGGCTGACGGAGGTCTTGGGCGACGTCAAGGCGGCTAGCGTGACATTGGCTTCGGCCGCCGGACAGTTGACCGCGGCGGCTGAGCAGTTGAGCAAGAATTCGTCGCAGCAGGCTGCCGACTCCGAGGAAGCCAGCAGCGCTATCGGCCAGATCGCCAACACGGTGGGCATCAATACCGCCAACGCCAATCGCACCAACGAAATTGCAGGGGAGTCTGCGCGCACGGCATCCGAAGGGCGCGAAGCCGTGCGCGAGACGCTCGATGCGATGCGTGAGATCGCCGCCAAGATCAGCGTGATCGACGACATTGCGTACCAGACCAACCTGCTGGCGTTGAATGCGGCCATTGAAGCGGCTCGCGCCGGCGAAAACGGCAAAGGTTTCGCCGTGGTCGCCAATGAGGTGCGCAAACTGGCCGAGCGCTCTCAGGTCGCCGCACAGGAAATCGTCGAAGTGTCCGAACGCAGCGTCGATCTTGCCGAGAAAGCCGGCAAGCTGCTGGAGAACATGCTGCCGTCGATCCAGCAGACGGCGGATCTGGTTGACGGGATTTCACTGTCCGCGCGTGATCAGAATTCCAATCTGATGCAGATCCATGGCGCCATCGGCCAGATCACCCAGGCGATACAGTTGAATGCCGTAGCTTCGGAAGAGTTGTCCGCGACCTCGGAAGAAATGAGCGACCAGGCCAACCAGTTGCGCGACATGATGCGTTACTTTTCGCTGCAGGAAGCCGGGAATGAGACCGTACAAGATGTGCCGATGCAGGCTCTGGCGGAGGGAAAATATTTGCCTCGCGTCGCAGGCGCTGCCGGGACGCATATGAAGAAATCAGTGTTGTCAGATGTTTGAGGAGTACGCGTATGCCCAGTTTATCGCTGAACGGTGAATCGTCGTTCGCCAAATCTCAGCAACAGGAAGCGGTGCTGAGCCGCCAGTTCCTGACGTTCATGCTGGGTGAAGAAATGTTCGCCATGCCTATCGATGATATCCGTGAAATCATCGAATTTTGCAGCCTGACAGAAGTGCCGTTGATGCCCAACTTCTTGCGCGGGGTGATCAACCTGCGCGGCGCGGTGGTGCCGGTCATCGATCTGTCGGTGCGTTTCGGCCGTGCGCCGACGCCGGTCGCCAAGCGCACCTGCATCGTCATCATGGAAGTCACGCAAGAAGAGCAGACCATGTTGCTGGGCGTGATGGTCGATGCCGTGCGCGCCGTGCTGACCGTGGAAAACGACAAGGTCGAGCCGCCGCTGACTTTTGGCGCCAGGCTGCGCGCAGACTTTGTCGAAGGCATGATCAATATCAAGGACCGCTTCATCGTGGTGCTGGATGTCGGCGCGGTATTGTCGGTGGACGAATTGTCGAGTCTGATGGGCATGGCTGCGATTGAAGAACTCAATACGCCGTCAGGCAGCTGAGGCTATGATGAAGACGTCATCGGTATGAATATGCCCGGAAGCAATTCCGGCGGCAGATACGGCAGGTCAATCGTGGGAGTCGGCAGATGAATTCCAGCCTCGAGTCGATGGCACTGGATGTCAGTGATCAGGAAATGCTGTTGTATCAACAGCTTTTCAAGCACTACATCGGCTTGTACCTGCCGTTCTCGAAGAAAGCATTGCTATGCAGCCGCCTCTCGCGCCGGCTGGGCGAGCTCGGGCTTGCAGATTTGCGGGAATATTACGCGCTGATTTCTGCGCCGCAGGAAGAGGAAGAGCGGCAACGCGCCATCGACCTGATCACGACCAACGAGACGTATTTCTTCCGCGAGCAAAAACACTTTGATGCCTTGCGCGACGAGATCCTGCCGGAAATGTCATCGCGGCAGGAACTCAAGATCTGGAGCGCCGCCAGTTCTTCCGGCGAAGAAGCCTATTCCATCGCCATGCTGCTCGATGATTGCCGCGGTCATCATCCATGGACCATCTTTGCCTCCGACATCAGCCTGCGCGTGCTGAGCTTTGCGCGCCGCGCCCTGTATCCGATGGTGCGCGGAGAGCATATCCCGAAACCGTATCTGTCGCGCTATTGCCTTTGCGGCACCGGCGAATATGAGGGACATTTCCTGATCGACCAGCGGATTCGCAAACGCGTCGTCTTTGAGCAACGCAACCTGCTGAACCTGCCGTCGGAAATGGATCAGAAATTCGACATCGTGTTCTTGCGCAACGTGATTATCTATTTCGATTTTCCAACCAAGGTGGATGTGATCCGGGCCGTCATTCAGAAGATCCGACCCGGCGGCTGGCTGATCGTCGGCCACTCGGAATCGCTGCACGGCATGCCGCTTGATCTGCAGATGCATGCGCCTTCGATTTACCGGAGACCGCTATGACCGAACGCGTCTTCGTCAATCTCGGGGAAGTGTATTTCGGCCAGGGCGACGTGCAGGTCGAGACCTTGCTGGGTTCGTGCGTGGCCATCACGTTCTGGCATCCGGTCCGGCATCTGGGGGGATTGTGTCATTTCCTGCTGCCGGCGCGGCGCCTGCATCGCGAAGAGAACGCGCATGCCGAGCCGGACGGGCGTTACGGCGACGAGGCGCTGGTGCGCCTGCTCAGCGAAGTGCGTAAGCACGATACGCGGGTCGCCGATTACCGGGTGAAGGTTTTCGGCGGCGGCAACGTCCTGGGTTTGCCGGCATCGAAAGTGCGAATCGGGCAGGCCAATGTCGACTTTGCGCTGGAGGCATTGCAGCGGCAGCAGATACCGATCACGGCGCAGGACATCGCCGGCGACGGCTATCGTTATCTGCGTTTCGATATGAATAACGGCGACGTCTGGGTGCGGCGCGGACACGGCGTCATGCACGATATGGAAAAGGTCCCGGCAGGACGAATCGGCGCACCTGTGCCGACGCCGGCCGCCGATGTGTTGCTGGAGAGGGGGCGGGAATGACGATCAAGGTCATGATTGTCGATGATTCGTCGGTGGTCCGTCAGGTGATCCAGGATCTGATTGCGCCGTGCCACGATATTGCCGTGATCTCCACGGCGCCGGATCCGATTTTTGCCATGGCGAAGATGCGCGCCAACTGGCCCGACGTCATCATTCTGGACATCGAAATGCCGCGCATGGACGGCATCACGTTCCTGCGCCAGATCATGGCGATCAGGCCGACCCCTGTGGTGATCTGCTCATCGCTGGCCGAACGCAGCGCTACGGTCACAATGGAGGCGCTGGCAGCCGGTGCGGTCGGCATCATCACCAAACCTTCATTGGGCATCCGCGATTTTTTGCAGGACAGTTCGGAAGATCTCATTGCCGCCATTCGCGCGGCATCGCATGCACGCTTGCGTCGCACGCACGGTAGCAACAGCGCCGCAGGCACGAATGCTGCAAGTGCAACGAATGGCTCCCATACCGGCATGGAGATGGAGAGGCTGTTGCGCGCGGAGGTGTCGCCTGCAGTCAAACCGGACAGCACGCGCTTGACTGCGGACGCGATTCTGGAGCCGCCAGGTTTCCTGGACGGATTGATTCCTATTACATCGAAGATTGTGGCGATCGGCGCGTCGACCGGCGGACCGCAGGCATTGGAAAGAGTGTTGAAAGCGGTGGGAGAGGACAGTCCCGGGCTGGTGATCGTGCAGCACATGCCGGAAAAATTCACGCAGAGTTTTGCGAAACGGCTCGATTCGATCTCCGCCATCCAGGTCAAGGAAGCCGAACATCACGACCTGGTGTTGCCCGGACGCGCATTAGTTGCGCCTGGTGGTTCGCACATGATGGTCAGGCGCGATGGTGTGCAGTACTATGTAGAAGTCATCGGGGGGCCGCTGGTCAGCCGCCACAGGCCGTCGGTGGATGTGCTGTTTCGCTCCGTGGCCAAGGCCGCCGGCAAGAACGCCGTAGGCATCATCATGACCGGCATGGGCGACGACGGTGCGCATGGCATGAAGGAAATGCGCGAGTGCGGTGCAGCGACGTACGCGCAGGATGAAAATAGCTGTGTCGTGTTCGGCATGCCGAAAGAAGCGATGTTGCTGGGTGGTGTGGGCGATGTCGTTTCTCTTGAAAACATCTCTTCCGTAATTGACAGATATGGTTACTAAATTGACGCCCTTTCCAATAGAAACCTTGTTGATTGTCGATGACAGCCCGTTGCAGCGTTTGCATACGGTGGGTCTGATGCGCGACCTCGGTGTCGAGATGATCTATGAAGCCGGCGACGGGCATGAAGCGCTGGAGCTGCTGGCGTTGCTGCGTTTGCCGCCGAGCCTGGTGATTGTGGATCTGGAAATGCCGGGCATGGACGGTGTCGAATTCATCCAGCAGTTGCAGGCCAGGAATCTGCACTTCCCCTTGATCGTCGCTTCCAGCCGCGAGCGATCGCTGCTGGCGTCGGTGGAGACCATGATAGAAGCGCTCGGCATGCATGTGCTGGGCGCGCTGCAAAAGCCGTTGAATCAGGAAAAAATCCTGGGTGCACTGAATTCCTCCGGCAGCAATCTTTCCCTGCCGCAAAAAGATCCGACCCTGCCCGTCGTCACCGAGGCGGAACTGGCCGAGGCCATCCGCAATCATGAGGTGATTGCCTATTATCAGCCCAAGGTCGATATTCGCACCGGCATGCTCAAGGGCGTGGAAGCGTTGGCGCGCTGGATGCATCCGCAAGCCGGCGTGATTCCGCCGAATCACTTCATCCCGTTGGCCGAAAGCAGCGGCCTGATCCACGAACTGACCTTGTCGATGCTGGCGCAGGCCATGGCGCAGGCCGCATTGTGGAATGAGCGCGGCTTGTCGCTGAAGGTGGCGGTGAATCTGTCGCCGCTGTCGCTCGACATCCCCAGTTTCGTGCAGAAGGTGTCCGACCTGCTGGCCCAGCATGCCTTGCTGGCGGAACAGATCGTGCTGGAGATCACCGAGAGTTCGGTGGTGGCGAACCTGGGTAGTGCGCTCGGCACGCTGGCGCGTTTCCGCCTCAAGGGTTTCGGCCTGTCGATCGACGATTACGGCACCGGCTTTTCATCGATGCAGCAACTGGCGCGCATCCCTTTCACCGAACTGAAGATCGATCGCTCGTTTGTGCACGGTGCGCATGCACGCCAGAATCTGCGCGTGATTTTGCAGTCGGCGCTCGATATGGCCAAGCGGCTGGAGCTGGTGACGGTGGCGGAGGGGATCGAGACGATCGAAGACTGGCGTTTGCTGCAGGACTCGGGTTGCACGCTGGGGCAGGGTTACCTGATCGCCAAACCGATGCTGCCGAGCGAACTGCCGATCTGGCTCAAAGGCCATCATCGCCGCCTGGCCGAGCTCCGCCCGCAGCAGGATGCCGCGAACGGCGCCGAAGGCGCCGATCACGACAACTGATCGACGCTCGTGTATCGCGCAGCGTCTGCCGGCGCACCTGTATTTCTTTTGGTGATTGATCAGCCGCCGAGGCGTTGAATCGCCTGGTCCGCCACAGCTGCGCGCAAGTCCTGCGCCGCACCGACGCCGGGGATGACAACGGCGGGATCGATATCCAGCAGGGGAATCAGCACGAAGGCGCGTTGCGTCATGCGCGGATGCGGCACCGTCAATACGTCGTCGGCGATAGTCCGGTCGCCGTAGAGCAAGATATCCAGATCCAGCGTACGCGGCGCATTGCGATAGGGGCGTTCGCGTCCGTGTGCCTGTTCGATCTCTTGCAATGCCTTCAGCAAGTCATGCGGCGTCAAGGCGGTGATGAGTTGCGCTACGGCGTTGACATAGTCGTCGCCGCCGGCGTCCACCGGTGCGGTGCGGTACAAAGGGGATTGTGCAGAGAGCGTGGTGTGCGGCAATTGCGCCAGCCGGCGCAAGGCGTCTTCCACCGTCGCGCGGGCGTCGCCCAGGTTGCCGCCGATGCCGATATAGGCGGTCGTCGGCGTTGCGACGGATCCGGCCAGGATCATGCCTCGCCGTCGTTCGATGGCTTGTCGGCGCCGCCGCTCTTGCTGCGATTGCGGCCGCCGCGGCGTTTGCGTTTCTTGGCCGGACCGGCATTGGGGCTCGAGCCCGGGCCGGCGCCTGCTCCTGCGCCGGCGTTGCTGCTGCCGGCGTTTGTCGGTTTGCGCGACAGCAGGACTTCGCGTTCCGGCGCATCGCCGTCGATGAATGCGGTCCACCAGTCGCCCAGTTCCGCATCGATTTCGCCGGACGCGCAGCGCAGCAGCAGGAAGTCGTATCCGGCGCGCAGGCGCAGATGTTCCAGCAGCTTGTACGGCGCCTTGCCGGTGCGGCGTTCGAAGCGCGGCTGCATGGCCCAGATGTCGCGCATGTCGGAAGCGATCTTGCGTTGCAGTGCGAGCTTTTCGGTCTGTGCGTTGAGCACATCGTCGGCGGCCAGATGCAGCGCCGGGATCGGATATTCGCCGGCCGCCTGATAGGCGCGCCATTTTTCCAGCACCTGATGCCACAGCAGCGATGCGAACAGGAAGCCCGGCGAGACCGGCTTGCCTTGCTTGATGCGGGCGTCGGTATTGGCCAGCGCCAGGGTAACGAATTTTTCGCCGAGCGGTTGTTCCAGCACGACGTCGAGCAGCGGCAGCAAGCCGTGATGCAGGCCTTGCTTGCGCAATTGCTGCAGGCAGGCGAGGGCGTGGCCGCTCATGAGCAGCTTGAGCATTTCGTCGAACACGCGCGCTGCCGGCACGTTGTCGATCAGCGGCGCCATGACCGCGATCGGTGCGCTGCTGGCGGGATCGATATTGAATTTGAGCTTGGCGGCGAAGCGCACCACGCGCAGCATGCGCACCGGATCTTCGCGATAGCGCGCTTCCGGTTCGCCGATGATGCGCAGCGTCTTGGCGCGGATGTCGGCGATGCCGCCGTGATAATCCAGCACGCTTTGCGAGGCCGGATCGTAGTACATCGCGTTGATGGTGAAGTCGCGCCGCACGGCGTCTTCGTGCTGCTCGCCGAAGGTGTTGTCGCGCAGCACGCGGCCGTGTTCATCCTTGGGCGCCATGTCGGCCGAGGCGCCGCGGAAGGTGGTGACCTCGATCAGCTCCTGGCCGAACATCACGTGCACGATCTGGAAGCGGCGGCCGATGATGAAGGCGCGGCGGAACAGTTGCTTGACCTGCTCCGGCGTGGCGTTGGTGGCGACGTCGAAGTCCTTGGGCTTGACCGACAGCAGCAGGTCGCGCACGGCGCCGCCGACGATGAAGGCCTTGAAGCCGGCGTCCTGCAAGGTCTGCGTCACGCGGATGGCGTTGGGCGACACCAGCTGCAGGTCGATGCCATGCTGCTTCTGACTCAGGATGGTCGGCTCGGTGGAGGAGGCTGCGTCCTTCTTGTTCTTGCCGAGGATCGAGCGGATGAACTTTTTAATCATTGCGTTTCAGTTTGATTTTTATCATTGCGCGTCGAAGAGATTCAGAATCGGCCAGCCTTTGGCGATTGCATGTGCCTTGAGCTTGTCGTTGGGATTGGTGGCGACCGGATGCGTGACGCGCGAGAGCAGCGGGATGTCGTTTTGCGAGTCGCTGTAGAAATGGCTTTGTTCGTAATCGGCGATGGTCTTGCCGAGCGTCTTGAGCCAGGCTTCGGTGTGCGTCACCTTGCCTTCGGCGTAAGTCGGCGTGCCCAGCAAGCGGCCGGTGATGTTGCCCTCGGCGTCCAGTTCCGGCAGCGCGGCGATCAGGTGATGCACTTTGAACAGTTTGGCGATCGGTTCGGTGACGAAGCTGTTGGTGGCGGTGATGATGGCGACGGTGTCGCCGGCATCGAGATGTTTCTGCACTACGGCGACGGCGGCGGGCACCATGGCCGGTTTGATGACTTCTTCCATGAATTGCGCATGCCAGTCGTCGAGTTGCTTGCGCGGGAATCTGGACAGCGTGCCGAACGCGAATTCCAGATACTTCACCGGGTCCAGCGTGCCGGCCTGGTAGTGGGCATACCATTCATTGTTGGCCTTGCGGAACGCATCGGCGTCGATGGCGCCGGTGCGGGACAGGAACTCACCCCACTCGTGGTCGGAGTCGATGGGAATCAGGGTATGGTCGAGGTCAAATAAGGCGAGATTCATGGCGTTTCGTCTTCAGCTTCCTGTTGTAGTAGATCGCGCAGCAGCGGCAGGGTGATGGGACGCTTGGTTTCCAGCGAGTAGCGGTCAAGCGCGTCGAGCATGCGCGACAGGGAAGGCATGTCGCGCCGGTAGTGGGTCAGCAGATACGAGAGAATGCCGGGCGACACGGTCATGCCGCGGCCTTGCGCGGATTGCGTCAGGGCGGCGATTTTTTCGTCGTCGGTCAGGCCGTGCAACTGATAGATCAGGCCCCAGCCCAGCCGGGTGCGCAAGTCTTCGCGCACCTGCAATTGCGCCGGCGGCTGGGTGCCGGTGCTGATCAGGTAGCCGCCCAGTTCGCGGATCTGGTTGAACAGCGCAAAGGCGGCGATCTGTGCGTCCGGCGAGAGCTGTTCGCAATCGTCGAGCAGATAGCATTGCACGGCGGGCGTGTAATCGAAATCGCTGTCGAATGCGTCGGCGGCGGTGATCAGGCGGCTGGCGATATTGGCATGCGCCAGCGAATGCAGCAGATGCGTTTTGCCCGCGCCGTTCTCGCCCCAGAGGTAGATAAAGCGGTCGTTTAATGTCGGCTGCGCCTGCGCCGACGCGATGGCCTGCAACCGTTGCAGCAACTCTGCATTCTGGCCGGTCACAAAGGTATCGAAAGTCGGCGGCTGCTGCGCGCTCAAATCCAGCAGAAGTTGTCTCATGTCTCGCTATTGTAGAAACTGCTGCTCAGGTAATGTTGGCGCAGGTGCCGCACCATCACCGAAATGATGGCCGAGGTTGGCAGGGCGAGCAGCACGCCGACAAAACCGAATAACTGCCCGAACGCCAGCAGGGCGAAGATCACGACCAGCGGATGCAGGCCGATGCGTTCTCCTACCAGCTGCGGCGTCAGGATGAAGCTTTCCAGCACCTGGCCGATGCCATAGATGATGGCAATGGCGACCAGCCCGTACAGGCCGGTGAATTGCAAGACGGCGGCGATCAGCGCCAGCACCAGGCCGAGACCGAAGCCGACGTAAGGAATGAAGACCAGCAAGCCGGTCAGGATGCCGACCGGCAAGGCGATGTCGAAGCCGGCAATGGCCAGCGCTATTGAATAATAGGCCGCCAGGATCAACATCACCAGCAATTGTCCGCGCAGGTATTGCGCGAGCAGGTCGTCGACCTCTTCCGTCATGTGGCTGATCTTGGCGACCCAGCGGCGCGGGATCATGCCGCGCAGGCGTCCGATGAAGGGATGCCAGTCTTGCAACAAATAAAACAACACCATCGGGATGAACAGCAGATTGGCCAGCCAGGCCAGCACGGCGGTGCCGCCGATCTTGACCGAAGCCAGCACGGAGGCCCAGATTTCATCGCCGCTGGTGGCCAGCTGCTGGGTCATGATCTTTTTGATGCCGGTGACGTCCAGGCGCACGTGGATGCCGTATTCGCTCAGGCGCGGCGCCACGGCGGTGTTGAGTTTGTCGAGGAAATTCGGGATCTGTTGTTGCAGCAGCGGGATTTCTTTGACCAGCACCGGCACCACCACCAGAATCAGCGCCAGCACCGCCAGCACCAGCAGCAGGATGACGATCAGCACCGCCAGTACGCGCGGCAGGCGGAAACGGCCGATGCGGCGGCCTGCCAGCCAGTCTACGCCCGGGTTGAGGGCATACGCGAGGATGGCGGCGGTGACGAAGGGAGTCAGCATTGGCCCCAGAAGTACCAGGAGGCCTATTAACGAAAGCCCTAAAATGAGCCACAACAAGCTTTGTTTTTGCTCATCCGAGAAAGAAAAAGGCATGGAAATCGGGCTTTAGGTGAATCGGTTTGATAAAATCATGGTTTACGCAGTAATTCAGCAGCCTTGCCGGCCGTTTTACTCCTCTACGCTTCAGACCTCTATTTTACCGCCTCTAGTGCCAATATCATCATGACTTCATCATCCAATGTTTCCCTTTCCTACCGCGACGCCGGTGTCGATATCGATGCAGGCGACGCTTTGGTCGAGGCAATCAAGCCTTTTGCCAAGCGTACGACCCGTGAAGGCGTGCTGGGCGGCATTGGCGGTTTCGGCGCCTTGTTCGAAATCAGCAAGAAATTCAAGGAACCGGTGCTGGTATCCGGTACCGACGGCGTCGGCACCAAGCTGAAGCTGGCTTTCATGCTCAAGCGCCATGACACGGTGGGCATCGACCTGGTCGCCATGAGCGTCAACGACATCCTGGTGCAGGGCGCCGAGCCGCTGTTCTTCCTCGACTACTTCGCCTGCGGCAAGCTGGACGTGGCCAGCGCCACCGATGTCATCAAGGGCATCGCCAAGGGCTGCGAACAAGCCGGTTGCGCGCTGATCGGCGGCGAAACCGCCGAAATGCCGAGCATGTATCCGGACGGCGAATACGATCTGGCCGGCTTCGCCGTCGGCGCGGTCGAAAAATCCAAGCTGATCGACGGCACCAAGATCATCCCGGGCGACGTCGTGCTGGGCCTGGCGTCGTCGGGCGCGCACTCCAACGGCTATTCGCTGGTGCGCAAGATCCTGGAAGTGGCCAAGCCTGACCTGAACGCCGACTTCCACGGCCGCAAGCTGGCCGACGTGCTGCTCGAACCGACCCGCATCTACGTCAAGCCGCTGCTGGCCTTGATGGAAGCGATGGAAGTGAAGGGCATGGTCCACATCACCGGCGGCGGTCTGGTCGAAAACATTCCGCGCGTGCTGCAAGACAACCTGACTGCGGTGCTGGACAGCAAAGCCTGGACCATGCCGCCGCTGTTCACCTGGCTGCAGCAGCACGGCGGCGTGGCCGACGCAGAAATGCATCGCGTCTTCAACTGCGGCATCGGCATGACCGTGATCGTGTCGAAAGAAAACGCCGACGCCGCCGAAGCGCAACTGAAGGCAGCCGGCGAGACCGTGTTCCGTATCGGCGAAATCCGCGCGCGCGCGGAAGGTGAAGCGCAGACCATCGTTGTTTAAAAACCTGTTTGGGATCTTACTGCGAGGCCATGATCCGGCGTCGGGCGGTGCTCAGAATCCTCATGTACTCAAGTACATTCCGGTTCTTGCGCTCCGGCCGCCACCGGCTGATGGCCTCTCGCTACAGATCGCAAACAGGTTTAGATATTTGCTGATATTTCGTCCGGTTGGCGCCGGGCAATAAAAAACGGCTGCAAGCAATTGCAGCCGTTTTTGTTTGGATGACGCTGAATGATTCAGGCGGCGATCAGGTCGGTTGCTGCGCCACATCCGCTTCGCCGTCGCCGGCCAGCGTTTGACGCGCCACCGGCTGGGCTTCGCGCACCAGCGCTTCCGGCGGTTGCACGCGCACCGGCTGGCTGTGGTCGATGGACGAGGAGAGCACGTTGAGCGTCGCTTCTGGCGCTGCATCCCAGACCGGATCGTCGATCGCTTCGAACACGCGCTTCAGTTGCGATCCCCAGCTGCGGCGGATCATCTGGAAGTACTGATTTTGTTCGTCGATGGTGACGAAGCGCGTCACGGCCAGGTCGTTGGTGTTGTAGACCAGCAGATCCAGCGGCAGGCCGACCGAGATATTCGACTTCAGCGTCGAATCCATGGAAATCAACGCACACTTTGCGGCCTCGTCCAGCGAGGTGTGGGGCGTGACGACGCGGTCGATGATCGGCTTGCCGTACTTGGCTTCGCCGATCTGGAAATAGGTGTTTTCGTCGTGCGACTCGATGAAATTGCCGGCCGAATACATCTGGAACAGGCGGCAGCGCTCGCCCTTGATCTGGCCGCCGAAGATGATGCTGACATTGAAGTCGATGCCGAATTTGCTCAGTTCTTCCGCATCGCGGTCATGCACGGTGCGAATGGCGTCGCCCAGGATCTGCGCGGCTTCGTACATCGAATGTGCCGTCCAGATGGTGCGGCCTTCGGCGTTGGTCTTTTCGGACACGATCTGGCGGATCGATTGCGAAATGGAAAGATTGCCGGCCGTCATCATTACCATGACGCGCTCGCCCGGATTCTCGTAGACGTTCATCTTGCGGAAGGTGCCGATATGATCGACGCCCGCATTGGTCCGTGAGTCGGATAAGAAGACCAGGCCTTCGTTCAGGCGCATGGCAACGCAATAAGTCATGATGTGAGATAAAAATGTAAAAGCCGAATTTTACAGGAAGCCCCGCCGACGCTGAGCATGGGCGGGGCCTAAATGTCGTGAGCCTGACACATTATCGGCAAATTTCTGATAATTCTTAAGTGTCGGCTTGGCAGAATAATAAAAATTATGCTGCCAAAGGAACAAGAAAGTCTTTGCTGATGCGATTTCCCAGCTCAAAGATGCGTTCCAGAAACACGGTCAGGTAATCGTGCAGGCCGGCGTCGAGAACTTCTTCGATGCGGCTGAACTTCAGATCGGCGTGCAGCTTGCCGGCGAAGCGTTCCGTGTCTGCGGAAACATCGTTGTGCACGTGCTTCAGGTTGCTCAGCACCTGATCCATGCAGGCCGCCAGCGAGCGCGGCATGTCGGCGCGCAGGATCAGCAATTCGGCAACGCGTTCCGGCGTGATGACGTCGCGATAGACCTTGCGGTAAATCTCGAAGCCGGACACCGAGCGCAGGATCGCCGCCCAGTAATAGAAGTCGATCTGATTGTCCTGGCCTTTGGCTTCCTTGGTCAGCAGGCTTTGACTCAACTGCGATTGCTGCTGGCTTTGCTTGCCGGTCGCTTCCTTGGCGCCATGGAATTTGACGTCGATGATGCGGGCCGTGTTATCGGCGCGTTCGAGGAAAGTGCCGAGGCGGATGAAGTGGAATGCTTCGTCTTTCAGCATGGTGCCGATGGTCACGCCGCGCGACAGGTGGGAGCGATGCTTGACCCACTCGAAGAAGTCGCTCGGATTTTGCTCCAGCGCGTCCGTCTTCAGGTAGCCCTGCATCTTGATCCAGGTGGCGTTCTGAATCTCCCATGCTTCGGTGGTCAGTGCGCCGCGCACGGCGCGTGCGTTTTCGCGCGCCTGCTTGAGGCAGGAAGCGATCGACGATGGATTGCTCGGATCGCGCACCATGAAGTTGATGACGTCTTTTTGCGTCAGCGTGTCGTACTTCTGGTTATAGCCGTACAGCAGCTCGGAAATGCCGAGCACGGCGCGCCAGCCTTGTTCGGCGTCGTCGATCGATTGCGGCAGCAGGGCGGTTTGTACGTGCACGTCCAGCATGCGTGCGGTGTTTTCGGCGCGTTCGGTGTAGCGCGCCATCCAGAAGAGGTGGTCAGCGGTGCGGCTCAACATGTTTTATTTCTCCAGAATCCAGGTGTCCTTGGTGCCGCCGCCTTGCGACGAATTCACCACCAGCGAGCCTTCTTTGAGCGCCACGCGCGTCAGGCCGCCCTTGACCATCGAAACGGTCTTGCCCGACAGCACGAAGGGGCGCAAGTCGAGATGGCGCGGTGCGATGCCGGATTCGACATAGGTCGGGCACACCGACAAGGCCAGCGTCGGCTGGGCGATGTAGCCGTCCGGCTTGGCGATCACGCGCTGGCGGAAATCTTCGATTTCCTGCTTGGTCGATGCGGGACCGACCAGCATGCCGTAGCCGCCGGCGCCGTGGACTTCCTTGACGACCAGCTTTTCCAGGTTGGCCAGCGTGTAGGAAAGATCTTCCTTCTTGCGGCACTGATAGGTCGGGACGTTGTTGAGGATGGGTTCTTCGGACAGGTAAAACTTGATCATGTCCGGCACGTAGGGATAAATCGATTTGTCGTCGGCCACGCCGGTGCCGATGGCATTGGTCAGCGTGACCTTGCCGGCGCGATAGGCCGACAGCAGGCCCGGCACGCCCAGCGACGAATCGGCACGGAACGCCAGCGGGTCGAGATAGTCGTCGTCGATGCGGCGATAGATCACGTCGACGCGTTTCGGACCGCGCGTGGTGCGCATGTAGACCGTATTGTCCTTGACGAACAAGTCCTGTCCTTCGACCAGTTCGACACCCATTTGCTGCGCCAGGAAAGCGTGTTCGAAATACGCCGAGTTGTACATGCCCGGCGTCATCACCACCACGGTCGGGTCGACCACGCCGACCGGCGCGACCGAGCGCAGATTGTCGAGCAGCATGTCGGGATAATGATCGACCGGCGCAATCTTGTGGCGCGTGAACAGTTCAGGGAACAGCCGCATCATCATCTTGCGGTTTTCCAGCATGTAGGACACGCCCGACGGCACGCGCAGGTTGTCTTCCAGTACGTAGAACTCGCCTTCGCCGGCGCGCACGATGTCGACGCCGGCAATGTGGGCGTAGATGTCGGAGGCGACATCCACGTCCTGCATTTCAGGACGGTATTGCGCGTTCTTCAAAATCTGCTCGGCGGGAATGACGCCCGCCTTGATGATTTTTTGACCGTGATAGATATCGTGGATGAACATGTTCAGCGCTTTGACGCGCTGCACCAGGCCGGCTTCCAGCTTGGTCCATTCCGCGGCGTGAATGATGCGCGGAATAATGTCGAAGGGGATCAGCCTTTCCGTACCTGCATCGTTGCCGTAGACCGCGAAGGTAATGCCGACGCGGCGGAAGATCAGGTCGGATTCGGCGCGTTTGCGAACAATGGTTTCAGCGGATTGTGCGGAGAGCCATGCCGCAAATTCATCATAGTGCTTGCGTACGGAAACGGCTCCATCGGAATACATCTCATCGAAAAAATTTGCCATAAATTTGCTTCGTTTTCTGGTGCTGATGCTGGGGGATTTTGGGGCTTCTGATCAAGCGAATATTATTTGTAGAATCGTATTGGCCGGCATCCTCATCGCTGGTGAACGTAGACTAAGACTATCACGCCATTTCTGCTTTTGGACAGCGAAAATTGCGCGACGTCCCGGCCCGGATTCGCACCAGCGATGGCCGTCCTGACGGGAATGGGAGTGTTGAAAATGCAGTTTCCTTTCAGCGCAAAAATTGGTTCATGCCCACGGCGTCGGAGCAGGAACGTCGCAGGGCGCAGGCATGTCGATGGTGGTGAAATCAGCCGGGCTGACGATTTCCAGGTATTCCATGTCCGGTGAATAATCGAACAGGAAGTGCACGATGCCCGGTCGCTGGTGTACGCAGTCGCCGGTCTTCACCAGCGTGACCTGATCCTCGTACATGAAGCGCGCCCAGCCCTTGAGCATGATGACGATGTGGAAGTTGGCTTCATGCCGGTGCCAGCCGGTGCCGGCCTCCGGCGCCATGTTGGCTTTGACCAGCTGGGCGATCACCTGGCCGCCGGTGGCGGCGGCAATGCCCAGGTCCCGGTACAGGAAGAAGTCGCGCAGGCCGCCCGATTCAAACGGCGTATCGCCCTCGCTGACATGGGAGAACACATTCAAGGCTGTCGGATTGGTTTCGGTTATCGTATTCATCACACTGATCCTTTCTGCGGCGTCCCGCATTTCACGCGATTGAGAATGACGTTGCTGGTGCTGTCTCCTCTTGTTCTTCCCGGCGAGGCTTTGTGTAAAAAATCAACTTCCAGCGCACACCGCCTGCCGCTGTGCAGACGGCTGCAGGTGTTTAAAACTCCACATCCAGTTCATCGATATCTTCCGGCTCTTTCTGCGCGGCTGCAATCCATTCTTTCATTTCCGGCATGGCCATGATCCGCTTGCTGTAAGCGGCGCAGATCGGTTCGAGCGCGACGTCGTAGGTGATGAAGCGGGTGATCACCGGCGCATACATGGCGTCGGCCATGGTGCGTTCACCGAACAGGTAAGGGCCGCCGTACTTGGCCAGGCATTCTTTCCAGATGGTCGTGATGCGCTGGATGTCGGCCTGCGCGCGCGACCAGACTTTGAAATTGGGGAAGTGTGCCTTGAGGTTCATCGGCAACGCCGAACGCAGGGCGCTGAAGCCGGAATGCATTTCGCCGCAGATCGCGCGGCAATGCGCGCGCGCTGCCTGGTCGGCCGGCAGCAGCTTGGCGGCGGGGCGGATTTCGTTGAGGTATTCGGCGATGGCCAGCGTATCCCAGACGAAGATGTCGCCATGTTTCAGGCTGGGAACGAGAATGGATGAGGACAGCAGCAGTATTTCGGCACGTGCATCCGGATCGTCGGGCGAGACGATGTCTTCCTGAAACGGCAGCCCGGCAAATTTGGCGAGCAGCCAGCCACGCATGGACCACGAAGAATAGTTCTTGCTGGTGATGCGCAAAGTCGTTTTAGGCATGTCAGTCCTTTATGTGTATGTGTACATCTGACTTTGGCGCGTCGATCTCCTGACGCGCAGTTTGCGTGGACGCGTCGATGTTTCCTGGTGTTGCATTGGTGGTACTTGCAAAGGGCGTGCCAGCGACTCGCATCAGAAAGCGCGCAGGCATACCGCATCGAAGGTCAGTGGCATGCATATTGCATCGATTGCAGGACTGGTGAGAACAGAGGGAATCAGTTCTATGACAAATATTTACCAGGCATATCAGCAATACGCCGACGCCACCGATCCGCTGCGGGCCTCGGCGCGCGCAGCCGCACCGTTTCTGGGGCATAGCTGGCCGGGCTTTCCGTCCAGCCTGACGCTGCGAAAAATGTCTGCCGCTTACGAAGTATTTGCCCGTACGCAACTTACGCATGTACGTCCACCCTTCGATATCGACAGCGTGGAAGACGGCGGTCGCACCGTTGCGGTGCAGGAGCAGGTCGTCGATCAGACGCCGTTCTGCACTTTGTTGCGCTTCCGCAAGGAAACCGCCGCCGAGCAGCCTGCCGTCTTGCTGGTGGCGCCGATGTCCGGCCACTTCGCCACCTTGCTGCGCGGCACTGTCAAAACTCTGTTGCGCGATCACGACGTCTACATTACCGACTGGCACAACGCCCGCGACATCTCGCTGGAGCATGGCCGTTTCGGCCTCGATGAATACGTCTCCCATCTGGTGCATTTCCTGCAAACCATCGGTCCCGGCGCGCATATCGTCGCGGTCTGCCAGCCGACCGTGGCGGCCATCACCGCGGTGGCCGTGATGGCGGAAGACAACGACGCCGCCCAGCCGCGCACCATGACGCTCATGGCCGGCCCGCTCGATACCCGCGTCAATCCGACCACAGTCAACGAACTGGCAAAGAGCAAGCCCATCGAATGGTTCGAAAAGAATCTGGTCAGCACGGTGCCGGCGCGCCATCCCGGCGGCGGCCGGCGCGTGTATCCCGGTTTCATGCAACTGGCGGCGTTCATGAACATGAACATGAATCGCCACGTCGACGCGTTCCGGAATCTGTACAACTATCTCATCGAGGGAGAGAGCGAAAAAGCCGAAGCAATCAAAGTTTTTTATGAAGAATACTTCGCCATGTCGGACCTGCCGGCGGAGTTTTATCTGGAAACGGTGCGCATCGTGTTCCAGGAGCACGCGCTGCCGCTCGGCCTGTTGCAATACAAAGGCCGTCCGGTCAATCTCAAAGCGATCCGGCGCACCGCATTATTCACGGTAGAAGGTGAAAAAGACGACATCTGCGCCGTCGGCCAGACCGTCGCTGCACAAGATATGTGCAGCAGCATTCGCCCCTATATGCGTTTGCACCATGTGCAAACAGCGGTCGGCCACTACGGCGTGTTCAACGGACGCCGCTGGGAAAATGAAATCTACCCACGCATGAGGGATTTCATTAATATGCACCACAGGTGATCAGATAGCAGATAGCTTGCAGTCGGATCATCTGTCGTTCATCGACGCCCGGCACTACCGTATCCATCAGCTCAACTTGTTTGTTGTAAAGGATCTTCATGTCAATTCATGTGGCGCTGAACCATGTCACGTCGTACCGTTATGACCGTGCTATCAATCTTGGACCTCAAATCGTCCGCTTGCGGCCGGCCCCGCATTGCCGCACCCGCATCCTGAGCTATTCCCTGCGCATCCTGCCGGAACCGCATTTCGTCAACTGGCAGCAGGATCCGCAAGCCAACTACATGGCGCGCCTGGTCTTTCCGGAAAAAACCGAAGAATTCCGCATCGAAGTCGACCTCGTGGCCGAAATGTCGGTCATCAATCCGTTCGACTTCTTCCTTGAACCGTATGCCGAGCAGATTCCTTTCGAATACGCCAAGGAACTGCAAAACGAGCTGTCGCCGTATCGCAAGACGCTGCCGCTGACACCGCTGTTCCAGAAACTGCTCGACAGCATTCCGCGTGAAAAGGTGCGCAGCGCCGATTTCCTGGTGGGTTTGAATCAAAAACTGGCCGATCTCGTCGACTACACCATCCGCATGGAGCCGGGCGTGCAGACGCCGGAAGAGACGCTCACCATCGGATCGGGCTCGTGCCGCGATTCGTCCTGGCTGCTGGTGCAATTGCTGCGCCATCTCGGCCTGGCGTCGCGCTTCGTTTCCGGCTATCTGATTCAGCTCACCGCCGATCAGAAATCGCTCGACGGCCCTTCGGGCCCGGAAGCCGATTTCACCGATCTGCATGCCTGGTGCGAAGTCTACCTGCCGGGCGCCGGCTGGGTCGGCCTCGATCCGACGTCCGGCCTGTTCGCCGGCGAAGGTCACATCCCGCTGTCGTGCACGCCCGAGCCGTCGTCGGCGGCGCCGGTCAGCGGCATGGTCGATCCTTGCGAAGTGGAATTCGAGCACTCCATGAGCGTGTCGCGCTTCTGGGAAGCGCCGCGCGTCACCAAGCCCTATACCGAAGCGCAATGGGGCGAAATCGAAGAACTCGGCCATGCCATCGACGACGATCTGGATGCGCTTGACGTGCGCCTGACCATGGGCGGCGAGCCGACCTTCGTGGCGCTCGATTATCCGGACGAACCGGAGTGGAATACCGCGGCGCTGGGCGAGACCAAGAAGCCGCTCGCGGCCGATCTCTACCACCGCATGCGCGAGAAATACGCGATCAAAGGCTTGCCGCATTTCGGCCAGGGCAAGTGGTATCCGGGCGAGCAGCTGCCGCGCTGGGCGCTCAACTGCTACTGGCGCCGCGACGGCCAGCCGATCTGGAACAACCGCGACCTGATCGGCGACGAAACCAAGCCCAACGTCACCGACGACGACATCACCGAGCGCTTCCTCAAAGGCGTTGCGGCGCGCCTGTCGCTGGACGGCAAGCACGTGTTTTCGGCCTACGAAGACGTGTTCTACTACATGTGGCGCGAACGCCGCCTGCCGGGCAACGTCGATCCTTTCGATTCCAAACTGGAAGACAAGCAGGAACGCGCGCGCCTGCTGCGCGTGTTCTCGCAAGGTCTCGACAAAGTCGCCGGCCACGTCTTGCCGGTGGCGCGCCGTCCCGACGAAAGCGGCTGGCAGACCGGCGACTGGTTCCTGCGCAGCGAGCGTTGCTACCTGTATCCGGGCGATTCGCCGCTGGGTTATCGTTTGCCGCTGGATTCGCAGCCTTGGGTCACTTCCACCGACTATCCGTATGTGTATCCGGAAGATCCGTCGCAACAATTCCAGTCGCTGCCGCAAGCGTCTGAAATCCGCCTGCAATACGCCAAGCGTCCTTCGCTGACCGGCGCGACTTCGGTCGCCTTCTTGCAGGATTACTACGCCACGCAGCGCGGCGCAGCGACCACCGGTAACGGCAAAGGCAATGGTGCGCGTACCGGCGCCGCCGGCGGCGTCCCGGGCGCCTTCGAATCGGCTGACTGGATCACGCGCACCGCCTTGTGCGCTGAAGTGCGCAACGGCGTGCTGTATCTGTTCATGCCGCCGCTGGCCAAGATGGAAAGCTATCTGGAACTGGTCGCGGCGATCGAAGCGACCGCCGAAGAACTCAAGCAGCCGGTGCTGATGGAAGGTTACGAGCCGCCGCACGACCCGCGCGTGCGCAAGTTCAGCGTCACGCCGGATCCGGGGGTGATTGAAGTCAACATCCAGCCGGCCTCCAACTGGACCGAGCTGGTCGACCAGACGACCCACCTGTACGAAGCCGGCCGCGAGTCGCGTCTGACTACCGAAAAGTTCATGCTCGACGGGCATCACTCCGGCACCGGCGGCGGCAATCATATGGTGATGGGTGGTGCAACCACCGGCGATTCGCCGTTCCTGCGCCGTCCGGATTTGCTGCGCAGCCTGATCAGCTACTGGCATAACCATCCGTCGCTGTCGTATTTGTTCTCGGGCATGTTCATCGGCCCGACTTCGCAGGCGCCGCGCATCGATGAGGCGCGCAACGATTCCACCGTGGAAATCGAGCTGGCCTTTGCCGAGATGGAAAACCAGATCGCCAAGGGCGGTTGCCCGCCGTGGCTGGTCGATCGCCTGCTGCGCAATCTGCTGATCGACGTCACCGGCAACACGCATCGCGCCGAATTCTGCATCGACAAACTGTATTCGCCCGACAGCGCCACCGGCCGTCTCGGCCTGCTGGAACTGCGCGCCTTTGAAATGCCGCCGCATGCGCGCATGAGCCTGACGCAGCAATTGCTGCTGCGCGCACTGGTGGCGCGTTTCTGGAAGACGCCGTACAAGCCGCAACGCCTGGTGCGCTGGGGCACGGAACTGCACGATCGTTTCCTGTTGCCGCATTTCATCTGGCAGGATTTCAACGACATCATGGACGACATGCAGGAAGCCGGTTATCCGATGCAGGCCGAGTGGTTCGCACCGCACTTCGAGTTCCGTTTCCCCAAGATCGGCGACTTTGCGGTCAAGGGTATGGCGCTGGAATTGCGCACCGCGCTGGAACCTTGGCATGTGCTGGGCGAAGAGGGCAGTTCGTCGGGCACCGCGCGCTACGTCGATTCTTCGCTGGAACGGCTGCAGGTCAAGGTCAGCGGCATGGCGAAGGACCGTTATGTGCTCACCTGCAACGGCGTTGCCGTGCCTTTGCAGCCGACCGGCGTGGTCGGCGAATTCGTCACCGGCGTGCGTTACCGCGCCTGGCAGCCGCCGTCGGCCTTGCATCCGACCATCGGCATCGATTCGCCGCTGACCTTCGATCTGGTGGATACCTGGAACGGCCGCAGCCTGGGCGGTTGCCAGTACCACGTGGTGCATCCGGGCGGACGCAGTTACGAAACCTTCCCGGTCAATGCCTTCGAAGCGGAAAGTCGTCGCCTGACGCGTTATTTCCGTCTCAATCACACACCGGGAAAGATGGAAGTTACCTCTGCAAGACCGTCAATCGAGTTCCCATTTACGTTAGACTTGAGACATTTCTAACGCACCCTGTTAAGCCGCCGCCGTCCGTCATTGCTTCATTGCATGACGGCGGCGGTTGCGCCCCAAAAATTCTATGTATCAGCGCCTCCTGCAAAGCTACACTGCCGACGCCGATCGTTATGACGAGATGCTGGCTGCCGACGGCGGTTTGCGCCCACACTGGCGCACGCTGATCGATCAGCTGGAGAATCTTTCTCCCGAGATGATGCGCCGTCGCGCCGACGAAGTGCGCGATGCGATTGCCTCCGACGGCATGACGTACAACGTCTACGCCGACCCGCAAGGCGTGAATCGTCCGTGGGAGCTGGACCTGCTGCCGCAGATCGTTGCCGCTGATGAGTGGCAAAAGCTGTCGGGCGCCGTCGCGCAGCGTGCACGCCTGCTCAACGGCGTCCTCGCTGATCTGTATGGCGAACAGCAATTGCTGTCCGAAGGTTTGCTGCCGCCGGCGCTGGTGTTCGGCCAGCACGGCTACCTGTGGCCGTGCCGCGACGTGCGCCCGCCGGGCGGCGTGCATCTGCATTTGTATGCGATCGACCTGGCCCGCTCTGCGGACGGCAAGTGGTGGGTGATCGCCGATCGTACGCAAGGGCCGTCCGGTTCCGGCTATGCCTTGCAGAATCGCCAGATCATGATGCGCGCCTTGCCCGAAGCCCTGCGCGACATGCACGTGCAACCCTTGCTCAACTATTTCCACGCACTGCATCAATGCCTCACGCGGTTGGCGCCGACTTCCGGCGAGCCGCCGCTGGTGGTGCTGCTGACGCCGGGGCCGTACAACGAAACCTATTCCGAGCACGCCTTCCTGGCGCATACGCTGGGTTTCCCGCTGGTCGAAGGCGTGGACCTCACTGTGCGCGGCGACATGGTCTACCTGAAAACACTGACCGGCCTGCGCCGCGTGCACGCGATCATGCGCCGTCTGGACGATGATTATTGCGATCCGCTGGAGTTGCGTTCCGACTCGGCGCTGGGGATTCCCGGCCTGACGCAGGCGGCGCGTTCCGGCAACGTGCTGATCGCCAATGCGCTCGGCAGCGGCGTGCTGGAGTCGACGGCCTTGCACGGCTTCCTGCCGGCGATTTGCCAGCGCCTGCTGGGCGAAGAACTGGCGTTGCCGGCTGTCGCATCCTGGTGGTGCGGCGAAAAGCCGGCGCTGGAATATACGCTGGCGCATCTGGAAGAGCTGGTGATCATGCCGGCCTTTCCGTCGATGCGCATGCAGCCGGTGTTCGGCCACACATTGAATGCGCAGGCGCGCCGCCGTCTGGTGGAGAGCCTGCAGTTGCAGCCGCATGCCTATGTCGCGCAGGAATGGGTGCGCCTGTCGCAGGCGCCGGTGCTGTCGCGCAGCGGCGAATACCGTCTGATGAACCGCACCGTCAGCTTGCGCGTCTTTGCGGTGGCTGACGGCGAAGGCGGTTACCACGTCATGCCGGGCGGCCTCACGCGCGTGGCGCCGCGCCAGCGTCGCGACGTCGTGTCGATGCAGCAGGGCGGCACCAGCAAGGACGTCTGGGTGCTCAGCGAAAAAGCCGTCGACGACGATGCCGCGGGTGTCGGCGCCGCCACGGCCGAGACCAGCGTTGCGGTCGGACCGGGCGCCATGACGGATCCGGTGTCGCGCACCTCGGAGCTGATCCGCACCACCGTCGATGTTTCTTCGCACGCCGGCGAAAACCTGTTCTGGATGGGGCGCTACGCCGAACGCACGGAAAACCTCACGCGCCTGTTGCGCACCACGCTGCAATGCACGACCGAAGCGCAGAATGAAAACCGCACCATCCTGCGCAGCGTCAGCGAGATCGGCTTGCGCCTCGGCATCCTGATGCCGAAGTCGGAGCAGGCGCATCCCACCATCACGGCCTTGCAGCAAAGCCTGCAGGCGGCGATCGCGGACCCGAGCGCCAGCGTCAGCATCGCCACCCATTTGCGCCACTTGCATCACTCGGGTTATCAGGTGCGCGAGCATCTGTCGCTGGACAACTGGCACGCGCTCAACCGCATGCCGCAAATGGTGCAGGACAAGATCAATTCGCCCACCGCCATGCTGCACGTCCTCAACAACATCATCCAGGCCTGTTCCGGCCTGGCCGGCCATGCGCTGGACGACATGACGCGCGATGAAGGCTGGCAGTTCCTGATGATCGGCCGCCATATCGAACGCATGGTGCATCTGGCGACGCTGTTCGACCAGTTCATGCAGCTCGAACCGGCGCGCCAGAATGCGGCGCTGACCTGGCTGCTGGAATCGTCGAGCAGCATCGTGACCTACCGCGTGCGCTACCGGCGCACGCCGGAATGGCTGCAGGTATTGCATCTGCTGGTGTTCGACGTCAGCAATCCGCATAGCATCGCCTATCAGTTCCGCATGCTGCAGCATTACCTGACCGACATTGCGCAACAGCTGGGCATCCTGAGCATGAATATTCCCGCGCACCTGAGCGAGCAGTTGAACAGCTTCGCCTTGCCCGATTTCGCGCGCGACTCCGCCGCAGCCGAAGCAACCAACGAACGCCTGATACAGTTGATGCGAGAAGCCACGGCGGCGGGCTTCTCGCTCACCGACGACCTGGCGCGGCATTTCTTCACGCCGCTCAGCGCGCCGGTCAGCCAGGGCGTATGAACGAGACACGAACATGAGCGACGCCACCTATCACATCGTCCACGAGACCAACTACCAGTACGCCGTGCCGGTGCGCCTGTCGCACCAGGTGCTGCGACTGACGCCGCGTTCGCTGCCGTGGCAGACCTGCACCTCGCACTTCATCAACATCCTGCCGGGACCGACCAACCTGATCAACCTGTACACCGACAGCTTCGGCAATGCGCTGCAGTCGTTTTCCCTCGATCAGGATCACAGCAGCCTCGAGGTGTATGCCGAATCCTGGGTGGAAATTTCATCGCGCACGCTGCCGGTATCTACGCCGCCATGGGAGCAGGTGGCAGAGACCTTGTCGTATCACGCCCAGCGCAATTTGCCGCCGGACATGCTGGAAGCTTCCAGCTTCATGTTTGAATCGTCGCACGTCAGGATCAAGCTGGAATTCGCGCGCTACGCGCTGGAATGTTTCACGCCGGGTTTGTCGCTGCTGGAAGGCGTCGGCGCGCTGATGCGACGCATCTTCAATGAATTCACCTTCGATCCCGAAGCGACCACGGTGTCGACGCCGGTTACGGAAGTGTTCGTCAATCAGCGCGGCGTGTGCCAGGACTTTGCGCACTTCATGCTGTCCTGCCTGCGTTCGCTGGGCTTGTCGGCGCGCTACGTCAGCGGCTACCTGCTGACGCAACCGCCGCCGGGGCAGATACGCCTGATCGGCGCCGACGCCTCGCACGCCTGGGTCTCGGTGTATTGTCCGGGCAGCGACGGCCAGCCCGGTTTCTGGATCGATGCCGATCCCACCAACGGCATCTTTCCCGACATCAGCCACGTCACGCTGGGCTGGGGGCGCGACTTCCTCGACATCTCCCCCCTGCGCGGCGTGCTGATCGGCGGCGGCGCGCAAACCATGCAAGTGGCGGTCACCGTCATGCCTGCAGAAGAAGTGCCGGGACTGCCTTTCGCGCGCTGAATCAGGGCGTGCGGATATGGTCGATTAAAGCCAGCGTGCGTTCATCGGGAGGCGGCGTCAGCAAGCTGACGATCACCAGCGCGGCAATGCCGACCGGCACGCCGAAGATGCCGGCTGAGATCGGCGCAATGTGGAACCACTGATTCGCCGCGTGACCGCCGAAGGCCGGGTGCGTGGTCAGCATGTAATACACGCACATGACAAAGCCGGCGACGATGCCGGCAACGGCGCCGGCCTGGTTGGCGCGCTTCCAGAAGATGCCCAGCACCAGCGCCGGGAACAAGGTCGATGCCGCCAGCGAAAAGGCCACGCCGACCATGGACAGAATGTCGCCCGGTTTCAACGACGCTGCATAGGCGGCCAGCAGGGCAACCACCAGCAGCAACAGCTTGGAAATGGTCACGCGCTTTTGCGACGAGGCCGTCGGGTCGATGACTTTGTAATACACGTCGTGCGACAAGGCATTCGAAATCGTCAGCAGCAATCCATCCGCGGTCGACAGCGCCGCCGCCAGCCCGCCGGCCGCCACCAGGCCGGAGATGAAGTAGGGCAGGCCGGCGATCTCGGGCGTGGCCAGCACGATGATGTCGCCGTCCAGCGCGATCTCGCCGAGCTGCACCACATTGTCGTGATTGAGGTCGGTGATGCTGACCAGCGGATTGACCTTGTCGATATTGGCCCAGTAGTACACCCAGTCCGGCAGGTGCGCATAGTTGCTGCCGACCAGTGAAGTGTAGATGTCGTACTTCACCAGGATCGCCAGCGCCGGCACCGTGATGTAGATCAGCATGATGAAGAACAGGGTCCAGAACACCGACTTGCGCGCTTCGTGCACCGTCGGCGTGGTGTAGTAACGCATCAGGATATGCGGCAGCGCCGCGGTGCCGAGCATCAGGCAAAACACCAGCGCCAGGAAGTTGTTGCGTTTGATCTCCGATGCTTCTTCATCTTTGCCGGGGAACGGTTCGGTTTGCGATACCGGCGGCTGCGCGCGCGCCTGGTTGTAGGCTTTGGCGTCGTTCCACTTGCGCTCGGCTTCTTCCGCCGTTTTGGGATACGCGGTCAGTGCGCGGCTGGCGCTCTTGATCTCGGCCAGCGAAGCGTGGCTGTTGCGTTTGACTTCTTCGATGTGATGTTGCGCATCGATGCGGCCGTCCTCCCAGGAGCGCGGCAGGGTCTTCAGTTTTTTGTCGAAGTCGTCGGCGCGCGCCTGGAAGATGGCGCTGACTTCCTTTTCCTTGGGATCGGCGGCGATGCGTTTTTCGGCCGCGTTCAGTTTGGGCAGCACCGAGCCGTATGCGACTTGCGGCACCGGCACGCTGGTGTGCTTGGCCGACAGCCAGATCACCGGTATCAGATAGGCGAACAGGATGATGATGTATTGCGCGACCTGGGTCCAGGTGATCGCGCGCATGCCGCCGAGGAAAGAACACACCAGGATGCTGGCCAGGCCGAGGAAGATGCCGATCGAAAAATCAATGCCGGTGAAGCGCGATGTGATCAGGCCGACGCCATAAATCTGCGCCACCACGTAGGTGAAGGAAATGATGATCGTCGCGATGACCGCCAGGATGCGTACGAAGTTGCCGCTGTAGCGCCCGGAATAACGCTCCGCCAAAAAATCAGCAATGGTGTATTGGCCGAACTTGCGCAGGTAAGGCGCGATCAACAGGGCGACCAGGCAATAGCCGCCGGTCCAGCCCATGATGTAAGCGAGGCCGTCGAAGCCTTGCAGGTACAAGCCGCCGGCCAGGCTGATGAAGGTCGCCGCCGAAATCCAGTCGGCGGCGGTCGCCATGCCGTTGAACAGCGCCGGCACGCGCCGTCCGGCGACGTAATATTCCGGCACGTCGGAGGTGCGGCAGACGACGCCGATGCCGGCATACAGCGCGATCGTGACGAACATGAACAGGTAGCCGATCCAGGCGCGCGGCATGCCTTCGTGCTCGAGCACCGCCAGCACCAGCAGGAACAGGATGAAGCCGACCGTGTACCACGCGTAGTAGCCGCTCAGGCGGCGGAAGAATTGCTTGTTAGTCTCCATGCATTTGCTCGCTGTGCAGGTGCAGCCGGCGTTCGGCGCGGCGCATCCGGATGGTGTAGACCACGACGATGGCGAGATAGACCAGCATGATGCCCTGAGCCGCCATGTAAAACGACAAAGGCCAGCCGAACAGGATCACGCGATCGAGCTGGCGGGCGAAGAACACGGCGACGAAGGTCACCACGAACCACAGGCCCAGCAGGGCCAGTGTCAGGCGCCGGGTCTTGTCCCAGTATGCGGCCGGCGTCATCGGTGTGGCCGGGGGCGTAGCGGCGTCGCGGGCGGAGTTTTTTTCTGTCATGTCAGCCGATGTCGTCGATGTAGATTTGGCGCGGCGTCATCGGCAGCGTCACGCGGAACAGGCAACCCGGCGCCTTGGGGTCCTGGCTGCGCGGGTTGTTGAGGATCTCCACGGTGGCGTCGTGCTGCTGCGCAATTTCGCGCACGATGGCCAGCCCCAGCCCGCTGCCGGCGGCGTGGGTGCCGAGGATGCGATAGAAGCGTTCGAATACATGATTGCGTTCTCCCGGCGCGATGCCGGGGCCGGTGTCTTCCACTTCCAGGAAAGCCAGGCCGGTCTCGTCATCGTCGCGCGCACGCACGGTGACGCTGCCCAGCGGCGGCGTGTAATGCAGGGCGTTGTCGAGCAGGTTGCTGAGCAGCTCGCGCAACATGATGGCGTTGCCGGCGATCATGATCGGATGGCCCGGTTGTTCAAAGCCGAGATCGATGCGCTGCGAGAACGACATCGGCACCCAGTCCTGCACCACGGTGCGCGCCAGTTCCGACAATTCGATGGGTTGGAACGGCGAGGTTTCCGGCGTCTGGTTTTCTGCGCGCGCCAGCGACAGCAATTGATTCACCAGGCGCGTGGCCGATTCCGAACTCTTGGCAAGCTGCTCCAGCGAGCGATGCACGTCAGCCTGATCGGTCTGTCGCAGGGCCAGTTCGGATTGCATGCGCATGCCGGCCAATGGCGTTTTCATCTGATGCGCAGCGTCGGCGATGAAGCGTTTTTGCAGCGCGATGGTTTGCGACAGCCGCGCCAGCATGTCGTTGAGCGAACGCACCAGCGGCGAGATTTCTTCCGGCACCTGGCCGGAGTCGATCGGGCTCAGGTCGTCGGGGCGGCGCGCACGGATGCGTTGCTGCAATTCCGACAGCGGCGACAAGCCGCGCGACAAGGCAAACCAGACCAGCGCCAGCGCCACCGGCAGGATCACGAATTGCGGCAGGATCACGCCCTTGATGATTTCGTTGGCGAGCTGGGCGCGTTTTTCGAGTGTTTCGCCGACTTGCACCGTGGCCAGGCGCGGCTCTTTGGACGAGGTGGCGCGCTGTTCCGAGGTGCGGCGCAAATCGACCTGGGTATACGCAATGCGCACGTCGTTGCCATGCAGGATGTCGTTGCGGAACAAGACCGTGCCGATGGTCAGCTTGTCGTCCTCGGTGGTCGGCTGCGGCATGTCGCGATCGCCTTCGACGAATTCGCCGCGCGGGCCGGTGATCTGGAAATAGATATTGTCGATGTCGTCGGCGCGCAGCAGGTCGCGCGCCGACACCGGCAGGCGCGCCACGGTTTTACCGTTGACTTCGGAAACCTGCTGCGCCAGCACCGTGACACTGTCTTCCAGCGCGCGGTCGAAGGGCTGGTTGGCGATCGATTGCGCGATCAGGTAGGTGATGGCGATGCTCATCGGCCACAGCAGCAGCAGCGGCGCCAGCATCCAGTCGAGGATTTCGCCGAACAGCGAGCGCTGGATGCGCTCTTCCGGCTGGGTGGCGATGGCGGCGCGGCGCTTGCCTTTGGTGGGAGGCGGTGACGAAACACCGACAGCGTCGCGTGCGTCAGGCATGCGATTCACCTGCGGCAGGGATGCACGGATGGGGAAACAGAAAAGAAGATCGCGCCGTATCAGGCGCTGCTGGCAACGCTGATGCCGGCGCCGGCGATGGAGTCGGGCAATTTTTCCAGGCAATATCCGAGACCGCGCACCGTCGCAATGCGGATGCCGCCGACTTCGATTTTCTTGCGCAGACGGTGGACATAGACTTCGATCGCATTATTGCTGACTTCCTCGCCCCATTCGCATAGATGATCCACCAGCTGTTCCTTGGAAACCAGCCGCCCGGTACGCTGCAATAATACTTCGAGCAAGCCCAGTTCGCGTGCAGAAAGATCGAGCATTTGTTCGCCGATGTAAGCAATGCGGCCGACCTGGTCGTAACTGAGCGAACCATGCCTGATCACCGTCGGACCGCCGCCGGCGCCGCGCCGGGTCAGGGCGCGCACGCGCGCTTCCAGTTCGGACAGCGCAAACGGTTTGGCCATGTAATCGTCGGCGCCCAGGTCGAGGCCCTGCACGCGCTGCTCGACCGAGTCGGCCGCGGTCAGGATCAGCACCGGCAAGCGCGAGTTGCGCGCGCGCAGGCGGCGCAGCACTTCCAGTCCGGACATCTTGGGCAAGCCCAGGTCGAGGATCAGCAAATCGAAGTCTTGCGTGGACAAGGCGGAATCGGCTTCCACGCCATTCTTGACGCAATCGGCCGCGTAACCCGAATGACGCAGCGAGCGCGTCAAACCGTCGGCCAGGACACTGTCATCTTCTGCAAGCAGGATACGCATGGTTGGATCCGCAGGAGTATGCGGCGTTGTCTCGTGTTTTATAGGAATATTGCAGTATTTTTCTGCATATTCTACTAAATCGGGGTCTATTGCAACGCATAATCACGCTTGTTTTGCGGTATGGCAAGGCGGCCTTATTTTCTTCTTAAGCCCTTGATAAATCAGCGTAATGCCCGCATCTGACCTGACTCTTGGTATAATTTTCGAGTTAATTGCCTCAAAACCTCAATGAAACGTCTGTTTGCCCTCTTGTTGATCTGTCTGCTGCCCATGCAAGTATTTGCAGGGATGCTGACGTACAAGACCGGCATCGACTCGGCGGCGCTGGAGTTGCGGGTGCAACAGCAGCAGATGCTGGAAGTGCAGCTGGAGATGCAGCGCCAATTGACGGAAGTCGCCGGCAGCGGCCAGACGGTGGCTGACGACTTGCAGGCTGTGCTTGATCAATCGGATCAAGCCGACCGCGACGACGACACGTCGTATGCGGACAGCGAAGACTTTTCCAATCACGCCGGCATTGGCGACGAAACCGTGCTCAATCCGACACTGGCTTTCATCGTCGACTCGGCTACCTTGGCGCCGGCGCTGCGCAGCGACGATGTGCGCCAACCGCCTTTCCTTCCTCCCGCCGGCCGTCCGCCGCGGGTCTGATCCCCTTCTTGCCGTTCGCGGCAATCCCCGGTTTTCGTCCTTCGTGCGGCGATAGCTGACGGCACGCGCCTTCTGCATCTTGTTTCGCGTTGTGTTCGTTGCGTCTGCCGCATCTGATCCGATGCCTTGACCTGGGTTGTTTTACTACCGGTTTTTATTGCTTTACGGCCGATGCGACCGCCTTCGCATCACATTCCATCTCAGGAGATAGCATGAAAAAAGTATTTGTCGCGCTGATAGTGGCTGCGATGACCCTATCAATTGGCGTAAGCAGCGTCGAGGCCAAGCGTCTCGGCGGCGGCGGCTCGTTCGGCAAACAGTCGTCGGGCGCCAGCCGTCAGGCGCAAAGCCCGATGCAGCAGAACCAGGCCGCAGCTGCCAAGCCTGCAGCGCCTGCCGCAGCGCCGGCTGCCGCTGCACCCAAGCCTAGTCCTTGGAAGGGCATCCTCGGCGGAGCGCTGCTGGGCCTGGGCCTGGGCGCTTTGTTGTCGCACTTCGGTCTCGGCGGCGCCATGGCCAGCATGATCAGCACCATTCTGATGGTGGCCTTGCTGGCGTTCGTTGCGATGTTCATCTACCGCATGTTCCGCCGCAAATCGGAAGGCAACAGCAACGAGCGTCCGGCCTATGCGTCGGCGCCGGGTGCCGATCAATCCGGCAGTTCCACGCCGGCTATCGGTTCCCTGCTGGAACCGGCACAACCGCCGAAGGCGCTGCAAGGCACTTCTTTCGGTAGCGGCGCTACGGCCGTCGGCATGGGCGCTGCGGCAGCGGAGCAATCGTCTTACGGTATTCCTGCCGACTTCGATACGGTTGGTTTTGTGCGCAATGCCAAAACCTACTTTATCCGTCTGCAGGCAGCCTGGGACAAGGGCGACGCCAACGACATCCGCGAATTCACCACGCCGGAAATGTTCGGCGAGCTGAAGCTGCAATTGCAGGAACGCGGCGCCTCGGCCAATCATACCGACGTGGTCTCGCTGGATGCCGATATGCTGGGCGTGGAAACGGTCGGCAACGACTATCTGGCCAGCGTGAAATTCTTCGGGTTCATCAAGGAAGATCCGGCTTCGTCGCCAACGCAGTTCAACGAAATCTGGAATCTGTCCAAACCTGTCTCCGGCAATGGCGGCTGGGTGCTGGCGGGTATCCAGCAATTGTCGTAATGTGTTGATCGCTGGCCGGACGTGTTCCGGTCACGCTGAAAAAGCCGCTCTCCGGAGCGGCTTTTTTTATGCAGCGCCGCTTCCTGCTCTCCTACGCCCGGTTGCGCGCTTGTCCGATGCCGCTTGGCTCGCCACAGCCGCATGATGGTGTTTTGTACAAAGGAGAACACCATGCAACGACAAGCTTCCGCCGTCTGGAACGGCAGTCTGAGAGACGGCAAGGGATCACTGACCACCGAGAGCAAGACGCTGGACGCAACGCAATATTCTTTTTCCACGCGCTTTGAAAACGGCGTCGGCACCAATCCCGAAGAACTGATCGCGGCGGCGCATGCCGGTTGCTTTTCCATGGACTTGTCGAGTCGCCTGGGCAAGGCCGGTCTCGGCGTCGAGCGCATCGACACCAACGCCACGCTGACGCTGGAAAAGGTCGAGGACGGTTTTTCCATCACGTCCATCGTGCTGGACGTGAAGGCCAAATTGCAGAATCCGGATCAGGCCAAGTTCGACCAGGCCGTCGATGCGGCAAAGAAAGGGTGTCCGGTGTCAAAGGTGTTGAAGGCCGACATCAGCGTGCGCGCCAGCCTTGCATGACAAATCGGACGTCGGCGTCTCTTGCGCCTTAGCGCGGGCCGAAGTGAGACGGCGGCCGTCTGTCGGGTTGCCGTTCTTGCGCCGGCTCTTCTTCCTGAGGAATCGTTCGATATTGGCCCGTTGAATCCGCTACGTCTTTGACGTCCTTCGCCGTGCAGTCGCACGAGAAGGGCAAGGAATCTTCTTTTGTACGCAAGGGAAAACGCAACGCCAGCGGTACGGCGATGATCGCCAGTGCCGCGGTGGTTGCGTCGAGCCAATCCATATGCTTCTTTAAGCCGGTTTCCAGATTGCCACGTCGGTCGCATTGACCTTTTTCGGCAGCAGGCCGGCAGCGAAAAACGTATCGGCGATGCGTTGCTGTTCGCCCAGCGCACTCACCACCACCGCGCGCACATCGTAGCTGCGACGGCTGTTCGCCAGTTCGATGGTCGGCGCATCCAGGCCCCAGAGCGGCGCCAGGAAGGTCGCAGCTTCCTTGGGATACTGGCGCACCCACAACCCGGTCTTTTTCAGTTCGTTGAACACGATGGCCAGCACATCGGGATGCGCCTCGGCAAACGGCGTCGACGCCAGGTAATAGCGCTGATAGTCGGCGACATTGCGACCATCCGAGAGGACGCGCACGGGCGTTTGCTTCTGCACGCCGGCGAGGAACGGATCCCAGGTAACCCAGGCGTCGACGCTGCCGCGCTCAAAGGCCGCGCGCCCATCGGCCGGGGTGAGATAGGCGACGTCGATGTCGCTGAATTTCAGGCCGGCTTTTTCCAGCGTCGCAATCAACAGGTAATGCACGCCGGCCGCCTTGGTGACGGCGATCTTCTTGCGCCTGAGGTCGGCCACCGTCCTGATCGTTGAATCGGCGCGCACGATGACGGCCTGCGCCGACGGCGAGGGAGCTTCCTGCGCCACGTAGGTCAGTTTGGCGCCGGCTGCCTGCGCAAACACCGGCACGGTATCGGCCACGTCGGCGCTGAGATCGACGCCGCCGACGTTGAGCGCTTCCAGCAAGGGCAGGCCGCTGGAAAACTCGTGCCAGCTGATCTTGACGCTGAGCGGCGCCAGCAGTTTCTCCAGCGTGCCGTTGCTCTTGATGATGGTGAGCAGCGTCGACGATTTCTGATAACCGATGCGCAGCGGTGTGACTTTTGCGTTTTGTGCAAAGGCGGGCAATGTAAGACTTGCACTGCCGCTGGCGCTCAACAGGGCGATGGCCTGGAGCAGGCGACGGCGTTTCATGTTGTTCTTTTCCTTTTTCTGATCGAATCCGGGCCGGCAATTGACAGGCAATTGCAGCCGCTTTGGGATCGACTCTACGGACGAAGTCCGGCGAAAAGAACGATTTTTTTCGCGCTTGCTTATTTGCTCAGCGCATGTGTTTCAAGGAGATGGTGAGGAACGAACCGGCGCGCGGCAGGCGGGCGCCGGGTGAAGTCGGGGAAATTAAGGCAGGCGCAGCTCAAATTGGGCGCCGCCGTCGGGATGATTGGCGAGCAGGGCTTCGCCTTTCTTGTCGCCTTTGTGATGGGCGCCGGCGATGGCTTTGCACAGATCCATGCCGAGGCCGGTCGACGGCTTGGCTTCGTGCGTGCCGATGCCGGGACCGTCGTCGCGCACGCTGAACACGATGCCGCCGCCATCTTTATGGCAGCCGAGCTCGATGCGCGTACGGGCGAAACGGGTGGCGTTCTGAAGCGCCGCTTCGAGCGCCAGGCCGACCAGGTTTTCGTCGAAGAAGGCGATTACCGGCATGCCTTCCTGGTTGATGACGACTTCGAGTCCGGTCTGATTGATGGTCAGGTGGCGCAGCAATCCTTCCAGGAAATCCTGGGGCGACAGCGCGTCGACTTGCGCAGTCAGACCTTGCGACGAGGCCTTGTACAAGGTCAGGAAGCCGATCAGTTTTTCTTGCAGGGTCAGGCAAGTGGTGTGCGCCTGGCCGGCGCGTTCGTCTGTGGCGCCGTCAGCCAGCATGCGCAGCTGGCCTTCGAGAACGCCGAGTGAATTTTTGATGTCGTGGACAATGATCGCAGCCAGTTTGGGGTCCATGTTCAGCTTTTCTGAGCGGCTTTTGCTACCGCTTCGCGTAAGAATTTATGCATCTTGCTGACACGGTCGTTGCCCGGTATCAGACGATCGAGGGTGTTGAGGTAGCGATTGACGCGCTTGACGTATTCCTGATTGATGCCGCGCTGGCTCATCCAAAGCAGATGCAGCTGGGCGGCAGCCATCAGGACGCCGGTGTTTTCCGGCATGCTGTGCAGCGCCTCTTCCAGCTTGGCCAGCGATTCGTCGGGCTTGGCGCTGCGCATGAGCGCGTTGGCTTCCGAGATGATGGACATGCACTGTTTGACCGCGCCGTCGACCAGTTCGTCGGCCATGTTTTCGCGGCCGCTGTCGATCAGCACCTTGCGCGCCAGCGCCTGCAGCGTTTTGTTTTCGTGATCCGACTTGACGGCCTTGGAGATCAGCTCTGCGCCTTCGTCATCGCGGCCCATCGAGAAGGCTGCGCGCGCCAGCGCCAGGGTGGCCATTTCGGACGGCACGCCGCCGGCCGATCGCATCGCGCTTTCGAATTCCTTTTCGGCGGAAATCATGTCGCCGCGCTGCACGTGCGCCTGGGCGGCGACCGCCGATTGCGCCGAGGTGAACATCTTCGATTCGGCATAGCGCTTGGGAGCCGTGGCCAGCAATTCCAGCGCGCCTTCGGCATCGCCGGTGTCGACGTGCACTTGCGCCAGCGTCAGCAAGTCGCTCGGTTGCGCCGTCAGCGAACCCTTGGTGTGCTTGAGTACCCGGTCGAAGGCCGTCTTGGCCTGCTCCAGATCGCCGACGCGGTATGCGGCGTCGCCGACCAGACGGCTGCGGCGCGCGGACGGAATGATTTCCGACGAACGCGACAAGGCGTCCAACGCTTCATTCTGGTTGCCCTGGGCTTCTTCGATTTGCGCCAGCAGGTCGTAGGCTTCGATGTATTGCGAATTCTGCGCCAGCACGTCCTGCACCAGCACCTTGGCGTCATCCAGTTGGCCCGCAACGATATTGCAGCGCGCCATGCCGACCTTGGCCCAGACCAGATCGTCGCGCATTTCCAGCGCCTGCGCATAGACTGCGCGGGCTTCCTCGATGCGGCGCAGCTCGATCAGCAGGCTGCCCTTGGTCTTGAGGATGTCGACGATCCACTTCGGCGCAACCTTCAGTACGTTGTCGCACTCGACGATGGCGCCGGCCTGGTCCTTGCGCTTGAGTTTTTCGTTGATCGGCAGCAGGGCGTTCTGTTTTTCCAGCAGGCGATCGATGCGCTCGGCCAGCTTGGATGCCGTCAGCGGCTTGAGCATGTACGCGTCAGGCTGGAACTCGGCGGCGCTGGCCACCAGGTTGTAGCCGCTTTCCGCCGTCACCATGATGAACATGGTGGTCGGCGGCAGCATGTGCTGGGTGCGGAAGAATTCCAGCAACTGCTGACCGTTGGTTTCCTTGTTCAGGTTGTAGTCGCAGACGATCAGATCGTAGGCGGCCGCTTCCACGAAGCGGATCGCTTCGTCGGGCGTGCCGGCCTGGTCGACTTTCGTGATGCCAAGCTGCCCCAGGTGCATGCGGATGTTTTGGCGCATGGTGGGCATGTCATCAATGATGAGCGAACGCAGGCTGCTGATACGGCTGAATGGAACCAGGGTCATAAGGGGGGATACGAAAAACGTAATATTACTAGCTAGAAATGTATATCAGATATGGTGAATACCCACGAAAAAAACGGGTATTTAACGCAATTTGTTCAAATTATAGAGGCTGAAGACATTTTCCTCACTGAGGTGCGTCGTTTTGTTCCGCTTTCTTTGCCGTGTCGCAACATAAGGGTGGCGAGGCGGCCTTGGCTGGGAGGCTATAATCGGGGTGCCGATACTAACAGACATCAGATGCAGGCTGCTTTCTTTCACCAAGGCGCGACTTCAACCGCCGCCGCCGACGGCGTTGTTTTTAACGCAAATCTGCAACAGCAGAAAAAGAACTTGCAAGAACAACTGTTTTTTTATACAGTATCGTTTAACTGATGTAGACGACTCCTCTTGCTGAAAGAAACCATATGGACGACAAAAAAGCCACGAATGCCAGTAGTACAGAAAAGAGCAAAGCGCTAGCCGCTGCTCTGGCACAGATCGAGAAGCAGTTCGGCAAAGGCTCGGTCATGCGCATGGAAGATGGCGCGGTTGTCGAAGAGATCCAGGTCGTGTCGACCGGTTCCCTGGGACTGGACATCGCTCTGGGCGTCGGCGGCCTGCCTCGTGGCCGCGTGATTGAAATCTACGGTCCTGAATCGTCCGGTAAAACCACGCTGACGCTGCAAGCCATTGCCGAAATGCAAAAAATCGGCGGCACCTGCGCCTTCATCGATGCAGAACATGCGTTGGACGTGACCTACGCACAGAGACTGGGCGTCAATCTGTCCGATCTGCTGATCTCGCAACCGGATACCGGTGAACAGGCGCTGGAAATCACCGACGCGCTGGTGCGCTCCGGCGGTGTGGACCTGATCGTCATCGACTCGGTCGCAGCACTGACGCCGCGCGCTGAAATCGAAGGCGACATGGGCGACTCCCTGCCGGGTTTGCAGGCACGTCTGATGTCGCAAGCATTGCGCAAGCTGACCGGCAGCATCAACCGTACCAACACCACGGTCATCTTCATTAACCAGATCCGCATGAAGATCGGCGTCATGTTCGGCAACCCGGAAACGACTACCGGCGGTAATGCGCTGAAGTTCTACGCTTCCGTCCGTCTGGACATTCGCCGTACCGGTTCGATCAAGTCCGGCGACGAGGTCATCGGCAGCGAAACCAAGGTCAAGGTCGTCAAGAACAAAGTGGCGCCGCCGTTCCGCGAAGCGCACTTCGACATTCTTTATGGAGAAGGCACATCGCGCGAAGGTGAAATCCTCGATCTGGGCTCCGACGCCAAGATCGTTGAAAAGTCGGGCGCCTGGTACAGCTACAACGGCGAACGCATTGGTCAGGGCAAGGACAACGCTCGCAATTATCTGAAAGAACGTCCTGAACTGGCACGCGAAATCGAAAACAAGGTGCGCGCTTCCCTGGGCGTTCCTGAGTTGGCCGCTGGTAGCGCAGGCGCAGCCGCTGCGACACCGGCGCCGACTGGAAAAGGTTCTGCAAAGAACGTAGCTGCAGAAGAATCCTGATGTCGTTGTACTTCGCTCGGGTCTTGTCGGTTGCAACGATCGCGACGGTGTAACCGATGCCCAGGCCGCAACTCAGCCTGAAGGCACGAGCGCTCAAATATCTCTCTTCACGTGAGCATAGTCGTCTGGAACTTGCGCGTAAGCTAACCCCTTACGCGCAAGATGACGACGATATCGAAGCCCTGCTCAACTGGCTTCAAGAATCCAAATTCCTCTCTCAAGAACGCTTTTCCGAATCGCTGGTGCATCGCCGCGCGGGCCGCTACGGCAATAATCGTATCTTGTCCGAGCTGAAAAGCCATGGAATCGACGGCGAGGCGCTGGGTGATGCAAAGCTTGAGCTGGCGCAAGGCGAGACGCAACGCGCGCGCGAGGTGCTGAGTCGCAAGTACGCCGAAGCGCCGACAGACGCCGGCGAACGCGCCAAGTGCATGCGCTTCCTGCAGCAGCGCGGTTTTTCGCATCGCGCAATCCAGGTTGCGGTCAAAACCGCCTGGAACGAGGTGCAGCATGACGACGACTGAGCGAGATGGTCTCGCGTCGTGATACCTCGATAAGCGCATCGTCGGACGGGGGAAAATCCCAAGTGACGCTTCGATTCCATCCCCGCCTTTATTCTGCGTTAATCTCTGCAAAATACCTCGTAGCAGCCGATCCTACTGCCTAGTCCGGCCGAGCTGTGCTAAAATCTCCGGGTTTTTGCTGCGCCGCATTAGCGGCTGTCATGGCAATCTTTGCGATGACGACACGCAATGCGACAACGATTAATGTTGATCAAATGGCATTCTCTATGCCCAACGCACTGTCTGTACCTTCTATTAAGCAATCCGCGAGGCTTTCCGGCTTCAGCGCGTCCCCTTTCGGGCGGGCTGCGCAATCGCGGGTTCTTGCCTCCATTCGCGCCGCGCGGTGTTGCCGCCAGCCGGATTTCAATCCAGTAAGTTTTATTTAATAGTGTCTTAAAGGGAAGCTCCCATGAAAATCCACGAGTATCAGGGCAAAGAAATCCTCCGCCAATTCGGCGTGACCGTTCCACGCGGCATTCCGTGCCAATCCGTCGAAGACGCTGTCAAGGCAGCTGAAACGCTGGGCGGTCCGGTATGGGTCGTCAAGGCGCAAATCCACGCGGGTGGCCGCGGCAAGGGCGGCGGCGTGAAAGTTGCCAAGTCCCTGGAGCAAGTCAAGGAATACGCCAGCCAGATCCTCGGCATGCAGCTGATCACTCACCAAACCGGCCCGGAAGGCCAAAAGGTGCGTCGCCTGCTGATCGAAGAAGGCGCTGACATCAAGAAAGAACTGTACGTTTCCATGGTCACCGACCGTGTGAGCCAACGTGTGGTCCTGATGGCTTCCAGCGAAGGCGGCATGGACATCGAAGAAGTCGCGGAAAGCCATCCGGAACTGATTCACCAGATCGCTATCGACCCATCGACCGGCCTGACCGACGCCGACGCTGACAGCATCGCCACCAAGATCGGCGTTCCAGCTGCTTCCGTCGTTGATGCACGCAAGCAACTGCAAGGTCTGTACAAGGCATACTGGGAAACCGATGCATCGCTGGCCGAAATCAATCCGCTGATCCTGACCGGCGACGGCAAGGTCATCGCTCTGGACGCGAAGTTCAACTTCGACTCCAACGCATTGTTCCGTCATCCGGAAATCGTCGCTTACCGCGATCTGGACGAAGAAGATCCGGCTGAAGTCGAAGCTTCCAAGTTCGACCTGGCTTACATCTCCCTCGACGGCAACATCGGCTGCCTGGTCAACGGCGCTGGTCTGGCCATGGCAACCATGGACACTATCAAGCTGTTCGGCGGCGAGCCTGCCAACTTCCTGGACGTGGGCGGCGGCGCAACAACAGAGAAGGTTACCGAAGCATTCAAGATCATGCTGAAGAACCCAGAACTGAAAGCCATCCTGGTCAACATCTTCGGCGGCATCATGCGCTGTGACGTGATCGCCGAAGGCGTGATCGCTGCGTCCAAGGCTGTGTCCCTGAAAGTGCCGCTGGTCGTGCGCATGAAGGGCACCAACGAAGAAATCGGCAAGAAGCTGTTGGCCGACTCCGGCCTGCCTATCATCTCGGCAGACAGCATGGAAGAAGCTGCGCAAAAAGTTGTTGCTGCAGCCAACGGTAAATAATAGGACAAGGAATAGCTATGTCGATTCTGATCAATAAAGACACCAAAGTCATCACCCAAGGTATCACCGGCAAAACCGGTCAATTTCACACACGCATGTGCCGCGACTACGCGAACGGCAAGAATGCATTCGTTGCAGGCGTGAACCCGAAAAAGGCTGGCGAAGATTTCGAAGGCATTCCAATTTTCGCGAATGTTTCCGAAGCCAAGAAGGCAACCGGCGCGACTGTTTCCGTGATCTACGTTCCGCCGGCCGGCGCAGCCGCTGCCATCTGGGAAGCCGTTGAAGCCGATCTGGACCTGGCCATCTGTATCACTGAAGGCATTCCTGTCCGCGACATGCTGGAACTGAAAAACCGCATGGCAAAGGCTGGCAGCAAGACGCTGCTGCTGGGCCCTAACTGCCCAGGTCTGATCACACCGGACGAAATCAAGATCGGCATCATGCCAGGCCACATCCACAAAAAGGGCCGTATCGGCGTGGTGTCGCGTTCGGGCACACTGACTTACGAAGCCGTCGGTCAGCTGACAGCACTGGGTCTGGGCCAATCGTCCGCAGTCGGTATCGGCGGCGACCCGATCAACGGTCTGAAGCACATCGACATCATGAAGGCATTCAATGATGATCCTGACACCGACGCCGTCATCATGATCGGTGAAATCGGCGGTCCTGACGAAGCCAACGCTTCGTACTGGGTCAAGGAAAACATGAAGAAACCAGTCATCGGCTTCATCGCCGGCGTGACTGCGCCTCCAGGCAAGCGTATGGGCCACGCCGGTGCGTTGATCTCCGGTGGCGCCGATACTGCCGAAGCCAAGCTGGCGATCATGGAAGAGTGCGGCATCAAGGCAACACGCAATCCTTCCGAAATGGCGCGTCTGCTGAAGTCGGTTCTGTAATTCGTCTGCTGCGATAGCAAGCAAACGGCAGGCTGGGTGGATTTGTCGCAGTTGTTGCAGTATCGGCAGAACTTCCCGGCCTGACCGGTGACATACCAATATGGGGAGCTCCGGCTCCCCATATTGCTTGGAGCTGCTAACAAAATGCCGCTGGCGGCGTTGCACATCCCGCTTCAGCTTAACTGAGGTACCTGCGTACTGTCTGCGTCGGCGCGCCTTGCCAGCGACATTTTGTTAGCAGCTCCTGATGTCCGCATAATATTTGGGGGAACGGTTAATGGATTTTTTACTGGAGTTGAATTGGCTTGCAGTCGGCCAGATCATCCTGATTGATATTTTGCTCGGTGGCGACAATGCCATCGTGATCGCGCTGGCATGTCGCAACTTGCCGAGCAACCTGCGTTTTCGCGGGATCCTGTGGGGCACGTTCGGCGCCATCGCCATTCGCATCGTACTGATCGCGTTTGCGGTAAGCCTGCTGCAGATGCCCTATATCAAGCTGGTCGGCGGCGTGCTGCTGTTCTGGATCGGCACCAAGCTGTTGAGCGATGACGACGGTCATGGAGAAATCAGCGGCAGCGACAAATTGTTTTCAGCGATCAAGACCATCATCGTGGCCGATCTGGTGATGAGCCTGGACAACGTCATCGCCATCGCCAGCGCGGCCGAACAGGCCGCCGGCGAGCATCAGTTGTTGCTGGTGGTGTTCGGCATTCTCGTCAGCATTCCTATCATCGTCTGGGGCAGCACGCTGGTGCTCAAGCTGATGGAAAAGGCGCCGCTGATCATCACGCTGGGCGCGGCGCTGCTCGGTTACCTGGCGGGCGGCATGATCATTTCCGACGTGGCGATCCGGGGTTGGGTGCAGACCTATCTGCCGCACCACGAATTTACGGTGCCTGGTCTGCAATTGCATCTGAGCCTGCCGGGCCTGATCGGCGCCGTCGGCGTAGTGATCGTCGGTAGCTTACTGGCGCGCAGGGCGAACAAGCAAGCGGCGTGATGTCGGCAGGCAAGGCGTGCTGCGTTTCGGCGCTATCCCGCCTTGCCCGCGTGGTTATAAAAATGTTCACAAATTTGCCGTTGGCGAATATGATCCATGCGGGGAGTAAGGCGTTGCCGGAGAGAAAACCGCGGCGATGGACAGATCGCCAGGCGACGCTCCCGAGAAATCTATTTTTTGTAATAGGAAAACAATATGCAAGCAACACGGTCCGCACGTTATACACAAACCGGTTTCACCCTGATTGAATTGATGATCGTCATCGCTATCGTTGGCGTTCTGGCCATGGTGGCGATTCCGCAATATCGCGACCATCTCATCCGCGCCAAGGTAGCAGAAGGCATCAATCTGGCGGCGCCGGCAAAAATGGCGGTGACGGAAACCATCATGGCAAGAGGCGGAACCGCCTTCAATCAGGCGGCAACCGGCTATAGCTTTACCGGGACATCCAATGTGGCCAAGATCGAAATTGCCGACGGAACCACGACCGCTGCAAACGGCGGCGTCATCACAATTACTTTCGGCAAGATCGGCAGCGACGCCAGCGACAAAACCCTGGTGCTGGTGCCGACCGTCACCACCGGCGCCACTAGCTGGGCCTGCCGTGCATTGGGCGCGGCAGATCATCCAGGCACCTTGCCAGCGCAATACGCGCCGGAAAACTGCCGAGAGTGATTTTCTTGCAGACATAAAAAAAGCGTGCATACCGGCACGCTTTTTTTATGTCTGAATTTCAGCCCGTCCAGGCTAATGCAAGGTCACGCCTGCGACCACGATCCGGATTTGCCGCCGTGTTTTTCCTGCACACGGATGTCCGTCATCACCATGCCGCGATCGATGGCTTTGGACATATCGTAAATCGTCAACAGGCCGACCTGCACTGCAGTCAGCGCCTCCATCTCGACGCCGGTCTTTCCCTGCGTTTCCACACGCACGGTACAGCCGATGCTCGATTGCGCCTGGTCGATGTCAAACTCTACCGAAACATGCGTCAGCGCCAGCGGATGGCACAGCGGAATCAGATCGCTGGTGCGCTTGGAAGCCATGATGGCGGCAATGCGAGCGATGCCGAGCACGTCGCCCTTTTTCGCGGTGCCGGATTGAATCACCGCGAGCGTTTCGGGCTTCATGCGGATGGCGCCGCTGGCGATGGCGACGCGGTGCGTTTCAGCCTTGCCGCCGACATCCACCATGTGCGCCTGGCCGCCCTGGTCGAAATGCGTCAGGCCTTGATTGTTCTGATGATTGTCAGCGTCGGAATGGATGGTCGTGGAAGAAGTCATGGCGGCAGAATGTCGGAGCAGTGAATACTGCGAGTATCATAGCAGGCATCGCAGGTAACTATTTCATTGTCCCTATGCGTCAGCCAGTCGTCCCCGCCCGAACCAGCAATACCGTTACACCGTCACGGCATCGTTTTTTTCGCTTGCGCCCCTTGCTGGCGGCGCTGGCCTTGTCGCTGGCGAGCCTGCCTCTGGCGGTGGCGCCCAACCTCAGTACAGCGCAAACCTTGCCTACGCTCGGCGACACCGAGCGCGAAGGTTTGTCGCCGCTGATGGAGCGCAAGCTGGGCGAGCAGATCATGAAGGAGATCCGGCACGATCCGGATTATCTCGACGATGGTCCGTTGCTCGAATACTTGAACAACTTCGGCTCGAATCTGGTGTCGGTGCGCCCCGATGTGCGTGGAGAAGCCGGTTACGATTTCTTCTTCTTCGCCGTGCGCGATCCGGTGCTCAATGCGTTTGCCTTGCCGGGCGGTTTTATCGCCGTGCACTCCGGCTTGCTGCTGGCGGCGCAAAGCGAATCGGAACTGGCGTCCGTGCTGGCGCATGAAATCGGCCACGTCGCGCAGCGCCATATCGCGCGCATGATCGGACAGCAAAAGCAAAATTCCATGATCCAGTTGGCTTCCATCGTGCTCGGCGCGCTGGCCGGTGTGTCCAAGGTGGGTGGCGACGCCGCCATGGCGACCATGATGGGCGGCACCGGCGTGGCGATGCAGCGGCAGCTGAATTTCAGCCGCGATGCCGAGCGCGAAGCCGATCGTGTCGGCTTGCAGATTCTGCGCGACGGCGGTTTTGACACCTCCGGCATGGTGGCGTTTTTCGGCCGCCTGCAAAGCGCTTCGCGCAATTTCGGCGACTCCTTGCCGCCTTACCTGCTGACGCACCCGCTGACGACGGAACGTATCGCCGACATCCAGGCGCGCATTCGCGACCAGCGCTACAAGCAGCGTGCAGACAACCCCGACTTCCAGCTGATCCGCGCCCGCGTGCGGCTGTTGCAGGATAATTCGGCGCAGGGCGTGCGCGACGCGCAGGCTTACTTCGAATCGCAATTGCGCCAGAACACCAAGATGCAGATCATGGTGTCCAAGTACGGGCTGGCGTATGCCGCCTACCTGCAGCGTTCCTACGACAAGGCGGATGCCTTGTTGCAAGAAGCGCGTGCGGCGTCGCAGCCGATGGTGCCGAGCATCCTGTTCAGCAATCTGGAGATCGACATCAAGATCGCCAAAAAGCAGCCCGAGCAGGCGCTCAAGATTGCCGATACCTTGCGTAAACAGTTTCCCATCTCGCGCATGGCGGCGCGGCAATACGCCGACGCGCTGATTGAAAGCCGCCGCTACGACCAGGCGGTGACGTATCTGCGGGATCAGGCGCAACTCTATCGCAGCGAAGTGGCGGTGCAGAATCTGCTCGCCAAAGCATACGCAGCGCAGGGCAAGCAGGCCTTGCAGCATATGGCGCTGGCGGAATCCTACTTCTTGTCCGGCAGTTTGCCGGCGGCGATTGAGCAGTTGGGTATTGCGCGCACGGCGCCGGACGCGACCTTCTACGATCAGGCGATGATCGATGCGCGTGAACGCGACCTCAAAGAGCAGTGGAAAGAAGAAATGAAGGAAACCAAAGGGCGCGGATAAGCCGGGCGAGGCGAGCGGTCAGTTTGCGGTTTGCGTTTCTTCCGCGGCACGCGGTTGGGCGACGAAGCCGAATTGTTCCGAGAGGTTCTCTGCTGCAGTCCATTGCAAGGCAAGAACCTGTCCGCCATGCGGCAGGCTCAGCGCGCCGCGGTGTTTGCCTTCCAGCCATGCCATGATTTGCTCGTCGCTGGCCGGAGCGCCGTCCAGCGTGAGGGCGGCAAGCACGCCGGCGGCGTCTCTGTCGTCCAGCGCGGCGACAACTTCTCCTGCAACCAACAGCAAGCGTCCCTCCTGCGTCAGCCATGCCTGCGACGGCATCGGCAGCGTCTCGCCGGTGTGCAGCACGAAGCCTGCCGACGGATCGGTGCGGACGATATAGGGCGAGATCTCCAGATCGACATAGACGCGCTGCGGACCATTCTGGAAATACCAGCGGCCCTCGGTGTCATGCGTGTAATTGCGGTTGATGAAGCCCAGCAGCGCCGGATGAAGGATCTTGTCGCCCGGCAGCTTGAGATGTTGCGCGCGTTCGTCGCGCATGCGCCAGTTGCCGCGCGCGTCCAGCATCAGCCAGCCGAAGCAATGCGGCACGTTCGGCCACTTGGCCATGGCTTGCCGGACGATCTCATCCATAGATTTATTTGCCTTCGAGGAAATGCAGCATGCGCTGCGGCAGCCAGTCGAGCTTGCCCGGCGGCGCGCCGGTGGCGAAGCCGACATGGCCGCCTTCTGCAGGATATTCCAGTTTGACGCAGGCCGCTGCACTTTGCGGCAGATAGCGCGCCGGCAGGAAGGGATCGTTCTGCGCATTCAGCACCAGCGTCGGCACGGTGATGTCGTGCAGGATGTGTTTGGCGCTGGCACGGTCCCAGTAGTCCTCGGTGTTGCGGTAGCCGTGCAGCGGCGCCGTGACGATATTGTCGAAGGTGTAGAGGTCGCGCGCCTGCATCAGCGCATCGCGGCTGAACAGATCGGGAAATTGATTCAGCTTGACCAGCGACTTGGTACGCATGGTGCGCAGGAACACGTGCGAATAGATGCGATTGAAGCCGCTCGCCAGCGCAGCGCCGCCGCCGGCCAGATCGAGCGGCGCCGAGATGGCGCAGGCGGCGTCGATGAACTCCGCCTGGTGTTGAGATTCCCCCAGCCAGCGCAGCAGGGCATTGCCGCCCAGCGATACGCCTGCTGCGTAAAACTTCGCCGCGCCGATGGTGCTGCGGTGGCTCGCCAGGCGCTGCAAAATCCAGTCGAGTTCGGCGCTGTCGCCGGAATGATAAAAGCGCGGCGCCAGGTTGATCTCGCCGGAGCAGCCGCGAAAGTGCGGCACCACGCCGGACCATCCGCGTGCGGCGACGGCGGCCATGAAGGCGCGGCTGTAGTGGCTGTCCGACGAGCCTTCCAGCCCGTGAAACAGTACTGCCAGCGGTTGCCCCGGCTGGCCGTCGACAAAGTCGACGTCGATGAAATCGGCGTCAGGCGTATCCCAGCGCTCGCGCCGGAAACGCACCGGCGGTTTGGCGATGAAGGTGGCGGGATAAATGGTTTGCAGGTTGCCGCCGGGGAGCCAGCGGGGTGCGGAGTATTGCATCTGACTTCTTACGTATATCAAAGGAAGCGCCGAAGGACGGCAGCAACGTGTTGCGGCGGCAGCGGGTGGATTTCCCGCCGCAAGGTATTCGGCAGGCTAGTGCAGCATCGTTTCGGTCACCGGTTCCGTCGGCGCAGGCCCCGGCGCCACCGAGGCGTGGTGGGTGACGATGCGCCAGCCTTGCGCGGTTTTCATGTAGATGTTGGTAGCGATCACGTGCACGTCGGCGCGGGCGTTTTCCGGATGCTGGATATCTTCGATGACGTTGTGGACCGCAGTGGTCATCGTGTGCGCCGCATGCAGTTGGCGCGGCTGGATATGCAAGCCGCCGCGCGCCAGGATTTCTTCCCAGGAGTTGCGTATCGCCACGTGGCCGATCAGGCGCACCGCGCCGGGATGGACGCAGACGATTTCTTCATCCTCGGCCCACAATGCCATCAGGGCTTCCAGATCGGCCCTGGCGAGCGCGTCGTAATAGGCCGCTTCAACTTCGTCGGGTGAACCTTGTATCAGTTTGGCGCGTGGCATGTTTTCTCCGGAGGAAAAAGCAAAGAGGGCCAGTCAATTCTTGGTGGCCCTCTTTGTCTGTGTCGCTATGGCGTGTCGTTGTGCTTAGTGAGCCTTGACGACGGCGCCAGGTTTCAACTGGTATTGCGTACCGCAGTAGGGGCACTTGGCGGCTCCGTGCGCGTCCAGCTCGAGGAACACGCGCGGGTGCGACGACCAGTGCGGCATGTTTGGATTCGGGCAATGCGCCGGCAGGTCTTTGCCGTCGAGTTGTACTGGCTGGGTTTGTTGAACTTGGCTCATGTGATTCTCCGTTGCTGGGTGCTTTAAATGTGATGCAGTAATTCAGGAAATTCGTTCAGTGTATGCGTTCAGGGTAGCCGATATCAGACCAGCGTCAGCCAGTGCTGATACTGCGGCGCCTTGCCGGACACGACGTCGAAGAACAGGGATTGCAGCTTTTCGGTGATCGGGCCGCGCCCGCCGTTGCCGATGGTGCGGTTGTCGAGTTCGCGGATCGGCGTGATTTCAGCGGCAGTGCCGGTGAAGAAGGCTTCGTCGGCGCAGTACATTTCGTCGCGCGTGATGCGTTTTTCGATGACGGCTATGCCGAGATCGCGCGCCATGGTCAGCACGGCGTCGCGCGTGATGCCGTCGAGGCAGGACGCGAGGTCGGGGGTGTAGACCTTGCCGTTCTTGACGATGAAGACGTTTTCGCCCGAACCTTCCGACACGTAGCCGTCGGTGTCCAGCAGCAGCGCTTCATCGTAGCCGTCGGCCAGCGCTTCCTGATTGGCGAGGATGGAATTGATGTAGTACCCCGACGCCTTGGCGCGCACCAGCGACACGTTGACGTGATGGCGGCTGAAGGACGAAGTCTTGACGCGGATGCCCTTGGTGATGCCGTCTTCGCCGAGATAGGCGCCCCATGGCCAGGCGGCGATGGCGACGTGGATCTTGTTGCCCTTGGCGGACACGCCGAGCTTTTCGGAGCCGATCCAGATCAGCGGGCGGATGTAGCAGGATTCGAGTTTGTTTTCACGCACCACCTGGCGTTGCGCTTCGAGGATGGTGGCCTGGTCGAAAGGCACTTCCATCTGGAAAATCTTGGCCGAGTTGAACAGGCGCTGGGTATGTTCCTTCAGGCGGAAAATCGCCGTGCCCTGCGGCGTCTTGTATGCGCGCACGCCTTCGAATACGCCCATGCCGTAATGCAGCGTGTGGGTCAGTACGTGAATGGTGGCGTCGCGCCAGTCGATCAGTGCGCCGTCTTTCCAGATTTTTCCGTCGCGGTCTGCCATGGACATGATGAAAGTCTCCGATGAATGGTAAAGCTGCGGTCAACGCTGCGAAGTCCACATTTTAACGGAACAAGCGCGTAAAAAGTTTCATCTATAAAATGTTCGAACTACGTAAAAATGCTATGTAGCAAGTTCTCAATAAAAACGATCAGGGCGAAATGAACAAGGAGACAGACGCCGGGGACAGTCGATCTGACCCGACAGCAGGATCTGCCGCAGCCGCGGATGCACAGGCAAAGGCGCAGGCGCGACGTATCGAGAAAGAGGCGTTTCAGGAAGGCTGGCGCGCCAGCGCGTCGACCATTCCTGCCGTGCTGGCCTGGGGGATCGTGTCGGGCATGGCGATGGTCAAGTCCGGCATGACCATCTGGCAATCGCTGGCCATGACGCTCACCGTCTACGCCGGATCCGCCCAATTCGCCGTCCTGCCGCTGCTGGCGGCGCATACGCCGCTGATCGTGATCTTCCTGACGGCCATGATCGTCAATCTCCGTTTCGTCATCTTCTCCGCCGCCGTGGCGCCGCATTTCGCCCATTTGCCCTGGTATCGCCGCGTCTGGTACGGCTACTTCAACGGCGACATTTCCATGGGATTCTTCCCGCAGCGCTTCCCGGCGCATACGGTGCATCAGCCGGCCGGCAAGCTGGGCTTTTTCGAGGCAGTCTGCTATCCGGGCTGGTTTGCCTGGCAGGTCGGCGCCATCGTCGGCATCCTGCTGGCCAGCCAGATCCCCGAAAGCTGGAACATCGGCTTCGCCGGGACGCTGGCGCTGATCGCCATCATGATTCCGATGGTCATCAACCGTGCAGCGCTGGCCGGCGTGATCGTGTCCGGCGCGGTTGCCGTTGTGGCAATCAATCTGCCGTACCGGCTGGGTTTGTTGCTGGCGGTCGTGATCGGCATGGCCGCCGCCATGCTGGCGGATAAATTTATCGTTAAGGAAAAAGAATGAACGCCTTCGACGTTTGGGTTTCTATAGTCTTGTTGACGATGTCGACCTTGCTGACCCGCAGCGGCTTTTTCCTGTTCGGCCATGCGGTCAAGCTGCCGCCCAAGCTGCAGCATGCTCTTGGTTATGCGCCGGCAGCGGCGATGGCGGCGATCGTGATGCCGGATCTGGTGACGTCGGGCGGTGCGGTGGATATCAACTGGGCCAATCCCAAGTTGCTGGCGGGTATCGGCGGCGGCCTCTTTTTCATGGCGACGCGGCATCTGCTGGGAACGATTGTTGCCGGGATGACACTGTTCACGGTGCTGCGTCTGGCGCTGTAGCCCCTCATGTAGGCGCTGATGGGCATTATGGCGGTTTTCCTTGTCGCGTTTCCCTGATTCCCCTCCGAAAACCATGCTGGGAGCAGGGCGGGTAGAGTAAAATAACGCGTTTTTGCCCCACCTTCGATTCTGCGAAAAATGAAATTCAACCGACTCAGCGATCTCATCTCTTCCAATCAACTGCAAGGCAAGCGCGTCTTTATTCGCGCCGATCTGAACGTGCCGCAGGATGATGCAGGCAATATCACCGAAGATACGCGCATTCGCGCTTCGGTGCCGGCCATTCGCGAGGCGCGCGACGCCGGCGCGGCGGTGATGGTGACATCACACCTGGGCCGCCCGGTTGAAGGTGCGTTCAAGCCGGAAGATTCGCTGGCGCCGGTCGCCAAGCGTCTGTCGGAATTGCTGGGCGCGGAAGTCAAACTGGTATCGGACTGGACCGATGGCGTGGACGTCGCGCCCGGCCAGGTCGTGCTGCTGGAAAATTGCCGCCTCAACAAGGGCGAAAAGAAGAACAGCGACGAGCTGGCGCAAAAGATCGCCAAGCTGTGCGACGTTTACGTCAACGACGCTTTCGGCACGGCGCACCGCGCTGAAGCAACAACCTACGGTATTGCCAAGTTCGCACCGATCGCTTGCGCCGGCCCGTTGCTGGCCGCCGAACTCGATGCGCTGGGCAAGGCCCTGAACCAGCCGGCGCGTCCGCTGGTGGCGATCGTCGCCGGTTCCAAAGTCTCAAGCAAATTGACGATCCTGAAAGCACTGGCCGACAAGGTCGACAACCTGATCGTCGGCGGCGGCATCGCCAACACCTTCATGCTGGCCTCCGGCCTGAAGATCGGCAAGTCGCTGGTCGAGGCTGATCTGGTCGACGAAGCCAAGGCCATCATTGAGATGATGGCCAAGCGCGGCGCATCGGTGCCGATTCCGGTCGACGTGGTGTGCGGCAAGGAGTTTTCGCCGACCGCAGTGGCGACGGTCAAGGACGCCAGGGATGTGGCCGACGACGACATGATTTTCGATATCGGTCCGAAGACCTCGGCAATTCTGGCGGCGCAGCTGGCCAAGGCCGGCACCATCGTCTGGAACGGTCCGGTGGGCGTGTTCGAATTCGATCAGTTCGGCGCAGGTACGATGGCGCTGGCGCATGCGATTGCCGACTCCAAGGGCTTCTCGATTGCCGGCGGCGGCGACACGCTGGCGGCGATCGCCAAATACGATATCACCGACAAGGTCGGCTATATTTCGACCGGCGGCGGCGCTTTCCTGGAGTTCCTGGAAGGCAAGACCCTGCCGGCAGTGGAAATTCTGATGCAGCGTGCGCAATAAGTCGTCGTTAAATTACGACGCAGCGCCCACGAAGATAACGAGACAACGAGCTTTTCAACCACGGTCAGAGAAAGATTTTCATGCAAAGAGCAACCAAGATCGTCGCCACCATCGGCCCCGCTTCCAGCGACAGAGAGACACTGACGCGCATGATCAAGGCGGGTGTGAATGTGGTGCGCTTGAACTTCTCTCACGGCAAGGCGCAGGATCATATCGACCGCGCCACGCTGGTGCGCGAAGTGGCCGACGCCTGTGGCGTCAAGGTCGCCATCATGGCCGACCTGCAAGGCCCGAAGATTCGCGTCGGCAAGTTTGAAAACGGCAAGATCAACCTCAACAACGGCGACAAATTCATTCTCGACGCCGATTGCACCATGGGCAATCAGGAGCGCGTCGGCCTCGATTACAAGGCATTGCCGCGCGACCTCAAGGGCGACGACGTGCTGTTGCTCAACGACGGCCTGATCGTGCTGGTGGTCGAACGCGTGATGGGCAACGAGATCCACACGGTCGTCAAGATCGGCGGCGAACTGTCCAACAACAAGGGCATCAACCGCCAGGGCGGCGGTTTGTCGGCACCGGCACTGACGGCCAAGGACATGGACGACATCAAGACGGCGATGAGCTTCCAGGCCGACTACGTTGCCGTGTCGTTCCCGAAGAACGCGACCGACATGGAAATGGCGCGCCAGCTTGGCAATGTGGCCGCTGAGCCGTATGGCCATAAGCCATTGATGATCGCCAAGATCGAACGCGCCGAAGCGATCCCGCTGCTGCAGGAGATTCTCGACGCTTCCGACGGCATCATGGTCGCGCGCGGCGATCTCGCCGTGGAAGTCGGTAACGCTGCCGTGCCGGGTCTGCAAAAGCGCATGATCAAGATGGCGCGTGCTTCCAACAAGCTGACCATCACTGCCACGCAGATGATGGAATCGATGATCGTCAACGCCGTGCCGACGCGCGCTGAAGTTTCCGACGTCGCCAACGCCGTGCTGGACGGCACCGACGCCGTGATGACCTCGGCCGAAACGGCTTCGGGCAAGTACCCGGTGGAAACCGTGGAAGCCATGTCGGCCATCTGTCTGGCGGCGGAAAAATCCGAAGACTGCAAGCTCGATGCAGACTTCCTGAATCTGCAATTCACCCGTGTCGACCAGTCGATCGCGTACGGCGCGTTGTTCACCGCGCATCACCTGCGCGTGAAGGCGATTGCGGCGCTGACCGAGTCCGGTTCCACTGCGCTGTGGATGAGCCGTCATAACATTGATGTACCGATTTTTGCCATTACCCCCAATGTCGCGACGCGCCAGAAGGCCGCGCTGTTCCGCAATGTGCGCACGTTCGAACTGGCGCAGTCCACCGACACCGAAGTGGTGTTGAAGGGCGTGCAGGACTTACTGCTGGCGCAAGGCGTTGTGCAAAAGGGTGATTTGATCGTCGTGACCTGGGGTGAGCCGATTGGACAAGTCGGCGGCACCAATGCCCTGAAGATTCTCAGGGTCGGCGAGTACTGATTTTTTTATCGTTCTGGAGTTTTATCATGCCTCTCGTATCCATGCGTCAATTGCTGGACCACGCCGCCGAAAACGGCTACGGTTTGCCAGCCTTCAACGTCAACAATCTGGAGCAAGTCACTGCGATCATGCAGGCTGCCGACGAAGTTGGCGCGCCCGTCATCATGCAAGCCTCCGCAGGCGCGCGCAAGTACGCCGGTGAAGCTTTCCTGCGTCACCTGATCGAAGCCGCGGTCGAAGCGTATCCGCATATCCCGGTCGTCATGCACCAGGACCACGGCCAGTCGCCGGCAGTCTGCATGGCAGCGATCAAGTCCGGTTTCACGTCCGTGATGATGGACGGTTCGCTGATGGAAGACGGCAAGTCGGTCGCCAGCTACGAATACAACGTCGAAGTGTCGCGCAAGGTGGTGGAGTTCTCGCACGCCATCGGCGTCACGGTGGAAGCCGAACTGGGTGTGCTCGGTTCGCTGGAAACCATGATGGGCGACAAGGAAGACGGCCACGGCGCCGACGGCAAGATGACGCGCGAACAGCTGTTGACCGACGTCGGCCAGGCTGCCGATTTCGTCAAGCAAACGCAATGCGACGCGCTGGCGATCGCCATCGGTACCTCGCACGGCGCTTACAAGTTTTCGCGCAAGCCGACTGGCGACATCCTCGCCATCGACCGCATCAAGGAAATCCACGCGCGCATTCCGAACACGCATCTGGTGATGCACGGTTCATCCTCGGTTCCACAGGAACTGCTGGCTGAAATCCGCGAATTCGGCGGCGACATGAAGGAAACCTACGGCGTGCCCGTCGAAGAGATCCAGGAAGGCATCAAGCACGGCGTGCGCAAGATCAACATCGACACCGACATCCGTCTGGCGATGACCGGCGCAATCCGTCGCTACCTGATGGAAAATCCAGGCAAGTTCGATCCGCGCGATTACCTCAAGCCTGCCCGCGAAGCGGCGAAGCTGGTGTGCAAGGCGCGCTACCTGTCGTTCGGCTGCGAAGGCCAGGCCGGCAAGATCAAGGCGATCCCGCTGGAAAAGATTGCAGAGAAATACAAGAAGGGCGAGCTCTCCCAAATCGTTCAGTAATACGATCGGCGAGCAAACCAAGCGACCGGGACTGGCAACAGCAGTCCCGGTTTTTTGACTTTAAAGGTGGGCAGAAAAATGGTGCTTTCGCCATCCTGGCGTAACCCTTGATCCTCGACCCACAGAATGACCGGAATCAACATGACCAGCCTCTACAAAACTTCCATCACTTCACTCCCTCTGCTGGGCAACGGCAAGGTGCGCGACAACTATGCAGTTGGCGACGACAAATTGCTGATCGTCACGACCGACCGCCTGTCCGCGTTCGACGTCATCATGAACGAGCCGATTCCGGGCAAGGGCAAAGTGTTGAACCAGATGTCGGATTTCTGGTTCGAGAAGCTGGGCGGCATCGTGCCGAATCATCTGACCGGCATCGCTCCGGAAACTGTGGTCGCCGCCAATGAAGTCGAGCAGGTGCGCGGCCGCGCCGTGGTTGCCAAGCGCCTCAAGCCGATTCTGGTGGAAGCGGTTGTACGCGGCTACATCATCGGTTCCGGCTGGAAGGACTATCAAGAGACCGGCTCCATCTGCGGCATCAAATTGCCGGAAGGTCTGCAACAAGCGGCCAAGTTGGCCGAGCCTATTTTCACACCAGCGGCCAAGGCCGACCTCGGCGAGCATGACGAAAACATCAGCTTCGCCGAGATGGAACAACGCATCGGCAGCGAACTGGCCAACAAGATGCGCGACATCAGCATCAAGCTGTACAAGACCGCGGCCGACTACGCCGCCACACGCGGCATCATCATCGCCGACACCAAGTTCGAATTCGGCCTGGACGACAATGGCGTGCTGCATCTGATGGACGAAGTGCTGACCGCCGACTCGTCGCGTTTCTGGCCGGCGGACAGCTACAAGGTCGGCATCTCGCCGCCGTCGTTCGACAAGCAGTTCGTGCGCGATTATCTGGAAACCGTGGACGGCTGGAAGAAGACGCCGCCGGCCCCGGCACTGCCTGCTGACGTGATCGAAAAGACCGGCGCCAAATACCGCGAAGCGCTGGAGCGCCTGACCGGCAATGTCCTGAAGGACTGATGATGAGCGAGAACAATGCACAAGCGCCGGTCGTCGGCGTGGTCATGGGATCGTCGTCCGACTGGGACGTGATGCAACACGCCGTGGCCATCCTGAAAGAGTTCGGCATTCCGCATGAAGCGCAAGTCGTTTCGGCGCACCGCATGCCGGACCAGATGTTCGACTACGCCGAAAAGGCGCGTGCACGCGGCCTGCGCGCCATCATCGCCGGCGCCGGCGGCGCCGCGCATCTGCCGGGCATGATCGCGGCCAAGACCATCGTGCCGGTGCTGGGTGTGCCGGTGCCGTCCAAGTATCTGCGCGGTGAAGATTCGCTGCTGTCCATCGTGCAGATGCCGAAGGGCATTCCGGTTGCGACCTACGCCATCGGCGAGGCCGGCGCCGCCAATGCCGCCTTGTCGGCTATCGCCATGCTGGCGACCACCGACGATGCCCTGGCTGCCAAGCTGGAAGCTTTCCGTGTTAAACAAACGCAAGTTGCGCTGGATATGAAGTTGCCGTTATGAGTCAGAAGCAGTCCTCGTTGAACCATGTTTCGATCCCCACCACGACGCCGGCCACCTGGCTGGGCGTGATGGGCGGCGGCCAGCTCGGCCGCATGTTTGCCCACGCTGCGCAAGCGATGGGTTTCAAGGTCGCGGTGCTGGAACAGGAAGACGATTGCCCGGCCGGGCAGGTCGCCGATCGCCTGATCCGCACGTCCTATACTGACCCCAAGGGGCTGGACGAGCTGGCGTCGTTGTGCGGCGCCGTGACGACCGAGTTCGAGAATGTCTCGGCTGAAAGCCTCGCGGCATTGGCGGCGAAGACCTATGTTGCACCGTCGGCTTCCGGCGTCTCGATCGCGCAGGACCGTATCGCTGAAAAGAGTTTCTTCGTCGACTGCAGTGCCGCTTCCGGCGTGCAGCCTGCGCCGCACAAGATCATTGCCACCGAAGCGGATATCGATGCAATACCGGCGGATTTGCTACCGGGCATACTGAAGACCGTGCGCATGGGTTACGACGGCAAAGGCCAGGTGCGCGTGCGCAGCATCGCCGACGTCAAGGCTGCGTTCGCCGAGATGAAGGGCGTGACCTGCCTGTTGGAAAAAATGCTGCCGCTGGCTTATGAGGTGTCGGTGCTGGTCGCGCGTGGTGCAGACGGCGATGCAGTGGTGTATCCGATCGCCGAGAACGTCCATCGCGACGGCATCCTGTTCACCACCACCGTGCCGTCGGATCATGTCTCGGACGCCGTTGCAAAGAAGGCGCAGGACGCGGCGCTGGCGATCATCGCCAAGCTCGACTATGTCGGTGTGCTGTGCATAGAATTCTTCGTGCTGACCGATGGCGCGCTGGTCGTCAACGAGATGGCGCCGCGTCCGCACAATAGCGGTCACTACACCATCGACGCCTGCATCACCAGCCAGTTCGAACAACAGGCGCGTGCGATGGCGCGTTTGCCGCTGGGCGACGTGCGCCAGCATTCTCCTGCGGTCATGCTGAATATCCTCGGCGATGTCTGGTACGAGGGCGACAGCGACAGCGACAGCGACAGCGGCAACGACAATATGCGCGAACCGGCATGGGACAAGATCCTGGCGCTGCCCGGCGCACATCTGCATTTGTACGGCAAGGCGCAGGCGCGTCGTGCGCGCAAGATGGGGCACATTACGTTTGTCGCACCAACCATGGCGCAGGCGCAGGCGCAGTTGGCGGCAGCATGCGCCATTCTAGGCATTGCTCAGTAAGCGGCAGAGGCGGCGATGGCGACTGTGAAAATGGACATGGATGCGGTGAAACTGGCCGCACGCAAGCTCGAAGCGGGCAAGCTGGTGGCGTTTCCTACCGAGACCGTCTACGGTCTCGGCGGCGACGCCGAAAATGCCGCGGCGATTGCCGATATCTATGCCGCCAAAGGCCGGCCTGCCAATCATCCCGTCATCGTCCACGTTGCGCCGGAAGCCGATATTTCCTATTGGGCTGCCGAGGTGCCTGCCGAAGCGCAGGCATTGATTGCAGCTTTCTGGCCGGGCCCGTTGACGCTGATCCTCAAGCGCGCTGCCCATGTTCCTGCCGCAGCTTCAGGCGGGCAGGACTCCATCGGCGTGCGTTGCCCGTCGCATCCTGTCGCACAAGCTTTGCTGCGTGAATTCAAGGGCGGCAAAGGCGGTGTTGCAGGACCATCGGCCAACAAGTTCGGCCACGTCAGCCCGACGACTGCGGAGCATGTGCGGGATGAGTTCGGCAGCGACGCCGCTAGTCTTGTGGATTACGTGCTGGATGGCGGTGCCAGTGAAGTCGGCATCGAATCGACGATTGTCGATCTGTCGCGTGTGAGCACGCACGGTGCGGTGCTGTTGCGGCCGGGACAGATCAGCGTTGATCAGATTACCGCGGTGCTGGGCGTAGCGCCGGGTTTACCGGATGCCGCCGCGCCACGCGCATCAGGTACGCTCGATGCGCACTATGCGCCGCACACGCCGGTCGCGCAGGTCCCGGCAGAACAACTGGCCGAGACAATCAAGAAACTTACCGAACGCGATTACAAGGTTGCGGTGATCCATCGCACCGCAGAACTCACGTTTTCTCATGCATCCTTTGCCATGTCTCAGGATGCGGATCGCTATGCGCACGACTTGTATGCTGCGCTGCGAGATATGGACCATCAGCATGCCGACGTCATCCTGGTAGAGGCCACTCCGGCCACTCCGGCATGGCAAGGCATCAACGATCGCCTGCGTCGCGCCGCGTTTGACTCCACCGGAATCCTTTCCCGTTTGCTCCCGACCTGACGTGCTTTTTCAGGCGATATTGCTGCTGGTTCAATAGTTAAAACTATTTCCAGTTGCCAAAAAAATACACGTCTATACAAAGCCAATTAAAGCTGGCATAGTATCGCAAAAGAATAGCACGCGCGTTCTTTTTGTCTTAAGAGTGTGAAGACGGAGTCGCATGATTTCGCCAGTGCATTCAACAAAAACAGGTGACGTCCAACGTTGCCAAAAATCTCCGGACTCAGAGTCGGAATAATTAATAAACGGGGCGCAGCCCTTTACATTTGGAGACGACACATGAAGCAACAATTTTCCCTTTTGCCTAAAATCGCTGCGCTGTCCATCGCTGCCGCATTTGCCGCACCTGCCATGGCGCAAACGGCCGGTAGCAACATCGTCAATCTGGGCTGGTTCCATCTGGCGCCGCAGGATTCGAGCGAAGGTATCCGTGGCGTGGGCGGTCTGGTCAATGGCTCAAATTCGCCGGATGCCCATTCGACCGTCAGCAATGCCGACACAGTCGGGGTGGCGTTTACACACTTCTTCACCGACAACATTGCTCTGACCGCCGATCTGGGACTTCCACCAAAATTCAAGCTGACAGGTACAGGCACACTGTCGCGCTTCGGTGAAATCGGTTCTGCGAAGCAATGGAGCCCGGCCATCGTCGCCAAGTACTTCTTCGGCGACGCGACTGATAAGTTCCGTCCATTTGTTGGCGCCGGCGTTACCTATGTCTGGTACTCGGATGTCAAGTTGAATCAAAGCTTCCAGCAATACGCAGGCGGCGGCGCTGTCAACCCGGCTCTGACTACTGGTAACGCCTCTGCCTCTTTGAGCTCGTCGCTTGCGCCAGTGGCGTCCCTCGGCGCGACATATAACGTGTCCGACAGATGGTCGATCGGTTTCTCGGTTTCGTATATCCCCTTGAAGACCGATGCAGATATCACCGGCCAAGGTACAGCAGCAGGCACACTGAAGTACAAGACTTCCCTGACCATCAACCCAATCGTCAGCTTCTTGTCGGTCGGTTACAAGTTCTGATCGTTGTGCTCTGCAATAAAAAAGCGCCCTTGCGGCGCTTTTTTATTTGTCATTCCAAACTCGGCAGCTTACGGCTCAGTCTTGATAAAGCGGCCGTCATGGAACACCAGGGCAGCTTGCGGCGTCACCTCGCAGTGCTCAACCTCGCCGACAAAAATGACATGATCGCCTTCCGGATAGCGGCTGCGATTATGGCATTCGAACCAGGCTGATACGCCTTTCAACACGGGCTGCCCCGTACGCGACAAGGTATATTCCACGCCGTCAAACCGATCCGCGGATTTGCGCGCAAACTGTTCCGCCAGCGCTGCCTGATCTGCGCCAAGAATATTGATCACATAGTGTGAGTTGCCTGAAAACACCGGCATGCTGCTGGCCTGTTCGGACAGGCTCCACAGCACCAGCGGCGGGCTTAGCGATACCGAATTGAATGAACTCGCGGTCAGGCCGAGCAGCGTCCCGTCAGCCAGCCGCGTCGTAATGACAGTAACGCCGGTAGCAAATTGGGATAATGCCTTGCGGAAATGCGCGGCATCGAATGCGCGCGATGTGGCGCGCGGGGAGCGTGAGTGCATCTAAAGCCTGTGGAGTCGATTCTGGTTAATGCGACATTATGCCCAAAAAATACGATGCAGTAACCCGGCAGCGACGAAGGTCAATATCCTGGCGCCATCTGGAAGCGGGCTGATCTTGCAGGCGTAGAGTTTTTGATCTGCAAAAAATCACAAAAATACTTACTTTTTAGTTAAGTTTTTTTGGCTTTTCAAGGCATGCAACATTAGGAAATTAATTCACAGCAATGGTATAAACATAACTATGCAATCAAACTTGCGATTGCAGATATCGGAATCAATGACGTGGGAGCGATCGTGAATACTTCATCGGAAACAGCAATTCTGGGCGGCGGGTGCTTTTGGTGCCTTGAGGCGGTGTATCAGCAGTTGAAAGGCGTGCAGCACGTGGAATCCGGCTACACCGGTGGCCAGGTCAAGAATCCGACCTACGAGCAAGTCTGCAACGGCGACACTGGCCACGCGGAAGTCGTGAAACTGACGTTCGATCCCGCTGCGATCAGTTTCAGGGAAATTCTGGAGGTGTTTTTCACCATCCACGATCCAACCACGCTGAACCGGCAAGGCAACGACGTCGGTACGCAATATCGCTCGGTGATTTATTACGATTCGCCGACGCAGCGCGACACGGCCAAGCACATCATCGCCGAGATGGCGCTGGTGTGGGATGCGCCGATCGTGACGGAACTCAGCCCTGTGGAAACCTACTATAAGGCCGAGGATTATCACCAGAACTACTTCCAGCAGCATCCCTTCCAGGGCTATTGCGCCTTTGTCGTGGCGCCAAAACTGGCCAAGTTCCGCGAAGTCTTTGCCAATAAAAGCAAAGACAACTAGGGCCTTGGCAGGTCAAGCCTTTGCATCGTAGATGTAGCGGCGCGATTGCGGCAAGACGTCGGCGTGACGATTGGATTTGCCGCAGATGACCTGATACAGCGAAATCCAGTCCTGGTTGAAACCGTGCGAGCTGCCGGCGAGATACACGCGCCAGATACGATAGCGCTTCTCGTCGGTGATCTTGCGAATCTCATCCGCCTTGGCTTCAAAATTGTCAGCCCAGATGGCACAGGTCTTGGCGTAGTGCTTGCGCAGGTTTTCGACGTCGAAGGCTTCCAGTCCGCCTTGCTGCATGGCTTTCAGCACCAGGCTGATGTGCGGCAGTTCACCGGCGGGGAAAACGTATTTGTCGATGAATTCGCCGCCGCCATAGGGCGATTCGCCGTTTTCAATATCGGTCGTGGTGATGCCGTGATTCATCGCCAGTCCGTCGTCAGCGAGCAGTGCGTTGATGCGTGAGAAGTACATCGGCAGATTTTTCAGACCGACGTGTTCGAACATGCCGACGCTGGTGATGCGGTCGAAGGTGCCGGTGATGTCGCGGTAGTCCTGCAAGCGGATTTCGATACGGTCGCTCAGACCGGCTTTCTCGACGCGCTCCTTGGCTAGTGCGTACTGATTTTCCGACAGCGTGATGCCTACGCATTTGGCGCCGAATTTCTGCGCCGCACGCAGCACCAGTGCTCCCCAGCCGCAACCGATGTCGAGCAGCCTGTCGCCTGGGCGGACCTGGATCTTGGTGAGGATGTGATCGATCTTCTTGATCTGGGCCGTGGCGAGGTCTTCGTCGCCGGTTTCAAAATAGGCACAGGAATAGACCATGTTCTCGTCGAGGAACAACTTGTAGAAGTCGTTGGAGACGTCGTAGTGATAGCGGATCGCCTCCGCATCTTTTTCCTTGCTGTGGCGGATGGAGCGGGCGATGCGCGCCAGCTTGCCTTCCGCCTTCAGGGTCTTGGCCGCCAGGGTGTTGGCGACGCTGATGATGCTGGCTACCGGACCGTCGACGTCAATCTTGCCTTCGACGTAGGCTTCGCCGAGATTGGACAGCGATGGCTGGAACAGGTAAGTCAGGGCCGATACATGAGGAACACGCAAGGTGACCTGTGGCGCACCGTCGCTGAAGTCGAACTGTCGGCCGTTCCACAGTTCGAGGCGCAACGGCAACGCCGTTGCGTGACGGATTTCCTCTACCCAAGCTGCGAGCTTCTTTTCCCAAAACACGATGTTTCCCTCCGTGCAAGTGATGTGATGCTGTACGCAGCCCTGACATGCGTCCTGGTCAGGGTTGCAGGCGTTGCCGGGTCCAGGCGCCGTCTGCAGCGCGTGTATAGATCACGCGATCATGCAGGCGCGAGCGCCGGCCTTGCCAAAATTCCATTTTCTCCGGCACTACGCGGTAGCCGCCCCAGTGTTCAGGGCGCACAGGCTGCGTGCCATATTTCGTTTCTGCAGTGGCGAACTGCGTTTCCAGCGTCTCGCGCTTGTCGACCGGCTGACTTTGCTCGGAGGCGATGGCGCCAATCTGGCTGAGCAAGGGGCGGCTCGAAAAATAGGCATCGCTTTCGCCGGCAGAGACTTGCTCGATCTTTCCTTCGATGCGAACCTGGCGTTCAAGTTCTACCCAATGGAAAAGCAGTGCGACATAAGGATGCTGGGCGATTTCGCGCCCTTTGCGACTGTGATAGTTGGTGAACCAGGTGAACCCGGCAGCATCGACTTGCTTGAGCAGGACGATGCGCGAAGAGGGCTTGCCGTCGGCGCCGACGGTGGCGATACTCATCGCATTGGGTTCGGGAATCTCCGCTTTGAGGGCTTCGTCAAACCATGTTGAAAATTGAACAATAGGATCGGCGGCGACATCAAGTTCAGACAAACTGGCGCGGCTGTAATCCTTGCGAAGATCTGCTATCGACATGTTGCATTTATCCTTAATCGGGACAGCGCTAGATTAGCGCGTTTTTAAAAAGCTTGCAGGGAGTGGCTCGAAGCGTCGGCTCCAAGATCAGGCTGGGAGCCGCTTTCAAACGCGAGCCATTATGCGCGAGAACATCGGGCATGAACATGATGCAGAACAAAAAAGGCCGATGCACATGACATGCATCGGCCTTGCGGAAGCGAAGAAAATCAGTTGTTCTTGATGGCTTCAACCTGAATCGCCAGCTTTACTTCCGGCGAGAAGCGCGGCACGCCGAAGCTCACGCCGAAGTCGGCACGGTTGAATGTGGCCGACGCATCGGCGCCGCAGACTTCGCGCTTGAGCATCGGATTCTGAACGCAAGCAAATTTGTTGATTTGCAACTGCACCGGCTTGGTAACGCCATGCAATGTCAGTTCGCCTTCGATGGCGACCGGCTTGTCGCCGTCAAACTTGATCGAGGTGCCTTTGTAAGTCGCGGTCGGGAATTTTTGCGCGTCCAGGACTTCGGCGGATTTGACGTGATCGTTCAGTTTGGCATGACCGAAGTCGATCGACGATGCATCGATGGTGATATCGACGGTGCCGGTCTTGGCGGCACGATCCAGCGTAATCGTGCCGCTGGTCTTGGTGAACTTGCCGCGCCAGACGGAGAGGCCCATGTGATCGGCTTCAAAGCTTGGGTAGGTGTGGCTCGGGTCGATGGTGTAGCTGTCGGCAGCCAGGGCGGAGGTCGAAGCAGCGCCGGCGGCGAGCAGGGAAATCAGGGCGAATTTCAATTTCATGGGACAGTCCTTTGTAATGATCTGTTAAGCGTTGAAACGGTACGGTTTTATTGTGGATTACGGTGCTGTTACGACGTGAAACTTGATGGTGACTTCATCGGCGACCATGCTGGTGTCTTTCCATTCACCTTCGCCGATATTGAAGGTCAGGCGCTTGATGGGGACGGCGCCGTCAAAAACCTGATTGCTGCCTTCTTTCTTGACCATCAGCGGAAACTGTACGTCGGCAGTTTTGCCCTTGATGGTGAGCTTGCCTGCGACGTCATACTTTGTACCTGCCGGCGCGCCGGCGGAAGGCTTGATCGAGCTGGAGACGAAGCTGGCTTTGGGGAATTGTGCGGCGTTGAACCATTCCTTCTTCAGCACTTCCTTGTTGTACTCGGCATCGCCCAGGTCGAAGCTGGAGATGTCGATGTCCACGCTGGCCTTGGCGGCGTCGGGTTTGGCGCTGTCGAAATCGATCTGCGCGGTGAATTTCTTGAATTTGGCGTCAACGGGCACATTCAGTTGCTTGAAGACGGCACTGACGGTGCTTTTGCCGGCATCAACCTTGAGCGGTGCGGCCAGCGCAGACGAAGCCAGGCTGAAGGCGGCAATGCCGCCGATGAGAGCGCTGGTCAATGTAGAACGCAGAATCATGAAGTTTCCTTGGAAGAGATAGTCAGGGCAGGATACGTTTAAGCACGCCGTCGCGATCGATGAATTGATGCTTCAGCGCAGCCAATACATGCAGGCAGAAAGCGGCTAGCAAGGTCATGTTCAGCCAGTAGTGCACCAGCTTGAGCAAAGGTTTGAGTTCCGGATTCGGATCGATGAAAACCGGCAGCGGGTACAGGCCCAGATAGACTACGGGGACTCCTGCTGCGAGGCTATAGAAATAGCCCGAAATAGGAATCGCAAAAATCAGGATATAAAGCAGGCCGTGCAGTGCATGTGCCGCGCTTTGCTGCCAGCGCGGCATTTGCGCCGGATAGGCCGGCGCGGCGTGCGTCAGCCGCCAGAGCAGGCGCAGGCATGCCAGGGCCAGCACGGTGACGCCCAGCCATTTATGCCAGGAAAAATATTTCAGCTTGGTCGGCGTCAGACCGGGGATATTGACCATCGTCAGCCCGAGCGAAAAGGCGGCGATGATCAGCAAGGCGATCAGCCAGTGCAACAAAATTGCAGGTTTGGTGTAGCGTTCCATGGCGGTTGCTGGTGGAAAGTGGAAAGTTGGGGATGGCAAGCGAGCGCTTACTTGCTTAGTTGAGGAACAAGCGGCGTCGGTTGTTCACGACCGTCATTGCGACGTCGGCAGCCTGAGCAAAATCGATATGCAGCACAGCAACCATGCTTGTTCCTTTGTGATCGTTTGAAGCGACGTTTAAATGAGGCGGCTCGCATTTTTGATGCAATGCCGCAGCATAAAGGCTTTTCAGGATTCGCAATAGATCAGTAAAACTGATTTCACTGATCCATTTACGTTAACAATCGATCTGTTGCCGCGCAATTTGAGGGGAGCAGGCGGGTTTGGGTTCCGTCGTTTCCCCTCGCACGCTTAAATATTTTTGGCCAATGCGATCGCTTCGCCGATGTAGTTGGCCGGTGTCATGGCCAGCAGGTGATTCTTGGCGTCTTGCGGGATGGCGAGGCCGTTGATGAAGTCGCGCAGGGCGTCTTTCGAAATGCCCTTGCCGCGCGTCAGTTCCTTCAATTGCTCGTATGGATTTTCGATGCCGTAGCGGCGCATCACGGTTTGCACCGGCTCGGCCAGCACTTCCCAGGTATTGTCCAGGTCTTCCGCCAGGCGGGCCGGATTGACTTCCAGCTTGTTCAGGCCGCGCAGGCAGCTGTCATAGGCCAGCACGGCGTAACCGAAGGCGACGCCGATGTTGCGCAGGACGGTCGAGTCGGTCAGGTCGCGCTGCCAGCGGGAAACCGGCAGCTTCTCCGACAGATGCTTGAGGACGGCGTTGGCCATGCCCAGATTGCCTTCGGAGTTTTCAAAATCGATCGGGTTGACCTTGTGCGGCATGGTCGAGGAGCCGATTTCGCCGGCCTTGGTGCGTTGCTTGAAGTAACCCAGCGAAATGTAACCCCAGACGTCGCGGTTCAGATCCAGCAGGATGGTGTTGGCGCGCGCCACGGCGTCGAACAGCTCGGCCATGTAGTCATGCGGTTCGATTTGAATGGTGTAGGGGTTGAACACCAGGCCCAGGCGTTGCTCGATGACGTTCTTGGAGAACGCCGCCCAGTCGGTTTCCGGATAAGCGGACAGGTGGGCGTTGTAGTTGCCGACCGCGCCGTTCATCTTGCCGAGAATCTCGACGGCGGCGATGCGCTTGACGGCGCGCTGCAGGCGGGCGACGACGTTGGCGATTTCCTTGCCCAGCGTGGTCGGGCTGGCAGGCTGGCCGTGAGTGCGCGACATCATCGGCACGGCGGCGTGTTCGTGCGCCAGTTCGGTCAGCTTGGCGATCAGGCCTTGCAGGGCCGGCAGCACGACGGTGTCGCGCGCGGCCTTGAGCATCATGCCGTGGGAAGTGTTGTTGATGTCTTCCGAGGTGCAGGCGAAGTGGATGAATTCGGAAGCGGCGACCAGTTCCGGGACGTCCTTGACCTTTTCCTTGAGCCAGTATTCGACGGCCTTGACGTCATGGTTGGTGACGGCTTCGATTTCCTTGATGCGCGCGGCATCGGCTTCGGTGAAATCCGAGGCCAGCTTGTCGAGCAGCGCGCTGGCGTTCGCCGAGAACGGTTTGATTTCCGCAAAACCCGCTGCCGACAAGGCTTGCAGCCAGGCAATTTCCACTTTCACCCGGTGGTGCATGAAGCCGGCCTCGGAGAGGATAGGGCGCAGCTTGTCGGTTTTGGCTGCGTAGCGGCCGTCGAGTGGGGAGAGAGCGGAAAGTGCGGTGAGGGACATGATAGTAGCGGGGGAAAGATGAAAACAGCGTTGAAAATAAGGACTCGCGATCCACGGCGATAGCAGAAACAGGCGTGGACCTGTATTAACTCGCGATTTTACCATTCCAGGCGTCATGCAATCGGGATCGTTGCAGCTTGTCGTCGCAACCGGCGATTCGGGCGTTGGCGAGCTAGTCCCGATGCTATAATCGGGCCGGATTATTACAAAAATTGCTATGAAACTAATCGCCTCACTGGTAAGTCCTTACGCTCGCAAAGTTCGCATTGTTATGGCGGAGAAGAAGATCGATTACGAGCTGGTTCTGGAAGACGTATGGAGCGAGACGACGACCATCCAGCAATTCAACCCGCTGGGAAAAGTGCCGTGCCTGATGATGGACGACGGCGGCGCCATGTTCGATTCCCGCGTGATTTCCGAATATCTCGATATCCTGACCCCGGTCGGCAAGCTGATGCCTACCGGCGGTCGCGAGCGCGCGGAAGTCAAATGCTGGGAAGCCTTGGCCGACGGCATGCTGGATGCAGCGATTTTGGTGCGCCTTGAAAAGGCGCGTCCGACCCGGCAGCAAAGCCCGGAATGGATCAAGCGGCAGTGGAGCAAGGTTGACGCGTCCCTGAAATCCATGTCGGTCGGCCTGGGTGAAAAGACGTATTGCGTCGGTAACCACTATTCCTTGGCCGATGTCGCTGTGGGCTGCGCCTTGGGATGGCTGAACTTCCGTTTTCCTGAATCGCCGTGGAAAGACAATTATCCTGAATTGCTGCGTTTGTTCGAGAAGCTGTCCGAGCGGCAGTCCTTCAAGGACACCGCGCCGAATTAATATATCGGCGAGCCTGGCGACGGGCCTCAAATAAAAAAGCGCGACCTGGGTCGCGCTTTTTTTTATTCCGCCGGCGCTGCATGAGCGCCCGACAAGAGCAATTACTCTGCAATGATCTGCGTCTGCAGGTAGTTCTGGATGCCGATCTTTTCGATGATGTCGAGCTGGGTTTCCAACCAGTCGATATGCTCTTCGGTATCGTCCAGAATCATCTGGAACAGTTCGCGGGAGACATAGTCGCCGTGGGTTTCGCAGGTGGCGATGCCTTCCTTGACGGTCTTGTGCGCTGCTTTTTCCAGTTTCAGGTCGCATTGCAGCATCTCGGCAGTGTTTTCGCCGATCATCAGCTTGTGCAGCGCTTGCAGGTTAGGCAGGCCGTCGAGCATCAGGATGCGGTCGATCAGCTTGTCGGCATGCTTCATCTCGCCGATGGATTCTGCGTACTCTTTCTTGGCAATTTTTTCAAAGCCCCAGTGCTTGTACATGCGGGCGTGCAGAAAATATTGATTGATCGCTGTCAATTCGTTAGTCAACTGAGCATTGAGCAGCTTGATGACCGCTGGATCGCCTTTCATAGGAACCTCTGAGATATAGTGGGAGAAGACAGGCTGGGGGGAGCAGAGGGGAGCTGCGCAATCGTCCGGCCGCGTGAACGGACGGATCATAGCGCAGCCGATTCCAGACTTCACCATAAATTAGCGCGAATCATTCTTACTTTATTTCTATCGGGCAGCGCCGGGCATGTTGCCCTGGCTGGGATAGCCTGTTGCAGAGCGGGTTTGGACGGGCCTGCGCCCAAAACAGCAAAGCCTCCATTCCGTGAAGAATGAAGGCTTTGTGTCGTAGCGAGCGTGACTGCCTCGCCAACTTCAGAGATGAATTACTTTGCTTGCGGATCGGTGACGAAGCCAATCTTGGAGAGGCCGCCCGATTGCGCAGCCGCCATCACTTGCGCCACTTTTTCGTATTGCGTCGTGCGTTCGGCGCGCAGATGTAGTTCCGGCTGAGGCTGCTTCTTGGCCGCTTCGGCAATGCGCAGGCTCAACTGGTTGCTGTCGATCTGCTCGTCATTCCAGAATACCTTGCCGTTCGCATCAATCGACAGATTGATATTTTGCGGCTTGGTTTCGTCCGGCTGATTGGTCGCGCGCGGCAGGTCGATCTTGACGGCGTGATTCATGACCGGAATGGTGATGATGAAGATGATCAGCAGCACCAGCATCACGTCAACCAGCGGAGTGGTGTTGATCTCCGGGTTGAAGTCGTCGTCCGAATCGGACAGGGAACCCATCGCCATTACGCTCTCCCGACAGCCGTCAGTTTGGCGCTTTTGGTTGCGCCTGTTTCAGCGTCCTCGGTTGCCGAGCGTGCGCCGGTGACGAACAGAGCGTGCAGGTCGAAACCGAATTTGTTCAGCTTGGCGATGGTGGTCTTGTTGCCGCGAACCAGTGCGTTATAGCCGAAGGTCGCAGGAATCGCCACTGCCAGACCCAGCGCAGTCATGATCAGCGCTTCGCCCACGGGGCCGGCGACCTTGTCGATGCTGGCCTGGCCGGAAGTGCCGATCGATACCAGCGCGTGATAGATGCCCCAGACGGTGCCGAACAGGCCGACGAACGGTGCAGTCGAACCGACTGACGCCATCACAGCCATGCCGGCTTGCAACTTGCCGGAGGCTTCATCAATCGCCTGGCGCAGGGACAGGGTGACCCAGTCGCTGACCGACAGCTGGTCATGCAGGTGGCCCTTGTGGGCAGTATGGTGGCTCATCGACGTCACGCCGGCTTTGGCGACTTCGGCGAATGGGTTATCGGTGCCCAGTGTCGCAACGCCTTCAGGCAGGCTGGTGGTGTCCCAGAATGCGTGACCGGCGGCATCGGCAGCGCGGCGGAAACGCAGCAGTTGCAGCGTTTTGGTGATGATCACATACCAGGACGCGATCGACATGGCGAGCAGCAGGACTGCGACGCCTTTGGTGACGAAATCCCCTTGCGCCCACAGGCTTTCCAATCCGTACGGACTAACTTCCATGATGACTTCCTTCTATGACTATAGTGAATGAATTAACGAATTTTATTCCGCATGTCCGCTGCGATCAGCGGTCCAGCTTGAATGTGATTGCGCCGGTGGCCGACACGACGATGGCCTTGCCGTCTTCGATATATGGCTTGAAGACGGCGCGCATGACAGCGCGGCGGGCTTCATCATCCAGGCGGGACGAACCCGATCCCTTGATGATATCGACTTTTTCAGCTTTGCCCGCGGTGTTGACCAATACGCGGAACTGCACGACGCCTTCTTCGCCCATGCGCTTGGACGCTGGCGGGTAGTTTGGACGCGGTGCTTCAATATATTCGATGCCGGAAGTAATTTGCTTTGGCGGCGGCGGACCTGGCGGCGACGCCGGTGCCGGTGCAGGGGCTGCTGCTGCCGGTGGCGATGGCTCAGCCGGTTGTGGCGGTGTCGGCGGGGCGGAGATCGCAGTCGGTGCCGGTGCTTGCGTGACCGGAATCGGTGGCGGCGGTGTAACGGATTTTTTCACGACCTGGACGACCTTCGGTGGCGCCGGCGGCGCTTTTGGCGGAGCCGGTTCCGGTGCGCGTTCAGGCGTGACGAAGGTGGCGATGACTTCTTTGGGAATCGCGTTGGCGACCTGATGAATCAGGCCGCTTTGCAGCGCATAGAAGAAGGCAAGGTGCAGCAGGATGATGAGGCCGAGCGGGCCGATTTTGCGGACCTGGCGCCAGACGGCGCCGACGGGATTGGACGAGCTGCTACTCATAGTAGGCGATAAGGCGTTCATAAATAATCTTCATGCAATAGCGGTGTTCGCGTGGAACACCATGGCTTGCACTGAGTTGCGTGTTTGCTTGGAATTGCTCAGACATTCGCGCAGGACATGTTTGGCGCAGGTATGGCATTTGCCGCAACAAGTGCCAACACCGAGCTCCTTGCGAAGCTCGGACATGGAGGTCATGCCTGCATTCACTGCCTGATGAATCTTGCCTTCGGAAATGTTGTTACAAACACATACGATCATTGTACGCCTTGCCGCCTGGGTATATAGGCTCTTAAATGGATCTCGCTCCTGAAACGATGCGAGCAAACAAGTTAAATTTCTCGGGTTGTGGCATGGTGCGTTCCACTACGGTTGCCCACTGTTCCGACAATTGCTGGCAAGTCGCCCGCAATACCGGAGCCAGATTCGGCAAATCCGCCAATGCTTTCAGGTGCCGTTCAATCACTGACGCCAATTTGACGCAGCTTTTGGTTTCCTGATTGCTGGCAGTGTAGTGAGACATCAAATGCAGCACTGCTGAAACCAGCAGCTCTGGCTGTGCCGGTGCGCTATTCGGTTCTACGAAAGCAGAATCCATTTTGTCGGTAACCATCAAACTCTCCTTAATCGGCAAGCTTGGCTGGCTAACGTATAACGCTGTGGCATCACCGTTGGCTGGCTGGTTTTGTACCATCGTTCAAAGCAACAAGTTTTGAGATGATTTTATTTTCTGCGTCGTCTCTTTATGCCGTCAAAATCAGCTTGTTCAGCTGTGTCAGGCGCAGCTTGTAAATACGGCCGCCATGGTCGATCTCCAGTTCGCGCATCTGCCGGAACAAATCCTGGCTCTTGATGCGTGTGATGGGGGAGCCATTTGCTGCTGTGGCTGGCTTGTTACGACGTTCAGTTCCGTGCTCGATCAGTTGGCTCATCATAACCTCCTATTAAATGCGAACAATTCTTATTTAGATTATTCGTCATTTAATCCAAGATTGCAAGCTCTTTTATGATTTGTTGCGACTTTCTTTCCTCTCGGAAATGGCGGGAAACGGCTTTTGTTGCCAGAAAAGAAAAAACGCTCCGTTGCATAGGGCAGACGGAGCGTTTTTTTGCGCGATTTAGGCGGTTTTACACCGATTCGATAATCCCGCCGCCAAGACAGACGTCGCCCTGATACAACACCGCCGACTGGCCGGGCGTCACCGCCCATTGCGGATCGGCAAAGCGCAGGTCGAAACGCGCGCCGTCGTCGTTGAAGGAGCAGGGCACGTCAGCCTGGCGATAACGCGTCTTGGCGCTCAGCGCTGCCATGTCGGGCGCTTCGCCTGCGACCCAGCTGATCTGGCTGGCGCCCAGTTGCGACGACAGCAGCCAGGGGTGGTCGTGGCCTTGCACGATATAGAGGGTATTGTTCTCGACGTCCTTGCGCGCTACGTACCAGGCGTCGCTGTTGCCGTCGGCGTTCTGGTGCGCCTTGATGCCGCCCAGGCCGATACCCTTGCGCTGCCCGAGCGTGTAGAAGCTCAGGCCGACGTGTTCGCCGACGATATCGCCTTCCGGCGTCTTCATCGGGCCGGGTTTGTACGACAGGTAGCGATTGAGGAACTCGCGGAAAGGCCGCTCGCCGATGAAGCAGATGCCGGTCGAATCCTTCTTTGTTGCATTCGGCAGCTTCAGCTGTTCGGCGATCTTGCGCACCTCGGTCTTGTGAATTTCGCCCAGAGGGAACAGCGTCTTCGACAACTGCGCCTGATTCAGGCGATGCAGGAAGTAACTTTGGTCCTTGCTGGCGTCGACCGCCTTCATCAGTTCGAACTTGCCGGTCGGATTTTCGCGCACGCGCGCATAGTGGCCGGTGGCGATCAGATCCGCACCCAGCAGCATGGCGTGGTCGAGGAAGGCCTTGAACTTGATTTCGGCGTTGCACAGCACGTCCGGATTGGGGGTGCGGCCGGCCTGGTACTCGCGCAGGAATTCGGCGAACACGCGATCCTTGTATTCGGCGGCAAAATTCACCGCCTCGATATCCACGCCCACCACGTCGGCCACGCTGGCTGCGTCGATCCAGTCCTGGCGCGTGGAGCAGTATTCGGAATCGTCGTCGTCTTCCCAATTTTTCATGAACAGGCCGATAACCTCGTAGCCTTGCTCTTTCAACAGCCACGCGGACACCGACGAGTCGACGCCGCCTGACATGCCGATGACGACTTTCTTCTTAGCCATTTGCTACTCCAGTTGCTTCCTTGACGGCGGCAGCGGTCACGCTGGCGTCGGTATACAGTAAAGACAGCGGCGCGCGCCGGCCGCTGAGGTAATCGTCGATGCAGCGCAAGACCAGCGGGCTGCGATGGCGCTCGCTGCATGCGGCGATTTCGTCGCGGGTCATCCAGAGTGTGCGTACGATGCCGGCGTCCAGCGGGCGGTCGTGTTTTTCGCCCAGTTTTCCGGCAAACGCAAAACGCAAGTAAGTGGTGTCGGCGCCGGCGCGCGAAGACGACACATTGCGCGACATATACATGCCGATCAACGCGGTCGGTTCGAAATCGTGTGCGGATTCTTCTAGCGCCTCACGCACAACGGCTTGCGTCAGCGCTTCGCCTTCATCGAGATGGCCGGCCGGCTGGTTCAGGCGCAGGCCGTCGCCGGCTTGCTCTTCAATCATCAAAAAACGGCCCTCGCGCTCGATGATCGCAGCGACAGTCACGGAGGGCTTCCATACTTCAGTCATCATTATCCTTAACCTGCAACAGCCGCCATTTTACCGTGGCTGGGCAAAGCCTTCAGGAGATGGGGCAAAGATGCGAGTTGGCATCGTGAAAGAGGGTGTTTGCGCAAAGTTGTTGATCTTTAAATTTTACGTGTAAGATTCCGGTAAGAATTTACAACTATAGGAGCTCTGAATGAGGCTAGGCATCCCCGTCGAAAGTCGGGAGGGAGAAACACGCGTCGCGGCAACCCCGGAAACAGTCAAGAAACTGGTGGCCGCCAAACATGAGGTGCTGGTCGAATCAGGCGCCGGTATTCAATCCAGCATCACCGATGAGGCCTATGTCGCCGCCGGTGCAACGATCGCGGCTACAAGCGACGTGTATGGCGCCGATGCACTCCTCAAGGTGCGTGCGCCGAGCGCGGACGAGCGTACGCGCCTGAAGTCCGGCACGGTCGTGGTCGGCATGCTCAATCCTTTCGATGCGGACAACATCGCCGCCATGGCTGCTGCCGGGCTGACCGCCTTCGCACTGGAAGCCGCGCCGCGCACCACCCGCGCGCAGTCGATGGACGTGCTGTCCTCGCAAGCCAACATCGCCGGCTACAAAGCCGTGCTGATGGCCGCCAACACCTATCAGCGCTTCATGCCGATGCTGATGACTGCCGCCGGCACCGTCAAGGCCGCGCGCATGCTGATCATGGGTGCCGGCGTCGCCGGGTTGCAGGCGATTGCGACAGCGAAACGCCTGGGCGCGGTGATTGAAGCTTCCGATGTGCGTCCCGCGGTCAAGGAGCAGATCGAGTCGCTGGGCGCGAAATTCCTCGACGTGCCCTTCATCACCGATGAAGAAAAGGAAATCGCCCAGGGCGTCGGCGGTTACGCCCGTCCGATGCCGGCCGACTGGATGCGCCGTCAGGCCGAGGCCGTGCATGAGCGCGCCAAGCAAGCCGACATCATCATCACCACCGCGCTGATCCCGGGCCGCAAGGCGCCGGTGCTGATCAGCGAAGAAACCGTCAAGGCCATGAAGCCGGGCTCCGTCATTCTCGACATGGCGGTCGACCAGGGCGGCAACTGTCCCTTGTCCGAGCCGGGCAAGACCGTGATCAAGCATGGCGTGCACATTATCGGCGAAGGCAATCTGGCGGCGCTGGTGGCGGCCGATGCGTCGGCGCTGTACTCGCGCAACGTGCTCGACTTCCTCAAGCTGATCGTCGACGGCGAAGGCAAGCTGGTCATCAACCGTGAAGACGACATCGTCGCGGCGACCCTGCTGTGCTCGGGCGGCGAAGTGCTGCGCAAATAAGAGAAGACGCCTCGGCGTCGGAAAAACGGAGAAAACACATGGAAGTCAGTCACACCATCATCAACCTGATCATCTTCGTGCTGGCGATTTACGTCGGCTACCACGTGGTCTGGACGGTTACACCGGCCTTGCACACACCGCTCATGGCGGTCACCAATGCCATCTCGGCCATCATCATCATCGGCGCCATGCTGGCGGCGGGCCTGACCGAAGGGCCGGTCGGCCGTATCGCCGGCACGCTGGCGGTCGCGCTGGCGGCGGTCAATGTCTTCGGCGGTTTCATGGTCACCCAGCGCATGCTGGAGATGTTCAAGAAAAAAGAACCCAAGACCAAGACAGACAAGGCGGGGGCATAAGCATGAGCATGAATCTGGTAACCCTGTTGTACCTCGTCGCTTCGGTCTTTTTCATCCAGGCATTGAAAGGCTTGTCGCATCCCTCGACGGCACGTCGCGGCAATGCCTTCGGCATCGCCGGCATGACGATTGCCGTCGTCACCACATTGGCGCTGATCATCAAGCTCAAGGGCGACATGCCGACATCGGGCATCGGCCTCTGGCTGGTGGCGGGCGGTGTGGTGGTCGGCGGCGGCATTGGCGCCTATCTGGCCAAGAGCGTCGAGATGACCAAGATGCCTGAACTGGTTGCGGCGATGCACTCGCTGATCGGTCTGGCGGCGGTCTGTATCGCAGTCGCCGCAGTCGCCGAGCCTTGGGCTTTCAACATCGCGGCACACGGCGAAGCGATCCCGCTGGGCAATCGCGTTGAATTGTTCATCGGCACCTTCGTCGGCGCCATCACCTTCTCCGGTTCGGTGATTGCCTTCGGCAAGTTGTCCGGCAAGTACAAGTTCCGCCTGTTCCAGGGCGCGCCGGTGAGCTTCTCCGGTCAGCATATGCTGAACCTGCTGCTGGCGGTGGCGATGATCGGCTTCGGCGTGATTTTCGTGCTGACGCAGCACTGGCTGCCGTTCATCATCATGGCCGCGATCGCGTTCGTGCTGGGCGTGCTGATCATCATCCCGATCGGCGGCGCCGACATGCCGGTGGTGGTGTCGATGCTCAACAGCTATTCCGGCTGGGCGGCGGCGGGTATCGGCTTTTCGCTGAACAACTCAATGCTGATCATCGCCGGTTCGCTGGTGGGATCAAGCGGTGCGATCCTGTCATACATCATGTGCAAGGCGATGAACCGTTCGTTCTTCAACGTGATCCTCGGCGGCTTCGGCGGCGATCCTGCTGCTGCAGCGGCAGGCGGCGCGCAGGCGCAGCGCAACGTCAAGTCCGGTTCGGCCGACGATGCCGCCTTCCTGATGGGCAATGCGGAAACCGTGATCATCGTGCCGGGCTACGGCCTGGCGGTGGCGCGCGCTCAGCATGCACTGAAGGAGCTGACCGAGAAGCTGACCCACAAGGGCGTGATCGTGAAGTATGCGATCCATCCGGTGGCAGGGCGCATGCCGGGTCACATGAACGTGTTGCTGGCCGAAGCCGAAGTGCCTTACGACCAGGTCTTCGAAATGGAAGACATCAACAGCGAGTTCGGCCAGGCCGACGTGGTGCTGGTGCTGGGCGCCAACGACGTGGTCAATCCGGCGGCCAAGGATCCGAAGTCGCCGATCGCCGGCATGCCGATTCTGGAGGCGTACAAAGCCAAGACGGTCATCGTCAACAAACGTTCGATGGCGGCCGGTTATGCCGGTCTGGACAACGAACTGTTCTACATGGACAAGACCATGATGGTGTTTGGCGACGCCAAGAAGGTGATTGAAGATATGGTCAAGGCAGTCGAGTAAGCTGTCTGGACGTATCGGAAATAAAAAAGCCGCCGGAGTCAACTCCGGCGGCTTTTTTTATCGTGCAGAAGAAATTACTTGGTGCCGAAAATCCGGTCGCCTGCATCGCCCAGGCCAGGCACGATGTAGGCATGGCTGTCCAGATGCGAATCCAGCGAAGCGACGTACAGCTTCACGTCCGGATGTGCATCCTGGAATACCTGAACGCCTTCCGGCGCCGCCACGAGTGCGACGAAGATGATGTTTTCCGCCGTCACGCCGCGCTTCTTCAGCACGTCGACGGCATACACGGCCGAGTTGCCGGTCGCCACCATCGGGTCGCACAGGATCATGGTACGGTCTTGCAGGTCGGGCAGGCGCACCAGGTATTCCACCGGCTGGTGCTGGTCGTTGCGATACACGCCGATGTGGCCGACGCGTGCTGACGGGATCAGCTCCAGCAAGCCGTCGCTCATGCCGATGCCGGCGCGCAGCACCGGCACCACGGCCAGCTTCTTGCCGGCGATCACAGGCGCGTCATAGGTGACCAGCGGCGTTTCGATGGACTCGGTGGTCAGCGGCAGGTCGCGCGTGATTTCGTAACCCATCAGCAAGGTGATCTCGCGCAGCAGGTCGCGGAAGGTGCGCGTCGAGGTGCGCTTGTCGCGCATGTGCGAGAGCTTATGCTGGATCAGCGGGTGATTCAGGATGAACAGATTGGGGAAGCGGGGATCTTGTTTCATGGTTTTATTCGTTCAGGGCAGGGCCGCGGGCCTGCGGCGATGCTGCATTGTCTCATGCCGGACGCCGCCTGCAAGGGTTTCCGGGGGAGCGTGACGTAGCGGACTTAACGCCAGCCGAACATCATCTGTTCCGCCAGCAGGCGTTTGGCGGGAGCGGCCACATCGATCAGGCCGAGCGACAAACCAAGCAGTGCTTGCGAAGGCGCACCATCGGGGGCGCTGGCAAAAACGCGGGCCATCAGGTCGGTCAGCTTGATGGTGGCGCTGCGATCGCGGCGGCGTTGCGCGGCAAATTGCGCCAGCGCTGCGGTGCCGGAAGCGTTGCGCGTGAGGGCGCCGGCCAGCACCACGGCATCGCGCAAGCCGAGATTGAGTCCCTGGCCGGCGACCGGATGCAGGGTTTGCGCCGCGTTGCCGATGGCGACGGTCCGCGCCGAGGCGCCGGGTTCTGCGTTCAGGCCGAGCGGGTAGCTGTTGCGTGCGCTGCATGCCGTAAAGCGGCCTACGCGCGCGCCGAAGGCTTCGCCCAGCGCGTGCAGAAAAGATGATTCGTCCAGTGCCAGCAAACGTTTGGCTGTTTCAGGACGCACACACCACACCAGCGCGTAGCCGTCGTCCTGCGGCAGCAGCGCCAGGGGACCTTCGGCGGTAAAGCGTTCGAAGGCGCGATGCGCTATGCCGGCGGAGGTGGCGACATGGGCGACGATCGCCACCTGTTCATAGTCGCGCTGCAGCGCCTTGGCAGTTTGTTCCGAAAATACGCCGCCTTCGGCCTGCACCACGATGCCGGCGCTGAGCGTGCGGCCGTCGGCGAGTTGCACCGAGGCTTGCGCACCTTGTTCTTCGATTGCGGCAACTTCTGCAGGACGCAGGATCGTCACCGCAGTCGATGCCAACGCCGCCGTCAAGGCTTTCACCAACGCACCATAGCGCACCACGTAACCAAGCGCGGGAAGACGGTAGTCGTCGCGGTCGATCAGCGTGCGGCCGAAGTGCCCGCGTCGCGAGACGTGGATCTGGTGAATGGAGGTAACCGCCGATGCCATCAACGGCCAGGCGCCGATGTCATGCAGGACTTGCTGGCTGCCATGCGAGAGGGCAATCGTGCGCGGATCTTGCGCCGCATGTTCAGCAGCCTTGGCGTCGATCAGGGCGATGCGCGCTGCAGGCATGCCGCGCTTGTGCAGCAAGGCCGTAGCGCTGAGGCCGACCGGCCCGGCGCCGCAGATGATGACGTCGTAGTCCGGAGGCGGCAGGGCGATGTCGGTGATGCTCATGAGTTGTGGATCCTGGAAATCGGGATTCTGACGCGACGCAAGAACGACCTAAGCCGAACGCATCAGCGCTTCGATTTCCGCAACCTTGTTGGGAACCGCCGTAGTCAGGATTTCACAACCGTCCGGCGTGACATGGGCGTCGTCTTCAATGCGGATGCCGATGTTCCAGTATTTCTCCGGCACGCCTTCGGCCGGACGCACGTAGATGCCCGGTTCGACCGTCAGCACCATGCCGGGTTGCAGCGTGCGCCAGGGCTTGTCGCCGTTGGCGTCGGCCGGGTCGCGATATTCGCCGACGTCGTGCACGTCCATGCCCAGCCAGTGGCCGGTGCGATGCATGTAGAACTGGCGATAGTCGCCCTTGGCGATCACATCGTCGAGCGTGCCGACCTTGTTCTTGTCGAGCAGGCCGGTGTCGAGCATGCCTTGCGCCAGCACGCGCACGGCGGCGTCGTGTCCGTCCATGAAGCGTTTTCCGGGACGGGTTTCGGCAATGGCGGCGTCTTGCGCGGCCAGGACGATTTCGTACAACTCCTTTTGCGGACCGGAGAACTTGCCGTTGGCCGGGAAGGTGCGCGTGATGTCGGACGCATAGCTGTCGAGTTCGCAGCCGGCGTCGATCAGCACCAGGTCGCCGTCTTTCAGTTCGGCGTCGCCGGCGCGGTAGTGCAGCACGCAGGCATTGGCGCCGGCGGCGACGATGGAGCCGTAGGCCGGGTACTGCGAGCCGTTGTTGCGGAATTCGTGCAGCAGTTCGGCTTCCAGATGATATTCGCGCAGGCCGGGGCGCGACAGGCGCATGGCGCGGCAATGCGCTTCGGCGGAGATGATGCCGGCGCGCTTCATGACGTCGATTTCACCGGAGTCCTTGAACAGCCGCATTTCGTCGAGCCGCACGTTGACGTCGACGATGGACGACGGCGCGGATACGCCGGTGCGGCCCAGCGCGCGTACGCTTTGCAACCATTCCTGTAGTTGCGCATCGCGTTTGGCGTCATGGCCCAGTGCATAGAATACGGCCGGCGCATCGGCCAGCAGTTGCGGCATTTCTTTATTCAGCGTATCCGTGGCGAAAGCTTCGTCGAAGCCGAATTGCGCACGCGCCGCGTCAGGGCCGAAGCGGTAGCCGTCCCAGATTTCGCGTTCCAGATTCTTGTCGCGGCAGAACAGGATGCTGCGGCTTTCCGCACCCGGGCCGGCGATCAGGACGATGACGGCTTCCGGTTCGGTGAAGCCGGACAGGTAGTAGAAGTAGCTGTCGTGACGATAGGGGTAGTCGGCATCGCGATTGCGCATTACTTCGTGCGCGGTCGGGATGATGGCGACGCCGCCGCCTTGTGCTTGCATGTGCGCGATCAGTCTGGCGCGGCGGGCGGTGAAGGAGGCTATGGTCATGTTGGTGCTTTCTTCCAGATCATCCGGATTATCTGCCGCCGAGGGGCGTATTCAATTCTTCCAGCTGTTCGACGGTGCCGACATTGATCCATTCGCCGCGGTAAATCTCGCCACCGACCTGGCCGCGTGCGGCATATTCGCGCAGCAGCGGGCCGAGTTTCGCGTGTTCGCCCGGGGTAATGGCATCGAACATTTGCGGCCGGTAGACGCCGATATTGGCGAAGGTGAACAAGGGAGAACCTTCGTTGGCGATCGAAAAGCTGTTCAGCGCGAAATCGCCGGTCGGATGATGCGGCGGGTTTTTCACCAGATAGATCCAGGCGACATCGCGCTTGTCCAATGGTATCGGATTTCCCCACAGGTCGTTGTCCTCGAGCACGGTCTTCACCTGCTCGAAGTCGAAATGCGGGATGTAGATGTCGCCCGAGATGGCGACGAATGCTTCTTCGCCCAGCAGATGGCGCGCCTTGGCGATGCCGCCGGCGGTTTCCAGCGCGCTGCCCTCGGCCGAATACTGAATCTGCGCCCCGAACTGCGAACCGTCGCCCAGCGTTTCTTCGAACAGATGGCCGAGGTGGGCGTGGTTGATGACGATCTCGGTGATGCCGGCGCGCACCAGGTTCAGGATCAGCCAGACGATCAGCGGGCGGCCGCGCACCTTCAGCAAGGGTTTGGGGCAGGTGTCCGTCAGCGGGCGCATGCGCTCGCCGCGGCCGGCGGCAAAAATCATTGCTTTCATCGCCGATGCCGCCTCAGAAGGTGTAGCCGACTTGCGGCGCTTTGTCTTCCAGCTTTTCGATCAGCCTGACCAGCGGCGTCAGCGCGGTGTAGCGGCGCGCAGCTTTCAGCGTGTATTCCATCACCAGCGGCATGTCTTTCAGATAGGCATCCTTGCCGTCGCGATGGTAAAGACGTGCAAATATTCCCAGCACTTTCAGATGGCGCTGCAGGCCCATGAACTCGAAGTCGCGATAGAAAGTGTCGATGTCCGGCGCCACCGGCAGGCCGGCGCGCTTGGCGCGTTCCCAGTAGCGGATGACCCAGTCCAGCACCATTTCTTCGTCCCATTGGATATAGGCGTCGCGCAGCAGCGAAACCAGATCGTAGGTGATCGGGCCGTAGACTGCGTCCTGGAAATCGATGATGCCCGGATTGCCGCTCGTCATCACCATCAGATTGCGTGAGTGGTAGTCGCGATGGACGTACACCTGCGCCTGCGCCAGATTGTTGGCGAGCAGGGTGTCGAAGACTTTGCTCAGCGTGTTTTTCTGGTCGTCGGTCAGCGTCACATTCAGATGTTTGGCGACGTACCAGTCGGGGAAAAGTTGCAGCTCGCGCAACAGCAGGGGGCGGTCGTACTCCGGCAGCATGTCCGGCTTGCTCTGGGTCTGCAGCAGCACCAGGGCGTCGATGGCGTCGATGTACAGCTTGTGGGCGGTGTCGTTGTTGAGCTGGTTCAGATAGGTGGTCGAGCCCAGGTCCGACAGCAGCAAAAAGCCGCGCTCCACATCTTGCGCCAGGACGGTCGGCACCGAGACGCCGGTTTTGCCGAAGACCTCGGCGACGTGGATGAACGGGCGGACGTCTTCTTGCGGCGGCGGCGCATCCATGACAATCAGTGTTTTCTTGTCAGGCGTATCCACGCGGAAATAGCGGCGAAAGCTGGCATCCGCAGAGGCGGGGCGCAGCGTCTCGACCAGCGTCGGGGTTGCAGTCAGGGTTGGCAGCCATGCTTGCAGCTGGGACAGACGCGAATCGGTGGGGGAATTATTTAAAGACATGAACAATCAGAGGAATTCGTTTGATGATGTTGAGTTCCCATATAATAAGGGATTAAATCCAAAAAATCGCCTGCCATGGTGTTTGAACGCTTCTTTACATGATCCGCTTTTTTAAGTTTCCATTTGGCCGTTTTGCCGACTTGCGGATGTCGCGTTTCTTTACGTCCCTCGTTGTAGCTGCTTCAGCGACGACCGTTTTACCCATTTCTGCGCAGGCGCAGACCACCCAGAACACGCAGGATAAGCAAGATAAGCAAGACCGGCAGCCCAAAACTGCCGACGACAAGGATGCTCCGGTCAACATCAGCGCCGAGCAGATGACCGGCCGTCCGGACCGCCAGATCAATCTGGACCGCGACGTCGAGGTCGTGCGCGGCGAAACCACCATCAAGGCCGACAAAGCGGAATACCGGATCATCAAGGATGAAGTCGAAGCCACCGGTCACGTTTGGATGAAACGTCTGCAGGACCGTTACACCGGCGACAAAGCGGTGATGAACATGGACTCGGGCAAGGGTTACGTCACCAATCCGACCTACCTGTTCGGCAAAAACGGCGGTCGCGGCAAAGCGGACAAGATCGATTTTCTCTCCGACGACCAGGCATTGGTGACGGATGGCACCTACAGCACCTGTGAAGCGCTCGACCCGGATTGGTATGTCAAGGCATCCACGCTCGACCTCGACAGCGGCCGCGACGTCGGCACGATGCGCAGCGGCGTGGTGTATTTCAAGGGCGTGCCGATTCTTGGCGCGCCGCTGATGTCGTTCCCGTTGTCGGGCGAGCGCAAGTCTGGCGTGTTGCCGCCGACGTTTGGCGTCACCAGCAACGGTGGTGCGGAACTGACGGTTCCCTACTATTTCAACATTGCGCCAAATCGTGATTTGACGCTGTATCCGCGTTACATCGCGCGACGCGGATTGCTGCTGGGCGCGGATGCGCGCTATCTGGGGGAAACCTATTCCGGCGAAACCCGCGTGGAGGGGATCCAGGACCGCATCACCGGGACCGGACGCTACTCGCTTTCCACATTGCATACGCAGAAACTGGCGCCGAATCTGGTATTCGGCTGGAACGTCAACAAGGCTTCCGATAACGATTACCCAAGCGATTTTTCCCATTCGGTGACCGCGAGTACGCAGCGCTTGCTGACTCGGGACGTTGGTCTTAATTACACGGGCGAATATTGGAGTGCGGCTGGCCATGTGACGAAGTACCAGTTGCTGCAAGACGTCACGTCGCCGATTCAGAAACCGTATGATCGCTTGCCGCAGTTGACGTTGACCGCAGGACGTCAGGATGTCGGCGGTTTCGATCTGAATTTCGCATCCGAATTTGCACGTTTTTCGAATACGTTTACGGCCGGTACCTCCGCCGGTTCCGAGATGGTCGGCGGCGACCGCATGTATGCCACGCCATCGATTTCGTATCCGATCATTCGTCCGGGTTACTTCATCACGCCAAAGGCGTCGCTGGACGCCACCACTTATCGCCTGAACAATGTCGCCGTCGGTGCGCCGACCAATCTGACGCGTGTCGTTCCGACCTACTCCCTCGATGCAGGGATGACCTTCGAGCGCGACACGAACATTCTCGGTCGCGACATGACCCAGACGCTGGAACCGCGTTTGTTCTACGTTCGCACGCCGTATCGCGATCAGAGCCAGTATCCGAATTTCGACTCCGGTTTGGCAGACTTCAACTTCGCGCAGATCTTCAGCGAAAACCGTTTTGTCGGTCATGACCGCATCAGCGACGCCAACCAGATTACCGGCGCATTGGTGTCGCGTTTCATCGAGGAAAACGGTCTGGAGCGTTTGCGTGTGGCAGTCGGTCAGCGCTTTTACTTTGCCGACCCGAAGGTCGTGCTCGACGGCACGACGACGACGGTCAACGGCAGCAAGTCGGATCTGTTGTTGTCGCTGGGCGGACAGATTTCCAACAAGCTGTCGCTCGACAACACCGTCCAATACAGTGAAACCCTGCGCCAGATGGTGCGTTCGAATTTCGGCGCCCGCTGGCAGCCGGCGCCGAAGAAGGTGCTGAACCTGACCTACCGCCTGGATCGCACCAATTCCACCGGCTTGCTCAAGCAATTCGACGTCTCCGGTCAATGGCCGATCTCGCAACGCTGGTATGCTGTCAGCCGCATCAACTATTCCATCCCTGATAAAACCGTTGCCGAAGGTTTGCTGGGCATGGAATACAAGGCGGATTGCTGGGTCTTCCGTCTGGTCGCACAGCGTATCCCGACTTCGTCGACCAAGGCATCGACATCGTTCTTCATCCAGCTTGAGCTGAACGGATTCTCGAAGATCGGCTCCAATCCGCTGGATGCATTGAGCAGCAGCATCCCCGGCTACCAGCTGATTAACAAGCCCGACGACATTACACGTTATTAATAATCGACTTTCTTTATGAACGCTTCCTTCTCCATGCGCAATCATCCTTCTGTACGTATCACGTCCGGCATCGTTTTGTTGTGCATGTCGCTCGGCATGGTCGGCAGCGCTCAGGCGCAATTTGCGACGTCAGCCACGCCTGCCGTTCCCAGCCTGACGCCGCCATCGGTCAATCCGGCGCCGGCGGCTCCGGCAGCAGCGCCGTCGAGGGCTCCGCGTCCCGTAGATTCGATTCTGGTGGTGGTCAACAACGAAGTGATCACGCGCCAGGAGCTGACCGATCGCCTGCGTCAGGTTGAAAAGCGCCTGACCGCCCAGGGCATGGCATTGCCGCCGCGCAGTCAGCTTCAGAGTCAGTTGGTCGAACGCATGATCGTCGAGCGTGCGCAGACGCAAATGGCCAAGGAAAACGGCATTGTGGTCGACGACACCATGTTGGACCGCGCAGTGTCCCGCATCGCAGAGCAGAACAAACTGTCGATGGCGGATTTCCGCGTCCAGCTGGAAAAAGAAGGCATGGATTTCGCGGCATTCCGCGAAGACATCCGCCGCGAAATCATCATGCAGCGTTTGCGTGAACGCGAAGTCGACAACAAAGTGGTGGTGACCGAATCCGAGGTGGACAATTACCTGGCGTCGGAATCCAACACCGCAAGCGCGCGTGAAGACCTCAACCTGGCGCAAATCCTGATCCGCGTGCCGGAAAACGCTTCGCCGGAACAAGTTGCCGCCCGCCGCCAGCGCGCGGAAGACGTATTGCGTCAACTCAAGACCGGCGCCGATTTCGCCAAGACGGCCGCGACCTATTCCGACAGCAGCGACGCCCTGAGCGGCGGCGATCTCGGCTGGCGCGCTCAAGACCGTTTGCCGCAGCTGTTTATCGATGCGGTCGCCAGCCTGAAGCCTGGCGAGATATCCGCCATCGTCAAGAGCGGTAACGGTTTCCACATCATCAAGCTGGTTGACCGTCGCGCCACCGCGAGCGCCAAGGCCGATGCGCCGGCCGTCGAACAAACGCACGCGCGTCACATCCTGATCAAGGTCAATCAAGTGGTTTCGGCGGCGGAAGCGCGTCGCAAATTGCTGGAGTTGAAAGAGCGTCTGGATCACAAGGCTGCGACTTTTGAAGAATTGGCCAAGCTGTATTCCAACGATCTGTCCGCCTCCAAGGGTGGTGACCTTGGCTGGATTTATCCGGGCGACACCGTGCCGGAATTCGAGCGCGCCATGAACGAATTGAAGCCGGGTGAAATCAGCCAGCCGATCGAGTCGCCCTTCGGCTATCACCTGATCCAGGTGGTGGAGCGCAAGACCGACGACGCTTCGAAAGAGCGTGCGCGCGCTGCTGCGCGTCAGGCTCTTCGCGAGCGCAAGATCGACGAAGCGACCGAAGACTGGCTGCGCCAGTTGCGTGATCGCGCCTACGTTGAATTCCGCACCGACGACAACTGATCTCCGATGTCAGATCTTCCCTCCGCAACGCGTTCAGAATCCCGCCAACGTCCAACGCTGGCGATCACCTGCGGAGAACCGGCCGGCATAGGGCCGGAGATTTCCATCAAGGCTGCATGGGAGCTGCGTAGCGAGGTGCGCAGCGTGTTGCTGGGCGACGCCGCCTTTCTGGCGCAGACGGCGCAGGCGCTGGATGCCTCGATCGCCCTGTCGGCATTGTCCGTGCAGGCATTTCGCAACTCCGGCCTGCCCGATTTTCCGCAAGACCGCCTGATCGTCATCGATTGCCCCGTCAACGAACCGATCGTGCCGGGCGTGCTCGATGCGCGTAATGGCCGCGCGGTGCTGCAGGCGCTGGATATGGCGGTCGAAGGGGCGTTGCAAAAGCATTTTGACGCCATCGTCACCGCGCCGCTGCAAAAGAGCACGATCAACGACGCCGGCGTGCCGTTCACCGGCCATACCGAATACCTCGCCGAACGCACTGCAACGCCGCAAGTCGTTATGATGCTGGCCGGCGGCGATGCACCGCATCTGCGGGTCGCGCTGGCAACGACGCATCTGGCGCTCAAGGACGTGCCGGCAGCGATCACCTTCGACAGTTTGAGCCGCACGCTCGACATCATCCATACCGATCTGCGCGACAAATTCGGCATTGCGCAGCCGCGTATCCTGGTCACCGGCCTGAATCCGCATGCCGGTGAAAACGGCTATCTCGGCCGTGAAGAAATCGACGTCATCATTCCTGCGCTGGATGCCGCCAAAGCGCGCGGCATGGATGTTGCCGGTCCTTATCCGGCCGACACCCTGTTCCAGCAAAAATATCTCGAGCATGCCGATTGCGTGCTCGCCATGTATCACGATCAGGGCCTGCCCGTGCTCAAATTCGCCAGCTTCGGCCAGGGCGTCAACATCACGCTCGGCCTGCCCATCATCCGCACCTCGGTCGACCACGGCACGGCGCTGGATCTGGCCGCCAAAGGCCTGGGCGAAGCCGATCACGGCAGCATGATCGAAGCCATCAGGACCGCCGCGCTCATGGCGCGCGCCAAGAATTCCCTATGAAACACATCGCCCGCAAACGCTTCGGCCAGAATTTCCTGACCGACCAGACCGTCCTGTACGACATCATCAGCGCCATCGCGCCGAAAAAGGACGACATCATGGTCGAGATCGGCCCCGGCCTGGCAGCCATGACCAGCCTGTTGCTGGAGTCGCTCGACCATATGCACGTGGTGGAACTCGACCGCGATCTGGTGGCGCGGCTGCAGAAGCAGTTCAGTGCGCAACGTCTGCAGGTGCATTCGGCGGATGCGCTGAAGTTCGACTTCACCTCGATTCCTGTGCCGGCAGGGCGCAAGCTGCGCGTGGTCGGCAATTTGCCGTACAACATCTCCAGCCCCTTGCTGTTTCATCTCGCCGAGCTGGCGCCGCACGTGCAGGATCAGCACTTCATGCTGCAAAAGGAAGTCGTCGAGCGCATGGTCGCCGAGCCGGGCGGCAAAGCCTTCGGACGGTTGTCCGTGATGCTGCAGTGGCGCTATCACATGGAGCTGATGTTCGTCGTTCCGCCGACGGCGTTTGATCCTCCGCCGCGCGTGGATTCAGCCATCGTTCGCATGATTCCGCTGGCGCAGCCGCTGGAATGCGATCAGGCTCTGCTGGAAGAAGTGGTGACCAAGGCGTTCTCGCAGCGCCGCAAGGTGATCCGCAATTGCGTGGCGGGATTGCTGGTCGAGGCCGATCTGCTGGAAGCGGGTATCGATCCGCAAGCCCGGCCTGAAGCGGTGCCGACGGAGCAATTCGTCGCGCTGGCCAATGTGCTGAAGAAAAAGCGCGCAGCCTGATTTGCTTCGGCTTGCCGGTGCTGAACGGAGCCTTACTTGCGCGCCGCCCTCAGCAACAACTCCATGAAGTCCACCGTCAGTTCCTGATCTTGCGTGGACAGCAAAATAAATCGCGACAGCGCATCTTCCAGTCTTGCCGCCGCAGCCTTGCCGACATCGTTTGTCGACTTGACGGGCCGCAGGTTTTGTTCCGCGATGAGGTAGAGCGAGGACACCGGCACGCCGAGCGCCTTGGCGACGTTTTCCAGCATGTCGGGCGTCAGGCGCTGCTTGTCGCGCTCGACGCGGGATAAATTGGCTGCATCCGTGCCTGCGACCAAGGCAATCTCTTCCAGGCTCGCTTTTCGTTCTTTACGTATCTTGCGTAGGACTTGGCCAATATTCATTTACCAATTCTCCTGCCAACATTGCGTAATGCGCAAAGTCCTTTGGACAAATTTTTTGTTAAAATATTGCGTACAGAGCAAATTATTAGCTCTCAAGCAATGCAGGCAAGCAAATAAATTTATTGCTCCATGGCATGGGCGACCGGCGATTGTCGGAAGCTCGCCACGATAGGTCTCTGATGCGTCAAGCTCCGCAATTGCGAAGAGAGGCGACTCGCATCAGCCGGGTTGCCGCTTGCAGGCAGCCAATCGAAAACCAGTCCACGCCATCCGGAAATGTCGAATGATCAGTAGGGTGATGCAATGTCCTGAACAATCTCATCCTGGTCCATGTGCATGGTCGGCGATATCAGGAATTTCCTGATGGCTCGGAGTAGTTGGGTTAGCTACCCTGCGACAAGAATTGCCGCGCATCAATGTAATGGAGCGCGGCATGACAGAAAGTGCTGATCATTCTGCTGATGTGGTTGAAGCTAGTCTTTTCGGCGCGTAGTATCGGCAATGCGCTGAGAATAAATACATAAAAACGCGCCAGCCGTCAGCCAATCCGTTTATCAGCACTTTGCACTTCAACAGATAGAAGGGGAAATGTATGCGCTTAACGAACTTGAAGATCGGGGCACGTCTTGGTGCCGGATTCGGATTTCTGGTAGTCCTGCTGGTCGCCATGGCCTTGCTGGGCGTGGCTCGCCTGTCCGGCCTCAACGAGCAGATGGACGAAGTTATCAACGACAAATATCCCAAGACGGTGCTGGCCAACGACATCATCAAAAACGTCAACGTCATCGCACGCTCATCGCGTAACGTATTGCTGATGACGGATGCCGACGACCTCGGCAAGGAAATGCAGACGATTCGCCAGGCCAGCGAGAACACCAAGGGAGCCTTGGAAAAACTCGATGCCCTCGTGACCGGCGACAAGGGGCGTGCACTCATCAAGACGATTCTGGATGCGCGTACGCAATATAACGCGGGTCGCGATGAAGTATTGCGGCTGGTCGTCGCCGGCGCCAAAAACGAAGCCACCTTGCTGCTGTTGCAAACGGTGCGTCCTTTGCAATTGACGTACATGACGTCGATCGAAGCCCTGATTGCGCATCAGAATGAATTGATGCAGACCGCTGCAAAAGAAGTCACGGAGGAATACCAGGAGGCGCGCGATCTGGTGATTGCCTTGAGCGTGATCGCCATTGTGTTTGCCGGACTGACCGCATGGCTGGTGACGCGCAGCATCACGTCGCCGTTGAGCCGTGCCGTCAAAGTGGCGGAGACCGTCGCCGCGGGTGATCTCACATCGCAATTCGACGCCAGCAGCAAGGATGAAACCGGACAGTTGCTGCGCGCACTGCGCTCCATGAACGACAACTTGCTCAACATCGTCAGCCAGGTGCGACACGGTACCGACACGATTGCAACGGCTTCTTCGCAGATCGCTACCGGCAATCTGGATCTGTCGAGTCGCACTGAGCAGCAAGCCAGTTCGCTGGAGGAGACGGCATCCTCGATGGAAGAGCTGACCTCCACCGTCAAGCAAAATGCCGAGAACGCGCGTCAGGCAAACCAGCTCGCCGTATCGGCTTCTGCGGTCGCGGTCGAAGGCGGCAGCGTGGTCGGCAAGGTGGTGCACACCATGGAGTCGATCAATGCGTCGTCGAAGAAGATCGTCGATATCATCGCCGTGATCGACGGCATTGCATTTCAGACCAATATTCTTGCATTGAATGCAGCTGTCGAGGCGGCACGTGCGGGTGAACAAGGCCGAGGTTTTGCCGTCGTGGCGTCGGAAGTGCGCACCCTGGCGCAACGCAGCGCCGCCGCGGCGAAAGAAATCAAGTCGCTGATCGATGACTCGGTAGAGAAGGTGGATTCGGGCAGCAAGCTCGTCGAGCAAGCCGGACAGACCATGAGCGAGGTGGTTGCCAGCGTGCGGCGCGTTACCGACATCGTCGGCGAAATTACCGAAGCCAGCCGCGAACAAAGCGAAGGCATCGAGCAAGTCAATCAGGCCGTCACGCAGATGGATCAGGTGACGCAGCAGAATGCCGCGCTGGTGGAGGAGGCCGCCGCCGCTGCGCAGTCGTTGCAGGATCAGGCCAGCAATCTGTCGCAGATCGTCGGCGTGTTCAAGATCGACAGCAATCGCCTGACGCATGAATCATCGACGCGTACGCCGACGGCACCTCGTTCGCATGATGTCACGCCCAAGGCGCCGGTGCTGGCGCGCAAAGAGGACGCGCCGCGTCTGCCTGCAGCACGCGCCGCGACAACAGCAACTACCAAAGAAGACGACTGGGAGCAGTTTTAAACGGTAGAGTTGTACTGTCGGCTTGCCGGATCAACCAGTGAGATGGTCCGGTCAGGCTGACCCAGCCTCAGTCGCAGCCTCAGCCTGCGCCGGCGGAGCATAAAGCATCGCTTCCGCCGGCGGCAGCGCCGCCGCAAAATACCAGCCCTGCACGATATCGATGCCGCAGGTGCCGACAAACTCCAGCTGTTCTTTTGTTTCCACGCCCTCGGCCACCAGCCGGTAGTCGAAGGCTTTCAGCAATCCGCACAGTTCACGGTAGAGCAGTTCACCGCGCGGCGTGGCGCTGTCGGCGACCAGGCTGCGATCCAGCTTGACGCTGTCGATGCCGAGCTTGTGCAGCAGCGCCAGATTGGAATAGCCGGTGCCGAAATCGTCGATCGCCAGCGTGACGCCGTTGTCGCGCAGCATGTTGACGTTGCGCACGAGATCCGAAAACTGTTCCGTGAACGAGCTCTCCAGCATCTCCAGATTCAGGTGGAACAGGCTGGTGTCGATGCGCGCCAGCAAGGCCTTCACTTTTACTTCCGACGACAGGAAGTCGGCCGTCAGATTGAGGCTGATGCGCGGTTCGAAACCTTGCGTCTTCCATTGCTGCAGATCTTCCAGCGCCTGGTTGATGACCCAGTTGTTGAGCGCATCGGAGTAGCCGGCATTTTCCAGTTTTGGGATAAACCACGGTCCGACGATCTTGCCGTCCGGCATGCGCAGGCGCAGCAGCGCTTCAAAGCCGTAGAGGCGCATGGTGTGCATGTCGATCTGCGGCTGGTACCAGAGTTCCAGCTTGCCGGCGGCCAGCAGCTTGAACGCTTCCATGGCCTGCGCGTGCGAATGCATGACTTGTTGCTGGCGATGGAAGTAGCCTTCTTCGGTCACCTCCAGCTGTGCCTCCGGCAGTTCTTCGGTCGCAAATACTTTCTTCAGCTTTTGCCGGATGGAGTCGCCGCTCTCCAATGCCAGGAAAGGGTAGTACATGGCCGCGCCGATGATCAGCATCAGCAGCTGGAAACCGACAGTGAGCAGGCTGCCGCCGCCGGCATGCCAGGCATTGACGCCGAAGGGCAGGATCCAGTGCACGTTATCAACCAGCGGTATCAGGTCCAGCGCCGCAACCGCATACGCCAGCCAGAAGCCGACCAGCGGGAAGGCGATGAAGGGCGCCAGCAGGTAAGGATTGAAGACGATGGGATAGCCGAAGATCAGGATGTCGTTCAGGTTGAACAGTTGCAGCGGCAGCGAGATCTTGGCGACGACGTTCTGCCGCATGCTGCGGCGTCGCAGAAAGATCGCGAGCATCATCGACAGCGTGCCGCCGGCGCCGCCGAACAGCACGAAGGTGTTGAGCAGGCTGCCCAGCGTAAACCGGTGGATGACGATCTGGTTCAGGTCGTTGCCATACATCAGGCTGGTGTACACATAGTTGCCGTGTATGCCGAGAAACCACAGCACATGCACCGCCACCACGCGGATGCTGCCCTGAACCAGCACCGGCAAATGCGACAGGTAGTCGCCGGGGCTGTTGAACGATGCAATCAGGAACGCCGACAGCCAATGCCAGATGACGGCATTGAGCAGCACCACGACCAGCGCCGGCAAGATGCTGTTGATGCTGGTCGCCAGCAGGTGGCTGACCTCCTTGCCGTCGATTTGCAGAAAGCGGCAGCGCCGTATCATCATCAGTAACAAGATCGATATCAGCGGCAGCAGAATGCTGTAGACGCTGGGCAAGACGGACGCCACCGTGCTGTCGCTGGCGGCAGCCATGGGAACGATCACCACGGCGAAACTGACGCCGCTGATCAAGGCGCCGACCAGTGGATCGATGCGGCGATGACGCGCCAGTTTGTATCCCAGCAGCGTCGCCACCGCGAACGGCAACGCCCGTTTGACGGGAAACGAAATGAGCTGGATGAGACCGTAGATGCTGTGCTGGCTGCCGCTGTCCGGGATCAGCGTCGACGCCAGATCCAGCAGCGACATCAGCATGTAGATCGGCAGGATGGTGATGAATGTCTCGCGCATCACCAGCAAGGTGCCGGAAACTTCGCGCAACACACGGCTGTTTTTCATGGCGGCGAACATTGTTTTTATCCCATCCCTTGGTCGATCGCGCTGTGGTGCGCGATTCGGCGTATCCCTGATGTACTGAATGTGGTTCTGGTTGCGGTCCCTGCATCCTCCGCTGCCGGAGAAAGCCAACCGGCAGCCTCCATAGTAGAGGAAAGAAGCGAGAAATGCTCGCTCGCAGCAGCGCCTCGCGTCCGATGTTGCCCGATGCAGTCCAAGACCCGGCAAGCCGCCCCGAACAGCGCTACAATCTTGCACTCCGATAAGTTCTCAGGCAAAAGGCTCACTATGCGTATTCTGCACACCATGCTGCGGGTTGGCGATCTGCAACGCTCCATCGATTTTTACACCAAGGTGCTAGGCATGAAGTTGCTGCGCACCAGCGACAATCCCGAATACAAATACACCCTGGCCTTTCTCGGTTACGGCAGCAATCCGGAACACGCCGAGCTTGAGCTGACTTACAACCACGGTGTTGAAAAATATGAAATGGGTACAGCCTACGGCCATATCGCAATCTCGGTGGACGACGCTTATAAGGCTTGCGATGCGGCGCGCAATTCCGGCGGCAATGTGACGCGCGAGGCTGGTCCCGTCAAGGGCGGCTCCACCGTGATCGCATTCGTGACGGATCCGGACGGCTACAAGATCGAGTTCATTGAGCGCAAGGACAGCGAGCCGGGCAAGGGTCTGTAATCAGACTTCGCGATGCGTGCCGGTAACCGGCCGCAAGCGACAGCTCGCGACATAAAGAAAAAGGCCTGCTCGCACCGGCATCGTGACGCCGGAGATGCGGACAGGCCTTTTGGACGAACAGAAGGTCAGAAAATCGGCAGGGTTTCCGGCGCGCTTTCGCGTAACGCCCGCTTTGCCGTTTCAAATTCAGGGAAGATCGATTGCACCGTCGCCCAGAAGCGCGGGCTGTGATTCATTTCGCGCAGGTGCGACAGTTCGTGCGCGATCACGTAATCGATCAGCGGCAGGGCGAAATGCATCAGCCGCCAGTTCAGGCGGATGCGCCCGTCAGCCGTACACGAACCCCATTGCGTGGTCGCCGACGACAGCGCGAAAGACTGATACGTCACACCGAGCTTTTCCGCATAGATCGGCAGGCGGGCGGCAAAGGTTTCCTTGGCGCGCGCTTGCAGCCAGCCTTGTACACGGTCTTTCAATTGTTGTTCGCCGGCGTCTGCGGGCAGGCCGACGGTCAATTCCAGGGTTTCTTCGTCATACGCGATGCCGGCCGCCTGATGGGCGCGGATGCGCAGCGTCACGTCCTGGCCGAGATACGGCAGCGTCGCGCCGTCGCGCCATTGCATCTGCGGTTGCAGGCGGCGCGCCGAGCGTTCGCGGCGTTCGTTGAGTTTGGTGAAGATCCAGCGCTGCTTTTCACGGATGGCGTTTTCGATCTCGCCCAGCGTCACCCATTTCGGCGCCGTCACGCGCAAGCCTTCATCGCTGATCAGGAAACCGATCGAACGGCGCTTGGAGCGCAGCAAGGCATAGTCGATATGGTGTTCGCCCAGCTGGATGCGGCGCATGCCGTCGGCCGGACGGCCGATAGGAGGCGACATCGGCGGCAGCGGAGACTGATGCGTCAGCTCCGGTGCAGGGATGGATGGCTCGGGTTCGACAAACGGCGGTGGCGGGTTTTCCTGCTTCGTCTCAAGCGGCGTCGGGGTGAAGAAATCCAGTTGCAGCGTCAGCTGGTTAGGATCGGGCTGTGAATGACGAAGCAGTTTCAATGTAGTGGGGCCGATGGTCAGTTCTTCTTGTCTACAGCGGCATAAACCGCCGGGGAAATCACGCGCATCTCCGATTCTATCCAATTTTCGACGCGTTGGCTTAATTGCGCGGGATCCAGGCCTTCCGGCGAGATCGGCTTGCCGATCGACACGGTGATGATTCCCGGCTTTTTGATGAAGGAGCCCTTGGGCCAGCATTCGCCGGCATTGACCGCCATCGGCACCACCGGGGTGTTGGTTTCCACCGCCAGGCGCGAACCGCCGTGCTTGTACTTGCCTGCCTGGCCCACGGGAATGCGCGTGCCTTCCGGGAACATGATCACCCACTGGCCATCGGCCAGGCGCTTGCGGCCTTGCACCACCACCTGGGCGAAGGCGTCGCGCCCCTTGCTGCGGTCGATCGGGATCATGCGCAGCAGCGCAATGCCCCAGCCGAAGAAGGGAATATAGGTCAGCTCTTTCTTGAACACGAACACCAGCGGACGCGGCATGCTGATCACGTAGAAAATCGTTTCCCATGCCGATTGATGCTTGGACAGCAGGATCACCGGCGCATCGGGAAGGTTCTCCATGCCCTTGATCTGGTAGCGGATGCCGCAGATCACGCGCGCCGCCCAGATCACGATGACGTTCCAGCGCGAGGTCAGGTAATACCGTTTGGCGTAAGGAAACGGTGCAAACAGGATGCAGGCCATCGACCAGACGATGGTCACCACCGCCATGATCAGCGTGAACAGAACGGAACGCAAAAACAGGTTGATACGCAAAATTCAATCTCCCTTGTACGATTCAACCGGGCTCGTCATCGACGAGGACCGGGCAGAACCTAAACCGACACTTCTACCGGCGCTTTTAAGATGAAGTCGACCACGCTGGCGAGATCGGGATAGACCAGTGTTCCTGGCGGCAGGCCGCCTTTTTCGCGCGTCTTCTCACCCTTGCCGGTCAGGACCAGATAGGGCGCGCAACCGGCCTTGAAACCGGCCTGCAGATCGCGCAGCGAGTCGCCGACGGTGATCACGCCGCCGCGCAGGCTGACGCCGAAACGCTTGGCGATTTCGTTGAACATGCCTTCCTTGGGTTTGCGGCAATCGCAATTGTCGTCGGCGGCATGCGGGCAGAAAAACACGGCGTCGATATCCGCGCCCACTTGCTGCGCGGCGTTGTGCATCTTCTGGTGAATAGCATTGAGCGTCATCATGTCGAACAGGCCGCGGCCGACGCCGGACTGATTGGTCGCCACGACCACGCGATATCCCGCCTGATTGAGGCGGGCGATCGCTTCCAGCGACCCCTTGATCGGGATCCATTCTTGCGGCGACTTGATGAACGCATCCGAGTCGTGATTGATCACGCCGTCGCGGTCCAGAATAATCAGCTTCATATAGTTCTTTCCCTTATCCCTGAGAACCTTATGAACATCTATGCAGCCAGCTTGGAAATATCCGCCACCTGGTTGAGCATCTGATGCAGCTCGGCCAGCAATGCCTGGCGGTTGTTGCGCAGCTGTTCGTCTTCGGCGTTGACCATGACGTCGTTGAAGAAGGCATCGACGTTCTGGCGCAATTGTGCCAGCGCTTTCAACGCGCCGCTGAAGTTGCCTTGCGCATACGCTGCATCGACTTGCGGCTTCAGCAGCAACATGGCCGAATACAGGGCTTGCTCGGCGGCTTCGCGCAGCAGGCCGTTCTGGACCGTTCCGCTCACACCGCCTTCGATCTTCTTCAGGATATTGGTGATGCGCTTGTTGGCGGCTGCCAGCGCTTCGGCTTCCGGCAAGGCTGCGAAAGCCTGCACCGCGTCGAGACGCTCGGTGATGTTGTCCAGCACTTCCGGCTGTTGCGCGACCACCGCTTCGATTTCGTTGGGCGAGTAATTGCGCTCGCGCAGCAGGCCGCGCAGACGATCGTAGAAGAAGGCGCTGACGTCGGCGCTCGGATCCTTGAAGTTGCTGTTGCCGGCGAACAGGGCCACGGCTTCTTTCAGCAAGACCGGGATCGCCAGCGACAGGCGTTTCTCAACCAGCATGCGCAGGATGCCCAGCGCATGGCGGCGCAGCGCAAACGGATCCTTGTCGCCGGTCGGCTGCAGGCCGATGCCCCAGATGCCGACCAGGGTTTCCAGCTTGTCGGCCAGTGCGACGGCGGTGCCGGTTGCAGAGGTCGGCAGTGCATCGCCGGCGAAGCGCGGCTGATAGTGTTCGGAGGCCGCCAGCGCGACTTCGTCCGGCTCGCCGTCGTGACGCGCGTAGTAGGTGCCCATGATGCCTTGCAGCTCGGGGAACTCGCCGACCATGTCGGTCAGCAGGTCGGCCTTGGCCAGCAGGGCGCCGCGTTCAGCCAGCGCCACGTCATTGCCCAGCAGTCCGGCAATCGCGCCGGCCAGCGCCTTGACGCGCTCGGTGCGTTGCAGCTGGTTGCCCAGTTTGTTGTGATACACCACGTTGCCCAGTTGCGGCACGCGGTCGGCCAGAGACTTCTTCTTGTCTTGTTCAAAGAAGAATTTCGCATCCGACAGGCGCGGGCGCACCACGCGCTCGTTGCCTTGAATGATGTGCCGCGGATCGGGGGTTTCCAGATTGGAGACGATCAGGAAGCGTGAGCGCAGGCGACCGGCGGCGTCGGTCAGCGCAAAGTATTTCTGGTTGGTCTGCATGGTCAGGATCAGGCATTCCTGCGGCACCGCCAGGAATTGATCGTCGAATTTGCATTCGTAGACCACCGGCCATTCGACCAGCGCCGTCACTTCGTCCAGCAGCGATTCAGGCATCAGCACCTTGTCGTCGCCGGCCTTGCCGAGCAGGTCGAGGCGGATTTTTTCCTTGCGTTCGTTGAAGCCGGGAATGACCTTGCCTTTGCTGATCAGCGTTTCGACATACGATTCCGGCGAGTCGACCGCGATCGCGCCTTGCGACAGGAAACGATGGCCTTGCGTGATCTTGTCGGCATCCAGGCCGAGGATGTTCAGCGGCACGACGGCCGTGCCATGCAGTGCGATCAGGCGATGCGCAGGGCGCACGAAATGCACGGTGTCGCCCGCAGCGCGACCGTGCTGGCGCTGATAGCTCATGACCTTGGGGATCGGCAGCTTGGCGACCGATTCTTCCAGCGCAGTCTGCAAACCGGTCTGCAGCGCCGTACCCTTAGCGGTATAGGTGTAGAAAAAGCTTTCGGCCTTGCCGTCTTGCGCGCGTTCCAGCTGATCCGGCGTGATGACGGTGACGCCGACCTGTGCCGCCAGTGCGGCCAGTTTCTTGACCAGCGGTGCGGACGGACGGCCTTCGGCATCGAGCGCGACGCTGACCGGCAGCACTTTTTCGCGGATCGACTTATCCAGCGAGGTAGCGCGCACCTTGGTGATGGAAACCGCCAGGCGGCGTGGCGTAGCGTAAGCCGTGGCGACCGCGCCGTCTTCGAGGAAGTCGCGAGCTTTCAGTCCATTGAAAATGCCGTTGGCAAACGCATCGCCCAATTTGGCGAGTACTTTCGGCGGCAGTTCTTCGGTCAGGAGTTCTACTAAAAGTGTTTGAGTCATTTTCTGTTTTCTTGCCAATTTCTTGCTTATCTGGCGCACCGGCTTGTCTCAGCTGCTGCGCGATCCGGTCAATACTGGTTAGGCGGCCTGGCGTGCAGTGTCCGCCGCGTCGGCCATCGGGAAGCCGAGACGTTCGCGCGATTCGAAATACGCCTGCGCCACGGCGCGCGACAGATTGCGGATACGGCCGATATAGGCTGCGCGCTCGGTCACCGAGATCGCGCCGCGCGCATCCAGCAGGTTGAAGGTGTGCGCCGCCTTCAGGATCATTTCGTAGGCGGGCAGCGCCAGCGGCACTTCCAGCAGGCGCTTGGCTTCGGATTCGTAGTTGCCGAACAGCGAGAACAGGAAGTCGGTGTTCGAGTATTCGAAGTTGAAGGTCGACTGCTCGACTTCGTTCTGGTGGAACACATCGCCGTAGGTCAGGTGCTTCTTGACGCCGTTCTCGATCCATTCGGTCCAGACCAGGTCATAGACGTTTTCCACGCCTTGCAGGTACATCGCCAGACGCTCGATGCCGTAGGTGATTTCCCCCAGCACCGGCTTGCAGTCGAGGCCGCCGACTTGCTGGAAGTAGGTGAACTGGGTCACTTCCATGCCGTTGAGCCAGACTTCCCAGCCCAGGCCCCAGGCGCCCAGGGTCGGGTTTTCCCAGTCGTCTTCGACGAAACGCACGTCGTTTTGCTTCAGATCCAGGCCGAGGGCTTCCAGCGAGCCGAGGTACAGATCGAGGATGTTCTCAGGCGCAGGCTTCAGCACGACCTGGTATTGGTAGTAGTGCTGCATGCGGTTCGGGTTTTCGCCGTAGCGGCCGTCCTTCGGGCGGCGCGACGGTTGCACGTAGGCAGCGCGCCAGGGCTCGGGGCCGATGGCGCGCAGGAAGGTCGCGGTATGCGACGTGCCGGCGCCGACTTCCATGTCGTACGGCTGGAGCAATGCGCAACCTTGCGCATCCCAATATTCTTGCAGCTTGAGAATGATCTGTTGAAATGTGAGCATCTTTTTTGTGGTTGCCGATGACGGCAGGCAAGGAATTGCTAAAACCCTGAATTTTAGCGGTTTTTGGGGTGCTTATGCGCCCCGCATGGAGGAATGCGAAGGAATAAGCCGCGGAAACTGCGCCGAAACTCAGCGCTTGCGGCGCGACAGCAGCCAGGCCGCCGCCAGCGAGACGATCGCCAGCGCCAGCATCAGCTTGTTGCCGAACAGAATGTAGGGCGTCTGGCCCTGATAGCCTTGCACCGAAGCGCTCAGCATATTGCGTGTGTAAGGCTGTAATTCGGAGATGACCTGGCCGTTCGGTCCGATCACGGCGGTCGCGCCGGTATTGGTCGAGCGCAGCATCGGCCGGCCGGTTTCCAAGCTGCGCATCTGCGAGATCTGCAAGTGCTGGGGTAGCGCGATGGAGTTGCCGAACCAGGCGATATTCGACAGATTCAGCAGGATGCTGGCCTGCGGCTGGCCGGCGTAGTAGGCGCCCCCGAGCTGGGCGGCGATTTCTTCGCCGAACAGATCTTCGTAGCAGATATTCGGCATCACCCATTGCTGCTTGACTGCAAACGGCATCTGCAGCGGCTTGCCGCGCGTCATGTCGCCCAGCGGGATGTTCATCATGTCGACGAACCAGCGGAAGCCGAACGGGATGAACTCGCCGAAAGGCACCAGGTGATGCTTGTCATAGCGATAAGGGCTTTTGGCGCTGGCCGGATCGGGCGAGAAACCGATCACGCTGTTGGCATACTGGTTGGGGCCGTCCGCCAGCGGAATGCCCAGCGCCAGATGGCTGCCGGAGGTCTGGATGAAGCGGATCAGGCGGGCCAGGTAATCCGGCGGCAACTGCTGCGGCAGCAGCGGCACGGCGGTTTCCGGCGTGGCGATCAGGTCGGCGGGGGCGCTGCGGATCATCTCGTCGTACATGTTCAGCGTCGACAGCAGCGCTTCATTGGAGAACTTCAATTCCTGCGGGATATTTCCCTGCAACAGACGCGCGGTGATCGGCTGGCCGACGGGCGTTGTCCACTGCACCGTATGCAGCGCCGCACCGGCGCACGCCAGCAACACTGCCAGCACCGCTGGCAGGATGCGCCGGCCTGCGCGCAGGCTCAGCATCGCCAGGCAACCGGCGATCACGGCGGCAATCCAGGCCAGGCCGTAGACGCCGACGACCGGCGCAAAACCGGCCAGCGGGCCGACGTTATGCGCGTAGCCGGAAGTCAGCCAGGGAAATCCCGTGAACAACCAGCCGCGCACCCATTCCGACAGCGCCCACAAAGCCGGTAACACCAGCAGCGACAGCACGGCGGACGACAGTTGCCGGCGTTGCCTGAGCCAGCTCGCCAGTCCCGCCGTCAGTGCGGCGTAGATACCGACATAGGCCGCCAGCAAGCCGACCGCCAGCGCCGCCATCCATCCCGCCATGCCGCCGTAGTCGTGCATGCTGATGTACAGCCAGTGCACGCCGCAGGCCGCCCAGCCGAAGCCGTAGAGCCAGCCGGTCAGCGCGTTGCGTCGGAACGAGGCGGTGCGGCTGACCTGGCGGAACAGCCATGCCAGCGTCAGGATCTGGATCGGCCAGATGTTGAAGGGCGCAAAGGCCAGCACATTGAGCACGCCGGCCAGCAAGGCGATGAGCGGCGTCCACCGTGCGAGCGCCGTGGCGCCGGCGACGTTGGCGCCATCCGATGCAGTGTTCGCGCCGGCAGGGGAGTGAGTCGGGAGGTTCACGCAGGGAAACTTATTCTTCTTCCCCGGCTGCCGGGGTTTCCGGCAGTTTTTCCACCAGCAGCACATGGGCCTGGCGGGCGTCGGCGCGCAGCACTTCGAAATGCATGCCGGCGATGTCGAACTCATCGCCCTTGCGCGGCACGCGGCCGAGATGGTTGGCGACCAGGCCGCCGATGGTGTCGGCGTCTTCGTCGGAGAATTCGGTTTCCAGCGTTTCGTTGAACTGGGTGATTTCGGTCAGGCCCTTGATGCGCCAGCGCGGGCCGTTGGCGCCGTCCTTGATGGCGAGGATGTTGTCTTCTTCCTCGTCGAAATCGTATTCGTCTTCGATGTCGCCGACGATTTGTTCCAGCACGTCTTCAATCGTGATCAGGCCGGCAACGCCGCCGTATTCGTCGACGACGATGGCCATGTGGTTGCGGTTGGCGCGGAAGTCGCGCAGCAGCACGTTGAGGCGTTTCGATTCGGGGATGAAGACGGCGGGGCGCAGCATGTCGCGCACGTCGAAGGATTCTTCGGCGTAATAACGCAGCAGATCCTTGGCCAGCAAGACGCCGATCACCTTGTCGCGCTCTCCCTCGACCGCCGGGAAGCGGGAATGCGAAGTCGACAGCACTTCGGGCATCCAGGTTTCGATCGGTTTGGTGATGTCGATGGTGTCCATTTGCGAACGCGGCACCATGATGTCGCGCACGGCCAGGTCGGATACCTGAAACACGCCTTCAATCATCGACAGCGCATCGGCGTCGATCAGATTGCGCTCGTGGGCGTCGTGCAGGACTTCGAGCAACTCTGCTCGGTTTTCAGGTTCAGGGGAGATGAGTGCAGTGAGACGTTCAAATAAAGAACGGTGGGGTTTAGCGTCAATGGATTTGACGCTACTAGGGTGATCTTGCATATGGCGTGAGCCGTGGGTCCGACGTTGTTTCGATGAGCCATAGGATACAACAAATATATGACAAATCTACTAAAACCCCATTTCTCGCCTGGGGCGGGGAAGGAATGCAACATCCCAGGTGTCGTAAATTGCAACAGTTTCCCAACGGACATGTCCGCAGCATGCGCATGCCGCGGACATGTCGAAAGAAACGAAGATTATTTCTTCATTTCATCCTTGGCCATGCCGTCCTTCGCCATGCCGTCTTTGGCCATGGAGTCCTTGCTCATGGAATCTTTCTTCATGTGTTTCTTTTTCATGCCGTCTTTCTTCATGCTGTCCTTGGACATGGAATCCTTGGACATGGAATCCTTGGACATGTCGTCCTTGGCCATGGTGTCGGCAGCGTAGGCGCCCGAAACGGCAGCCATCATCAGACAGGCGAACAGCGTAGAGAGTGCTTTTTTCATGTGAATCTCCTAGAAATTAAATTGGCAAAAAAGTGGCAAAAGCGCCATGAATCCGACAAAGACTTAGCAGCTTGCTAAGCACCGCCGAACCAGTTGTACCCCTGGTCTTCCCAGTAACCGCCGGGGTAAGTGTTGGTTACTTCGATTGAAGCAATATGCTTCGGATTCTTGTAGCCCAGCTTGGTGGGCATGCGCAGCTTCATCGGGAAGCCGTACTTCGGCGGCAGGATCTCGCCGTCGTAGGTCAGCGTCAGTTGCGTTTGTGCGTGCAGTGCGGTCGGCATGTCGATGCTGGTGTAGTAGTCGTCGGCGCAGCGGAAGGCGATGTACTTCGCGCTCATGTCGGCGCCGATGTGCTTCAGGAAGCCGGCAAACGGCACGCCGCCCCAGCGGCCGATGGCGCTCCAGCCTTCCACGCAGATGTGGCGCGTGATCTGCTCCACCTGCGGCAAGCGGCGCAGCTCCGGCAGCGTCCACGACTTCTTGTTGCTGACCAGTCCCTTGATCTCCAGGCGGTAGTCGTCGCCGTCGACTTCGGTGATTTCGTCTTCGCCATAAAACGCATTGAACGGAAACGGCCGTGTGATCATCGACGCCGGGTAAGTCGGCGCCATCAGGTTGGGATCGAACAGCCAGCCCTGCACGCCGTCGTTCATGCGCGAGATTTTGGTGAGCATGCGATTGACCGATTCGTTGTCGGTGATTTCGCAGCCGGTCAGCAGCGACAAGCCGCCCAGCGTCAGCGCGCGCTTGCCGAACAGCCGGCGCGAGGGCATGGCCAGTTCCAGTTCGCGGCGCGCATCCTTGATGATGAGTTCGCTGTCCAGCGCGGACGGCAGACGATTGGGTTTTTTGATCATGATGTCCTTCGCTTTCTCAACGGCCGCGCAGCATGGCGAGCAAGGTGCGCGGCACCAGCGCCACCATCACGATATGCACGACGATGAACAGCACCAGAAAAGTCATCGCGAAAAAGTGCACGATGCGCGCATTGTCAAAACCGCCCATCAGGTCGCGCAGCAAGGGCAGTTGCACCGACTTCCAGACCGCCAGGCCGGAGATCACGATCAGCACGAGATCGGCGATGACCGAGAGGTAAGCCAGCTTTTGCACAGCGTTGTAATGATCCAGCGATGCATGCTGCAGCTTGCCTTTCAGGGCTTGCACGAAGTCATGCAAAATTTCTTTCGGATGCAGCGGGAAGAATTTGCGCTGCGCGCGTCCGGTCAACAGATTGAGCAGAAGATAAATGACGCCATTGATCGCCAGCAGCCACATCGCAGCAAAGTGCCATTGCAGTGCGCCGCCCAGCCAGCCGCCCAGCGTCCATTCTTTCGGAAAGACGAAGGGGAAAATCGGCGAGGCGTTATAGATGCGCCAGCCGCTGGCAATCATGATCACCACGGAGAGGGCATTGATCCAGTGCGTCACGCGCAGCCACAAAGGATGAACCGTGGCGTGCGGCGCTGCTGGTGTGGTCGGCAAGACCGATAGGGAAGCTTTCACAATCGTCTCCTGAGTACATCGTGCAATGCAAAACGTCTTCAATCCGATTCATGCGAGGCGTTTTGCGATTCTATGCCCCTTGGTCGCAGCGACCCGGCGATTTCTTACACAAGGTAAGAAAAAGAGTGAAAAGCGGAACACTATTTTGCAAACGCCGAAGAATTCGATTAAAAACCGGTCAGCAAAATGTAAGAATTCAAGGAGCTCGCCGACTAAGCGATATGGCACCGGAGAGTCGAGGCATGGCGCGTCATTTACAATGACGTCACAGGAGCAATCATATGAAATGCAAGGAAGCACACCGCGTCTTGTGCGAAGCGCAAGACAACAAACTGTCGTTTGCACGCCGGCTGGCATTGCGCTGGCATCTGGCCATTTGCGACCATTGCACGCGTTTCGGCCGGCAGTTGGGATTTTTGCGGACAGCGGTCAGACGCTATCGCGATGGGGAATAAACAGTAAGGACATGCGTTGCGGCAACATCATGCAAGATGGAAATTGCCGCAACGTGCAGAAGTAACTTCAATCGCCGGTGTCAACCTCAGCCGCGATCGGCGTAAGGATTGTCGAAACCCAGGCCGGCCAGGATTTCCGTCTCTAAAGCTTCCATCTCGGTCGCTTCTTCCTCTTCTTCGTGGTCGTAACCCTGGGCGTGCAGCACGCCATGCACGATCAGGTGCGCGGCATGATCCAACAGCGGTTTCTTTTGCTCAGCAGCTTCCTTCTCCAGCACGTCGGTGCACAGAATGATGTCGGCCTGGGTGACTTCGCTGTCTTCATCTTCCGTGTAGGCAAACGTCAGCACGTTGGTGGCGTAGTTCTTGCCGCGATAGTCGCGGTTCAGGGTCTGGCCTTCTTCGGCATCGACAAAGCGGATCGTCAGTTCGGCGGGTGCGAACAGCGCGGCCTGAATCCAGCGCCGGATCTGCGTGCGCGGCACGCTTTCCTTCAGACGCGGATCGGCGTACTGAACGGACAGGGTCAGTTTATTTTTTTGCATGACGTGGCTTGGCCGACTGAGTCAGGCCCTGGCTGAGACGTTTGACGGCATTGTTGGACGTGATGTGGGCGTTGCCGATGGACGCTGTGCCTGCGTGCGCCTCGTAGGCGTCGACGATGCGCGCCACCATGGGGTGACGCACCACATCGCTGCTGGTGAAGCGTGAGAACGCGATGCCGCGCACATCGTGCAATACATTGAGCGCATCGATCAGGCCGCTCTTCTGGCCGTGATGCAAATCGATCTGCGTGACGTCGCCGGTGACCACCGCTTTGCTGCCGAAGCCAATGCGCGTGAGGAACATCTTCATCTGTTCCGGCGTGGTGTTCTGCGCTTCGTCGAGAATGATGAACGCATGATTCAGCGTGCGGCCGCGCATGTAGGCGAGCGGCGCGATTTCAATCGCCTGTTTTTCGAACAGCTTCTGCGTGCGGTCGAAACCGAGCAGGTCGTACAGCGCGTCATACAGCGGGCGCAAATACGGATCCACCTTTTGCGCCAGATCGCCGGGCAGGAAGCCGAGGCGTTCGCCGGCTTCCACCGCCGGGCGCGTCAGCACGATGCGCTGCACGGCGTCGCGTTCCAGCGCATCGACTGCGCAGGCGACCGCGAGATAGGTCTTGCCGGTGCCGGCCGGGCCGACGCCGAAGGTGATGTCGTGCTCCAGGATCGCATGCAGGTATTCGGCCTGATGCGGCGTGCGGCCGCGCAGGTCGTGCTTGCGCGTCTTCAGCACCGGGCTTTCGATTTCGGTTTTTTCAGTCTTGTCGATGGCTGCGTCGGCGCCGTCCAGCTCAGCGTCGATGGTCGCGGTGGCGCGTTGTTCCACCAGCGTCAGTTGGATATCCTCCACTGAAACCGGCTTGTCGGCCAGAGCATAGAACCGTTCGAGGATGGCCGCTGCGCGCTCGGCGTTGGTGCCGCTGGCGATGAATTTCTCGCCGCGGCGGAAAATCGTCACGTCGAGCGCGGACGAGATTTGCCTCAGGTTTTCATCCAAAGGACCGCACAGATTCGCCAGACGTTTATTGTCGAGCGGTTGCGGGATGAAGTAGTGAGGCTGGCTGGGTGATTTTTTCAATCTGGCTCGGTATCGGTAAGGGTAAGTAGAACTTGATTGGACTGCGTTACTGCTTGACCACGATCTCGCCGCGCAGCGAGAACGAGAATGTTTGCAGAATCGAAACGTCGACCATCTGGCCGATCAGGCGCGCGCCGTTCGGGCCGCCGTCGAAATTGACCACGCGGTTGTTTTCGGTACGGCCTTGCAGCTCGTTCGGATCTTTCTTCGACGGGCCTTCGACCAGGATGCGCTGCACCGAGCCGACCATGCTCTGGCTGATCTTGTTGGCGTTGTCCTGCACCACGGCTTGCAGATGCTGCAGGCGTTTCAGTTTGACTTCGTACGGCGTGTCGTCGGCCAGGTTGGCGGCCGGCGTGCCCGGGCGCGGGCTGAACACGAAGCTGAAGCTGGAATCGTAGCCGATGTCGGTGATCAGCTTCATCAGCGCATTGAAGTCTTCATCCGTCTCTCCCGGGAAGCCGACGATGAAGTCGCTCGAAATCGCAATGTTCGGACGCACTTCGCGCAGGCGGCGCAGCACCGACTTGTATTCCAGCGCCGTATAGCCGCGCTTCATCGCCGCCAGGATACGGTCGGAACCATGTTGCGCCGGCAGGTACAGGTGATCCACCAGCTTCGGCACTTTGGCGTAGGTGTCGATCAGGCGCTGCGTGAATTCCTTCGGATGGCTGGTGACGAAGCGGATGCGTTCGATGCCGGGGATGTCGGCGATGTATTCGATCAGCAGCGCAAAGTCGGCGATCTCGCCATCGGCCATTTCGCCGCGGAAGGCGTTGACGTTCTGGCCCAGCAGCGTGACTTCCTTGACGCCTTGTGCGGCCAGTCCGGCCACTTCGGTCAGCACGTCTTCAAAGCGGCGCGAGACTTCTTCGCCGCGCGTGTAAGGCACCACGCAATAGCTGCAGTACTTGCTGCAACCTTCCATGATCGACACGTACGCCGTCGCGCCTTCGACGCGGGCCGGCGGCATGTGGTCGAACTTTTCGATTTCCGGGAAGCTGATGTCGACCTGCGGGCGGCCGCTGAAGCGGCGTTCGCTGATCATCTGCGGCAGGCGGTGCAGGGTTTGCGGGCCGAACACCATGTCGACGTAAGGCGCGCGCTTGACGATGGCTTCGCCTTCCTGCGACGCCACGCAGCCGCCGACGCCGATCAGCAGGTCGGGATTGCTCTTCTTCAGCTCGCGCAGGCGGCCGAGGTCGGAAAACACTTTCTCCTGCGCCTTCTCGCGCACCGAGCAGGTGTTGAGCAGGATGATGTCGGCATCTTCCGGCTTGTCGGTCTTGACCAGGCCGTCGGAGGCGTTGAGCACGTCGGCCATCTTGTCCGAGTCGTACTCGTTCATCTGGCAGCCGAAGGTTTTGATGAATACTTTTTTCTGCATAAATGTCATTCAAGCATGAGGGCGCGGCAGGGAATCAGAGTCGGTGCCGGCAGGGGGAAGCAGAGGCGAGTCGCGTATTGTTGCCGCCCGGTGCGGATCGCATTCAGTTGCAAAAACAGCGAGACGGCTGTTTTGCGGCGCGGGCAAGGCGAGTGCGGATCGTAGTCCCATGCACTTCCAAGGTTCGCGATTATAGCACCGGATGCCCTATGGGGCCGGGCAGGGAGCCATCTGCGGCGAGCTTCTGCAACACTCTGAAAAAATGCTATTTGTGCAACAAGTCAGGCTTGCGCTGAAAAGCACCCCTCCAGCCAGTCCAGCACGGCGCGCAGGCGCGGCAAGGACTTCAGGTCGCGGTGATAGACCACCCAGACTTCGCGCTGCAGCTGGGATGCCGCCTCCGCCAGTTCCAGATCGGGCGCCAGCAGGTAGTGCGGCAGCAAGGCCAGCCCCACGCCTGCGCGCGCCGCCACGCATTGCGCCACCAGGCTGGTGCTGCGAAAGCGCACCGGATTGTTGCCCGCATGGTCGGCCAGCCACAGGGTTTCCGGGATTTCCGGCACGCCGTCGTCGTAGCCGATGAAAGCTGTCGAGGCCGGGTTGCGGCGCCAGTCATCCACGCGCGCCTTGCTGCCGCACAGGAAATAGCTGATCTTGCCGAGACGCCGGGCAATCAGGTCGCCGTCCTGCGGTCGGGCAAAGCGGATCGCCAGATCGGCATCGCGCCGCGCCAGGCTGACGGTGTGGTGACTCATGCTGAACTCGACGTCCAGGTTCGGCCATTGATCCAGCAGCGAAGGCAGGCGCGGCGCCAGAAACATCGTGGCAAGCGCATCGGTGCTCGCGATGCGTACCTTGCCCTCCATGCGAATATCTTCGCCGGCTAGGCGGCGGGCCAGTTGCGCCGTCTGCGCCTGCATCGCGCGCGCGGCGCCCAGCACCGTTTCGCCCAGGCGGGTCAGTTCGGTATCGTCGCCGCGCCGGGTGAAGAGCGGTCCTTGCAAGGCGTGCTCCAGCATCTGCAGGCGCCTGCTCACGGTCGCATGCGTCACCCCCAGCATGCGCGCGGCGCCGGAGAAGCTGCCCGACTCGACAAAGGCGGCAAAGGTGCGCAAGCCTTCCCAGTCCGCAGGCAAGTCCTGCGGGGGAGTCTGTGACGGTGCTGTTAATTTATTCACGGCCGGCTACCTGTTTTTACGAATTGATGTACGTATTTTAACCATCTACGATGGAATCACTACATTCATCTTCACAACAAGGAGTCCGCCATGTCCACACCCAAAACCCTGCTGCAAATCGCCGGCGCCGCGCCGCGCACCCCGCAATGGAGGGATGCCGCGCTGATCCTCATCGATCATCAGACCGAATACACCGCCGGCGGCGTGCCGCTGGTTGGCATCGACGCTGCCGTTGGCGAGATCGCGCAACTGCTCAAACAGGCGCGCGCCGCCGGTGCACCGGTCTTCCACGTGGTCCATCACGCCAAGCCCGGCGCCGCGCTGTTCGATCCGCAGCGCGAATACGTCGGCATCATCGACGGCCTGCAGCCGCAAGCAGGCGAAGTCACCGTCGTCAAGGCGTTGCCGAATTCGTTCGCGAACACGACACTCGATGCTGAATTGAAGAAGGTTGGAAAGAAGGAGTTGATCATCGCCGGCTTCGCCACCCATATGTGCATCAGCGCGACCACGCGCTCAGCGCTGGATCATGGTTATGTGTCGACGGTGGTGGCTGCGGCGTGCGCCACGCGCGATTTGCCGGATGCCTTGGGCAATGGCGTGGTGCCGGCGGCGGAGGTGCAGCGCGCGGCACTGGCGGCGCTGGCGGATCGGTTTGCGACGGTGGTGCGGGATGCAGCAGCCTTAGTTGGCTAATGTCCGCTTATAAGCACTGTAAGGTGGAAGGGAGGGGGACATGGCGTGCCTGCGATTCTTTCTCCCTTTATTGATTCATGGTGTGCTTTCATTGGAGAGTGCGCGTTGACAATCGATGATGACGCTACGAGTCATTGCTCCGATATCGTTGGAGATGAAAAGCTGTTCATTCGCGTCGTGAAGAAAATCACGTTTCATATGGCGAAGCATGCGAATTTCCAGGAAATCCATTGATACGGGGAACCAGTCGGTTTTTTTGACGCCGCCATAGTCGGTTTCCCATCCGGCATTTTTGGCGCCAGTCATAGTGCTCTTAAATGTATTTTCCCATATCGGATCCAGATCTTTTTCCAAGAAATACACGACCACCAAGCGATACACATTAAGTTGCACATATGCATAGTATTTTTTATCGCTGCCTTGTATCGCTATTTCATAGAAGCAATGGGTATTTCCTTTGAGGTAAATCGTTCTTGTCTGAACCAATGTTTCATTGCTCAAGTACTTAATCTCATCGCCGAAACTGACCTGATTCATTGAAACCATTTGGAGCGCGCGTGGAATTTCCTTTATGAGAAAAACTTCGGTTTGCTCAAGCAATTCCTTAGTGCCGAACGCCTTCTCCTTCAATAGAAAATAAATCCAGATGCCAAGTCCGATATAGAGAAGTTTGGTGAAGTCGGCGAAGAACTTGGCATTCTCTAAGTCTTTTTGTAAGAAAAACCAGACTGTCCCGGCAGTAAACAGCAATGAACTGACTGCTAAGAAAAGCGTTATGCCTTTGGAAAATCTCTTGGGAATGAATTTGAGTTGGTCAATTTTCATATTGTTATATTGAATTTATGGATTCAGTCATGGGTTTATAACATGGGAGCAGCTTTTTCTTGAGTGCTGTCTCGCAGCTAATACGTGACTGGCATTGTCAATAACGTAATATGCAATGCGTCTGGATTGCGGGAATGATGTGGTCACCGCAATGCTGCGGTTTGCCCAGGAATTACGGAGTGAGCAAGCAATTCAAATTGGCATGTCTTTATACATCTCGCATTTGGAAATCGGCTTCACTGGGCTGACAAAAACGTAGTCTCCGTTTCATGATTGGTGGGGTGAGGAGGATTGGTTGGTGTGTGCCGCTCTTTTTATGTATGGCAAATACTTGTTCCGTTGCGCAAAAACAAAAAAGCCGCTGACCCTTTCGGATCAACGGCTTACAGTGTCTTTGGTGGTGATAGGTGGATTTGAACCACCGACCCCAGCATTATGAGTGCTGTGCTCTAACCAACTGAGCTATATCACCAAAAGCAAGCCCGCAATTATGCTAGCCGACGGAGCCCCTGTCAAGAGAATTTAAACCGCTGGTTAATCGCTTTCGGGGGAATTTAAACCGTCGGTTAATTGCTTTCCGAGACGCGTTCAGCAAGAAACGCGGCAAATTCAGGTCTCCAACGCCTTCCGCACATGCTCCATCACCATCTGCGTGGCGTTGGCCGCATTGCAGTCGATGACTACGCGGCCCGGTGTGGAGCGCAGCCAGGTGATCTGGCGCTTGGCTAGTTGTCGGGTGGCAATGATGCCGCGTTCGCGCATTTCGGCGTAGTCGTACTGGCCGTCGAGGTATTCCCAGGCCTGGCGGTAGCCGACGCAACGCATCGCCGGCAGGCCGAGGTGCAGGTCGCCGCGCGCGCGCAGTTTGCGGACTTCGTCCAGCAGGCCGTCATTTTCCAGCATGAGGTCGAAACGGCGCGCGATGCGTTCGTGCAGGACGGCGCGGTCGGACGGTTCCAGCGCCAGCGGTAGCAGCGTAAAGGGCAGGGCTTCGGTTTCTTTCTGCGCCAGCAGTGCCGACATCGGTTTGCCGGTCAGTTCGATGATCTCGAGCGCGCGCTGGATGCGCTGGCTGTCGTTGGGTTTGAGGCGGGCCGCGGTTTCCGGGTCGAGCGTGGCCAGGCGCGCATGTAGGGCGGGTACGCCGGCGCGCGCGGCTTCTTCGTCGAGGCGTTCGCGCACGGCGGGATCGGCTTCCGGCAAATCGTCGAGGCCGTCGCGCAGGGCTTTGAAATACAGCATGGTGCCGCCCACCAGCAGCGGCAATTTGCCGCGCGCGCGGATATCTTGCGCCAGGCGCAGGGCGTCGTTGCGGAACTGCATCGCAGAATAGGACTCGGTCGGATCGAGGATGTCGATCAGGTGGTGCGGCACGCTGGCGAGTTCTTCGGCGTTCGGTTTGGCGGTGCCGATGTCCATCTCGCGATACACCAGCGCGGAGTCGACCGAGATGATTTCGCAGGGAATATGTTTCGCGATTTCCAGCGCCGCGGCCGTCTTGCCGGAAGCGGTCGGGCCCATGATGGCGACCGCCAATGGTGCAGCGACCGCCATCTTATTGACCGCGCAGGAAGAGTTTGTCCATGTCGGACAAGGCCAACTGGCTCCAGGTCGGGCGGCCGTGGTTGCACTGGTCGGCGCGCTCGGTGGCTTCCATCTGGCGCAGCAGCGCGTTCATCTCAGGCACTGTGAGGTTGCGGTTAGCGCGTACGGCGGTGTGGCAGGCCAGCGTGCCGAGCAGCTCGTTGCGGCGTTCCAGCAGCACGCGCGAGCCGCCGAATTCGCGCACGTCGCGCAACACATCGCGCGCCAGCGTCTGAGCATCGGCGTTCTTGAGCAGCGCAGGCACGGCGCGCACCGCCAGCGTGGTCGGCGACATCGCGGCGATGTCGAAGCCGAGCGCGCTCAGGGTCTCCTGATGCTCTTCCGCGGTGCCGACTTCGACGGCGTCGGCGTAGAAGGTCACCGGGATCAGCAGCGGCTGCACGAACATGCTGTTGTCGTCGAGCGCGTTTTTCAATTGTTCGTAGAGGATGCGTTCATGCGCGGCGTGCATGTCGACTACGACCAGGCCCTTGCTGTTTTGCGCCAGCACGTAGATGCCGTGCAACTGCGCCAGCGCGAAGCCGAGCGGGAAGTCGTCGGTCGGCAGGCTTTGCGTGTTGGCGGCGACGGGCATGGTGAATGCGCCGGCCCTTGTTTCGCTACCTGAGGCGGAGGCCATGTCCAGATCGGTTTGCGTGCCGGGGCGGAACATCGCGCCGTAGTCGGCGGTGTTCTGCGCCACGCCGAAACCGCCGGCGGAGAAATTCGGACGCAGCTGGGCGCCGAATTCCGCCTGGTGCTGAGGCTGCTGATACGGTTGCTGGGTTTGGTCGCGCATCCACGGCAGCGGACCGTTGCCGGCGGCTTGCGGCGCCGGCGCATTGCCGAAGGAAGTCGCGGAGGTCGCGGCCAGCGCGCGGCTGACGGCATGAAAGACGAATTGATGCACGCTGCGGCTATCGCGGAAGCGCACTTCGATCTTGGATGGATGCACGTTGACGTCGACCAGCGCCGGATCCAGATCCAGCGCCAGCGCGTAAGACGGATAGCGGTCGCCGTGCAGCACGTCCTGATAGGCGGCGCGCACCGCATGCACCAGCAGCTTGTCGCGCACGAAACGGCCGTTGACGTAAAAATACTGGCCGTCGGCGCGCGCCTTGGAGGCGGTCGGCAAGCCGATGAAACCGTGGATGCGCAAGGGGCCGGCGCTTTCGTCGACCGGCAGGCGCGCGTTGGCGAATTCGTCGCCGAGGATGTGCGCGCTGCGTTTGGCAAACTCGCCGATGTTCCAGTGGTCGACGGTCTTGCCGTTATGCGTCAGCGAAAAGGTGACGTCGGGACGCGCCAGCGCAATGCGGCGCACGACTTCGGCGCAGTGGCCGTATTCGGTTTGTTCGGACTTCAAAAACTTGCGGCGCGCCGGCGTATTGAAATACAAATCCTGCACGTCGATGGTGGTGCCGGGCGCGCCGGAAGCCGGCACGACATTGCCTTCCTGCGAGCCGGTGATTTCCCATGCATGCGCGGCGTCGGCGGTGCGCGTGGTCAGCGTCAGTTGCGCGACCGAGGCGATCGACGCCAGGGCTTCGCCGCGGAAGCCGAGGGTGCCGACGTTTTCCAGATCGGTCAGGGAGGCGATCTTGGACGTGGCGTGGCGCGCCAGCGCCAGCGGCATCTGCTCGGGCGGAATGCCGCGGCCGTTGTCGGTGATGGCGATGCGCTTGACGCCGCCTTGCTCCAGACGCACGGTGATTTGCGTGGCGCCGGCATCGAGTGCGTTTTCGAGCAACTCCTTGACGACGGCGGAGGGACGTTCGATCACCTCGCCCGCAGCGATCTGCGAGATCAACTGGTCGGGCAGGGCCTGGATGGGACGAATGGGGCGGGTAGGGCGATCGGGTGCGTTCATCCTGCGATTATACCGCCAGCCGGGTCAGGAATTTCCTGTCGGGCCGGCGGCATGTACGCATGTACATCTCAGAACTGTTCCCAGTCGCTATCCTTGTCGGGCGATGACAAGGCCTTCTTTGCGGCAGGCAGTTTGGCGGCTGCAGTCGCTGCCGGCGCGGCCCGCTTGATGGCGGCGGCAGGCTTGGCGGTCATGGTGCGCAATGGAGCAGATGCAGCCGCAGCCGTGAACGACATGGCATGCGTCTCGTCCAGTTTGAAGGTGCTGACCGAAGCCGTCAGTTGGTGCGCCTGGTCTTGCAGCGACTGAGCGGCAGCGGCGGCCTCTTCCACCAGCGCGGCGTTTTGCTGCGTGGTTTGTTCCATCTGCGTGATGGCGTGGTTGACCTGCTCGATGCCGTCGCGCTGTTCCTGGCTGGCCGAGCTGATCTCGCCGACGATGTCGGTGACGCGGCGCACGCTGGCGACCACTTCGGTCATGGTGGCGCCGGCTTGTTCGACCAGCTTGCTGCCGGCTTCAACCTTGTCGACGGAATCGTCGATGAGGACTTTGATTTCCTTGGCGGCCGAGGCGCTGCGTTGCGCCAGGCTGCGTACTTCCGACGCGACCACGGCAAAGCCGCGGCCCTGTTCGCCGGCGCGGGCGGCTTCAACAGCGGCGTTCAGCGCCAGGATATTGGTCTGGAAGGCGATGCCGTCGATCACGCTGATGATGTCGACGATCTTCTTCGACGACGCGTTGATCGAGCCCATGGTGTCGATCACCTGACCGACCACGGCGCCGCCCTGAATGGCGACTTCGGAGGCGGACTGCGCCAATTGGTTGGCTTGCTGCGCGTTATCGGCGTTCTGCTTGACGGTGGAGGTCAGCTCTTCCATGGCCGAGGCGGTTTCTTCCAGCGAGCCGGCCTGCTGTTCGGTGCGCGAGGACAGGTCGAGATTGCCGCTGGCGATTTCCGTCGAGGCGGTGGTGATCTGCTCGGTGCCCTGGCGGACGTCGGCAACCACGTGCGCCAGGCCGTCGCTGATGCCGTTGACGGCGAGCATGAGCTGGCCGATTTCATCCTGCTGGTTGACGTGCAGGCGCGCGGTGAGGTCGCCGCCGGCCAGCTTGTCGGCGGCTTCGCGGGCGCGCGCCAGCGGACGGGTCACGACCTGCCTGATGACGATCACCAGAACGCCGCCCACCAGCAGCAGGAAGATGGCGCCGAACAGCATGAAGCGGTTGCGCATGGCGGCGATTTCGCGGGTCACTTCGGCGGTGTAGGTCTCGCCGGCGATAACCCAGTTCCAGCTCGGGAACTGGCTGAACGCAACGATCTTGTCCTCGCCTGCGTGGCCGGCAGTGTCGGGGTTGTCCCACATGTAGCGCATGACGCCTTCCTTCTGCGTCAGCATGTCCTTGATGAATTCCTTGCCGTTGACGTCTTTCAGGCCCAGCAGGTTCTTGCCTTCGTCTTTCGGGCCGGCGATCAGCTTGCCGTAGTCATTGCCCGGCTTGGCGTTGATCACATAGAAGTAGCCGGTCTCGCCGATCTTGAGCGCCTTGATCTTGTTGGTCAGCGCGGTGATGTCGCCGGAGATGTCGACCCCCACGTACAGCACGCCGATCAGCTGGCCGGCGGCGTCCTTGATCGGTGTGTATTTGGTGATGTATTGCTTGCCGAACAGCGTGGCGATGCCGCTATAGGATTTGTCGGCCAGCAATGCCGCGTAGCCGGGATGCGTTCTGTCGAGCAGGGTGCCGACGGCGCGCTCGCCGTTTTCCTTTTTCACCGACGTCGACACACGCACGAAATCGTCGCCGGTCTTGGCGAAGATGGTTGCGGTCACGCCGGTTTGCGCGGTGAAGCGGTCGGGGATGGAAAAGTCCAGGTTGAGATCGGTATTGCCGTTGCGTAGCACCGGCGTCGCCTTGTCGCCGATCTGGATGGTGCGGCCGGTGTCGAGCGAAAACTTTTCCGGGAAGGAATTGGTGAACATGTTGGAGAAACGTTCCACCTGGCTGTTCACCGAGCGGTCGAACATCTCGACCATGTTGACGACGCCGCGCGTCTCGCCGGCGATCTGGTTCATCGACCGGTGCTCCAGCATCGTCGAGGTGGCGTAGCTGATCAGCAGCATGGCCGCGATGAACAATGCTCCCACCAGCGCGAGGGTGAGAGAGGTGAGCTTGGTGCCGACGGCCCAGCTCCGGTAATGGAAGGCAGAAGTTTGCATAGTGTGGTGTTCTTTTTGTTGGGCGCGAAGGCGCCGGATACCGCGAGCAAACGTGTCTGAGACGTTGTTGCAAAGCAATTGCAAACGTTTGCGCGTGCGCGGCAGTGGTGTAAAGCTTGGGTTTGAAGGGGAGGAAGTATAGCCAAATTCCCCGTCAAACTGGTTTCATTGAGCGAAATATTTCACGTAACTGGTTGTTTATGAAACACTTTTTACGGTAAGACCTTTAAAAGCGATGCAACAATGTCACGAAAAATTGTTTCCTTGATAAAACTTTTCAAAGAAAGTTGTCGATTTTGAAATTTTTCAGCCAATGCTCAAAAATCTCGGACAGCATCGGCCGTGAAAACAGATAGCCCTGGGCGACGTCGCAGCCTTGCTGTTTCAGCAGTTGGTATTGCGCCTTGTCTTCCACGCCTTCGGCGACGACGGTCAGCTTGAGGCTTTCGCCGATGCGGATGACGGCATTGGTGAGCGCCAGCACGGTTTCGTCGCGGTTCATGTCGCGCACGAAGCTTTGATCCAGTTTCAGCTCGGAAACTGGCAGGTTGCGCAGATAGCCGAGGCTGGAATAGCCGGTGCCGAAATCGTCCATCGCCAGCTTGACGCCCTGGGCGTGGATCTCGTGGATGGTGCGGGTGGTGCTGGGGTTGGTGTCCATCATCACCGTTTCGGTGATTTCCAGCGTCAGGTCGCCGGGCGACAGTTCATAGCGCTGCAGCAGGCCGGAGATGAATTGCGGCAGGTCGAGATCGTGGAAGTTGGTCGACGACAGGTTGACCGAGATCGACGGCACCTTGATGCCGCGCCGGCGCCAGTCGTTCAGTTGCGAACAGGCTTCTTCCAGCGCCCACTTGCCCAGTTCGCCGATCAGCCCGCATTCTTCCGCAATCGGAATGAAGCGCGCCGGCGATACCTGGCCCAACTGATCGTGATGCCAGCGCGCCAGCGCTTCCACGCCGTGCAGCAGGCCGGTGCGGACATCCACCTGCGGCTGGTAGTGCAACTCGAAATCGCCGCCGCGCAAGGCGTCGCGCAAGGCGCCTTCCAGCGCCAGCCGTTCCTGCGCCTGGGTATTCATTTCATCGCTGAAGAAGCTGAAGCGGCCGCGATTCTTTTCCTTGGTCTGGTACATCGCCATGTCGGCGCGATGCAGCAGGATCTCGATGGTGTCGCCGTTGTCCGGGAACAGGGCGATGCCGATGCTGGCCAGCGGCGTCAGCGCCACGCCGGCGATATGGCAGGGCAGCGACAGATTGGTCTGGATGCGTTTGACGACATCGGTGACGCGGTGCAGATCGCATTGCGCCAGCACGATGACGAATTCGTCGCCCGACAGGCGGCCGACGATATCCGACTTGCGCGCTTCGATCTGCAAGCGCGCGGCGACGGTGCGCAGCAGTTCATCGCCGGCCTGATGGCCGAGCGAATCGTTGATCTGCTTGAAGCGGTCCAGATCGATGAACAGCACCGCCAGCGGAATCCTGGTGCGGGCAGCATTGGCGATGGCCTGGTTGGCCTTGACCATGAGCAGGCTGCGATTGGGCAGGCCGGTCAGCGAATCGTAGAACGCCAGCTGATGGATGCGCGAACGGGTTTCCTCGCGCTCCAGCGCCAGCGCGCACAGGTGCAGGCTGACGTCGACCAGGCGATGGTGGAAGGCATCGGCCTTGCGCTTGCCGTGATAGTAGAAGGCCAGGGTGCCGATGACGCGGCCGTCGGCCGACTTGATCGGCGTCGACCAGCACGACTGCAATCCCATCGGCAGCACCAGGTGCTTGTAGTCTTCCCACAGCGGGTCGTTGGCGATGTCGGTCACTTCCACCGGTTCGGCGCGGAAAGCGGCGGTGCCGCAGGAGCCGACCATCGGGCCGATCGGCACGCCTTCGATGGCCTGGTTGTAGGCTTCCGGCAAGCGCGGACCGGCCACCGGGTGCAACAGGCCCTGCTCATCGACGCGCAGCACCGAGGCGATGACGTCGGGTGCGATGTGTTCCAGCTCCAGGCACACCATGGTCAGCACTTCCTGCAGGCTGGCTTCGCGCACCATGGCGTTGAGCGCCTTGTACTGCAGCACCTCGTGCATCTTGGTGTTGGTGATGTCGGTCAGGATGCAGACCGCGTTGAGCAGCTTGCCGTCGCCGTCGAGGATGGGATTGACCACGGTCGACACCCACAGCGGGTGGCCCTGCTTGTCGACCATCATCTCTTCGCCGTGGAAGCTGTTGCCCTGCGCGATGACGTCGTAGCAGTCGTCGATCAGTTTCAGGATCGCAGTCTGTCCTTCGAACAACTCGCGCGGCCGCTTGCCGATAACTTCTTCGGCGGCGAAGCCGAGCATGCGGCTGAAACCGATATTGTGGAAGACGATGTGGTTGGCGTCGTTGGTGATGAAGACGGCGTTGTCGGTTTCATTGATGCCCAGCGACAGCAGGTGCTGGTATTCGCGGTCGCGCTGCTCGCGCACCATGCGGTAGGACACATCGGAGCCGATGCTGATGATCTTGATCGGCAGGCCGTCGACGTCCAGCACCGGCGTGTAGGTCGCCTCCCACCAGATCGGACGGCCGTCGCGCGCGATCCGCTTGAAACGCCCCGAGAAGAAGCGCCCCTGATTGACGTCGCGCCAGAAGTTTTCATACTCCTGGCTGGCGACATATTCCGGATCGCATAACAGCCCGTGGTGTTTGCCGACAATCTCTTCGGGCAGATAGCCCATGGTCTTCAGATAGTTGCTGTTGGCGGCCACGATGACGCCGTCGGCGGAAAACTCGATCACGCCGAGCGAGCGGTTGAGGGCGCGCAAGACGCTGTGGTTTTCCTGCGAGTCGTCGACATGCGCGGTGATGTCGGCTGCGATGGAGACGACATGCTGGAGTTTGCCGTCGGCGTCGAAGACGGGATTGCAGGTCGCTTCCAGCCACAGCCGCGAGCCGTCGCTGCGCATGCGCTGCAGCGTGCCGGCGACCACTTCGCCGGCATGCAGGCGGCGCCAGAACTCGGCGTATTCGGGGGATTTGGCGTATTCGGGATTGCACAGCATGCGGTGATGGTGGCCGACGATATCGCCGCGCCGGTACGCCATCAGCGTCAGGAAGTTGTCGTTGGCGCTCAGGATCGTGCCGTCAGGCGCGAGTTCGAGAATCGCCATGGAGCGGGAAAACGCTGCCAGCAGCGCGTCCTTCTCCTCCAGAGAGGCACGGCATTGTTGGAGTTCCTGGCTGATATGCTCGCCATCCATCATCATGGACTGTTCCCTCGCCTGTTCCCTTAGTTGCGTGACTGCTTGCGTGTCTGCATCGGTACGCGCACTTCCCCCGTCCGATAACGATCATATGCCGCTTTTAATTCTTGTGGCGGTCCGATGCGACTACGTTACGACAATTAACGGCATTTTTTTTGTTTGCTTCAGAACTGTTCCCACTGATCGTCGCCGTCGGCCTTCGGAGCGGCGATGGCGCTGGCGCCGGTTTTGACGGAGACGGCAGGCGCTTTCGCTTTCTGTGCGGCAACGGCAGGCGGTTGGGATGCCGCAGCCGCAGGCCTTGGCGGCGCCGGCTTGCGCACCGGCGCACTGACCATGCCGGCGCCGGAAATCTTGAACACGCTCACGGCCTGAGTCAGGCGGCCGGCCTGGTCTTGCAAAGATTGTGCGGCCGCAGCAGCCTGCTCCACCAGTGCGGCGTTTTGCTGCGTAGTCTGATCCATTTGCGTGATGGCCTGGTTCACTTGTTCGATGCCGTCGCTCTGCTCCTGGCTGGCGGCGGTGATTTCGCCCATGACGTCGGTCACGCGTTTGACGCTGGCGACCACTTCATCCATGGTGACGCCGGCTTGCGCCACCAGCTTGCTGCCCTGGCCGACTTTTTCCACCGAGTCGTCGATGAGCGTCTTGATCTCCTTGGCCGCCGCTGCCGAGCGTTGCGCCAGGCTGCGCACTTCCGAAGCGACCACGGCAAAGCCGCGCCCCTGTTCGCCGGCGCGGGCAGCTTCCACTGCGGCGTTCAACGCCAGGATATTGGTCTGGAAGGCAATGCCGTCGATCACGCTGATGATGTCGACGATCTTCCTGGACGATTCGTTGATCGATTCCATGGTGTCGACCACCTGGCCGACCACGCTGCCGCCCTGCACCGCGACGGTCGAGGCCGACGCCGCCAGTTGATTGGCCTGGCGCGCGTTGTCGGCATTTTGCTTGACGGTGGAGGTCAGTTCTTCCATGGCCGAGGCGGTTTCTTCCAGCGAGCTGGCTTGCTGTTCGGTGCGCGAAGACAGATCGAGGTTGCCGGTGGCGATTTCACCGGAAGCGGTGGCGATGGTGTCGGTGCTGACGCGCACTTCGCCGACGATTTGTTGCAGGCGGGCATTCATGGTCTTGAGCGCCTTGAGCAGCTTGCCGGTTTCATCCTTGCTGCTGCTGTCGATATGCGAGGTCAGGTCGCCGGCGGCGACGGTTTCCGCCAGATTGACGGCGCGGTTGAGCGGTTGCGTGATGCTGTGCGTCGTGACGTAAGCGATCGCACAGGCCAGGATAATCGCGACGGCGGTCAATGCGACAATCAGATTGCGGGCGCTGGCGTATTCCTGCTCAACACTGGCGGCAGCATCCTGCATCAGCTGGTCCTGAAATTTGTTCAGCTCGTTGAGCGATTTCAGGTAGCGCTGCTGGAGGTCGAAGGTCCCGCCGGTAAAGAGCTGATTCAGGGCCTTGTCCTTGTCGCCGACAGCGATGCTTTTGAGCACCTGGTCGCTGGCGGCGGCGTAATCGGCGCGGGCGCGCTGGATTTCATTAAAGAGTGCACGGCCTTTTTCCGACTTGATGGATTTGTCCAGCTTGTCCATGTCGGCCGCCACTATCTTGATCGCCACGGGGATCAGGTCGTTCTGCAGCTTGAGCTGCGCCGGATCTGTCATCAGCAGGAGATTGCGCGTGGCGCGGATGATCAGGTTTTCCTGATTGATGATGTCGCTGGCGTAGACGGTTTTCGGATAGGTTTGTTTGACGACCGCGGACATCTGCTGGTTCAGGGCTGACAAGCGGTTGCCGCCTACGAAACCGGTGATGATGAGCAGCGCTACAAGAATGGCAAAACCGGCGCCCAGGCGGACGCCGATTTTCAGATTGGTGATGCGCATTTGATTCTCCCTTTTTTATTTATATGCGCCTGCCACTTTTGCGGGGGTGTGAACAGTGGACATATCAGACGTTATCGGAACGAACATTCTTGTTCTTGAGCATCGGAAACAAATAAGTTTTACCGCATTTATTTCACTTGAAACCTTGTGCTTTTCCCGTCATTCTGTTCCGTTGGCATCCGCTTTTGCGTTGATGGCAAGGCGAAAGGATGAGTAGTGTATGATTCCGGCGCAGCATGGAAGAGTAATCAAGAGCAACTGAGCGTAATGAATAGTCGGCAACAGTCGGTGATAGGGGCTTTCCCGCGTTGGCCGCGATCAATGAAATGAGTGTATGGATTACTTGCAGTTACTGGATGTGCTGTTGCACGTCGACAAGTCCCTCGGCATCCTGATAGAGCAATACGGCACGATGATTTATGTAGTGCTGTTCCTGATTATCTTCTGCGAAACCGGCCTGGTGGTGCTGCCGTTTCTGCCCGGCGATTCGCTGCTGTTCATTGCCGGCACCTTCTGCGCTACCGGCGCGATGAATATCTGGCTGCTGATGTTCCTGCTGGTGGTCGCCGCCATCACCGGCAACACGCTCAATTATTGGATAGGCAGTGCGATCGGACACAGGGTCTTTACGCACAATTACCGCTGGCTGAATCCGGAAGCGCTGGCCAAGACCCACTCTTTTTACGAAAAGCACGGCGGCAAAACCATCATCCTGGCCCGTTTCACGCCCATCGTCCGCACCTTTGCACCATTCATTGCCGGCGTCTCGGAAATGACCTTCATCAAGTTCCAGTTCTTCAACATCATCGGCGCCTTGCTGTGGGTGGTCGGGCTGGTGGTGTTCGGCTACCTGTTCGGCAACCTGCCGTGGGTGCGCCAGAATCTCAATACGCTGGTGCTGATCGGCATCGCCGCCGCCATCTTGCCGATCATCCTGGGCGGCTTGTGGCAGTTCTATCGCAAGTTCGGCCGGCGCAAATAAATCTGCGCCGGGCTTTTCCTCACGCCGTCTCCTGTTTTCTTAAAATTCCTCCCAGTGCGCATCGGCGGTGCCGGGGGCGCTTGCCTTGCTGGTTACCAGCTTCCTGGCCGGCGTCGCGCCGACTGTCGGCGGCCGCGGCGTGATGTCGCGTGCCGTGCGGACAGGATGTGCCGGTTGCACCGAGGTCGCCGGCGCTGAGGGCTCGCCGATCAGCTGGCGTTCATCCAGTTTGAAGACGCCCACTACCTGCGCCAGATGGCTGGCCTGATCCTGCAATGATTGCGCAGCAGCAGCGGCCTGTTCGACCAGTGCGGCGTTCTGCTGCGTGGTCTCGTCCATCTGGGTGATGGCATGGTTGATCTGTTCGATGCCGTCGCTTTGCTCTTGTCCGGCCGACGTGATCTCGCCGACGATATCGGTCACGCGCCGCACGCTGGAGACCACTTCTTCCATGGTATGGCCGGCTTGCTCGACCAGCTTGCTGCCGTTGCCGACCTTTTCCACGGAATCGTTGATCAGGGTTTTGATTTCCTTGGCGGCGGAGGCGCTGCGTTGCGCCAGGCTGCGCACCTCGGAGGCGACCACCGCAAAGCCGCGTCCCTGCTCGCCGGCGCGCGCCGCTTCCACTGCCGCGTTCAATGCCAGGATATTGGTCTGGAAGGCGATGCCGTCGATTACGCTGATGATGTCGACGATCTTCTTCGACGATTCATTGATCGACTCCATGGTGTGGACCACCTTGCCGACTACGCTGCCGCCCTGCATCGCCACTTCCGATGCCGACACCGCCAGTTGGTTGGCCTGGCGCGCGTTGTCGGCGTTCTGGCGCACGGTGGAGGTGAGCTGTTCCATGGCGGAGGCGGTTTCTTCCAGCGAACCGGCCTGCTGCTCGGTGCGCGAGGAGAGGTCGAGGTTGCCGCTGGCGATTTCCGTCGTCGCGGTGGCGATGGTGTCGGTCCCGCGCCGCACCTGGCGCACGATGCTTTGCAGGTTGTCGTTCATGGTCTTGAGCGCGCCCAGCAACTGCGCGGTCTCATCCTTGCCGCTGGTGTCGATCTCGGAAGTCAGGTCGCCGGCCGCCACGGTTTTCGCCACGGCGACGGCGCGGTTGAGCGGCCTGGTGATGCTGCGCGTAATCGTGAAGGCGATGAAGCCGGCCATCGCCAGCCCGACCGCCGCCAGCAAAATCAGCATGTTGCTGGCGTGCTGATAATTGCGATCAACTTCTTCGCCGGAAGCCTGCATCATTTCGTGTTGTTGTTTGATCAATTTCTCGACTGCGCCCATGTAGGCGCTCTGCACCGGACGCACGTCGCTGATGAGCAGATCGATCGCGCCTTCCTTGGTGCCTTCGGCGACCAGCTTGAGCACCTGGTCGCGTTTTTCCAGGTAGTTCTTTTGCGCGGTCAGCAGATTGGCCAGCAGCGTGCGGCTCTGGTCGTCGGTCAGGCGCTTGTCGAGTTCGGCCAGTTGGGTCTGGATGGCTTTTTCGGCGCCGACGATGCGGTCGCTTTCGCTCTTGATCTGCTGGGCGTCTTTGAGCAGCAGGATATTGCGCACCGAACGCGCCACCAGATTGAGCTGGTCGATGATGTCGCCGGCGATGACGGTCTTGGGGTATTTGTCATGAATGACGTCGTTCATCTGGCGGTTGAGCTGCGATAGCCGGTTGACCCCGACCACGGCCATCGCGACCATGAGCAGCATGAGCAGACCGAATCCGAGCCAGAGACGGCTGCTGATCGTAATGTTGGCAATCTTCACGTGTTTCTCCCCTCTGTAAAACATGCAATGACAATGTTGCTGTTTGAAAAGAATCGGGCGGTGCTGCCGGGCAATGCGGCTACGACGTGATGAAAAATTTGAGCAAAGAATATTGCTGCGAGCGCGGGGCTGCTCTTCCATCATTGTTCATGGATGGACAAGAAGCAAATAAATAGCGCTGTCTAAGCGTAATCAGACTCCGGAACCATCATACGATTGCCGCTTCGGTCGGCCATGCGGGGAAATGACGTGCTTATACCGATCTGTTTGCAAGAAGTACGTAAAACAATCGCAAATCGGTTACGCGGGAGAAATATTGGAGGCCAGGGGAGGGCGCAAAATAAAACTCCCGATGCGGGGGGCATCGGGAGCGTGTCGTTACTGTACGTAAGTCAGATCTGAATCAGATCAGGTCAGCTTGTTCTTGGCCAGCGGCGGATTCTTGGAGAAGTATTTCTTGATGCCGGTCATGATGGCGTCGGCCATGTCATCCTGATAACTGTTGTCGGTGAGCTTGGCTTCTTCTTCCGGATTGGAGATGAACGCCGTCTCGATCAGGATGCTCGGGATGTCCGGCGCTTTCAGCACGGCGAAACCGGCTTGTTCGACGGCGCCCTTGTGCAGCTTGTTGATGCCGCCGATTTCCCTGAGCACGGCGTTGCCGATGCGCAGGCTGTCGTTGATCTGGGCCGTGGTCGACAAGTCCAGCAGGACGCTCGCCAGTTGCTTGTCGTGGGTCTTGATGTTGACGCCGCCGATCATGTCGGCCGCGTTTTCCTTGTTGGCGAGCCAGCGCGCAGCGGTCGAGCTGGCGCCTTTTTCCGACAAGGCAAACACTGACGAGCCGCGCGCGGTCGGTTGCACGAAGGCGTCGGCGTGGATCGAGATGAACAAATCGGCCTGCACCTTGCGCGCCTTTTGCACGCGCATGCCCAGCGGCACGAAGAAATCAGCGTCGCGGGTGAGCATCACGCGCATGTTCGGCTGTTCTTCGATCTTTTTCTTGAGGCGCTTGGCGATCGACAGCACCACGTCTTTTTCGCGGTTGCCGCGGCTGCCGATGGCGCCGGGATCTTCGCCGCCGTGGCCGGGGTCGAGCGCGATGGTGATCATGCGCGTCAGTTGCAGCTTGGTGTCGTCCTGCGGCCTGGCCTTGGCGACCTGCGGCGGATCGTCATCCTGCGCTTGTGCTTGCGGCGCGGGTTTGGCGTCCGGCCTGGCTTCGGCCAGCGGCGGTTTGATCTCGGTCTGCTGATCCTTGGGCCAGTTGCCCTTCTGGATCAGCGCGGCGATCGGATCGGGCGGGTTGGCCGGATACAGATCGATGACGAAGCGGTATTTGTATTCGCCGACCGGTTCCAGCGTGAACACCTGCGGCTTGATTTCGTCCTTCAGGTCGAACACCAGGCGCACTACGCTGGGGCGGTTCTGGCCCACGCGGACTTGCTTGATGTAGGGATCGTTGGGCTGGATCTTGGCGACCAGGTCTTTCAGTGTCGAATTCAGGTCGATGCCTTCGATGTCGACCACCAGGCGTTCCGGATTCTTGACGACGAAATGGGTGACCTTGAGGTTGCTGTCGTTTTCCAGCGTGACGCGGGTATAGTCGTCGGAAGGCCACACGCGCACCGCCAGAATTTGCGATGCCAGCGCCGGCATGGGAGTCAATACGGAGACGAGGAGCGTGCCGCCTGCCTTCAGGATGGTGCGGCGAGTCTTGGATATCAGAGATTTGGTGCGAATTTCAGTCGAGCGAGGCATTGATGACCCTTGTCAGACAACGCTCGTAATTCTACATCACGTCCGTGTCCTGCAACCGTTAGCGAAATATGGATGTCGGGGGCGGGCAACACTGGCTCGCCTTTTTCCGGCCATTCGATGATACAGACGCTGTTTTCGTTGAAATGTTCACGAAAACCCGCCTCCAGGAACTCTTCCGGACTGGCCATGCGGTAGAGGTCGAAGTGGATAACGGTTACCATGCGGTCTGCGAGCTTGACCGGGTAGGGCTCGGCCAGCGTGTAAGTCGGGCTTTTGACGCGGCCTGCATAGCCGGCGGCGTGCAGCAGCGCGCGCGTCAGGGCGGTCTTGCCGGCGCCGAGGTCGCCGTGCAGATAGATCGCCATGCCCGGCTCCAGCACTTGCGCCAGCGCGGCGCCCAGCGCAGCGGTGCCGGCTTCGTCCTGCAAATGGGTGTGTCGGATATGTTCAGGCGGCATGGATGGCGAAGAAGGCTGCAAAAATTTTGTGTAAAGACGTAATGACTGTGATGCGATGACTGACCTGGTAGCACTTGCCGACACCATCAAAGCCTGGGGGCGCGAACTCGGGTTCGCCGACCTGCGCATTGCCGATGTCGATCTGTCGCATCGGGAAGCCGGTTTTCAGGCGTGGCTCGACAAGGGTTACCACGGCGAGATGGATTATATGGCAAGCCACGGGATGAAGCGCGCCCGGCCTGCGGAATTGGTGCCGGGCACGGTGCGCGTGATCACCGCGCGCATGCCCTACCTGCCGCGCGCGACGTCGCCCGACTGGCGGGAACGGGAAGAAGCGCGCGGCGCCGACGGCAGCGCCGCGGTGGTCTCGCTGTACGCCCGCGGGCGCGACTATCACAAGGTGCTGCGCGCGCGATTGCAGCAACTGGCCGGCCGCATCGAAAACGAAATCGGCAGCTTCGGCTATCGCGTCTTCACCGACTCCGCGCCCGTGATGGAAGTCGCCCTGGCGGAAAAATCCGGCCTCGGCTGGCGCGGCAAGCACACCTTGCTGCTCAACCGCGAAGCCGGCTCCATGTTCTTCCTCGGCGAACTGTTCACCGACCTGGCGCTGCCGGTCGACGAACCGGTCACGCCGCATTGCGGGCAATGCCGCAGCTGCATCGACGTCTGCCCGACCCAGGCCATCGTCGCGCCTTACGAACTCGATGCACGCCGTTGCATTTCTTACCTCACCATTGAACTCAAGGGCAGCATCCCGGTGGAGCTGCGCAGCCTGATCGGCAACCGGGTCTACGGCTGCGACGACTGCCAGCTGTACTGCCCGTGGAACAAGTTCGCGCAAACCTCGACCTTGCCCGACTTCGACGCGCGTCACGGCCTCGGCAGCGCTTCGCTGATCGAGCTGCTGAACTGGAGCGAAGACGACTTCAACCGCAACACCGAGGGCAGCGCGATCCGCCGCGTCGGGCATGAACGCTGGTTGCGCAACATGGCGGTCGGTCTTGGCAACGCCGCCGCGACGCACAAAGGCGAACCGGCCATCGTCGCGGCTTTGCAAGCGCGGCTCGCACATCCTTCCGCGCTCGTGCGCGAGCATGTCGAATGGGCGCTGGAGCGACATTCCTTGTAAAGTGTTGTCTCCACAAAAAACAAAGATGGAGACAAGAGATGTCAAAACTGAAACCGCTCTCGCTGGCCTTGCTGTTGACCGGTTGCGCCGCCATGTCGCTGGCGCATGCCGCGGCCAACGATGCCGCCACTGAAACCCTGCAGGTCGCCGGCCTGTACAAGAAGGCCGAAATCCTCATCGACAAATGGGGCGTGCCGCACATCTACGCCGCCAGCCAGACCGACGCCTTTTTCGTGCAAGGCTTCAATGCGGCGCGCGATCGCCTGTTCCAGATCGACCTGTGGCGCCGCCGCGGCCTGGGCCAACTGTCGGAAGTGTTCGGTCCCGCCTATGTGGCGCAGGACCAGGCCACGCGGCTGTTCCTGTATCGCGGCGACATGCAGCGCGAATGGGATTCCTACGGCAAGGAATCGCAGCGCGTGGCGACTGCCTTCGTCGCCGGCATCAACGCCTACGTCGATTTCGTCACCGCCCATTCTGAGCGTCTTCCCTATGAATTCAAACAACTCGCCTATCTGCCTGCACGATGGCGTCCGGAAGACGTGGTGCGCATCCGCAGCCACGGCCTGACGCGCAATCTGACCAGCGAAGTGGCGCGCGCCAACGTCGCCTGCAAGGCCGATCTCAAGTCCGACGAGATCCGCTTCGGCCTGACGCCGAAATGGGAGGCGACGATGCCGGAGGGGCTCGATCCCTGCCTGCCGAAAGACTTGCTCAAGGTATTCCAGCTGGCCACGCAAAACGTCAAGATCACCAAAGACAGTTTGAATGCCCGGGCGGACGATCACGGCGACAGCATCCAAATCGCTGCCGCGGAAAACCTCGAAGAAACCATGGAAGGCAGCAACAACTGGGTGGTGGCGCCGTCGAAGTCCGCCACCGGCCGCGCCATCATGGCCAACGATCCGCATCGTGCTTACTCCGCACCGTCGCTGCGTTACATCACGCATCTGAGCGCGCCCGGCATGAACGTCATCGGCGCCGGCGAACCGGCCTTGCCGGGCATTTCCATCGGCCACAACGGCACCATCGCTTTCGGCCTCACGATTTTCAACATCGACCAGGAAGACCTCTACGTCTACGAGCTCAATCCCGACAATCCGAACGAGTACAAATACCAGGGCAAGTGGGAACCGTTCACCGTGTTGCACGAGCAGATCGAGGTCAAGGGCGGCGCACCGGTCACTGCCGATCTGACTTTCACGCGTCACGGTCCGGTGATCTTCGTCGAAAAAGAAAAGAACCGCGCCTTCGCGGTGCGCTCGGGCTGGCTGGAGCCGGGCATGTCGCCTTACTTCGGCAGCATCGATTACATGCGCGCGAAGAATTTCAAATCCTTCAAGCGCGCCATGCTCAACTGGGGCGCGCCGACCGAGAATCAGGTCTATGCCGACGTCAAAGGCAACATCGGCTGGGTGCCGGGCGGCCTCGCGCCCAAGCGTCCCAACTGGGACGGCCTGATGCCGGTGCCGGGCGACGGACGTTACGAATGGAACGGATTCTGGAGCGGCGATCAGCTGCCGTCGACCTACAATCCGAAGAAGGGTTGGTTCGCCTCCGCCAATCAGATGAACCTGCCGGACGACTATCCGTATCAGGAGCGCAAGCTCGGTTTCGAATGGACCAACAATTCACGCTTCACCCGTATCAGCGAAGTGCTGGCGTCGCTGAAAAAGGTATCGCTGAAGGATTCCATGCGTTTGCAGAACGACGACTTGTCGATTCCGGCGCGCCGTCTGGCGACGCTGCTCAAACCGCTGTCTTCATCCGATGCGCAGACGCAGGCGGCATTGAACGTGTTCAACGGCTGGGACTATGTCGAACGCGTCGATTCGCCGCAAGCCGCGCTGTATGAGGTCTGGCTGACGCGCCATCTCGGCAAGGCCTTCAAGGACGCAGTCCTGAGCAAGGAAGCCGCCGCAGCCATGGGGGCACCCGACGTGGCGGTCGTGCTCGATACGCTGGAGCAGCCGCAGACACGCCTGGGAAGCAACGCCGCCGACGCGGCGAAGAAGCGCGACGAGATCATGCTTGCCAGCCTCAGCGGCGCGTATGCCGAGATGGTCAAACTGCAGGGTGACGACGCCAGCAAATGGCAATGGGGCAAGCTGCATCACAATCTGATGGAGCATCCGCTGGCCGGTGTGGTGGACGACGCGACACGCGCCAGGCTGAATGTCGGTCCGTTGCCGAAGCACGGCGGCGCGTATTCGCCGAACCAGTCGACCTATCGCCCGAGCGACTTCCGTCAGACCAATGGCCCGTCGTTCCGCGTGGTGGTCGACGTCGGCAACTGGGACAAGTCGGTGGCCGTCAATTCACCGGGACAATCGGGCGATCCGGACAGCCCGCATTACCGCGATCTGGCCGACAAGTGGCTGAACGGCGAATACTTCCCGCTGCTGTATTCGCGCAAGGCGGTGGAGAAGGCGACGACGCAGAGGATCGTGCTGGAGCCTGCCAGGTAAAGCGTGTGAAGTAAGTCAGTCAACGAGATGCTGTCGTCCCGGCGCAAGCCGGGACCCGGTGTCTTGAGGTCGCTGGGTTCCGGCTTTCGCTGGAGAGACAGGGCGGAGCAGGAAGGCGCCGCAATCAATGCACCAGCGTCAGCCAGAACGGAATCGTCACCGCCGACACCAGCGTGCCCAGTGAGATCAGGAAGGCCGTCACCGGCCCGTTGCCTCCCATGCGCGCAGCGAGGATGTAGCAGCTCGACGCCGTCGGCAGCGAGCAGAACAGCACGACGATTTGCAGCTGCAGGTCCGGCAGGCCCATCCAGCGTCCCAGGCAATAGGCGACGGCCGGTACGGCCAACAATTTGATGGCGGTGAAATAGGCCGACATCAGCTTGCCTTCGCGCATGCCCGACAAGCGCAGGCCAGCCCCGACCATCAGCAAGCCAAGCGCAATCGAGGCGCTGCCCAATCGCGACAGCACGGCGCCGGCGACTTCCGGCAGGGTCAGGCCGCACAGGCTGAACAGCAGGCCCGAGCCGGTGGCGATCAGCAGCGGATTCTTGCCGAGTTCCTTGAACAGGTTGCCGCTGCGATGCGCCAGCGCATGCACGGCGGCCATGTTGCAGAGGGGCACGCCGAAGCCGATCAGCAGCGCCATCAGCCCCACGCCTTGTTCGCCGGCCAGGCGCGAGGCGATCGCCAATGCGATGTAGGAATTGAAGCGAAAGGCTGTCTGCATGCCTGATTCGTAGGTCATCGGGCTGGCTTTGATGAAGGGTTTGCCTATCCATGTCAGCGCGATGCCGGCCAGCAGCGCCAGCACGCCGACCTGCAGGAATTTTCCGGTGGTTTCCAGGTGCAGCTGCAGGCGCGCGGTCGAGTAAAACAGCAGCGCCGGGAACAGCAGGTAGTACACCATCTTTTCCATGCCGGCCCAAAAGGCGTCGCCCCAGTCGGTGATGCGGTAAATCACCACGCCCATCAGAATGAGCGTGAAATCGGGGAGGAGGAGCGAAGCAACTTGCATGGTGTTGTATGTTTACTTGAGCAGACGCGCCAGTTCGACTGCGGTCTTGACGTTCATCTTGTCGAAAATATGGGCGCGGTGGACTTCCACCGTGCGCATGCTGATGCCGAGTTCGTCAGCGATGATCTTGTTCATCTTGCCGGCCAGGATCAGGTCCAGCACTTCGCGCTCGCGCGTCGACAGCGCTTCGAGCCGCACACGCACGGCATCCTGTTCGCCGGTTGCCAGCGATGCCTGCAGGGCTTCCAGCACGCGGTCCATCAGCTGGTTGTCGTTGAAAGGTTTTTCAAAGAAGTCGAAGGCGCCGTTCTTGAGCATGTCGACCGCCATCGGCACGTCGCCGTGGCCGGTCAGAAAAATCACCGGACGCCGCCGCGTGATGCCGCGGCTCTTCAGCGTATCGAACAGCGCCACGCCGCTTTGATCGGGCATGCGCACGTCCAGCAAAATGCATTCGCCTTGCGCGTCGAAGTCGCCGGCCTGTTCCATCGCTGCCAGAAATTCAGCGCCGCCGGCGTAGGCGGTCGCCGCGATGGCGCGCGATTGCGCCAGCCATGTGAGCGAGTCGCGAATGATTTCTTCGTCGTCAACAATGTGCAGCATCGGATGAATGAGTTTGCGACGCTCTGCCTCGGCGGGCGTCTTTATTTTTATTCAATTGGCGGAACCCTGAGCAGGCAGGGAGAAGCGGAAGATTGTACCTCCTGTGGGATTGTTGGCATAGGTCAGCGTGCCGCCGTGGAATTCGATGGTGGTGCGGCAGATGTTCAGACCCATGCCCATGCCCTCGGCCTTGGTCGAGAAAAACGGTGAAAACAGGCCGGCCGCAACCTCGGGCGGAATCCCGTGTCCCTGGTCGATCACGGAGACGACGATAGCCTGCTGGCTGGACTGCGACGACGAAGTGTTGCGATCCGGCGCGGCGGCAATGCGCAGGATGCGGCGCTCCGGCGAGATGGCCGCCATCGCCTGGATGGCGTTGCGGGTCAGGTTCAGCAGCACCTGTTCGAGCAGCACGGCGTCGCCCAGCACGTTCGGCAGGTTGGCGGGGATGGCGGTCTGCAGCACCACCAGGAATTGCTGCGCCTGCAGTTCGATCAGCGGCGTGACGTTGTCGACGATGCTCTTGATGGAAATCGGCTGGCGTTCCGGTTCGCGCTTCTTGACGAACTGATGCACGCTGCGGATCACGTTGCCGGCGCGCTGGGCCTGGGTGTTGATTTTTTCCAGCGCCGGTTGCAGCGAGGCCGGATCGAGCGTGCCGTTCTGCATCATGTTGAGTGCGCCGGTGGTGTAGCTGGAGATGGCCGCCAGCGGCTGGTTCAGCTCGTGCGCCAGCGTCGAGGCGATTTCGCCCATGCAGGCCAGGCGCGCGCTGGCCTGCAGTTTTTCTTCCTGCATGCGATTCAGGTCTTCGGCGCGTTTGCGGTCGCTGATGTCGAGGATGGAACCCATCCAGCCGGTTTGCTTGCCGTTCTGGTCCACTAGCGGCGATTCGAAAATCAGCACCGGAAAACGTTCGCCGTCGATGCGCTGGAAGATGGTTTCGAATTGCGGCGTGACGCGTCCGGCCAGCACCTTGGAAAAACGTTCCTGGTATTCGTCCATCGCTTCCGGCGCCCAGTAGGGCATGGGCGGGATCTTGCCGACCAGCTCGTCGGCGGCAATGCCGACCATCTTGCAGAAGGCCGGGTTGACGTAGGTGATGCGGCCTTCCAGGTCGCGCGCGCGCATGCCGGTCACCAGCGAGTTTTCCATCGCGCTGCGAAAGGAGACTTCATTGACCAGCGCGTCTTCGGCCGTCATGCGGCGGTTGATGTCGCGCCACAGCGCCCACAGGCTCCACAGCAGGCCCAGCGACAGCACGATGACCGAACCGACCAGCAGGTTCGGCAGCAGTTTGGGTGCGCTCTTGGTGCTGTTGGTGTGCAGGCGCAGGGTCAGGCCCGGCAACTCCAGCTCGCGGCGATGGGTATAGACGTTCAGGCCGGGACCGCCGGCGGTGCGGCGCGCCACGACTTTGTCGTCGGTGTCGGTGAGGACGATTTCGTTGTCCTGGGCAAACCACCACGGCACCATTTCATTGAGCACGCGCGAGACCGAATAGCTGGCCACGACGCTGCCGACGTAGTGGTGATCGCGGAATAGCGGGATGTGGTAGTCCATCAGGGTCGGTTCGGCGATGCCGGGCGGTACGGCCGGCGCGCTATACAGCGGTCTGCGAATGGTGCGGGAATGTTCTTCGGTTTGCTGCGACGGCGCCGATAGCGCATTGCGCGCCACCGGGAAATCGTCGGTCGAGGCCACGGGTTTGCCGTCGGCGTTGAACCAGGTGACGCGATAGAACTCGCGGTTGTTGCGCAGCAGCGCGTTCAGCCGCGTGCGGAACTGCTCCTTCTTCAGATGATCGCCGACGATTTCACGCGCGATCAGGCGCATGCTCTCGTCGTCGCGGCTGAGCTGGAAGCGGATGGCCTGTTCGACCCACAACGAGTCGGCGATCAGTTGCTCCTGCCGCTCGCTGGACTCCATTTGCTGCGCCTGGCGCGGCAGCCAGATCAACGTCATCAGGAACAGCAGCACCAGCAGGATGGGCATGGCCCAGCGCAGCAGATGACGGCGTCCGGGCGACAGCAGGTGAGAGGGCGAAGAAATTTGCGGCGGGGTCATGGCGCCCTGTTTGTCGATGGAGATGAAGTGCGGCTAGTTTAGCGTGCTTACGGCGCGATGGGACGAGTCGGGAAGATGATGCGATGCACCATGCAAATTGTGGTTATCCACACTTGTCTTGAAATTCCCTCATGGCAAAATGCGCTCAAGTCAAAATTGTGACTACCTATTTCTATAACCAAAAAGGGGACGACAATGAAACTCAAGTCATTGGTATTTGCACTTTCTGCAGCGGCGATTATTGCCGGTAATGCCTGCGCACAGGCGCCTATCCTGATCAAATTCAGCCACGTGGTGGCCAACGATACGCCGAAGGGTAAAGCCGCCGAGCGTTTCAAGGAACTGGCCGAGAAAGCCACCAAAGGCCGCGTGAAGGTCGAGGTCTATCCGAACAGCACGCTGTACAAGGACAAGGAAGAACTGGAAGCGCTGCAACTGGGCGCGGTGCAGATGCTGGCGCCGTCGCTGGCCAAGTTCGGTCCGCTGGGCGTGAAAGAATTCGAAGTGTTCGACTTGCCGTACATTTTCCCGAGCAAGGAAGTGCTGTATCGCGTGACCGAAGGTCCGATCGGCAAGGATCTGTTCAAGAAGCTGGAGCCGAAGGGCATCACCGGCCTGGCGTATTGGGATAACGGCTTCAAGGTTATGTCGGCCAACAAGCCGCTGCACGTGCCGGCCGATTTCCGCGGCCTGAAGATGCGTATCCAGTCGTCCAAGGTGCTGGACGCGCAGATGCGCGCACTGGGCGCCAATCCGCAAGTGCTGGCCTTCTCCGAGGTGTATCAGGCGCTGCAGACCGGCGTGGTCGACGGCACCGAGAATCCTCCATCCAACTTGTACACCCAGAAGATGCACGAAGTGCAGAAGCACGTGACCATCTCCAATCACGGCTACCTGGGCTATGCGGTCATCGTCAACAAGAAGTTCTGGGACGGCTTGCCGCCTGATATCCGCACCGCACTGGAAGGCGCGATGAAGGATGCCACCAAGTACGCCAATGCCATCGCTCAGCAAGAGAACGACGCCGCGCTGGCTGCCGTACAAAAGACCGGCAAGACCACTATCTATACCCTCAACGACAAGGAAAAGGCCGAATGGCGCAAAGCCCTGGCGCCGGTGCAGACGCAAATGGCCGACCGTATCGGCAAGGACCTGATCGCTGCAGTGAACAAGGAAGCGGCGGCGTTAGGCCAGAAATAAGTCGTATATCAGTCAGAAATAAAAATGTTCTAAGAACGTTCGGCGCAGTGCAGGAAATTCCCTGTACCGCGCCGAAAAAATACTGGCAGGGAAGGGCAAGTTTTACTTTCCCACCCACTGAGGAGACACGATGTTGAAATTTCTCGACCACTTGGAAGAGTGGCTCATTGCATTCCTGATGGCGGCGGCGACCGTCATTATCTTTATCGCGGTGGTGCACCGCTATGCTTCCGGTTTGCCGATCCCCTGGCTGCAGGACGAACTGATCCAGATCAACACCAGCTGGGCCCAGGAGCTGTGTATCTACATGTTCGTCTGGATGGCCAAGTTCGGCGCCGCTTACGGCGTGCGTACCGGCATCCACGTCGGCGTCGATGTGCTGATCAATCGGATGAACACGCCATGGCGCAACAAGTTCGTGGTGTTCGGCCTGCTTGCCGGCGCTTTGTTCACCGGCATCGTCGGCACCCTCGGTGCAGAATTTGTCTGGGAAATCAGCCAGCATTCCAGCACTTCCGAAGTCATGGAAGTGCCGATGTGGATCGTCTACCTGGCGGTGCCGCTGGGTTCGTACCTGATGTGTTTCCGTTTTCTCCAGGTGGCATGGGCGTTCATCAAGACCGGTGAATTGCCTAAACATGACCACGCTTACGTCGAAGGTCTGGACGAAGAAATCAAAGGAGAAAAAGCATGAACGCAGCCATTATCTTTATCCTGCTGTTCGGCCTGATGCTGACCGGCATGCCGATCTCGATTTCGCTCGGCCTGACGGTATTGACCTTCCTGTTCACGATGACCGACGTGCCGATCCAGTCGGTGGCGCTGAAGTTGTTTACCGGGATCGAGAAGTTCGAAATCATGGCGATTCCGTTCTTCATCCTGGCCGGCAATTTCCTCACCCACGGCGGTGTGGCGCGGCGCATGATTAACTTCGCCACGGCCATGGTCGGTCACTGGCACGGCGGTCTGGCGTTGGCGGGCGTGATGGCCTGCGCCTTGTTTGCCGCGGTGTCCGGCTCGTCGCCTGCTACCGTGGTGGCGATCGGTTCGATCATCCTGCCGGCGATGGTGCGCCAGGGCTTCCCGAACAAGTTCGGCGCGGGTGTGATCACGACCTCGGGCGCATTGGGCATCCTGATTCCGCCGTCGATCGTGATGGTGATGTACTCGGTCTCGACCAATACCTCGGTGGGCAAGCTGTTCATGGCCGGTGTGGTGCCGGGTCTGATGCTGGCGTTCCTGCTCGGCCTGACGACCTGGTATCTGGCGCGCAAGCACAACTACCCCCGCTTGCCCAAGGCGAGCTGGGCTGAGCGCGGCGCGGCGTTCCGCAAGAGCGGCTGGGGCTTGTTCCTGATCGTGATCGTGATGGGCGGCATCTACACCGGCGTGTTCACGCCGACGGAAGCGGCGGCGATGGCGGCGGTGTATGCCTTCATCATTGCGGTGTTCGTCTACAAGGACATGAGCCTGAAGCAGGTGCCCAAGGTCTTGCTGGACTCCGCTTCGATGTCGGCGATGCTGCTGTACATCATCACCAACGCGGTGCTGTTCTCTTTCCTGGTGACCAGCGAAAACATCCCGCAGGCAATGGCGGCGATGATCACCGACAGCGGCCTGGGTCCGATCACCTTCCTGCTGGTGGTGAACGTGCTGCTGCTGCTGGCCGGCAACGTGATGGAACCGTCTTCGATCGTGCTGATCATGGCGCCTATCCTGTTCCCGGTGGCGATGAAGCTGGGCATCGATCCGGTGCACTTCGGCATCCTGATCGTGGTCAACATGGAAGTCGGCATGTGCCATCCGCCGGTCGGCCTGAATCTGTACGTGGCCTCCGGGATCACCAAGATGGGTATCACCGAGCTGACCGTGGCGGTCATGCCATGGCTGCTGACGATGCTGGCGTTCCTGGCGCTGGTGACCTACGTGCCGCAGATTTCGCTGTGGTTGCCGAACCTGGTATTTGACTGATGCAATTGCCGCCGGGGCCCGTAGACAGGGGCTTCTGGCGGCATTGTTGTTTTGGTGAGATGTTGTTGAAAAGTATGTTTTTCGTTTGCGCAAAAATTACTTTGAATGCAGAACAAGTACTGTTAAAGTGCGACCTTCGTCTGGAAAGACGTCAGAATTTGTAGTCGCAGTATTGTTGTCGGTCATGCTTTAAAAATAGAATTTTAAGTGGGTGATACATAACAAACGGTATTGATACCGAGGATACTGAGGAGACGTGGGTTCAAGAGACTGTTGAAACGGCCGGAACGCACAGGGGTTAGTTTGAGGCGCATCGTGAGATGCGCCTTTTTTATTTTGTGCGCCGGGTTCGTCTTCTGCTCTTGCATTCAGCCCGACAGCCCGAGCGGATGCATGCCGGTCGGCGTCTGTATCAGCGCCAGCAGGTGCGGCGTCTGCCCGGCGGCCGGACGATGCATGGCGATCTGGCTTTGCAGGCCGATCAGCCTGAGGTTTTCCGTGATGACTTCGGCCTCGGGATGAAAACCTTCCAGCTTCGCCAGGGAACAGCCCTGATCCTGCATGTTGTCGGTCGGATGGCTGGAGCTGCTCCACTGGATCAGGCTGGGCATCACGCCGTTCATCACCAGCTTGCCGTCCAGCGGAATGGTGATGCGCCATTGCAACGCGCCGCGGCTCATGTCTTCGACCGGGCCCAGCGGAATTTCCGACGCTGCCGCTGCCGCCTCGATGTCGTCGGTGCGCACCACCCAGCTTGCCAGGCGCGGCTTGCTGCCTGCGGCCAGATGATCCAGCCCGAACCAGCGCGCACGGTCGGCCGGCGGCGCGGCCGGGTTGATCGCAATCACCTCCAGGTAAAACCCGCGTCCCAGTTTCAGCAGGGCGTTGTGGGTGCCCAGGCGGACATGTTCGCCGCCGGCTTGCGGCGACACGCCCAGCGTCTGTTCGATGTAGGCAATCCCTTCGGCGAGCGTGGGGGCGGTGATGACGAGGTGATCGGCGTGGCTGACTGGCATGGGCGTCTTGTTCTTTCGTAGGATTGGCAGGGACCGGCGACGATGTGCTTAAATAGCGTATTCCATTTATATGTCTGAATGATGAAGAATACCCAGGCGGGCGATATTTTTTCTGCCATCGTACACGTACCGTTCGGCGGCATCGGCATCCGCACCTCGGCGGGCGTGATTCAGGAGATGGTGTACCTGCCCAAGCACTTCCGCGAAAAAGACGCCACCGACGCGCTGGCCGACAAGGCCGCCAAACAGATCCTGCGTTACATCGACAAACCGGACTACAAGTTCAAGCTGCCGTTGGCCGAGACCGGCTCCGAATTTCAGCGCAAGGTCTGGGCTGCGATTTCGTCGATTCCGTGCGGCGAGGTGCGTACTTACGGCCAGATCGCCAAATTCATCCGGTCGGCGCCGCGTGCGGTAGGGCAGGCCTGCGGCGCCAACTGGTTTTCGCTGGTGATTCCTTGCCATCGCGTAACAGCGTCGGGCGGACTCGGCGGTTTCTCGCATCATGACGACGAAGACGGCTTTCCCCTGAGCGTGAAACGCTGGCTGCTGGCGCACGAAGGTGTCGATGGCTATTGAAGCAGACAAGGTCGCCGAACCGATCAAGCCGGTCAAGGCGACCAAGGCCGCCAAGCCCGCACAGAGGCCTGCAGCCAAGCCGCGCAAGGTCGCCAGCGGCAAAGCCCCCAAGGTCGAAGCCACCGGCGCCAGCCTGGCCGCCATCGACGAGTTTTGCGACACGCTTTGGCTGGAAGACGGCCTCGCCAAGAATTCGCTGGAAGCCTACCGGCGCGACATGACGCTGTTCGCACATTGGCTGCAGACGCAACGCCGCAAGGATCTGCTGGCGACCACCGCGGACGATCTCAACGCTTATTTCGCCGCGCGCCATGCCGACACCAAGGCCAGCTCGGCCAATCGCCGGCTGGCGGTGCTCAAGCGCTTCTTCCTGCTGGCGTTGCGCCAGAATCGCATCACCCAGGATCCCTGCCTGCGCCTGCGTTCGGCCAAGCAGCCGCCGCGCTTTCCCAAGGTGTTGTCGGAAGGCCAGGTCGATGCGCTGCTGGCCGCGCCGAACGTCTCCACGCCGCTGGGCCTGCGCGACCGCACCATGCTGGAGCTGATGTACGCCAGCGGCTTGCGCGTGTCGGAACTGGTATTGCTGAAGTCGGTGGAAGTCGGCATGAACGAAGGCGTGCTGCGCATCACCGGCAAGGGCAACAAAACGCGCCTGGTGCCCTTCGGCGAAGAAGCGCGCAGCTGGATCGAGCGTTACCTGCGCGAAGGCCGCCCGCTGATCCTGGAAGGCCAGATCGACGATGCCCTGTTCGTCACCGCACGCGGCGGCGCCATGACGCGCCAGATGTTCTGGACGCTGATCAAGAAATACGCCATGCAGGGCGACATTCGCGCACCGCTGTCGCCGCACACCTTGCGCCATGCCTTCGCCACGCATCTGCTCAACCACGGCGCCGACTTGCGCGTGGTGCAGCTGCTGCTGGGGCATGCGGATATTTCGACCACCCAGATTTATACCCACGTGGCGCGCGAACGATTGAAGAAATTGCACGCCGAACATCATCCTCGCGGTTGAACGGGCAGAGGTAAAAGTGGTGGCATAATGTGCGCCAACTCCGGGTTCCGCAAGCGTATCAAATGAGCTCCAAAAAAGACCACATCTCCGAAACTCCCGCCACGCAATTCTTGCGCAAGCAGGGCATTTCCTTTACCGAACATCCTTACGCCTACGAAGAACATGGCGGCACCAGCGTGTCGGCGCGCGAGCTGGGCGTGGACGAACACGTCGTGGTCAAGACGCTGGTGATGCAGGACGAAGCCGCCAAACCGATGCTGGTGCTGATGCACGGCGACCGCAAGGTCTCGACCAAGAACCTGGCGCGCCAGATCGGCTGCAAATCGGTGGAGCCTTGCAAGCCCGAGGTGGCCAACCGCCATTCCGGCTTCCTGATCGGCGGCACCTCGCCGTTCGGCACGCGCAAGGCCATGCCGGTGTATGTGGAAGGCAGCATCCTCGAATTGCCGAAGATTTACATCAACGGCGGGCGTCGCGGTTTCCTGATCGGCATCGCGCCGGAGGTGATTGCCAGGGTCTTGTCCGGCAAACCTGTACACTGCGCGCTGGAAGAATAAGCAACCCAAAGCCGCTGCAATAAAGAGGCGGCACAGAGAAGAAAACAAAAGAGTAATAGAGGAACAGATGAATACAGTATTGTTTGCAATCGCGGCCTACCTGATCGGCTCCATTTCCTTCGCCGTAGTGGTGAGCAAAGCCTTCGGCCTGTCCGATCCGCGCACCTACGGCTCCAAGAATCCCGGCGCCACCAACGTCCTGCGCAGCGGCAACAAGAAGGCTGCCGTACTGACCCTGATCGGCGACGGTTTCAAAGGCTGGCTGGCAGTCTGGCTGGCGATGAAGTTCGGTCCGCAATACGGCGTCGACGACACCGGCATCGCGCTGGTGACGATCGCGGTCTTCCTCGGTCATCTGTGGCCGGTGTTCTTCCGCTTCGTCGGCGGCAAGGGCGTGGCGACGGCGCTGGGCATCTTGCTGGCGCTGAACGTCTGGCTCGGCGTGGCGACGCTGGTGACCTGGCTGGTGATCGCTTACGCCTTCCGTTATTCCTCGCTGGCGGCGCTGATCGCCAGCGTGTTTGCGCCGTTCTACTACGGCCTGCTGTTCGGCAGCGCCGACGGCATCCTGCTGGCGGTGCTGGCAATGAGCGCCTTGCTGATCTACCGTCATCGCAAGAACATCGCCAATCTGCTGGCCGGCAAGGAAAGCAAGATCGGTTCGAAGAAGAAGTAGGCTGCAAGCGGTCGCATGGCCCGAGGGATGATTAGCCTTCCCAGGGCAACAGAAAATTAAACGACCGTTGTTGCGGCGACATTTTGCGGAACAGCTGGAATTTGCGCCATGTTCGCGGCATGAAATCAGTCTTCATTGTCTCCGGCAATTGCCTTTGCCGTTCCACTGTGTGTTTGGCCCGGTTATAGCAGCGGTAGCACCAGGATGTGGAAATCAGCAGATAGTTGGCAAGCTGTGCAATGTTGTTGTCGCAGTGCCCAAGAAGTTTGAGATAGGCCGCGGCGCGTGAATGATGCGGGTTGACGGCGTGTTCTGCAGCAGCCGTTTCTTTCAACTCCAATACGGTCAATGGATTATCTGCATTGTCGCTGCTTAGCTTATTGAGCAAAGGGTGACAGTCGTGCTCCGGATCGTCGCCGTAATCCCAGGCGTCCAGCCGCACCGCCATGCGCACTTGTTTCTCCGTGTAATTCACCAGGTGCTGGTAGAGATAGCTGAATAGCAAATCGATGTGGGCCGGGTTATGGAAATCGATTTCCGATCCCTGTTTGATACGCATCTTTTCGGCCATCAGCCACGCTTCGCCGATCACATCTTCCGCTTCATATTCCCCTTTTGTGGCAGCCGAGATTCTTTTGAATTTGGCTTTGTGTTTGATCGCGAAAGCTTCAAAGTCGCTATGAGACATCTTTTTCTGAAAAAAGGACGCATCTTAGCCGGGGGTGTTTCCTGGGGGAATCGTATTACGGGGAGATAGTCCTTGTTTCTTGATTGAGTTCATCCAGCGGCCAGCGCGGCCGCACGCTGAAGGCGTAGTCGCGCCTGGCGGCTTCGGGATGTTCCTGCAGGCGCATGGCGCCGGCGAAGGCGATCATCGCGCCGTTGTCGGTGCAGAACTCCAGTTCCGGATAAAACACCTGATAACGGCGCTTGGCCGCCGCAGCGTTCAGGGCTTCGCGCAATTGCTTGTTGGCGCCGACGCCGCCGGCGATCACCAGGCGCTTCATGCCGGTGTGCTTGAGCGCGTTCATGCACTTGGCGACCAGCACGTCGACGATGGCGTCGACAAAGGCGCGTGCGATGTTGGCCTTGTCCTGTTCGCAGATATTTGTGGTCTGATTCTTGACCACCGTCAGCACGGCAGTCTTCAGGCCAGAGAAGCTGAAGTCGAAGTTCTTGGAGTGCAGCATCGGGCGCGGCAACTGATACACGCCGGGCTCGCCGAATTCCGCCAGGCGCGAAATCGCCGGTCCGCCCGGATAGCCGAGGCCGAGCAGCTTGGCCGACTTGTCGAAGGCTTCGCCGGCAGCGTCGTCGAGCGTCTCGCCGAGCAGTTCATAGCGGCCGACGCCATCCACGCGCATCAATTGCGTGTGACCGCCGGACACCAGCAAGGCGACAAAGGGAAACTGCGGCGGATCGGACGACAGCAGCGGCGACAGCAAATGACCTTCCAGATGATGCACGCCGAACACCGGCTTGTCCAGCGACAGCCCCAGTCCGCAGGCGACCGAAGCGCCGACCAGCAAGGCGCCCGCCAGTCCGGGACCTTGCGTGTAGGCGATGGCGTCGATGTCGCTGTGGGCGATGCCGCTTTTTTCGAAGACCTGCTTTAGCAAGGGAATGGCGCGCCGCACGTGGTCGCGCGAGGCCAGCTCGGGGACGACGCCGCCGTACTCCTCGTGCATGGCGATTTGCGAATGCAGGGCGTGGGCGAGCAGGCCTTTTTGCGTGTCGTATAACGCCAGGCCGGTTTCATCGCAGGAGGATTCGACACCGAGAACTATCATTGCAGCAGGGGAAACAGTGAGAACGCCGATGCGTTCGAAGGCGCTATTGTAAAGGAAAGGCGCGGCTGGCCCCGGCTGCGCACAAGGAATGCCGCTTGGTGTACCCTTGCGCACATGAAAAATGAGCGCAATGGACGAGAGTAAAACATGACGGATGCAAAGGACTCAGGCACAGAAATGCTGGCAGCGGCCCGCTTCATCAAAGAGATCGGTCGCGGCAAGGACGGCGCGCGCAGTTTGTCGCGCGAGGATGCGGCGCTGCTGTACGGCGCGATGCTGGACGGCCGCGTCAGCGATCTTGAGCTGGGCGCCATCTTGCTGTCGATGCGCGTCAAGGGCGAGTCGGTGGAAGAAATCGCCGGCTTCCTGGATGCCTCCGAAGCTTCGTTCACGCCGCTGCAGGCGCCGCCCGGAAACTACGCGCCGGTCGTCATTCCCAGCTACAACGGTTCGCGCCACATGGCCAACCTGACACCGCTGCTGGCCTTGTTGCTGGCGCGTGAAGGCGTACCGGTGCTGATGCATGGCGTGACGCACGACCCGCAGCGCGTCACCAGCGCAGAGATTTTCGAAGCGCTAGGCATGCATCACGCCCACGATGTCGACGCGGCGCAAGCGGCATTGGCGCGCGGCGAACCGGCGTTCATGCCGATCCAGTCGCTGGCGCCGAAGATGGCGCGCATGCTGGCGATGCGGCGCGTGCTGGGCGTGCGCAACTCCACGCATACGCTGGTCAAGATCATGCAGCCCTTCGCCGGTCCGGCATTGCGTCTGACGTCTTACACGCATCCCGAATACCTGGAAATGCTGGCCAGCTATTTCGTCACCGCTGCGCCGCATGAACGCGGCGATGCTTTCCTGATGCGCGGCACCGAAGGCGAGACGGTCGCCAACGCGCGTCGGGCGCAACAGATCGACTGGTTCCATGCCGGCGAACGCACGCTGCTGGTGGAAAAACAAAAAGTGGCGGAAGAGATTCCGGACTTGCCGGAAGGCCGCGATGCCGAGGCGACCGCGCGCTGGATCAAGGCCGTGTTGGCCGGTGAGAAATCTGTGCCTGAAGCAATTGTTGAACAAGTGGAACATTGCGTTGCCGTCGCTGCGGAGATTGCTGCGCGGTAAGCTGCCGCAGCAGTGCCGATCAGCCGTCGGCGAGATGGCGGCGTCAGGTAAGCGAGCAGGGCTGCAGTACTCGTATCTTTTTTTATTGTGCTGGTGATGCCGCAATCAGGCTTTGGTTTTTGTGCCGGCCTTGGCGACCACAGGCGCCGTGATTTGCGCGAAGGCAAAGATTACTTCCTTGACGATCTTGCGTTGCGGCGCAGGAAGATTGATGAAGGCTTCGAACGCTTCCCTTTCGCGGTAGCCGATGGCTTCTTCCCAGCGCGCGCGGCGCTTGTCGATGCGCTTGCCGATTTCTTCGCCGAAGCGCAGATGTTGCGGCGTGACAATCAACCACTCGGCAAGCGTCTCCAGCTTGTCCTGATTCGGCATTGATTCACCGAGAAGCCAACGACGCACACCGTGCAACGTCATCGGTTTCCCCCAATAGCGCAAATTGAACTCGCGTTCCAGGACTGCAGGCTTAGGCTCATATCCCGCTTTTTCCATCGAGGCGCGCAGTCGTTTTGCAAATTTTTCGTTCGCGTTTTCCATGACGGGAAGTTACTGCCTAGTAGCTAAAAATTGGGTACGTTTGCGTTTCTGAATAATTACGCGGAGGATGTGACTTGTAATCAACTCGGCAAATTGCGGCCTCGTTTTGTTCATCTTGTCTTATTTTTAACTTGACTGATAGATAACAATTGTAACGTGTCTGAATCTGTCAACATGACGCCCAGCAAGACTTTCAGGCCGGTAACGCAATTTTCCCGGCGTCATTTTTTCGACAAACTACCAGGGCGTATGTAATCTCGTATCATGTCGTCTGGCAAGTAAAGGAAATTTGATAAATTGTTAAAATAATCAGTTAACTTTCGTTACGGAAATGCGGCTTGAAGAAGCCGGGATTTTTTGGTGCAGACAGGCTAGAATAGGCGCGGATAAAGGGATTGCGCCGATCGTCGCGAATGAACAATGAGCAAACGGCGATCGCAAAACAGGCGCTGAAAAGATAAAAGCGGATCAACGTGGACCAACTGCTTATGCGTCGCATTTTCGCGATGCTTTTTCTCCGGCCTTGAATACATAAAAATCTGACGCCCGTTGCACGCGGTGTGTGCATGGGATCAGCAGCATTGGTTGTTGTGAATTATTTAGCTTCATTTCGTCACTTGCAGTTGAAACGGAAGATGCACACGGATTTTTCAGATCATGGCCGGCTCCTATAATTTCTTGCTGATTTGTTTTTCACTATTCGTTGCGACGCTGGCTTCGTACACAGTATTGGAAATCGCTGAACGCATTGCGTCCCAGGAAACTGCGCGCTATCGCCGCATGTGGCTAGGCGGCGGCGCGATGGTGTTCGGCGTCGGCATCTGGGCCACACACTTCACCGGCATGCTGGCGTTCCAGCTGCCGATCAATGTCGGCTACAACGCCTTGCTGACGACGTTGTCGCTGCTGCTGTGCATCGCACTGTCGTTCTACCTCCTGCATCGCGCCACCCAGCGCCGCCTGCGCTGGCCGCGCATGCTGGCCGACGGCGTTGCGCTGGGCGCCGGCATGGCGCTGGTACATTACCTCGGGCTGCATTCCATGCAGATCACGCCGGCCGTGCATTACACGCCCTGGCTGGAGATCTTGTCGGTGCTGCTGACCACGGGTGTGGCGGTGCTCAATATCTGGGTCATCTATACACTCAACGCACGCAAGAGCGATCACTTCTGGAAACGCATCACGCTGGCTGCGGCGCTCGGTTTCGGCATCTTCTGCATGCATGGCCTGAACCTGGCGGCCGCCCGCTTTTCGCCGGACAGCATCAGCAGCACCTACGGCAACATGGATCGCGACAACCTGATGAGCGTGGTGCTGCTTGGCACCTTGTTCGTCCTGATCGCCGCGCTGATTTTCAGCGGCGCGCAAAAGACCAAGCTGCTCAAGAAGATCGTCGGGCGCACCAACGACAAGCTGCTGCACTTCGCCACGCACGATGTGCTGACGGGTTTGCCCAATCGCGCGCTGCTGGCGGAGCGCATCCAGCATGCGATTCATGTGTCCAAGCGCAGCGGTCTGTCGTTCGCGGTGTTGTTCATGGATCTGGACGGTTTCAAGGCGATCAACGATTCGCTCGGCCACGCGGTCGGCGACGGTTTGCTGATTGCGGTCGGCCAGCGCATCCGCGTTTGCATTCGCGGTGAAGACATGGTCTCGCGCATCGGCGGCGATGAATTCGTTGTGGTGATGAGCAACCTGGCGACGCCGGAAGTAGTGGAGAATCTGGCCGAGAATATCCTCAGCGTTTTACGCCAGGATTTTCGCGTCGATGAAGCGACCCTGCGCGTGACGTCCAGCATCGGCATCGCCGTATATCCGAACAGCGGCGAAACGGTCGACGCGCTGATGAAGAACGCTGACGCCGCGATGTACGAAGCCAAGCAAAACGGCCGCAATACCTATCGCTTCTTCGAACCGGCCATGCATGCCAGCGCGATGCGCCACCTGACGATCCGGCATGCGCTGCAACAGGCGGTGGAACACGACCAGCTGTCGCTGCATTTCCAGCCCAAGTTCGACGGCAGGCAGCGTACGCTGACGGGTGTGGAAGCCTTGCTGCGCTGGAATCATCCCGAGCTGGGCAGCATGAGCCCGACCGAATTCATCCCGATCGCCGAGCGCTCCGGCCAGATCATTCCTATCGGCGACTGGGTATTGCGCGAGGTGTGCGCGCAGATTTCGCGCTGGGATGCCGAAGGCAGGCCGCCGGTCAAGGTGGCGCTGAACCTGTCGCCGTTGCAGTTGCGTCCGGATCTGGTTGACAGCGTGACCGCCATCGTCGGGCAGGCCGGCATTGCGCCGCAACGGCTGATGTTCGAGATTACGGAAACGGCGGCCATGAAGAACGTCGAAAAGAGCGTGCGCATCATTACCGATCTGCAGGCGCTTGGCTTTGACATCTCCATCGACGATTTCGGCGCCGGTTATTCCAGCCTCGCCTATCTCCAGCAATTCCACTGTCGCCAGATCAAGATCGATCGCTTCTTTACCTCGCGTCTCGATCAAGGCGGCGACTCCGGCCCGGCCATCGTCTCGGCGATCATCGCGCTGGCGCATGCCCTGAATATGGAAGTGGTGGCCGAAGGCGTGGAGACCGAGGCGCAACTGGAGGCGCTGCAAAAACTCAATTGCGATCAGATGCAGGGCTTCCTGCTGGGGCGTCCCGCTGCCGCCGCCGACATGCAACAACTGCTGGGGCCGGGACGCGCTTTCGCCTGAACGGCCCTTGTCAGTTGGCGACGGCGATGCGCCGCTGTACCACGCGCAAATACCAGATCAGGAAAAACGCCACCACGCCCAGGCTGGCGCTGTTGCCGAGCCAGAAGCCGGCTGCGCCATGCAGCCAGGGTGGCGAGAATCCGAACGGGTCCAGTCCCAGAACGTAGCCGCCGCCCAGTCCCACGCCCCACAGCGCCACCGCATAGATCACCGTCGGGATCACCGCGACCTTGTAGGCGCGCAATACGAATGCCGTCGTCACTTGCAGCGAGTCGAACAACTGGTAAAAGGCGATGAACAGGAACAAGGGCAAGGCCGAGGCGATGATCACTTCGTCCGGCGTATAGGCGCGGATGATCTGTTCACGCGCAAACCAGACCGCCACGCCGATCAACACCGACAGGATCGCCGACAAGCGGATGCCGGCGCGCGAGATGGTCTTGGCCATGCGCCAGTCGCGCGCGCCGATGGCCTGCGCCACCAGCGTGCCGGTCGCGTTGGCCAGCGACAGCGGCAGCATGTACAGCACGGTGCCGACGTTGGCCGTGATCTGATGCCCGGCCACGGCGACCGCGCCCAGGCGCGCGATGAAGATCGCCATCAGCGTAAAGGCCGTGACCTCGATGAAATAGCTCAGGCCCATCGGAATGCCGAGTTTCAGCAAGCTGCGTTGCGCAGCCCATTGCGGTTTGATGAAGCCGCTGCCGAACACTTTCAGCTCGCGATAGATCGGCGCCTTGCGCACCAGCATCCAACCGGTCAGCAGCATCAGCCAGGCAATCAGGCTGGTGGCGATGGCGCAGCCCGGACCGCCGAACGCCGGCAAGCCGAGTCCGCCGAAGATGAACCAGGCGTTGAGCGGAATCTTCAGCAGCAGCGCGCCGATCTGGATCGTCATGACCATCTTGGGACGCGCAATCGCCGTATTCAATGCGGCATACACGCGAAACCCCAGCGTCGCCGGCAGCGCCAGCGCTTCGATGCGCAAGTAAAGGGTGGCCTTTTCCGCCAGTTCTGGCGAGGCTTGCGCGACCGACAGGAAGGCAGGGGAGAACACCAGCACCAGGCAGCCGATGCAACTGAGAAAAAGCGCGAGCCACAGTCCCTGTTTCACTTCGCGTCCGATGTCTTCCAGCCGGCGCGCACCGTAGAGCTGGCCGATGATAGGCAGCAGCGCCTGCAGCACGCCCGACAGACCGACGAAGACGCTCACATAGATCGATACGCCCAGCGCCAGCGCTGCCAGATCCATCGCCGAAAAGCGCGACACCATGGCGGTATCGATCACGCCGTTGGCGATCAGCGCCAGCTGGCCGATCAGAATGGGCCAGGCCAGCGACGCGATGCGGAAGGTATGGAAGCGTTGATTCATGCGGATAAACAATCGACGCAGGCTTCTTGCGGAAGTCTGCGCGCTCTTTTCTTTCTAAGATTTTCTGGCCTGGCGGCAGCACGGGGCCGGTGCAGACGTCTCGTCCGATTCATGCGCAGCAGACGGCAATCTGCTGCGCGCTGCCCTCAATTATCGCCCAATGCGGCGATACAGGCGGAAGCGCTCGTCGCGGTCGGACGGACGGCGGCCTTCCCACAGCAATTGCCAGTTGCCCTGGTACTGGCGCAACATCTGTTCGGCGTTCTGATTATCGATACTGTCTTGCAGCAGCAGGAAGTCGCAGCGCATGTCCGGGCGGTCTTCAAAGCGGACGTGGCCGAAATAGGCGAACGAAGCGCGCTGCGCCGGTCCGACGTTGGATTCCACGCATTGCTTCACGGCCGACATCTTTTCTTCGATCTGCTGTGCTACGCCGGCGTAGCTCTTGCCGTAATTGACCCAGGGCAGCCACAGCGTCATCAGCAGCACCCAGCACAGCACCACGCCGCCGGACGACAGCACCACCGCGCGCCACAGCACCGATGGACGGCGCGAGATGCGCCAATGCACCAGCAGGATCCAGAAAACGGTCGTCAGGATCGCAATCGCCAGCGCAATCATGTTGAAGCCCGGCTGATAGCCTGGCGCCAGCTTGTAGGCATTCTTCGCGATCTGTGCCGGCCAGCCGGTTTCCTTGGCGATCCAGCCGATCCAGATGAAGGCCGCGCAGGTGGTCAGCGTCATCACCGAGAACCAGTCCACCGCATTGATGGCGCCGCGCTTCATGGTCGGCAGGCCGAATGCCGCGAGGATGGCCAATGCCGGCAGCAACGGCAGCAGGATGCCTTCTTCGCTGTGCACGTTGAGCAGCACCAGCAAGGTCAGGGGGATGAAGAAGGCCAGCGGCAGCGAGATATGCAGCGAATGCGGCTGGCGGCGCCAGGCGTACACGGCCCATCCGGCAAACGGCCAGGCCGGCCAGGCGAACCAGACGCCGTATTTGAGGAAGAATTTCAGCGAGGCCATGGTCGGCCAGTTCAGCTGATAGATGTTCCAGCTCAGCCAGGTCGAGAATTGTGCGCTGGCTTCCGGCAGCAAGGCGCGGATGGACAGCACCCAGATCACGCAAATGCCCGCCGCTGCCGGCAGCGACACGCCCAGCAGCGATTTGAAGACAGGACGGTAATACAGGCCCGACAGCACCAGCAAGCCCAGCAGCAGGCCGCTCGGCAATATCCAGCCATGCGTCAGCACCAGCAGGCCGAGCGTCGCGCCCAGCATCAGGGCATGGCCAAGCTTGTTGGTGTCGAACACGCGCGTCGAGCAGTACAGCGCATACGAGACCAGCGCGATCTGCATGGTCTTGGCGCTGGTTTCATGGCTGTGCAGCAGCAGGCCGAGGAAGCCGAGGTAGATCAGGAAGGCGCCGTCGGCCAGCGTGCGGCCGAAGTCGCGCGGCTCCGGCTGGCCGCCGAAGGCCAGTTTGAGCGGTTGCGCTTCATTGCGGCGGCCCAGCAGGTAAGTGGCGTACCAGATCGACAGCGAGCCGACCAGGAAGCAGGCGACGGTCGAAATGCGCGCCGCCAGCGGATCGCCCAGCAGCCAGCCGAACAGCTTGATGCACAGCGCGCCGAACCAGTAGGCCAGCGGGCTTTCCGCCGGCATCGCCATGCCGGCGATGTTCGGCGCCAGCCAATCCATCAGATTGCCGTGCGCCATGGTCCACATGATGCCGAAGCTGGCGGCATCGTCGTTCTTCCACGGGTCGCGGCCGATCAGGCCGGGCAGGATATAGAGCAGGCCGATGGCGAGCAGGCCCCAGCGAGGCAGTGCATTGGTCGCAGCGGCAGGGAGACGGACTGGCTTCATCAAGGTGTTATTGCTCTTGTCTAGTTTTGATGCACTGTTGGAGTGCAAATTCAGGGTATCGTTTTGTCGACGAGTTTGCAGGCGATATTGTGCAGCAAAACCCTGTTAAAAGTTGTATTTGACCGTAACGGCCATAGGGACGAATACACCCCGGTTGAGACAGATGCGACAGTTGCCGCGCAAGCGGCGGACAAAAAACAAAAAAGGCAGCCTGAGCTGCCTTTTTTGACATCGTGCAGAGATTATTCTGCCGCGACTGCAGTCTTGGAGCCGACTGTGCCGAATTTTTGGCGGAACTTTTCAACGCGGCCAGCGGTGTCGACGATCTTGTGCTTGCCGGTGTAGAACGGGTGCGATTCGGAAGAAACTTCAATCTTCACGAGTGGGTATTCTTTACCTTCGAATTCAGCCTTTTCGCGAGTGCCGATAGTCGAGCGGGTGATGAACTTGAAGTCGTTCGAAACGTCGTGGAACAGAACTTCGCGGTAATCAGGATGGATGCCTTGTTTCATTTTTTGCCTTGAAAATTAATGGTAGCCAATCATCACTTCGTCGGTCGTCTTGCTTCTTGACCCGATTGTCGATCACTTGCCGGGGGTGAAAAGTCCGAAATTATACAATGAAATCATGGGTTTGCGTCAAGCCTGAATGGCTTTTGCCAAGCTGGGATGTTGTTTTCCGCAGATCGGGACGCTTTTTGGTCTCAGAGACAAGTCAGCCGGCAGTCCGAATTGCCGCCGGATGCAAGATCCGGCGGACGGGCTTGTCAGTTTGTCATGAACAACTTATTTCCACAGCGCGCACTTGGATTCCGCCTTGGTGGTCCAGGCTTGTTCCGCCGGAATGGTTTGCACCACCTTGTAGTAATCCCACGGATACTTCGACTCGGACGGCTTCTTTACTTCCATCAGATACATGTCGTGCACCATGCGGCCGTCCGGGCGGATGTAGCCGTTCTTGGCGAAGAAGTCGTTGATCTTGGTCTTGTGCATCTGCGCGATGACCTTGTCCGAATCGTCGGTGCCGCTAGCCTTGACCGCATTCAGGTACTGGATCGTCGCCGAGTAGTCGGCGGCTTGCAGCATCGACGGCATGCGCTTCATCTTGGCGAAGTAGCGCTTGGACCAGTCGCGGGTTTCCTGATTCATGTCCCAGTACCAGCCGTCGGTCAGGTACATGCCTTGCGTCACCTGCAGCGTCAGTGCGTGCACGTCGTTGATGAACATCAGCAGGCCGGCCAGCTTCATGGTCTTGTTGATGCCGAACTCGTTGGCGGCCTTGATCGAGTTGATGGTGTCGCCGCCGGCGTTGGCCAGGCCCAGGATCTGCGCCTTGGAAGCCTGCGCCTGCAGCATGAAGGACGAGAAGTCCGACGCCCCCAGCGGATGCTTGACCGCGCCCACCACCGTGCCGCCGTTGGCCTTGACGATGTCGGAGGTGTCCTTCTCCAGCGAGGCGCCGAAAGCGTAGTCGGCGGTCAGGAAGTACCAGCTCTTGCCGCCGTTCTTGACGATGGCCGAACCGGTGCCCTTGGCCAGCGCGACGGTGTCGTAAGCGTAGTGGATGGTGTAGGGCGTGCATTCTTCATTGGTCAGCCGCGCGGTGGCGCCGCCGACGGCGATGAAGGTCTTTTTCTTTTCGCCGGCTACCTTGGCCATGGCCAGGCTGGTGCCGGAATTAGTGCCGCCGATCAGCATGTCCACGCCTTGCTGGTCGAACCATTCGCGTGCTTTCGAGGCGGCGATATCGGCCTTGTTCTGATGGTCGGCCGTGACCAGTTCGATCTTCTTGCCGTTGACCGTGCCGCCGAAGTCGGCAATCGCCATCTTGATCGCTTCGATGCCGCCCTGGCCGTCGATGTCGATATAGACGCCCGACAAGTCGGTGATGATGCCGATCTTGACCACATCTCCCGAAATCTGCGCTGCCGCCGGTGCGGCGAATCCCCCTGCAAATGCGGCGGCCACGGTCGCCGCGATGGCTGTCTTGGTGACGTTCATCTGTTGCTCCTCCTGATTGGTTGTGTCTTCGATGCTGCTGTTTTTATACCGTCTGATGGACGGCTGCTTTAACGCGGTGCTCTCTTGCGCCGGCATGGATGCATGACCGGTGTGCCGCTGGTTCTACAACGCTTCCAAAATACAACGATGCTGCGCTTGCTGGTGATGAAATATTTGCCGGAGGATTGGCTGCTGGTACTTTTTTGTGTTTGTCTCTGCTTTGATTCTTATTTGTTTTTTTGCCCCGGTTCTTTCCCGTCCTGACCGCAGCGTGCCTGAAATAGTAGTGTACGCAGAAAATCACGGTCAAGCGGTTTTTCAGCGACTGTTGCACATAAAAAAGCCGCGACGGGCGTCACGGCTTTTCAGGGGGAAATCGGCTGGCGGGCTTACTGATGCGTCGCCAGGCGCAAAATCCCGGAGAACTTCAGCAATTCGCTTTCTTCCACGTCGGATACCGCCCAGTAATGCATCTCGTCCGCCGTCCAGCGCACCACGTGGTAGCCGCGGCTGCTCTCGGCCTTCGGCCCGGCGTCCTTGCCGTTGGCCGGCCAGATGTACAGATTGATGGGATGCTTCTGGCGGCGATAGACCAGCGCCGCGACCGGATGGCCGTCGAGGTAATCCAGCCGGCCGCCTTCCAGCACGAAGCCCTGGGGCGCGAGATCGATCACCGTCGGCGCAAAATTCAGCTTGCCGTTGAACCACGGTTTTACCGTATGCTGATCGGTGGAGGCGACATCGGTCAGATGGTCGGCTTGCAAGGAGCGTACGTGGTTGGAGATGGCTTCTTCGGTGATACGGTCATCCGCTGTCGGCAGGTTGAGGTACAGGCCGGCGCTCCAGACTGCAACCAGCAAGGTTGCCATCGCCGTGCCAAGCTGCAGCCAGCTCAGATTCCAGTTTGCCGGAAAGCTGGGCAGGCTGATCCGCCGGGGCTTGTCCTGCGGCAAGGTATCCGGAATATGCGTGGCGATGCGGGCGGCCAGATCCGGCGGCGCCTTGAAGTATGCGGTTTCGCTGCGGACGCGTTTGCTCAGCGCCGCTTGTTCGGTGTATTCGCGCCGGCATTCAAGGCAGCCGTCCAGATGGCGTTGCACGGTCAGCGTTTCCGCAATGCCGAGCTCCTGGTCCACATAGGCCGGCAGCAGTTCCATGATTTCGCTGTGTTCCATCATTCCCCCTGATTTGCCGGAGCAAGAATTTTCGCCAGCAGCTTGCGGCCGCGGCCGAGGCGCGACATGACCGTGCCGATCGGGATGCCGACGATGCCGGCGATTTGCTTGTACGACAGATCCTCCAGTTCGCGCATGACCATCACCTCGCGAAACTCCAGCGGCAAGGCGGCAAGTCCCTGTTGTAACTGGCGTTCGCTGTCCTTGCGCAAGAGCAGTTTTTCCGGATTGTTGTCGCGGTAGTGCATGTCGACGGCATCCGTAGTGTCGAGGCTGTGAAACTCTTCGTCGAAGAGTGTGTTCTGCTGTTGCGCATGATTCTCCTGATACCAGGTGTAGAAGGTATTGCGCACGATCGTCAGCAGCCACGCACGGGCATCGTCGCCATGGAATCCATCAAAAAAGCGGAAGGCCCGCAGGCTGGCTTCCTGCACCAGATCTTCCGCATCGTGGCGGCTGCGCGTCAGCCAGCAGGCCAGGTTGAATGCCGAGTTCAGATGCGGCATCACCAGCATGTGAAATCGTCGGTTCTTTATCGGATCGGTCATGCACGCGTTTCCATGGTTATCAGGCTGAAACTGGAAATCTCTTCTTTTTATTCCCGATACGGCGAAAAAATAATGGGAATAAATTTGCCGGGACGCCGGTTTAGGTCGGTATCGATCAGGTGATCGGTCCAACCTTGGAGGACGTCATGGGCAACGATAGTAGCAATGATACGAACAATGGCACAAATAGCGATTTCAGCAATGGCATCGACAATGACACCAGCAGCGGCGTCGACCGGCGCAGCTTTCTGCGCCTGGCCGGGCTGGGCGGCGTCATCTTTGCCTCCGGCCTGAGCGGCTGGGCCGATGCGGCGGAGGCGAGCGGCTCTGCGGGCGGTATGACTGCGGCGCAAGATTTTTTCTTCGTGCAGCTGTCGGATTCGCATTGGGGGTTTGAAGGCGACGTCAATCCCGACGCCAAAGGCACCTTGCAGAAAGCCGTCGCGACGGTGAACGCACTGGAGCAGACGCCGGATTTCATCGTCTTCACCGGCGATCTGACACACACCACGGACGACCCGCGCGAGCGGCGCCAGCGGTTGGCGCAGTTTCGCGACATCGTCTCGGCGCTCAAGGTCAAGACGGTCTACTACATGCCGGGCGAGCACGATGCCGCGCTGGATAACGGCAAGGCTTATCAGGAATTCTTCGGCAAGACGCACTACACCTTCGATCACAAGGGCGTGCACTTCATCGTGCTGGACAATGTCTCCGATCCGGCGGCGCGCATCGGCGACGAGCAGCTCGCCTGGCTAGCGGCCGACCTGAAGCAGCAGCCGGCCGACGCCCGCATCGTGGTGTTCACGCATCGCCCGCTGTTCGATTTGTATCCGCAATGGGATTGGGCCACACGCGACGGCGCCAGGGCGGTGGAGCTGCTGATGCCGTACTCCAACGTCACCGTGTTCTACGGCCACATTCATCAGGAAAACCATCACATGACCGGCCACATCGCGCATCACTCCGCGAAGTCGCTGATCTTCCCGTTGCCGGCGCCGGGCTCGCAACCCAGGCGCACGCCGCTGGCCTGGGATGCCGCGCATCCTTACCAAGGACTGGGCGTGCGGACGGTGAAGCCGGAACCGCGCCCACGCAACACTGAATACACCCTGGCCGAACTGGCCGTAGGAGCGGCGAAATCATGAGCATGAATATGATGAACAAGAAACGACGTTTGTTGTTGGCCGGTTGCGCGGCAGGCGGACTGGGCGCGATGGCGATTGCCGTAGCCCAGCCCAAGGAGAAGGTCATCAAAGTGACGGCCAAGCGCTTCGATTTTTCGCCGAGCGTGATCCCGTTGAAGAAAGGCGTGCCGGTGACTCTGGAGCTGACCAGCCTCGACATCCCGATGGGTTTCAACGCGCCGGACTTCGGCGTGCGCGCCGACATGTTGCCGGGCAAGGTTGCGAAGCTCCGGTTCATTCCGGACAAGACCGGCGAATTCACCTTCTACTGCGACATCTTCTGCGGCTCCGGCCATGAAAGCATGTCGGGTTCGCTGGTCGTTACCTGAAACGAAACCGTGAAGAGCCTCGCCGTTCTTCGCATGCAGCAGCGCCTTCTTGCAGACTGCAAGGAGAAAATGTGAACGCCGTGTTGAACGATGTCTGTCGGATGACACGGAAATGCGGGCGCAAAAAAATCCGCCGGATTGCTCGGCGGATTTTTGTACGGCAGGTTTGCAATGCCGTCAGCGGCATTGCATGGATGACGCTTAGCTGCCGCGACGCATCATGTCGAAGAACTCGGCGTTGTTCTTGGTCGACTTCATCTTGTCGAGGATGAATTCCATCGCTTCGATTTCGTCCATGTCGTACATCAGCTTGCGCAGCACCCAGATCTTTTGCAGCTGGTCCGGCTTGATCAGCAGTTCTTCGCGGCGGGTGCCGGATTTGCTGAGGTTGATCGCCGGATAGACGCGCTTCTCGGCGAGGCGGCGTTCCAGGTGGACTTCCATGTTGCCGGTGCCCTTGAATTCTTCGTAGATCACGTCGTCCATGCGGCTGCCGGTTTCGATCAGCGCGGTGGCGATGATGGTCAGCGAGCCGCCTTCTTCGACGTTACGCGCAGCGCCGAAGAAACGCTTCGGACGCTGCAGCGCATTGGCGTCGACACCGCCGGTCAGGACCTTGCCGGATGCCGGGATCACGGTGTTGTAGGCGCGCGCCAGACGGGTGATCGAGTCCAGCAGGATGACCACGTCTTTTTTCATTTCAACCAGGCGCTTGGCTTTTTCCAGCACCATTTCGGCGACCTGCACGTGACGCGTTGCCGGTTCGTCGAAGGTCGATGCAACGACTTCGCCGCGCACCGAGCGCTGCATTTCGGTCACTTCTTCCGGACGTTCGTCGATCAGCAGGACGATCATCACGGTGTCGGGATGGTTGGTGGTGATCGCGTGGGCGATGTGTTGCAGCATGACCGATTTGCCGGACTTCGGCGACGCCACCAGCAGGCCGCGCTGGCCGCGGCCGATCGGTGCGATCAGGTCGATGATGCGGCCGGTGATGTTTTCCTCGCCGCGCATGTCGCGCTCGAGTTGCATGATCTTGTTCGGGTGCAGCGGGGTCAGGTTTTCGAACAGGATACGGTGCTTGGAAGCTTCAGGCGCTTCGCCGTTGACCTTGTCGACCTTGACCAGCGCGAAGTAGCGCTCGCCGTCTTTTGGTGTACGCACTTCGCCTTCGATGGAATCGCCGGTGTGCAGGTTGAAGCGGCGGATTTGCGAGGGCGAAATGTAAATGTCGTCGGTGGACGCCATGTAGCTGGCGTCGGGCGAGCGCAGGAAGCCGAAGCCGTCAGGCAGGACTTCAAGGGCGCCGTCGCCGAAAATCTGTTCTCCCGATTTCGCGCGTTTCTTGAGGATCGCGAACATCAGTTCTTGCTTGCGCAGGCGCGCCGCGTTATCGATGTCCAGGCCAATTGCCATTTCGAGCAATGCGGAGACGTGTAACGCCTTTAATTCTGATAAGTGCATATGAGTGTCCCGGGATGGGAATAGTAAAAGGTGGGGGAGGGAGTTGCGTGGTGTGTAAATTAAAGAACAAGCTTACTTGTATCTAATCAGGCTACCGGTAAGCATAACAAGCGGCGATACGAGCGTATCGCCGCCTTGAATCTTCTTAGATGTTGCTGTCGATGAACGAGGTCAGCTGGCCCTTGGCCAAAGCACCGACTTTTTGCGCAGCTGCCGCACCGTTCTTGAACAGGATCAGCGTCGGAATGCCGCGGATGCCGAACTTGGCTGGAATAGCCTGGTTGGAATCGACGTCCAGCTTGGCGATCTGCAGCTTGCCGTCATATTCTTTGGCGACTTCTTCCAGAATCGGCGCAATCGCTTTGCAAGGTCCGCACCATTCAGCCCAGAAGTCCACCAGGACCGGCTTGTCGGATTTCAAAACGTCAGCTTCAAAAGATGCGTCGGAGATATGTTTGATGTTTTCGCTCATGGTATTTCCTCGGTATGAGGGATATATAAGTAGTCAAATAGCGCCGTGGGAACATACCGCTTGCGTGGCTATGCCATCAACGCTTCCTGAAATGCCTAAGTGCTTATTAAGTCATTGCTTAAAGCAGATGGAGTCGTTGCGCCCTAATTCAAGTTATTTTGAAGTGCGGCAGCGGGTAATCGGCGGGGTACGGAGGCAATCATAACCCATTTTTGAAAAAAGTGCGTTTCAGATTGAAAGCCTTGTTGCGCGGGCGTTTGCCTGCGCCATGGCCCATGTGCCCGCGCATTCGGGCGGGCTCTCGCATACAATGCCGCAAAGGCATGGTCCGGCGATAGTTTCCGGCAATGCTTTCGATAGATATTTATTTTGCGTTTTTTTGCGCTTCCACCTCTTTTTCGCCCCGATTCCCATCGCATGCTTCATTCGCCCTTGCTGATCAGCCCGTCCATCGATTTCTGGCCGCAGACCGCCGCCGCGCTGCTGGACGCCGACCATGCGCTGGGCCAGGCGGTGCGCGCCGGATCGCGCGATTTTTCCGGCTATCAGGTGGTGGTGCCGGCGTTTTCGCACGCGGTGCATTGGCGCGCTGCGCTGGCGCAGGAGCTGGCGAAGATCGCTCCAGGCACGCGCGCTTTCATCCCGCCGCGCATCAACACCATGGCCGGCTGGCTGGCCATGCAGGAACCCGAGCCGGCCACCGCCGACAGCGAGCGGCTGATGCAGTTGTACGCGCAATTGCGCCAGCACGGCTGGCTCAAGAAGATGTTCACCGCGCGCCGCAATACCGATCTGCTGCCGCTGGCGCAAACACTGCTGTCGCTCTCGGACGAACTCACGCAGGCGCTGCTGCCCGCCATGGAAAAAGCGCCCGGCGATGCCGACGAGCGCTGGCAAGCCGCCCTCAATCAATTGTCGCCGTCGGCGCGCAGCATGCTCTCGGACGAGGCGCAACTGGTGTGGTCGATCTGGAAGAGCCAGCTCGACGGCAACGACAAAACCGTGCGGCGCTATGCCCGCATGCTGGCCCTGGCGCAGCCGCCGCTGCATGGCACACTGGCGCCGCTGATCTGGATCAGCCCGGTCGCGCCGGAGCCGATGGAGCTGGCCTTTCTCGAAGCCTATGCCGCGCACACCGACGTGCAGCCGGTCGTCATCGACTGGCGCGGACCGGATATTCCCTTGCTCTATCAGACTGCCTGGCCGGAGTTGTGCGATGCAGAATTGGCCCCGATGCCCGACGATCTGTTCGCGCCGCAGATGGACGCGCCGACCATGGCGCTGTGCCCGGCCGGCAGCCTGGAAGAAGCCTCGCAGCAAAGCGCGCTGGTCGTGCTCGACTGGCTGCAGCAAGGCAAGAAGGACATCGCCATCGTCGCGCAGGATCGCGTCAGCGCCCGCCGTCTGCGCGCCCTGCTGGAGCGCGCCGAGGTCTCGGTCGCCGACGAAACCGGATGGAAGCTGTCCACCACGCGCGCCGCCGCAGCGCTGGCTGCATGGTGCGACGTCGTCACTTCGCGCGGCGAAACCACCGCCTTGCTGGACTTGCTGAAGTCGCCGTTCATTTTTGCCGGCATGGCGGACAAGCCGGCCGCCGTGATGCAGATCGAGTGGCAATTGCGGCGCCAGAACATCGCCAGCGAATGGCGCAGCATCCTCGCCGTGTTCAACAATGAATCCGCTGCCGCCGATTGTCTCAACGCGGTTGCCCGGCAAGCTGCCGTCTTCGATGGCCGCAAGAGCCTGTCGGCATGGAGCGACTGCGCCCAGCAACTGCTGGATGCGCTCGACATGCGCCGTGCGTTCGAAGAGGACACTGCCGGCCAGCAGGCGCTGCAATTGCTGCAGGATCTGGGCGACGACAGCGCCCGCAATGCCGATGGCGGTGAACTGTTTTCTTTCGCCGAGTGGCGCGCCCTGCTGAACCTGCAACTCGATGCGGTGACCTTCATGCCACCGATCACCGATCGCCGCGTGGTGATGCTGCCGCTTAACGGCGCGCGCCTGCGCAACTTCGACGCGGTGCTGGTGATCGGCGCCGATGCCGAGCATCTGCCGTCGCAGCCGCAGGAAACTCTGTTCTTCTCCAACGCGGTGCGGCACGAACTCGGTTTGCCGACGCGCCTGAGCCGCCAGCATCAGCAATTGCGCGATCTCACCGAACTCTTGTGCGCCAACCGCGAAGTAGTGCTGAGCTGGCAGACCCACAAGGACGGCGAACCCAATCCCATGAGCCCCTGGCTGGAGCGCATGGAGCTGTGTCTGGCAAGGGCCGGCATGGATCCGATACGCGTGTTGCGCCATCCGCTGCCGGCGCAGCAGTTGCAGGCGCAGCCGGCAAGCATGCCCACGCCGTCGGCGCCGACGCTGCTGCCGCCGAAATTGTCGGCCAGCGGCTACAACACTTTCGTCGCCTGCCCGTATCAATTCTTCGCACTGCGCATGCTGCGCGTGAGCGTCATGGATGAACTGTCCGATATGCCTGAGAAACGCGACTACGGCGGCTGGCTGCATGAAATCCTGATGACTTATCACGAGACCGTGCGTGATCAGAAGACGCCGCTGGAGCAACGTGCAGCCTTGCTTGCAACGATCTCCGACCAGGTATTCGGCAAAGCCATCAGCCAGCATCCGGCTGCGCTCGGCTACGCTGCGCGCTGGCAGAAGGTGATGCCAGCATACCTGGTCTGGGCCAACGAACGCGAAGGGCAGGGTTGGCATTTCGCCTTCGGTGAAATCGCCTTGCAGCACATGCTGGAATGGCCGGGCGGCGGCATCGAATTGCACGGCCGCCTCGACCGCGTCGACGAGAATGCGGAAGGCGAGCGCGCCGTTCTCGACTACAAGACGCGTCCCTTGCCGTCGCTGGTCACCAAGCTGAAGGATGCCGAAGATCATCAGTTGCCGTTTTACGGTTTGCTGTCCGGACAAACCATGGCAGCCGCACATTACGTGGCGCTGGAAACCTTCAAGGATAAAACCGGTGACGTCGCTGCGCCGGATTTCGAACGCCAGCAGCAAGCATTGCAACAGCAGATCGGCACCGTCATGCACGCCGTCACGCAGGGCGCGCCGCTGCCCGCCAACGGCATCGAATCGGTTTGCCAGTATTGCGAAGTACGCGGCTTGTGTCGCAAGGGAGTCTGGCAATGAGCGCCATGGAAAGTACTGAAAAAGATACCGGGCCTATCTCAGCTTATGAGATCAACGGCCAGCCTGCCGAGGCTGCAGCCTTCACCGCCGCCGCCTGCGATCCGCGCCATTCGGTGGTGGTGGAAGCCTGCGCCGGCAGCGGCAAGACCTGGCTGCTGGTGGCGCGCATGCTGCGTCTGCTGCTGGCCGGCGCCAAGCCGGCCGAGTTGCTGGCGATTACCTTTACCCGCAAAGCTGCGCAGGAAATGCGCGAGCGCCTGATGGAGCTGTTGCATGAACTGACGCTGGCGCCGGCGGACAAGGCGCGCGGATTGCTGCTGGAGCGCGGCATCGGCGAAGCGGAACTGTCGCGCGTGATGCCGCAGGCGCGCGCGCTGTACGAACAGATTTTGTCGGGGCAGCAAAGCCTTTCCATCGATACTTTCCACAGCTGGTTTGCGCGCTTGCTGCAAATCGCGCCGCTGGCGTCGGGAGTGCCGCACGGCTATGCGCTGACCGAAAAGAACGGCGAGCTGATGAATGAAGCCTATCGCCGCTTCATGCAAGCCGTGCAAAAGCCGCCGCAGGGCGACATCAAACAAGCCCTGCTGGAGTTATACGACCTGGCCGGCGACAGTGGCGCCAAGCGGCTGCTGGATTCTTTCCTCGACAAGCGCGCCGAATGGTGGGCGGCGACCATGCCGCCGCTGTCTTCCGACGAGATGCCGTTGCAATGGCTGGAGAGCTTGTGCGGACCCGATGCGCAACGCGATGCGCGCCTCGACGTCTGGTCGGATGAAGCGCTGAAGGCGAAGCTGTACGAAATTTCTTCCGTGCTGGGCAACGGCGCCGCCGCCAATCAGAAGCGCGCGACTATTATCGAAGCGCTGGTCACGGGCGAAGCTTCAGCGGAAAATTTCGCCGCGCTGGCATCGCAGTTCTATGACGATGCGGAGAAGACGCGCGGCAACAATGCGCGCACCAAGGCGCTCAAGGCGGCGCTGGTCGCACACTACGGTGTGGATGAAGAAGTCGCCGTCTCGCTGTTCGAAGAGACTTTCGAACTGACCGGCAATGCGCTCAAGCGCCTGCAACGCCGCAGCGCCGAAGGCATCGTGCTCAAGCTCAATCGCGCCTTGTTCATCGCCGGGCGCGCGTATCTCGATGCGTATCAGGAAGTGAAGGCTGAGCAGCGCGTCTTCGACTTCGCCGATCTGGAATGGCAAGCCTATCGCCTGCTGACCAACGAAGAGAGCGCCGCTTATCTGCAAAGCCGCCTCGACGCGCGCTACAAACACATCCTGCTGGACGAATTCCAGGATACCAATCCGCTGCAATGGAGCATCGTGCGCTCCTGGCTGCGCGCCTATGGCGGCGATGCGGCGCAGCCGACGGTGTTTGTGGTGGGCGATCCGAAGCAATCGATTTACCGCTTCCGCCGCGCCGAACCGCGCGTGTTCTCGGCGGCGCGCGACATGTTGCAAGCGCAGGGCGCTGCCGTATTGCGCGCCAACCAGACGCGCCGCAATGCGACCGCAATCGTCGATGTGCTCAATACCAGCTTCACCGGACGCAATGCCTTGTTCGCACCGCAGACCACGCTGGGCATGCCGGGCGGCGGTGTGTGGAAACTACCGCTGGTGCAGGCGCCGGAGGCTGCAGCAGAAGAAGCAACGGCCGACGCAGATGCCGATGCACAGACGCCGATGCGCAATCCGCTGACCACGCCGCGCGAGGAAGAAGACGACGCGCGCCGCCGCGATGAAGGCACGTTGATTGCACAGGCGATCTTGCAGGCGCGCAGCAGCATCACCGTCAAAGGCGAAGATGGCGAACGTGCGCTCAAGTGGGGCGACGTGATGCTGCTGGTGAAAAAGCGTCGCCATCTGATCGTTTACGAAAGCGCCTTGCGCGAGGCCGGCATTCCCTTCGTTTCCGACAAGCGCGGCGGTCTGCTGGACTCGCTGGAAATCGCCGATCTGATCGCCTTGCTCACTTTCCTGATCACGCCCAACGACGCGCGTGCGCTGACACATGTGTTGAAGAGCCCCATCATCGGCGCTTCCGATGACGATCTGATCGCGCTGGCGCAGCGTGAAGAGGGCGACTGGTGGCATCGCGTCCGGGCGCAGCAGCACAGCAGCAATGCGTCGCCTGCGATCGGCCGCGCGGTGCAGCTGCTGTCGCAATGGCTGGACGCAGCGCCGCATTATCCGGTGCACGACTTGCTGGACATGATCTTGCATCAGGGCCAGCTGGTGGCGCGCTATGCGCAATCGGTGGCGCCGGCCATGCGCACGCAGGCGCTGGGCAACATCGAAGCCTTCGTCGAGCTGGCGCTCAATCTGGATGCCGGCCGCTATCCCAGCCTGCCGAAATTCATCGACGCCTTGCGTGTCCTGCAACGCCATGCCGAGAGCGATGCGCCGGACGAGGCCAGCATCGATGCCGCTGCCGACGCCGTGCGCATTCTCACCGTGCACAGCGCGAAAGGATTGGAGGCGCCGGTGGTCGTGATGCTCGACACCAACCACAGCGACCCCGCCAACGACAACGTCGGCATCCTGTGCGACTGGCCGCAGGACGAAGATGCGCCGACGCATTTCTCCGCCTTCGGACGCAAGAGCGAACGCGGCCTGGCGCGCGATCGCTGGTTCGATGCGGAAGAAGGTTTCAAGCAACAGGAAGACTGGAATCTGCTTTACGTCGCCATCACGCGCGCCAAGCAGTTGCTGATCGTCGGCGGCGTGGCAAGCACGCGCGGCGCGCTGGACGGCGGCGTGCAGGAAGGTAGCTGGTATCACCGGCTGTTCGACCGCAGCGGCGATGTCGCGGGCATGGAAGAAGTGCATCCTGAAGCGCAACGCAACGACGAGATCGCTACGGGGGAAAAAACGTTTTCATTGGCTTTGTTCGATCCGGAGCCGCAACCGGTGTCGGTTGCGCCGGCGCCGGAAAATTACAGCAACGATGCCATCGAAGAAGGCGTCGCCTTGCATGCCTTGCTGGAGCGCATGACGCACGCACGCACGTGGCCGCCGGTATTGCCGGACGATGCGGTGATCGCACGCTGGCTGCCATGCCCGCGTCCATTGGCAGCGACCATACGCGCGCAGGCAGCAAACATGCTGGCGCAGCCGGCGCTGGAGCGCTTCTTCAATCCTGCGCTGTATCGTCACGCGCGTAATGAAATGGATATCGTGACCGGCGACGGCGTGTTGCGCTGCGATCGCGTGGTGGTGTTCGATGAGGAGGTCTGGATTCTCGACTACAAGCGTAATCTGCTCGACAGCGAACGCGCTGCTTATGCAGCGCAGCTTGCACGCTATCGCGACGCGGCGTTGTCAGTGTTTTCTGACAAACGAATCAGGTCTGCACTGATAACTGCCGACGGGCAATTTTGGGAACAATGATGGCGCTTTCACCATTCAAAACATGACGATCATAAGATAGGAAAAAATTTCGTTTAATATAAAACTGGTTTATCCTCGGGTTCGCTCTCGGGGTAATGTTCAATAAGCGTTTCAAGCGTTTCACTAAGCGTCGCTTCATTTTCATCATCATTGCATCAGCACTTACGCGTCGGGCAGGGGATATCCCGGAACAACCGACGCCGCCGGATGCACGTCAAAATCTATAACTGTCAGGAGGAGCTATGCAGTGGACTCTTCCGTCTTTCGCCCTTGCGCAACCGGTTCAATGGAACGCGTTGCTGCTGTTCGGCAGTTTGTTGCTGTTCGGGCTGATAGCCGGTCATATCGTGTCGAAGTCGCCATGGGTGCCGCGTATCACCGGTTACCTGATCGTCGGTTTCATTCTCGGCGGCGGCGGCCTGAACTGGTTGTCGGGCGATGTGCTGAGCGTCACCAATATTTTTGCCGACATTGCCGTCGCGCTGGTCGTGTATCAGCTCGGGCGTTATGTCGACATCGGCTGGCTCAAGCGCGAGAAGTGGCTGCTGGCCACCGTCGCGACCTCGGCCGTGTTGTGTTTCGTGTTCGTCAGTCTGGCCTTGTCGTGGTTCGGCACTTCGCAGGTGCTGGCCTTGCTGGGCGGCGTGTGGGCGATTGCCACGGCGCCGGCGGTGGTGCTGGTGGTGTTGCGCGATCTGAAGGCCGAAGGCCAGGTCACGCGCCGCCTGGCGACGATGACGGCGCTGAATAATTTCGTCGCGATCCTTGCGGCGTACGCTTTGCTGCCGGTGATTGCGCACGAGTCCGGCACGCCGGTGCTGACGCTGGTCGAGCACACGGCGTATTCGCTGATCGGGTCCTTCGTGCTGGCGTATCTGACCTATTGGCTGATGATGCCGCTGGCGCGTTTGCTGGGACGCCAGGGCAGCCGCCAGTTCGTGCTGGTGATTTCGGTCATCGCGCTGGCCATCGGCGTGGCGCACGCCTTGCATCTGCCGGTGATGCTGACGATGCTGATCTTCGCCATCCTGTCGAAGAACCTGGATCGCCAGTACGACCTGATGGAACTGGAATTCGGCGTCGCCAACGAATTGTTCGTGGTGATGCTGTTCGTGACGGTGGGCGCCTCGATGCGTCTGGCGGACCTGACCATGGTCGGCTGGTCGGTGCTGATCCTGATCGCGGCGCGTTTCGTGGCGATGGGCTGCGGCGTCTTCGTCTTTGCCCGTTTTGCGCGCATGAACTGGAAGCAGGCCGGCTTGCTCACGCTGGGCACCTTGCCGATGACGGAAGCCGGGCTCGGCCTGATGCAGACGATTTCCAGCCTGTATCCGCACACGACCGCCGATGTCGTGCCGCTCTTGGCGGGATGCCTGATCGTGCTCGAATTGTTTGGCCCGGTCGCCACGCAATTCGCCTTAATCAAATCTGGTGAAAGTGGACGCGAATGACAACTACACTTATCCAAGAAGACGCACTGGCGGCGCAGGCTCCCGCCAGTCCGCACCTGACTCAGCACGCTACCAGCAGCGCAGGCATCCTGCCGTTCACGTCATCGACGCCGTTCACCATGGGCATCGAGCTGGAGCTGCAACTGGTCAATCGCCGCAACTACAACCTCGCCAGCGATGCGGTCGATCTGCTGACCTGGATTGCGCCGCGCGAGTTGCAAAAGCAGATCAAGCTGGAGATGACGCAGGGGATGATCGAGCTCAACTCGGGCATCCATACGCGCGTCGACGACCTGATCGAAGAACTCAAGGGCTTGCGCGCGGCATTGAATCGCGGCGCGCAGCATCTCAACATCGATGTCTCCGGCGGCGGCGCGCATCCTTTCCAGCATTGGAACGAGCAGCGCATCACGCCGAGCGAGCGCTTCTTCCATCTGCATGAGAAATATGGCTATCTGGCCAAGACCTTCACCGTGTTCGGCCAGCATATCCACATCGGCGTACCCAACGGCGACGATGCGCTCTACCTGACGCACGCGTTTTCGCGTTTCGTGCCGCATTTCATCGCGCTGTCGGCGGCGTCGCCGTTCTATCAGGGCGCGGACACCAAGTTCGACTCCTCGCGCAGCAACGTGGTGCGCGCCTTCCCGCTGTCGGGTACGGCGCCGGTGCAGACCAAGTGGAGCGAGTTCGAAACCTATTACGACGAGCTGCTGCAGATGGGCATCATCGGCAGCATGAAGGATTTTTACTGGGACATCCGCCCCAAGCCCGAATACGGCACCGTCGAAATCCGCGTGTGCGACACGCCGCTGACCATCGAGCACGCCGCCCATCTGGGCGCCTACGCGCAGCTGTTGGCGCGCTGGATCCTGACCGAGCGGCCGTTCGAGATGCGCGACGATTTCTACCTGCTGTACCAGTACAATCGTTTCGAAGCCAGCCGCTTCGGCCTGAACGGCATGCTGGCCTTACATGGCGACACGCCCGCGACTTCGAGTAAACTGCCGATCTTCGAGCATTTGTTGCTGCAATTGCAGTTGTTGCAGCCGTATGTGCAAAACGAGGTCGAACTGATTACCCTGAAGCGCTTGCGCCACATGGCGCACAACCGGCTCAGCGATGCCGGCTGGTTGCGTCAGGCGTTTACCCAGCGCGGTTCGCTCAACGATATGATGCGCATGTCGTCCGAGCTGTGGATGGATCAGTCTCCGCCTTCTTACTTCCAATAGTCCCGCCTGCTTTCGCCAACGAAAGAGGTTGGCGAAAGCAAACATGACAACACCATTCGATGTAGCAGTAATCGGCGCCGGCGCCGCCGGCATGATGTGCGCGGCCGTGGCCGGGCAGCGCGGCAAGTCGGTCGTGCTGATCGATCATTCCGCCAAGCTGGCCGAGAAGATCCGCATCTCCGGCGGCGGTCGCTGCAATTTCACCAACATCGGCGCGACGCCGCAGAATTTCCTCTCGCAAAATCCCCATTTCTGCAAAAGCGCCTTGTCGCGCTACACGCCTCAGGATTTCCTCGCGCTGGTCAAACGCTACCGCATCGGCTTCCACGAGAAGCACAAGGGCCAGCTGTTCTGCGACGACACGGCGGAAGACATCATCGAGATGCTCAAGGCCGAGTGCGATCTCGGTCACGTCGAATGGCGCATGCCTTGCGGCGTGGCCTCGGTCGGCAAGGAAGGCGACCTGTTCCGCCTGGAAACGGACAGCGGCGAGATCCTGGCGCGCCATGTCGTCATCGCCACCGGCGGCTTGTCGATCCCCAAGATCGGCGCGACCGACTTCGCCTACCGCATCGCCAAGCAATTCGACCTCAAGCTGGTCGAGCCGCGTCCAGGCCTGGTGCCGCTGACCTTCGACGGCGCCGGCTGGCAGCCTTTCGTCGACCTGGCCGGCATCGCGCTGGAAGTCGAGGTTGAAACCGGCGTCAAGAAAGAACGCGGCTATTTCCTGGAAGACTTGTTGTTTACACATCGTGGCCTGTCCGGTCCGGCGATCCTGCAGATTTCCAGCTTCTGGCAGCCGGGCGCATCGCTCACGCTGAATCTGTTGCCGCAGATCGACGTTGCCGAAACCTTTATTGAGGGCAAGACCACGCTCAAAAAGAATCTCGGCAATTTGCTGGCGCAATGGCTGCCGGCGCGGCTGGCGGACGGCTTGCTCAAGGCCAACGGTTTCGACGGCGCAGCGCGCATTGCTGACATGCCTGATAAAGAGCTGCGCAAGCTGGGCGAAGCGCTCAACCGCTGGACCATCAAGCCGACCGGCTCGGAAGGCTACCGCAAGGCAGAAGTCACCATGGGCGGCGTCGATACGCGCGAGCTGTCGCAGCAAAGCATGATGGTCACCAAGGTGCCGGGCCTGCATTTTATCGGCGAGGCGGTGGACGTCACCGGTTGGCTGGGCGGCTATAACTTCCAGTGGGCCTGGGCTTCGGGCGTGGCGGCGGGACAGTCTATTGAATAGGCTGGGGCGTGTATGCCAGGGTGTATGTTTCCGGAACGCATCCCAATTCCTTGATTTATTTGGGTTTTTTGCGTGCTGGTTGGAAAAAAGCCACGCATTAGCTTCCATTTGGTGTCGCGGTCTGCTAAAATCGCGTTCTTTCCGTATCTAACCTAACCTCTTTGGTTTGAATCTACATGACCACTATTCGTCTTAAAGAAAACGAGCCGTTCGAAGTCGCCATGCGCCGCTTCAAGCGCACTATTGAAAAAACCGGCCTGTTGACCGAGTTGCGCGCGCGCGAGTTTTACGAAAAGCCGACAGCAGAACGCAAGCGCAAGCTGGCAGCTGCAGTGAAGCGTCATTACAAGCGCATCCGCAGCCAGCAACTGCCTAAGAAGCTGTACTAAGAAATTCCCGTCGCGCCGCCTCGTTGTAGGGTGCGGCGCGACCACGTTAAACCCGCTCTGGTCCGACCACAGCGGGTTTTCGCATTCGTAGGCCATCGCTAAGCTACTGCGCGAACCGGCATGCGGCCTGCGGTGCTCATCGTACTTGAGTACGATTGAGCTCCTCGATCCACATGTCGGTCCTGCTCGCTACGCTTATCGACGGCCTACGCGGTCTCATATCAATCCCTTGCTACGCACTTCAGCGGCTGGGATGTGAGGCTTGTGCTAGTCTGAATAAATCGCTATCTCTGGAGAATGCAATGGGTCTGAAAGAGCAAATCACCGAAGACATGAAGGCGGCGATGCGCGCCAAAGAGGCGGCCAAGCTGGGTACGATTCGTCTGATCACGGCGGCGATGAAGCAAAAGGAAGTCGATGAGCGCGTTGAGCTCGACGACGCGATGGTGCTGGCGATCATCGACAAGATGGTCAAGCAGCGCAAGGATTCCATCAGCCAGTTCGAAGCCGGCGGTCGCCAGGATCTGGCCGATATCGAAAAGGCCGAGCTGGCCATTCTGACAACCTATATGCCGGCCGGCCTGTCGGAAGACGAAATCAAGGCGGAAGTGCAGGCCGCCGTGGCCGCTACCGGCGCCGCCGGTCCGCAGGACATGGGCAAGGTCATGGGCGTGTTGAAGCCGAAGCTGGCCGGCCGCGCCGACATGACCGCCGTTTCCGCGTTGGTCAAGGCTGCCTTGACCGCTGCCTGAATCTTGTCAGGACGCTAATTCCCTGTGATTCCACAGTCGTTCATTCAGGATTTGCTCAACCGCGTCGATATAGTCGATGTGGTTGGCAAGTATGTGCAGCTCAAAAAGGGCGGCGCCAACTTCATGGGCCTGTGCCCGTTCCATAACGAAAAATCGCCGAGCTTCACGGTCAGTCCGACCAAGCAGTTCTATCACTGCTTCGGCTGCGGCGCGCATGGAACGGCCATCAGTTTCCTGATCGAGTATTCCGGCCTGGGCTTTGTCGAGGCGGTCAAAGATCTCGCGCAGGGCGTGGGCATGACGGTGCCGGACAATGACGACCGCATCCCGCCGCAGCAGCGCGCCGAACAGCAGGCCAAGAGCATGGCCTTGTCGGATGCGATGTCGGCGGCCTGCGACTTTTATCGCCAGCAGCTGCGTGCGGCACCGAATGCGGTCGAGTATCTGAAAGGCCGCGGACTGACCGGCGAAATCGCCGCCAAGTTCGGCCTGGGTTACTCGCCCGACGAATGGGACAGCCTGCGCAAGGTATTTCCGGATTATGAAGTGCCGGCGCTGGTCGAGGCCGGCCTGGTGATCGACAAGAGTGAAGAAGAGGGTTCACAGCGCATGGGGCGCAAGCGCTATGACCGTTTCCGTCATCGCGTCATGTTTCCGATTCGCAATACCAAGGGCCAGGTCATCGGCTTCGGCGGCCGCGTCATGGACGGCGGCGAACCGAAATACTTGAACTCTCCGGAAACGCCGCTATTTCAAAAGGGTAGCGAGTTGTACGGCCTGTTCGAAGCGCGCCAGGCGATCCGCGAAGCGGGTTACGTGCTGGTGACCGAAGGTTATATGGATGTGGTGGCGCTGGCGCAGCTGGGTTTCCCGCAGGCGGTGGCGACCCTAGGTACGGCGTGTACGCCGATCCACGTGCAGAAGTTGTTGCGCCAGACCGACGAAGTGGTGTTCAGCTTCGACGGCGATTCGGCCGGTCGGCGCGCTGCACGACGGGCGCTGGACGCCTGCCTGGTGCATGCCTCGGACAACAAGATCATCAAGTTCCTGTTCTTGCCGACCGAGCACGATCCGGACAGCTATGTGCGCGAAATGGGCGCCGAAGCGTTTGAACAACAGATTAAAGAAGCCATGCCGCTGTCGCAGTTCCTGATCAAGGAAGTGGTCGGCGACAACGACATGACCACACCGGAGGGCCGCGCCCGCGCGCAGTTTGACGCCAAGCCGATGCTGCAGGCACTGCCGCCGTCGTCCTTGCGCCTGCAAATCGTGCGCAGCCTGGCGCAGGTCACGCAGACCTCGCCGGCCGAGATCGAGGCCTTGTTCGAGCTGGCCAAGCCGGTGGTGCAGACCACTGCACGCCGCGCACCGCCGCCCAAGAGCAAGCGCATGGCGCCGGTCGGGCTGGAGCGGCAGATCATTCGCCTGCTGGTGGCGCATCCCGCGCTGGCGGCGGATCTGGACGACGGGGCGATGCAAGCCATCGGCCGCCAGGCGCCTGACCGCGCCGACATGTTGTCGCGGCTGGTCGAGGCCTGCCAGAGCATGGGCGAGCAAGCCAATTTCGCCACGCTGGTCGAGCTGTTGCGCGACGCCGGGCCGGATTTTGAAAGCCTGATTGCCGAAATCGCGGCTGAAACCGAGTCCGAATTCGATGTCGTCAGGCAAGAAATGGCCGGCGCTGTCCGCCAGACCAAGATGCGCGGCGTTGAGGATGAGATGGAACAATTGGCAAGCAGCGGGCTCAGGGACGATGCCGCGCGCAGCCGCTACCGCGAACTGATGCAGCAAAAAGAGCACTTGAAGCGTCTGAGCGGCGCCGAATTCAGTTGAAATGAAGGTCGGGCCTGCACTGCGAAATGCCGGATGTTGTGCAGGATTAGCTTGATCTTGGGGAGAAACACCCTATATATGGTATAATCTAGGGCTTTAGTTCCGCGGCGAAACATACTCCGTGATGCGGAAAAGATTCATTGAACCATCGGTCCATAGGGCGATTTACAGCACATAAGCTATCGCATGGACACAGCAGAAAGCAAGGGACGAAAGATTTAGGAACGTTGCGCGGTCAGTCCGTGTCTACCGAATAATATCGGGAACGGGTTGCATGAAGTACATGGTTTGATTGGCGCGATGAGGTAACTCACTTGGCTTTGATTCTATGGCAAATGCAATGAAGAAAACCGCAAAAACTCCGACACCTTCCGCAAAGAGCACCAAACCGGCCACCAAGCCGGCAAGCAAATCGACCCCTTCGGCATCTGCAGCACGATCGGTCCCAAAGAAAGCAGCTGTTGCCAAGCCCACCGGCAAAGTAGCAGCAACGGCAGTAAAGGCGGTAACGTCGCCAGCGAAAGCTGCACCGGCAGCGGCGGCGAAAAAATCCAGTGCCAAAACTGCTCCCAAAGCGGTTCGCGCTGCAGCGCCAGTGGTAGCCAAACCGGCAGCCAGGGCGACTGCGACGCCAACGAAGAAGAACTTATCTGAAGCCAACGTGAAGACGGCTTCTGTGCAATCGAAAGCTTCTGTGACAACCAAGAAACCTGAACCGAAAACCGCTAAGCCTGCCGTCAAAGCAGCAGCCAAGAGCGAAGCCAAAGACGTCAGCGTCATGATCGCGCCTGGCGTGAGCCAAACGACCGATGCCGCCGTGCTGGCAGCCATTGACACGTCCGGCTACATCTTGCCGTCCGTCAAGGTGCCTGGCCGCCGCGGCCGCAAGCCGAAGGAATTCCAGCCTGAGAACGACGAAATCGCCGCGTTGAACGCGGTCGAGCGTGCTGAACTCAAGGCTGTCGACAAAGCCAAGGCCAAGGACCGCAAGGCCAAGGAAAAGGCCTTGCTGAAAGACGCTTTCTCGTCCGACACAGAAGCGACCGAAGAAGAACTCGAACGCCGCCGTCAAAAGCTCAAGACCCTGATCAAGCAAGGTAAAGAGCGCGGCTACCTGACCTTCTCCGAAATCAACGATCACCTGCCGGAAAACATCGTCGATCCGGAAGCAATCGAAGGCATCATCGGCACGTTCAACGACATGGGCATCTCCGTGTACGAACACGCGCCGGATGCTGAAACATTGCTGCTGTCCGACAACGTCGCCAACGTCGCCAGCGACGACGACGCGGAAGCCGCTGCCGAAGCAGCGTTGTCGACCGTCGACTCCGATTTCGGCCGTACGACCGATCCGGTGCGTATGTACATGCGCGAAATGGGTTCGGTGGAACTGCTGACCCGCGAAGGCGAAATCGAAATCGCCAAGCGTATCGAAGACGGCCTGAAGGACATGATCCAGGCGATCTCGGCTTGCCCGACCACCATCGCTGAAATCCTGGCCGCAGCCGACAAGATCAAGAACGACGAAATCAAGGTCGACGAAATCGTCGACGGCCTCGTCGACATGAGTGAAGGCGAAGTCGTCGTTGCCGCCGCTGCTTCCGATGAGGAAGAAGACGAAGAAGACGAGGACGAAGAAGAAGACGAAGAAGAAGAAGGCGAAAGCAGCGGTTCCGGTGCAGCCGGTTTCTCCGCTGAACAGCTGGAACAGTTGAAGCGCGACGCGCTCGGCAAGTTCGCGACCATTTCGACCCAATTCGACAACATGCGCAAGGCCTTCGAAAAAGAAGGCTACAACTCGAAGCCCTACGTCAAGGCGCAGGAAATCATTTCCAACGAGCTGCTGGGCATCCGCTTCACCGCCAAAGTCGTTGAAAAGCTGTGCGACACCCTGCGTGCGCAAGTTGACCAGGTGCGTCAGATCGAACGTCAGATCCTCGACGTCGCCGTCAACAAGTGCAACATGCCGCGCGCGCATTTCATCAAGGTGTTCCCCGGCAACGAAATCAACCTAGACTGGGTTGATGGCGAAGTCAGCGCCAACCACGACTACAGCACCGTGCTGAGCCGTAACGTGCCTGCCATCAAAGAACTGCAACAAAAGCTGATCGACCTGCAAGCGCGCGTCGTGTTGCCGCTGCCGGACCTGCGCGGCATCAACAAGAAGATGGGCGCCGGCGAGAAGAAGGCGCGCATGGCCAAGCGTGAAATGACCGAGGCCAACCTGCGTCTCGTGATCTCGATCGCCAAGAAGTACACCAACCGCGGCCTGCAATTCCTCGACCTGATCCAGGAAGGCAACATCGGCCTGATGAAGGCAGTGGACAAGTTCGAATACCGTCGCGGCTACAAGTTCTCGACCTATGCGACATGGTGGATTCGCCAGGCCATCACGCGTTCGATCGCCGACCAGGCGCGCACCATCCGTATTCCGGTGCACATGATCGAAACCATCAACAAGATGAACCGCATCTCGCGTCAGATCCTGCAGGAAACCGGTGCAGAACCTGATCCGGCGACGCTGGCCATCAAGATGGAAATGCCGGAAGACAAGATCCGCAAGATCATGAAGATCGCCAAAGAGCCTATCTCCATGGAAACGCCGATCGGCGACGACGACGATTCGCACCTGGGCGACTTCATCGAAGACAACAACACATTGGCCCCGGCCGATGCGGCGTTGCATGCTTCGATGCGCGGCGTGGTCAAGGACATCCTCGACTCCCTGACGCCACGCGAAGCCAAGGTGCTGCGCATGCGTTTCGGTATCGAAATGTCGACCGACCACACGCTGGAAGAAGTCGGCAAGCAATTCGACGTCACCCGCGAGCGTATCCGTCAGATAGAAGCAAAAGCGCTGCGCAAGCTGCGCCATCCGTCGCGCTCCGACAAGCTCAAGAGCTTCCTGGAAGGTAACTAAGTCAGACCGGGATTCACGTCCCGGCCAGACTCAGGCCCCCTAGCTCATGCTTGGTTAGAGCAGCGGACTCATAATCCGTTGGTGCCGTGTTCGACTCACGGGGGGGCCACCAGCAATTCAGAAGGGCTTACGGTAAAACGTAAGCCCTTTTTGTTTTGGTGGTTCTGCGTCAGTTTGAAATAGTGTTTAATGCTGTTTCTGAAGAGCCTGCTATCGCTCCACTGCATGCTTTGCTGTTGCGACATTAGTGCTGTCGACGAACGGGCAACACACCACCAGACGGAAACAATGCCTAAATACCTGAAGATCACGTTGTATTGCGCCGTCGGCTTGAGCTTGCTGGCGGGCTTGTGCTGGCCCGTCACGCGCTTTTTGCGTCTGCCGTCACCCACAGCGTTGGTCGGCCTGGCGCTTGAGTTGCGGCCGTTTTCGCAAAGCTACGTCTATTTCGACAGCGCCCCGCTCGCAGCGAGTACGAATCCGCAAGCGTTGCAAGCACCGTCCCCAGCGCAATCGACCGCACCATCGCCATTCCTGTCCCAGCAAGTGGCCTGGCGCAATGGCGGAACCATCGGCCTCGCACAATTTTTAAGCGAAACCCACACCGATGCCTTGCTGGTCATTCATCGCGGCCAGCTCGTTCAGGAACTCTATCCACTCGGTGCAAACCGGGAAACCATCTTCCCCTCGTATTCCGTCGCCAAGTCCATCCTGTCCGACCTGACCGGCATCGCCGTGCAAGAAGGTAAACTTTCCCTCGCTGATCCGGTGCGCAAATATCTCCCGTACCTTCCGGAGAAATTCGATTCGCTGAAAGTGAGCGACCTGCTCAACATGCATTCCGGCATCCACGTCGATGAGAAATACGACAGCGTGTTTTCGCAGATCGCTTACATGTACATCACCACTGATCTCAAGCGTTTCGTGCGCGGGCTTGGGGCGACGCAGTTCACGCCGGGCGAGGGGTTTGTCTATCGCAGCATCGACTATCTGTTGCTGGGCATGGTGTTGTCGGCGGCGACAGGAGAGCCGTTGACGCGCTATCTGCAGGACAAGCTGTGGCAGCCGATGGGCGCGCAGTTTCCGGCGAGCTGGAGTGTGGATAGCGACGCCGGTGGGGTGGAGAAGAGTTTTTGCTGCATCAATGCGCGCGCCGTCGATTTTGCGCGTTACGGGTTGCTGCATGTGCGCCGCGGGCAGGCGAACGGCAAAGTAGTATTGCCGGAGAGCTGGATGCAGCGGCCGGAGCAGGTCGGTGTCGCGGATGCGGACTTTGCCTACGGCCGCGGCTGGTGGTTGCCGCGCCGCGCCACCAACGGGCAGGATTACACGGCCATCGGTATCCACGGGCAGTATGTCTATATCGATCCGGTCAGCGATACTGTCATCGTCAAGCTGAGCGATCACGGTGCGGAGCAGGACGAGGCGTTGACGGTTGCTGCGTTTCGCAGCATCGTGGCGTTGTTGTCATCGCCGCCATCGACTCCGCACTGAGCCGGACATGCAACGATAGAAACAAAAAGGGCCTGCAACGCAGGCCCTTTTTCCATACGGGATTCTGGCGATAAGTCGCGCTCAATTCCTGGTGCGAATTTCTTTTAATCCGAAATACTTCGCAAAGCAGCCGTTCTCCCATTGCTTGGGATCTTCCTTAATATCGTTGAAGAAGGTGATCGGCTTCTGATCTTGCGTATAAGCCTCTACGACCAGCGTCTGGCCTTTTGCCGAACTGACGAGGTTCAGCCGGGCGGTGATCAGGTCCCGTAACCGGACGCTTTCCTGCATGCCATCCAGCAGCGGTTTCCAGGTCAGATGGGGGGCAAAGACTGAACTTACTATCGTGGCAATGAGTGCACACGCGATCAGGCCTGCCAGGAGCGGCCGGGGTTGGCCTTCGGATCTCGCGCGGCTGCGTTGATACAGCTGGGTCGCAACAAAGAATCCGATCAGGTTCACCAGCAGAAAATCAATCGTTCTGGCTCTCTCCGGCCCCAGCTCATTGAGTGCATACGCTCTGGCAAAAATACTGGCCCACAGCGCGAGGAGAAGAAACAGGCAGAACGCAAAAGCCTGGTTGCGCGTGAAAGAAAAATCCCGGCGGACGCGGCAGAACCACAGCAGGCAACGGAACATCAGAACGCTGACCAGTATCGGCAGCGCGTATTTGGTCACCAGCAGCGTGAACGATACCCAGGCGGCGATCAGTACATTGGTGTTGTGGGGCGTCAGACCGGCCCGCAGGAAGTTGCCGGGAGCGAGGCCGGAAATCAGGGCGCCGACGATTGCCGCAGCCATGATCCATGCAACGGCTCGGTTGTTTTTCGTTGCGAGCGAAACGACGAGCAGGGGAAAGAGCAGGGTGACATGCGCGAGCATGACCGTTTCATTGAAGCTGGCCAGCAGTATGCTTGCCAGGGAAAGCACCAGGGTGCGCTGCCAGCGCAACTGGACCGCGCCGGTAAAGATGCGCCATTCTTCCGCGATCAGTACAAGAAAAAGCGCGCAGGATACCCCGTACGTGGCGCCGCCGGAAAGCCAGAACAGTGATTCCCGCATACGGAATGTCGTCATGAGAATGACAAAGAACAACAACAGCATTGCCTTTGTTTTCAGATCGACGCTGGACAGGAAATGGCGGACGGCGAAAAAATTGAGGACCAGGATCGTCAGCGGGACGAGATAATAATAGTGAAACAGCAGCGTGTCCGCTCCCGCAAATGCGCTGATCAGGAAAGCTGCCGTATACCGGCCTCCCCACGTGAAGTATTCAATCACGACGTTCTGGATAACGCCGCGCTCATGCGCGCCGGCGCCATAGCAGAAATCGTCGACCGCAGGGATCGCCAGAAGCGCATTCCATACAATCCAGCCCAAAAACGCTACGCCCAGCAGGGAGAAGACAATCAGGCAAATTTGCGAAAGCCGTCGGTCGGAGATGTCGAACACGCTGTTTCCGGGTGTTGTGGCGGAGGATATTTTTTCGGTAGTCAAATCGGTATCGCGTTTCTTGTCTATTTGATATGTGAAGCATTTGTCGAACTATCACGCGGGATTGTATTTCCATCGCCACCGGGCAGGCAAGGACGCATTTTCCGCTTATGCGGTGAAAGCCGGAAATTTGCATGGCACAGGGTATCCACAATTCATTAGAATGGCATCTTTCTCCAGCGCGAGTGGGGAGTTTAATGAGAAAAGCATGGTGATCAAAAGAAAATCCGTATCGATCGTGGCGCCGTTCTATAACGAGGGCGAAGGTGTCGTCCTGTTCTGGAATGCGATCCGAGAAATCCTTGATGCCATGCCGGCATATGACTTTGAAGTGATTTGCGTCGACGACGGCAGCAAGGATGATACCTTGCAACAGCTGATATCGATCGCAGCGCAAGATCAACGCTTCCGCGTTGTCGAGCTTTCTCGCAATTTCGGGAAAGAAGCGGCGCTGACCGCCGGGATTGACGCGGCGGTTGGCGATGCCGTGATTCCCATCGATGCGGATTTGCAGGATCCTCCCGAGCTGATTTCTGCAATGATCGCCGAGTGGGAAAAGGGTGCGGAAGTGGTCCTGGCGCGACGGATGGACAGAAGCACAGACACGTATATGAAACGCAAGACGGCGGAATTGTTCTACCGATTCCACAATCGCCTGTCGCACATCAAGATTCCGGAAAATGTCGGCGACTTCCGCCTGATGGATCGTACCGCGGTTGACGTACTTAAACAGCTGCCGGAGCGGCAGCGTTTCATGAAGGGCTTGTTCGCCTGGGTGGGTTTCAAGACGACCACCGTGGATTACAAGCGCAGTGCGCGAGAAGTCGGCACCACGAAGTTCTCGGGCTGGAAGCTGTGGAATTTCGCCCTTGAGGGCATTACGAGTTTCAGTACCGCACCGTTAAAGCTGATGACCTACATCGGCGGCGCCGGGACGCTGATCACCTTGTTTTATGCGCTGTACATCGTTTTCAGGACACTGATTCACGGGGTCGACGTGCCGGGTTATGCCTCGCTGCTGGTTGCCGTGCTGTTCGTCGGAAGTCTGCAGTTGATCGGGATTGGGATCCTTGGCGAATACGTGGGGCGGATTTACATGGAAACAAAGCAGCGTCCGACCTATGTCGTGCGCCGGAATCATGGTGGCGCGAACACGACGGATCGCTCTTAGCCTGCGCCGTCGTCATCGTTCTTGTAGCGATGCCGTGCGTTCAGGCTGTACTTCCGCAATGAAAAGGGCTTACGGTGCGCCGTAAGCCCTTTTTCGAAGAACGACTGCAAAAGGCTGCAAACAACAGCTAGGCCGCCAGCGCCCCGTGCGGATCAATCACAAACTTCTTCGGCGCACCCGCATCGAACTCACCGTAGCCGCCCGGCGCCTGATCCAGCGAGATCACTTGCACGCCGACGATGTCGGCGATGTGCAGGCGGTCCCACAGGATGGCTTGCATGAGCTGGCGGTTGTATTTCATCACCGGAGTCTGGCCGGTATGCAGGCTGTGCGACTTGGCCCATCCCAGCCCCAGGCGGATGCTGAGGCTGCCGTGCTTGGCGGCGCTGTCGACCGCGCCCGGATCGTCGGTGACGTAGAGGCCGGGAATGCCGATGCGGCCGGCGGCGCGGGTGATTTCCATGAGCGAATTCAGCACGGTGGCCGGCGCTTCCACCTGTGAACCGCTGTGACCGTGGCCGCGCGCTTCGAAGCCGACGCAGTCGATGGCGCAGTCGACCTCCGAGTCGCCGAGGATAGCGGCGATCTGGTCGGCCAGCGTCGCATCCTGCGACAGATCGACGGTTTCAAAGCCGACGCTGCGTGCATGTTGCAGGCGGGTCGCGTTGACGTCGCCGACGATCACCACCGCTGCTCCCAGCAGTCGCGCCGATGCTGCTGCCGCCAGACCGACCGGGCCGGCGCCGGCGACATATACCGTGGAGCCCGGGCCGACGCCCGCCGTCACAGCGCCGTGGAAACCGGTCGGCAAGATATCGGACAGGCAGGTCAGGTCGGTGATCTTTTCCATCGCCTTGTCCTTGTCGGGAAAGCGCAGCAGGTTGAAGTCGGCGTACGGCACCATGACGTATTCCGCCTGTCCGCCGATCCAGCCGCCCATGTCGACGTAGCCGTAGGCGCCGCCTGCGCGTGCCGGGTTGACGCTGAGGCAGACGCCGGTGTGCTGCTCCTTGCAGGTGCGGCAGCGGCCGCAGGCGACGTTGAAGGGCACCGAGACCAGATCGCCCTTTTTGAGCGTTTCGACGTCCTTGCCGACTTCGATCACTTCGCCGGTGATCTCGTGCCCCAGCACCAATCCCGACGGCGCGGTCGTGCGGCCGCGCACCATGTGCTGGTCCGAGCCGCAGATGTTGGTCGTCACGACCTTGAGGATGACGCCATGTTCGATCTTCCGGCCTTGCGGATTGTCGAACTTGGGAAACGGAATCGACTGCACTTCGACGCGCCCGTGCGCGACGTACACCACACCACGATTTTCTGCCATGAATCATCTCCTTTGTTATGGGTAAATCCCTGTTGCAATCTGATTAATCCATGATCTGAAATCGGATGATGCAGATCAGGCAGTCTTCTTCGAGACCTTGATATCGGTCGCCGTTGCAGAGACTGCGGCAATACGGTCGGCAACCTCGCGCCAGCTCTTTTCCTGTTTGTCGACGATGCCCGCCAGCACCTGGTCGGCCAGCCAATCCTGGCGCTCGGCGATGGCCGACGACAACCAGGGCGTCAGGCCTGCATCGCCGACGGTGTGGGCGACTTCGCGCATTTCAGCGGCGCGGCGCCGGCCGTGCTGCACCACGCGCGAGACGAGGTAATCGGCCTGGTGCTGCCAGTCGATACCGGGAAACGTCTCCGCCAGCGAGGCCAGCACTTCTTGTTCCACTCCATAGTGGCGCGCGGTGAACATGCTCTCGACGGTGAGCGCTTCCAGGCCCTTGATCATCACGCTGCGGCACATCTTGATGGCCGAGGCTAAGCCGATGTCGGGTGATGCGTGCGTCATCTTCATGCCGGAGGTCGCCATCAGCGCCATGAATTCCGCTGCATGCGGGCCGCCCAGCATCATCGGCACGGCAATGCCGTAGGGCGGGATCGACGCCATCACCGCGGCTTCCACATAGAGGGCGCGGCGGCGCGTGAGCAGCGCGAAGCTCTCTTGCTTGAGCGCCGGCGAGACGGAATTGATATCGAGGAAAAATTGTCCCGGGCGTATCGACGCCGCCGTCTGCACGGCGACCTCGCGCGCAGCGCTTGCCGTCACCGCAGAGATGATGACGTCGGCGTCGGCGATGGCGGACACGGAATCTGCGCATAACCTCACGCCGGCGGCAGAGGCTGCCTCGTGCATGGTTTGCGCGGCGACGGCATCGTGCAGCAAGATGTCGTAAGCCGATACGGTGCAGCGTCCCGTCGCCGATAAACCTTGCGCAAGGATCTTGCCGGCCTCGCCGTAACCGATGAGGCAGACAGAAATCAGGGCAGGGGTGGACACGGCCACAGTCATGAGAGTTTCCGCGAGAAAAAGAGAAGCCCGGCAACCGGGCGGTCGTCCGATTCTGTGGGAATTCGCTTCGGCGGACCAGCCGAATTCGCCCGCATAGCCATCTAATTTTCTTATTGGAGTGGAAGAATTGATGTCGATTGCATAAGCTGTGGCGTGACCTCGCGCGTAGTCGCAATGCGAGCTTGTCAAAACCGCGCATATCCTTCATCCTACAAAAAAAGATACCGAAAATTATTCTTCCGCAACGCCAGGAGCCGCTCTCTTTCTATGACTTCCACCGTAAGCCTGCGACATCTGCGCGCCTTCATCACCGTGGCCGAACTGGGCAGCGTCACGCGCGCCGCCGATGCGCTGTATCGCGCGCAATCGGCGATTACGCGTTCGGTACACGAGCTTGAAACGGTTATCGGCGAGTCGCTGTTCGAACGCAAGTCCAGCGGCATGCTGCTGACGGTGTTCGGCAACACGCTGCTGTTCCGTGCACGCAGAGCGGCGCAGGAGTTCGAGCTGGCGCGCGATGAAATCTATAGCAAGATCAAGACGCCGGCCGGCGCGATGAAGACCTCCATCCTGTCGATGCTGTTCAACGAGCGTCGTCTGCAGATCTTCGTCAAGCTGGCCGAATCGCATCACATGCCCACGGTCGCCAACGCGCTCGGCATCACGCAACCGGCGGTCAGCGCTTCCATCTCGGACCTGGAAACCAGCCTCGGCGCCACCTTGTTCCAGCGCACGCCCAAGGGCATGCTGCTGACCGAAGCCGGCGCCTTGCTGCTGTTTCGCGCCAAGCGCGCGCTGGCCGAACTGCGGCATGCCGAGGCCGACATCTCGGCGCTCAAGGGCACCACGCAAGGCCGCGTGGTGGTCGGCGCCTTGCCGCTGAGCCGCACCACCATCCTCCCGCGCGCGATCGCCAGCGTGATCGCAGCGCATCCGCAATTGCGCATCACCACCATTGAGGGGCCGTTCGACAGCCTGGCGGCGCGCCTGCGCGCGGGCGACATCGACTTCATTCTGGGCGCGCTGCGCCCGCCGGAATATGCCAACGACTTGCACGGCGAGCCGCTGCTGGAGGACAAGATGTCGGTGATCGTGCGACGCGGCCATCCGCTGACGCAAAAATCCAAGGTGACGCTCGACGACCTGATGCGCGCGCAGTGGATCTTGTCGGGCAAGGGCACGCCGGCGCGGACGCTGTTTGAATTGTCGATGAGCCGCAAGGACACGCCGGCCCCGACCGAGGTTGTGGAAACCAGCGACCTCGCCATCTTGCGCGGCTTGCTGTTGCATAGCGATATGGTCACCGCGATTTCGGCCCAGCAGCTGGAATATGAGATTCACTCCAATGCGCTGCAGGTGCTGGATTTCGACCTGCCGCGCACTTCGCGCACCATCGGCATCACGCAGCGCGAAGAAAGCCATCCGTCGCCGGGTGCGGTGGTGCTGATGGATGCGATCCGCGAAGTGACGGCGCAGATGGAGCGGCGCGCCGCCAACAGCGGTCATTGGTGACGCAGCGTTGCCGGTGCAATGACCGCTTGATAAATTGAATTGTTGTCTGCTCAGGCGGCCCAGCGCAGCAATGCCTGCGTGACGGCGTCTGCTTCTTCCATGGTCGACATGTGGCCGCAGGCGGGGATCTCGGTCAGCACGCTGCCCTTCACCAGCGCCGCCATGCGGGCATGCCGTTCCGGCGGACTCCAGGCGTCTTCGGCGCCGCACAGGATCAGGGTCGGACAGGCGATTGCCGACAACACCGGCGTCGCATCCGGACGGCCCAGTAGCGCGCGCGTTTGCGCTGCGTAAATCTCGGGCGACATGCGTCCCACCATCTCCAGAATACTGTTCACCAAAGGGGCGTTGTTGCGATTGCCGGGCGCCAGCATCGGCATGGCCCAAGTCTCGGCAATGGCGTTGATGCCGTCGGCGCGCGCGCGATCGACCAGCACTGCACGGCGCACATCTTCGCCCGGCGTCGCGGCTTCATAGCCAGTGTCCAGCAACGCCAGCCGTTGCACGCGCTGCGCCGCCTGGCGATACACCTCCAGCGCAACACGGCCGCCCATCGAATGTCCCGCCAGCCAGAACTGTTCAGGCGCATCCTGCAGCACACGGCTCGCCATGCCGGCAATCGAGTCATCCTGCTGAAAACTCACGACGCGCACATCGGCATCGTGTTTTTCGCGCAGCGCCTTGGCCTGCGCTTCCCAGACGACGTCGTCGCACAACAAACCGCACAGCAGATAAATCGTTTTCATGTCGCTTCCGAAAGGGTGAAAAACGAGATGCAATGTATCCAAACGACTTGCCTGTGTCCAGCCGGGCATTCCGGCTCAATCAGTCAGTTTGACATGCTGCAGCAATGCCGATATAGCGTTTTCATTCTGTTGAATCATCTTAATTTGTTGATTTTAAAGGGTTTAAATTTATCGTTGCAAGCGGAGAGCTTGCCGTCGATCAGCAACTTTCAAAAAATCAATAAGTAAATTAGATGGGGAGGGAAGGCTAAATGTATAACGCCGGCATGCGCTGAACCCGATAATGCACCCATAACAACGGCAGCAAGCCGACAACAACATTCCCTACAACAGGAGACCACCGATGTTGCACCGATTCATGAAGTTCGCCTTGCCGCTCGCCGGCGCCGCCGTATTTGCGACCACTCCCGCCGCGCATGCCGATGAAATCCGCATCGGCGTGATCGCCGCTTTCAGCGGTCCGTACAGCAACTGGGGCAAACAGATCCAGGACGCCACCGAGCTGTTCCTCGCGCAAAACAACGGCCGCGCCGGCGAGCACACGATCAAGATCATCTATCGCGACGTCGGCGGCAACAATCCTGCGCGCGCCCGCCAGCTGGCTGAAGAGCTGGTCGTGCGCGACAAGGTGCAATACATCAGCGGCCTCGAATTCACGCCGACCGCGCTGGCCGTGGCCGACGTCGCCACGCAAGCCAAGGTGCCTATCGTCATCATCAATGCCGGCACCTCCGGCATCCTGAGCAAGTCGCCTTACCTGCTGCGTGCGGGCTACACGCAATGGATGGTGGCGACGCCATTGGCGAAGTGGACCGCAGAGCAGGGCGGCAAGCGCGTGGCGCTGGCAGTGGCCGATTACGCGCCGGGCGCCGATGCGCTGACCTCGTTCAAGAAATCCTTCACCGAAGAAAAAGGCCAGGTCGTGGCCGAGCTGAAGATGCCGCTCAACACCTCCGACTTTTCGACCTACATGCAAAAGATCAAGGAAGCCAATCCCGATTACGTCTACATGTTCACGCCGGTCGGTCCGATGGCGGTGGCGTTCATCAAGGCCTTCGTCGAGCGCGGCCTGGACAAGTCCGGCATCAAGCTGCTGGCGACTGCTGAAACCGAAGAGAGCGAGCTGCCTTCCTACGGCGACGCGGCGGTCGGCATCGTGACCGCGCTGCATTATTCGCCGGCCGGCACCTCGCCGGTCAACGTGGCGTTCGTCAACGCCTTCCGCAAGAAATACGGCGCCGACAAGACGCCGAACGTGGCGTCGATCGCCGCCTACGATTCGATGAAGATGATCTATGAAATGATCCGCGCCACCGGCGGCAAGCAGGACGGCGACAAGGCCATGGCGGCGATCAAGGGCTACGCGTGGGAAAGCCCGCGCGGCCCGGTCAGCATCGATCCGCAGACACGCGAAATGACGCAGAACATCTACATCCGCCGCATCGAGAAGGTCGACGGCGTCTACGTCAACAAGCCGTTCAAGACTTATCCGGCAATCAAGGATCCAGGCGTGAAGGTGCAGTAGTCGTCACGCACACCATGTTCATTGCGGCGACGGCCACGCTCGCCGCTTATCGTTTAGAGGAGTTCTCCATGCTTCAGAAAGCTGCAGCCGCCAAGCCGAAGATGGCCAATCACACCACGCCGCTGATCAGGGATTGCTGGTACGTCGCCGCCCTGTCGCGTGAAGTCACGCGCGAGCTGCTGGAGCGCACCCTGCTCGGCAAGACCGTGCTGATGTATCGCAAGGTCGACGGAGCGCCCGTCATCATGCAAAACCGTTGCGCTCATCGTTCCTTCCCCCTGTCGAAGGGCAGTCTTGACGGCGATCAGGTGGTGTGCGGCTATCACGGCATGGCCTATAACCCGGAAGGCCAGTGCGTGCACATGCCCTCGCTGGCCAATCCGCCGACGCACGCGCGCATCGCGTCTTATCCGGTGCAAGAGAAGGGGCCGCTGATCTGGGTCTGGATGGGCGACGCCGCCAAGGCCGATCCGGCGCTGATCCCCGATACCTCGTGGCTGGATGCGCCGGAGTGGACCACCGTCACCGGCTACTTCCACATGAAATCCAACTACGTCGCCATGCACGAAAACCTGCTGGACCAGACCCACTTCCCGATCCTGCATGCGGACACGGTCGGCACGCCCGAGTATTCGCGCTCCAGCCTGGAGATCCATAACGAAGGCGATGTCGTGCGCATCCGCCGCGAGCTGAAAAACTCGCCGCCGCCGCCGATCTACGGCATTCCGATGAAGCTGACGGGCCGTCCGGTGGATCGTTTCTCCGACAGCCGTTTCGTTTCCCCGGCGGGGCACATCGCGTTTGCGCGCATTGCCAATCTGGAACCGCGCGAAGGCGAGCACACCGACTATCGCGTGAATATTACGCACTTGTTCACGCCGGAGTTTCAGGGCACGATCCACTACTGGTGGTTCAACAGCCGCGATTTCGCGCTGGACGATGCAAGCGCCAGCGAGTACCTGGCATCCGCTTCGGTCAAGGCCTACATGGAAGACGTCGACGCCCTGACCTGGATCCAGGAAGAAGTCGAGAAGGGCGACGGCCCGCCGGATGAACTCAGTTTTGGCCCCGACCGTCCCGGCCTGGCCATGCGCAAGACGCTGCTGCGCCTTGCTGAAGCAGAGACGGTGCAGGCGGAAAATCCGCCCAGCGTTGCCGTGAAAATGTATTGATTTATTGAATGAGTTGAAAGCGTATTGAGGAAAACATGGCAAGAATCGTAGGAGGAATCGGCACGTCTCATGTGCCCACCATCGGCCTGGCGTACGACAAGGGACGGCAGAACGACCCGGCCTGGGCGCCGCTGTTCAAGGGCTATGAGCCGGTCGCGCAATGGTTGCGCGAGCAGGCGCCGGATGTGTTGGTCATGTTCTACAACGACCACGCCAACAGCTTCTTCTTCGACTGTTATCCGACCTTTGCGCTGGGCGTTTCGCCGAGTTTTGAAATGGCCGACGAAGGCGCCGGCAAGCGTCCCCTGCCGGACATCAACGGTCATCCGGAACTGGCGGCGCATCTGGCGGAATGCCTGGTCAACGACGAATTCGATATGACGCTGTTCCAGGATCGCGCGCTCGATCACGGCTGCAACTCGCCGCTGTCGCTGATGTGGCCGCACGAGCCGGCGTGGCCGGGCGCCATCGTGCCGATAGAAATCAACGTGCTGCAATATCCGCTGCCGACCGCTGCCCGTTGCTACAAGCTCGGCCAGGCGGTGCGCCGCGCCATCGAATCCTTCCCGGAAGACCTCAAGGTCGCAGTGGTCGGTACCGGCGGCCTGTCGCACCAGATCCACGGCGAGCGCACCGGCTTCAACAATCCGGAATGGGACGACGAATTCCTGCGCCGCATCGTCGACGATCCGCACAGCCTGACCAAACTCAAGCACGCCGACTTCGTGCGCCTGGGCGGCGCCGAGAGCGTCGAGGTCATCATGTGGCTGGCCATGCGCGGCGCGCTCGACGACAAGATCAAATGCATCCACCAGAACGTCTATCTGGCGACCACGACCGCGATGGCCGTGGCGATTTACGAACAAGCCTGAAGAGAATGAAACGATGAATCCACAACTTGAAGGTATCGAAGACATCGAAGGCACTTATGTCTTCGACGTGCGCCAGAGCGTCAAATCGCTGCGCCTGAACCGCTTCTTCTGGCGTCATCGCGAACCGGAGTTCCGCGCGCTGCTGGCGCGCGATTTCAAGGCCGCCTGCGATGAGCTGAAACTCAGCGATGAAGAGCGCACGCTGGTGAGCAACCAGGACTGGCTGGGCCTGATCCGATACGGCGTGAGCTTTTTCGTGCTGGAAAAATTCGCCCGCGTGGTGAAGATGTCCAACCTGGCGGTCTACGCCTCCATGCGCGGCGAGACGCTGGAAGCCTTCCTCAAGACGCGGCGCGTTCCCGAATCCGCATAACAATTCTTCTTGAGCATTCACGGCGTTCGCTGTCACGGCAGGAACGCCGTTTTTTTTCGTCCGTGTTGACTTACTTTTGCCGCGCAATACGCTTTTTGATATGCCCGGTTTCTCTCCATTGCAGCTGTCGATAAGTAAATTAGATGCGCTATCAGGCAAACGGAAACGCGAGCGGACAGGCGCTGCCCTAGAATAAATCGACTTAACAAAGATCGTTAAAGCGGCGCTGAAAACCGGCAATAAGACAAGGCCGGCGAGCGCACAGGGACCGCAATAAGAATTAAAAGACACGAGACAAACAAGCCAATTCATTTTTATCGAATCAACAGGACAAACATGGAAAAGACTCAACAACCGTCGCTGCTGGTGGTCAGCGCGCACGCTGCGGATTTCGTCTGGCGCGCCGGCGGCGCGGTGGCGTTGTACAGCGAACGCGGCTATCGCGTGAAAGTGGTGTGCCTCTCTTACGGCGAGCGCGGCGAGTCGGCCAAGATGTGGAAGCAACCGGACATGACACTGTCCAAGGTCAAGGACGCGCGTCGCGAAGAAGCCGCCAGGGCCGCCGACATCCTCGGTGCCGAGATAGCATTTTTGGATATCGGCGATTACCCGATGCGCGTCAGCGACGAGGTGTTGTACCAGCTGGTCGACATCTACCGCGAGCTGCGTCCGGAGTTCGTGCTCAGCCACTCGCTGCACGACCCCTACAACTTCGATCATCCGCTGGCCACGCATGTCGCGCAGGAAGCACGCATCATCGCGCAGGCGCATGGCCACAATCCCGAACAGCCCGTCATCGGCGCACCGCCGGTGCTGCTGTATGAACCTCACCAACCCGAGCAATGCGGCTGGAAGCCCGACGTGCTGCTCGACATTTCCTCCGTCTGGGAAAAGAAAAAAGCTGCCTTCGAAACCATGAATGCGCAAGAGCACCTGTGGGAGTACTACACCCGCGTGGCGCTGCAACGCGGCGTGCAGGCATCGCGCAATTCGTCGCGCAGCATCAAGTACGGCGAAGGCTATCAGCGCGTGTTTCCGCAAGTGTGCGGAGAGTTCTCATGAGCCGCAACGTTGCCGTGCGCACTATCCCGCGCGCGCCGGTCGAGCGCGTCGCCGCGCTGGCGCAATACGGCGTCGCCACCGTGCACGAAGCGCAAGGCCGCAGCGGCTTGCTACATCATCGCCTGCGTCCGGTTGTCGCCGATACCTGCATCGCCGGATCGGCCGTCACCGTCAGCGTGGCGCCGGGCGACAACTGGATGCTGCACGTTGCCGTCGAGTTGTGCCAGCCGGGCGACATACTGGTCGTCAGCCCGACGTCGCATTGCGAGGACGGTTACTTCGGCGACCTGCTGGCGACCTCGCTGCAGGCGCGCGGCGTGCTCGGCCTGGTGATCGATGCCGGCGTGCGCGACGTGCGCACCTTGCGCGAGATGAATTTTCCGGTCTGGTCGCGCGCCGTCTGCGCACAAGGCACGGTCAAGGCGACGGTCGGTTCGGTCAACTTGCCGCTGGTGTGCGGCGAACAGCTGATCCAGCCGGGCGACGTGATCGTGGCCGACGACGACGGCGTAGTCGTCGTCTCGCGTGAACAACTAGCCAGCGTCGCCGACGCCTGTGCAGCGCGCGCCGCCAATGAAGAGCAAAAGCGCAAGCGCCTCGCCGCCGGCGAACTTGGCCTCGATATCTACGACATGCGCGCCAAGCTGGCCGCTGCCGGGCTGACTTACCTCTGAGAAGGCCGACCATGCAAGCTTCACAGCGCGCCATTCCCTGCGCCTTTATGCGCGGCGGCACCTCGCGCGGCCCGTTCTTCCTGGCTGCTGATTTGCCGCAGGACATTGCCACGCGCGATGCGGTACTGCTGGCGGTGATGGGATCGCCCGATCCGCGCCAGATCGACGGACTGGGCGGCAGCGACACGCTGACCAGCAAGGTCGCCATCGTTTCGCCATCATCGATGCCGGGCGTCGATGTCGATTTCCTGTTTGCCCAGGTGGCGGTGGACAAGCCGCTGGTGGATGTTTCGCCCAACTGCGGCAACATGCTGGCCGGCGTCGGTCCGTTTGCGATCGAGCGCGGGCTGGTGGCGATACGCGGCGACAGTACGCCGGTGGTGATCCACATGGTCAACAGCGGCAATATCGCCACGGCGACGGTGCAGACCGCGGGCGGTCGCGTGGTGTATGACGGCGACGCCAGGATTGCCGGCGTGCCCGGCACCTCGGCGCCGATCAACATCGCCTTTCGCGACACCGCCGGTTCGGCCTGCGGCAGCCTGCTGCCGACCGGCCGCACGCGCGACGTTTTTAACGGCATTGAAGCGACCTGCATCGACAACGGCATGCCGGTGGTGGTCATGCGTGCCGACGCCTTCGGCAAGACCGGGCAGGAGACGCCGCAGCAGCTCGACGCCGACGCTGAATTCAAGCAACGGCTGGAAGCCGTACGCCTGCAGGCCGGCGAACTGATGGGCCTGGGCGACGTGCGCAACAAGGTGGTGCCGAAGATGACCCTCATTTCGCCGGCCGTCAACGGCGGTCACATCTCCACGCGCACCTTCATTCCGCATCGCTGCCACAGCGCCATCGGCGTGCTCGGCGCGGTGAGCGTGGCCAGCGCCTGCCTGCTGCCGGGATCGGTGGCCGAGGGCATGACGAGACTTCCGCAGGGCGCCGACGTCGAGATCTCGGTGGAACATCCTAGCGGCGAGTTCACCGTTGCCTTGCGTACTGAATTGCACACCGGGCTGCACGGCAGCGAGATGCGTTTCCTCAGTTCGGGTTTGCTGCGCACCGCACGCATGTTGCTCGACGGCCAGGTGTATGTGCCGCATCGGGTGTGGCCGTGATGCCGATGTTCTTGTTCGCCATGTGAAGTCAGTCAAGGAAAACCATGTTATCCCGCTTTGCCATTTCTCTTGTTTCGCTCCTGTTCGACGGCCTCGCCTTCGGCATGATCCTGTTCCTGATTTCGATCGGCATGTCGATCACGATGGGCGTCATGCGCGTGGTCAATCTGGCGCATTGCAGCTTCGCCATGGCCGGCGGCTACATGACCTTCATGCTGGTGACGCAGGCGCAGCTGCCGTATGCCGCCGCCGTGCCGCTGGCGGTGATCGGCACCATGCTGCTCGGTGCGCTGCTGGAGCGCACTGTGTATTCGTGGATCTATGTCCAGAGCGAGCTGGGCCAGGTGCTCATGACCATCGGCCTGACCTTCGTCATGATCGCCACCGCCAACGCCATGTTCGGCTCCACCATCCAGGACATCCCGGTGCCCGGCGCCTTGCGCGGCACGTATCAGCTTGGCGCGATCGGCCTGCCGGTCTATCGCCTGTTCCTGATCGCCGTCAGCTGCACCTGTGCGTTGGCGATCTGGTACGTGCTGGAGCGTACGCAAGTCGGCGCCAGGCTGCGCGCAGCGGTGGATAACGCCAAAATGGCCGGCTGCATCGGCATGAACGTCAAGGCCTTTTTCGCCGTCACCTTCGCCATCGGTTGCGGCTTTGCCGGACTGGGCGGCGCGCTCGGGGCCGACATGTTTCCGCTGGAGCCGTTCTACGCGCTCAACTATCTGGTGCTGGTGCTGATCGTGGTCTCGGTCGGCGGACTCGGCAGCATCAAGGGCACGCTCATCGCCGCGCTGGTGCTGGGCATGATCGACACGCTGGGACGCTACTTCTTGCCGGAAGCGGGCGGCCTGGTGATTTATCTGGCGACGCTGGTACTACTGCTGGTGCGCCCTCAAGGACTCTTCGGAAGGCAAACAGCATGAAAATCACCACAGCCACGATGCGCCACATTCTGCCGGCCGGCGCGCTGCCGTTCTACCGCATCCGACTTGCCGATGTATTGCCATGGGTAGTCGCGCTGGCCGCGTTCTTCACCTTCGATACCTACATGTCGATCGGTTCGCAGATCCTGATCATGGTGATCTTCGGCATTTCGCTTGATCTCGCGCTCGGCTTCGCCGGCATCAATACCCTCGGCCACGCCGCCTTCTTCGGCATCGGCGCCTATGCGGCCGGTTATTTCTCGCTGCACGTTTCGCCGGAGCCGTTCAGCGGCCTGCTGGCTGCCGCCGGCCTGGCGGCGCTGATCGGTCTGCTGTCGGGCTGGCTGCTGTTGCGCACCAGCGGGCTGGCATTGTTGATGCTGACCATGGTCACCACCGTCGTGCTGCATGAGATCGCCAATACCTGGCGCGGCGTCACCGGCGGCGCGGACGGTTTGTCCGGCATGGAGACGGCGCCGCTGTTCGGCCTGTTCGCATTCGACCTATACGGCAAGACGGCCTATCTGTATGCACTCGGCGTGCTGTTCCTCGTGTTCGTTGCGGTGCGCATCATCGCGAATTCGCCGTTCGGCCTGTCGATCCGCGGTATCCGCGAAAACGCCAAACGCATGCTGCTGGTCGGCACGCCGGTGCATGCCAAGCTGATTCTCGCCTATACGCTGTCGGCGGCGATCGCTGGCATCGCAGGCGGACTGAGCGCACAGATCACGCGCACGGTCAGCCTGGATCTGCTGAGCTTTCAGCTGTCGGGCAACATCCTGATCATGCTCATCATCGGCGGCGTCGGCCGTCTGTATGGCGCGTTTATCGGGATCCCCCTGTACATGCTGTTGCTGGATCGCGCTGCGGCGATCGATCCGTTTCACTGGATGTTCTTTGTCGGCGTTGCGCTGATCGTGCTGGTGCGCTTTGCGCCGGGCGGTTTGCTGGCCTTGGGCGGCACGCTGTTCGAACGCCTGCGCAGCCGGCTGTCGATCAATCTCGCGAAGGAGCAGAAATGAATCCCGTCCTGCAAACCGCACATGCGGACATGGCGTCTCCGATGAGCACTTCCTCGCTTCCCTGCGCATTGGAAACGCGCGGACTGTGCAAGCGCTACGGCGCCATCGAAGTCACGCGTAACGTCGACCTGCGCATCGAACGCGGCGCGCGCCATGCGCTGATCGGTCCCAACGGTGCCGGCAAGACGACCTTCGTCAATCTGGTGACCGGCGTGGTGGCGCCGACCGCCGGCAGCATTTACCTGGAAGGACGCGACGTCACCCAGGCCAGTCCGCAGAAGCGGGTCGCCGGCGGCCTGGCGCGCACCTTCCAGATCAATACCTTGTTCACGGAACTGACCGTGGCCGAAAACGTCGCCATCCCTCTCGGCCAGCGCATGGGTATTGCGTGGAAGCTGTGGGGCAAGCCGGCGCATCATGCCGGCGTGGTCGAGGAGGCGGCAGCCTTGCTGGAACAACTCGGCTTGCTGGAACTTGCTTCACGACGCGTCAATGAACTGGCTTACGGCCAGCGCCGCATGATCGAGATCGCCATCGCGCTGGCGTTGAAGCCGCAGGTGCTGTTGCTGGATGAGCCGGCGGCCGGCATCCCCAACGGCGAGAGCGGCATGATCCTCGATCTGCTGGAGCGCCTGCCTGAAGATATTTCCATCCTGTTTATCGAACACGACATGAACCTGGTATTCCGCTTCGCCAAAAAAATCACCGTGCTGGTCGAAGGCAGCGTGCTGACGGAAGGCACGCCCGCCGACATCCGCGCCGACGAGCGCGTGCGCAATGTCTATCTGGGGCGTCGCCATGGCTAAGCTGTTCGACATCCACAAGCTAACCGCCGGCTATCGCGACGCCGTCGTCATCGACGATCTTTCGTTCAGCATTGCGCAAGGCGAAGCCGTCAGCCTGCTGGGCCGGAACGGCGTCGGCAAGAGTACGCTGCTGGCGACCATGATGGGACTGACCACGGTCAGCAAAGGCTGCCTCGAATTCGACGGCAAGAACATCGGCAACAGCGCCAACTACCAGCGCAATCGCATGGGTCTCGGCTACGTGCCGCAAGAGCGTGAAATCTTTGCTTCGCTGACTGTCGAGCAAAACATGCGTGTTGCCGCGCGTCCCGGCGAATGGAATATCGCGGCGGCATACAAGCTGTTTCCCCGGTTGGAAGAACGCCGCAACAACTACGGCAACCAGTTGTCCGGCGGCGAGCAGCAGATGCTGGCCATGGCGCGCGCGCTGGTCGGCAACCCCAAATTGCTCTTGCTCGATGAGCCGCTGGAAGGCTTGTCGCCGGTGATGATGGATATCCTGCTGGATGCGGTCAAGCAGCTCAAGCAAAGCGGCCTCACGCTGATCCTGGTAGAACAGCACGCGCATCTGGCGCTGGAAGTCACCGACCGCGTCGTCATCATGGACCGTGGCCGCATCGTGCATGACGGCAGCAGCGAACAGTTGCTCAAGGATGACGCCACCATGCATCAGCTGCTCGGTCTGGCGCATGAACACAATGCCGACGTTGCGCGGAAACCCGACCTCAAACTCGCGAGCTGACAGCCATGCCTTTCGATGCACTTCAACGCCTGCTGATCGGGCAGGCATGCCAACGCCTGATTCATCGCTACGCCTATCTCAACGACGAACGCGACTTCGACGCGCTCATCGATCTGTTCACCGACGATGCGATCTTGTACCGTCCTTCGGCGCCGACGACACCGCTGGTGGGGCGCGAAGCGATCCTGGCATCGTTTCGCAGCCGGCCTGCCGGTGTGCGCACTTTCCACTTGTGCACCGATGTGATCGTTGAGATCGAAGACCGCGAACACGCCACCGCGCGCTCGCGCATCGTGCTGCTGTCCGGTCCGCGTTCGGAGCTCGGTGCAGCGACTGTCGACGCGGTGTCCAAACCGCCGGCGCCGGGCACTTTTGAAGATCGCCTGTTGCTCACTGCGCAGGGATGGAAATTCAGCGAGCGGCGCGGATCGTTCTGGATCTGAAAAATGCAAACAAAAGAAGTGTCGTTTTCTGTGTCGTCATAAACAGATTAGATCGACCACCGCGGCAATCGGCAACAGAAGCGGGCAGGCTCGTCGCTAGAATGATTCACGCTGAATCATCGATACGAATGCAGCGTTTTTGCATGGCTTTGCCGCAGAAAAAAGCGACATCCAGATCGCTTGCGTCGCAAAGAAAAAACATAACGAACATACAAACAGAAAACCCTTGGAGGAGACACAGAGATGAAAAAATCAGTACGCGCCGTGAACGTAACCGGTGCAATCGGTGCAATAGTCACCATCGCCGCAGCCTTGCTGTCGCCGTCGGCGATGGCGCAATCGCAGGTGACGATTTACGGCCTGATCGATACCGGCGTCGAATACGTCACCAACGCCAACGCGGCCGGCAACTCGGTCGTCAAGATGCCGTCGCTGACGGGTTCGTTTCCTTCGCGCATCGGCTTCAGGGGCACGGAAGATCTCGGCGGCGGCCTGCAGGCGATGTTCGTGCTGGAAGCCGGCATGGCGGTCGACACCGGCGGCATGGGGCAGGGAAACCGCCTGTTCGGGCGTCAATCCTATGTCGGCCTGAAGAACGCCACGCAAAGCGTCATGCTGGGTCGCCAGGTCAACATGACTTACCTGTCCACGCTGAAGTCCGACGTGATGGGACCGAACATCCACAGCATCGGCAATCTCGACGCCTACCTGCCGAATGCGCGCAGCGATAACTCCATTGGATATCTCGGCACCTTCTCCGACGTGACCGTGGGCGCGACCTACAGCTTCGGCCGCGACGCCACCGCAGCAGGCGGCCCGGCATCGACCAATTGCGCCGGCGAGACTGCCGGCGACAGCAAGGCCTGCCGCCAGTACACCGGCCTGCTCGGTTACGACAACAAAGCCTTCGGCGTCAACCTGGCGTACGACAAGCTCAACGGCGGCCCCAGCGCCATCTTCGGCATGAACAGCAGCAGCTACACCGACACCCGCATCGGCCTGCACGGCTACTTCATGATCAGCGATGCGCGCATTGGTTTGGGTGTGCTGGATCGCAAGACACAGACGGCGACCAAGAGCGATTCCGATCTGTACTACCTCGGCCTGAGCTATCCGTTCACCGTGGCGCTGGTGCTGGATACGCAGATTTCGCGATTGAAGTTCAAGGGTACGGCGAACTCGGCCACACTCTCGGTGGCGCGCCTGACTTATAGCTTGTCGAAGCGCACGGCCTTGTACACGTCGGTGGGTTACATCAAGAATTCCGGCACATCGGCGATTGCGGTCGATGCGGGCGGCACGGTCGGCACCGGCATGAACCAGCTGGGCGTGATGACCGGCATTCGCCATACCTTCTGATGTGTTGATTTATTGAGGTCTTGAGGAGCCGGCATTGTTGCCGGAAGCGTGTCGTCTGCAGGGACGGCACGCTTTTTTTATTCCCATTACCTTGCGGTAGTCCTGCGGACATCATCCTCCTGCCTGCGCCGTCAGGGAGCGCAACGGCCCTTAACTGTGCAAGCTGCCTGGAGGCGTGCTTCATCGTTGTGCAAAATCCTGCTATTCAACCTGTATACAGCTTGGCATGAAAGCTGCATACAGCTTTGGCATGACTACTTCATCCGAAATCAGCGACCGCATCCTCGAGTCCGTGCTGGCCAAGCGCCTGCTGCCGGGAGCGCGGCTGAGCGAACAACAGCTGGCAACCCTGTTCGGCTGCAGCCGGACCATCGTGCGCGAAGCCCTGACGCGCTTGTCGGTGCGGCAACTCGTGGTGTCCAGCGTCGGCAGCGGCTGGTATATCGCTGCGCCCACGCAGGAAGAGGCGAGCGAAACCTTTGAAGCGCGGCGCGTGATCGAGACCGGCCTGCTGCGCAGCAGGGAGCGTCTCGACAGCGCCGGCCTCAAACGTCTGCGCCAGCATCTGCAGCAGCAGCGCCGCGCGCTCAAGAGCGGCGACGCCGGCTTGCGCAGTTTCTTGCTGGGCGACTTCCATGTCTGCCTGGCGCAATGCCTGGGCAACGCGGTGCTGGCCAATACCCTGAAAGACCTGACGGCGCGCACTACGCTGATCGCGATTGAGCATCAGAGCGACGCCGATGCGGCGCACTCCTGCGAAGAACACGCGCAAATCGTCGAGGCGCTCGAGGCCGGCAATCTGGTGCGCGCAGAGAAACTGATGGCGGCGCATCTCGGCACCTGGCACGTCAAGCTGCCGATGCAGGCCGATGCAGAGGCTGCCGGCATTCCCCAGACTCCCGATCCCCTGATGACGCTGCAGGAGGTCTTGCAGCCGCTGGATGTGCATGGCGCATCTTCCGTATCCGGCGCGCTTCGCAATCCGCCGCCGAAAACCGCAGCAAAGGGCCGCAGCGCGCGGCCGCCCCGTTCAACCTGACCTGGAGTAATGTAATGATGACCATCACCAAACGTCGTTTTTCCCTCGGTATCGCTGCGTTGGCGCTGTTCGCATCGGCTTGCGGCGCACAGGCGCAGACCGCGCTCGACGATATTCAAAAGGCGAAGCAGATCCGCATCGCTATCCCTACCGACTTTGCGCCTTACGGATTTGTCGACGCCGACCTGCATCCGCAGGGGCTGGACATTGACATGGCCAACTACGTCGGCGCCAGGCTGGGCGTCAAGGTGATGCTGGTGCCGGTGACCAGCGCCAACCGTATTCCTTACCTGCAGACCAAAAAGGTCGATATCGTCATCTCCACGCTGGGCAAGAATCCTGAACGCGAAAAAGCGATCGACTTCACGATTGCCTACTCGCCGTTCTTCATCGGCGTGTTCGGTCCCAAGGCCATGGCGGTCAAATCCGGCACGGACCTGGCCGGCAAGTCGATCGCCGTGACGCGCGGTTCGATGGACGACATGGAGCTGACCAAGATCGCTCCGGCTACCACCGCCCTGCGCCGTTTCGAAGACAACAACACGACCATCTCCGCCTATATGGCAGGACAGACGCAACTGGTCGCCACCAGCGTGCAGGTGGCCGACGTGATGATAAAGAAGAGCCCGCAAATGGGCACCGAGTTCAAGTTCGTGCTCAAGGTGTCGCCGAACTTCATCGGTCTGGCCAAGAACGAAGACAAGCTGCGCAGCCGTCTGAACGAGATCCTGGCGGAAGCGAAGAAGAGCGGCGAGCTCGACAAGCTGTCGCAAAAATGGCTGAGCCGTCCGGCGGGCGACCTGCCGGAATAAGTTGATGCAGACCATGAAAGACGAACTGTGGCGCCTCGGCGCTGCTCAGCTCGCGGCGGGGTACCGCAGCGGCGCTTTCACGCCGGTGGATGCGCTGGAGGCTTGCTTGGCACGCATCGCACAATGCCAGCCGGCGATCAACGCGATGGTGCTGGTCGACGCCGATGGCGCGCGTGCCGCGGCGCAAGCCAGCAGCGCGCGATGGAAAGCAGCGGCGCCGCTCGGGCCGCTTGACGGCGTGCCGGTCAACGTCAAGGACAACATGCATGTGGCCGGCATGCCGACAAGCTGGGGCAGCCGCCTGCTGCAGGGTTTCGTCGCCGCCCGCGATGAGTTGCCGGTGGCGCGTCTGCGCAGTGCCGGTGCGGTGCTGATCGGCAAAACCAATCTGCCGGAGTTCGCCATGCAGGGATATACGTGGAATGCCTTGCACGGCGCCGCACGCAATCCATGGAACACGGCGATGACGCCCGGCGGATCGTCCGGCGGCGCGGCGGCTGCGGTTGCCGCCGGTTGCGGTCCGCTGGCGCTGGCGACGGACGGCGGCGGTTCGATCCGGCGTCCGGCATCGCATTGCGGACTGGTGGGGTTCAAACCGTCGGCCGACATGGTGCCGCGCGGCGGCGGCCTGCCGGAAATTTTTCTCGACTATGAAGTTGCCGGCGGCATCGGCCGCAGCGTTGCCGATGTCACGGCGTTGACCAGCGTACTGGCCGGGCGCGACCTGACGGCGCCGGTGCCGTATACGGCGCGCATCCTGTTCGCACCGCGCTTTGGCGATCATCCGGTGGACGCCGGCATCGCCGCACAGCTGGCGCAGGCGGCCGATCGGTTTGCGGCGCTCGGCCACGACGTTGTACGCAGCGAATATTTCGATCTTGCCGAAGAGATCAATCAGCGTTGGTCGGCACTCTCGACTGCCGGCCTTGCGTGGATGATGGAGCGCGTCGCCGCTTATCCGGAATTTGCCGCCGCATGCAGCAGCGGCGAGGAACCGGAACTGCTGCTGGGCGACGCCGCCCGCGAGAATTTATCTGCAGGGCGTAAGCTGGCGCCGTCGGCCCTGTTTGAAACGCTGGCGGCGGTGCATACGCTCAAGCTGCGTCTGCGTGAGGTTTTCAGCCGGTACGACGCCATCCTGACGCCGGCTACCGCGGCGCTGCCCTGGCCCGCAGAACAGACGCATCCGGACGAGATCGACGGCACTGCCGTCGGGCCGCGCGGACATGCCATTTTCACCGCGTTCGCCAATGCCGCCGGATTGCCGGCGATCGTCTTGCCGACCGGCCTGGTCGAGGGCATGCCGACCGGTTTGCAACTGATCGGCATGCAGGGGCGGGATGCCGGATTGCTGGCGCTGGCGCAGCAATATGAACATGCACACCCCTGGCTGGAACGTTTGCCGATGTGAGCGGCAATCCGTCTTCAATAAGAACAAATGGAGTAGCAGATGGACGCCAATACGATTGCGCAATTGCTGTTGAACGCGCGCGCGGAGGGGAAGCGCGCGACTGTCGATCCGGTATTGGATCAGGCGCAGGCTTATGCGGTGCAGGACGCGTTGTTGCGAGAACTGGGCCCTGTCGCCGCTTGGAAGGTCGGCGCCAAAGGGCCGCGTCAGGAACCGATCTGCGCACCCTTGCCTGCGCGCGGCGTGCTGTCTTCGGGCGTGAGGCTGAGTGGGGCTTATCCGCTGCGCGGCATGGAGGTGGAGCTAGCCTTCCGGCTGGGCCGGGATTTCGATGTCGGCGACCGTTTGCCGGAGCAGGCGGAAATCATCGATGCGCTGGAGGCGATGCTGCCCGCGATTGAAGTCGTGGAAAGCCGCCTGGCCGACTACCCTCACAGCAGTAAGCTCACGCAATTGGCGGACCTGCAAAGTCATGGCGCCTTGGTTGTCGGTGCGGCGATGCCATTGTCCGCAGCGGTGACCGATTTGCTGCGGACAGAAGCGAGGCTGTCGTTTGACGGCGTCGAAGTCGCCCGCACGGTCGGCGGCAATCCGGCGGGCGACGTCTGGCCGGTGCTGGCATGGCTGGCGCGGCATTGTTCGCTGCGCGGCATGCCTTTGCGGAAGGGGCAGATCATTACCACCGGATCCTGTACCGGTATGTTGTTTGCCGATGCGGCGCTCAAGGTGAACGCGGAGATAGACGGGCTGGGCGCTGTCGAGCTGGGATTCGGACAACGACTGCGTTGATGCTGCCGGCCGGTCTTATTTTTCCCAGCCCCGCGGCCGCGACAGTGCGAAGTTGGCGTCGCTGCGCGTGCGGCCGTACCAGTCGCCGCCCATGCGCGAGAGCAGATTCAGTTTTTCCGGATCGGGCAACTGCTTGTCGTTGAGGATGCGCTCGTCGAAATGCGCCGCCAGCACGCGCGCCAGCAGGAGATGGCAAGACGGCGCCTCGGCCGGGTAGGGCATGCAACTGACCAGTTCGCATTCCAGGCTGACCGGCGCGGCCGCAACACGCGGCGGACGCACCAGCGACGACGGCGTGGAGGCGATGCCGCAGCGTTCGAATTCGCTGATGTCGGCGTCATAGGAAAACGAGGTCTCGTTCATGGCGTCGGCCAGCTCGAAACCGACCAGGTTGACCACCAGTTGGCCGGTTTCCTGGGCATTGCGTACGGTGTCCTTGATGCTGCCGTCACGCTGCACCAGCGGCGAAATCATGACGGTGGGCGGCTTGCCGGTGACCATCTGGAAGAAGCTGAACGGCGCCAGGTTGTTCACGCCCGCGGCGGAGACGGTCGACACCCAGGCCACCGGACGGGGAATGACGGCCGAAGCCAGCCAGCTATAGGCCTGGCGCGGATCGACTTGAGAAAAATCCAGAAACATCGGGAACTCCATCAGATGCGGAACAAGGTGGGAAACAGGCTTGGAAACCGGCGTGGAAACGGCCAGACCGTATACTTTAGCCGTAAACCGCCATGTTGCGCACGGTCGCGCTTGCAACGCTTGCGCCGCCACGCGACTACAATAGCGGGCTTGCAAGTTTTCGCCTCCGAAAGCGCCTCAGGGAACAGGGAATGACGCTCTCAAGTCTGATAGTACAGTTGATCAACGGTCTGGCCGACGCTTCCGCCATGTTTCTGGTGGCGGCCGGCCTGTCGCTGATTTTCGGCGTGACGCGCATCGTCAACTTTGCCCACGGTTCGTTTTACATGCTGGGCATTTTCGTTGCGTATACCCTGGTCAGTCTGATCGGCGCCAGCGGTTTCGGTTTCTGGAGCGCGGTGCTGTTATCGGCCTGCGCGGTAGCGCTGCTGGGCGCAGTGGTCGAGATCGTCATCTTGCGTCGCATTTATCGCGCACCGGAACTGTTCCAGTTGCTGGCGACCTTTGCGCTGGTGCTGGTACTTAAAGACGCCGCCTTGTATCTGTGGGGACCGGAAGACCTGTTCGGTCCGCGCGCACCCGGGCTGGCCGGTTCTGTCGAGTTGCTGGGACGCCGCCTGCCGCAATACGATCTGGTGCTGATCGTCATTGGCCCGGTGGTGCTCGGCCTGCTGTGGCTGCTGCTTAATCGCACGCGCTGGGGCACCCTGATCCGCGCGGCCACGCAAGACCGCGAAATGGCCGGCGCGCTTGGGATCAATCAGTCCAGGCTCTTTACCGGCGTGTTTACGCTGGGATGCTTTCTCGCCGGCCTGGGCGGCGCCCTGCAGGGGCCGCGCATGCCCGCCAACCTGGCGCTCGATCTGGAAACCATCGGTAACGCGTTTGTCGTCGTCGTGGTCGGCGGCATGGGTTCGGTCAGCGGCGCCTTCCTGGCTGCGCTGCTGATTGCCGAGATCAAGGCCTTGTGCGTGGCGCTCGGACAAGTGTCCATCGGCGGCATCGATATCTCTTTGTCCAAGCTGACGCTGGTGGTGGAGTTCCTGGTAATGGCGGTGATCCTGGTGGTGCGTCCCTGGGGCTTGCTCGGCAAACCGCAGGCCGTCAGCCGCAGCGGCGGCGTAGCGGAAGCGCCGCTGCGTCCGGCAGGTTCACTGCAGCGCAAACTTGCCCTGGCCGGCTTGCTGCTGTTGCTGGCGGCGCCGCTGTTGTCGGGCAGTTTTCCCTATCTCACCGTGTTGCTGGTGGAAATCCTGATTGCGGTCTTGTTCGCCGCCAGCCTGCATTTCATGATGGGGCCGGGCGGCATGCATTCCTTCGGCCATGCCGCGTACTTCGGGCTTGGCGCTTACGCTGCCGCACTGGTGCTGACCGGATTGCATTTACCGATGGAAGCGGCGCTGGTCGTCGGTCCTCTGGTCGCCGCAGCGGGCGCCTTGCTGTTCGGCTGGTTCTGCGTGCGCTTGTCGGGCGTGTATCTGGCAATGTTGACGCTGGCGTTTGCGCAGATCGTCTGGGCCATCATCTTTCAATGGGACGAGGTCACCGGCGGCAGCAACGGCCTGATCGGCATCTGGCCGTCGGAGTGGGCGGCGTCGCCGACGGCTTTCTACTATCTGGCGCTGGCGTTCAGCGTTGCGGGCGTACTGCTGTTGCGGCGCGTGCTGTTTTCTCCTTTCGGTTACACCATGCGCGCAGGCCGCGATTCACCCTTGCGCGCCGAGGCGATCGGCATCGACGTCAAGCGCGTGCAATGGATGGCGTTCGTCGTGGCAGGTTTGTTCTGCGGCATGGCGGGCGCGCTGTTTGCGTTTTCCAAGGGCAGCATTTCGCCGGAAGCGATCAGCATCGGCCGCTCGGTCGACGGCCTGGTGATGGTCATGCTGGGTGGCTTGCAAACCTTGCTGGGGCCGGTGGTCGGCGCTGTGGCATTCACCTGGCTGCAGGATGTGATTGCGCGCGAGACCGATTACTGGCGCGCCTTGCTGGGCATCGTCATGCTGGCGCTGGTGCTGCTGTTCCCGGACGGCATTGCGGGTTTCTTCGAACGCATCACCGCACGTCGGCGTGAGGGAGATGCTGCATGAGCCTGCTTCAAGTGCGCAACATCAGCAAATCCTTCGGCGGCGTCAAGGCGGTCGACGACGTGTCCTTCGATCTTCCTGCCGGCCAATTGCTGGCCTTGCTCGGCCCGAATGGCGCGGGCAAGTCGACCTGCTTCAATATCCTCAACGGCCAGTACCGGCCCGATGCCGGATCGGTGCTGCTCGACGGACGCGACATCGCAGGCATGAAGCCGCGCGACATCTGGCGTCTCGGCGTCGGACGGACTTTTCAGATATCGGCCACCTTCGCCTCGATGACCGCGGTGGAAAACGTGCAGATGGCGCTGGTCTCGCGCGAGCGCAAGTTGTTCCAGTTATGGCGGCCGGCGGCGTCGCTGTATCGCGATGAAGCCATGGCGCTGCTTGAGCAAGTCGGCATGGCGGCGCAGGCGGAGCGCGCCTGCGGCGTGCTGGCTTACGGCGATATCAAGCGCGTCGAACTGGCGGTGGCGCTGGCCAATCGTCCGCGCTTGCTGCTGATGGATGAACCCACCGCCGGCATGGCGCCGCAGGAGCGCAATGAACTGATGGCGCTGACCAAGAAACTGGTGACCGAACGCCAGTTGTCGGTGCTGTTTACCGAACACAGCATGGACGTCGTATTCGCCTTCGCCGATCGCATGATCGTGCTGGCGCGCGGACAGCTGATCGCCGAGGGCGACGGCGAGACGATCCGCAATCATCCCAGGGTGCAGGAAGTCTATTTCGGCTCCGGCAAAACTTTTGAGAAACAAGACGTTGTCCAGACAGGGAGGCCGGCATGAGCGACGTGCTGCTCAGGGTCGAGGGCCTCAACGCCTGGTACGACCGCGCCCATATCTTGTTCGACGTCGGCCTGGAGGTGCGGCGTGGCGAAGTGGTGGCGCTGATGGGGCGCAACGGCGCCGGCAAGTCGACCACCATGAAAGCCGTCATGGGCATGCTGGATCGCGTGCAGGGCAAGGTGCATTTTCACGGTCGGGATGTCAGCCGCGCCCGGCCGCATCAGATCGCGCGCATGGGCATGGGCTATGTGCCGGAAGACCGGCGTATATTCACCGACCTGACGGTGCTGGAAAACCTGGAAGTCGGCCGTCAGCCTTCGCGCCCCGATGCCTTCGCGTGGACGCCGCAGAAACTGTTCGACCTGTTTCCCAACCTCGGCGAAATGCCGCAACGCCCCGGCGGCCAGATGAGCGGCGGCGAGCAGCAGATGCTGACCGTCGCGCGCACGCTCATGGGCAATCCCTATCTGGTGCTGCTGGACGAACCGTCGGAAGGCGTGGCGCCGGTGATCGTCGAGCAGATGGCCGAGATGATCCTCAAGCTAAAACGGGAAGGCATGTCCATCCTGCTGTCGGAACAGAACCTGCATTTCGCCGGGCTGGTCAGCGATCGCGCCTATGTGCTCGAGAACGGACATGTCCGCTATCAGGGCACGATGACGCAGCTGGCGGCAGATGAGGATGCGCGGCGCGCCTATCTTTCCGTATAGCAAGGACCGGCGCGTCCGGTATGACTTTTGCAGAATCCTGTTCTCCTCATCTGATCCGGCCACAAGGCCATAGCACAAGACATTTCCTCGTCAAAGCGGCGCATGGGGAATGTCGCCTTTCGCACACGTTGCCCGGCAGAAGCATGTTTAAAGCAGTGCTTTTGTGCGTTAATTCCGTCTGTCGAATTTCTACTCAAAGAATTTCCGCAGGTAAATGTCGCCGGCTTGCCAGGCATCCGGACGGCGGGGAAATTTTCTGATCTGGCATTGGTGCAGATAGGGATGTAAAATTAATCGCTTACGAAAGGTCTTGGGGATCATTGGCGTCTTGCTGGTCGCCATGATGTGCGGCTTGTGCGCCTGGGTGCTCTACAAGAGCCATGAAGAGGCGCGCCACTACGCCGTCGAGACTTCGCAGAACATTACGCTCATCGCGCAGCGCGATATCGTCAGGAATATCGAGATCCTGTCCCTGTCCCTGGACGCGCTGGCCAATCGCTACCAGAACCCCATGTTCGCGACGCTCACGCACAACCAGCAACATTCCTATCTGTTCGGCAGCACGCTGGCGGCAAAGCACGTCGTCGTCATGGCGGTGCTGGATCCAACCGGCAAGGTCTCGGTGTCATCGCTGCCAGGTGCGCCGGCCAATACTTACGGCGACCGGCCTTACTTCACCATCCAGCGCGACCAGCCCGATACCGGCCTGTATATCTCCAGGCCCATCGTCGCCAAATTCGCCAAAGACATGCAGGTGATCGTGCTGTCCAAGCGGTTGTCGAAGTCCGACGGCAGCTTTGCCGGGGTCGTCGTCATGGCGCTGGACCTGGCCTATTTCCGTGAATTGTTCAGCGGCGTCGCGCTCGGGGAGAACGGCGTGATGTCTCTGTATTCCAGCGACGGCGTGGTGTACATGCGCTTGCCGTATTCGCAGTCCCTGATCGGCCGCGACATCAGCAGCAGCGCCAGCTTCGCGCAGATCCGGCCGCTGATGCAGCAGGACAGCGGTAGCTTCTCTGCACGTGCGCTCAGCGACGGGGTGCAGCGCCTGTATGCGTTCAGGCGGATTCCGGACACGCAGCTCGTTGTATTCGTGGGCCGTGCCGAGACCGACATCTACAAGCATTGGATCGACAATCTCTACACCATCGTCGCCATGATGTTTCTGTTCGCGCCGGTGTGCATGGTCTTGTTCTGGATATTACGCAAAGAGCTGAAGAAGCGTGTCGAGGCGGAAGAGAAACTGCGCCAGCTGGCGCGTGTCGATGGTCTCACCAGCCTGCTCAACCGTCGCGCGCTGGATGACATGTTGCGCGATCTGTGGAATCGCAACCGGCGCAGCAACGGCATCTTCTCCATCTTGTTCATCGATGTCGACTATTTCAAGTTCTACAACGACACGTATGGGCACCAGAAGGGCGACGACGTCCTGGTGTCCGTGGCGCGCGCCATCTCGGCGCAGCTGCCGCGCAGCTCGGATATCGCGGCGCGCTACGGCGGTGAAGAATTCATCGCGGTGCTGCCGGAAACCGATCGGGACGGCGCCGCGCTGGTCGGCGAAAAAATCAGGAGCGCCATTGAAGCGCTGGGCATTCCGCATTCAAAAAGCCAGAGCGGGCATGTGACGGCGAGCATCGGCGCCGCCACGTATGAGCACGGCGCGCATGACTCGATTGAAGCGGTGCTGAGCGCTGCGGACGGCGCCTTGTATGCGGCCAAGGGCAAAGGCCGCAACAACGTGCAGTCGAGCGGCGCGCTTGCCGATCTGGACTGACCCGGACTGAGCGGGCGGTGTCTTACAGATACTGTTTCGGCAGCGGATAATTCCACTCGCCTCGCTTGCTGGTGTGTAATCCAAGCCGCACCAGGCTTTCCGCAAACGTCACCGCGGCAGCAACGCCGTCGATCACCGGCACGCCCAGTTCCTTGCTGATGGCCTGGCACAAGTCGGCCATGCCGGCGCATCCCAGTACGATGCAGTCGACGTCGTCCTGCTCCAGCGCGAGATGGCATTCCTGCATGATCGCGGCGTAGGCGTCGGAGGCTGGATTGTCGAGATCCAGCACGGCGATTTCGCAGGCGCGGATGTTGCGGCAGAAGCGTTGCATGCCGTAGCGTTCGGCCAGATGCGCGGCGATGCCGCAGGTTCTTCCCAAAGTAGTGACGATGCTGAAATGCTTGCCGACGAAACTGGCGGCATGCATGGCTGCTTCGGCGATGCCGAACACCGGGCCGCTGGCGATTTCGCGCGCGGCTTCCAGCCCGGGGTCGCCGAAGCAGGCGATGATGTGGGCATCGGCGCCGGCGGCTTCGGCGCGGCGGATCTCCGCCAGCAGGCCGGGCACGCACATGGCTTCGTCATAGTGGCCTTCGATCGAGGCCGGTCCGGTGGCGGGGTTGCAGGCCCAGATGTCGGTGCCTGGCGCCGCGACCTGGCGGGCGCAGTCGCCGATCTTGGCCGTCATGCTGGCGGTGGTGTTGGGGTTGACGATGTTGATCTTCACGTTGTCTCGACTGTTCTTTGTGGTTGATGCTGATACGGGTGTTCGCTGGCCTTGTGATGCTATGCGCCCAGATACAGGCGCTTGATGTCGGGATGGTCGAGCAGCTCGCGCGAGACGCCTTCCAGTTCGATGCGCCCGGTGGCGAGGATGTAGGCGTAGCGCGAAATCATCAGCGCCATGCGGCTGTTCTGTTCGACCAGCATGATGGTGACGCCTTCGTCCTTGTTGATTTCCAGGATGGTGCGCGCGATCAGGCGGATGAATTGCGGCGCGATGCCCAGCGACGGTTCGTCCAGCAACAGCAGCCGCGGTCGCGCCATCAGTGCACGGCCGATGGCGACCATCTGCTGCTCGCCGCCGGACAGGCTCGATGCCTGCTGGCCGAAGCGCTCCTTCAGACGCGGGAAGCGCGTCAGCACCTTGTCCAGATCGGCCGCGATGCCGCCCTTGTCGGAGCGCGTGTAGGCGCCCATCAGCAGGTTGTCCTTGATCGACATGAACGGGAAAACGTGGCGGCCTTCCGGCACCATCGCCACGCCTTGCTCGACCAGCTTGTGCGCCGAAGTACCGGTGACGTTGCCGCCGTTGAGCAGCACCTGGCCGCCGCACACCGGCGACAGGCCGGTGACGGCGCGCAGGGTCGAGGACTTACCGGCGCCGTTGGCGCCGATCAGCGCTACCACGCTGCCCCGGTCGACGCGCAGGCTGACGTCCTGCAGTGCGCGCACCTGGCCGTAGTTGAGCGAAACGTTCTGCAGCTGCAGATGCGGGACGGCATCGGTAGCCGGCGCCGCGATTGCTGCGGATTCCAGTGTCGCGTTCATAGGCCGATATCCTCGTCTTCCTTGCCCAGATAGGCTTCGATTACCTGTTCGTTGTTGCGGATTTCTTCCGGCGTGCCTTCGGCGATTTTCTTGCCGAAATAGAGCACGTGGATATGGTCGGAGATTTTCATCACGGCTTTCATGTCGTGTTCCACCAGCAGGATGGAGACGCCGCTGGCGGCGATCTTGCGCGTCAGTTCGACGGCACGGTCGGTTTCGTCGGGATTGAGTCCGGCATAGGGTTCGTCCAGCAGCAGCACTTTGGGACTGGCGGCCATGCCCATGGCGATGCCGAGCAGGCGCAGGTAGCCGTGCGGCAGCGTTTTGGCGACGCTGTCGGCGACGCCGTCGAGGTCGAGGAAGCGCAGGATCTCCAGCGCGTCGGCGCGCATGCGGTCTTCATCGCGGCGCGCCGAGGCAGTGTTGGCGAAGACCTGGAAGTCGTTGGCGCTGCGCGAGAGCTGGCGCGCCAGCGCGACATGTTCCAGCGCGGTCAGCTCGGGGAAGATGGTGGTTTCCTGGAAGGTGCGCACCAGGCCCCGGGCGGAGATCTTGTGCGGATTCAGGCCGGTGATGTCTTCGCCGAACAGGCGCACCTTGCCGGTGGTCGGTGTGCAGAATCCCGCCAGCATTTTGAAGAAGGTGCTCTTGCCGGCGCCGTTGGGGCCGATCACCGAGGTGACCTTGCCGGTCTCGGTGCCGAGCGAGAGCGAGACGTCGTCGTTGGCCAGCAGGCCGCCGAAACGTTTGCTCAGGCTGCTGGCTTCGAGGATGACGCGCTTGTCCGGCGCCGGGACGACGGACGGGCTCACCGGGTTCATGGAGGCGCTCATTTTGCCTCTCCTTTGCGGAACGGCAGCGAGAACGAGAAGCCGCGCAGCGCCATCAATCCGTTCGGCAGCGTCAGCATGACCACGATCATCAGCACGCCGTAGATCAGCGATTGATACTGCTGGAAATCCTGCAGCAGCTCGAACAGGATGGTCAGCGCAAAGGCGCCGATCATCGCGCCGCTGACGTATTCCAGCCCGCCGAGGAAGCAGAACAGCATGTAGTAGATGCTGTGCTCGACGGTAAAGCTTTGCGGATACACGCTCTGCGTGAACACGGAAAAATAGCTGCCGCCCAGGCCGCCCAGCGCGCAGGCGATGGAGAAGGCCATGATGCGGTAACGCCAGACGTTGACGCCGAAGCTCTCTGCCAGGTCTTCATTCAGGCGCATGGCGCGGAAGATGCCGCCCAGGCGCGAATAGTGCACGCGCCAGACCACGCCGAGCGCGATCGCCAGCAATGCGATGCCGACGTAGTACAGCGGCAGCGGCGAATCGCCGGAGAACGGTTGCGGCAAACCGGTGATGCCCCTGGAACCTTGCGTCAGGTCGCCGCCGTTGAGGAAGGCGAGGCGAATCGCTTCCGTCAGGCAGATGGTCAGCATGGAAAAATAGATGCCCTTGAGCTTGAGGATGACGCTGCCGATCAGCGCGCCGCACAGCGCTGACGCCAGGCAGGACAGCGGCAGCGCGATCCAGAAGCTGAGCCCGGCCTTGGCGATCAGGATGGCGGTGACGTAGCCGCCGATCAGCGCGAAGCCGGCCTGGCAGATGTTGATGCGGCCGATGCAGAAGGTCAGCCACACGCCGCTGGCGATGACCGCCACGCCGGCGCAGTTCATCAGCACCGACATCAGGTAGCGCGAGTGGCCGATGCCCAGCGGCAGCACGATCAGCACGCCGAGTATCAGCAGGATCACCGAGAAGTCGCGGCGTTTATCGAATTTCATGGTACCTCGGGGAAGAAGAGACGCAATGGATGAAGTCATGATCAACCCCAGGGTTTGCCGAACAAGCCGTTCGGTTTGAAGATCAGGAACACGATCATGGCGACGAAGATCAGCAGGTAGGTCATGCTGCTCGGCAGCAGGTCGTAGCCGACTGCTTCCGCCATGCCGAGCACGAAGCCGCCGACGATGGCGCCCGAGGTCACGCCGGCGCCGCCGATCATGATCATGATGAAGGCCTTGGTCGAGATGTTGGTGCCGACGCCGGCGTTGACGCCGTACAGCGTCACCAGCAGGCCGCCGGCGATGCCGGCCAGCGCCGCGCCGATGGCGAAACCCAGCGTGGTGATGAACTTGACGTTGACGCCTTGCAGCAGCGCCGCTTCCTTGTCTTGCGCCACGGCGCGCAGGGCACGGCCGGGCTTGGTGTATTGCACGAACAGCAGCAGCGCGACGATGAAGCCGATCGAGATCGCAGCGACCGCGAGATTCGAATAGGGCAGGTAAGCATCGCCGTCGTTGAGGATCAGCACGCCGTCGATCAGCGTCGGCACGCCGCGCTGTTTTTCGCCGAACAGCGAGAGCGCGACGTTTTCCAGCAGCAGCGCAGTGCCGACCGCCATCAGCATGCTGCTTTCTTCGCGCTTGGACGTCGCCAGCACCGGCTGGAACAGGAATCGGTTGAACGCCATGCCGATCACTCCCAGCGTCGCGCCCGCCAGCAGCAGCGCCAGCCAGAACGGGAAGCCGAATTGTCCGTACAGGTAGTACATGACGAAGCCGCCCAGCATGTACATCTGGCCATGCGCGAAATTGACCACGCGCATGATGCTGAAGACCATGGTCAGTCCCAGCGCAATGAGCGCATAGGCCGAGCCGAGGATGAGTCCGTTGATGAGAATTTGCAGCATGTCGGTTGATGAATCCTCTGTTGTTGCATGAATGTCGGGGTATTGCCCGCGCCGGAAGGGAGGCCGGGCGGGCAATGGGTGAAGCAGACTATTTTTACAGCCAACCTGCTCATGGTCTTACTGCGAGGCCGTGATCCAGCGCCGTACGGTGCTCGGAATCCTCGTGTACTCAAGTACACTCCGGTATCCTGCGCTCCGGTCGGCACCGGCTGACGGCCTCTCGCTACAGACCCTGAACAGGTTGTTACTTTTTACTACCTACTGCTTTGCTTCTACTAAACCCGCTGCACGCGGGACAACGTGTGGCGGGGTACAACAACGCTCGTTACCGCTGCATTCTCAGTTCGCGACCTGGCCGACGTAGACCGCTTCGAAACCGCCGCCCTTATAGGCATTGACCACCAGCGGCACGCCCACCTGCGACTGACGGCCGAAGTCTTTCTTGCCGACGAATTGCAGCGTGGTCTTGTCCTTCACGAAGGGATTGGTCATCTTGAAGGCCGGCATCTCCTTGCGGAATTGCTCGACGTCGGTCAATGCCTTCGGATTCTTTTGCAGCACGGCCAGGATCAGTTCCAGTGCATAAGCCTTGGTGCCGGCTTCGTCATTCCACTCGCCCACGCGCTTCTTGTAGACCTCGACGAATTGCTTCATGTAGTCGGACTGGATCGCCGGCGTCGATGCGCCGCCGACGGAGAGGAAGCCAGCCGCTTTTTCACCGGCGACCTGTTCCAGGATCTTGGCGTCCTGTCCTGTCTCGGTCGACAGCTGGCCCTTGAAGCCGAGGTCGCGTGCGGCCTTGATCAGCAGCGGCGCATCGGACGGCGCCACGCCCGAGAGCACGATGGCGTCAGGTTTGGCGCGTACCAGTTTGGACATGATGGGCATGAAGTCGGTGGTGCCCGGCTCGTAGCTTTCCTTGTCGGCCAGTACCTTCAGGCCCAGGCTCTTGGCCGCGGCCACGCCTTCTTCCTGCTGGTTCTTGGCGTCGGACTCGTTACGCGCGACGAAGGAAATGCTCTTCACGCCCTTCTTGTCCATCAGGTATTTGTAGACCACCGGGCCGACCTGGTACGAGGCCACCATGCCGAGCACCGATGCGTTGGCCGGCGCGGTGTACAGCTCCTTGGAGAAGGCGTACGGGAAGTTCATCGCCTTGGCGCGTTCCATCACCGGCTTGACCGCGATGGCGGTGGTGTCGATGTTCGGTCCGATGATGTACTTGACGCCGTCGCTGGCGAGTTTTTCGGCGTTGGAGATGGAGATCTTCGGATCGTTCTTGTCGTCGAGGGCGACGATTTCGATCTTGTACTTCTTGCCGCCGATGTCGACGCCGCCCTTGGCGTTATACATTTCGGCAGTGGTCTCGGCGCAGTATTTGTTGACCAGGCCCCACGATGCGGCGGCGCCGGACATGACGCCGTTGACGCCGATCTTCAGGACGTTGTCGGCGGCGTATGTTGCAGGCACTGCGGCGAACATGGCCAGCGTCAATGCGGCCAAGGTTTTCAAGGACATGCGTTTGTTCATCATTACTCCCGTTTGAAAAATGGAAAACAGAAAAGTCGATTCAAGAATTCTCAGATAAGGAATCAAGCAAGGATCACGCCGTGCCGCTTCTGATCTGTATGCGCGTACTTCTGGTTAGAACGTGTGACGGATGCCGAGCGCCAGCGCGGTCTGATGCTGGTTGGCGTAACCGCCGCCGATGGCGGTCGAGTTGGTGCTGATCAGCGATTCGGTGGCGCCGTCGCCGTTGCTCAGATACGCCAGGTTGGCGATCAGGCTGGTGCGCTTGGACAGGCTGTAGATGCCGAGCAGGCGATAGACCTTGGTGTTGTTGGAGAGCGTGGTGTTCTTGCGATACAGCACGTCAGCCGAACCGGTGAAGGCAGGCGTGAAGGTGTAGTCGACGCCGGCTTCCACGGCATAGGCCTTGCGTGCAGTCGGCAGCGACGGGATCGACTGGAACGAGCCGGGGCCGGAGATATCGCTGCGCGCTGCGCCCAGGCGCAGCTTGAGTGCGTTGATGGTGTAGCTGGCGCCGAGCGTGGTCAGCTTCATCACGTTGCCGGTGTTGGTGAGGCCGATGGTGGCGTCCTGTTCGCGGTCGAAGGTCAGGCCGACGAAGAAGGGGCCTTGCGTGTATTTCGCCGCGATGTTGTACACCTGGCCGGTGCGCAGGCTGCCGGCCGCTTCGCCGAAGCCGTACATCACGCCGCCCTGGAAGCCGCCGACTTCAGGCGACACGTACTTGATGGTGTTGTTATAGATTTCGCTGACCGCATCGAACTCGGAAAACTTGAAGATGGCGCCGGAGTTGTAGCCGCCCTTGAACACGCTGCCCACCAGCCAGTCATCGTTGAAGTTCCATTGCTTGCCGACGGTCAGCGCGCCGGACGAGCTTTCCAGGCCGACCAGGGAGTTGCGCGAGAACAGTTGGCCGCTGGCCGATTGCGAACCGTTGGTCGGATTGAAGCCGGCCTGCAGGTTGAACACCGCATTGAGGCCGCCGCCGAGATCTTCCTTGCCGCGGAAGCCGACATTGGAGACGCCCAGGATGCTGTTGAGTGCGCCGACTTTGTTTTGCGAGCCGTTGCCGACATTGCTGGTGTAGCCGAAGCCGGTGTCGATGACGCCGGAGATGGTGACGCTCGATTGTGCACAGGCGACGCCGCTTGCGCCCAGTGTGAGGATGGCTGCTGCCCCGAATTTGATGAAAGTGCTCATGTTTTCCTTCTTGTCTTGATTGATGTTTTCAATAGGTTTGCGATAACGGTCCGCCCCCTGCTCCCTGCCGGACCGGCTTTTCACGCGTTGCCACGAGGATTGCCGAGGTACATGTGTTGCGTGCTGCGAGTCTGTCGCACCGGCCGATGCAAACTGCCGGGCATCAGCGGGCCTTGTTCAGATGAATACAATTTCAATTAGGATTGTGCACAATCTTAGAGTTGGGGATAAGCGAAAAACGTGCCAGAGCGGTCGAAAAGTTGGGGTGCAGTGGTGAAAAGCACCATGGATAAAGGCTTTCAGGGAAGTATCCGGGGCGCGATGTGGGATGTCGCGAGCAGAAGGACTGCGGGTGGATGCTGTCGGAAGGCTGACAAAATCCAGGGTTGTGCACCTTATTGTCACGATTGTGCACAATTTGAGAGCCGCGATCAGATTTTGGTGCGTGCGGCCGGGCGGGTTCCGCACGGCGCGGAGATCGCTCCGCTGACGCCCGGTTGCGGCGTGATGCAGGGCTGGATCCGGAGTGGGTGTGTCTCGTGCAGGTCGCGAGCGAAGCACTTATACTGTGAACATATGTACAAATATTTTCTACGATCTATGCGTCGATTGAGCACAATGGGCAGTCCCTCCATCGCCCGCCGGGAGGCGGAATGAGCGAAGCCAAAGCGGAAAAGGGTAAAGAGCTCAGCAACGACGCCGTCGATGCGCGTATATATATGGCGCTCATCGACGCCATCCTCGATCACAAGCTGCCACCCGGCACGCGGCTGGTCGAAGCGCCATTGTGCGAAGCCTTCGGCGTCACCCGCGGCACCTTGCGGCGGGTTTTCGTCAAACTGGCGCATGAACGCGTCATCGAGCTGCAACCCAATCGCGGCGCCATCATCGCCCTGCATGACATCGGCGAGGCGCGCGAAGTGTTTGAGGCGCGCGTCATCCTGGAGGTCGGCTCCGTCAAGGGACTGGCGGCCAAGCCGGGCAACAAGAACAAGGCCTTCGCCGAGCTGCGCGAGATGATCAAAAAAGAACACGCCCTGCGCGAAGACGGCAACTGGCGCGACTGGATCCGTCTTTCAGGCGAATTCCACATCAAGCTGGCCGAGGTGAATCAGAACGACATTGTCAGCGGCTATCTGCGGACCCTGATCGCCCGCACCTCGCTGCTGATCGGTCTCTACGAGACGCCCAAGCGCAACAGCTGCTCGGCCGACGAGCACATCGCCATCCTGGATGCGATCGAGCAAGGCCAGCCGGCGCTGGCGGCGCGCCTGATGGAACATCATCTCGGCGAATATGCGCTGGGTCTGCTGGCAGAGCCGACGCAGCCGGCGGAGATCGATTTCGGCAAGCTGTTTGCGCCGGTGCGCTGAACCCACCGGATTCGAAAATTTCTCAGGCGGGTTGACCGCCGTTGCTGTAACAGATGGAAAAAGGGTTAGCAGATTCTGCTAACCCTTTGTTTTTTCATCGACGTTCTTATAGGTAGGTAGATTTGATTTTTATTGTTTTTAAGCAATAATTTTAATTTCTCTTCAAATCTGTTCCTGACAGCAAGCTTTCATTCCGCTGAACAACTTTCCTGGTCCTGAAATGTAGTTTTAAAACTAAGTGCAAGTAGCAAAGCTACTTGTAACATTAGTACATATATTATTCGGCGTTATAGGTAAAGAGTGTTGTAATTCGCATTAAATCTATTGAATCTGTGTAGTTGAGGTAAAAAAGTGATGGAAATAAAAATTTTAATGTGTAGAATTAAATAAAATTTTTAGTAAAACTACATAAAATGTAGAGAGGCAAAAAGAAGTACGGACCGTTACATGGCTGTACGGAAACAATGCCCATAAAAAAGAATTCGGGTGCAATGCTCGAAAAATAGTGGAAGTCCCACAAGCAAATTTAGGAGATGAAATGAAAAAAGCTTCAAAAGTCGCATTTATTGCGAAGCCGCTCGCTGTTGCAGCCGTTCTGGCATGCGCATCCGCTGCCGTTCAGGCTCAGACCAATGTGACCGTCTATGGTCGTATCGATGCCGGCATCAACTATCAAAGCAACCAATTGAACGCCAACGGCACTCGCGGCAGCAAGTGGGGTATCGACGGCAACGAATGGGGCACCAGCATGTTCGGCTTCAAGGGCAATGAAGATCTGGGCGGCGGGTTGAAAGCGTTGTTTACCATTGAGAGCGGCTTCGACGCTTCCAACGGCAGCGTCAATGGATCCTCCTCCAATCCGGGTACATTGTGGTCGCGTCGTTCTTTCGTCGGTCTGAGCGGTTCTGCCGGTACGATCAAGATGGGTAAAGATCTGGCGATCCAAAGCGATCCGATCTGGGCGCTGGACCCAACTGGTCAACAAGCATTGAGCACTGCGACGCTGGTCAAGGAACGTAACTGGCCGCAAACCAACAACATGGTCAGCTATGAGTCGCCAAACTTCGGTGGCTTCTCGGCAACGGTGATGCACGGCTTCGGTGAGGCAGCAGGTTCGTTCACCAAGGGCGTTGGCTCAACCGTCACCACCAACGGCAGCCGCGACGGTATTTCTCTGGCCTTCGTGCAACCGAACTACGAACTGCGCGCCATCTATGATGTGCAACGCGACACCAACGGTCAGTACTCCTCGCTGTTCAGCTCCTCCAAGGAGTTGACACTGGGCGGCACCCTGACTATCGACAAGCTGAAATTGTTCGCCGGTTATGAAAACCTGCGTGCGAACTCGGTAGCGACAGGTAATCCTGATCGCGCCAATCACTACTGGTTGGGCGCCAACTACCAGATCACTCCGGCTCTGACGCTGATCGGTGCTGCCTATCACGTCAACGTCAATGCAGGCGTCGGCAGCGCAAACCTGTTCGTCCTCGGCGGCAACTACAGCCTGTCCAAGCGCACTCTGCTGTACGCAACCGTTGGTACGGTTCGTAACGGCGCCAACTCCGACTTCGCGGTCGAATACGGCGGCGGCGGCATCAAGGGCCAAAACCAGAACGCGTTCTACACTGGTATCAGCCACTCGTTCTAATTGTTCTGACGTAAGACAAGTCCGGGGTCCCGCGACCCCGGCACCGTCCTCGCGGGCATGATTCTGCCGTTCATAGTCGCGGCAGGGGCGTCCTGCGCGGGTCTGCAGCAAACGTGCTGTACTTTAGTCGGGCGGCACACGTAACGCAGAGTAGTCGTAGGTGTAGTGACATCCTGAGGAACTCCCCCTCTTGGCCCGTTCGATGTTGAGCGGGCTTTTTTATTGCCGCTGCATTTTCATCATCTCGCCATCGTCATTGCGCAGTCAGTCCGTAGCGAGCCTGATGCGTAGCGCATCGAAAGAAGCCGTCCACTCGGCGCGCCAGCGGCTGCGCTGATCGTCGCTGATCCAGGCCGCGTCAAGGCCGTTGAGCATGAAGTTACGCATGTCGTCCACGCCGAAACCGAATTCCGTCATCATCAGCCAGGCGCGCGTCGGCGTCACCAGGTGCAGCGTGGGATCGTCGGTGTTGGGATGCACGCGCACGCCGGCGTTGACCATGGCGCGGATCGGGTGATCCTGCGCCCAGCGTTCCGGCGGCAGGGTGCGCAGATAGTAGGAGTTGGTCGGCACCACGGTGAAGATCATGTCTTTGGCGATGCATTCCTGCATGTAGGCCGGATTATCGACGATGGTGTAGCCGTGATCGACGCGGTCGACCTTCAACTTCTCAATCGCCGTTTCCACATTGACCCAGGGCATGCCGAATTCGCCGGCGTGCGCGGTGGTCCTGAAACCGGCGGCTTGCGCATCGCGATAGGCCTGCAGGAACAGTTCCGGCGGTCTATCGTTTTCGCGGTAGTCCATGCCGATGCCGATGACTTCCGGCTGGCGATGTTCGGCCATCCAGCGCACCATGGCGACTGCTTCCAGCGGATCTGCTTCGCGGTCGATGCTGGGGATCAGCCTGCCGATCACGCCAAAGTCGCGTTGCGCCTCGCGAATCGCCAGCACAATGGCCGCCTGCGCCGAGGCATAGCTGATGCCGGACACGCGCACCGTGCCGGTCGGATTCCAAAAGAATTCGGTGTAGCGCACGCCATGGCTGTGCAGGTCTTCCAGATATTCGTAAGTGATGCGATGCAGGTCGCTCGGGCCCTGGATCAGGTGTGCATCCAGCGCGCGCAGCACGCGCAACACGCCGACCGGCTTTTCGCCGCGGGTGTAGAACGCATCGATATCTTCGCGCGACACGCGGTTGCCCGATTTCTCCGACAAGTCGATGAAAGTCTGCCTGCGCACCGCGCCGAACAAATGGCAATGCAATTCCATCTTGGGCATGGCGCGCACGAACTGTTCCAGGCTCAGCGGCGTTGTGTTGTCGCTATGCATGGCGCGCTCCTTGAATTGCAAAAATCACGGAGCGCGTGGCGATGACGGATGAATCAACTGCTTTCATAAAACCTGAATCCATTCTGTTCTGCTGCTGTTTTTTCTGTTCTACGCGTTTTGTGTACGCTGCCGGGAAGTGAGCTACGACAGCGTGCCCAGCAATTCCCGCATCATGCATTCCATGGCGCGCGGACCGTCGACGGTCATGGCGACTTCGGTGTTGGCTTCGGCGCGGCGCGGGACGCGGAACTCGCACACCGTCATGCCGCGCGTGAGGCGGCCTTGCACTTCAATGTCCACGCGCGCCGGCTTGAAGGAAAACAATTCCGGCCGACGCAGGTAGATCGCTACGGCCGGGTCGTACATCGGCATCGGCACCGAACCGTCGGCGCTGCGGATGCGCAGGTAGGCGTCGAAGTATCCCGCCAGCCATTTTGCGCGCGGCGTGCCGAGTGCGCGCACTTGCTGCACTTCGGCCGAGGTCACCAGCAACTGGCGGCACAGGTTCAGGCCGAACATGCGCAAGGGGATACCGGCGTTGAAGACGATGTCGGCCGCTTCCGGATCGGCGAAGATGTTGAATTCTGCGGCGGCGGTGTGGTTGCCCTGGTCGGCCGAACCTCCCATGAGGATGATTTCCCTGATCTGCGCCGCGATGTCTGGCGCGCGCTGCAAGGCGGTGGCGATGTTGGTCATCGGCGCGATGCACATCAGCGTCAGTTCGCCCGGATGCTTGCGCACCGCTTCAATCAATGCGTCGACCGCATGAGGCAAGGGGCTGCGCTGTTCGCGCGCTTCCTGCTCCGCTTCCGACTGGCGGATGTCGACGGTCGGCAGGGGCTCGCCGGTGGTTGCCATGCCGTCGGCGCCGAGGATGCATTGCGCAGTTTCCTGTGCGCCTGCCAGCGGCGCGTCGCAACCGGCATAGACCGGTACGTCGAGGTGATAGTGTTTCCTGATGCGCAAGGCGTTGTCGTAAGTCGTCGCCAGCGGAGCGTTGCCGGCCACGACGGAGACGCCCAGCCATTGCACGTCGAGATTGGCCGACAGCATCAGCATCGCGAGCCAGTCGTCGAAGCCGGGATCGGTATCCAGCCAGATTTTTTGCATGATGAATTCTTTCTTGCGTGTGATTTTCTTGTTGTTCTAGGCCGGCAAAAACAAGGCGCTGTCTGACGGCAGATCGAACGAGACCGTGTCGCCTTCACGCCATGTCGCAAAGCGCGCCTCGGCAAAACCTTTGACTTCGCCCAATGGCGTTTGCAGCAAATACTCCACCGAGTCGCCGAGGAAGCCGCGCGACAGGACGGTGCCCATGTAGGTGCCGATGCCGACGATCACGCGCTCCGGACGCCAGCCGATGCAGGCGGTGCCGGCAGGCACGGCCGCGCCGAATGACAGCTGTTGGTCGTTGCCCTGCAAGTTGCCGTCGCGATAATCGAAGATGTTTTCAAAGCCCATGAAGTTGGCGACGAAACGCGTGCGCGGCTGGCGGAACAGGTTTTCCGGCGCATCCATCTGCTCGATCTTGCCGGCATTCATCACCACGATGCGGTCCGACAGCGCCAGCGCTTCTTCCTGGTCATGGGTGACGTACAGCATGGTGATGCCGAGCTCGCGCTGGATGCGGCGCAGCTCCGCGCGCATCTGCACGCGCAGCTTGGCGTCGAGGTTGGACAGCGGCTCGTCCAGCAACAGCAGCTTGGGTTCGATGACAATCGCGCGCGCCAGGGCGACGCGCTGTTGCTGGCCGCCCGACATCTGCGCCGGCAGGCGGGCTTCGAAACCGGCGAGACCGACGGCGGCGATGACTTTTTCCACTTTCGCGCGCAGCGTCTTGTCGTCGACCTTGCGCAGGCGCAGGCCGAAGGCGACGTTGTCGAATACGTTCAGATGCGGAAACAGGGCATACGACTGGAACACCATGCCGATGTTGCGTTTGTTGGGCGGCAGGCGGCCGATGTCGCGGCCGTCCAGCGTGATGCTGCCGGCACGCAGGTCGATCAGGCCGGCAATGGCGCGCATGGTGGTGGTCTTGCCGCAGCCGCTCGGGCCGAGCAGCGAAATCAGTTCGCCTTGTTCGACCGACAGGTCCAGCTTTTCCACCGCGGCATTGCTTTTGCCGTAACCCAGCGCCAGTTGGCGCAATTCCAGATAGCTCATCGTGCTCTCGCGTCTCACATGTATTTTGAAATTCCCAGCACCTTCTCGGTCACCAGCACGAAGGCCATGGTGAACAGGACCAGCAAGGTCGACAGGGCGGCGATCGAAGGATCGAAACTGTTTTCCATATGGCCCAGCATCTCGATCGGCAAGGTGCTGATGCCGGGGCCGGTCAGGAACAGCGAGACCGGCACCTGGTTGAACGAGGTGACAAAGGCCAGGAAGAAAGCGGCAATGACGGCGCTGCGGATATTCGGCAGCACGATCAGGAAGAAGGTCTGCGCGCGCGAGGCGCCCAGCGTGATCGCGGCTTCTTCGATGTCGACGCGCAGGTTTACCAGGCTGGCGTACACCACGCGCACCGCATACGGCGTGAGCAAACCAATGTGGCCGATCAGCAAGCCGAGGAAGACCGGTGCATCCACCAGCAACACGAAATGGCGTAGCAGGCCGAGGCCGACCAGCATCGCCGGAACGATCAGCGGCGAGGTCAGGATCTGCTTGATCGCGCCCATGCCCGGCGGCGGCATGCGCGACATGGCGTAGGCCACCGGCACGCCCAGCAGCAAGGCGATCACGGTCGCCAGCAAGCCGATTTCAAGGCTGGTCTGGAAGGCGCGCTGGAATTCTTCCGCCGCCAGCACTTCAACGATCCAGCGCAGCGAATACGACGTCGGCGGAAACGCCAGCGTTTCGCCGGCGCTGAAACCGGCCAGGAAGACGATGATGAACGGTCCCAGCAGGAACAGGAACACCAGCCACAGGATGGTGCGGGAAAACAGACCTTCTTTCATGTGGAGCTCCGGCTGGAAGAGATGCGTTTCAATCCGGCGTTGACGGCCAGCGTCATGGCGACCAGTATCACGGCGATCACATTGGCGGTGCCGAAATCGCTTTCGACGCTGACTTTTTGGTAGAGCAGGGTTTCCAGCATCAGCACCTTGGGGCCGCCCAGCAATGCCGGCGTGACATAGGCAGTGACGCAGCCGGTAAACACCAGCGTGCCGCCGACGATCAGGCCTTCCTGCGTCAAGGGCAGCGTGACGCGGGTGAATACCTGCCAGGCATTGGCGCCGAGCGTGGAGGCGGCCAGCGTGATGTCGCGCGACAGATTCTCCATCGAGCTGACCAGCGACATCAGCATCAGCGGCAGCAGCAATTGCAGCAGGCCGACGAAGACCGCCATTTCGCTGAACAGCAGGCGCTGCGGCTCATCGGCCAGGCCCAGGTGCAACAGGATGGAATTGATCGCGCCGTTGCGGCCGAACAGCACGATCCAGGCATAGGTGCGCGCAATCGGCGACACCATCAGCGGCAGGATCATCATGCCCAGCACCAGGCCGCGATAGCGCGGCGACACGCGCACGATGGCTTGTGCCGCGGGATACGACAGCAGCGCCGAGAACAATGTCACCAACGCTGCGATGCGCAAGGTGCGCAGGAAGACCTGGCGATTGAGCGGTTCGGCAAAGAAGGCAATGAAGCGATCCACGCCCCAGTGCACCGCTGCGCCGTCGACGCTGTCCGGACCGCCGACGCGGAAGGCATCCAGCAACAGCGCCAGCACCGGCAGCAGGAAGCACACCACCGTAAAGATCAGGGCCGGCGTCACCAGCAGGATGCCTAAGCGTTTTTTATCATGTGCAACCATGTGTTGCGACTCCGTTGTACTTCGTTTACTTGTTGGTACTTGCTTGCTGCTTCAGATGCGCAAGCCCGGGATGGCGTGGCCGCGATCCCGGGCTTCAAGTGAAGCTGTCAGGGCTTATTTACTGCTGATGCCCTTGTTCCACTGCTCCAGCCATGCGGAACGATGCTTGAGCAGGGTTTCCGGCTTGACGAACTTGAGCGAGGCAATGTGTTCGCCGCCGTAGGTGTTGAACTCGGCCTTGTCTTTCGGCAGCACCACCTGGGTGTTCACGGGCGAATCGACCAGATCCATCGCCAGTGCAGTCTGTACTTCCTTCGACAGCCAGAAGTCCATCAGCTGATAAGCCAGATCGGCATTTTTGGATTTGTTGACGATGCCCATCACGTTCATGCCGGCGGCCTGGCCTTCGGCCGGAATGCTCCATTTCAGCGGCATGCCGGTCTTCATCAACTGCGCCCAGGTGAAGCGCGCCACCGGCGCGGCCCAGATTTCATCCTGGGCAAACAGCGAGGACAATTGCGCACTGTTTTTGGAGAAGGTCACCACGTTGTTCTTGATGGCCAGGATCTTTTGCATGCCGGTGCTGAAGTTTTCAGTCTTGCCGCCCCAGGCGATGTCCGCCATTTGCAGCGCCAGCGGGCCTTGCGTGGTGCTGACGTCGGGCAGCGCGATGCGGCCCTTCATGTCGTCGCGCCACAGGTCTTTCCACGAGGTCAGCGACTTGATCTTGTCGGTGCGGTACACCAGGCCGACCGAATAAATGGTGTAGCCGACCGCGTAGTTGCCGCCGATGGGATTGCGCGCGAACGGATAGATCTGGCTATAGTTCTTGAGCTTGCTGTAGTCCAGCGGCTGGATCAGCCCCTTGCGCGAGGCCTCCAGCATGCCGAAGTCCGACAACAACACCAGATCGACCACCGGATTGTCGCGGCGCGCATCCAGCTTGGCGATACGGTCGGCGTTGTTGCCGGTTTCGACCACGATTTCACAGCCGCATTTTTCCTTGAACGGCGCATACACGTACTTGTTGAACAGCGGCTGTGCGATCGGGTAGGCGGACAATACCAACGTACGTTTCTCGGCATGGGCTGGGGAGACTGCCAGGGTGAGCAGGCCCGTACCGAGCAGGGCAAGCATGCCCGCCAAACTTGCTTTTTTCAAAATAGATTTCCTTTAGACATAATCAGATGCGATGCCTATTTTAGGCCTGTCCATGTGAAGACAGGCCCGGGCCTTGCTTAAAAGACGTGACGCATGCCTAACATGAGGACGCCTTGATGCTTGTCGCTCGACGACGGGAAGCCGAAGATGGTGGCGTTCTTGGCGTCGCCGGCAGCGATCTGGTAGCTGTAGGTGATCGCCACGTCGGTGCGCTTGGACAGGAAGTAATCGGCCTGGAAGTTGACCTGGTGCCACTTCGGATTGGTGTTGATGGTGTCGTACTTGCCGACGGTGTAGAAATAGGACGCGCCCAGGTTCAGCGCCGGCGTCATGTGGTGCACCAGGTTCAGATCCAGGTTTTGCAGCGTCAGCTTGGTGTTGTCCAGGTAGTCGTACTTGACGTTGCTGTACATCATGCCGAAGTCGGTATCGCCCACGGTGTAAAAGCCGCCGGTGCCGAGGATGCGTTGCTTTTGTACGCCGACGGTGCTGTGGACGGCGCTCTTGTTGAACAGCAGCAGCGAGCTGGCGTAGTCGTTGGACATGGCGCCGTCAGGGCTCTGGGCGCTGTTGGGGGTATCCATCTGGGTATAGGCCACGGCCCACTTGAAGCGCTCGCTCTTGTAGCCGGAGCCGATGCTCATGACGCGGTTGATGCTGGTGTCGCCCGCCACTTCGCCGAAACCGTACAGCGCAGTGACGTTGAAATTGTTGAAAGTCGGGCTGATGTATTTGACGGAGTTTTGCGCGCGCAGGTTGTTGTAGCCGTTGTCGTTGTCGCCGATATGCACGCCGTTACTGGCAATCACCACCGGGCCGAGATAGTCCTTGACCGCTTCGTACTGGCGACCTACGGTCAGCGTACCCATGCTGTTGTTGCTCAGGCCGACGTAGGACAGGCGGCCGAACAGGCGGCCGTTTTGAGACGCGGCGCCGGTCATCATGTTGAAGCCGTTTTCCAGATTGAAGATGGCTTTCGAGCCGCCGCCCAGGTCTTCCTGGCCGCGGAAGCCGATGCGCGGATTCTGGTTGGTGCCGCTCAGGGCTTCCAGGTTGTGCGGGCCGCCCTGGTTGCTCAGATAGCCGATGCCGCCGGAGATCAAACCGTAAATTTCCACCTTGCTTTGCGCCTGTGCCTGGGCACCTGCCAACAGCGCTGGAATTGCCATTGTGCCGATCATCCATTGCTTCATCATCATCATCCCCCCGGAAATCGGGCGCAGAGCCCGAGAAAATAAAAAATACGTTTTAGGCGTTATGCCACCGGGATGCAGAATATGATAATTAGATAAATAATATAATTTGTTTATTTTTATAATTTCATAAATTTAACTTATAACCGTCTTGCGCGTATCCGGCAGGTAACGCGCATGGGGCGGTGAAAGCGGGCCATAGCCATGATCAAGCTCAATAACAAGGTTACCTTGCGCCACTTGCAGGCGCTGGCGACGTTGGCTTCCACCAACAGTTTCAGCCGGGCGGCGGAAGAGCTGTCCGTGACGCAGCCGGCGCTCAGCGCCTCCATCAAGCAGCTGGAGAACCAGCTCGGCACCAAGCTGTTCGACCGCACCACGCACCAGATCGGCCTGACGGCGCAGGGCGCGGTGGTGCTGGAATACGCCAGGCATCTGCTCAATACGGCGGCCAACACCTTCAACGACATCCAGCACGTCATCGGCACCGGACGGCATCGTATCCGCATCGGCGCCATTCCCTCGGCGGTCACGCTGACCGCGGCGGTGATCGCGCGCTATAACGCCGCCCATGACGAACATGTGGAAATCATGTTGTCGGACATGCCCAACGACGCACTGCTGGCGGCGCTGCATACCGGCAAGCTGGACTTTTGCGTCGGCATCAAGCCGCCCGACCCGGACGCGGCATCGCTCGATACCGTCACGCTGTTCGAGGATGAACTGGTGCTGATCGTGTCGCGCGAGCATCCGCTGGCCGGTTCCAAGGAAGTGCATTGGCGGCAGATGGCGGGCGAGGAGATCGTCTTGTTCACCCAGGGCAGCGTATGGGAATTCGCCTCGGCGGCCTTGCTGCAGCATGGTTTGTCGTCGTCCAAGCGCTATCAGGTCGTGCACAGCGAGTCGCTGTACGGCGTGGTGCGTTCGGGCATCGCCATCGGGATCATGCCGAGCCTGTACACCAGCTATCTGCGCGACGACACGCTGCACGTCGCGCCGCTGCGCTTTCCCACGCTCAAGCGCAAGATCGTGCTGATGCGGCGTAATGAAGTCAGCCGCAGCGAATGGACCGATCACTGCTTCCGCGAGTTGCGCAACGATCTGAAGCAGGCCAATCACTGGTTCTGAGACATTGACGCCTTGGATGGTTTGCAGTCGTCCCAGCGAATGCCGGGCCCCAGTGTCGTAACGACCTCCGATACGACGCTGGGTCCTGACTTTCGTCAGGACGACGGGGATACACTTTTTTGCATCAATCAAATTGGCAAGGCGCAAAGAAAAACCGGCAAGACCCAAAGGTCTTGCCGGTTGTTTTTATGCAAAAGGCTTATATGTTGCGCCTGCCTTCTTTGTCTCCGCCGCTTAACTGGTGAACCGATGCGCTCGCTTACTTGGTATGCGAGATCAGATTGGGTTTGCCGCCTTCTTCGCTGCGATCGGCCGGATGATCATCCGCAGCCGACACCTTGTCGCCGATGACGTCATGCGTGGAGGCGATGTGCGCCAGGATGCCCCGCTTGGCCTGGCGTTGCAGCTCGGCGAACGGGCTGGAGCGGTTCAACGACACGCCGACTGCCAGCACATCTACCAGCAGCAGCAGCAGGATGCGCGACACCATCGGGATGTGCATGGTGCTGCCTTCATCGTGCTCGACCGCCAGCGTGAAGTCGGCGCGCTTGGCCAGTTGCGAATTGCTCGGCGCCAGCGCGATGATGGTCGCGCCGGAGTTGACCGCCACTTCGACCGTGGTCGCCAGATGGCGCAGGCGGCCCGAGTTGGAGATGATCACGGCGACGTCCGTGTTCTTCAACAGCGATGCCGACACTTCCTGCAATTGCGGATCGGTGTAGGCGGTCGACGGGATGCCGAGGCGGAAGAACTTTTGTTGCGCGTCTTCCGCCACCAGGCCGCAGCTGCCGAAACCGTAGAACTCCACGCGGGTGGCGTGGCTCAGCACTTCGATGACCTTGCTCAGGGTGTCGGCATTGAGACTGTCGCGCACTTCCATCATGGCCGCGATGGTGTTGTCGACCACCTTGACGCCGACGTCCAGCGGCGAGTCGCCGACGTGCACCTGGCTGTGCGCGACCGGCACGGTGCCGGTGACGCCGGAGGCCAGCTTCAGCTTGAAGTCGGCCAGGCCCTGGCAGCCCATGGTGCGGCAGAAGCGGATCACGGTCGGCTGGCTGACGTTGGCGCGACGGGCGATTTCCGAAATCGGTTCGCTCATGACGGCGCGCGGGTGCGCCAGGATCAGGCTGGCGACGCGTTCTTCGGCCGGCGAGAATTGCGAGCGCGCCTTGCGGATGCGCTCCAGGAAAGGCACGGCATTGCCGCCGCCCAGGCGTTCCGCCAGGATCGCGGCGACGCCGACAAACGCCGGGTAGGGTGCGGTGATGACAAAGGTCGGGATCTTTTGCATGTAGGCGTCGAAACGCCCTTTGCTTTCGAAGCGGGCGCGGAAGGCCGAGCGTGCAAAGTAATCGCCCAGGTGCGGCACCACGCCGCCGCCGATATAAATCCCGCCCAGCGTGCCCAGCGTGACGGCGACGTTGGATGCCAGCGTGCCGAGCATGCCGCAGAAGCAATCGATCACTTCCAGGCACAGTGCGTCGTTCTGGTTCAGCGCGCGGTCGACGATCTGCGGCGCGCTCAATTCTTCGGCGTTCTTGATCTTGTTGATCTCGCACAGTGCGCTGTAAATCATTTCCAGGCCGGGGCCGGAGATCAGGCGTTCAGCCGAGACGTGCTTGTAAGTGCGCCAGCAATACTGCAGGATCGCCGCTTCTTTTTCATCGGCCGGCGAGAACGAGACGTGACCGCCTTCGCTGCCCAGCGCAATCCAGCGGCCTTCGCTCGGGATCAGGCCGCCCACGCCGAGGCCGGTGCCGGCGCCGACCAGGCCGATCACGCCGCCTTCCAGCCCTTGTCCGCCGCCGACCTGTATGCAGTGCGACTGCTCCAGATGCGGCAGCGCCATCGACAGCGCGGTGAAGTCATTGACCACCAGCAGCGTGTCGAGGCCGAGCAGCTTGCGCGTCTCTTCAATCGAAAACGCCCAGTGGTGATTGGTCATCTTGATCTGGTCGCCCTGCACCGGATTGGCGATGGCGATAGCCGCGTGGTGAATCGCCGGATGATCGTTGGTCGCCAGATAAGCTTTGACCGCCTGCGAAAACTCCGGGTAATCGGCGCAGCGCAGCGTCTGGATGGTGTCTATCTGCCCGGGCGCGCGTTCCAGCGCGAAGCGGGCATTGGTGCCGCCGATATCAGCCAACAAGCGCGGACCATCCATGAAGGTGTTCGACGGGTTGTAACTGCCATGTATGAGCGATGCTGAAGACATGTAGTAAAACTTTCCGAATAAAAACGGTTATGCGTTATCGGTGATTCTGAACGGTATGCAGATCGCAGTGGCGTATAGTAGCTCGCTTTGCGCAAATCCGTTTTGGTAAAGCTTTAACGCCTGATCCTGCCGGCGCGACCGCTTTACCGGTTCGATCACCGGTCTTCTGGCCAGTGCGCGCCGGCGCGCGACATCATTGCCGACGATGCACTGGGTCCCCAACTTCCAGCCAAATACGATTTCGGTGCGGCCGAGGTGCTCTGCCAGTGGCTGAGCAGCGGCTCCACCCAGCGCCACGCAGCTTCCTGCTCATCGCGGCGTACAAATAAAGACAGATTGCCGCGGATGACGTCCAATAGCAGACGTTCATACGCATCGGCTCGCTTTTGCTTGAACGCCTGGTCGAAGGCCAGATCCAGCGCCACCGGCTGGATCGCCATGCCGTCGCCGGGCTCTTTGGCAAAGCAATGCAGTTGTATCGATTCTTCCGGCTGCAGGCGGATCACCAGCCGATTGCTGGTCGGGATGCCGCTCGGCATCGGCAGGATCGCGTGCGGAATCGGCCGGAAGGTAATCACGATTTCCGCAGTGCGTTCCGCCAGGCGCTTGCCGGTGCGCAAGAAAAACGGCACGCCGGCCCAGCGCCAGTTGTTGATTTCGGCGTGCAGGGCGATAAAGCTTTCCGTCTTGGATTGCTTCGGGATGCCTGCTTCCTGGTGATAGCCGACGACCGGCTGGCCGCGCACCGCGCCCGCGGCGTATTGGCCGCGCACGGCGTGCGATTCCAGGTCGTCGCGGCTGAACGGTTTCAGGGCGCGCAGCACGCGTACTTTTTCATCCCGTATAGCGTTGGCATCAAGCGAGGTCGGAGGTTCCATCGCCACCATGCACAACAGTTGCAGCAAATGGTTCTGCACCATGTCGCGCAAGGCGCCGGTGCCGTCGTAGAACTCGCCGCGGCCTTCCACTCCGAGCTGTTCAGCGATGGTCAGTTGCACGTGTTCGATCGATTCGCGCCGCCACAGCGGTTCGAACAGGCTGTTGGCGAAGCGCAGCGCCAGCAGGTTCTGCACCGACTCCTTGCCTAAATAGTGATCGATGCGGTAGATCTGGTCTTCCGCGAACACGCGCGCCACGGCGTCGTTGATGGCGCGCGAGGACTGCAGGTCGTGGCCCAGCGGCTTTTCCAGCACGACGCGGGCGTTGTCCAGCGCGATGCCGCTGGCGGCCAGATGGTTGCAGATCGGTTCAAACAGTTTCGGCGAGGTCGCCAGATAAAACACCGTGACGGCTTCACCGCTCAGTTGCCGGCCGAGCAGGGCGTAGTCGGCCGCGTTGGTGGCATCCAGCACAACATAAGTAATGCGTTGAAGAAAACTTTGCCATTTTTTTGCGTTCTCAGCAGCAATGCCTTCGCTGACATGCATGCCAGCCTGGGTGTGCGCCCAGTCGAGATAAGCCTCCTGGCTCAATTGCTGGTTGGAAACGCAAATGATGCGACCGTCTTGATGCAATTTGCCGTCAAGATGCGCGGAGAACAGCGCTGGAATGATCTTGCGCATCGCCAGATCGCCTGTCGCTCCAAACAGGACGAAATTGAACTTGGTTTCTTCTTGCATGTGATTTTGATGTAACTAAACAAAAACTTGTGTTGCAATGTTACTGTAGCATTACTACAATTACAAGCGAGCGACGGGAGTTTGCCCTAATAATTAAATTTTATTGCGGCAGTTTTTGTAGTTTTAGTAAAGTGACTGGGATCTATTCAGGTCTCAGGGCAAAGAGTGTCCACCAGGCACCGCCAACCAGTAGCAAGTTCTCTCCCCCGGGAACGCTGACCTTGCCGCGATGCAAGTCGCCGGCAATTTTTAAAACACAGGAGATAAAAAATGATGTTGAAGCACGCCATTAAAAAAAGTCTGATCGCCACCAGCCTGATCGCAGCTTCCACCGTAGCGTATGCCGCGGAAGTGGAAGTGCTGCATTACTGGACCTCCGGCGGTGAAGCAAAATCGGTTGCTGAACTGAAAAAAATCATGGAAGCCAAGGGCGTTACCTGGAAAGATTTCGCCGTTGCAGGCGGCGCGGGTGAGAACGCCACGACCGCGCTGAAGGCGCGCGTCATCGCCGGCAGCCCTCCGACAGCCGCCCAGATCAAGGGCCCTGCCATTCAGGAATGGGGTCAGGAAGGTGTGTTGGCCAATATTGATTCCGCCGCCACCGCCGGCAAGTGGGATTCCCTGTTGCCGAAGTCGGTCTCCAGCGTGATGAAGTATCAAGGCCACTACGTCGCCGCACCGGTCAACGTGCACCGTGTGAACTGGCTGTGGATCAACCCGGAAGTGCTGAAAAAAGCCGGCGCCAAGACCCCGACCACCTGGGATGAATTCTTCGACGCTGCAGAAAAGATCAAGAAGGCCGGCTTCGTCGCCGTTGCCCATGGCGGCCAGCCATGGCAGGACGCCACCGTGTTTGAAACCGTCGCCCTGGGCGTCGGCGGCGCCGACTTCTATCAGAAGGCGTTGGTGAAACTGGACCAAACAGCCCTGACCAGCGCCAACATGGTCAAGACTTTTGACACACTGGGCAAGATCAAGACCTACATCGACAAGGATTCTGCAGGCCGCGACTGGAACCTGGCGACCGCCATGGTCATCAACGGCAAGGCCGGCATGCAATTCATGGGCGACTGGGCCAAGGGCGAGTTCACCACCGCCGGCAAGCAGCCGGGCAAGGACTATCTGTGCGTAGCAGCACCGGGCACCGACAAGTCCTACACCTTCAACATCGACTCGATCGCCATGTTCAAGGTCAAGAATCCTGACTCGCAAAAGGCGCAGCTGACCTTGGCAACCGCCATCATGAGCCCGGAATTCCAGGAAGTATTCAACCTGAACAAGGGTTCGATCCCGGTCCGTCCTGATATCCCGCGCGGCAAATTCGACAGCTGCGCCACCAAGTCGATGGACGACTTTGCCGCATCGAGCAAAGCCAATACACTGGAGCCAAGCATGGCCCACGGTATGGCCATCAGCTCGGCCGCTCAAGGCGCGATGTTCGACGTGATTGCCAAGTTCATGAATTCCAACATGACTTCGCAAGCCGCCGTGCAAGCCCTGGCAAAAGCAGCTAAAACTCAATAAGCAATAAGAAGTAATTAGAAGCAGTGTAATAAGGCCTGCTCCGCAGCACGCTCCGGCGTGTTTGCGGACAGGGTATTTACGGGGCGGGCGCAGCGGTCAGGCGCCCATCGTCGTGAAAGGCCGGCAAGATTGTCCGGCCGGCTTCGCGATATTTCCCCGGGTTCAGGAGACATGCATGTCCAACTCAACAGTTTCCCTGTCGTCGACTGGTTCGAACGCAGCCGGCAAGCCCGCGCGCCGACACAGTGGAAAATTCGCCGCGCTGGCCGATAACTGGCTGCCGCGTCTGGTCTTATCGCCGACCATCATTTTGTCGCTGGTCTTTGTTTACGGCTTCATCGCACTCACCGGCTATCTGTCGCTGACCAATTCGCGCCTGATGCCCAACTACGAATTTGCCGGATTCGATCAATACACCCGATTGTTCGCCCTCGACCGCTGGTGGACGGCTGCAGCCAACCTGGGCATTTTCGGCGGGCTGTTCATCCTGCTGTGCCTGGTCATCGGCCTGTTCATGGCAATTTTGCTGGATCAGAAGATCCGCGCCGAAGGCGCATTGCGCGCGGTGTATCTGTACCCGATGGCGCTGTCCTTCATCGTGACCGGCGCCGCCTGGAAATGGATTCTCAATCCCGGCCTCGGCCTGGAAAAAATGATGCATGACTGGGGCTTCGCCAACTTTACCTTCGACTGGCTGGTCAACTCCGACATGGCGATCTACACCGTCGTCATTGCCGGCGTGTGGCAGTCGTCGGGGTTTGTGATGGCGCTGTTCCTGGCCGGTTTGCGCGGCATCGACGACGCCATCATCAAGGCGGCGATGGTCGACGGCGCCAGCTTGCCGACCATTTATCGCCGCATCGTCATCCCGGCGCTGCGCCCGGTGTTCTTCAGCGTGCTGCTGGTGCTCGGCCATATCGCGATCAAGAGTTTCGACCTGGTGATGGCATTGACCGCAGGCGGCCCCGGCACCTCGTCGGACTTGCCGGCGATCTTCATGTATCAGTTCTCTTTCACGCGCGGACAGCTCGGCCTGGGCGCCGCTTCTGCCGTGATGATGTTGGCGACCGTGCTGGCCGTGCTGGTGCCTTTGATGTATCTGGAAACGAAAGGAACCCGCAATGGCCGTTGATACATTTGCTCCCAAGGGCGGGCTGAACCAGGAGCGCAAGCCGCTGACTATCGGCCGCGTGCTGATCTATATCCTGCTGGTGTTGGTGGCGCTGTACTACCTCGCGCCGCTGTACGTGATGATCACCACCTCGCTGAAATCGCTCGACGAAATCCGCACCAGCAACCTGCTGGCGCCGCCGATGTCGCCGACCACTGCCGCCTGGGGTAAAGCCTGGGACAGCGCCTGCACCGGCGTCGACTGCGGCGGCCTGGCGCCGTTCTTCTGGAATTCGTTGAAGATGACGATCCCGGCCGTGCTGATCTCGACACTGATCGGCTCGCTCAACGGCTACGTGCTGGCGCACTGGCGTTTTCGTGGTTCCGAGGCGCTGTTCGCAGCACTGATGGTGGGCTGCTTCATTCCGTTCCAGGTGGTGATCCTGCCGATGGCGCGCTTGCTGGGCATGTTCGACCTGGCTAACACCACGCCGGGCCTGATCTTCGTGCACATCGTCTACGGTATTGCCTTCACCACGCTGTTCTTCCGCAACTACTACGTCACGGTGCCGGAAGAACTGGTCAAGGCAGCGCGCATCGACGGCGCCGGATTCTTCCTGACCTACCGCAAGATCATCTTCCCGCTGTCGCTGCCGATTTTCATGGTCTGCTTCATCTGGCAGTTCACGCAGATCTGGAACGACTTCCTGTTCGGCGTGGTGTTCGGCGGTTCGGATGCGAAACCGGTGACCGTGGCGCTGAACAACCTGGTCAATACCTCGACCGGTGTGACCGAGTACAACGTCAATATGGCGGCGGCGATCATCGCGGCGCTACCGACGCTGCTGGTATATATCCTCGCTGGTAAATACTTTGTGCGTGGACTGACAGCCGGCGCCGTCAAGGGTTAAGCAGTTCAAGAACAGAATTCATGGAGATGTAAAAGAAATGGCAAGCTTATCAATTCGCAACGTACGCAAGGTTTACCCCAACGGCAATGAAGTCCTCAAGGGCATCGATCTGGAAATCGAAGACGGCCAGTTCCTGATTCTGGTCGGCGGCTCCGGCTGCGGCAAGTCGACCCTGCTCAACATGATCGCCGGCCTGGAGACCGTTTCCGAAGGCGAGATCATGATCGGCGACCGCGTCGTCAACAACGTCGCCCCGAAAGAACGCGACATCGCCATGGTGTTCCAGTCGTATGCGCTGTATCCGACCATGACAGTGCGCGAAAACATTTCCTTCGGCCTCGGCATTCGCAAGATCCCCAAAGCCGAGCAAAAGGAAATCGTCGAGCGCGTCGCCAACATCCTGCAGATCACCCATCTGCTGGATCGCAAGCCGGCGCTGCTGTCCGGCGGCCAGCGCCAGCGCGTGGCGATGGGCCGCGCGATTGCGCGCGATCCCTCGCTGTTCCTGTTCGACGAACCGCTGTCGAACCTGGACGCCAAGCTGCGCGTCGAAATGCGCGCCGAAATCAAGCGCATGCATCAACGCCTCGGCAGCACCATCGTCTACGTCACGCACGACCAGATCGAAGCAATGACGCTGGGCGACCGCATCGCCGTCATGAAGGACGGCGTGGTTCAGCAGTTCGGCAGCCCGCAAGAGATTTACGACTCGCCGAGCAACCTGTTCGTTGCCGGCTTCATCGGCTCGCCGTCGATGAACTTCCTGCGCGGCAAACTGACTACTGACGGCTCCGCACCGGCATTCGAACTGGACCACGGCGGTCGCAAGACCTTGCTGACTTTGCCGCTGAACGGTCACACCGACGCAGTTGCAAAGTGGGTCGGCCGCGACATCGTGCTCGGCATTCGTCCGGAACACGTCACCGACGCCATGAGCGCTCGCAACGGAGACCCGCTCAGCACCACCGGCAGCTATCGCCCAACCGAAGTCGACTGCACGGTCGAGCTGACCGAGCCAACCGGCCCGGATACCTTGGTGGTGGCCCGTTTCAACGACGCGCCGGTGACGTGCCGCACGCACCCGCGCGCAGGCGCCTTGCCAAACGAACCGCTTAAACTGGCCTTCGATCTGACCAAGGCCTTGTTGTTTGATCCGGCTTCGGAACAACGGATCGCCTGAGGCATCGAGCAGACGGCGAAACGATAAAACCCCGCAGTGTCGCCACTGCGGGTTTTTTTATTGGCGATCCGTGCAGGAGCGTTGCTTTTGTCGAATGCTCCCCGGTAAATCTTTTAGCCTTGCAATTCAGTCCATGAACAAATCGCGGAAGGTTGATTGGTGTAGTCGATGTTTACTGCAATTTCGTTGTCGCTTCAAATTTCTCGAAGGCCTCCAGGACGGTTTTTTCCAACTCGTCGTTATCCCAAGGCTTGACGAGGAATTTATATATGGCGCCCTGGTTAATTGCCTGCGTGACGCTTTGCAGATTCGCATGCCCTGTTAACATGATCCGTACCGTGTTGGGAAACATGTGGCTCACCTTTTCCAACAATTCAGTTCCCAATACATCAGGCATCTGATGATCCGTAAGTACGACACCGATTTGATGTTTCGCCAGGATTTCGAAGGCTTCCGTCGCGTGACTGGCTGTAAATATCTGATAACCGGAACGGCTCAGTGTGCGTCGTATTGCGGAGAGGATATTCACCTCATCGTCTACGACAAGCAATGCGCGGGCATAGGATTGCCGGCGAATGGATTCCATTGGTAAAGAAATATCACGCTCAAGCAGCGAGGTGCAGTCCTGGGCCGGCAGAGGCGTACTGAAATAGTAGCCTTGAATTTTGTCGCATCCCTCGGCATGGAGCATTTTGAGTTGGCTGATAGTTTCAACACCCTCGGCGATGACTTCCAGACGCAGGCTTTTTGCGATGGCAATAATGGATCTGCAAATGGCCAAGTCATGCGGATCTTCCACCAGATCGCGCACAAACGACCTGTCGATCTTAAGCCGGCCGACAGGAAATCTCTTCAGATAACTCAGATTGGAATAACCGGTACCGAAATCATCAATAGAAAGCGTAATGCCGAGTTTTCGCAAATGGACCATGATGGCAATACTCTTCTCAGGATCGTCCATCGAAACACTCTCGGTCAACTCCAATTCGAGAAACTGAGGGTCTAGTTTAGATTCGTCAAGAATGTGGCCAAGTAGTACCTTGAGATCTTTTTCCGTGAACTGCATCGCGGATAGGTTTACCGCGATAGTCCCCGGCTTGAATCCCATCTCTTGCCACGCCTTGCACTGGCGACATGCCGTTCTCAGTACCCATTCGCCCAATTCAAAGATCAAATCGGACTCTTCCGCCAACGCGATAAATTCGGCGGGCATGAGCAATCCTCTTTCAGGATGATTCCATCGAACCAATGCTTCGAATCCGGCGATTCTTCCATTCTTCAAAGATACCTGCGGCTGATAGTGCAATACAAGGGCATCATGTCGGATGGCATCTCTCAGCTGAGTAGCGAGAACATGGCGGAGTGCAATTTCCTTATTGAAGTCTGGAGAATAGAATTGATGATGGTCGTGGATACTCAACTGTGCACGATGCAAAGCAATTTCGGCATAGTGCAATAGAGTTTCTGACGTGTGAGTGTCGTTGGGGGAAATGGAAATGCCAAGTTTGGGAAACAGGTGGACGCTGGGTTGATCCGGGATCGGATAAGGATCCATTAATATTCGAATCAAATCTCCAATGACAATATCCAGCTCGTTCTGCTCTGCACCTTCTAACAAGACAGCAAAAACGCCATCGGAATATTGTGCAATTGTTGCTTCTTCAGGACGTTTCCAGGACTGCAGGCGTTGTGCCACGGCGATAGATAGAGCGATGCTTGCCTGTGTGCCGAGTGCGTCCCGGATCTGAGTATGACCGTTCAATTCAACGAGCAGAAGTACAACCAACGTGTCGTCTGATTCCCTCCGCAGAATGGCTTGGTTTAAACGATCTCGCAAAACTACGCGATTTGGTAATCCTGTAACGTGGTCGAAGTGGCTCAATTGATAAATTTTTTCTTCAGCCTCTTGCCACTCAGTAATATCGATGCCGCTAATGATGAAAATAGTTTTGAAATAACGATTTTCCAAAATATTCAGAGAGCAGAGAATGGTACGTGGCCGGCCATCGTGTGCAAGCCATTCACTCTGATACTGCAGCGGAAACAATGACCGTTCAGTTTTTTGATAGCGCTCTTTTTCGTCGAGTGCCTGGGAGGGAGTAAAGAACACATCCCAGAAGCACAATCCCAGAACATCCGCGCCTGCATAGCCGGTGGACTTTTCTCCTGCATGGTTGAAGCGAAGTATGCGACCTTCTAAATCGAGCATGACGCCTATGGCGCCGGCGGTGTCAAAGACAGTGGAAAGCAGATGACTCTCTGCATATAGTATCTCTTCGGTTCTTCGTCTAATTGCACGTTCATGGGACTCTTGTAGTGCACGGCGTACGGACGACGGCAGGCGCGCAATATTACTTTTAAGGACATAGTCGTAGGCGCCCACCCTCAGTGCCTGAATCGCAAGTTCTTCGCCAATTGTTCCGGAGACAAAGATAAAGGGGACGTCAGGAGTTTGTTCCTTGGCAATGCGCAGAGCAGTCATTCCGTCAAAAACCGGCAGCGAAAAGTCGCACAAGATGATGTCTACGCGACCTTGCAGTGCATGCAGAAAATCGGCAGGTGTGTCAACACGTTCAAAAGAAGAGTGCAGGCCGGATCGTTCAAGTTCGTGATACACGAGCTGAGCGTCTTCAATTACATCCTCGACAAAGATAATGCGAAGGTTTTCTTCTGAGTATGAAGGAAACTCAGCAAGCGCCGCTTTATACATAGACTTTGTACCGGAAGGAAAGATCTGGACCGAAATTGGCCGCGAAAATTGCTGCTACGCCCGACACTGAATTTCATGGTATGCCTATGGCAGGTTAAAGACAACGTATCTCTGTCCTCAACCAGTCAAGAGAGTTGCTGAATTGAATTGCTTGTATTGGTCTTTGCTGATAATAATGTGTCTACAGGAGACAGCATTGGCAGGATAGTCGTACAAAAAGGAACTATAAATACCGGCTGCCAGTTGTTATCAAGCGTCTGTAAGGCTATTACCCTATAGATCATGAACCAACAATTCGAAACCTTCGAATCGAACGCGCCCATCGCCCAGCCGATGGAGATGACGCAGAGATTTGAGTATCTGATCGCGAACACTCCTGCAATCATCTATAGCAGTGTGCCGTCGGGGGATTTCAAGATGACCTTCGTCAGTGAAAACGCGTCGAGAGTGTTGGGCTATGCTCCCCAGGAGATGGTTGACGATCCCAATTTCTGGTTCGACCATATTCATCCCGACGATGCGCCGAACATATTCTCCAGCCTGGCCCTGTTGTTTGTTGAGGGAGAGCGGGCCTATGAGTATCGTTTTCTCACCAAAGACAGGCGGTATTTGTGGATGCACGACAGCTTGCGTCTTATCCGAGATGAAAATAACAATCCGATCGAGGTTATAGGCTCCTTAACCAACATCACCGAGAGAAAGTTGATGGAAGAAGCTCTGCACCGTACGGGAGAGGAGCAACGCAATCTGATTGAAAAGCTGAAGGAGACGCAAGCCCAGCTTCTGCAGTCGGAAAAGATGGCTTCGATTGGTCAACTGGCAGCAGGCGTTGCACATGAAATCAACAATCCTGTTGGGTTCGTCAGTTCCAACATGAAATCCTTGAATACCTATGTCGATAAGCTGCTGCAAGTGGTCATGCGGCAAGAAGAATTGTTGCAACAAGATGAACTCAGCGCCGATCTGAAAAGCCAGGCGAAGAAATTAAGCATGGAGGCAGATCTGGCGTATCTGAGAGAAGACGTCGTCGATCTGATTGCCGAGTCTTTGGACGGCCTTAAGCGCGTGAAAGACATCGTTCAGTCCTTGAAGGACTTTTCGCACGTCGGTGAAAGCGACTGGCAGATGGTAGATGTTGCCAAAGGCTTGGAAAGCACGATCACTATCGCCAACAATGAACTTAAATACAAAGCTGTCATTGAAAAGCATTACGGTGTGTTGCCTCTGATAAAAGGTCTTGCTTCTCAATTGAATCAGGTATTCATGAACCTTCTGGTAAACGCTGCACATGCTATCTCTGAAAGAGGCACTATCAGTATCCATACAGAATGCAAAGAAGATTGGGTGTTCATACGGATTCAAGATACCGGCTGCGGCATCCCTCCAGAAAATCTGTCGCGCATTTTTGAACCATTTTTCACGACCAAGCCTGTTGGAAGCGGCACGGGACTGGGCTTGTCGTTGTCCTATGGGATTGTACAAAAACACAATGGACGGATCGAGGTGCAAAGCGAAGTAGGTATCGGCACAAGTTTTACAGTCTGTCTTCCCGTCAGTCAGTAGTCTGCGACAAATTCATACACCTGAGAACTCGTAGTGCAGAGTTGATAGAAAAGGGCCTTAAGTATGTCGAATACCAATACCGCTTCGGATTCTCCAGATGCAGGGAGCATCATGTCGCCTTCCGTCATTCTCCTCGTTGACGATGAAGCGAGCATCTTGTCATCCCTTAAGCGTGTACTCCGGCCTAAAGGCTATACGCTTATCACTGCGGAAAGTGGCGCCGAAGGGCTGCGGCTTCTCGAAGAACATGCGGTCGATCTGATCATCTCCGATATGCGTATGCCGGAGATGACAGGCGCGCAGTTTCTGGGAAAGGCCAAAGAACGCTATCCAGAGGTGACGCGCATTCTGTTGACGGGATACTCAGAAATTACATCGACAGTGTCTGCCATTAATGACGGTGGCATTTATCACTATCTTCAAAAACCTTGGGATGAACAAGATCTCATATTGACGATACAGCGCGCCTTGGAGCAGCAACAACTAAAAAGGGAAGCGGCAAGACTTAATGAAGTGGTTCGAAAACAGAACGAAGAACTCCTGACATTTAATGCACGGCTAGAAAAACAAGTTCAGGCTCGTACTGAAGAAATTCGCCAGACAGTGATGTTCCTTGAAAACAGCCAGGCAGAAATTAAACTGAATTTCTTGACGATGCTCAAGGTCTTCTCGAACATGATTGAGTTGCGCTCGGGCATGCTCGGTGGACAATCTGACCGCGTCAGCGCGTTGTGCCGCAGCTTGGGAAAAAAATTCAAGCTGCCTGAAATTGAAATACAGGATCTGGCAATTGCAGGGCTACTCCATGCCATCGGGAAAATCGGATTGCCTGATGAACTCATTCGCAAGCCTCAAGAGAAGATGTCCGGTGAGGAATCACGGGCTTTCATGACGCATCCCGTCAAAGGGCATATGGTGTTGACGCCTGTAGCTGCATTTAATGATGTCGGCGATCTGATTCTTTACCAATATGAGCGTTACGACGGGAGGGGCCTGCCGGAAGGAATTGCCGGAGACAAGATTCCCCTGGGCGCTCGTATTCTGGCTGTCGCACGGGATTTCGAGGCCTTGCGATCCGGGGCAATTGCCACGCTGCCTCTTCCGCTGGACAAGTCGGTACAAATCATCAAATCCCAAAGCGGTCATCGTTACGATCCCGCTGTGGTGGATAGTTTTGTTGCACTCGTCAATGAGGGCGACTCTCTGCTGTCTGAACAATCGAGAGATATCAAGTCACGCGACCTTGAGGTCGGCATGCAACTGGCGGAGGACTTGCGGACTAATGAGGGAGTGCTTCTTATCGTCCGGGATTCCATTATTTCCGCAAACAACATTCAACAGATCCGCAAGTTCGAACAATTGGAAGACACCGCTTTGCAGATATCGGTCAAGATTTTGGAAAAAGATGCTTAGCGGAGGAGCGAAAAACTATGTCGGAAGAAGCGATTCCTGAGGCATTTCGGCGCCGATTGTTGTTGGTCGATGATGAAATCAACATCTTGTCGGCCCTGAAACGCCTGCTGCGTCAAGACAAGTACGACATCATGACTGCTAACAACGGCCAAGAAGCTTTGGATGCTTTGAAGGAAAATCCAGTAGACGTCATCGTCACAGATCAACGTATGCCAGGAATGACAGGCGTAGAGTTTTTGCGTCTGGCCAAAGAATCCTATCCGGACACCATTAGGATTGTTCTGAGCGGCTATACGGAGCTACAGTCGGTCACTGATGCGGTCAATGAAGGCGCTGTGTATAAATTTCTTACCAAGCCTTGGGACGATGTTCAACTAAGAGGACATGTGGCGGAAGCCTTCCGAAGAAAAGAAATGGCAGATGAAAATCTGCGTCTGCAACGTCAGCTTCAAATAGCAAATTCAGCACTGGAGAGCACGAATCATGCGTTGGACAAATTGCTGAGAGAGCAGGAAGAGCGGATTGAAAATGATGAAGTGAGCCTGCAAATTACGCATGAGATCCTGGCGCATGTCAGTACCCCCATACTTGGCATCGATGATGAGAAAAATATCGTGTTCATCAATGCTGCAGCGCAAGAGCTTCTGGGTCACTCCAATACTTTTCTCGGTATGAAGATGGCGCGTAATGCTCCCCAATTGGAACAGGCGCTGAATCAAGCCAGCACAGAAATTATCTTTCACAACGAGCGTTATAAGGTTCTCACCCATCCTATGGGGAAAAACTCTCGCTCCAAAGGGAAGCTGATGACACTCATTAAATTGGACGCGAGCTAAACAACCATGGCCGAAATTGATTCGTCTCGCGAGACACTCCTGAGTGACGCAAAGCCAGGCATGGTATTGGCGGAAGCAGTGCTGGACAAGGCCGGTACTCGCTTGATTTCTCCCGGTGTGGAATTGACTGAAAAATCGATTCACGCATTGAAGCAGCGCGGCATACAAAGCATCACAGTACAGCCGTCGGTTACAGAAGATGGACACAACGAAGCACAGGAGCAGAAACTGCAAAGATTAGATGCGCTGTTCAGGAACAGTCTCGACGGAGAAGCCAATCGGCTCCTGCTGGATTCGCTCAGGCGTTACAGGAAGATGCCATGACCCCCTTAACCGGCGAGGAAATCAGCGAGGCGGTTCTCCGGCTTCCTTCGCTACCCCACATCGTGATGGAGCTTGTTGACGCGCTTGACAACGGCGATGTGGACACCAATACGCTTGCACAAAAAATCTCGCACGACCAGGCCTTGACTGCGAAGGTGCTGGGGTTGGCCAATTCGTCGTTTTACGGAATGCAAAGCAAAGTGGGATCTATCCCACATGCAGTTGCCGTACTGGGATTCAATAGCGTTCGTTCTCTGGTTACAGCTGCTGCAATTGTAGGAACTTTTTCTGAGGGAAAGTCGAAGGAACTTAACTACACGGAATTTTGGAAGCATGCCATTGCGACGGCATTGACGGCTAAAGCGATCGCAAGAAGTTGCGGAGGAAACGAAGATCAGGCTTTCATCGGTGGGCTCTTGCATAACATTGGTCGATTAGTGCTGGCAACGTATTCTCCATCGCGCTATCAAGAGGTGCTGAAATGGCGTTCTCAGCATGACGGCGACTTGGTGGCTGCAGAAATTCACATCTTTGGCATCGATCATAAAGTGGCCGGTAGTGCGGTTCTTGCGCACTGGAAGTTCCCGACATCAATTGTCGAGACATTGAATACACCCGGAAATAACAGCCTTCCTTCGCACTCTCTGGCGGCGTCCATTGTGAGCGTTGCCGATGCCATTGCCTACGGGCTGGATCTGAGTGGTGGAGAACATGATCGCGTTCCTGTGATTCCGCAACAGGAATGGGATCTCCTGAATATGGACCAACAGACACTGATGGAGGTTTTCAGCGCCACTGAAAGACAATTCAAAGAAGCTTGCACGATCCTGGGCGCCAATGCAGGAGACAGATAGAAGTCTGGATTATTTGGGAGGTAGAAATCGTGTCATTTCTCAGTTCGCAGAATCAGCTGTCAGAGCCGCAGATATCCGAGTTCTTTGATGGCTGTCCCGTACCTGCATTCGCGATCGACAGCAATCATCTTATTACGCATTGGAATAAGGCCTGCGAGCATATTCTCGGCGTATCTGCGGCGCAGATGGTGGGGACAAAAAATCAATGGAAGCCGTTCTATCTGTATGAGCGGCCCGTGCTTGCGGATCTGATTGTTGCCGGATCTCTCGAGAATGTCGTAGGAACCTATTACCACGACGACGATAAGTTTCGTAGTTCGGTAGTCATTCCGGGCGCCGTAGAGGCTGAAAAATTCTTTCCTCATCTTGGACATGATGGTCGGTGGTTATACTTTTCGGCGGCGCCCTTACGCGCACCTTCCGGGGAGATTGTCGGCGCCATCGAGGTACTGCAGGATGTTACCGCCCAAAAGTCCGCAGAGTTGGATTTGAGAAGAATGCATCAGGATCTGGAGCTTCAGGTGGTGAAGCGCACACATGAACTTGCTGCAGCCAATGAAAAAATGGAAGAGGATTTGCGGCGCCTCACGGCGGCAGAGGCTGAGCTTGTTCGGAGAAACGCAGAGCTGACTGAAGTCAATCGAAAATTATCCATGACCCAAGAGCAGCTGATGCAATCTGAAAAGCTTGCCTCCATCGGCCAGCTTGCTGCTGGAGTTGCCCATGAAATCAACAATCCAATCGGATATATTTTTTCGAATTTCAGCACACTCGAAATTTATATCGATTCACTATTAAAAATACTCACGGCCTATGAAAAGTTAGATAAAGATCGAGGTTCAACAGTGCTTTATCAGGAGCTGAACGCTGTGCGGAAAGACGTTGAAATAGATTATTTGAAAGAGGATATTCCCGCGTTGATGAGCGAGTCCCGAGAAGGAATCACACGCGTCAGAAAGATTGTGCAAGACCTTAAGGATTTCTCCCGAACCGACACCGCTTTGGAATGGCAATGGGCCAACTTGCATCAGGGCATAGATTCAACATTGAACATCGTCAATAACGAAATCAAATATAAAGCAGATGTCATCAAAAACTATGGAAACCTGCCGGATGTTGAATGTTTGCCGAGCCAGATCAATCAGGTAGTGATGAATCTGGTCGTCAATGCCGCCCACGCCATCAACGGAGGGCGCGGCACCATATCCATCACCACCAAGGTAGTCGATGCGGACGTTCAGATTGAAGTGGAAGATACCGGGGCCGGGATCGCTCCTGAAAACCTCTCCAGAATATTTGATCCGTTTTTCACTACCAAACCCGTTGGTCAAGGAACAGGACTAGGTTTGTCTTTATCGTACGGCATCATGCAGAAGCATCAGGGCAGCATTCAGGTAAATAGCATCATGGGTCAAGGCACCACTTTTACGTTGAGGCTACCCATCAGGCATGATGCCCCGCAAAGCTAAGGAAGATTGAATAAATCTCACGGCTATCCGGCTTCTAAGGGATTCTCTGATATTTTTTGCAACATCGCTGATCTAAAGTACCTCTCATGCTGCGAGAGCAAACCATGAGACGGGAGAAGACGATGGGATACGAAGATAAGCTTTTATATATCACCCCAGACATGGTTCTGGAAGCGCAAGAAAATCCGAAAGGATGGATTTATAAAATAGACGAAGTTCTCAATCCCGGTGAATATGCTTCTTGTAGCTCAGTGATCGGGGCTTGGAAGGTGGATTCAAACGGATTATTCACCGGCGAGGTCATTCTGAATCCCAAGTACCGTCCGCACTAGGGCCTGCTAACAATTAATTTGCGGGTGCGAACGCGCGGCAAGCGACGCCTGCCGCCGTTCCCGACTCATCCGCCATCTACCATGGCGCTTTGTGCCGCTGCAAGATCATTTCGCATCTCATGACATTTTTTAAGCGGCGATCGTTTGCGCGCTTTCCCCGCCATCGGCCAGCGACTCCGCCAGCCAGTCCCCGAACATACGCGCCGAGAGCTTTACCGCTCGCCCTGCCGCAAACACGGCGTGCAACTCGACAGGCGCTATTTCCCATTCAGGGAGCACCTGCACAAGGGCGCCGGCTGCCAGTTCGGCGCGGCAACCCCAAAGCGATGTCGATGCAATGCCCAGGCCCGCTGTCGCCGCTGCGATGGCTGCTTCATTGGTGGAAATCAGCAGCCGGCCGTCGATCCTGATCGACGTCACGCGGCCGTCTTTCTGGAAGGTCCAGCTGCGTCCGGATCCGACCGGCCCGACGATGACCGAATGGTCGGCGATGGCGGCCGGGCTGTCCGGCATGCCGTGTTTTTTCAGATAGGCGGGTGACGCGACCAGCAGACAGCCGATCGCACCCAGACGCCGCGCCGTCGCAGTCGAATCGGCCAGCTTGCCGAAACGCAGCGCCACGTCCACACCTTCGGCGACCAGTTCCTGGCGCTGATCGTTCATGAGCAATTCGACGCGCAGCGCCGGATGAGCATTCATGAAGGCCGGCAGTCGCGGCGCCAGTTCACGCACCGCAAAACTCGACGACACACCGATACGCAGAATGCCGTGCAGTTCACCGGTTCCCCTGGCGGCCTGGTCGGCTTCTTCCAATGCCGCCAGTATCGGCTCGATGCGGGCCAGATAATCGGTTCCGGCTTCGCTCAGCGTGACCGCACGCGTGGTGCGCGTCAATAGCGCCACCCCCAGCTCGCCCTCCAGCGCCGCCACGATACGCGAGACGGAAGACTGGGTCAGGCCGAGTTCGCGCCCCGCACGGGAAAAGCTTCCAGTCCGGGCGACACGGGTAAATAGGCGAAGAGAAAGGATGCGGTCATTCATTTGATTTCCAAATATATCATATCGGTATTCATGGTCTAGTGCGCATTTGGCAAATAAACGATAGTTGCTGCCAAGACGACTTAACGCACTGCCGACCCGGAACGATCATGAAACCCCACGCTACTCCGCATTCCCGCAAATCAGATCCGATGCCGGCTTCCGGCAACGCGCACGCCAATGCGTCGGCGCGTCTGCATGCCGCCATGCACCGCGCAACCGCGGACTTGCTCAAGCTTGCCCGCCTGCCCAAGGCCGATGATGCGGCGCCGGCATTCACGCTGCGCGATCTCGGCGGCAACGCGGTTTCCTATGCCGATCTGCGGGCGCAGGGGCCGCTGCTGCTGATGTTTTATCGCGGCATTCGCCAGGCCGGCGCCTATCCGGAATTGCAGGCGATGCAGGCCGCGTGGCCAGGGGCAGGGATGCATGGCGTCAGGCTGGTCGCGGTATCCGCGCAGCCGCCGGGCCACGGCCGCGAGCCGATCGATGAAAGCGCGTTCGATTTCTCCATCCTTTGCGATGCTCAGAACAACGCCGCCGACGGCGAGCCGGGCTGGACGCTGCCCATGCCGGCCTGTTTCGTGATCGCGCCCGACGGCGTGATCGTCTATGCCGAAGTCAATCCCGATTTCAATTTCGACGCCGATCTTGCGCGTCTGATGCCCGTGCTCAAACGTCTGAAAGCGCCTGTCGGCGAGGCCTGGCAATAAGAGACGGTTTCCTGGATTTTTTAAGCAACAGCTGCGTCGCAGCAACGCATGGGTGTGAGCTTGTGCGCCTTGAATCATAACGACCTGAAGAAAGAGATCGACATCATGCAAAGATTGAATGGAAAAGTAGCCGTCATCACCGGCGGCAGTAGCGGCATCGGCCTGGCGACCGCCAAGCGGTTCATTGCCGAAGGCGCCAAGGTGGCCATTACCGGACGCAATCAGCAGACGCTGGACGCAGCCGTGCGCGAATTGGGCGTATCCGCGCTCGCGATTCAGGGCGACGTGTCCAGTCTGCGCGACCTGGAACGCATCTATGCAACAGTCGCAAGCAAGCTTGGCAAGGTAGATGCACTGGTCGTCAATGCCGGCGTCTACATATTGGGATCGCTGGCCGATTTTACGGAAGAGCAGTTCGACAAAGTTAGCGACATCAATTTCAAGGGCGCTTTCTTCAGCGTGCAGAAGGCACTGCCCGTGCTGAACGACGGCGCGTCGATTGTGCTGGTTTCTTCGACCGTCAACGGCAAGGGCTTTCCCAATCATGCAGCCTATTCGGCGACCAAGGCGGCGGTGCGCTCGCTGGCGCGCAGCTTCTCGGCGGATTTGCTGGGCCGGAAAATCCGGGTCAACGCCTTGACGCCTGGCCCCATCGATACCCCCGTCTTCGATACCGTCACCAGCAGCGCCGACGAAGCCAAGGCGATGGCGGCGGCCATGGGCGAGTTCACACCGGTAAAGCGGCTGGGAGCGCCGGAAGAGATTGCAGCGGCTGCCGCCTATCTCGCCTCGGACGAGTCGGCGTTCATGCTCGGCGCGGAAATCCTGCTCGACGGCGGCCTGCGAGATATGTAAATCGCCGGCGCACATCGCTGGCGGAATCAATCACCATCACATAGAAAGAGAAATGCATCATGAGCAAATTGAACGGAAAAATCGCGGTCGTCACCGGCGGCAGCAGCGGCATCGGCCTTGCCACCGCCAAACGTCTGGTAGAAGCCGGCGCGCATGTCTTCATCACGGGGCGCCGCCAATCTGAGCTGGACAAGGCCAAGGATCTGCTCGGCAATAACGTAACCGCCGTGCAGGGCGACGTCGCCAATCTCGACGACCTGGACCGCCTGTACCGCACCGTGAAATCCGAAAAAGGCAAGGTGGACATCATCGTCGCCAGCGCCGGTTTCGTGGAATTCGGCACGCTCGCGGACATCACGCCGGAACACTTCGACAAGACATTCAACATCAATGCGCGCGGCATGCTGTTCACGGTGCAGAAGGCCTTGCCCTTGCTGCAGGACGGCGGATCCATCGTGCTCGTCTCGTCGTGTCTGCACATGAAGGGCCTGCCGCAATACACGGTGTATTCAGCTACCAAAGCGGTGGTGCGTTCATTCACCAGAAGCATGGCGGCGGAACTTAAGGATCGCAAGATTCGCGTCAACACATTGAGCCCGGGCGCCACCGAAACGCCGATCATCGACGGCCAGTTCAACAGCCGGGAAGAAGCGGACGAGGCGCGCAAGATGTTCTCCAGCATGGTGCCTCTCAGCCGTCTCGGCACCGCCGAGGAATTGGGCGCGGCGGCGTTCTTCCTGGCTTCGGACGAAAGCAGCTACATGACGGGCTCCGAGCTGGTGGTCGATGGCGGTTGGACGCAGGTCTGATCGGTATCGTGCGGCGGCATCGGGCGCAATGCCATTGATGGAAAACCGCATGAATCAAGGTTCATGCGGTTTTTTTTACGAGCCGGTCCGTTGCATCGGAACGGTGTCAGGAAGCAGGCGATCATCAAGAGATGAGCGTCGCATCGTCCGGCAAAATATCACGGGAAGGTCAAGTCCAAACCAAGTGTGCTGCCAAGGAAGAAGGTGGCTAGCCCCAGGCCCAGCAGCGATAACACGAAAACTGCGGCTACCTTGCCGCTCGCGCGCAGCACCGCGCGCTTTTCTGTTTCGCTCTTCTTCTCTTTCTTCCCCTGATCGTAATGCCACTTGATGGCGAAGAACATGCCTATGCCGAGCACGAGAACTTTGAACGTAACGAAGACTATCGGGACCCAATCCATCATTTCGAGTATTTCCAGGCTATTAATTGACACTATCTATCGTGAGGAACACTACCTCAAAACGCCGCTTCCGCAGCTTCATTTTTGTTCTGGCCATTCCCCAGGCATCCCGCTTGAATCCTTCATTACCTCTGTCTGTGAAATAACAACGGCATCCGGCGGAGCGACTTGCCGAATGCAGATGAGATAGGAGAGAACGTCCGCGACTGCCGTGCAAGGATGATGTTGCGGCACGTTCTGATGCATACTACTTAAAAGCAATTTCCATACATTGAGACAAAATGTCCCAGCTGAAAACCATGCAAGACGACAATGTGCCCATCTGGTTGCCGCGACTGGCCGTGCACGGCGGGCCGCGTTTCTTGCAGATTGCCGATGCCTTGCAGGCGGCGATGGCAGACGGATCGCTGAAACCGGGCGACCGTCTGCCTCCGCAGCGCCAGTTGGCAGCACAACTGGACGTCGACCTGACGACGATCACGCGCGCATACGACGAAGCCAGACGCCGCAATTTGTTGGAGGGGCGCGGCGCTCGCGGCACCTATGTCGCGGCGCCGAAAGTCGAATTGACCCCTATCCTCGATCTGAGCATGAATACCCCGCCACCGCCGGATGGCGTGGACTTCGACGACATGTTGAAGCAAGGTTTGTCTCAGGTGCTGATGAGGGCCGACAATGAATTGCTGATGACTTACCACCTGGCCGGTGGCAGCGACTCTGATCGTAAGGCTGGAGCCAAATGGCTGGCGCCGATGTTTGGACATCTGGATTATCGACAGCTTGTTGTCTGTCCGGGTGCGCAAGCGGCGATCGCCGCATTGATCCTCGCGCTGACGGAGCCTGGCGATGTCATCCTGGCAGAGCCGATGAGTTATCCCGGCTTGCGTGCCGCAGCGACCCAATTCGGCCGGCGCATCATTGCGGTGGACGCGGACAAGCACGGGATGCTGCCTGAGATGCTTGAGCAAGCGTGCCGCCGGCACAAGCCCGGGCTGGTCTATCTCAATCCGACATTACAGAACCCGACCGCCGTCACCATCCCGGAACTTCGGCGCAAGGAGCTCGCCGGCGTCGCGAAGCGCTGCAATGTACGCCTCGTCGAGGACGATCCCTACTGGCTCCTTGCCGATGCCCCGCCGCCACCTGTCGCCACGTTTGCCCCGGAACAGGCGTACTACATCTCGACCCTGTCGAAATGCCTGACACCCGGCTTGCGTGTCGCCTTCGTGCTCATACGCGACCCGCACGAACGCGAACGTTTCCTGATCGCGCTAAGATCATTTGCACTGATGGTCGCTCCTCTGACGGCTGCACTGGCCACGCAGTGGATCCTCGACGGTTCGGCTGACGGATTGATGGAAGGTGTGCGCAACGAGGCGCGCCTGCGGCACAGGATGGCCGGGGATATTCTGGCAGGGCGCTACAGCGGCGGCGCAGCGGGAGACGGCCTGCATGTATGGCTCGAGTTGCCGTCGTATTGGAACTCCTCACAGCTTGCGCGTGCAGCCGACAGCGCGGGCATTGCCGTCACGCCGGCGGAGGCATTCGCAACCGGCAGCGGATCCGTGAACGCCATTCGGATATCTTTGGGCAGCATCAAGGACCGTGGACGCTTGCGAGCAGGTCTTCAACGACTGTCTCATCTGCTTACGCAGCGACCCGAGTCGTTCAGTGCTGCTGAGGTTTGACCTTCCGGGAAAAACTGTGCTTCATCCGGAGGTTCTCATTGGGGTTGTGCATTGGTTTTCCGCCTCGGTGCTTATTTATCGTGAGATCACGCGCGAAAGTGAACAGAATGGAAGAAAGCCAAGTTAGCCGTGCAGCACAATGTCTGCTTTGGAGGGCGGGTTCAACCGGTGAATGCGGATGTCTGTAATCGGCCAATAACGGACATTCACAAGGAACAAAAAAGCCCGCTCGATGCGGGCTTTTTCTATCGGGGGATTCGAATTAACGTTATGTCCAATATCTGCGCGGCGTCGTTGGAAATGCTGGCAAAGAGCTGTCATTACGTCCCAAATTACACAAGCTGACTGCGTATGTAGAAATCGACCAAATTGCCCTCAGTCAGATATCTGCAGCCATAGCCTGCAATTTAAAATTCAGGTTTGCAGCCATATTCGCAGGGGCAAAGTCGGACGCAGGGATGCGTTGAAGATGCACAACCTATCGGCCAGTTTCATGCCGATGTGACTGAAGCAATTTGATCGCGGCGAGCAAATCAACAAAATTTTCTTAGCAGGAGTATAAATGCAGAAGGTCGTTTTACCAGAAAGAAACGACCAAGATGGGGTGCCTAATAGAGCGCTCCATTTTTTATAATCTTAAGAGAGAAAAATCCATGAAACATCTGAAATTTTTTACGTCACTAATTGCAGGATTATTGATTGTCTGTTCTCAAGCTAATGCTGCCGAAACGATAGGGGCGCGTTACTTCGGAGCAGTCGTGCCGACTAATGCAACGACAGTTATTTTTTCTCCAGCAAGTAACGTTAACGGAGCGACCATTAAGACTCTGAGCGGCAGTGCAACTAACGGGAGTCAGATGTTCGTCAATGCGGTTTATCCCGATGGAAGTACACGCACCATTGCATTCCTGGTTAGTTGGACGGGGGTATCACCAATGGTCGTGCTTCCTTATCCAGTTGACCTGCCCGCTGGCGTGGGATTGTCGGTAACGTTAAATCTCGGGACCATTGCCGGTCAGCTCTACACAACCTACGATTTTAAATAAGCCCTAGCACTTTATTGAACTTTATAAAGCCATACTCTGAAAAGCCAGCTATATAGCTGGCTTTTCTATCGCGATTATTTGGCTGCCTGTTCATCGTCGAAACTTTATGAAGTATCCGGCACCTGCCAGAAGAGGACATCCGACATGCAAGAAAAAGCGCCCGCGTATTGCGGGCGTTTTGCCGTCTGAAGCGCCTGATTACAAGTCCGACGTAGAAATCTGTTGATTTGCGTCGAAAATTGACCCACTTTGCCGCATAAATTGCACCGAGAATTGACCCACGTTTAGAACACAATTCTGCTTATGACCATAAGCAGGAGATCGGAGTGATCGACGTGGCATTACTAGGCATTATTCGACGCTGGCACCTTCGTGACCAGGTCCCATTGCGAGAGATCGCCAGACGTTTAGGCATCTCACGCAACACTGTCAGGCGCTACATTCGCGCTGAAACCATTGAGCCGGCCTATGCAGACAGGCGTCCCCGGAGCTCTTTGGACAAATACACAC
>NZ_LFLU01000050.1 GCF_001189965.1 Herbaspirillum rhizosphaerae
TTTGCATGCCGCCGGACAGCTCGCCGATCAGCGAATCAGCTTTCAGGTTGAGCTTGTCGAGCGTGGTTTCGACCTTGTGGTTCAGGCTCCAGGCATCGGCGGCGACAACGACGACGCGCTGATGGAGCGCATGCACGACATCCAGGTCAAGCTCGACGCCGCCGATGCCTGGAGCCTGAACCACAAGGTCGAAACCACGCTCGACAAGCTCAACCT
>NZ_LFLU01000051.1 GCF_001189965.1 Herbaspirillum rhizosphaerae
CGCCTCGCCAGGAGTGACTCGCCTGCGGCTTCGTGATTTTCATCTTCTGTCGTCACCATTTAATCCGTCGTCCCAGCGAACGCTGGGACCCAGTGGCGTCAGCGCATCGTCAAACTTCGTCACGACACTGGATCCCAACTTTCGTTGGAACGACAAAGCAAAAGAGACCGGAGAAGTGAAAACCACCTCAGTCCCCTGGCGATGCG
>NZ_LFLU01000052.1 GCF_001189965.1 Herbaspirillum rhizosphaerae
CTCCTCCCAGCCTCAGCGTCCGCATCAACTGGACCGCTCGCGCCATGCAGCGCCGCAGGTGTTCGAACGCCTGCGCGAAGCCATCATCACGATGCAGCTCACGCCCGGCACCGTGCTGTCGCGCGCCGAGCTGGCCTTGCAGTTCGGCGCGCGACAGCACGGTGCCGGGCGTGAGCTGCATCGTGATGATGGCTTCGCGCAGGCG
>NZ_LFLU01000053.1 GCF_001189965.1 Herbaspirillum rhizosphaerae
GCTCTACGCGCTGGATTTGACCAACGGTCAGGAACAACGCCTGTCCGACACCGTCAAAGATGAGTCGCCCAGCTTCTCGCCAAACGGCAAATACATCATGTACCCCCCATGCATGTGTTTGCTCGGAAATATAGCGGTGCGCAACGGCGGTCCTTACTTCACATCGTGACCGGAGTTGTCATTACTATATCTATTAACGGC
>NZ_LFLU01000054.1 GCF_001189965.1 Herbaspirillum rhizosphaerae
TTCCGAATCGACGCCGGAAAATCCGGCAGCATCCAGCCAACTGCGCCAGGTCTGAAAACCGGGATGGTTTTGCATCGACAGATCGTGGATCAGCGTGTGGCCGACCACGCGCGCCTCGGCGTCGTCATACGGTTTGAACTTGAGCAGATCGTCGTTGCGCCCGGCGCGGTACAGCGAAGCGCCGCGATGCAGCACCACGCC
>NZ_LFLU01000055.1 GCF_001189965.1 Herbaspirillum rhizosphaerae
GGAAGTGCGCGTCAAGCCCGGCGAGCGTATTCCGCTCGACGGCATCGTCACGCAAGGACAACCGTCAATCAATCAGGCGCCGATCACCGGCGAGAGCATGCCGGTCGCCAAGCAAGCCGGCGATCAGGGGTTTGCCGGCACCGTCAACGGCAACAGCGCCTTCGACTATCGCGTGACCGCCGTGCAGAGCGAATCGACGCC
>NZ_LFLU01000006.1 GCF_001189965.1 Herbaspirillum rhizosphaerae
ACGGCGGCAATGGCAATGACACCATATATGGCGAGTATGGCAATGATGTCCTTCAAGGCCAGGATGGAGATGACCGCTTAAACGGCGAGGCGGGTAATGACATTCTGGATGGCGGCGCTGGCGACGATACGCTTGAGGGCGGCACAGGAAATGACACTTATTTGTTTGGCAAGGGCTCAAACAGCGATGCCATCAACAACTACGATTTCACTGGAACAGAAAATGATCGTGTTGCAATTGGGACCGGCGTGTCAGAGAACCAAATTTGGCTGCAACGTACCGGCAACGATCTCCAACTGACTCTTATCGAAACAAACGACAAGTTGACGCTCCGCAACTGGTACAGTGGGTCTGCCTACCATGTAGACGGGTTCGATCTTGGCAACGGCAAGCATCTTCTGGAAAGTCAGGTTGATACTCTTGTCTCTGCAATGGCTGCCTTCGCACCGCCGGCCGCTGGCCAAACTACCCTCCCGGCAAACTACCAAACGGCCCTGAATCCGGTGATTGCCGTAAACTGGAAGTAAGCCACCGTGCTGAGGCTGCAGCTTTGCCCCTTCTACAACCTGCGCTTCTGCTATGGACTTTGGGGTGGTATGCGAATGAATAGAATAGTATTTAATGACGCACGAACCCTATGACGACCTATCCTATAAAGGGTTGATGATCATCGACTCAATAGCAGAACCGCCCCTCACCCCGCCCCCACAGGCCAAGATCGACACTGGGCTAGCCTGTTTAGTCCTAATTGCACGTCTGCATGGCGTGGCCGCCGATGCGGATCAACTTGCACATGAGTCAGCAGTAACTGATGGCGGTATGAATACTACTGACCTGCTTCTCGCCGCTAAGCGCTTGGAACTTCACGCCAAAGCTCTTAAGGTGGATGTAACTCGGCTGGCAAAGACGCCACTTCCCGCCGTAGCCGTTGGACATTGCGATGACGGATCGCCCGACTTCTTCATTGTGGCGCGCGCGAATGGCGACCGAGTCCTGATTCAATCCCCCGCAGTTGGCCGTCCCGAAACGTTGTCGTTGGCCGAACTGCAAGCCCGCTGGAAGGGCGAGCTGATCTTGTTCACCTACCGCGCTTCAGTAGCAGGTGATCTGACTAAATTCGATTTTACGTGGTTCATCCCTGCCATTATCAAGTACCGCAAGCTGCTGCTGGAAGTCTTGCTGGTCAGCTTCGTGTTGCAGTTTTTTTCCCTCATCACACCGCTCTTCTTTCAGGTAGTGATGGACAAAGTGTTGGTGCATCGTGGTTTCACCACGCTGGATGTTATCGGCGCGGGACTAACAGTGGTAGTGCTGTTCGAGGTTTCGCTTACCGCCTTGCGCAGCTTTGTGTTCGCACACACCACCAGTCGCATCGATGTGGAGCTGGGCGCAAGGTTGTTCCGACACTTATTGACTTTGCCGCTAGCGTATTTTCAAGCGCGAAGAGTCGGCGATTCCGTGGCACGGGTACGTGAGCTGGAAAACATCCGATCCTTCTTGACCGGCAACGCTATCACCCTGGTACTGGACTTGTTGTTTTCAGCAGTGTTCATTGCCGTGATGCTGCACTATAGCGGCTGGTTAACCTTGATCGTGGCGATCTCGCTACCATGTTATGTAATCCTTTCGACCTTACTCACACCACTCCTGCGCGCACGTTTACACGAGAAGTTCAATCGCGGAGCTGAGAACCAAGCCTTTCTGGTAGAAACCATCAGCGGCATCGACACTGTCAAGGCGATGGCGGTAGAGCCACACTGGACGCGCAAATGGGATAACCAATTAGCCGCTTATGTGTCGTCGAGCTTCAAAGCCGCCATGGCTGGCACTTTTGCCAACAGTGGCGTGACCTTGATCTCAAAACTAGTAACAGTTGCCACCATGTACTTGGGCGCAAGACTAGTAATCGACAATCAGCTTACCGTCGGCCAATTGATTGCCTTCAACATGCTGGCAGGTCAGGTAGCGCAGCCGGTGATGCGGTTGGCGCAGTTATGGACGGATTTTCAACAAACAGGCATTTCGATACAACGCTTGGGCGACATTCTGAATACACGTACCGAGATGGCAAGCAACAAGAGTACGTTACCAGCACTGACTGGGTGTATCACGCTCGACGAAGTAGTGTTTCGCTATCGTCCTGACGGCCCCGAAGTACTCAAGAGCGTGTCAGTGGCCATCGCTGCGGGTGAAGTGATCGGAATCGTTGGACGTTCCGGTTCGGGTAAGAGCACTTTGACCAAGCTGGTGCAGCGCCTGTATGTGCCCGAGCGTGGCCGAGTGCTGGTAGACGGCATGGACTTGGCACTGGTCGATTCAACGTCACTGCGCCGCCAGATTGGCGTGGTGCTGCAAGAAAACGTATTGTTCGCGCGCAGCATCCGCGACAACATCGCCCTGGCCGACCCGGGTGCACCGCTGGAGACGGTGATCCAGGTAGCTAAACTCGCCGGAGCACATGAGTTCATTCTGGAGCTGCCCGAAGCTTACGATACGTTGGTCGGCGAACATGGCTCCACGCTCTCGGGTGGGCAACGCCAACGCATTGCGATTGCCCGAGCTCTAATGACCAACCCACGAGTGCTGATTTTTGACGAAGCCACCAGCGCGCTGGACTACGAAAGCGAGCGCATTATCCAAGACAACATGAAGGCTATCTGTAAAGATCGCACGGTAATCATCATCGCGCATCGACTGTCAGCGGTACGGGATTCCAATCGCATCATTGTGATGGAGCGTGGTCAGATTGTAGAGATAGGAACGCATGCCGAGTTACTTCTTCACGCAGCTGGTCATTACTCACGATTGCACCGCCTTCAACAAGGCTGAACTCGATGCCTATTAACTTTGCTACGTCCCCGCGATTACAAGCCTTTACCGATTTGCTCAAACGCTACAGTGCTGCGTTGAGCAATGCTTGGCGACACCGCTCCGATATGCAACCTGTCGAGCGGCTTGCTCACGAGGCGCAGTTTTTGCCAGCGGCATTATCTCTGCAAGAAACACCGGTATCGGCCGCGCCGCATGCCGCAATATGGATGCTGATTGGCTTCGCTTTCCTGGCTTTGCTCTGGGCAAGTTTCGGCTATATCGATGTTGTTGCCACAGCGCAGGGTAAGGTGGTGCCGAACGACCGCACCAAGACTATCCAGCCCTTTGAGATCTCCACTATCAAGGCGATCCATGTCACGGATGGGCAGCAGGTCAAAGTCGGCGATGCTCTGATCGAACTGGATGCTACCATCGCACAAGCCGACCTAGATCGGATACAGAGCGATTTGGGCGTAGCCCGGCTGCAAGTCGAACGCGAGCAAGCCATGCTGACCGCGCTAGACAACGGCCATACCCTGAAGCTCGAACGCCCTGCCGAAGTTGATGATGCCAAGTTCAACGAAGCGCAACGCTTGCTAGCGAGTCAGCTGGCCGAGTTCAACGCAAAGCAAAGTCGGATCGAGGCTGAAACCACAAAACGCGAGGCCGAGTTGCGCTCGACCCAAGAATTGGTACGCAAGCTGGAGCAGACCGTGCCGATTGCCAAGCAACGGGCACAAGACTTCAAAAATCTGCTCGATCAGAATTTTGTGTCTAAACATGGATATCTGGAGCGCGAACAAACTCGAATTGAGCAAGAAGCCGATCTGGCCAATCTGCGCAGCCGACTCAAGGAGATAGAAGCAGCTCTGCGCGAGGCCCGTGGTCAGCGCGCTGAACTGATGGCCGAAACCCGACGTGTCAGCCTGGATAGCATCACCGATGGACAACAAAAGGTTACGGCACTAGAACAGGACTTACTCAAGGCTGATTCACGCAGCAAGCTAATGAAGCTAACGTCACCAGTGAATGGCACTGTACAACAGTTGGTAGTTCATACGGTCGGAGGAGTGGTGACGCCCGCCCAGCCAGTAATGGTGATCGTACCACGCGACACCCCCTTAGAGATCGAAGCCTTCCTGGAGAACAAAGACATCGGTTTCGTTAAACCAAACCAGGATGCCGAAATCAAGATCGAAACCTTCCAATATACCAAGTACGGTACCATCCATGCCAAGGTGATGTCGATATCTCATGACGCGATCAACGATGAAAAGCGAGGTCTGATTTACTCGACCCGAGTCAAAATGGACAAAGCTAGCATCAACGTAAACGGCACCTCAGTATCCTTGAGTCCCGGTATGGCCGTATCGGTAGAAATCAAAACAAGCAAGAGGCGAGTGATCGAATATTTCCTATCGCCGCTGTTGCAGCATACAAGCGAGAGTTTGCGGGAGCGTTGAACCGTGAGAGGCGCGCAGGCATTCGCAACTGCCCGTTTGATTCTGTGTTTCATCACTAACGCACTATTCAACGATCTTCCGGCACTATCAAAAACTCGCCCAAAACTTGGGGGTTAGCACGAGCTTTCGACTCTATGCGAATTAGGTAGTCTGTTGCTATCCATGCAAAAAAATGCGGTGATGAAACCGCAAGTGATCTTCCATGAACGTCGAGATGAAGTAATAACCGTGGTCATAGCCTTCATGCCGGCGCAAGGTCAACGGCTGCTTCGCCTGGGCGCAGGCAGCTTCAAATGCCTGCGGCAACAACTGCTGCTCCAGGAATTTGTCGCTCAGCCCCTGATCGATCAGGATGCCCTGCGGAAATGGCGTCTGCAACTGCTGCATCAGCGCACTTGCATCGTATTGCAGCCACGCGGCCCGGTCGCTGCCGAGATAGTTGCTGAAAGCCTTTTGCCCCCACGGACATTGCGACGGCGCAGCGATCGGCGCAAAGGCCGACACTGAACGATAAACATCGCGATGGCGCAAGGCTAGCGTCAAGGCGCCGTGTCCGCCCATTGAATGGCCGAAGATGCCGACCCGGTCCGCATTTGCAGGAAACTCCGCCAGCACCAATTGCAGCAACTCTTGCGCAACATACGAACCCATGCGGTAATGCTTGCGCCACGGTTCCTGCGTGGCATCCAGATAGAAACCGGCTCCCACGCCGAAATCCCATGCATCGTTTTCGCCTGGGATATTCGCGCCGCGCGGGCTGGTGTCCGACGCCACCAGCATCACGCCGAGTTCGGCCGCGATACGCTGCGCGCCACCCTTGATCATGAAGGTTTCTTCGGTACAGGTCAGGCCGGCCAGATAAAACAAGACGGGCACCGGCCCTTGTTTTGCCTGCGGCGGCACAAACACCGAGAAGCGCATCGGCAGGCCGATCTCTTGCGATTCATGCTTGTAAAAACCCTGCACGCCGCCGAAGCAGCCGTGCTCGCTCAACAGTTCCAGCGCCATCTCAGAACTCGACGACGGAACGGATCGACTCGCCGCTCTTCATCAGGTCGAAGCCTTCGTTGATACGCTCCAGCGGCAGCTTGTGCGTGATCAGGTCGTCGATGTTGAGCTTGCCTTCCATGTACCAGTCGACGATCTTCGGCACGTCGGTGCGGCCGCGTGCGCCGCCGAAGGCCGAACCCTTCCAGACGCGCCCGGTCACCAGCTGGAACGGACGGGTGCTGATCTCCTGCCCGGCCGCCGCCACGCCGATGATGATCGACTGGCCCCAGCCCTTGTGGCAGCATTCCAGCGACTGGCGCATGGTGGTGGTGTTGCCGATGCACTCGAAGCTGTAGTCGGCGCCGCCGTCGGTCAGGCCGATGATGGCGTCGACCACGTTGGCGACGTCCTTCGGGTTGATGAAGTCGGTCATGCCGAACTTGCGCGCCATGGCTTCGCGGCCGGGGTTCAGATCGACGCCGATGATCTTGTTGGCGCCGACCATCTTGGCGGCCTGGATCACGTTCAGGCCGATGCCGCCCAAACCAAACACGACCACGTTGGCGCCCGCCTCCACCTTGGCGGTAAACAACACCGCGCCGACGCCGGTGGTCACGCCGCAACCGATATAGCAAACCTTGTCGAACGGCGCATCTTCACGGATCTTCGCCAGTGCGATTTCCGGCACCACGATGTAGTTGGAAAACGTCGACGTGCCCATGTAATGGAACAGCGGCTTGCCGTCCAGCGAGAAGCGGCTGGTCGCGTCCGGCATCAGGCCGCGGCCTTGCGTCGAGCGGATGGCCTGGCACAGGTTGGTTTTTTGCGAGAGGCAGAATTTGCACTCGCGGCATTCCGGCGTGTACAGCGGGATGACGTGATCGTCTTTCTTCAGGCTCTTGACGCCGGGGCCGACGTCGACCACTACGCCCGCGCCTTCATGGCCCAGAATGGCCGGGAAGATGCCTTCCGGATCAGCGCCCGACAGCGTGTAGTAATCGGTATGGCAAATCCCGGTTGCCTTGATTTCGACCAGGACTTCACCGGCCTTGGGGCCGCCCAGTTCGACTTCCTCAATGGTCAACGGCTTGCCTGCCTGCCAGGCGACTGCTGCTTTGGTTTTCATTTCTGTCCTTTGATCTGTTGATGGAAAATTACCGAGATTGTGTATGCATGCCTGCGTCCGAAACTACCCGTCTTTCGCGCCTGGATTCAGCCGGGCTGCGCGGTCAACTGGTCGGACCTGTAGCGACAGCTGCTTGAAGGCCCGTATTATCGCATTGCCGCCAAGAATTGACAGGCGCAAAAGAGAAACACTCTCATCCGCAGCGTGAATCCGGTTGTGGACAGAAACGAACTTTCCCGCCGCGAATGGAATCCTAATTGTTAGATGGATGACAAAGATCATTGCATACGGTATGGTTGAACCATAGCGAGCAATTCATAGAAGAAACAAAATTTGTGACGGATTTGCAAGCGCCCCCTCGCAAGGCAAAAAAAACAGCGCGCAGGGATCGGATGTTCTGAATGGTTGGCCGACGCAACAAAATTTAATACTCGCCACATGGGAAAAGGGAAAAAGCCAGGAAGAGCAACCAGCACGCTGCGGACGTTGTTTTTCTTTGTCGCATTCGTTATTGCTGTCATCAGTGCCCAGACATGGTGGGAAGTCCGGCAGGATCGTCAGTTAACCATCGACTCGGAAATAAACAGTTCGATGGTTGCCGTTCGCAGCGTCGAAGAACACGCTGAGAGGATACTTGTCGACGTCGATCGCATGCTGAACTCCGCGGCGATGTCGATCCAGATCGCCGACCAGCACATCCTCGAAGACGACGTTGCCCTGTATCAATTGCTCGAGCATGAAAAGCAAATCCTGCCGCCCGTGCAGGCGCTGCGTTTCGTCGACCTGACCGGCGTCAGCCGCGCCAGCTCGATGCGCGTGGGCGCCACCGAAATCGAACTCAGCGACCTGCAGCTGCGCCAGGTCGACGCCAATCCGGCCAAACCGGCCTACTTCGTCGGCCAACTGATCAAAAGCCCTGCCACCCAGGAACTGATCCTGCCGATCGCCCGCAATCTGTATATGCGCGGCCAGCATGTCGGCATGATCGTCGCTGAACTCAAGGTCAGCTATTTCTTCGATTTCTACAAGCGCATCACCAATTATCGGGCGATCGTCTCATTGCGCAAGCTCGACGGTTCGCTGATGATCCGTTCGCCTTTCGAACCCACCTGGATCGACAAGAGCCTGCGCGACGCCAAGAGTATGATCAACATCCGCAACGGCGCCGACGAAGGCGCCTTCGCGGAACACTCCATACTGAGCGGCGAATACCTGCTCTTCACTTACAAGAAGATCCCCGATTCGGCGATGGTGGCGGTTTATTCGCGCCGCATGGACGACGTGCTGGCCCCATGGAAGAGCCGCACGCTCAACCGCATCCTGCTGTCGGTCGGCATCTGCGGCTTCATCATTCTGGCGCTGGTCGCTTTCCTGATCTATTACAACTACAAGCAAAAGCGCGACGACGCGCTGACCGAAAGCGAACACCGCTACCGGCAGCTTTACGACGAGGGCAACGACCCCATCGTCCTGATCAGCCAGGACATGCTGTACATCGACTGCAACGCCGCCGCCCTCAGGTTCTTCGGCGTGTCGGACAAGCAACGCATCATCGGCAAGAAAGTCGGCCTGTTCTCGCGCCAGAGCGCCCAGCAACTGCAACAACCGGACATCACCGCGCTCATCGAGAAAGCCATCGCCGGCGAACCGCAACAGTTTGAATGGATCACCGTACGACGCCACAAAATCATTTATACCGACGTCACCATCAATCGCACCGAGCTCGACAAGGGCTACGCCATCTTCGCCATCCTGCGCGACATCAGCGCGCGCAAACGCGCCGAGCTGCTGCAAACGACGCAGAACCGCATCCTGCATCTGGTCATGACCGATGCCGACCTGGAAGACATCCTCAAAGAGATCGTGCAATTCGCCGACTCGCAGATTCCGCAAAGCGTCTGTTCCATCCTGATGCTCAACGACGACTCCACGCACCTCGCCGCCATTTACACCTCGCGCCTGTCCGAGCGCACGCATGAAGGTTATCTCAGCATGCCGATTGCACGCGGCAATGGCGCCAGCAGCGAAGCGGTCATCACCCGCAAGCCGCACGTCGTGGGCGATATCCTGACCGACCCGACCATGGAGAACGCGCGCAAGTTCATCAACACCGAAGAGTTTCCATCCTGCGGTTCCTGGCCCATCATCGGCAAGGAAGGCCAGGTCATGGGCGTGTTCTCGTCGCTGCTCAAGGAACACGGCCTGCCCAGCAGCGAATACCTGCACCTGGCCGGCGTCGTCGCCGATCTTGCCAGCGTCGCCATCGAAAGCCGCAAGGCCGAAGAACGCATCCGCCATCTGGCGCACTACGACGAACTGACCGGCCTGCCCAACCGCTTCCTTTGCACGCAGCACATCAGCAATGCGATCGCGCATGCGGAACACCGCGACGGCCAGGTGGCCGTATTCCTGATGGACCTGGATCGTTTCAAGAACATCAACGACACCTTCGGCCACGAAACCGGCGAAGCCTTGCTGCGCGAAATCGCCATCCGCTTCCGCAATTGCCTGCGCGAACTCGACATCCTGGCCCGTGTCGGCGGCGATGAATTCATCGTCCTGATCGACGATTACGAAGATCCGCTGCAGCTCGGCGAGATCGCGCAAAAGCTTCTGATGGAAGCGCGCAAGCCCTTCGATATCAGCGGCCACGAATGCCAGCTCAGCACCAGTATCGGCATCGCCACTTACCCGACCGACGGCGGCAATGCCCAGACGCTGATCAAGCACGCCGACATCGCCATGTACCGTGCCAAGCACAAAGGCAAGGACGACTACCGCTTCTATTCGGATGAGGTCAACACCCATACCATCGAACGCATCGCGCTCGAAACGGAATTGCGCCGCGCCATCGAACGCCAGGAATTCATCGTCCATTACCAGCCCAAGGTCGACCTCAAGAGCTCGCGCATCGTCGGCGCCGAAGCGCTGGTGCGCTGGCAGCATCCGGTGCGCGGCCTGCTGCCGCCGGGCGAATTCATCGGATTGGCGGAAGAAGCCGGCCTGATCGACCAAATCGGCTTGCAAGTGCTGGACCGCGCCTGTGCCGACATCGACCTGCTCAACAAATTGGGGTTGGCCTTCGGCCGCATCGCCATCAACCTGGCCGGCAGCCAGTTCAACGACGACAATCTGCTGGCCGACATCCAGCGCGTGGTGCAGGCGCGCGGCGTGTCGTCCTCCAGCCTCGAGTTCGAGATCACCGAAAGCATGGTGATGCACAACCGCGAGCAAGCCATCGCCATCATGGACGGCATCCGCGCGCTGGGCTTCACGATTTCCATCGACGACTTCGGCACCGGCTATTCCTCCCTCGCCTACCTGAAACGCTTCCCGGTCGACAACGTCAAGATCGACCGCTCCTTCATCACCGACATCCCGCACGACGCCAACGGCAGCGCCATCGTGCAGGCCATCATCGCCATGGCGCACGCGCTCAATCTCAAGGTCGTCACCGAGGGCGTCGAAACCGAAGTGCAATTGCAGGCTTTACAAGTCTTCGGTTCGGACGAATACCAGGGCTACTACTTCAGCCGGCCGATACCGCATGCGGCCTTCGTGCAGATGCTGCAACTGCACGCGCAACCGAAGATCTGATTTCAATCAGGCTTTCTGCGCTGGCGACGGCAGACTGGCCGCCTTCTGCATAAAACTCTTATTGCATGTACATTGCGAATGTTATGTATTCCTCGCATAAGCAAATAGGAATATTGTTGCACCGGAATCAACAAGTACTCTTAGAATAAGCAGCCTGATTTACATCATTTTTACAGGGAGTTGTGATGGCATTGTCTTTCAAGAAAAAACTGCTCAGCCTGGCGTTCAGCAGCATCGCCGCCACGGTAGCGCTGCCTCTGACTGCGCATTCCGTCGCAGCGGCCGAACTCAAGATCGGTCTGTTCGCCGACGTCTCCACGCTGGATCCGCACTTCAACAACATTGCCCCGAACATCTCGCTGTCGTCGCATCTGTTCGATGCGCTGGTCAACGTCGACGCCACCGGCAAGCTGATCCCCGGCCTCGCGGTATCGTGGAAAGCCGTCGATCCGACCACCTGGGAATTCAAGCTGCGCCGCGGCGTCAAGTTCCATGACGGCTCCGACTTCACGGCCGAAGACGTGGTGTTCTCGCTGGATCGCCCTGCCACGCTGACCAACAGCCCCGGCCCGTTCACCAGCTACACCAAGCAGATCGTCGCCAAAGAGATCGTCGATCCCTATACCGTGCGCCTGAAGACCGCGACGCCATACGGCCCGCTGGCGCTGGACGTGAGCACCATCTTCATCGTTTCCAAGAAGGCGGCGCAAAACGCCACCACCGAAGACTTCAACAGCGGCAAGGCGTTGATCGGCACCGGTCCGTTCAAGTTCGGCAGCTTCAAGCGCGGCGACAGCATCGAGCTGGTGCGCAACGACAGCTACTGGGGCGGCAAGGCCGACTGGGATAAGGTCACCTTCCGTATCCTGACTTCCGACGGTGCGCGCCTGGCGGCCCTGCTGGCCGGCGAAGTCGACGCCATCGACAGCGTGCCGCCGGCCGACGTGCCGAAGCTGAAGACCAATCCGAAATTCGAGCTGGTGCAACGCACTTCGTGGCGCACGATTTTCTGGACGCTGGATCAGTCGCGCGACAAGACGCCTGATATCACCGACAAATCCGGCAAGCCATTGGACAAGAACCCGCTGAAGGACATCCGCGTCCGTCAGGCGATCTCCAAGGCGATCAATCGCCAGGCCTTGACCGAGCGCACGCTGGAAGGCCTCGGCACGCCGGCATCGAACATCGTCGCCCCGGGCATCCTCGGTTATGCCGACAACCTGAAGGTCGAGAAGTACGATCCTGAAGGCGCCAAGAAGCTGCTGGCGGCTGCCGGCTATCCGAACGGTTTTGCATTGACGCTGCACGGCCCTAACAACCGCTACATCAACGATGAGCGCGTGGTGCAAACCGTCGCCCAATTCCTGAGCCGCGTCGGCATCCAGACCAAGGTCGAAACCTTCCCGCTGTCGGTCTACTTCGGCAAAGCGCGCAACGGCGACTTCAGCGTCGCCCTGCTGGGCTGGGGCACGCTGGCAGGCGACTTCGGCCTGCGCACGCTGGTCGGCACTACCGATGCGAGCACCGGCTGGGGTTCGTGGAACTGGGGCAAATACAGCAATCCGCAAGTCGACAAGCTGGTGCAATCCTCGCTGGCCTCCGTCGATGAAAAGCAGCGCCAGGAATTCGCCAGGCAGGCGGCAACCGTGGCCCTGACCGATTACGCGGTGATTCCGCTGCATCACCAGTACGCGACCTGGGCCGTGCGCAAGGGCATCAAGTACACCCCGCGCATCGACGAATTCACCTTCGCGCATCAGTTCCATCCGCAATAACGCAGCACGCGTCGCATGACGTCGAAAGGCCTGCCGGCATGTTTGCCGCAGGCCTTTTTTCTTGCTCGCTGTAATATCCGATGCAGCATCGCGACTAATCGGTATTTGCCGACTTGCAGACTTAACCGAAGGTAACCAACATGAAAAAAAACCTCCTGCCCATGGCGCTCTCCTCGCTCCTCCTCTGCACCGGCTGGTCGGCGCCCGGCGCCGCACACGCGCAGCAGACCGGCGACGTGGTTGAACTGCCGCTGATCTCCGGCTGGTACGACGGCAAGGTGGTGCGCTATATCACCACCGATGTGTCCGATAAAAAGGCGGCCGCCGACATGGGCGCCAACTATGTGCCGCGGCTGGCCAACGCCATCAGCCAGCAGCGCCAGCCGGGGCAACCCGGCGCTGTCGAGCGCATCTATTCGTTTGTGAATTTCAGGCAAGGCGGCGTGCTGCCTTCGCTGCCGCAGCCGACCGGCGCCGCCAGCGAAAACGTCAACTATTCACCGCTGTGGCAAGTGCACAAGGTGAGCTGGCTGCCGGGGAAACAGCCGCGCGTATTGAAGTCGGAAGAAGAAGTGCTGGCCGCCGAAGAAGCCGGCCTGGTCAGCATTGAAAAGACCAACCTGATCGTCAATTGCCCGGTGGTGTTTTCAGCGGAAGGCGACGCGCTGCCGAACATCCGCATCCATCTCGCCAACCAGGATCCGGAACCCTGAGCGCCCTATTTCTTGTCGACCGGCGCCAACCGGTCGACCTGGAACAATTGCGGAAACAGGCGTATCCACAGCACCACCACCACCAGCGTGCCGATACCGCCGATCAGCACCGCCGGCACGGCGCCGAACCACGCGGCGGTAAGCCCGGATTCAAATTCGCCCAACTGATTCGAGGTGCCGATGAATACCGAATTGACGGCGCTCACGCGGCCGCGCATTGCATCCGGCGTTTCCAGTTGCACGAAGGTTGAGCGCACCACCACGCTGATCATATCGGATGCCCCCAGCACCACCAGCGCCAGCAGCGACACCACAAAGGACTGCGACAGCCCGAACACGATCGTCGCGCAGCCGAAGATGGCGACCGCAATGAACATGGTGCGGCCGATGCGGCCTCTCAGCGGATTGCGCGCCAGGAACAAGGCAACCGACAAGGCGCCCACCGCCGGCGCCGAACGCAACAGGCCGAGGCCGACCGAATTGGTATGCAGAATGTCGTGCGCATACACCGGCAGCAAGGCCGTCGCGCCGCCCAGCAGCACGGCAAACAGATCGAGGGAAATCGCGCCGAAGATCGCCGGCTTGCTGCGGATGTAGGCGATACCGGCAAACACCGATTTGAGCGTGGCGTTCTCACGCTTGGACGGCGGCGTCTCGACTTTGATCAGCGACACCAGCACGCTGCACAAGATGAACATGGCGCAACTGGTGACATACACCACCGACGGTCCCGCCACATACAGAAAGCCGCCCATCGCCGGGCCGACGATGATCGCTACCTGCGTGGCCGATGCGGATCCGGCAACGGCGCGCGGCAACAACGACGGCGGCATCAGGGTCGGCAACATCGCCGACATGGTCGGTTTGCTGAACGCCCGGCCCGCGCCGATCACGAACACGATCGCAAAAATCGCCTCCTTGTTCAGCCAGCCGCCGATGCTGCCCGCAGCAAGAAGACCGGCGGCAATCGCTTCCACCAGGATACTGAAACGGGCCACCTGACGGCGGTCGTGGCGGTCGGCAACGTGGCCGACAATGAACACCAGGAACAGCGAAGGAATGAATTGCACCAGCCCGACAATGCCGAGGTCGAAGGCGCTGTGCGTCAATTGATAGACTTGCCAGCCCACGGCGACGATCTGCATTTGCAGTGCAATCGTCGAGGCCACGCTTGCCAGCCAGAACAAACAAAAAGAGCGATGGTGCAACAGTTGTTCCGGAGCGATTGAGGAAGTCATTGGAGGGAAATATTCTTATGCGGTGAGGGACGCTGCGCGAAGTTTCACGCGCGGATATACTACTTCATTTCCCGCACGCCGTCTGTCCGTGTTCTGTCAGCTTTCCGAAAGGATTCACCCATGCAATACCGCCCTCTTGGCCGCACCAACATCAATGTCAGCCTGATCACGCTCGGCACCATGACCTGGGGCGAACAAAACTCCGAGGCCGAAGCGCACTCCCAGCTTGACTACGCCACCGAGCGCGGCATCAACCTGATCGATGTCGCCGAAATGTATCCGGTGCCGCCCAAAGCGGAAACCCAGGGCCTGAGCGAACGCTATCTCGGCACCTGGCTCAAGAAATCCGGCAAGCGCGACCAACTGCTGATCGCCACCAAGGCCACCGGCCCGGCGCGCAAGCCGCACAATCCGCGCCACATCCGCGGCGGCATCAACAACTTCGACCGCAAGGGTCTGACGGAAGCGCTCAACGGCAGCCTCGAACGCCTGCAACTCGATCACGTCGATCTGTATCAATTGCACTGGCCGGATCGCAGCGTCAACAGCTTCGGCCAGCTCAACTATGCACACATCGCCGACGAGGATACGGTCGCCATTGATGAAACGCTGCGCATCCTGTCCGAGTTCGTCAAAGCCGGCAAAATCCGCCACATCGGCCTGTCCAACGAAACCTCGTGGGGTGTTGCGCAATTCCTGCGTGCTGCAGAAAAATTTGATCTGGAACGCATCGTCACGATCCAGAATCCCTACAACCTGCTCAATCGCGGGTTCGAAATCAACCTCGCCGAATTCGCTCATCGCGAACAAGTCGGTCTGCTGGCATACTCGCCGCTGGCCTTCGGCATGCTGTCCGGCAAATACGAAAACGGCGCGCGTCCTGCCGCCGGCCGCCTGACCCTGTTTGAACGTTTCACGCGCTACACCAACCCGCAAGCCGAAGCCGCGACCAAGGCCTACGTCGCCCTCGCCCGCAAGCACGGCATCGATCCGGCGCAAATGGCGCTGGCCTATGTCAACAGCCGACCGTTCGTCACCTCCAACATCATCGGCGCCACCACCATGGAGCAGTTGCGCAGCAACATCGACAGCCTGTCGGTCCAACTGCCGGCGGAGATCATCGAGCAGATCGATGCGATCCACAAGACGCAGCCCAATCCCGCCCCCTGATCCGCTGCGAGCAAGACAAAAAGCCCACCGGTTTGCGCCGGCGGGCTTTTTTATTGCCAAGATCGAAAATGCGTTGATTTATTTCACGCCCAGATTCGCGGTTTCCTTGTAAATTTCCTGGATCAGATCCTTGCCTACACGCGCCTCCATCGACTTGTGTACCGGCAGCATCGCTTTGCGCCATTCCGCTTTTTCAGCATCGGTCAGATAGTAAACCTTGGTCTTGCCGGAAGCCTTGATCGCCGCCAGCGCATCTTCATTCTCTTGCTGGGCAATCGCGTTGGCGTAGCGCGTCGCATCTTTCATTGCCGACTCGAGTTGCGCGCGAATGTCAGGCGGCAGGTTGTCCCAGAACTTCTTGTTCACGATCACCGCATAGCCGATGTAGCCGTGATCGGACACCGTCAGCTGCGACTGCACTTCATACACTTTCTGCGTGTAGATATTGGAAGGCGTATTCTCGCTGCCGTCGACCACGCCGGTCTGCATGGCCTGGTACACCTCGGAGAACGCCAGCACCTGCGGATTGGCCTTCAGGGCGCGGAACTGTTCGTCCAGCACCTTGGATGATTGGATACGCATCTTCAGGCCGCGGAAGTCGTCAACCTTGTGCAAGGGCTTGTTGGCGGTCATCACCTTCATGCCGTTGTCCCAATAGGCCAATCCCTTGATGCCCTTGCTTTCCAGTTTCTTGAACAGGCCTTGCCCGATCGGGCCTTCGGTGATGCGCGCCAGCACCGCGCGGTTCGGGAAGATGTAAGGCAAGTCGAATACTTCGTATTCCTTCACGCCGAGCGGACCGAACTTGGCCAGCGACGGCGCCAGCATTTGCACCGCGCCGAGCTGCAGCGCTTCCAGCTCTTCCTTGTCCTTGTAAAGCTGGCTGTTGGGATACACCTCCACCTTCACGCGGCCTTTGGTGCGCTCTTCCGCCAGCTGCTTGAAGCGTTCCGCTCCCTTGCCCTTGGGCGTGTTGTTCGCCACGACGTGGCTGAACTTGATCACGATAGGCTGCTGCGCCAGTGCAGGAACTGCCTGCACTGCTAATGCCAGAACAACCGCCGTCGTTGCAGCGGTCAATATTTTTTTCATCATTCTCAGTCTCCTCGTTGTACCTCAAAAAACAATCAGATCGCGCAACCCTTCCCCCGAAGCCAGACGGTCAAAGCCGCTGTTGATATCAGACAGGGCCAGACGCTGTCCCATCAATTTGTCGACCGGCAGCCGTCCGCTCTGATACAGGCCGATATAACGCGGGATATCGCGCACCGGCACGCAAGAGCCGATATAGCTGCCTTTGACCGTGCGCTCCTCGGCCACCAGGCTAACCTGCTGCAAGGCCCATTTCTGATCCGGCGCGGGCAAGCCGGCTGTCACGGTCATGCCGCCGCGGCGCGTCATCCGGTAGGCCGCTTCCATGGCTTGCACCGAACCGGCCATCTCGAAGGCGTAGTCGACGCCGCCTTTCGTCAGCGCCTTGACCTTCTCCACCGCATCGGGATCGCGTGCGTTGACCGTGGCGGTCGCGCCGAGCGACCTCGCCAGTTCCAGCTTGCTGTCGTGCAGGTCAATGGCGATCACCTCGCGCGCGCCGGAGGCCAGCGCGCCCAGCATGGCGCACAGACCGACGCCGCCCAGGCCGAGCACGGCAGCGGTGGTGCCGGCTTTCACTTCGGCGGTGTTGACTGCGGCGCCGACGCCGGTCAATACGGCACAACCGAACAAGGCAGCTTCCACCGGATCGATGTCCGCCTCGATCTTGACGCAGGAGCGGCGCGACACCACCGCGTGATCGGCAAACGCCGACACGCCGAGATGATGGTTGATGACTTTGTTCTGCCCGCGCAGGCGCATGGCGCCCGACAGCAACTGGCCCTTGGTGTTGGCCTCCGCGCCCGGTTCGCACAATGCCGGACGGCCCTCCATGCAGGGCATGCAATGCCCGCAGCTCGGTACAAACACCAGCACGACCAGATCGCCGGGACGCAGATCGTGGACGCCGGCGCCGACTTCCACCACCTCGCCGGAAGCCTCATGCCCCAGCGCCATCGGCACCGGACGCGGACGCGCGCCGGTAATCACCGACAGGTCGGAATGGCACAGGCCGGCGGCGCGCATTTTGATCAGCACCTCCCCCGGTCCCGGCGCATCGAGATCCAGCTCTTCAATCCGCAGCGGCCGGCTGCTGGCGAAAGGTTCGACCGTGGTCATTTCTCGTAATACTGCAGCCTGGATCTTCATGTCTGTCTCCCGTTTCAGATGATGCGTTGATGGTCGAATGGCGTCCGCTTGGAAATTGGATAATACGTTTTGATTTAGATCTCCGTTTTACCCTATTTCCGCCCGCAATTCGACTATTGCCGCACTTCACTCTTCATCGGACGTCTGCCTGTTCTGCTGCAGGAAGCGCTCCGCCTGCATGATCACCGGTTTGTCGATCATCTTGCCGTTCAGCGAGATCGCACCGCCGTCGCTCTTTGCCACCGCATCCATGACGGCGCGCGCCCAGGCGATCTCTTCCTCGCTCGGCAGGAAGCCCTGATTGACGACCTCCACCTGAAGCGGATGAATGCACAATTTCGCACCGAAACCGGTGCGCCGCGCGCGGCTGACCGCCGCCGCCAGAAACGGCACATCGTCAAAACTCGTTGTCACACCATCGACCGGCTGCGCGATGTTCGCCAGCCTTGAAGCGATCACCATCTCGATCCGCAAATGCGACAGTTCGCTCTCCAGCGGTTCGCACTGGATGCCGAGATCGACTTGCAGGTCGATCGATCCGAATACCAGCCGCCCGACGTTTTCGGCTTGCGCAATCTGACGCATCCGCGCGATGCCCGCTGCGGTTTCAATCAACGCCAGCACGCGCGACTGGCTGCGCGGTCCGGTGAAGTGCCGGCCGATAGCGCGAATCGCGTCGCAGTCTTCCGCCTTGGGCAGGACGATGCCGGCGATGCTTCCTGCAGACGCGGCGGCGAAACAGCGAACGTCATCCGCATGCCATGGCGTATCGGCGGCATTGATGCGTATCCACAGATTGGCGGGCGGCTGTACCTGCTGCGCAAGCCAGTCCGCCAGGGTGTCCCTTGCCTGTGTCTTGAGCGACGGTGCGACCGCGTCCTCCAAATCCACGATCACTGCATCTGCGCCGCTGCTCAAGGCCTTGATGTAACGATCCGGCCGGTTGGCAGGAACGAACAGATAGGAGCGGGCTGACGCTGCGGCTGACATCAGATTGCTCCGCGCTCGCGCATCTGATCGATCTGCGTCTGCGCATAACCGAGCTTGCCGAGAATGGCGTCGGTATGCTGGCCCAGCGCAGGGATCGGATCCATGCGGAAGTCGTAAGTATTATTGACGCCCGGCGGCAGCAATGCCGGCAGCGTGCCGGCCGGCGAGCCGACCTCGGCCCAGCGTTCGCGCGCCGCCAGCTGCGGGTGCTGCCACAAGTCTTGCATGGTGTTGACGTGAGCGTTGGCGATCTGCGCTTCGTCCAGCCGAGCCACCACCTGCTCCGCCGTCAGCGGCGCGAACATGTCGAGGATCAGTTGGCGCAATTCCGCGCGATTCTCATGCCGGCGCGAATTGCTCGAGAAGCGCGCATCCAGCGTCAGGGCCGGGTCTTGCAGCACCGATTCGCAAAACACTTTCCACTCGCGCTCGTTCTGCAAGCCCAGCATCACCACCTTGCCGTCGCCGGCCGTGAACGGGCCGTAGGGATAAATCGTCGCGTGTTCCGCACCGGAACGCACCGGCGCCGACGCACCCTGGTAGGCGTAATACATCGGGAAACTCATCCACTCCGTCAGCGACTCCAGCATCGACAGATCGATGTGGCTGCCGACGCCGTCGCGGCCGCGTTTGATCAACGCCGCCAGGATGTGCGAGTAGGCGTACATGCCGGCGGCGATATCGGCGATGGAACAACCTGCCTTGGCTTGCTCGCCGGCAGTCCCCGTCACCGACAGGAAGCCGGCTTCGCTCTGGATCAGCAAGTCGTAGGCCTTCTTGTCGCGATAAGGGCCGTTCTCGCCATAGCCTGAGATATCGCAGACGATCAGGCGCGGATTCTTCTTGTGCAGCACCGCTGCCGACAGGCCCAGCCCCGCCGCCGCTCCCGGCGCCAGGTTCTGCACCAGCACGTCGGCTTCGGACAGCAGCTTGTCGATGATGATCTTGCCATCTTCGTCTTTCAGATTCAGCGTGAGGCTTTCCTTGGAGCGGTTGGTCCAGACGAAATGCGAGGACAGTCCGTTGACGCGCTCGTCGTAGCCGCGCGCGAAGTCGCCGACGCCGGGCCGCTCGACCTTGATCACCCGTGCCCCCATGTCGGCCAGCTGGCGCGTGCAAAACGGCGCGGCGATGGCGTGTTCGAGACTGACGACGGTGATGCCTTCGAGAGGACGTAAGGATTGCATCATGATTTTTCTCTTGCCTGAAAAGTTGATAGGGACGAATGCCTCAGCGAAAAGGAACCCCGGCGCATCAGAACGAGCGCGGCAACCCGAGAATATGCTCAGCCACGTAGGAATAAATCAGATTGGTCGAGATCGGCGCGACCTGGTACAGACGCGTTTCACGGAACTTGCGCTCGACATCGTATTCGCAGGCGAAACCGAAACCGCCGTGCGTTTGCAGGCAGACGTTGGCCGCTTCCCACGACGCCTTCGCGGCGAGGAATTTCGCCATGTTGGCTTGTGCGCCGCAGGGCTGATGGGCGTCGAACAATTCGCAGGCCTTGAAGCGCATCAGGTTGGCGGCTTCCAGCTCGATATAGCTGTCCGCAATCGGGAACTGCACGCCCTGGTTCATGCCGATGGGGCGATCGAAGACGATGCGTTCCTTCGCATATTGCGCCGCCTTGTCGATGAACCAGTAGCCGTCGCCGATGCACTCGGCAGCGATCAGCGTGCGCTCGGCGTTGAGGCCGTCGAGGATGTATTTGAAGCCTTTGCCTTCTTCGCCGATCAGGTTTTCAACCGGGATTTCCAGGTTATCGAAGAACAGTTCGTTGGTCTCGTGATTGACCATGTTGAGGATGGGCCGCACCGACATGCCGTTGGCGACGGCGTGCTTGAGGTCGACCAGGAAGATCGACATGCCTTCCGATTTTTTCTTCACCTGATCGAGCGGCGTGGTGCGCGCCAGCAGGATCATCAGGTCGGAATGCTGGATGCGCGAGATCCACACTTTCTGGCCGTTGACGACGTAACGGTCGCCCTTTTTGACGGCGGTTGTCTTGATCTTGGTGGTGTCGGTGCCGGTGGTCGGTTCGGTCACGCCCATCGACTGCAGGCGCAATTCGCCGCTGGCGATCTTCGGCAGATAGAGCTGCTTCTGCTGCTCGGAACCGTGGCGCAGCAAGGTGCCCATGTTGTACATCTGGCCATGGCAGGCGCCGGAGTTGCCGCCGGTGCGATTGATCTCTTCCATGATCACCGACGCTTCCGTCAGGCCCAGGCCGGAGCCGCCGTACTCGGCGGGAATCAGCGCCGCCAGCCAGCCGGCCTTGGTCAGCGCATCGACGAATTCTTCCGGATAGCCGCGTGCTTCATCGACCTTGCGCCAGTATTCCGGCGGAAAGGTATTGCAAAGATCGCGCACGGCGTCGCGCAGGTCCTGGTAAGCGTCCGACTGATGAGACATGGATGATTCCTCTGTTGATGGTTTGCTTATTTAACTGATGGAGTATTGGATGACTGGTTCACGCCAGCACGGCCTGCGCCTGCATCGCCAGTTCGCCGCGCAGGTTCTGCGCCCATAGCTCGGCGCTCTTGCCGTCGGCCGCCAGCTTGCCGCAGACTTCGAAGGCCTCGGTGTCGAACAGACTGCCGACTGCGCGGAAGTTGAACTCCACCAGGCGCGCCAACGGCAGGCTGCGTCCCAGCAGGTCGACCAGCAAGGTGGCAATCAGCGGGCCGTGCACGATCAGACCGGGATAGCCTTCGACGCCGGTGACATAGCTGCGGTCGTAATGGATGCGGTGGCCGTTGAAGGTCAGCGCGGAATAGCGGAACAGCAGCACCGGATCCGGCTCGATGCGGCGGCGCCAGTCGGCTTCGGTCGGAGCGACTTTCGGTGCGACCGGCGCAGCGCCCGGTTGCGGCATGTCGCGATAAACGATGTCGTGTTCTTCGTAGACGGCGACTTTGCCGTTGTGCGTAATCTCATGCGCAACGGTGACAAAGGCCAGCTCGCCGGTCTTGCCCTTTTTGACATCGACGCTGGCGATGCGCGAGGTCTTGACGGCGCTCGCACCGATCGGCAGCGGCGCGGCGAAACGCAAGCGCCCGCCCGCCCACATTCGGCGCGGCAGCGGCACCGGCGGCAAGAATCCGCCGCGGCGCGGATGGCCGTCGTCGCCGACTTCGGACTGGCGGCAGGCCGTCCAGAAATAGATCCAGTGCCACAGCGGCGGCAAGGCCTCGCCCGCGACCGGCGGCTGCGGATGATCCAGCGTCGCCGCCAGCGCCGCGGCGAAAGCCGGATTGATGGTGTCGCTGTGCGACTCTGTCTTGCCTATCCACTGGCGCAACAGCGTCAGGTCGATATCGTGCGTGCTCATATGCGTGCTCATGTGCCTGGCCTGCCTCTGTCATTCTTTTTTAGCCGGATGATCCGGGAACGCAACAGAGTCTGAGCGCCGGAGCTTGTCAAAACAATCTGTATTTTCTGAAGGGGGGCATCGGCTTTGCTGAAGTCACTCATGTGCGGTTGCAACAATGTTCGTCATGAAATGAAGCCGGCTGCACCGCGCCGCATGACGCATTCACTGTGCGAAAATCTGCTGCTATAGTGCCCGCCACGCCATGCTTTCCGTATTTCCATTTTTCGACAGGAGCACACCATGAAGGTCAAGCGCATCGTCGCCAATGTTCATACCGAGACCGTCGATCGGGCCGGAGCGTTTTACCGCGATCTTTTCGGACTCGATGTGCTTATGGACCACGGCTGGATCGCCACCTATGGCTCCGCCGAACAGATGAGCGTACAGATCAGCTTTGCTTCGGAAGGCGGCTCCGGCACGCCGACGCCGGACTTGTCGATCGAAGTGGATGACATCGGGACCGCCTTGTCGCGCGTCCAAAAGATGAACATCCCGCTCGAATACGGCCCGGCCGACGAACCCTGGGGCGTGCGCCGCTTTTACATCCGCGATCCCTTCGGCAAACTGGTCAATGTGCTGGCGCATCGGGACGTCAAAGAATGAGTCCTGACGTCTCGGGAAAAATACTCCGTGGAAACACGCGAAAAATAGCAACATAAACACTGCCGCCCGTCATGCTTCCGTGGGTTGTCTGACGTTACAATCGCAGTAGTACCGCTCCGGTGCGCCCCGATCACAACGAAGCGATGAACAATACAAGCCGGGCATGGGAACGCCCCAGATGGTGGTTCTACCTCCTGCTGCCGCTGGTGCATTTCGCCAGCGTCAAGCTGACCTTTTTCTGTGCCGTCACTCCCGAAAACGAAGTCGTCGTCTGGCTGCCCAACGCCGTGTTGCTGGCCGCCCTCATGCGCTTTCGCGGCCAGCGCGCCTGGCTCATGGCGGCGCTGGCGTTCTGCTCCGACACCGGAGCTAATCTCGCCGTGTTCACGCCGGCAGTCGCGGTGCAGCTCAGCGGCATCAACCTGATCGAAGTCCTCATCACTTATCTGCTCATGCGCCGCACCGGAGGGGTGTCGGATCTGAAACGCGTTGAAGACTTGCGCAAGTTCACCGTTGCCGGCCCGCTGATCGGCACGCTGATCGCCAGCCTGATGGCCGCGGCAGTACTCAAGAGCCAGATAGCCACCGACACGCCCTATCTCACGCTCACGCGCCTGTGGTGGTTCGGCGATGCGCTCGGCATGATGATCTACACGCCCCTGCTGCTGGCGCTGACGCAAAGCGGCCGCGACATCGTCAGGCTGCGCAAGGCCGACGGCCTGGCGGTGCTGCTGATCATCGTGCTGGCCGGCGCGATCTTTTCCACCTATGAAGGCGCCATCGACGGCATCTCGCTGACGCCGACGCTGCTGCTGCCGATGGTGCTGTACATCGCTGTGCGCTTCGGCACCCGCTGGACCACGCTGACGGTGGCGCTGATCTCGCTCGCCATTTCGATGATGCTGACCGGCGGCCAGAAACCCTTCGGCAACGTCTCCGTGCATATGGAGATCGTCCGCGCGCAGGAATTCATTCTGACCTTATGCCTGGTCGGCATCGGCTTTTCCATCCTCATCAACGAATTGCGCGTACGTGAGCGCAGTCTGGAAGAACGCGTCCGTCAACGCACACGCGAACTGGAAGAATCCAACAGCAAGCTGGCGACATTGAGCCAGACCGACGGCCTGACCGGCATCGCCAATCGCCGCCGCTTCGACGAAGTGCTGGCGGCAGAATGGAGCCGCGCCGGACGCAGCGTGCAGCCGCTGGCGCTGGCCATCCTCGATGTCGATTACTTCAAGGCCTACAACGACAGCTATGGACACCAGGCCGGCGACGACTGCCTGCGCGCCGTCGCGGCGTTGCTCAATGACAAGGTCCGCCGCACCAGCGATCTCGCGGCGCGTTACGGCGGCGAAGAATTTGCGTTCGTCGCGCCGATGACCGATCGCGACAGCGCATACCAGATCGCTGAAGCCGTCCGCAACGCGCTGGAACAGCTGGCCTTGCCGCACATCGCTTCGCCGTTCCGTATCGTCACGGCCAGCATCGGCGTGGCCGTCGTCGTTCCCGGTCAGGCCGCGACACCGCAAAGCCTGTTCCAGCTGGCCGACGCTGCGCTCTACCAGGCCAAACAACAGGGACGCAATCGCGTCGTGATTGCCGACGACGCATGACTGCAGCCACAACGCCGGCTTTTTAGGCGTAATATAAGTCAGGCCAAACCAGACCGGCGCCATCGAGCCGGCGACCATTTCAGAGAGACTCCCACATCATGCTATTCGACCTGACCGACCTGCGCCTGTTCATCCTGATTGCCGAACTCAACAGCCTCACGCGCAGCGCCGAGCGCATGAACATGTCGCTGGCGGCGACCAGCAATCGCATCAAGGAACTGGAAACCCGCTTCGGCATGCGCCTGCTTTACCGCGAAAGCAAGGGCGTGCAGCTGACGCCGGCCGGCCAGACCTTCCTCAGCCATGCGCAGCAGTTCATGCAGCAGGTCGAGCGCCTCAAGGGCGACATGCAGCAGTACAACAACGGCATCAAGGGCTACATCCGCATCTTCGCCAACACCACGGCGGTGACGGAATTCATGCCCGAGATCCTGGGCAAATTTCTCACCTTGCATCCACAAGTCAACGTGGCGCTGGAAGAACGTCTGAATCACGACATCATGCGCGGCATTCAGGAAGGCACCGCCGACATCGGCATCGTCGCCGGCCCGGTGCAGGGAGAAGGATTGGAGATTCTGAATTTTTCCACCGACCGGCTGGTGCTCGCGACCGCGCTGGAACATCCGCTGGCCGACAGCGGCAAGGTGAGCTTCGCCGAAACGCTGGAATACGAACACGTCGGCCTGCACGAGGGCAGCACGCTGCACCACTTCCTCAACCGCATCGTGTCGGAAAGCGGCCAGCGTCTCAAATTGCGGATTCAGGTGCGCAGCTTCGAAGCCATGTGCCGCATGGTGGAAACCAATGTCGGCATCGGCATCATGCCGCACTCGGCGGCGCTGCGTCACAAACAGACCATGCAGCTGAGCCTGATCGAACTGAGCGATCCGTGGAGCGTGCGCGAGCGCAGCATGGTGGTCCAGAGCCTCGACGCCCTGCCCCTGTATGCGCGCGATCTGGTGGAATTCATCCGGCAGCAGACGGCGCAAGTGCCGCCGGTGCCGGTGGAGAAGGAAGCGGCCTAGTTTAGTTATGCGATACGTCTAACCGTGGGTCATCATCCACAGGGCGATGGCGATCAGGGCGCCGCAAAACAGCATCCGTAAACGCCGCTCCGGCAAATGATGCGCCAGCGCCACGCCCCAGGAAATGCTCAGCATCCCGCCCAGCGCCAACGGAATCCCGACACTCCAGTCGACATGTCCGGCGCTGGCATAAGTCCATAGCGCCACCAGCGTCCCCGGCGTCACCATCGCCAGACCCAGCCCTTGGGCTGCGGTCTGCGTCAAGCCGAACAAGCCGACCAGCCCCGGCACCGCCACAATCGCGCCGCCGACGCTAAAAAAACCCGCCGAAGCGCCCGCCGCGATCCCCATCAGGAAAATATACTTCTGCGGCAGACGCGCGCGCGGAATCATTTCCTTCTGCTTGCGCATCAAGGTCCACAGGTAGTACACGGCGAGCACCACCATGAACATCGCAAACGCCAGATGCAGGGAACGCGCATCGATGGACGTCGCGAAGCGCGCCGCAAAGTAGGTCATGAACACCGCCGGAATCGCCATCTGCAATGTCGAGCTCAACACGATGTTGTTGCGCTGCTTGTAGCGCCAGAAACCGATCACCACGTTCGGCACGATCATCACCAGCGCGGTGCCTTGCGCGAGCTGCTGATCCATGCCGTACAAAAATCCGAGGATGGGAATCGCAATCAGGCCGCCGCCGATGCCGAACAGACCGCCTAGTGCACCGAGCACGCCGCCAAGGAGAAAGTTTACTATTACGGTGAAATACAAGGAATGCATCATAGGTGTAAAGTACGCACTTGGCTGGACAAGTCCCGTCGAAAGACCGAGAAGACTTGCCGAACCGGCGAACCAAAAAGGAGACAGGCGTGAATAATGGAAGCAGCGGCGTTCTGGTTGTTGTACTTGAAGCTGGCGTTGTCATCATTATTGCGCTGGCGATTTACCTGATCCGCAAAAAATAAAACGGATCGTAACCGCGCCCTCCCCAAGCTGTGAGCCAGTTTATCAGCCAGACCTCGCCGTCACAAGCGAAGCACGCGATCTGCTCGGAAGCGTCGGATGAAAATTTTTAATCCGGCGAAGCAAGTATCGACCACGCAACAATGTGACCCAACACTAAGGAATCAAGAACCATGGATCTCGGACTACAAGGAAAAATCGCCCTCGTCTGCGGCGCAAGCAAGGGCCTCGGCTACGCCAGCGCCGAACATCTGGCGCGTGAAGGCGCGCACGTCGTCATCGTCGCGCGCGGCCAGGAAGCGCTCGACCAGGCTGCCGCCAAACTGCGCGCACTCGGCAATATCAAAGTCATCGCCGTCGCCACCGACATCGCGACCGCCGAAGGCCGCGCCAAAGCCCTCGCCGCCGTCGACGAAATCGCCGGTGAACAAGGCCGCGGCCCCGACATCCTCGTCAACAACGCCGGCGGCCCGCCGCTGGGCGACTTCCGCGACTGGGACCGCGATGTCTGGCTCAAGGCCATCGACGCCAACATGCTGACGCCGATCGAACTGATCAAAGCCACCGTCGATCAGATGATCGCGCGCGGCTGGGGCCGCATCGTCAACATCACCAGCAGCTCGGTCAAGGCCCCGCGCTACGACCTCGGCCTGTCCAACGGCGCCCGCTCCGGCCTGACCGGCTTCGTGGCCGGCGTCTCGCGCCACATCGCCAAGAGCGGCGTGACCATCAACAACCTGCTGCCCGGCAGCTTCGAAACCGATCGCCTGCGCAGCAGCTTCGTCGGCTCCGCCAAACTGACCGGCGAAACACCGGAAGAAGTCCGCGTGCAACGCATGGCCGAAACCCCGGCCGGCCGCTTCGGCGATCCGGATGAATTCGGCGCCACCTGCGCTTTCCTGTGCAGCAAGCACGCCGGCTACATCAACGGCCAGAACGTGCTGATGGACGGCGGCGCTTACCCGGGCATTTTCTAAGCCGGGATCGTTCAACAAGCAAAACAGCTGGCAGCCGGGCAACTCATGTATAATGCCCGGCTTGCGCAGGAAGGTTGGCAGAGCGGTTGAATGCACCAGTCTTGAAAACTGGCGAGGGCGCAAGCCCTTCGTGAGTTCGAATCTCACACCTTCCGCCATTTAATACAAAACGACCGTTAGGTCGTTTTTGTTTTTGGAAGGGAGCAAGCCCCCTGCGCGGCTTGCGGGTAAGATTCGAAGGGAATCGCTTGCTAGCGATTCAGCGGCCTGCAGAATGCAGGCGAATCTCGCACCTCCCGTCAAAAAGCCTTTACCAGCAAGGCTTTCAGAAAACTCCCCCTACCCACACATTCACCCACAAATAATTTCCCGCTGCTTTGGGCATGTCATTGCATCTGTGAGCCGGTACGGATCTGCGTCTCCTGCTTTTCTATTCTGAAAAGACTATCCCTGATGTAGAGAACCTCAAGCTTCATTTGAGACAAGAAATGAATTTGCCTGGAGCCATAGCCAGATTAATCTCCCCAATGCCAGTCAACATGGACTTATGTTGAGTCGCGTCGAAAACTGATCATGAGTGCATCAATATATTTCCTCAATTGTGCCGGCCATCAACGATAAATAGCCCAGAACGGACGCTTAAGTGATCTCTCGGAAATTTCTCGCATGAAAATAGAGACTTCCTACATACATTCCAAGGGCCGCCCTCCAAGATGACGAACGTCAGACACATCTCTGGAAACATCAGGAATTGAAATAATTTTTACATCATTACCAGCCTCATCACCATCCATCAGGCAAGGCCAATACATGTGTAATTCAGAAAACCACTCTCATCCCACTCGCCGTAAATTTTTTCAATTGACCGGCGCCTCCGTAGTCGGTGCGGCAGTCTTGTCGAGCCAATTGTTATCGACCAATGTACACGCTGCATCGAAAGACGACAAAGCTCCTCCCAAACCTCAAAATGTCCTGACGCCCAAGGAAGCACTGGATCACCTGATGCAGGGCAATGCCCGTTATGTGGACGGCGTCGCGCGCAGGCACGATTTTCGTCATGATCGTGATGCGCTGACAGCCGGCCAAAATCCGTATGCGGCCGTGCTGAGCTGCTCCGATTCGCGGATCGCACCGGAATACGCTTTCGATAGTGCGCGCGGGGATATCTTCGCGGTACGGGTTGCCGGCAATTTTGTCAGCAACGAAGGCCTTGGCAGCCTTGAGTACGCGGTAGCGGTGCTGAAGACACCGTTGGTGATGGTACTTGGGCATGACGGCTGCGGTGCGGTCAGCGCGGCTGTCAAGATGCAGAAAGACAAGGCGAGCTATCCGGGAAAAATCCAGGAAATCGCCAGATCGCTCACGCCTTCCGTGCAAAAGGTGCTGGCTGAGAAGGGCGACCTGCTGGACAACGCCATACGCCAGAATGTGATCGATACCGTCGACAAACTGAAAAACTCGTCGCTTATTCTCAGCGAGGCGGTCAGCAGCAGAAAACTGATGATCGTGGGCGGTATCTATGAACTGGCCACCGGCAAAGTTAAACTGATCTAGCCTGCTCCAGGCGTTGCAGGCGACGCCTGCAACAATGCCGTCGACGTCATCGGCTTGTGAAATCCGCTCACATTGGCTGGACTGATTACTTCGGACCAGGTCAAATTCAGATCCGGCTCCCTGCATTCAGAAACCAAAAAACCGGACAGATCACAAATACTCGAGATTGCCGTCCACACTGATCGCCTGCCCCGAGATGTTCCTTCCTGCCGGGGAAGAAAGAAACAGCGCCATGGCCGCCACGTCTTGCGTTGTGACCAGGCGTCGCAGTGATATCTTTTTGACGTAGTCTTCGCGCATCTCCTCAACCGTCAGTCCGAGCGCCTGGGCCCGGGCGGCGATGACGCCATCCATGCGCTCGCCTTCCACGACGCCGGGAAGAATGGCATTGACGCGGATATTGCTTGGCCCAAGTTCGATCGCCAGCGATTTCATCAGGCCGACGATGGCCCACTTGGTCGATGCGTACGGCGTGCGGAACTGATAGCCCAGGCGTCCGGCCACCGAAGAGACGGTGATGATGCTCGGATTGGTAGAACTCTGTTTCAGCAAGGGAACCGCGCGCTTGAGAAAGTAGAACTGGCTGTTCAGATTGGTGTTGATGGTTTTTTCCCAGGCATCAGGGGCGATGTCTTCCACTGCGGCGGTCGGTCCTGCGATGCCTGCATTGTTGATCAGGATATCGAGTCCGCCCAATTTTTCCTGTGCATCCAGCATGACGGCGTCCACGTCTTCCCACTTGCCGACGTCGGCAACGCCGGCATGGATCTGCGGATGCTTCTGTTTCATTGCGTCGACTGCAACGGGATTGATGTCGCACACGTAGACCGCGGCGCCGGCCTCAAGAAATGCTTCGGCCATCGCGGCGCCGATGCCGGTAGCTGCTCCGGAGATGAAGACGCGAAGTCCGGCGTCCGGTTTGAGAAGATCGAGTGTTTTCATGAAAATTCCTGCATAGGAGCCACGCCGCCGGAGGCAAGGCGTGGCGATCGAAAAAAGAACAAGGATGACATATCAGGCGGATATCCGCCTGTACCTTCCTTAAAGCGTCATACCGCCCGATACTTCAATCACCGCGCCGTTAATGTAGCTCGCTTCATTGCTGGCCAGGAAGGCGTAGATGTTCGCGATTTCTTCAGGCTTGCCCAGGCGCCGCAACGGCACCTGATCGCGCATTTTTTGCAGCACCTCTTCCGGCACCGTGGAGAGTATGGGGGTATCAATAAAGCCGGGCGCAACGGCATTGACGCGAATGCCCTTCGGCCCCAGTTCGCGGCTCCAGGTTTTGGTGAAGCCGATCACACCGAACTTGCTTGCCGCGTAGTTCGTCTGCCCATAGTTGCCATAAATGCCGACGACGGAGCTGGCGTTCAAAATGGCGCCGCCTCCGCCCTCGATCATGATGTCGACGACCGCCTGCGAGGCGTGAAACACCGCCCGCAAATTCACATCGATGACTTCGTCGAACTGGCGGGCGGTCATCTTCTGCAGACGGGCGTCGCGGGTAATGCCTGCGTTGTTGACCAGGGTGTCGATGCGTCCGTATTTTTCACGCACTGCGGCAACCATCTCGTCGAGACTCGCGCGGGAGGTCACGTCGAGACAGAAACCTCCCGCCGCACGGCATTCCGCCACGGTCGACCTGACCGCTTCGCCGTCCAGGTCGCACACCGCAACGGAGGCGCCTTCACGCGCAAACTTCAATGCGGTGGCCTTGCCGATGCCTTGCGCAGCGCCAGTCACAATCGCTACATTTCCAGATAATCTCATTGCATTTCTTTCTATGTTCATTCCAGACCCGCCGTCACTCATGTGTCGGTCCTTGATACGCCGTTCAGATTGGCACGATGCGGCGACAGATTCCGACGCGATTCATTCCTGATCGATCTTGCCAGCAGCGGCACCATCAGCAGACCGAGCACCGCTGCGCCCAGGATGATGCTGAAACCGGCATCGCTGCGACCGGTTGCGGTTTCCGCCATGCCGAACAGATAGGGACCGACAAAGCCGCCCAGCAATCCGATCGTATTGATGAACGCCAGCCCGGCAGCCGCCTGGACTCCCTGCATTCTTTTCATGGCGATGGACCAGTAAGACGGGAGGACGCCGCCGGCAAAGAAGGCGGTCACCACAAACAGCGCGATCTTTCCGCCGAAGCTCGCGGTGGCGATGAAAGCAATGGCGCAGACGACCAGCCCGGCGGTCAATACGCCCAGGTAGACGGCGTCGCTGTCAACGCGCCGGTGAATGCGGGGCAACACCAGCACGCCGATCAAGAATCCCATGCCCACGCTGGCCGACAGCAATCCGACGATCAGCGGCGAACTGATATGCATCTGGCTGACCATGGCCGGAGTGAAGAAATACAAGCCCACAAAGGCAACCTGATTGAGGAAATAAATCAGGCCGATCAGAATGGTGGTCGGTCGCTTCAATGCCGCCATCCAGTCTTTGGAAGAATATTGCCCGTGTTGCTGCGCATCGATCACCGCGTGTTTCTCCAGCGATTTCGCCTCATCCGGGTTGAGCCATTTGGCATCGCTGGGACGGTCCGGCAGCTTGAAGTACAACAAGATTCCCAGGAACACGCTAGGCAGCCCTTCAATCACGAACATCCACTGCCAGCCGTGCATGCCCGCGATGCCGTCCAGCTGCATGAGCGCGCCGCCGATGGGATTGCCCAGCATCAGGGCCAGCGCCGGCGCGGTATAAATCCAGCCGATTGCCACCGGACGGTCTTTGCCCGCAAACCACAGCGTCACCATGTACATCAGCGCCGGAAACAAGCCCGCCTCGGCAATGCCGAGCAAGACCCGCAGGATATAAAACGACCACTCGCCCGAAACAAAGACCATGGCGGTTGACAGGATGCCCCACGTCACCGCGATGCGCGATATCCAGCGGCGCGGCCCGAAGCGATGCGCCGCCAGATTGCTGGGGACTTCCAGCAAGGCGTAGCCGATGAAGAAAATCCCCGATCCAAGCCCGTACGCGGCGGCGCTGATGCCGACATCCGCCGCCAGATGGATCTTGGCCAGCGCCACGTTGGTCCGGTCGAGGAAGGACATAAAGTAAATCGCGCACATCAAGGGAATCAGCTTCAGATAAGCCTTGTGCGTGGCCAGCCGATGCAAATCGGCATCGCCTGTAACGGTAGTATTCATGCGGTCTCCTGACAATATTCAGTTCTTGTTATGGACAAGTGCAAATCACGGTGTCGGTTCCTGCATCAGATCGACGTCCGACGCCGTGTCCTGCTTACGGTGAGATGTGTTCGGCGCCTTTCAGTCCCAGCATTGCGCGCGCTTCGGCCGGTGTTGCAATCTCGAAGGAAAGCTCTTCGAGAATGTGCCGGATCTTGCGCACTTGCTGCGCATTGCTTTCCGCCTTCACGCCTTTGGCGATGTACACGCTGTCTTCCAGGCCGACGCGCACATTTCCGCCCAGGATCGCCGCCATGGTCACCAGGGACATCTGGTGCCGCCCTGCCCCCAGTACGGAAAAATGGTAATTCTCGCGTCCGAACAAACGATCCGCCGTGGTGCGCATGACGGTCATGTTCTCGGGATCTGCGCCTATGCCGCCGAGAATGCCGAACGCTGCCTGGATAAAGAGCGGACCCTTTACCAATCCCTTTTCGACGAAATGCGCCAGGTTGTACAGATGGCCGACGTCGTAGCACTCAAACTCAAACCGTGTCCCCTGGGCGCCTAACTCGAGCATGATTTTCTTGATGTCGTCGAAGGTGTTCTTGAAGACCATGTCTTCCATGCCTTCGACGTAATCTTTTTCCCAGTCATGGCGCCAGGATGAAATTTTCGCTGCCACGGGATGAATCGAGAAATTCATCGACCCCATGTTCAGCGAGCACATTTCGGGCTTGATCATGCGCGGATACGCCAGGCGTTCTTCAAGCGTCATCCGGGTGCTTCCGCCCGTGGTGATGTTGATGACCGCATCCGTGGCCTTGACGATATCGGGAACGAATTGCCTGAACACGGCGGGATCCGGCGTCGGGCGGCCGTCTTCAGGATTGCGCGCATGCAAGTGAATGATGGCGGCGCCGGCCTCGGCCGCTTCGATCGCCTGATCTCTGATCTGCGCCGGCGTGATCGGCAAATACGCCGACATGGAAGGAACATGGGTGGCGCCGGTGACGGCGCACGAGATGATGACTTTTCTGCTGGTTTTGCTCATTTGAAATTCTTTGTTGGCCGTTCGCTCATTCGCACCGCTCTCGGCAAGCAAGGCATATGCGCCTTCGAAGCGGGATTGATAAACAACTGGCCGCCGATGGGAAGCCCTTCATTCAGTAAAGCAGGAATGAAAAAGCGATCATCGCCAACCGGTCTCCGGTATGTTTTAAGAAAGCGCCGCGCACGGATCGCCTTCATTGTGAGACCGATGATAATCAGTTAAGCTGGCAAAAGTAAGGTCTTTACCGGACACTGCGGAGTCATAATAGGACACGGATTCATTTCATATTAAGGAGCTGTCTTGTCGTCGATTTCCTTGCTTAACGAACGTCTTTACGCCCCCTACAAGATCGCGGCGCTGGTCGAGGTGCTGGCGGAACAAGGCATTTCTGCGGAAGAAAGCCTGGAAGGAAGCGGCGTCCATCCGGACCAGATCTATGACGCATCGCTACTGACCTCGGTCCGTCAATACGCAACGGTCTGCAAGAACGCCATCGCGCTCTCCAGCGATCCCGCCACCCCGTTCAAGGTCGGCGGACGCCTGCATTTGTCGGCTTACGGCATGTACGGCTACGCGCTCATGTCCTGCCTGTCATTGCGCGACTATTTCAAGCTGGGCGTGAAATACCATAGCCTGGCAACCCCTACCCTGAAAATCGAATGGCACGAATACCCAGACCGCGCGGTCTGGTCGTTTCCCGATGCGTTCATTTCCAGCCCGTCACGGGAATTGCGGGAATTCATCGTCGAGCAACAGTTCACCCAGCACGTGACCCATCTGCAGGATGTCGCCGGCCATCGCAGCCCGCCGCTCAAGGCATGCTTCTCCTACCCGGCTCCTGCGCATGCGGACATCTATAGCGACTACATCGGCTGTCCCTGCCATTTCGAGCAGCCGGCGTGCGAACTCATTTACGACAGCGCCATTCTTGAGCAGCAACCCCAGTTGGCCCACAAGCTGACGGCGAAGTTGCTCCAGAACATGTGCGATCGCCTGATCGGGCAATCGAAAGTGTCGGTCGGCGTGGCCGGCGAGGTCTATCAGGTGCTGATGAGCAAACCTGGCGTCTTCCCGGACATGGAGGGTGTTGCCGATGCCTTGAAGATGACCAGCAGGACCTTGCGCCGGCGGCTCGAAGCCGAGGGAACCTCGTTCATCGCCATCACCGACGACGTGCGCTGCTCCCTGGCCCTCGAATACCTGCGCACCACACAGATGAGCACGGATGACATTGCGATGCTGCTGGGGTTTAGCGACGGCGCCAACTTCAGAAGAGCCTTGAAGCGCTGGACCGGCAAAGCGCCGAGCGAACTCCGGAAATAATTGCGGCTACCCTTCTTCGCCTCTCACAGGAAACCGCCCGTTTTCGGGCGTTCTTGTTTTTGAAGATTCGGAAGCGACTTCTGCTGCGCAGAACCCTCCCTTCGATATTCGCGCATTGCGATGCCGCCATCGAAGGAAGACAATGGAGAGCGAACCGGAAGCCTATCCGGACGTCCAGACAGGAGACACAAGAGATGGCAAGCACGCAAGCAATGCAATTGCAATCGCCGGCATCGGCCGCTTTCAGCCAGGCCGAATGGGAAACCCGCGTCAACCTGGCCGCCTGTTACCGGCTCATGGCGTGTTTCGGGATGAGCGACCTGATCTACAACCACATCACGGCGCGCATCCCAGGCACCGAAGATCTGCTGATCAATCCCTACGGCTTCATGTATGAGGAGATCACTGCCTCCAGCCTCGTCCGCATCGATATCGACGGCAACGTCCTGCACAATCCGAACAAGGACCTCGGCATCAACGCTGCGGGCTACGTCATCCACAGCGCGGTGCATGCCGCGCGCAGGGACGTATCCTGCGTCATCCATACCCATACCCGCGCCGGGATGGCGGTCTCCGCGATGGAATGCGGCCTGCTGCCGCTGACGCAGACCGCAATGCGGTTTTCTGAAATCGGCTATCACGATTACGAGAGCGTGGCGCTGGAACTCGACGAACGCCAACGCCTCGTGCGCGACCTCGGCAAGCTCGACACCATGGTGCTGCGCAATCACGGCCTGCTCGCGGTCGGCGCCAGCATCGCGCAGGCGTTCAACACCATGTACTGGCTGGAGATGGCCTGCAAGTCGCAGGTCGACGCCATGTCCTGCTCCACGCCGCTGCACATGCCGTCGCCGGAGATCGCCGCCAAGACCTATCATCTGTATCGCCCAGAAACGCGCCGCCCTTACGGCGAGATGGAATGGCCCGCCATGCTGCGCTACCTCGACCGGCGCGACACGTCTTATCGCGACTAAGCGCGATTGATTCTTTGCAGCATCGGGCGCCGCCATGATTTGAGCGCGGCGGCCTGCTTCTCTTCGCATCCCTTATCTGCCATTTCCGGGAGTCTTCCCCATGCAATCCATCAGCTTCATCGGCGCCGGCCGTCTCGGCACCACGCTGGCAATCGCCTGGCACCGCGCCGGCATGCCGGTCGCCATGATCGCCAGCCGCAATCCGGAGTCGGCCCGCAAAGCCGCCGCCGGGCTAGAAGGCTGCGCCGCCGTGACGCCTGAACAAGCGGTGCAGGCCGACCTGGTGTTTCTGACAGTGCCGGACGACGACATCGGTCCGCTGGCCGCCAGCCTGCCGTGGCGCAAAGGCCAGTACGTCGTGCATTGCAGCGGAGCCACCGAAGTCGCGGTATTGGATGCGGCGGCGCAAGCCGGCGCCATCACCGGCGGCTACCATCCGATGCAAATCTTCTCCGACCCGCAACGTACGCTGGCGCTGCTGCCCGGCGCCACTGCCGGTATCGAAGGCCCGCCTGCGCTGGAGCAGATCCTGCGCCAGTTGGCCGAAAAGCTGGGCATGGTGCCGATGCTGCTGCCGCCCGGCTCGCGCGCGCTGTATCACGGCGGCAGCCTGTTTGTCGGGACCTTCCTGCTGTCCATGCTCAACGAAGCGGCGCGCGCTTGGAGCGCCTTCGGCATCAGCGAAGAGCAAACCTTGCGCGCCCTGCTGCCGGTGGCGCGCGGCACCCTGGAAACCGCCGCCGTCAAAGGCGTCGCCGCCTCGCTGGCCGGCCCCATTTCGCGCGGCGACGTCAAGGTGGTGCAGCGGCATTTGCGCGCGCTGGAACAACTCAGCGACGAACAGGCATCCTTCTACCGCCAGCTGGCCGTAAGGCAGCTACAATTGGCGCGCCGGAATGGCAAATTGCAGCAGCATCAACTTGATGCGCTGCAGGAAGCCATCGGACCAGGCTAATCAGCCGGGGCAACGCAAACTTTGCATAGAATATGCGTTGCCGCCTTCCATCCCCAGGAGATCATTTGGACGTCAAACAGTTGCGCGCCCTGCTTGCGATTGCCGAAACCGGCAGCGTGACCCGTGCCGCCGAATTGCTGCACATTGTCCAGCCGGCGGTATCCCGCCAGCTGCGTTTGCTGGAAGAAGACATGGGCGCCATGCTGTTTGCCCGCGGCCGGCGCGGCATGGAGCTGACCGACGCCGGACGCATCTTGGCCAGTCACGCCCGCCGCGCCCTGCATGAACTCGATGCCGCCAAGGCCGAAATCGTCCCCGCACCCGGCACCGTCACCGGCACGGTCACCGTCGGCCTGCTGCCCAGCACCACCGATCTGCTGGCGGCGGCGCTGGTGAGCAGCCTCAAGCGCCAGTATCCGCAACTGACCGTCAACATCTCCGTCGGCTATGCCGGCTATCTGCAGCAATGGCTGGAAGACGGCGAGGTCGACGTTGCCCTGCTCTACGATCCCAAGCCTTCCGCAGTACTCGAAGTGCAACCGCTGCTCAACGAGATTCTCTATCTGGTCGGCCTGCCGGAAAACAAACCGACCGCCGGCGTCGAAGCGCCCTTGCAAGATATCGCCGAGCTGCCGCTGATCCTGCCCAGCCAGCCGCACGGCCTGCGCCATCTGGTGGACCGCGCCTGCGCCCAGGCCGACGTGCATCTGTCGGTGGTCGCCGAGACCAACGCCATGAACGTGCAAAAGAATCTCGTCTTCAGCGGCCTCGGCTACACCATCCTGCCCGGCGTGGCGGTGTTCGACGATGTCGCGGCCGGCCGACTGAGCGCCGCGGCCATCACCAATCCCCCGCTGCTGCGCAAGATCGTGCTGGCCCTGCCGCTGACACGGCGCTCGTCGATCGGCGTGCGCTGCGCCGTCAGCGAGCTGCGCACCCTGATCAAGGACCGTGTCGACCAGGGCGCCTGGCCCGGTGCGACCTGGCTCGCGGAGTAAATTTACAAGCAGCCTGCAGGCGACTTTTCAGAGCTATGCCGAAAACTGATTGGGCGACAAAATATCAGTATTGGACGCATGCTTTCCACGCATTCTATGATCCCAGCTCAAGAACATTGATCGGGGATTTTATGAACAGCTCTAGCAGCACAGCTCCGCAGCCAGCCTGGCGCGAAGAGATTTTTTCCATCCTGAAGAACGGCGGCGTCAAACAGGTCGCCTACGTGCCGGATGCCGGCCACTCTCACGTCATCCAGCGCGTGCATGCCGATCCGGAAATGCGCGGCGTGGTGCTGACCACAGAAGAAGAAGGCGTCGCCACCGTCTGCGGCGCCTGGCTTGGCGGCCAGCGCGCAGCCTTGCTGATGCAGAGCAGCGGCGTGGGCAATTGCATCAACATGTTCTCGCTGGTGGCCAACTGCCGCTTTCCGTTTTTCTCCATCATCACCATGCGCGGCGAATGGGCCGAATTCAATCAATGGCAATCGCCGATGGGCAAAGCGACCCAGGCCGCCATCGAACTGATGGGCATCACGGTGCTGCGCGCCGATCGTCCGGAAGAAGTGGCGGACACCGTCAGCGCAGGCTTCGACGCTGCGTTTGAAGGCGGCGAATCGGTCTGCGTGTTGCTCGGCCAACGCCTGATCGGCAAAAAGAAATGGGAGGCAAAATGAACCAGCGCACCAACACCGCCAGCATCGACCGCCGCGTCTTCGTCAGCAAGCTGATCGCCGACTGCCCGGATGCGCTTGTGGTCACCGGCCTGGGTTCTGCTTCTTATGACGTGTATGCCGCCGGCGATCGTCCCGAGAATTTTTACCTGTGGGGCGCGATGGGCGGCGCTGCAGCGGTTGGCCTGGGCATCGCACTGGCCCAACCCGAACGCACCGTGATCGTGATCACCGGCGACGGCGAGCAACTGATGGGCATCGGCGCACTGGCCACCATCGGCGCACAGCAACCGAAGAATCTGAACGTCGTCGTCATCGATAACGGCCATTTCGGCGAAACCGGCATGCAGCGCAGCCACACCAGCCTCGGCACCGACCTCGCCGTGGTGGCGCGTGGCTGCGGCATCGCTGAAGTCGTCACCGTCAACGACCTGCATCAGATCGAAGCGCTGGCCTCGACCATCAACAAACGCGCCAACACCTTGCTGGCCCAGGTCTTCGTCCACGCCGACGAACTGCCGCGCGCCTTGCCGCCGCGCGACGGCGTCTACGTCAAGAACCGTTTCCGGGCGGCGTTGGGATTGGCCCCGATGTAATCGTCCGACTCGTTGTATCTTCACGGCCCGCCCTGCCCGGCGGGCCTTTTTTATGGTTTTTCGTCACGATCGGTAAACAAAAAAACTGCCCGCGACTTCCGGGCAGTTTCAGCGACGACGAACTACATCTTTACTTCCAATAAGTACACTTCGATTCAGCCTTGCTCATGTAAGCCTGATCGCCGGGAATGGTCTGCACGATCTTGGCGTAGTCCCATGGATACTTGGATTCGGCCGGCGTCTTGACCTGCATCAGGTACATGTCATGCACCATGCGGCCGTCCGGACGGATCACGCCGCCGCTGGCGAAGAAGTCGTCGATCTTGTGCGAACGCATGTAGTCCATCACCTTGTCGGCATCGGTGCCGACTGCCTTGACCGCGCGCAGATAGGTTGCCACCGCCGACGCATCGCCGGCTTGCAGCGACGTCGGCATGCGCTTGGTCTTCAGGAAAAAGCGGCGCGACCAGGCGCGCGACTCTTCGGTGCGGTCCCAGTAAAAGCCGTCGGTGAAATACAAGCCCTGGCTCTGCTGCAATCCCAGTGCGTGGATATCGCTGATGAACATCAGGATGCCGGCCAGCTTCATGGTCTTTGGAATGCCGAATTCGGCGGCGCCCTTGATGGCGTTGACCAGATCGTTGCCGCCGGTCGCCAGGCCCAGCACCTGCGCCTTGGAGGATTGCGCCTGCAACAGGAAGGAAGAGAAATCCGATGCCGCCAGCGGATGCTTGACCGCGCCCAATACCGTGCCGCCGTTGGCCTTGACCGTATCGCCGGTGTCTTTCTCCAGCGAGTTGCCGAAGGCCACGTCCGCCGTCAGGAAATACCAAGTCTTGCCGCCCTGCTTGACCATCGCCGTACCGGTGCCGCGCGCAACCGAGATCGTGTCGTAGGTGTATTGCACGGTATAAGGATTGCACTCTTCGTTAGTCAGGCGCGTGGTGCCGCTGCCGGGAGAGAGGAACACGCGTTTCTTTTCTGACGCGACCTTGGCGATCGCCAGGCTGGCCGACGAATTGGTGCCGCCGACCACCACGTCGTAACCGGAGTCGTACCACTCGCGCGCACGGCTGGCGGCGATGTCGGCCTTGTTCTGGTGATCGATGACGGTCAGCTCGATCTTCTTGCCGTTGATGCTGCCGCCGGCATCGGCGATCGCCATCTTGATCGCCTCGACGCCGCCGGCGCCGTCCAGGTCGGCATAGACGCCCGAGATATCCGTAATAAAACCGATCCTGATGGTATCTCCCGCAGCCGATGCACTACCGTAACTCATGGCAAGACCGGCAGCTATTGCAGCGGTCAACCCCTTCAATTTCGCATTCATTGTCTTCTCCATTGTTATAAGAATTTCCGCACACCGGCTTCTTTGTTTTTACAAGCTCAGCGCTGCGACCAAAAACTTATCGTAGCGACCCGGTACTGTCCAATGACGGATTCTGATCGACGCATTCCCAATTGCTATACGCGTTCATGCAGCCTCCATCTGCATCCTCATTTGTTTCGCGCTATGCTCAGAACAGGCATCGCCGGCTAGCATGCAGAAACGTGATGACCCAATCAAAATCGGTCATTGGACGCTCGCCGCCCGCCATGCGATGCTTGATTCCCTCCAGCAATCAAATCGGGAGCGCAGGAAACCCTTCCTGCCTCACCTCACTGTGTGCAAAAGGCAAGCAATGACTGAATACAAAAATCTGATCGCCGGCGAATGGGTCTCCGGCGCCGCCAACGTCGACAACATCAATCCTTCCGACACCGCCGACATCATCGGCAGCGCCGCGCACGCCAGCGCCCAGCAAGTTGCCGAAGCCATCGCTGCAGCGCAACAGGCACTGGCGAAATGGGCCACCGGCACCTCGCAGCTGCGCGCCGACATCCTGAGCACCGTCGCCAACGAACTGTTTGCACGCAAGGAAGAACTGGGTGAACTGCTGGCCCGCGAAGAAGGCAAGACACGCGCCGAAGCCATCGGCGAAGTCGGTCGCGCCGCCAACATCTTTCGCTTCTTTGCCAGCGAAGTGCTGCGCATGCGCGGTGAAAAACTGGCCTCGGTGCGCCCCGGCGTCGACGTCGAAGTCACGCGCGACCCGGTCGGCGTGATCGGCATCATCACCCCATGGAACTTCCCGATCGGCATCCCGGCATGGAAGATCGCCCCGGCGCTGGCCTTCGGCAACACGGTCGTCTTCAAGCCCTCGGAAGCCACGCCCGGCACGGCAACCGCGCTGGCGGAAATCATCGCGCGCGCCGGCGTGCCGCCCGGCGTATTCAATATGCTGCACGGCAGCGGCCCGGTGGTCGGTGAAGCCATGCTGGCGGGCGTGGACGCGATCACCTTTACCGGTTCGGTCAAGACCGGGCGTCAGATCGTGGAAAAAGCCACCAAGCGCATGATCCGGGTACAGGCCGAAATGGGCGGCAAGAATCCGCTCATCGTGCTCGACGACGCCGACTTCGACACCGCAGTCAATTGCGCAGTGGACGGCTCCTTCTTCCAGACCGGCCAACGCTGCACGGCATCGAGCCGCCTGATCGTCACCGAAGGCATCCATGATCGCTTCGTCAGCGCCGTGGCCGAACGCCTGGGCAAGATCGTCATCGACAACGCGCTCAAGGCCGGCACGCAAGTCGGTCCCGTCGTGGATCAGCGCCAGCTCGATCAGGATCTGCGCTACATCGACATCGGCATCGCCGAAGGCGCCAAGGCGACCGTCAAGGGCGAACTGCTGCAACGCGCGACCAAGGGACATTACCTGTCGCCGACGCTGTTCACGGAAACCACCAACCAGATGCAGATCAACCGCGAAGAAATCTTCGGGCCGGTGGCCGCCGTGATCCGCGCGAAGAATTACGAAGAAGCGCTCAGCATCGCCAACGACACGCCGTTCGGCCTGTCCGCCGGCATCTGCACCACCTCGCAAAAGCATGCGCGGCATTTCCAGGCCAATGCGCAAGCCGGCCTGACCATGCTCAACCTCGCTACCGCCGGGCTGGATTACCACGTGCCGTTCGGCGGCCGCAAGGCATCGAGCTACGGTCCGCGCGAGCAAGGTACTTATGCGATCGAGTTTTACACTATCGTCAAGACCTCTTATCTGAGCGTCTGAGCATCTCAGTCACTATCATCCCAAAGACGCCACCCGCCAACGGCGGCGTCAACAATAATCAGGAGACAAAGCAATGAGCGAGAACAAACAATCCGGCCTCAACGTCGGCTTCATCGGCCTCGGCCGCATGGGATTGGGCATGGCGTCCAACCTGCAGCGCAAGGGCTTCCGGCTGACCGTCTACGACATCAACCAGGCCGCCGTCGATGCCCTGGTCAAGCTGGGCGCGCGCGCCGCTCCCGGCATTGCCGATGCCTCGCGCGACATGGACGTGATCATCACCATGCTGCCTAATTCAGCCATCGTGCAGACTGCCGTGGGCGGCGCCGACGGCGTGCTGCAACATGCGCGCCGCGGCGCCATCGTCATGGACATGAGCACCGTCGAACCCGACGTCACCGACCGCCTGGCAGCCGCTGCGCTGGCGCAAGGCAAGTCCTTCGTCGACGCTCCCGTCGGCCGGCTGGCGAGCCATGCCGACCGCGGCGAGTCGCTGTTCATGGTCGGCGCCACGGATGCCGACTACGCCACGGTGACGCCGTTGTTGCAAGCCATGGGCACGACGATCCATCATTGCGGCGGCACCGGCGCCGGCACCCGCACCAAGCTGGTCAACAATTATCTGGCGGTAGTGTCCTGTCAGCTCAACGCCGAAGCATTGACGCTGTCGCAACGCTTCGGCCTGTCGCTGGAAAAAACCCTCGACGTCATCTACGGCACCACCGCCACCAACGGCCAGCTCAAGATTGCATGGCCGGACAAGGTGCTGGCCGGCGACATCGGTCCCGGCTTCACCATCGACCTGGCGCACAAGGATCTGACGCTTATCGTCGACGCCGCCAATACGGTGAAGTCGCCGATGCCGATCGGCGCTGCTGCACGTGAAGCGTTCAGCACGGCGCGCGCACGCGGCTTCGGCGGCAACGATTTCTCTGCGATGGTCGATGTCTTGTGCGATCTGTCCGGCACGGAAAAAGCCCGTCTCAAGAAAAAGCCCGCATAAATAATTTCGCAGAGGAACATCACCGTGCAACGTCATCAGCTCTTCATCGACGGCAAATTTTCGGACGCCGCATCGGGCGCCTGGTTCGATACCTATAATCCATTTACCGGCAAGGTATGGTCCCAGGTGGCCGCCGGCGGCGCCGCCGATGTCGAGCGTGCGGTGCAGGCCGCACATCGCGCCTTCACCACCGGCGTCTGGCCGGCATTGACGGCAAGCCAGCGCGGCGCGCTGCTGCGCCGCCTCGGCGACCTGATCGCCCGCGATGCCGACAAGCTGGCGCAAATCGAAGTGCGCGACAACGGCAAGCTCATCGCCGAGATGCGCGGCCAGCTCAATTACATTCCGCAGTGGTTCTATTACTTCGGCGGCCTCGCCGACAAGATCCAGGGCGCAGTCATCCCACTGGACAAGAAGGATTATTTCAACTTCACCCGGCACGAACCGCTGGGCGTGGTGGCCGCCATCACGCCGTGGAATTCGCCGCTGCTGCTTACCGCATGGAAGATCGCGCCGGCGCTGGCCGCAGGATGCACGGTGGTGCTCAAGCCGTCCGAGTTCACCTCCGTGTCGTCGCTGGAATTCGTCAAGCTGTTCGAGGAAGCCGGCTTTCCGCCGGGCGTGGTCAATGTCGTCACCGGCTACGGCAAGGACGTCGGCACGCCGCTGGTCGAGCATCCTCTGGTGCGCAAGATCACCTTCACCGGCTCCGACGCCACCGGCCGCATGATCAACCAGAGCGCCGCCAAACAGTTCAAGCGCGTGAGCCTGGAACTGGGCGGCAAGTCGCCCAACATCGTCTTCAACGACGCCAATCTGGAAGATGCCGTCAACGGCGCCGTATCCGGCATTTTTGCCGCCACCGGCCAAACCTGCATCGCCGGCTCGCGCCTGCTGTTGCAGGACGACATCCACGACGCCTTCCTGGAGAAACTGACGGCGCTGGCGTCCACTGCGCGCATGGGCGATCCGCTCGACGCCGGCACCCAGGTCGGGCCGATCACCACGCGCCAGCAATACGACAAGGTGCTGGGTTACATCGACATCGCCAAACAGGACGGCGCCAAACTGATCATGGGCGGCGCGCCGGCCACGCGTGCCGAATGCGGCAACGGCTGGTTCATCGAACCGACCATTTTCTCGGGCGTCAGCAATCGCATGCGCATCGCCCAGGAAGAAGTGTTCGGCCCGATTCTCTCGGTCATCCGCTTCAAGGATGAGGAAGAAGCCGTTGCCATCGCCAACGACTCGGCCTACGGCCTGGGCGCGGGCGTATGGACCGCCGACATCGGCCGCGCATTTCGCATGTCGTCGCGCATCCAGGCCGGCACGGTGTGGGTCAACACCTATCGTGCGGTGAGTTACATGTCGCCCTTCGGCGGCTACAAGGACTCCGGCACCGGTCGCGAGAACGGCATGGATGCGATCCACGAGTACCTGCAGGTCAAGAGCGTCTGGATCAATACCGGCGCCGCCACCGGCAATCCGTTCACCATGCGTTGACCGACACAGCAAGCGTCACCTGCGTCACCTCACGCCTGTTGCACTGCGACAGGCGTTTTTCGTTGGCGCCCGGACTTTTCCTGCGCCAGTCCCCTTTGCGCTTTTGCGCTACACTCCTTCGATACCGCTCCCTTCGTCCCGTGTCCAGCCTCTTCCCTATGCACTTTGATCTTGTCGATTTACGCCTGCTGGTCAACATCGCTGATTTCAACAGCCTCACGCGCACCGCGGACGCAACGCACATGTCGCTGTCGGCGGTGAGCACCCGGGTCAAGAAGCTGGAAGACAGCATCGGCATACAACTGATTTACCGCACCGGACAAGGCGTGGCCCTGACGCCGACCGGCCTGACCTTCGCCATGCACGCGCGCCTGGTGCTGCGGCAGATCCAGCATCTGCGCGGCGATCTGCAGGAATACGCCAAAGGCGTAAAAGGACACCTGCGCGTGTTCGCCAACACGACGGCACTGGTGGAATTCCTGCCGCCCATCCTGCAGGCCTACCTGGCCTCGCATCCTGACGTGAACATCGACCTGCATGAGAAACCGAGCCGCGACATCGTGCGCGCCGTCGCCGACGGCCAGACCGATATCGGCATCGTCGCCGGCAATGTCAGCACGCGCGACCTGGAAGTCATTCCTTACCGCAGCGACCGGCTGGTGCTGGTCACGCCGCCCGGCCATGCACTGGCCCAGGCAGGCGCGGTGGATTTTGCCGACACCCTGGAATACGACCACGTGAGCCTGCACGAGGCCAGCGCCCTGCACACCTTCCTGCACGAAGCCAGCGACGCCTTGCATCGCAGCTTGCAGATCCGCATCCAGGTCGGCAACTTTGAAGCGGCCTGCCGCATGATCGCTGCCGACATCGGCGTCGGCATCCTTCCCGAATCCGCTGCGCGCCGCTATGCGCAAAACACCGACATCGCCATCGTGCCGCTCAACGACAAATGGGCGGTGCGCGCGATGAAAATCTGTGTACGCAATCTTGAGGAATTGCCGGCCTTCGCCAAGGCGCTCATCGTGCTGCTGGCAGCCGATGCGGAAAAAGCCGGAGCCGAGGACGGAAGTACGGGCGCCAACTAAACCCCGCCCTTTCCGCCCCTGTCCTTTTAACCCAGGATGTCGCCGATGCGCTCGACGTGCTCCAGATTCCACGCCTGTGCAATCACCTTCTGCATTTCCGCCGGGCTGGCGCCGTCGCGATAGCTGGCCAGCACAATTGCTTTCTTCTCGATTTCCGGACGGCTGAGCGTATTGCCGGGATCGCCTTTCGGTTCATCGACGCGTCCTTCATAGGTCTTTCCGTCGGCGGTGCGCACTTTCACCTTGCCTATCCAGCGCGCCGGATACGCGGCGTCGACTTCGGCGTCGAGCTGCATGCTGACCTTGTTGCGAAACGCCACCACCGCCGGATCGACATAGCTGTTGTCGAATTCGGTCAGGCTGGCGCTGTCGTAGTTCGCGATCAGGCCGAGCACCGTGCCCATGGAGAATTTCGACTGATGCACGGTCTGCGGATCGGTAACTGGTCCCAGCACGTCGATGGCGCCCTGATGCACCAGCGCAACCACGCTGGAGATATCGGCAAGCTTCAGCTTGTCGCGACGCAGCACCTGCTGCAAGGCGTCCGCCGCTGGATGCGTGTGGCGGCAGGATGCATGGAACTTGAACGAAGTCTCCGGCAACGCCCAGCGTGTGCCCAGGCGATCGGTGAGCTTGCGCAGATCGGCGTCGGTGGACATGCCGGCGGCCATGCCCTGCTTGCCTTCCAATATCTGGCGCGCGCCGGTGAAGCCGTCCTTGGCCAGGTAAGCCGCCGTCAATCCAGCGCCCGCTGCGTGCGCAGTGTGCAACTGTTTGGAATCGGCCGCATCGCGCAAAAATTCCCACAAGCCGGTTGCTTGCGTACCGGCCGAGCCGATGGCGTTGAGCATCTGTTCCGGCGTGAGTTTGAGCAGCGACCCAACCGCCACTGCAGCGGCGATTGTGCCGGCAGTGCCGGTGGTGTGAAAGATCTTGTAATGCGAACGCCCCAGATATTCGCCGATGCGGATGCCCACTTCGTAACCAACCACCGACGCCACCAGGAATTCGCGGCCGCTGCTGCCGAGCGCCTGCGCCACTGCCAACGCCGGTGAAAACACCACCGTCGCCGGATGAAATACGGAGCCGTTGTGCACGTCGTCCTGCTCCGCCACATGCGATGCCGCCGCATTGCTCATGGCCGCCACCAGCGGGCTGCTGTGCTTGCGATTGATCAGGATTTCGGAGGGACCGTCTGCAGCGCCCATCATCATCGAAAAGCGTGTGAGCGATTCCACCGGACGCGAGCCCTTGCCCGCCAGTGCCGAACCCAGCCAGTCAAGGTACAGGTCTTCGGTCTTTCGGATGACCGCTGCCGGGATATCGGCGAAGCGCAGGTTTGCCGCAAAATCGGCAAGCTGCCGGCTGGCCGACGGAGCGACTGCGGAGATCGATGGGGCCTCGGAAACCGGCTTGTTTTCCGGGGCGCGGGCGAGTGCGTTGCTCATGGGGGCTCCTTGTCGATAAATCTGTTTTGTCTCGATCAGTTTGTCGGCGTACGCAGGCAACCTGATTACACCGTGCCGCGCATGCCACATTGCAGCATGTGGGCCAGATCGTTGCGCGTCGGCAGACGCGGATTGATGGCGATGTTGCCCGAGGTCAGGGTCTCATCGATGACGGCTTCGAACGCCGCTTCGGTCACGCCAAAGTCGGCCAGCGTCTGGGTCAGCCCGATGTCGAACTTGAGCTGCTGCACCGCATGCACCGAGCGCTCGGCCGCTTCGCGCAGACTCAGTCCCTCGATGCGCTCGCCGAACAGCTCGGCGATCTTGGCGTATTTCTGCAGGTTGCCCGGCAGGTTGAAACGCATCACCGCCGGCAGCATGATGCCGTTGACCAGGCCGTGCGGAATGTGAAATTTATTGCCCAGCGGCAGCGCAAAAGCATGGACCAGCCCGAGACGGATGCGATTGAAGGACATGCCGGCCAGCGAGCTGGCGATCAGCATGTTGCCGCGCGCCTCCATGTGGTCGCCTTGCGCCACCGCCACCCGCAGGTTGTCGGCGATGAGCCGGATCGCTTTTTCCGCCACGGCTTCAGCCATCGGATGGCAGGACTTGTTGACGTAGGATTCAACGGCGTGCGTGAGCGCATCCATGCCGGTGGCCGCGGTCACATGGGCCGGCAGACTCCTGGTCAGTTCCGGATCGAGTATCGCCACGCGCGCGTAGTTGAAGGGACTGCCGATATTGACCTTGAGGTCGTTCTCGGTATCCGACAGCACCGACCACACCGTCACCTCGCTGCCGGTGCCGCCCGTGGTCGGAATGGCGATCACCGGCGCGCCGGCGCGCTTAACCTTGTCGATGCCGAAGAAGTCCCGGATATTGCCTTCGTTGGTGATCATCAGCGCAATCGCCTTGGCCGCATCGAGCGCGCTGCCGCCGCCGATGCCGACGACCATGTCGGCGCCCTTCTGCTTCGCCATGGCCACGCCCAGATCCACCGAACGTACTTCGGGGTCGCTCTTGATATCGGTAAACACATCATGCGGAATATCCGCAGCCGACAGCACCTGCGTGACGCGCCCCACCAGCCCGGCCTGCAGCACGCCGGGATCGCCCACCACCAGCACCCGCCGCCCGCCCAGCGACTGCACGATCGCCGGCAATCTGGCGAGGCTGCCTGCGCCGAACTGGAGTTCGACCGGGTTGTGATAGTTGAAGGCGGCCAGTGTCATGAGGAATGCTTCCCGATAGGTGAAGCGCCAGAAATGCAGGCGCGAGGTATCGAAGCAGTATGCCAAAGCGCACCAGCGTGGACCATTCTTGTTTGCCGAAGACGATCTTATGTTTTGGTGAAGTCGACTTCATCGGGAGCGTGATATTTTCTTATGGCATTGCAGCATCTCCCCGCACCCGGAGCAAAGCGGCGCTGCGCTGTATGTCATATTCCCAAAAGACTATCGCAATGGAAGCAATAAAAATCAATGGCCGCCCAACCGTAAACGCAAAAGACAAATAACGCATACCATCTCAACCAATATCAACCAATGCCAGCCCCCAAGGAGCACAAAAATGAAGTGGTTTTACAATCTTAAAATCTTCAAAAAACTGATTTCGACGTTTTCTCTCTTCATCGTACTGGTATCGGGACTGGGCATCTTTGCGATCCACGAACTGGACAAAGTCAATCAAGCCTCCAACGACATTTCCACCAACTGGCTTCCAAGCATCCGCACACTGTCGCAAATCCAGTTGTCGCTGGCACGTATCCGCAGTCTTGAATTTCAGCACATCCTGGCCTCGCAGCCCGCCGAGTTTGATCGCATTGAACAAGAGATGAACAAGCAGATCGCTCAGTTGGCAAGTCAGCAAAAAGACTACGCAGGTCAAATCAGCGAACCGGAAGAGAAAACCATCTATCCGGAAGTCGCCGCCTCGATCAATACTTTCCTGGCGGAACATCAAAAAATGCTGGTGATATCGCGCGCCGACAAGAATGACGAAGCTGTCGCCTTACTCAAGGGAGAATCCACCGTCGCCTACACGCGGCTGCGCGAACATCTGGACAGATTGACGACGGTCAACGACACGGGTGCAGCAGTTGCCAACCAGACCTCAGACACCACCTATGCCAGTGCCCGCCTGTGGATCATTGCCGTATTGCTGTTTTGCATCGTCACGGCAGTCGTCCTGGCGGTCTGGATCGCCAGGCTGATTTCCCGCCCGCTGACCGAAGCAGTGCAAGTAGCGCAACGCGTGTCGGGAGGCGATCTGACTGCCGACATCCAGCCGACCGGCAAGGATGAGACCGGACAACTCCTGCAAGCCTTGAAGGTGATGAACGGCAGCTTATTGCGAATCGTCAGGGAAGTGCGTTCCGGCACCGACACCATGGTGACGGCATCGAGCCAGATCGCAAGCGGCAATCTGGATCTCTCTGCACGTACGGAGCAGCAAGCCGGCTCATTGGAAGAAACGGCATCTGCGATGGAAGAGTTGACGTCGACGGTAAAGCAAAATGCAGACAATGCGCGTCAGGCCAATCAGCTGGCGGTCTCTGCCTCTGAAGTTGCCCTCAGCGGCGGCGACGTTGTCAGCAGGGTCGTCGACACCATGCGGTCCATCAACAACTCCTCCCGCAAAATTGTCGAAATCATCGGCGTCATCGACGGCATTGCTTTCCAGACCAATATCCTCGCGCTCAATGCTGCCGTCGAAGCCGCGCGTGCCGGCGAGCAAGGCCGGGGCTTTGCGGTGGTGGCGTCCGAAGTCCGCAGTCTGGCGCAACGCTCTGCCGCCGCAGCCAAGGAAATCAAATCACTTATCGATAGTTCCGTTGCCCAGGTCGACATTGGCAGCAAGCTGGTGGAAGAAGCCGGCAGCACCATGACCGATGTCGTCAACAGCGTCAAACGTGTGACCGATATCGTCGGAGAAATCACTTCCGCCAGCCGGGAACAAAGCGATGGCATCGAACAAGTCAATCTGGCCATCACGCAGATGGATGAAGTCACGCAGCAAAATGCCGCGCTGGTGGAGGAAGCCGCCGCAGCGGCTCAATCCATGCAGGATCAGGCCAGTAGACTGTCTGAGGTCGTGGGCATCTTCAGGCTCGATAATGGAAACAAGATCGGTTTTTCATCGACCGCCATCCCACCGACACGCATGCTCTCAGACGAGAGAATCATTGAGGCAGGGTCGTCGCCTATCCTCTTGATCCAGAATGATAAATAGGCGTGCCATTTCTGGCGATTGAGAACCAGGCTGAGGGGATCTCACCGAAAAACGGGCCTCGACGGGCCCGTTTTCGCATTGCAAGATTTGAATCGCCATCAGTCCGACATCAATCCGGCACCACCAGCGCCGGATTGATCGCCAGCAACAGCCAGGGCTTGATTTCCGAACGCACGAAGACGCCGCTGATCGCGAATGGATCCTGGTCGCGCAAGGCTTCGGCGTCCTCCTTCGTTGCAACTTCGTAAATCATCAGGCCGCCGCTGCCGTCCGGAAACGGGCCGCCCAGCGACAGCTTGCCGGCGTCGAGCAAGCTTTTCATATAGTTTTTGTGGTCGGGCGCATGCGCGGCGAGTTTTTCCTTGTCGTCGGTGTAGGCGACGTAGTTGATGAATTTCATGACTGTCCTTGTCTGGTTGATGTTGTCAGATTTCTCGCTTCAGTTTTCTGTCCAGCGCGTAGGCGCCTGCCCCGCGCAGGGCGAAGTACAGCGCGACCAGTCCGAGCAGCACCGGGTATTCGATACCGCGGTCGATCCAGGGCCAGGTGGGCCCCATGGCATAACTGATGGCGATCATCTCCACCGTCATCAATACGGCAATCAGACGCGTCAGCAAGCCGAGCGCCAGCATCGCGGCGCCGGCGGTTTCCAGCAGCATCACCAGAACAGCCAGTTGCGGCGCAAACGGCAGCCCCATGACCTTGCCGATCATGTTGATCGAACCCGCCATCGGATCGGCCATGGAACCATGTGAGATTCCCAGCGCCTTGGGCAAACCATGCGTGAAGATGATGGCGCCGAAGCCGAACCGGAGCAGCGCGTAGCCGACGCCTTCCATGCACCCATAAAAACGACCCAATGCCGGAAATACGTAACGCCCGGATGCAGACGCCGATGCTTGGCGGCCCGGACCGGCATCGGTACCCGCAGGCGTACTTTCTGGCGGAAGAGATTGGTCCACGATGGACTCCATATCGGGGTTGGAAGCGTTCATACGGCAGAGAGAAAGCCGATGCACGCCATCATCCCGGTTACCGCCGTGCAGATAAACCGCCGGCAGCCGAATTGACTATTCGGCATGGACTAAGAGTGCTGCCGAAACAGTCCCACGCTGCACCTGAATCTGCCAAAGTCTCTACAATCTCATCCACATCAATTCACGGACAAGCATTCAGCCTCGTCACCCGCAAAATCATGAGCCTCCATTCGATCCCGCTCTCTCCCGCCCAGGCGCGGGCCATCTGGCTGCGCGCGCAACGTCTTGACGAACTCGCGCCTTTCGGCGACGGCGCCGAGGCCGTCAGGCTGGCGACCGAACATCTCGGCTATGTGCAAATCGACACCATCAACGTCATCGAACGCAGCCATCACCACATTCTCTACACGCGCATCCCCGGCTACAAACTGAGCGACCTGGAACAGGCGCAGTCGGTCGACAAGTCGGTATTTGAATACTGGACTCACGCGCTGGCCTATGTGCCGACGACGGCGTTTCGTCATTTCATCCCGGCGATGGAACAGCGGCGACTCAATCCGCACAGCTCGTTTGATGGCGTCGATGAAGCCGACTACGCCGCCCTGCTCAAGCGCATCCGCAAGGAAGGCGGCTTGTCGATCCGCGATATCGAGGACGACGTACTGGTGGAAAAGACCCATCCCTGGGGCAGCCGCAAGCCCTCGAAGAAAGCCTTGCGCTGGGGCTTCTTCGTCGGCGATCTTGTGATCAGCAAACGCACCGGGATGATCAAGACTTATGAGCTGGCAGGACGCCATTTCGGCTGGCAGCGGCGGCCGTCGGCGTCAAAGGAAAAGCAATTCGCGCAATACCTGCTGCAACGCGCGCTGCAGTCGCAGGGCGTCGTCAGCCTGGATTCGATCTGCTACGGCAATGCGCCGATGAAGGCAATGGTCAGGGAATTGATAGAGGCCGGCGTCAGACGCAAACAACTGCTGCCTGTGCATCTCGACGGCGCGCCGAAAAGCCAGCACTGGATCACGCCGGAACAACTGGAGACGGTCATTGCAAGCACCGAGCCGGTTTCAGGAGAGCGCGTCCACATCCTGTCGCCCTTCGACCCGCTGGTGATCCAGCGCAAGCGGCTAGAGTTGTTCTTCGATTACGAACATCGCTTCGAAGCCTATGTGCCGGCAGAGAAACGCGTGCTCGGCTACTTCGCGCTGCCGGTGCTGGTGGGCGACCGCATCGTCGCAGCGCTCGACCTCAAGATGGATCGCCAGGCCGGCAAGTTGCGCATGCAAAAGTGGAGCTGGATTGCGAAGAAATCAGCGCCGCTGAAAAATCTCATCGAGGAAGAACTGCACCGCTTCGAACAATTCCAGAAACAATCGATGCGCTCAGCTCTTCCTCAGGACCAAGACTAAACACTGGCGTAACCGAGCATGTTGCGCGGCGTGACGTCGGTTGCCGGACGCATGGTGCTGCGGTCTTCCGCCGCGGCCAGTTCCGCTTCTGCCGTTGTCTCCGTTTCCGACGCGGCGATGTTGAACACCGACACCGATTGCACCAGGCTGTCGGCCTGACGTGTGAGCGCATTGGCGGCCTCGGCGGTCTGATCGACCAGCGCGGCGTTTTCCTGGGTGGACTTGTCCATTTCCACCACTACGCGGCTGACCTGCTCCAGGCCCTCCGCCTGTTCTTGCGTGGCAATCGAGATTTCATTCATGGTGTTCATGACGGTGTTGACCGAGGTCACGATCTGCTCCATGGCGCGGCCGGTTTCGATCACCTGGGCCGATGCCAGATCGATGCAGGCGGCGGATTCGCCGATCAATACCTTGACCTCCTTGGCCGCCTCGGCGCTGCGCAGGGCCAGCGAACGCACTTCCGTCGCCACCACTGCAAAGCCCCTGCCCTGCGTGCCGGCGCGCGCCGCTTCGACCGCGGCGTTCAAGGCCAGGATATTGGTCTGGAATGCAATGCCGTCGATCACGCTGACGATTTCGGAAATCTTGTTGGCGCTGACCGAGACTTCGCCCATGGTGCCGACGATCCTGGTCATCAGCTCGCCGCCTTTGACGGCGTCGCCTGCCGCGGTTGCAGCCAGCTGGTTGGTATGGCGCGTGTTCTCGGCATTTTGCTTGACGGCCGCCGACAGTTGTTCCAGCGTGGCGGCGGTTTCTTCCAATGACGATGCTTGCTGCTCGGTGCGCGCCGCCAGATCGATGTTGCCCTCGGCGATGTCGCGCGCGCTGCGGTTGACGTCTTCGGTGCCGTTGCGAATCGATGAGACGGTTTCCACCAAGCCTTGCTGCATGCGCTGCAAAGCGCCGAGCAAGACGCCGATCTCGTTGCGGGATGCGCCTTCTACCGGCGAGCTGAGATCGCCGCCGGCGATGCGGTCGAAATGCATGCCGGTCGTGGCCAGCGGGCGCAGCAGCACGCGGTCGAACAGCATCCAGTACAGGCCGACCAGCAGCAGGGAAAACACGAACAGGCCGCCCGCCAGATAGACGGCGATCATATAGCGCTGTTCGGATGCTGCGCTCAGGGTATCGCGCACCGATTCGGCGTGACGGATGACGGTGCGCAAGGTCGACGCGAACACGCGATCGGCTTCTTCCGCGCTGGTGGTTGCTGCAGCATAGGCATCCAGCGAAACATCGTAGAGCGCCACTTCACGCCCCTCCAGCACCTTGGTGTAGGCGTCGTAGGCCTGGCCGACCTGCTGCGAGCGCTCCGCCAGGCCGGATGCCGACTGGTCGCCCTTGCGGTAGTTTTCAAACGTCTTCTTCGCTTCCTGTAACGCCGTCGATGCCTTGCGCGTGTAGTCGTTGGCCTTGACCTGATCGCCGCGCACCAGGTTGATGTAGGCGTTGTCCATGTTGATCAGCGTGGACTGAAACAGGCGCTCGACTTCATGCAGCGGCTGGATCTGCTTGTCCGACAGCGCTATCAGTTCGTTCATGGCCCTGGCCGACTGGCGCGCATCGGTCCAGGCAATGAATACCGCCGTCCACAATGCAAGCGAAAAGATGCCGAGGACGAACAAGAGGCTGGTGCGGATTTTCAGTTTGGCGAACATGGCAGGCTCACAGTAGATGGCGGATGGAGGAGGATTATTTGATGCCGAACAGACGATCCAGCGACCAGGCGCCGGCGCCGCGACCGACCAGGAACAGCAGCAGACCGGCCCAGGTCAGGTGCGTCGGCCAGGCGTCCGGATAGACGAAGATTTCGATGACCGCCGTCATGCCCAGCAGGCCCAGTGCTGCGGAGCGGGTGAACAAGCCCAACACCAGCAGCAGCGGGAAAAAATGTTCTGCATAGGCGGCCAGATGCGCAGCGATTTCCGGCGGCACCAGCGGCAGTTTGTATTCCTGTTCGAACAGCGTGTAGGTGCTGTCCTTGATGCTCAAGAAACCGGTGACCTTGGTGCGGCCGGAGAGAAAGAACACGGCCGCGACGGCCACCCGCGCCACCAGCGCCAGCAAGGAATCGCCGACCAGTTGCGTGGCGCGCGCGGCGGCGAAGTTGTACCAGCCGGCGATGGAGTTCGGCTTCGCTGCGGGGCTTGTTGTAGCTGGTGTCGCAGATGTGGGATGGGCAGACATGATGGTCTCCGTGAATAAAGATGAATGGATATCAGCGCGTGGGCGTGAAAGGCGAAGCAAATGCTTCGGCGTGGATCAGCGTGCCGAGCAGGCGTGCAACATCGAGTGCAGGTTCTGCGTCGACTGCCTTTGCCGTGGCAGTCTGCAAATTCTCGCCGGCGGCGCAGGCGTCGAGAAATGCACACATGCCGGGACCTGCCGCCTGCCAGACGACCTGGCCGTCGATGCGGCTCAGCAAGGCGCCCTCGCCGTCCCAGCTGAGTTCGTCGGCAAGCTCGCGTTGCTCGCGATTGGCTTGCCAGATGGAATAAGCAGGCTGGTCTGCGCACCAGCGCCAACGTATGCTGGCGCGCGGCCGCAATGCGCTCTGCAGCAGATCCACTTCGCCCAACGCCGCCAGCATCGCTGCTTCCAGCGGCGCCTCGTCGGCAGCGATATGGCATTCGGTCCACAAGCGATCCAGGCGCGCAACCTCGCCCAGGTAGGGCAACTCGGCAGCCGGACCGAACGCCGACAGAAAATCGGTGAAACCGCGGCCGTATTCAATCAGGCACACGCTTTCGGGCGGCTCGGCGCAGGCATGGATCAGCGCCGCGGAGCGAAACCATTCTTCGCCGACCAGACGCACGATGGTCGGGTAATTGGCCGCCAGCGCATCGACGCTGGCCTTGAGCACGGTGTTGCGATATACCTTGAAACCCGGCTGGCCGGTCAGCTGCGCCAGCGGCGATGCGCTGTCGCCGACGCCGTAAATGGCGCGGATGAATTCGTGTTGAAAACTGTCGGAGGCGTGATTCATTTCAGCACTCCTTGTGCGGACAAAATTTCTTGTGCCTTGTCGCGTTCGCTCAGCAATTCAGCGAAGGCGGGAATCTTGTCGTCGCGCTCGATCAGTGTCGGGCGTTCGCCGATGCGTTCGATCAGATGACGGTACAAGCGCCAGACCGGCTCGATCACCGGGGCGTCGTGCGAGTCGATCAGCAGCGGCGTGTCGGCACTCTCGTCGCCGTCTTCGCTATGTCCGGCCAGATGGATTTCCATGATCGCCCCGGCCGGCAGATTGTCGAGATAGGTGCGTGCGTCGTAACCGATGTTGTGCGCGCTGACATAGACGTTGTTGACGTCGACCAGCAATCCGCAACCGGTGCGGCGCACCAGCTCGTCGAGGAAGTCGGTTTCGCTCCAGTCGTGGTTGTCCATGCGCAGGTAGTGCGATGGATTTTCAATGGCAATGCGGCGTTGCAGTTGCTCTTGCGTGCGCTGGATGTTGGCGGCGACGCGCACCAGGATGTCGCTGGTGCGCGGCACCGGCAACAAGTCGGGATAATAGCGGCCGTCCAACGTCGACCAGGCCAGATGTTCGGATATCAGCGCCGGCTCGACCCGGCGTATCAGTTCTTTCAGGCGCTGCAGGTGTTGCCGGTCGGGAGCAGCTTCTCCCGCCAGCGACAGCGACACCCCGTGCAGCGACACCGGATGGCGGCTGCGGACGGCGTCCAGCCATGCCAGCCGCGGACCGCCCGCCATCAGGTAATTCTCGGGATGGACTTCGAACCACATCCCGGCTTCGGCGCATTGCAACGCCTCATCGAAATGTTGCGGCTTCAATCCCAGTCCGGCGCCAAGTGTCGCTGTCATTTCAGGCTCCTGCTCCTGTGTGCAATCAGATTGCAGTCAGGGAACCGGCGCCCTTCGGGGTCTTGATGCTGGTGCAGGTGCCGGCAGGAACGTTCTTCCAGGCGTTGCCCTGGTAATCCATCTTGGCGGTGCCGGCGCAAGTCGTGCCTTCGCCTGCCTTGCAATCGTTCTGGCCGGCCAGCGAGACGCCGTAGCATTTTTCAACGGCGGTCTTGGCTGCGGCTGGTGTGTTTTGCGCCATGGCGATACCGGATGTCAGAGCAGCCAGGGTGAAAGCGGCAGTTGCGAGTTTGATGGTGTTCATGAGGTACTCCTTGAAGATGAATGGATTGTTGAGAGAAGCAGATATCCGCCGGAAGCGTTCTTTTGCAGATGATCTGAACGTTAGTTCGTCGCACCATGGCGTTCGGTTACAGCAAATTGAAAATAAATTTGAAAATATTTATTTTGCAAACGCTGTAACCGGATCCGTCATGCCAACGAACATATAGACAAGGCGTCTTGCCGGACCGGTGGCGGTCCAGGGGCAGAAGACGCGAGGATGGAGAATTTGATGAAAACACCTGACCTGGTGTCCATGCTTGCTACAGGAACAACACGCAGCGATCCCGATATATTGGGCAAGCGACTTGGACTGGCCTTGCTGATCGGCCTGATCGGCGCGTCTGCGCTGCTGGTGGCGGCTTACGGAATACGCGGCGACATGCCGGAACTGCTGGCGACGCCCTTGTTCTGGATCAAGGTATCGTTTCCGCTGGCGATCCTGATGTCGGCGCAGGGCATCACCGCACGGCTGGCGCGTCCGGGGGCTTTGCTCGGACTGCAGCGGCTGATCCTGCTGGGCTTGCCGGTGCTGGCGATCTGGCTGGCGAGTATCGGCTTTCTGCTGCTGGCGCCGCCGTCGCTGCGGCTGGCCTTGGTGCTGGGTTCGACCTGGCAGGTCTGCTCATTGAATATTGCACTGCTGTCGCTGCCGACTTTCTTTTCGATGTTCTGGGCCATGCGCGGCCTGGCGCCGACGCGGCTGATGCTGACCGGCGCCAGCATCGGGCTGGTGGCCGGCGCACAGGGCGTGGTGGTCTACACCTTATATTGCACGGAAATGACGATGCCCTTCTGGGGCGTCTGGTATGTGATCGGCATGCTGGCGCCGACGGCGGTGGGCGCCCTGCTCGGTCCGCGCTTGCTGCGCTGGTAGAGGGTGTAGTGATCTGTTCAGGGATCGAGCAAGGCCGCAACCGGCCGCACCAGTCCTTCGAGCAAGGCGCGCTCGGGACGGGTGCGCGCCAGCACGCGGATACCGAGCAAGGTGCTCAGCAAGACGCGCCCCATGTCGTCCGCCGATTGACCGGAAGAAATGCTGCCGTCGCGCTGGCCGGCGGCGACGCAGCGGCGGAAGAAGGATTCCACCTGCACCAGCACGTCGGCAACCACTCGCTGGAATTCGGGATCGTGCGGCGCGACTTCCAGCGCCGAGTTGACCAGCATGCAACCCTTGCGGTCCTTGTCCGCCAGCGAGCGTTTGATGATTTCGTTGAAGAAGGCGGCGATGGCGGCGCGCGGCGGCATGTGGTTTTCGAAACGGCCGACGCGGTCAAGGAAACTCTGCTCGACGTAACGGTCCAGCGCACGCCGGTACAGGGCGCGCTTGTCGCCGAAGGCGTTGTAGAGGCTGGCGCCGGTGATGCCCATGCTGTCGGCCAGGTCGCGCACCGACGTGGCTTCGTAGCCGCGGGCCCAGAAACATTGGACGGCGGCGTCAAGCGCTGCCGCTTCGTCGAATTCGCGTGGTCGTGCCATGAGACGTGTCGTATCGGCTTGATTGCCGTGATTGCTCTGTTATTGCGGCTAGTATATCATTTTAAAACAACCGATCTAAAACACGCCGCAGCACCATTGATGTCTGCGACCGATCATTGCTTTAGCCCAAAACCAAGCCATCGCCATTGCCTGGCCGCCTGATGAAGCGACTGACAACAACAGCAGAAACCGATCCGGGGATGTCCGTCGAGGAGCGCTTGAAGGCGTTGCTTCTGGCCGGACTGGACGGCAATGAAACTGCCTATCACGCCTTCCTCAACGAACTCAGCGGCCGCCTGCGCGCCTATGTCAGGAAGCGCCTGTTCCATCTGCACGAGGAGGTCGAGGATATCGTGCAGGAAACCTTGCTGGCCGTCCACAACGCGCGCCACACCTACCGCGCGGAAGAACCGCTGACGGCGTGGGTGTATGCGATTGCGCGCTACAAGCTGATGGATTTCCTGCGCATGCGCTCGCGTCACGACGCCTTCAACGAGCCGCTGGACGACTATGTCGACATCTTCTCCAGCTCCGACGACGAGCCGGCCAACGACGCCAAGCGCGACATCAACGTCTTGCTGGAACAATTGCCGGACAAGCAACGCCTGCCCATCGTTCACGTTAAACTGCAAGGCATGTCGGTGGCGGAAACCGCGCAACTGACGGGCCTGTCCGAATCCGCCGTTAAAATAGGCATACACCGCGGCCTCAAATCCCTCGCGGCCAAAATACGATTGTTTTCATGAAGACCGACGATTTCATTTCCATGCTGGCAACCGGTGTCAAACCGGTGGATCGTCACGTGCAGTTCAAGCGTTTCTCGCAAGCCATCCTGGTCGGCGGCGCCGGCGCCTTCATCCTGATGGTGTTGCGGTTCGGCATCCGCCCGGATATCGGCGTCATGCTGGTCACGCCGCTGTTCTGGTTCAAGATGGCTTTCCCGCTGTCGCTGGCTGCCGCTTCGCTGTGGCTGCTGACACGCCTGAGCCGCCCCGGCGCCGGCCTGGGAAAACGCTGGATCGCGCCGGCCGCGCCGGTGCTGGTGATCTGGATCGCGGCGCTGGCCGTGCTGGCGCTTGCGCCGGAAAGCGAACGCCTGAACCTGATCATGGGCTTCACCTGGCGCCGCTGCCCCTTCAATATCGCCATCCTCTCGATACCGACCTGCGTGACGATCACCTGGGCGGTGCGCCAACTGGCGCCGACGCGCCTGCGCCTGGCCGGCGCCATGGCGGGCTTGCTGGCCGGTTCGGTAGCGACCGTCGCCTATTGCCTGCACTGCCCGGAAATGGGCATGCCTTTCTGGGGTATCTGGTACCTGGGCGGCATGCTGATTCCCGCCGTGCTGGGATGGATCTTCGGGCCGGCGCTGTTGCGCTGGTAAATGCCCCTACTCCACGACGTGATGCCTGAGGTATTCGACGTCCTGTAACGGCGATGCGCCGAACAAGCGGCGGTATTCGCGGCTGAACTGCGACGGGCTTTCGTAACCGACCTGATACGCCACTGTGGCCGCTTCCACGCCGCCGGCCATCAGCATGCGGCGCGCTTCCAGCAGACGTGTCTGCTTCTGGTATTGCAGCGGACTCATCACGGTAGTCGCCTTGAAGCGGTGATGCAGCGTCGACACGCTCATGCGGACCTGTTTGGCCAGCTTCTCTATCGACATCGGCTCGGCATAGTTCTGCTTGATCCACTGAATCGCATCGTTGACGCCGCGCTCCTGATAATGCGACAGCACGGTGTGATACAGCACGTCGCCGTTCTGCGCCGAGATCAGGCGGTACATGATTTCCTGCTTGAGGATGCGCGACATGGCGGCGATATCCTGCGGCTTTTCCAGCAGGCGTATCAGCCGCAAGAAAGTCTCTTGCAAATCGATGCTCGATTCTTCGACATAGGCACCGACGCGCGTGCTGCGTTTGGGCGGCGCCGGGATATTGAGTTCGATGATGAAGGCAGCGATCTCTTTCGGATCGAGGTCGATGCGCACGCCGTAGTACGGCTCCTTCTCATCTGCTTCGACGATCTGCCCGGACACCGGCAAATCGATCGCCGACAACACGTAGCTGCCGCTGCCGTAGTGATTGACGGTCTTGCCGATCAGCACCTTCTTGCGGCCTTGCACCACCATGCACATGGATGGCTCCAGCATGCCGCGGCTCAGCGCCGTGGGTTGGCAGATGCGGATGAAAGAGAGATAAGGGATCGCCGTCAATACATCGCGCTGCGCCGCCGGCACACCGGCGAAATGCGCAGCCACCTCCGTCCGCAACTGCGCGAGCAGGTCGGAGGATGGTGCAGCGACGGAATCAGCGTTGGGCGTTTTCATGGACCGGGACATCGTAACCAATGATGGCTTTCGGTTCAACATAAGCTTCCAGACCGTAAGGCCCGAATTCGCGGCCGATGCCGGATTGCTTGAAGCCGCCGAACGGTGCGCGCGGTTCGTCATACAGGCCGTTGATGAAGACGCGCCCTGCCACGATCTGCGACGCCACGCGGTTGGCGCGCTCCAGGTCGGCGCCGCTGACGTAGCCGTGCAGACCGTAGACGGTGTCGTTGGCGATGTCGATGGCTTCTTCCTCGGTGCGATACGTCAGGATGGACAAGACCGGGCCGAAGATTTCTTCACGCGCGATGCGCATGTCGTTGGTGACGTTGACGAACACGGTTGGCTTGACGAAATAGCCATGTTCCAGTCCCTCGGGATGGCCTTCGCCGCCGACCAGCAGCTCGGCGCCTTCTTCCACGCCAAGGAGGATGTAGCTTTGCACGCGCTCGTATTGCTTGTGCGTGACCAGCGGCCCGATGACGGTGTCTTCATCGCCGGGGTTACCCACCTTCATTGCCGCTACGGCTTGTTTGACCAGGACCTTGATCTCTTCCAGGCGCTGCTCGGGCACGATCAGGCGTGTTCCTGCGAGGCAAGCCTGGCCGTTGTTGAACGCCGCCGCCATCACCGCCTGCGGGATCGCCGTCGCCAGATCGGCGTCGTCGAGCAGGATGTTGGGCGACTTGCCGCCGAGTTCCAGCGTGACGCGCTTCATGGTGTCGACGGCGCCGCGCGCGATCTGCTTGCCGACGGCGGTCGAGCCGGTGAAGGAAATCTTCGCGATGTCCGGATGGCGCGTGATCTCGGCGCCGACGGTGTCGCCGCGTCCCGTCACAATATTGAATACGCCCGGCGGCAAACCTGCTTCATGCAGACATTGCGTCAGCAGCTGGGTCTGCATGGCGCTCAGTTCGCTGGGCTTGATGACGGTAGTGCTGCCGGCAACCATCGCGGTCGACAGCTTGCTGCAGATGAAGCCATAGTTTGCGTTCCACGGTGTGATCAGGCCGACCACGCCGAGCGGCTCCATCGTCACGCGCGCCGTACCAGCCTGGCGCACGAAGTCGAAGCTGTTAAGCAACTCGATCGCCAGCAAAAAGCTGTTGGCCGAGCGCGCCACCGTACCGGCACACATGCGGCGCGTGCCGCCGTATTCCGCGATCATGACTTCGATCAGCTCCTGAGAGCGACGCTGGATGGCGTCATGCATGGCTTGCAGATAACCGGTGCGTTCTTCCTTGCTGCTGCGCGAAAAACTCTTGTAGGCCGCTTTGGCGGCGGCGATGGCGCGGCGCGCATCCTCTTCGTCAGCCAGGCGGACGTCGGCGATGGCGGTCTTGTTGGTTGGATTGATCAGCTCCATGATTTCCGTGCCGTGAGGCTGGACGAACTGGCCGTTGATGTAGATTTCATTGATGTGTCGCATGTCGGTTTCCTGGTGAAAGAATGCAGTGGGCATGCGAAACATGGTACGAGTCGAGCACCTGGACACGGTAGACCGATGCTGCCGGAGGATTGCCTGATCCTGCCGCCCGGTGGATTTTCTTGCCATCGGGATATGCCGGATTGCTTGCATGCAGCGGCCTGCAGACCGGACATCTACCCAAAATCGCCCGGTGCAGCGCACCATTTGCGAGCAGCCGTGCACCGCGACACCTCATAACGTGACATATATTTTCACCATTGTTTCTTCCCCGCCATCCCAACATCCTCTGAAACCCTTTTGCGACAAGGGTTTCCGCCCTTCTGGCACAGGCTTTGCATATACCCGGATACGGATCAACGACGATCCCCCCAATTCTTAATGCCGATCTAAAGACGGATCTGCAGGACAACGGCGTCCGCTTAGCTTGGCATTCTTGCCTTGTTGAGCGGGCGCCTTTTTGTTTTTTACGGGATAAAAATGGCCGTCACCTCACCAAGCAGCTCCAGCAAGGCAGGCAAGATCGAACTGTTCTCGATCAGCTCGCCGCAAATGCGCGCCTTCCATCTGACCTGGATGGCCTTCTTCGTGTGTTTCTTCGCCTGGTTCGCCTGCGCGCCTTTGATGCCGGTCATCAAGGGCCAGCTCGGCCTGACCATCGAGCAGATCGCCAACATCAATATCGCCGCCGTCGCCGTGACGATCCTGGTGCGCCTGATCATCGGCCCGATGTGCGATCGCTACGGTCCGCGCAAGACCTACACCGGCCTGCTGCTGATCGGCGCCATTCCGGTGATCGGCGTCGGTTTTTCGCAGAGTTATGAAAGCTTCCTGTTCTTCCGCCTGTGCATCGGCGCGGTCGGCGCCAGCTTCGTGATCACGCAGTACCACACCTCGGTGATGTTCGCGCCTAACGTGGTCGGCACCGCCAACGCGGCGACTGCGGGCTGGGGCAACGCCGGCGGCGGCGTGGCGCAAGGCCTGATGCCTTTGCTGCTGGCTGCGATGCTGATGCTGGGCGTGGGCGACTACCTCGGCTGGCGCGTGGCGCTGCTGGTGCCGGGCCTGCTGATGCTGGTGATGGCGGCGCTGTACTGGCACTTCACCCAGGATTGCCCGCAAGGCAATTTCGATGAATTGCGCGCTGCCGGCATCACGATTGAAAGCGGCAAAAAAGGCGGCTGGGCAAGTTTCCGCGCGGCCAGCGCCAATTACCGCGTGTGGATGCTGTTCGTCACCTACGGCGCCTGCTTCGGCGTGGAAATCTTCATCCACAACATCGCCGCCATCTATTACGTCGATCACTTCGGCCTGTCTTTGAAGAGCGCCGGCATCGCCGCCGCCAGCTTCGGTTTGCTGGCGCTGTTTGCGCGCGCACTGGGCGGCATCATCTCCGACAAGGTCGCTCTCCGGGGCGGTCTCAATCGCCGCGCCACCCTGCTGTTCGTGATGATGCTGGGCGAAGGCCTGGGCCTGTTGTGGTTTGCCCATGCCGGCAGCGTGACGCTGGCCGTCATCGCCATGCTGTGCTTCGGCCTGTTCACACACATGGCCTGCGGTGCGACCTATGCACTGGTGCCTTTTATCGATCGCAAGGCGCTGGGCGGCGTGGCCGGCATCATCGGCGCGGGCGGCAACGTCGGTGCGGTGCTGGCGGGCTTCCTGATGAAGAGCCTCGGCAATACGCAACAGACGCTGAGCATGCTGGGTGTGCTGGTGACGGTATCGGCGCTGTGCGCCATCGCTGTACGTTTCACTGCTACCGACAAGAGCGACGAGCCCGCACTTGCCGTCGCCGCCAATAACATTCCCGCCTGAGGAGAACCGGATCATGAACATCATCGTCATTGGCCACGGCATGGTCGGTCACAAATTCCTGGAATCGCTTGCCGAAAGCGGCGCGCCCAATATCAAGGTCACCGTCCTGTGCGAAGAACCGCGCCCGGCCTACGACCGCGTGCATCTGTCCGAATTCTTCGCCGGCAAGAGCGCCGACGATCTGTCGCTGGTGACGCCCGGATTTTTCGATGCCGGCAAGAGCAGCATCCACTTCGACCTCAAGCTCAACGCCAAGGCGCAGAACATCGACATCGTCGGCAAAACCGTGACCGTCAACGTCAACGGCGCCGTTGAAACCATGTCTTACGACAAGCTCGTGATGGCGACCGGCTCCTACCCTTTTGTCCCGACCGTCGCCGGTAACCAGCGCAAGGATTGCTTCGTCTATCGCACCATCGAAGACCTGGAAGCGATGCTCGAATGCGGCAAGCGTTCAAAGACCGGCGTGGTCATCGGCGGCGGTCTGCTCGGCCTGGAATGCGCCAAGGCATTGCGCGACATGAACCTGGAAACCCACGTGGTCGAATTCGCCCCGCGCCTGATGGCGGTGCAGGTCGATGACAGCGGCGGCCGCATCTTGCGTCAGAAGATCCAGGACCTCGGCGTCACCGCCCACACGCAAAAGAACACGCTGGAAATCGTCGACGGCAAGGCCGGCACGCACCGCATGAATTTCGAAGACGGCACGCACCTCGACACCGACATGATCGTCTTCTCGGCCGGCATCCGTCCACGCGACGAACTGGCGCGCGAGTCGGGTATCAAGGTCGGCGACCGCGGCGGCATCGTCATTGACAACAGCTGCATCACCTCCGATCCCCATATCTACGCCATCGGCGAATGCGCCTTGTGGAACGGCAAGATTTTCGGCCTGGTCGCCCCCGGTTACGACATGGCGCGCATCGCTGCCAAACACGTGCTGGCGCACCTGAGCGACGACACCGGCAGCGCTCCGCAATTCAACGGCGCCGACATGAGCACCAAGTTGAAGCTCATGGGCGTGGATGTCGCCAGCATCGGCGATCCGCACGGCAAGGAAGCCGGCAGCCGCTCGTTCCAGTTCACCGATGAGCGCAAGCAGATCTACAAGAAGATCGTGGTTTCCGAATCCGGCAAGCATCTGCTGGGCGCCGTCATGGTCGGCGACGCCGCCGAATACGGCACGCTGCTGCAGATGATGCTGAACCGCATCGAATTGCCGGAGTCGCCCGAATTCCTGATCCTGCCGCAAGCCGACGGCAACGTCAAAGTCGGCCTGGGCGTCGACGCCCTGCCCGACTCCGCGCAAATCTGTTCCTGCAACAATGTCTCCAAGGCCGACCTGTGTACGGCAGTGGCTTCGGGCGTCACCAACATCGGCGACCTCAAGAGCTGCACCAAGGCCGGCACTTCCTGCGGCGGCTGCGTGCCGCTGGTCACCCAGGTGATGAAGGCCGAGATGAAGAAGCAAGGCCTGGCCGTCAACAACCATGTCTGCGAACACTTCGCCTATTCACGCCAGGAGCTGCACCACCTGGTGCGTGTGAACAAGATCAAGAGCTTCGGCGAGCTGCTGGCGCAACACGGCAAGGGTCTCGGCTGCGACATCTGCAAGCCGGTCGCCGCCAACATCCTGGCCTCGTGCTGGAACGATTTCGTGCTCAAGAAAGAACACGCCAGCCTGCAAGACTCCAACGACTACTTCCTCGGCAACATCCAGAAGGACGGCACCTACTCGGTGGTGCCGCGCATGGCCGGCGGCGAAGTCACACCGGACGGCCTGATCGCGGTCGGCCAGATCGCCAAGAAATACGGTCTCTACACCAAGATCACCGGCGGCCAGCGCGTCGACCTGTTCGGCGCCCGCGTCGAGCAATTGCCGGACATCTGGGAAGAGCTGATTGCCGCCGGCTTTGAAACCGGCCACGCCTACGGCAAGTCGCTGCGCACGGTCAAATCCTGCGTCGGCTCGACCTGGTGCCGTTACGGCGTGGACGACAGCGTCGGCCTGGCGATCGAACTGGAGAACCGCTACAAGGGCCTGCGCTCGCCGCACAAGATCAAGTTCGGCGTATCCGGCTGCACCCGCGAATGCGCCGAGGCGCAAGGCAAGGACGTCGGCATCATCGCCACCGAAAAAGGCTGGAACCTGTACGTCTGCGGCAACGGCGGCATGAAACCGCGCCACGCCGAACTGATCGCTTCCGATCTCGACAAGGCGACCATGATCCGTTACATCGACCGCTTCCTGATGTTCTACGTGCGCACCGCGGATCGCCTGCAACGCACCAGCACCTGGCGCGACAATCTGGAAGGCGGTCTCGATTATCTGAAGAGCGTGGTCATCGACGACAAGCTCGCCATCGCCGCCGAACTGGAAGCCGACATGCAGCACGTGGTCGACACTTATGAGTGCGAATGGAAGAAGGCCGTCAACGATCCGGAAACCCGCAAGCGCTTCCGCCACTTCGTCAACAGCAAGGAAGCCGACAGCAACGTCAAATTCGTCGACGAACGCGGGCAGATCCGTCCGGCCACGGTGGCCGAGCGCAAGCTGATCGATATTCCGGTGGTGGCAGAAGCAATCTGACCTGATGGAGAACATGAACATGCACAGCGACCGACAAATCGAACACTGGATTGAAGTCTGCGACATCGGCGACATCGTGCCCAACACCGGCGTCTGCGCGCTGATCAACGGCGAGCAGGTCGCGGTATTCCGCGTCATTGACGGCGCCCACAACGAGACGCGGATATTCGCCATCGGCAACTACGATCCCAACGCCGACGCTTCGGTGCTGTCGCGCGGCCTGGTCGGCAGCATCGGCGAACGCATCGTGGTCGCTTCGCCGATCTACAAACAACACTTCGACCTGCAGACCGGCGAATGCATTGAAGCCCCCGAACATTCGGTCAGCGCCTATCCGGCGCGGGTCGAACACGGCAAGGTGTGGGTGGGCGCATGACCGTATCACCGGCTCCTGTCAACTCTTCAAAAAAACCGTCGCTGGTCGTCATCGGCAACGGCATGGCCGGCATGCGCACGGTCGAAGAATTGCTCAAGCTGGCGCCGGACCTGTACGATATCACCGTGTTCGGCGCCGAGCCGCACGGCAATTACAACCGCATCCTGCTGTCGCCCGTGCTGGCGGGCGACAAGAGCATGGAAGACATCATGCTCAACACGCGCGAGTGGTACGAACAGAACAACATCACGCTGCACGCCGGCGACCCGGTTGAAAAAATCGACCGCCGCCGCCGCACCGTGCGCTCGCAAACCGGCGTGGAAATTCAATACGACCGCCTGCTGCTGGCGACCGGTTCCAAGCCTTTCATCATCCCGGTGCCGGGCCATGAGTTGCCGGGCGTGATCGCTTTCCGCGACATCCAGGACGTGCACACCATGCTCGACGCCGCGCGCAATCATCGCCATGCGGTAGTGATCGGCGGCGGTCTGCTCGGGCTGGAAGCGGCCAACGGCTTGCTGCGCCAAGGCATGGATGTAACCGTGGTGCACGTCACCGACAGCCTGATGAACCAGCAACTGGACAAGCCTGCCGCAGCGCTGCTGAAGAAGGCATTGGAGATGAAAGGCCTGCGCTTCCTGCTGAACGCGCAGACGGAATCCATCGTCGGCGCCGATCGCGTCACGGCGGTGCGCTTCAAGGATGGTTCGGAGATCCCCGCCGATCTGGTCGTCATGACCGCCGGCGTGCGCCCCAATATCGAACTGGCGAAACACGCCGGCCTGCATTGCGATCGCGCCATCGTGGTCGACGACACGCTGCAAACCTACGATCCGCGCATCTACGCCGTCGGCGAATGCGTGCAGCACCGCAAGGCGACCTTTGGCCTGGTGGCGCCGATCTGGGATCAGGCGCGCGTGTGCGGCGCCCATCTGGCCGGCGCCGGGCATCGCCGCTATGTGCAGCAGGCCACCGCCACCAAACTCAAGGTCACCGGGGTCGATCTGTATTCGGCAGGCGATTTCATCGCTGCGGCAGATACCGAAGACCTGGTGCTGCGCGACCCGCGCCGCGGCATCTACAAACGCCTGGTGCTCAAGGGCAGCCGGCTGATCGGCGCGGTGCTCTACGGCGACGTCAAGGACGGCCCGTGGTACTTCGACCTGATCCAGAAAGGCGGCGACATTTCCGCCATCCGTCATCAACTGCTGTTCGGCCAGGCGATCTGCAGCCAGGCCCAAGGCAACCAGGCAGCCTGATCGGAACACTATCGTGAATCTCTCCCACATCCCGCTCTCGACCGTCGGCGCCAAGACCACCTGCCCGTATTGCGGCGTCGGCTGCGGCGTGCGCGCTTCGATGCAGACCGACGGCACGATCGCGATTGCCGGCGACGAACTGCATCCGGCCAACAAGGGCCGCCTGTGCGTCAAGGGCTCGGCGCTCGGCGAAACGGTCGACCTCGATGGACGCCTGCTGTATCCGAAGATGCGCGACGAGCGTGGCGACATGCAGCGCGTGAGCTGGGATGCGGCGCTGGACAAGGTCGCGGGCGGCCTGCGCAGCATCATCGACCGGCACGGTCCCGATTCGGTCGCGCTGTATGTCTCCGGCCAATTGCTGACGGAAGACTATTACATCGCCAACAAGCTCATGAAGGGCTATATCGGCAGCGCCAACATCGACACCAATTCGCGCCTGTGCATGTCGTCGGCCGTGGCCGGCCACAAGCGCGCGTTCGGCGAAGACCTGGTGCCGATCTGCTATGAAGACCTGGAACTGGCCGACATGGTAGTGCTGGTCGGCTCGAACACGGCGTGGTGCCACCCTATCCTCTTTCAACGCATCGCCAAGGCCAAGGAAAACCGGCCGGAGATGAAGCTGGTCGTCATCGACCCGCGCCGCACCGCGACCTGCGAACTGTCCGACATGCATCTGCCGGTCAAGCCCGGCACCGACGTCTGGCTGTTCAACGGCCTGATGAGTTATCTGGCGCATCGCGGCGCGCGCGACAACGCCTTTATCGATGCGCACACCACCGGTCTCGGCGAAGCGCTGGCGATTGCCGACGCCGATTGCGCCGATCCGCATGAAGTCGCGCGCATCTGCAAGGTGGACGTCAACGACTTGCTGGCGTTCTATGAGTTGTTCGCCAATACCGAGAAAGTCATCACGGCGTTTTCGATGGGCGTCAATCAATCTTCCGCCGGCACCGACAAGGTCAACAGCATCATCAACTGCCACCTGATCAGCGGCCGCATCGGCAAGCCCGGCATGGGCCCGTTTTCGATCACCGGCCAGCCCAACGCCATGGGCGGCCGCGAAGTCGGCGGCCTGGCCAACATGCTGGCCGCGCACATGGATCTGGACAACGCGCTGCATCGCGACACCGTACAGACCTTCTGGGGTTCGCCGCGCATGGCCGACAAACCGGGTCTCAAAGCAGTCGACCTGTTCAACGCCATCGAAGCGGGACGCATCAAGGCGGTGTGGATCATGGCGACCAATCCCATGGTAAGCATGCCGGACGCCAACGTGGTCCGGCGCGCGCTGTCGAAGTGCGAGCTGGTGGTCGCTTCCGACATCATGGAAAAGACCGACACCAACGCCTTCGCCCACATCCTGCTGCCGGCCCTGGGTTGGGGTGAAAAAGACGGCACGGTCACCAACTCGGAACGCCGCATTTCGCGCCAGCGCAGCTTCCTGTCGGCGCCCGGCGAAGCGCGTCCGGACTGGCAGGTGATTTGCGATGTCGCCGGCCGCATGGGTTATCGCGGTTTCGACTTTGCCGGCCCGCACGCCATCTTCGACGAACATGCACGCCTGAGCAGCTATCGCAACGGGCCGCCGCAGATCGACGGGCACAGCCATCGCCTGTTCAACCTGGACGGGCTGACCGGCATGAGCAAGCAGCAGTTCGACGAACTGCAACCGATACAGTGGCCGGTTGCGCGACCGAACAATGCAGATGGGGCCGTCACGGGCACTGCCCGCTTGTTCGGCAATCATCGCTATTCCCATCCCGACGGCAAGGCGCGCTTCGTCGCCACGCCGCCGCGCGGCCCGGCGCATTTGCCCGATGAAGAATTCCCGCTCACGCTCAACACCGGCCGCGTACGCGACCAGTGGCATACGATGACGCGCACCGGCAAGTCGGCACGGCTGGCCGATCACGTGCCGGAATCCTTCGTCGACATGCATCCCCAAGATGCTCTGCGCTACGGCGTGCGCGAAGGCGGCCTGGCGCGCATCACTTCGCGCTGGGGCGCCATGGTGGCGCGCGTGCAGCACAGCGGCGGCATCGCGCGCGGCAGCGTGTTCGTTCCCATTCACTGGAACAGCCAGACCGCCTCCGACGCCCGCGTCGGCGCCCTGGTCAATCCCGTGGTCGATCCGGTATCGGGCGAGCCGGAGTTCAAACACACGCCGGTCAACATCGAAGAATTCGGCGTGTCGTGGCACGGCTTCATCCTCAGCCGCAAGGCGCTGGCCCTCGATGAAATCACGCATTGGACACGCATCCAGGGTCGCGATTTTGCGCGCTATGAACTGGCCGGCCGCAATGTCATTGCCGACCACAGCGCATGGGCGCGCACGCTGCTCGGCGTGCACGACATCGACGCCGACTGGCTGGAATACGAAGACAGCACCGCCGGCGTCTACCGCGCGGTGCACGTCGACAACGATCGCATCGACATGTGCATCTTCCTGTCCAAGCGCCCCGACCTGCCGTCACGCGCGTGGCTGGCGAGCCTGTTCGACAAGACGCAACTGGAAGAAGCCGACCGCGTCGGCCTGCTGGTCGGCCAGCCGATCGAAAAAGGCGCCGACACCGGGCCGACGGTCTGTTCCTGCTTCGGCGTCGGCCGCAACACCATCTGCAGCGCCGTACGCGAACAAGGCCTGAAAACCGTCGCCGAAGTGACCTCCTGCCTCAAGGCCGGCGGCAACTGCGGTTCCTGCGTGCCGGAGATCAAGAAGCTGCTGGTGGAGACGCATGCGGCGGAGACGGCCTGATCCTGAGGCGTCCGTCAAGCAAAGCACGGCCTGATCGGCCATAATTCATGCTGGTCAACGACGGTGCGAAAGTAGAACTCATTTCATAAATAGGCGTGAGATGCGTTCTTCCCAGAAAGGGCGCTGGCAAGGCGCGTGACGCGTTGCGTGGCGGTGCCACGCGCAAGGAGCGCAACGCGGCCAGCGCCCTTTCTGGAAAGAACCCGGAGGGAGCGGCCTGTTTGGGCGAATTGCTGCGTTACGACTCGGGGTCAAGACGTCCAGTCTTGACCCCGAGTCGCGCCTTGCACTTCATCCCAAACATGGCAAGCTCGCACTCACGCCTATTTATGAAATGAGTTCTAATAAGCCATGGACAAACACATCTCCCCGGTTGCATTGGAAAAAGCCTACCGACTGCTCAATCACGGCCCGACGGTGTTGGTCTCTGCCGGACACGACGGCATCGACAACGTCATGGCGGCGGCATGGGCATGCGCCCTGGATTTTGCGCCGCCTAAAATTACGGTGGTGCTGGACAAGCAAACCAAGACGCGCGAGCTGGTCGAAAAAAGCCATCGCTTCGTCATTCAAATTCCGAACGCGGCCCAACTGGAACTGACCCAGGCGCTAGGATCCACAAGCTTGTCGGATGAGCCTGAGAAACTGCTTAACAGCGGCGTTGAACTGTTTCGCTTTGATGGACATGAAATGCCCTTCGTCGCCGGCTGTTCTGCCTGGCTCGCCTGCAAACTGATCGTCGAACTGCACAATCAAAACACCTACGATCTGTTTATCGGCGAAGTTGTCGCTGCATGGGCGGATGATCGCGTCTTTCAAAACGGCCACTGGAATTTTGAAAACGCCGATCCAAAATGGCGCAGCCTTCACTACATCGCAGGCGGTCACTATTACGCCATCGGCGATGCGCTCGTTGCTGCAAACGGCGACGAGCACTGACTCATCGGTCTCTTCACGGCGCCGGACTGTTCCGGCGCTTTGAAAAGCCGGTTCCCTCCCCTGCATTTTTTATACGGGCATGCCTTGATCAGGGCGTGCCGGTCATTTTCTTGCCGCTGCATGCACCAGCGTAACGCTCCGATACCGCCCGCCGGCTGATAAACCGCTATTGGCAATGCAAATCACAGAAATTTGCATACGATCCTCGCCGCAAATCAAGTTGCATTTTGAAACCATAATTGATATAAATCATCTGGTTTCAAATTAAAACTATTAAAACGTTCACGCAACCTCACATTCCGACAAGGAGAAAACGTCTCATGATTCGCGCCGATGCCACGTTCGATAACAGCTTCCCGTTCACGCCGCATTTCAACCATGCCTCCGGCTTCGCGATGCACTATGTCGACGAGGGGCCGCGCGCTGCGGAGGTCGTGCTCTGCCTGCATGGCGAGCCGACCTGGGGTTATCTGTTCCGCCATTTGATTTCCACGTTGCGCGACACGCATCGCGTGGTCGTGCCGGACCACATGGGATTCGGCAAAAGCGCCACGCCGGCCGACCGCAGCTATTGGCTGCAGGATCACATCGACAATCTGGAGCGTTTCGTCCTGGCGCTGGATCTGCGCGACATCACGCTGGTGCTGCACGATTTTGGCGGCCCGCTCGGCATGGGTCTGGCGGCGCGACATCCAGACCGCATTGCACGCATCGTGTCAACCAACGGGCCGACGCCTTTCGGCTTGCCTGGCGAGATCGACCGCCTGCTTGCCAACGCTGCCGAAGCGCCGTGGTTCCAGTGGATTGTCAAAGCTGGCGAAGACGGCAGTCTTGAATCTGTGCTGGGGCAACTCGGCTTCAATATCCTGAGCACACTGAAGCTGAACGGCTTCGAAAACAACGCCGTCATCAATGACGCCTGGCTGTCAGCCTATGGCAGCCATTTCGCAGGCCCTGCCGATTGTCTCGGCGCGATCGGATGGCCCAAGGGCTTTACCTTGCAGGCACATCAATTCGAAGCGCCAAATGCCGCCGCCCAGGAGGCGATACGTACGAAACCGGCGCTGGCGATCTGGGGGGAAGCAGACCGGACATTGCATGCCAAGCATTTCCTGCCGCTGTTCAGCGCACTGTTCCCGACTGCGGCCATCCATCGCTTGCCAGGCGTCGGGCACTACTGCTTTGAGGATGCGCCGGAACAGATTTCGCAGCTGATTGCAGCATTCCTGCAGCAGACACGCGCTGCGGCATCCTGACGCTGCCGAAGAAAGCGTTCTGAAAACGAAATCGCCGCGCGTAAAGTCTTACGCGCGGCGATTTGCAAGGACGAGAATGGAGAAACGCTGAGGTCTAGTCCGCCGGACGCACCGTCACGATGATCGGCGCCGTATTTTCGCCATTGCCTTGCTCCAGCGATTGGCGATAGCGTTCGGATCGCTCCATGTTGATCTGGTATTGTTCTTCCGCATGGCGGTAGGCCAGTTGTTCTGCGGGAGAGCGGCTGCAGCCGCAGACGGCAAGAGAGCAAACGACGACAAGCATGGACTGCCACATATACCGCCTCCAGATTGGATTATTTCTTTTCGGCAATCATATACTCAATATATCCATATAGCAATTTTTACGATAATCTCTTTCGGCCTGAAGCCGCCCCAGTATTGGCTTTCCGTCAACACTGGCAAAATCCGCCATTCCCGGGCATGCTCCGGACTACCCGCATCTCGCATCATTTCCTCCCTCTCAGCGAAAGAAACCCCGTGTCCGCCCTGACCTCCTTATTGAAAAAATTTGCTTGCGCTCTGCTAACCGGCGGCATGCTGCTGGCAGTCTCCGGCGCCGCGCATGCCGAGAAGAAGCGCTGTCTCAGCGAATGCACGCCGCGCATCGGCATCGTCTCGGCTTTCGGCGCCGAGGCAGATATCCTGCTGGAGCAGACGCAAAAGAAGCGCGACTGGCGCATCAACGGCAATCGATTTACTACCGGCGTATTGCGCGGCAATCCGGTGGTCATCGTGCTCAGCGGCGTGAGCATGGTCAACGCCACGATGGCGACGCAACTCATGCTGGATCATTTCCACGTCGAGCGCCTGCTCATGAGCGGCATCGCCGGCGGCGTCAATCCGGCCAATCATGTCGGCGACGTAGTCGTGCCGGAAAGCTGGGCAATGCCGATGGAGGTCTATTGGAACGGCGACGGCAGCCTGCCGGCGGCTTGCGGCAAGGCCGGCGATACAGGTAACGTCGGTTGCCTGGGATTGAAGCTGGCGACGGAAAACGGCAAGGCGCGTCCGGATTACCAGTTCGATACGCCCGGCGGCAAAGTCAGCAGCGGCCTGTTCATGCGCGACAGTTTTGTGATGAACGCCGCTAATGCGCCGCAGGGTGAATTCCGGTTCGAGTTCCAGGCCGATGCGCAGATGCTGGCCGTAGCGCGCACCCTGCAGCCGGCGCTGGCGACCTGCGGCCCCAAGAATCCTGCGCTGTGCGTCGCCGTGCAGCCGACGCTGAAGGTCGGCGGACGCGGGATTTCCGGCACGGCGTTTCTGGCCAATGCCGGCTATCGCACCTATCTGTACGACACGCTGCAGGCGCAGCTGGTGGATATGGAAACGGCGGCGTTTGCGCAAGTCGCCTATGCCAACGGCGTGCCCTTCATTGCATTTCGCAGCGTTTCGGATCTGGCGGGCGGCAATGACTTCAAGGATGTCGGCGCCTTTTTCGGCAGCGGCCTGGCGGAGACCAACGAGGCGAATGTGACGCTGGCGTTTCTGGAGGCGTGGAAACGGCGGCGCTGAGATGTTCCGTGACAGGTAAGCGTCGCTCGAATCTAGAAATTTTTCTACATTTTGACGATATTTTCCCTTGCCACGCGCTGTTGGCGAACCCTGCGCCTGCTCAATCGTCCTATGCCTGATTCATTTTTCAGGAGATTGAGCATGAACAAAAAAATGAGCCTATCAATCCTTGCGTTGATCGTCTGCGGTACAGGATGGGCGTCGTCGGCGATGGCACAACCGAATGAAGCTGCAGCCGATGGTCAGATACTTCCGCCGACGGCCCCTCTCCCCGGCGATATCATGCGCAGCACGGGAAAATGGGCTACCGGCGTCCGTCTGATTGATCCGGCGAACCACAGCACGCAACCTGCGCCCCCGATCTCGTCGCTCCCCCAATTCAAGCTGGCGGAACCTGCCTGGATCTGCATGCTGAACACAGTGGGACAAATTGCGGCGAGCGTGCGTATTGAACAGTCCCTTTTTGGCATCTCAGGCAAACTTGGTCAACCCACACCTCAAATCAACAGCCCCGTGCCGCGCACCGACTAAAGACGACATCTTATTCAAAATCGCGGCTTGACCGTCTTCCAGTCCGGCTTGTACTTGCGCATCTGGCGCACATCGTCGCGTGAGCGGATGCCGCAGCCGAGGTAGAGGTCGTGCAGCTTGGCCAATTGGTCGCGGTCCAGTTCCACCCCCAGGCCCGGCGCGCGCGTGATGCTGACGCAGCCGTTGCGGATCGCCAGCTTGCCGCCCTTGATGACTTCTTCGTCGGCTTCCTGCCATGGGTAATGCGTGTCGCAGGCGTAGGAAAGATTCGGCACCGCGGCGGCCACATGGGACATCGCCATCAGGCTGATGCCCAGATGCGAATTGGAGTGCATCGATACGCCCAGGCCGAAGGTATCGCACATCAGCGACAGCATCTGCGTGTCGCGCAAGCCGCCCCAGTAGTGATGATCGGCCAGCACGATCTGCACGCTGTTCAGCGCCACGCTGCGGCGGAATTCATCGAAGTCGGTCACCACCATATTGGTGGCCAGCGGCAAGCCGGTGCGGCGATGCAGTTCGGCCATGCCTTCCAGGCCCGGCGTCGGATCTTCGTAGTATTGCAGGTCGTCGCCCAGCAACTCCGCCATGCGCACCGCCGTGTCCAACGACCAGTTGGCGTTGGGGTCAATGCGCAGCGGTGCATCGGGGAAGGCTTTTTTCAACGCCTTGATGCAAGCAACTTCATGCTCCGGGTCCAGAGCGCCGGCCTTGAGCTTGATGCTCTGGAAGCCGTTCTCGTCGATCATCCTGCGCGCCTGCGCGACGATCTGTTCTTCGCTCAGCGCTTCGCCCCAGGCGTCGGGCTGGTACGGGCTGTCGATGTGTTCGGCATATTTGAAAAACAGATAGGCGCTGAACGGGATCTCGGTGCGCACTGCACCGCCCAGCAAGTCGACCAGCGGCACGTTCAGATAGCGCGCCTGCACGTCGAGCAAGGCCACTTCGAAGGCTGAATAGGCATTGCTGACGGCTTTGCTGGCGTGCGAACCGGGCGCCAGTTCGGCGCCCGCATTGCCGGCCGGCGACATGCCCGCCACCGCAGCCTTGACGATCGCGCGCAAGCCGTTGAGGTTGAACGGATCGAGGCCGATCATCTGCGTCTTGACCTTATCCATCACCGCCAATGCCGGCGCGTCGCCGTAGCTTTCACCGAGGCCGAAATGGCCGTTGTCGGTTTCGACTTCGATGATGGAGCGCAAGGCGTACGGCTCATGGATGCCGCTGGCGTTGAGCAAAGGCGCATCCTTGAATGCGATCGGTGTGACGGTGACGCGTGTGATTTTCATGGTCTTGGTTCCGAGGATCTGTAATCAGTAGTAATGAATCATTGCTTGCCGGCCTGCGCGGTCGTGCGGGCGAAAAACACCACGACCGCCGCGACCACCGAAGTCGCCGCCAGCGCGTACAAACCGCCTTCGATGGAACCGGTCTTCTGCTCCAGGAAGCCGAAGGTGGTCGGCGCGACGAAGCCGCCGAGATTGCCCAGCGAATTGATCAACGCAATCACGGCCGCGGCAATGCGCGCATCGAGATAGGACTGGGGAATCGGCCAGAACAGCGAGGACGCCGCCTTGAACCCGACCGAGGCGAAGCAGATCGAGACGAAGGCAAACACCGGACCGCCGAAGGTCGACACGTACATGCCGATGGCCGCAATGATCAGCGCCGCGGCAGCCCAGGCCTGCTGGAACTTGAAGCGCGCCGCCAGGCTGGCGAACAGATACATGGCGATGATGGAAATGATCCAGGGAATCGAATTGAACAGGCCGACCTGGAAATCCGAATACGTACCCATCTTGCGGATGATGCTGGGCAGCCAGAAGGTCGCGCCGTAGATCGTCAGCGAGATCGAAAAATAGATGAAGCAGAAGATGACGATCTGGCTGTCGCGCAGCAGCGCCCATGCCGAAATATGCGCCGGCTTGGTCTTCTCGCGTTCGGCCTGTTCGGCGGCGATGGTGCCGGTGATGAGGTCGCGTTCACTCTGCGTCAGCCATTTGGCGTCCTCCGGCCGCGAATCGAGCCAGAACCAGACGAAACCGCACAACACCACGGACGCCAGGCCTTCGATAATGAACATCCATTGCCAGCCGTGCAGGCCGCCGCCTTCTATCTGCAGCAGGCCTCCGGAGATCGGCCCCGAGAGGATGGACGCCAGCGCCGAACCGCTGAGGAAGATCGCCATCGCCTTGCCGCGCTCGCCGTTGGGCAGCCATTGCGTGAAGTAATAGATCACGCCGGGAAAGAATCCTGCCTCCGCCACGCCGAGCAAAAACCGCAGCGCATAGAACGACATCTCGCCCTGCACGAAGGCCATCGCGGTGGCGGCGATCCCCCAGGTCAGCATGATGCGGGTCAGCCAGGCTTTGGCGCCGAACTTCTGCAGCAGTATGTTGGACGGCACTTCGAAAATCGCATAGCCGACGAAAAACAACCCGGCGCCCAGGCCGTAGGCCGCCGTGCCGATGCCGATGTCGGCGGCGAGGTGCGTGCGCACGAAACCGATATTGACGCGGTCGATGTAGTTGACGATGAACATGATGACAAACAGCGGCAAGACGCGCTGTTTGATCTTCGATACCGCCTTGTCGAGCGGCGACAAGGGCCGCCCTGCGATGCTTGCTGCCTGCACTGTATTCACTGCCGGTCTCCTGCGTTTTTAGTATGAGAAAAGGCTGCTGCCCTTTGCGTTGAAACATTAAAACACTAATATATTAGTGTGTCAATGCGACTGAATTGACTTATCATGCGAGTAACAAAGAGGATCAGACCGGCATCACGCAGCATCTTGCAGCGCCGATACCGGATCCGGCCTATCCGGCACGCATTTCCGCCGATAGCGCCGCCATCTTTTTGGTTTTATTTTTGTCTTATTGCCGGACCGGATTCATCATCGACGATCACCCATGAACAGCCCTTTGCTCTCCTCCCAGCCTCAGCGTCCGCATCAACTGGACCGCTCGCGCCATGCAGCGCCGCAGGTGTTCGAACGCCTGCGCGAAGCCATCATCACGATGCAGCTCACGCCCGGCACCGTGCTGTCGCGCGCCGAGCTGGCCTTGCAGTTCGGCCTGAGCCAGACACCGATCCGCGATGCGCTGATGAAACTTGGCGAAGAAGGATTGGTGGATATTTTTCCGCAGCACGCGACCGTGGTGCGCGCGGTGGATATTGCGATGGCGCGGCAAGCGCATTTTCTGCGCCGTTCGATAGAACTGGAAATCGTGCATACGCTGGCGTCCTCGCCCAACGAAGCGCTGGTGGCGCGCCTGAAAAACAGCATTTCCAACCAGACGGCGCTGGCCGAGAGCGGCGACTACAGCGCATTTGTCGAAGCCGACCAGGCATTTCACCGCCAGATGTACGAGGCGGCGAACATTCCCGATCTATGGGCGATGGTGCGCCGGCACAGCGGCCACCTGGATCGCCTGCGCGCGCTGCACGTGCCGATTCCCGGCAAGGCGCATGCGGTGCTGCGCGACCATGCCGCCATCGTCAAGGCGATCGCTGCGGGTGACCCGCCGGCCGCTCAGGAGGCCTTGCGCACGCACCTTTCCGGGACCTTGTCGCATCTGGACGAGATCCGTGAACGTTTTCCGCACTACCTGAAAGATTGAAGAAAGGATGAAACCTGACGATCAGAGCGCCGCGGAGAACTTGCGGCCTTCGGTCAGCATGAGATGGAAGTCTGCAGCCGGCACCGGGCGCGAGAACAGATAGCCTTGCAACTCGTCGCAGCCGGCTTCGCGCAGGAACTCGAACTGCTCCATGCTTTCCACGCCTTCGGCGATGACCTTGTGGCGCAGTTGCTTGGCGATGCTGATGATGGCGCTGGCAATCGCGCAATCGTTGGTGTCGTCAGGGATGCCGGTGGTGAAGGAACGATCGATCTTGAGCGTGTTGATCGGGAAACGCTTCAGGTACGACAGGCTGGAATAGCCGGTGCCGAAGTCGTCGAGCGAGATCGTCACGCCCAGCAGACAGACTTTTTCCATGATGGAGATCACGCGGTCGGTGCTGTGCATCAGCATGCTCTCGGTGATTTCCAGCTCCAGCCATTCGCCGGTCAGCTGGTGGCGGCTTAGCGCGGCCCTCACCCGGTCCGGCAAGGAGCGCGTGAATTCGCGCGCAGTCACGTTGATGGCAATGCGGATCGGCTCCATGCCGGCATCTTTCCACTGCCTCGCTTGCGCGCAGGCCGCTTCCAGCACCCAGTCGCTGAGCTGGACGATGAGTCCGGTCTCTTCGGCGATGGGAATGAAATCGCCCGGCAGCAGCAGGCCGCGTTCGGGATGCTGCCAGCGCACCAGCGCCTCGGCGCCGGTAATCTGGCCGCTGACCAGGTTGATCTTCGGCTGGTAGTACAGCAGCAGTTCGTTGTATTCAAAGGCGTGCAGCAAGCCGGTTTCAATACGCAGCAGATCGAGCGTATTGCGGTTCATCTCTTCGCTGTAATACGCGTAGCCGCCTTCGTTGTTTTCGCCTCCCTGCTTGGCCCGGTACATGGCGATGTCGGCCAGGCGCAGCAAGGTTTCGGTGTCGGAGGCGTCTTGCGGATACATGCTGATGCCGATGCTGGCGCCGACGCGCAGTTCATGACCGTCGATGAAGAAGGGCTCGTCGAACAGCGCGATCAGTTTTTGCGCCACGAAACCGGCGTGGTAATCCTTGTCGATGTCGAACAGCGCGATCGCAAATTCATCCGCGCCCAGGCGCGCCACCACGTCTTCGTCGCGCAAGGCCTTGCGCAGACGGATCGCCACTTCCACCAGCAACATGTCGCCGGCGACGTGGCCGAGCGTGTCGTTGATCGGCTTGAAGCGGTTCAGGTCGATGAACATGATGCAGCCGTAGACATTGTCCTGCTCCGCCGCCACCAGCGCCTGGTCGACCGTGCGCGTGAGCAGCGTGCGGTTGGGCAAGCCGGTCAGCGAATCGTAGTAGGCCAGATGGTGAATCAGCTTTTCGGCGTTCTTGCGTTCGGTGATGTCGTTGATGTAGCCGATCATGCCGATGGGCTGGCCGTGCTGGTCGCGCATCACCGACAGCGACAGGCTGGCCCAGAATGCCTCGCCCGACTTCTTGCGGCGGCGCACTTCCATCTCGCGCCCGCCTTGCGAGAGGAACATGTCGCTCAGCGACGTGTCGTCTTCGTCTTCATTTTCGTACAGGAACAAGACGTTGCGGCCGATGGCTTCGATTGCCGTGTAACCGAAGAGCTGCTCTGCCCCGCGGTTCCAGCTGGTGATGAAGCCGGCCTGGTCCATCGTGATGACGGACTCGTGCATCTGGTTGAGGATCTGCGCCTGCTGTTCCAGCTTGGATTCGATCTGGTCCAGCGCGCGGCTGCGCTTTTCGGTATCGGCGCGGTTTTGCAGCAGGCGGCCGGTCAGGCCGGCGAAGGACGCCAGGCGCGCGATCTCGGCGTCGCTGTATTGGCTGTCGGCGGCATCATCCACGGCCGGAAAAGCATAGTGACCGTACAGCAAGCCCTCATGCGCGACGATTTGCGCCAGCGCTGAATTCGGCAAAGGCGCTTCCGAAAAATAACGGCCGCCGGAGCGACCGAGGAAAGCCGAAACGATTTCGCTCAAGGCATCGTGCAAGGCCAAGCCTTCCAGCCCCAGCACTGCGTCAAGCAGGGCCGAGCAGCAGGCGAGATCATTGCTGCTGAGCGTAGCGATCATCGTTTATGCCTCGTGGCTGACTTTGGATGCCCAGCGATAAGCCTGGATCAAGCCGCGGCAATACCCTTCCGGCGTCACGCCGGCCGAAACCAGATCGCTGTGGCGCAATGGAATGCGGCCATACTCGGCGCGTTCCACCACATCCAGCAAACGGCCCAGCCGTCCGCGCCTCTGCATCAGGGCGTCGACGATATCCTGCGGCAGTTTGAGCGGTTCAATGATCAGTCGCAGCGGCATTGCCAGCAATACGTCCAGCAGCGAGAACATGCCGACGATGAAGGCGCGGTCCTGCTCGTCGCGGTCGCAATCCATCTGCTGGCACAGGGCTTCCATCATGGCGGCGCGTGCAGCGGCGCGCGGCAACAGCGGATTGGCCGACTCGTCGCCCGGGAAACGCGCGTACAGCAACAGCTGCAGCCAGCGTTGCAGCTGGCGGCGGCCGAGCAAATTGATGGCCTGCGTGAAATTGGTGATGTGGGCTGAGAAACCGAATGCCGCCGAACTCACCAGCTTGAACAGCTGATACGACAAGGCCGGGTCCTGCTTCAGCAGCGCTTCCAGCTCGGGCGCGTCGGCGTCGTGCGAGACCAGCTCCAGCAGCTTCAGCAAACGGCCGCGCGAAATCGCGTCCTTTTGCGTGATGGCGGACGATGGCAGCAAAGGATATTCGCCGCTGAACCAGCGGAAGCCTTCCGCACGGCAAGCGTCGAACAGCACCGGATCGGGCACGTTTTCAGCGATATGCGGACCGCGCAGGCTGGTGAGCCAGCTGCCGGCTTCCGGCTGGATGCCGGCGCTGCAGTCGAGCGAAATGGATTCCACGTATTCGGAAAACAAGGCCAGGCGCGACGGCAATCCATCGGCGATCAGGCCGTAGCCTAATTTGTTCAGACGTTCCAGCAAAGGATGGCGCTCTGCATCGACGCAGTATTCCACCGGAATGCGCAGGATCAGGTTGGTGTCTTTGGGCGGCGCCCCGAATTCGCCGGCGAACCGCTCCGGGTTAGGCACGGTAAGAATGCAGGCAAGACCATTGAGGGCCTCGCCGAGACCAAATTCGTTAAAAAGCCGGGAAAACAGATCGCATCCGTTCTCATCGAACGGGGAGACATGAAGCGACAGAGCCGTCCACAGGTAATGAACGTCTGCAACAGGCTGTAGAAACACGAGAGGAAAAGAAGGAATGCTTTTATCCTGGACAGCCATTTTGTATAGATGTCACGGTGAGCAGCCGAGACATTTTTAATTAATTATTAACAATAAATAAGGTTGTTTCCAAAGAGAATTCTTATCTAAATCCAAATATTTTTCTAATATACCCGATAAATCACGACTTGCCTAAGTGATCATTCAACTAAAAACATTTCTTGTAAATCGTTTAAAAATCGACGTCCCAGTTCGGTCGGCCGGATGTTCATGTGGTCGCGATATAACAGGCCTTTTTTCTCGGCTTCGTTGAGGGCGGCGTCGATGTTGCTGATACCCATACCGGTGCGTTCAGCGAACAGATTCGCCGGAAAACCGTCTTGCAGGCGCAAGGCATTGAGCATGAATTCAAACCCGAGCGCGTCGCGGCCGATTTCGCCCTCTTCCTGAATCGCATTGCCGGTTCGCATCTTTTCCAGATAGGTCTGCGGATGCTTGTGGCGCATTTGCCGCACGATGCGATGCGGGAAGGACAACTTGGAGTGCGCGCCGGCGCCGATGCCCAGGTAATCGCCGAACTGCCAGTAGTTCAGATTGTGGCGCGCCTGGTGCTTGGGCCTGGCGTAAGCCGAGACTTCGTAATGCTGGTAACCGGCTGCTGTGGTCAGCTCGGTGATCATGTCCTGCATGTCGGCGCTGACGTCGTCGTCGGGCACCGCCGGCGGATACTTGGCGAACAGCGTGTTCGGCTCCAGCGTCAGGTGATACAGCGACAGATGCGGCGGCGCGGCGGCGATGGCGGTCTCAATATCGCGGCGCGCCTCCTCGACGCTTTGCGACGGCAAGGCGTACATCAGGTCGAGATTGAAATTGTCGAAATTGGCATGGGCAATGTCAACCGCCTTGCGCGCCTGGTCGCCGTCGTGGATGCGCCCCAGCGCGGCCAGGTGCGTGGAGTTGAAACTCTGGATGCCGATCGACAAGCGGTTGATGCCGCTGGCGCGATAAGACTTGAATTTTTCGGCTTCGAAAGTGCCGGGATTGGCTTCCATCGTGATCTCGATGTCGACGTCCATCGGCAGCAAGGTGCGGATGTCCGACAACAGGCGATCGAGGCCGGCCGCCGACAGTAGGCTGGGCGTGCCGCCGCCGATGAAGATCGAATAAATCTTGCGACCCCAGATCAGCGGCAACGCCGATTCGAGGTCGGCGCGCAAGGCGTCGAGGTAGGCGTCTTCGGGGAAACTGCCCTTCACTTCATGCGAATTGAAATCACAATAGGGACACTTCTTCACGCACCACGGGAAATGCACATACAGCGACAAAGGCGGCAACGCCGTCAGTTGCAGGCTGCCTGGCTTCAGAAAAGCCAGTGCGGCTTGCGCCGGACCGGGCAGATTTGGCTGGCCAGACATCGACGACAAGTCGACGCTGACTGGCTTGATCGGAATAATCATCGCAGCTTCTCTACCAGTGCACGCAAGGCCTGGCCGCGGTGCGAGTGGGCATTCTTTTCTGCAGCACTCAGTTCAGCGGCGGTCTTGCCCAACGCCGGCAGCAGGAAATACGGGTCGTAGCCGAAACCGCCTTCGCCGCGCGCATCCGCCACGATTTCGCCGTGCCAGGAACCGTCGGCAATCACCGGCTGCGGGTCGTCGGCGTGGCGCACGTAGACCAGCACGCAGTAATAGTAGGCCGACTTGTCGGCATGCGCCGCCAGGTCGGCGATCAGCTTGGCGTTGTTGGCGGCATCCGACTTCGGCTCGCCGGCATAGCGTGCCGACCACACGCCGGGTGCGCCGCCCAGGGCGTTGACGCACACGCCGGAGTCGTCGGCCAGCGCCGGCAAGCCGGTCAGGCGCGCGGCGTGGCGCGCCTTGGTCAGCGCGTTTTCGACGAAGGTGGCGAACGGTTCTTCTGCCTCCGGGACGTTGAATTCGCCTTGTGGACGCACGTCCAGGCCGATTTCGCCGAGCAAGGCGCCGAATTCTTTGAGTTTTCCCTGATTATTGGAAGCGAGAACGATTTTTTGTGTCATGGCTGATGGCTGATAACTCCGCAAATGGCCGCGGATGAATGGCGAACGTAAAAACGCCATGTCCGCGGATAACGGACATGGCATGTCGGGATTGTAAAAGGATTCGGCCGAAGCTGCTGAAACGATGCCCACGCTCTGCCTGCCGCAGAAGTGTTATTTCGGCACTGCTTAACAACTACATCGACGCAGTTTACTTCGCCAGGCCCAGCGTTTGTTTCTGAAGAGACAACAATTCCTTGATGCCCTTGTCGGCGATATCCAGCAAGCTGTTCAATGTCGCGCGGTCAAACGCAGCGCCCTCGGCCGTGCCCTGTACTTCGACGAAATGGCCGGCATCGGTCATGACGACGTTCATGTCGGTGTCGCAGTCCGAGTCTTCCAGATAGTCCAGATCCAGCACCGGCACGCCGCGATAGACGCCTACCGAAATGGCGGCAACGAAGCTCTTGACCGGGATCGAGGTGATCAGACCGCGGCCCAGCAGCACGGAAAACGCATCATAGGCAGCGACCATCGCGCCGGTGATCGCCGCCGTGCGCGTACCGCCGTCCGCCTGCAGCACGTCGCAGTCCAGATGCAGCGTGCGCTCGCCGAAGGCTTCCAGGTCGAAGGCGGCGCGCAGTGCGCGGCCGATCAGGCGCTGGATTTCCTGGGTGCGGCCGGATTGCTTGCCTTTGGCGGCTTCACGGTCCATGCGGGTGTGGGTGGAACGCGGCAGCATGCCGTATTCGGCGGTCATCCAGCCCTGCCCCTTGCCTTTCAGGAAACCCGGGACCTTTTCTTCGATGCTGGCCGTGCACAGCACGCGCGTGTCGCCGAACTCCACCAGCACCGAGCCTTCGGCGTGCTTGGTGTAATGGCGCGTCAGGCGGACGGTACGCAAATCGGCAGTGGCGCGTCCGCTGGGACGTTGAAAGTCAGTCATGTGTTTCCTCTAGAAGTCGGTGGCGGAGGCCCTGATCATTGTGTTCAGGGCAATACCGGAGAGCTTGTTTTGATGGCGCAGTGGCGCAGAACCGGCAAACTTTTTACAATGCGCTATCCAAACCCAAATACAATCACGCCTCAGTCGTCAGCAAGCCTTGTTGGATCAAGCCGGCTGCTGACGTGACGTAATAAATTTTCACCGGCATTGTCTTGATAAATTGCCGGTTTGTAAAGGAAGCGCACCGCGCTCCCCGCAAATCATCCGGCCATCCACGCAAACAGGATGGCCTGCACCCGGAGAATCGATTGACCATTTATAGCATGACCGGCTACGCCGTCGCCAAACGCGAAACCGCTGCCGGCGCCATTACCGTCGAAATGAAGAGCGTGAACTCGCGCTTCCTGGACCTGCAGTTCCGCGTCAACGACGACCTGCGCGCCGTCGAGCCGGCGATGCGCGAAGCCATCATCAGCAAGCTGGTGCGCGGCAAGGTCGAATGCCGCCTGAGCTTCGGCCGCAAGACGGCGGAAGGCGCCAGCCAGGCGCTCAACCAGACGCTGCTGGCGACTCTGGCCGACTTGCAACGCCAGGTCCGCAAGCAATTCGCCGAAGCGGCGCCGCTGACCGTCAACGAGCTGCTGCGCTGGCCGGGCGTGATCGAAGAAGCCGAAATCGGCCAGGACACCCTGCAAGCGGACGTGCTGTCGACCCTGCAAGAAACATTGACGGCCTTCATCGACAGCCGCGCGCGCGAAGGCGCTGCCCTGCAAGCCGTGCTGGAAAGCCGTGTCGACGCGATGGAAGCAATTGTCGCACGCATCACGCCGCTGGTGCCGCAACTGGTGGCGCAGTTCCAGCAAAAAGCCACGGAACGCATGCAGGAAGCCTTGGGATTGGTGACCAAAGACGGCGCGACGGCGTCGCTACCCCGCGAAGAAGTGCTGGAACGCATCCGCCAGGAAGTCACGCTGTACGGCATCCGCATCGATATCGCAGAAGAACTGGCGCGCCTGTCGGCCCATCTGGCCGAGACCCGCCATATCCTGAAAAAAGGCGGCCAGGTCGGCAAACGTCTGGATTTCATGATGCAGGAGCTCAACCGCGAAGCCAACACGGTCGGCTCGAAAGCCGCCATGAAAGAACTCGCCGATGCGTCGATGGAATTGAAACTGCTGATCGACCAGATGCGCGAACAGGTGCAGAACCTCGAGTAAGTGCTGAACTAAGCGCCCATATTAAAAAGACCTTCCATCAGAACGAAGAGAGAGCATTCCATGCCCGCAAAAAATCCTACCTCCGGCAGCCTGTTCATGGTCGTCGCGCCTTCCGGCGCCGGCAAATCCACGCTGGTCAACGCCCTGCTCCAGCAAGAGCCGGAAATCAAGCTGTCGATTTCTTACACCACGCGCCCGCCGCGCCCGGGTGAGGAACACGGCCGCGAATACTATTTCACCACCGCCGACGACTTCCTGAAGCGCCAGGCGGAAGGCGAATTCCTGGAATGGGCCGAAGTCCACGGCAACTACTACGGCACCTCGCGCCTGATGATCGCCGACCAGATCTCCAACGGCACCGACGTGCTGCTGGAAATCGACTGGCAAGGCGCGCAGCAGGTAAAGAAACAGTTTTCGAACGCGATCGGGATTTTCATTTTGCCGCCGTCGATTGCGGCGCTGGAAGAGCGCCTGAAAAAGCGCGGACAGGACGAGCCGCACGTCATCACACGCCGCATCCTGGCGGCCGGCGGCGAAATCGCTCACTCTCCGGAGTTCGAATATGTTATTATTAATCAAGAGTTTGCAGTCGCTTTGTCGGAATTAACAGCAATTGTCAAAGCGGCCCGCTGCCGCTTCCCGCAACAAGCCGCGCGCAACACTTTCTTATTCACTCAGCTGGGCATCCATGCCAGCAGCTAGGCGGCACAAGCAGCATTGCCGCTTCCGCGCTGGATCGGGCTTGATTTAAGCTGAACCAGAACCATGTAAGAACCAAGTAATCAGGAGTATTTATGGCCCGTATCACGATTGAAGATTGCCTCAAGCAAATCCCTAACCGCTTTCAGCTGACTCTGGCTGCGACTTATCGCGCACGTCAACTGCTGCAAGGCCACACACCGAAAGTGGACGCCAAGGACAAGCCAACCGTGACAGCGCTGCGCGAAATCGCCGCCGGCAAGGTCGGTATCGAGATGCTGAAAAAAGTGCCTGCCTGAGTTTGACCAACGTCCATGCTGCTGACAACACCAACGTATGAGCCTGACACCAACAGATTCAACCCTCGGTTCTCCGTCATCAGCATCTGGTACTACTAGCAACACTACCCGAGCGTCTTCCGGACGCTCGGCGTCGAAACAAAACGCGCAAACTCCCCCTGCAACAAACCCTGCTCCCGCTTTGCACAGCGGCGTGGCGACGTTTACCCATCTGACGCTCAAGCTCGAGGAATACCTCACGCCTTCCGAACTGAAGAAGGTCAAGGAAGCCTATCGCTTCTCGGACGAGATGCACCTGGGCCAGATGCGCAAGTCGGGCGAACCCTACATCTCGCATCCGCTCGCGGTCGCTGAAATCTGCGCCGACTGGAAGCTCGATGCGCAAGCCATGATGGCCGCGCTGCTGCACGACGTGATGGAAGACCAGGGAGTCAAGAAGGAAGAGCTGATCGAACGCTTCGGCGCGCAAGTCGCGTCGCTGGTCGACGGTTTGTCCAAGCTGGACAAGATCGAATTCCAGAGCCAGATCGAAGCGCAGGCGGAAAACTTCCGCAAGATGCTGCTGGCCATGGCGCGCGACGTGCGCGTGATCCTGGTCAAACTGGCCGACCGCCTGCACAACATGCGCACGCTGGGCTCGATGCCGCCGGACAAGAAACGCCGCATTTCCCGCGAGACCATGGAAGTGTATGTGCCGATCGCCCATCGCCTCGGCCTCAACAACATTTACCGCGAGTTGCAAGAACTGTCGTTCTCGCATCTCTACCCGCTGCGCCACCGCACGCTGCTCAAGGCGGTCAAGGCTGCGCGCGGCAATCGCCGCGAAGTCGTGACCAAGATCCTGGAGTCGGTCACCAGCACGCTGATCGCCGCCGGCATCCCGGCCCAGGTCGACGGCCGTGAAAAAACGCTGTTCGGCATCTACCGCAAGATGCGCAACAAGCATTTGTCGTTCTCGCAGGTGCTGGACGTCTACGGCTTCCGTGTGGTGGTCGACAGCTTCGCCAATTGCTACGTTGCGCTGGGCACGCTGCATTCGCTGTTCAAGCCGATGCCGGGCAAGTTCAAGGATTACATCGCGATTCCCAAGCTTAACGGCTATCAGTCGCTGCATACCACGCTGATCGGCCCCTACGGCACGCCGGTGGAGTTCCAGATCCGTACGCAGGACATGCACCGCGTCGCCGAATCCGGCGTCGCCGCACACTGGCTGTACAAGGACGACGAAGGCAGCCTGACCGATCTGCAGCAGCGCACGCACGCCTGGCTGCAGTCGCTGCTGGATATCCAGAAGCAAACCGGCGACTCGGCCGAATTCTTGGAACACGTCAAGGTCGACCTGTTCCCGGATTCCGTCTATGTGTTCACGCCGAAATCCAAGATCCATCGCCCTGCCGCGCGGCGCCACGGCGCTGGATTTTGCCTACAGCATCCACACCGACATCGGCGACCAGACCACCTCCGTGGTGATCAATCACGAACCGGCGCCGCTGCGTACCGAACTGCACAACGGCGACATCGTTGAAATCATCACCTCGCCGTCGTCGCGCCCAAGCCCGAACTGGCTTGGCTACGTGCGTACCGGCAAGGCCCGCTCGGCAATCCGCCATCGCCTGCGCACCGCCAATCTGGTGGAGTCGCAAGCGCTGGGCAAACGCCTGCTGACCAATGCGCTCAATACCATCGGCCTGGAACCCGACCTGCCGTCGGCGATCATCGAGCGTCTGCTCAATGAATCCAGCGCCAAGACCATGGACGAGCTGTACGCCGACATCGGCATCGGCACGCGCATGGCGCCGCTGGTGGCGCGCCACATCATGGGCATGACCGAAGGCGGAGGATCAATTCCTCAGCTCGACGTCGAAGGCCATGTCTTGCCGAGCAAACCGGATCCGGTCGTCATCACCGGCAACGAAGGCTCCACCGTGCAACTGGCCGCCTGTTGCCTGCCGATCCCGGGCGACAAACTGATCGGCCATCTGAAGCACGACCAGGCGCTGATCGTCCACGTGGAAGATTGCGAAACCGCCAAGCGGCACATTGAAAAAGAACCGGATCGCTGGATTGAAGTGACCTGGGCCGGCGAGCTGAACCGCCGCTTTGAATGCCGCATCACCATTCTGGTCCATAACCAGAAAGGCACACTTGCACGCATCGCTGCCGAAATCGGCGAAGCCGATGCGCACATCGTTTCCGTCAGCATGGATGACGATGGCGATCCGGCGATGAAACACCTGCGCTTCACCATCCAGGTCGAAGACCGTGTGCATCTGGCGCGCACCATGCGCGGCATCCGCAGCATCGACAGCGTGACCCGCATCCTGCGCGAACGCAGCTAGGCCCTAGGGCCCTGCCGCTCCTTTCTGCGCACCATTGAGGACTTGCACAAACGTGTCCCAGGCACAATAACCCTTGGCGTCTGTCGGACAGGCATTCATCTGCAGGGTCACCCGCTTCGGCGGATTTGCCATGCTCAGGGGCTGGGCGTCGCGAAGCTGACTGGTGCTCTGGTAGACATACTCGACTTTCATCAGATCTTTATTGTTGTTAGCGTCACGCCAGCGCTCAAAGACTATCATCCCGCCAATCGGCGTCTTTTCATTCTGCTCCGGCAAATCATAGGCTTTGAAATCCAGGGTGCTGAGAAGTGAAGCAACATTGGAATCGTGACCGACCATCAACGTCACTTTCGGCGCGCTTCCCCTGTTCTGTTCAGTCATGCTCTTGCGAATATACGCAAGCAAGGGCGCCGCAACTTCGCGCGCCACCAGCGGTGAGGCAAACAGCGCATCCTGATAGCCGTTTTTGATTGCCGACAGCTCGCGCCACTGCTCAGGCGTCTTGATCTCGCCCCAGGCAATCTGCTCTGCGGGAAAGCCTTGGTAGTATTGCAGCGTAAACGCATCCATCATTGAATTTCCCACCTTCAAAGGACCGCTGACTGACGGCTCCTTGCCGATATCGGCGCTGAATTTGTTTTGCATGCCGCCGCTCAGCGAACAGTCCTTTTTACCTTCGCAAGCGGCGGAATCCTTGTAGCTGATGATCTTCTCGAGCCGCTGGTAAGCCGGCTTCAGATGGAGATCTGCTTCCACCTTTTGCATGGCGGCCAAGGCGGCTTGATTGAAAGTCGCGCTGTCATTGACAACCACAGGATTGAAGGTAGGATCCATGGTGCCCATCCTGGGCTGGTGAGTAACCGCGATATCGCAGCCGGGAAAAGCGCCGGCAACGAAGAATTGTGCGGTGGCGACCGTCCGCTGCAAGCTGTTTGCATACACAAACACATCGTCAGGCGTGGGGCACTCCGACTTTTTTGCCAATCCCTGTTGCACCAGCCACTCGCGGGTGTAATGCCCCATGTAGACTGCAAGAACCCCGCCCTTGGCCGTCAAATAACCGCCCTGCACCTCCCATTGCGGCCATCGCTTCCTGGTCGATTGGTCCAGCACGCTGCCGTTATCGGACAGCGGCGCGCGCAGATTATGGCGACTAAGCATCAATACCTGCTGCAACTGCAAATTGCCATCGCTTGGCTGGGCGGAAAGACCCGAGGGCAAGGCAAGGATGGCAGGCAGCATCAGGCAGATCATTTTTGAGGGGATCATGGCGGCTCCATTCATTTCATTCACAAACAGCATGGGAATTGAAAATATTGCTCTTAGACAAGCAAAAATATCTTAACCCGGCTATTTGGGGCCGCTGCATCCAATACACGAAGACAAGCTGAGAAACAGGAAGAAATTCAAAGAGATACGAATGCAAGAACTTGCAAATGCAGAAAAAGATCGTTACTTGTCGAGTGAGGCCTAGACGAAGAACTTGACGCCTTCCGTCCGCGTCAGCGGGCGGCGCGATCCGCTGCTTGCGGCCGCCGCGCCGACTGACGCTCGCCTCATGCCAATTCCGCCTGCTGCTCCGGCACGGCGAATCGCATCTCCTTATGGGTGCCGTCGCAAGCGCCGTGCTTGACCTTCTCCGCAACGAACTCAATCAACGCGCTCACCGCCAGCGACAACTGACGCCGGTTGGGATAGACCGCGTACATGCCGCTCAGATCGCGCTGATACTGCGGCAGGATGGCGACCAGGCTGCCGCGTCGCAAGTCTTCGGCAGCCACCATCACCGGCAGCAAGGCAATCCCCAGCCCGGCGCGTGTGGCGCGCAGCAAGCCCTGCGCCGTGTTGATGCACAGGCGCGGCACGATGCGTATGCTTTCGGCCCCTGACGGCCCTTCCAGACGCCATAGCGCAGCTTGCACGGTGTTGGCGGCGGCGAGGCAATCGTGTTGCGCCAACTCCTCCAGCGAAGCCGGCATGCCGTGCTTTTTCAGATACGCCGGACTGGCCAGCAGGCCGCGATAGCTTTCGCCGAGTTTGCGGGCCACCAGGCTTGAGTCCGGCAACTGCCCGGCGCGAAACGCCAGGTCGATGCCTTCGGCGATCAGGTCGACGCGCTCGTCGCTGAGCACAAACTCCAGTTGCACCTTCGGATGGCGCTGCATGAATTCCGCCACCCACTCCATGGCGAAGTTGTCGAAAAAGTCGGCCGGTGCGGCCACCCGCAGCACGCCGCTTGGTTCGCGATTACCTTCGGACAAGGTTGCTCCGGCCTGCTGGATGTCTTCGATCCCCGGCGCGCAGCGGTCGAAGAACTCGCGCCCGGCCGCGGTCATGTTCAATTGCCGCGTAGAGCGCTGCAGCAGGCGCACTCCCAGGCTCTCTTCCAATAGCTGCAGGCGCCGGCTGATGGTGTTGGACGGCATGCCGAGGCGGCGGCCGGCGGCGGCAAAGCTGCCGGCGCGCACCACATGGACAAAGACGGCGATATCGTTGAGGTCCAGCATGATTCACTCCATAAATGGATTAGTGAAATCAAATTCTCCCATCTATTGATGTTATTGGAAAGCCTTTATATTCCTTCCATCGCTACTTTCCCGCGACACCGACGCAGTATTCATCCAAGGCAACTTTCCAAGGAACAAGCATGAGCACTCTTCTTCATATCGACTCCAGCGCCCGCTTCACCGGCTCCATCACCCGCCAACTGAGCGCGTCCTACGTTGAGCAATGGCAAGCCAAGAACGCCGGCGGCACTATCGTCCGTCGCGATCTGGCAAAAGACACTCTGCCGCACATCACCGAAGCGCTGATCGGCGCCTATTACACGCCAGCCGACAAGCGCAGCGCCGAACAGCAATCGATCATCGCCCTGTCCGACAAGCTGGTGGACGAACTGCTGGCCGCCGACACGCTGGTCATCGGCATCCCGATGTACAACTTCGCACCGCCATCGGCGTTCAAGGCATGGATCGACCACGTCTGCCGCGCCGGTCGTACTTTCGGCTATACGGACAAGGGCGCAACCGGCCTGGTTACCGGCAAGCGCGCTATCGTGATTCTGTCGCGCGGCGGCGTGTATTCGGAAGGTCCTGCGCAAGCGCTGGAATTCCAGGGCACGTATATCCGTGGCGTGCTGGGTTTCCTCGGCATCACCGATGTCGAACTGGTAATCGCTGAAGGCGTCTCGATGGGCGAAGAAAAGACCAAGCAAGCCATCGCGCAAGCGCAGGAAAAAATCAGCGCCAACGTCTGATTGCTGTCCCTGCAATGAAAAAGCCGGATCCACAAGATCCGGCTTTTTGTTTTTGTGCAGGCAAGCGGCCGGCTCAGGCGTCGTGCATGGTCTTGTGCAGTCGCCGCAACCCCAGCCAGACGCCAGCGGCAAACACCGGCACCATCACGCCGGTTGCGATGTCCGGATTGATCGGCACGCCCGCCGCCTTGAGCGCCTTGCCCGCATAACCGAACAAGCCCACCATGTAGTAAGAGATCGCCGCCACAGACAAACCCTCCACCGCCTGTTGCAAACGAAGTTGCTGCGCAGCGCGCGCGTTCATCGATTCCAGGATCTGGCGGTTCTGCTGCTCCTGCACGATGCCCACGCGCGTGCGCAGCAAATCGTTGGTGTGGGCGATGCGCTCGGCCAGCGCTTCCTGCCGGCGCGCTACCGAGGTGCAGGTATCCATGGCCGGCGCAAGACGCCGCTCCATGAACTCCCCGATGGTCGGCACGCCCTCTACGCGGTTCTCGCGCAACTCTTCGATGCGCGCCTTGACCAGCCGGAAATACGCTTGCGAGGCGGAAAAACGATAGCTGTTTTCCAGCGACATCTTCTCGATGCGCGCCGCCAGTCCGGTGATCTTGCGCAGGATCCGTTCATCTTCGACCTGCGCCTGCTCCGGGCTGACATGATCGGTGTCGACCATGGTCGCGGTCAAGGTCGCCAGATCGCTTTCGATCGCGCTCAACACCGGCGCCGCCTGTTGCGCATGCGGCAAGCCCAGCAAAGCCATCATGCGGTAGGTTTCAATCTCCAGGATACGCTGCGCCAGGCGCCCGCCCTGCATGTCGCGCAAGTCGATGTCGCGCACCACGAAGCGGCTGAACCCATCGGCCTGGATCAGGAAATCGGTCCAGATCTCGCCGCCTTGCAGCACCTTGCTCGACGACAGCAGCTTGCCTTCAAACAGGCGCTGCATGCCGGAGATGCAGCCGCCGTTCTCCTCTTTCGGCACACGCTCCAGCACCACGTGCGCGGCCACCATGATCTTGCCCTGCAAGGCCAGCAGCCATTGTTGCGGCACGTGCTTGAGCGGCGCGTCGATGAAGGCTTCGTCTATCGTCAGTTCCGACTCGTGGTGCTGCGCGAAGGTGTAAGTGGCGAATTCGGTGTGGCATTCCCACTTCAGGCGAAAGCGCCCGAAATCGTAGAAGAAATGCTTGGCGTCCACGCCCGGCGCCGTCACGCCGAAATGCACGCACAGATCGGTCAGCAACGCATGCTGGAAGGTCGAGTGGCGGCTGGCGTCAGCCGCCTGGTCGCGCACATAGACCGCCAGATGGGTAAGACTCTCGGGCGCCTTGAGATGCAAAAACGGCCGCGAATGCACTTCCGCGGCCAGGGCGACACGCTGGGGATGATTCAGATTGGCGTACACGATGGACATGGAATCACCTTTTCAATCAAAAATGGAATTCGGATTGGATTGAGCAAAGCGGCGCAAGCGGCATAAGCATCGAAGCAGGATTCGTTCCACGCATTCATTCAGCGCAAGATCTGCGGCGGCAGAGGCTTCACGCGAATGATGTCAACCGGAAAGCGGCGTTCAGGCCGACGGCGCCGGATAGCTCACTGCAAGAATCGTCAATTGCTCGACGCCGGCCGGCGTCTGCAAGCTCACCTCGTCGCCCTCGCGCGCCTTGGTCAGCGTGCGCGCCACCGGCGAAACCCAGCTGATCTTGCCGTTGAGCGGATCGAGTTCGTCGATGCCGACGATGGTGACGGTGTGTTCGATGCCGTCCTGGTTCTCATAGGTCACGGTGGCGCCGAAAAAGATCTGGTCGTTGCCGTGATGGATGGTCGGATCGACCACCTCGGCGATGTCGAGCCGTTTGGTCAGAAAGCGGATGCGGCGATCGATTTCGCGCAAGCGGCGCTTGCCGTAAATGTAGTCGCCGTTTTCGGAACGGTCGCCGTTGGAGGCCGCCCAGTGCACGATGCGCACGACTTCCGGGCGATCGACGTCGATCAGATGCAGCAATTCGTCCTTGATGCGCTTGTGCCCGGCCGGCGTCATGTAATTCTTGGAGCCGGCCGGAATCGCCGGCAAGGTCAGCTCGTCGTCATCGTCACCGTCGGATTCTTTTACGAATGCTTTATTCATGTTCTCACTTGCCTATTTCACTGGGGACAGGCGGTCCAACCTGTCCATCATTGTAGCGGTATGTTAAAGTCGTCGAGGACGCATTTCGCTGATAACGCATATTCACGCGACGATGTTCTTTCAGTGTTCTCACGACATTCCAGCCCACAAAAACCACGCCTCCATCCGCCACTTCCATGTCTACCACCACTCGTTATCGTATCGGCCTGGCCGCCAACCGCGCGCATCAGGATGCCCCGAATTCTGCGCTGGTTCAGCTGCTGCAAGGATCGCGCGCGCGCATCGAAGCGCTGCAACCGGAACTGGTCGTCGTCGGCAGGACGCTCGACGCCATCGGCCATCTCGGCCTGCTGCCGAACTATCCGCATATCGAACGTTTTCCCTACGGTCGCCAGGGCGGTCTGATGAAGCTGGTGTCGCGCGTGGTCGACAGCGACCCGGCGCGCAAGCTGGACGCCATCATTTATCTGATCGATCCGGTCGATCCCTCTTCCACTTTCCCGGAAGCGGTCGCGCTCAAGCGTCAGTGCGTCATCCACGGCAAGCCATTTTTATCGACGATGGCCGGCGCCCGCGAATGGTTCGAGCTGGAAGCGATCGCCAACGGCGCGGCGCCCGATCCCAAGCTGGATCCCTGCTTCAATCTCAGCAATGAAGGCATCGCGCTGATCGCCCACGATTCGATGAAGTCGCGCATGCTGGCGCTGGCCGAACGCCACTTCGACGTGCTCGACAGCTTCGCCTTCCGCTGCGCCACCGGCACCACCGGCGGCCTGCTCAACGAGCTGGCGATGAAGATCAAGGGCGAAGCCGGACGCAACTGGGTCAAGCCTTTCCTCAGCGGTCCGCTGGGCGGCGATGCGCAGATTGCCGAACTGATCCTGGAACACCAATGCCGCCGCGTGCTGTTCCTGGAAGACCCGCACGTTGCCCGCCAGCATGAAGCCGACATCCAGCTGCTGGAGCGCGCCGCGCGCACCGTCACCGACTACGCATCCTGCATGAGCGACGAAAAATGGGGCGATCGATGGCTGGGTCTGATCAAGCAGCGCCAGGTGGGGTAAACCTGTTGCCTGATCTGGTCGCGATGCGGAACGGCTTGTATTTCCGGCGCTTGCCCAACATATATCCCGCAAGCCCTCCGCATCCATAAGGATCCATCCTTGCCGCACAAGATCAGAAAATACCTGCTTGCGCCTTTCATCTACATCGCAGCGATTCTGCTGCTGTTCGAAGAGTGGCTGTGGAATGCCAGCAAGCGCGTATTGGCGCGGTTGCCGCTGATTCCCTTCATTGCGCGCGTCGAATCCTGGATCGGCAATTTCTCACCTTATGCGGCGCTGGCCATTTTCATCCTGCCCAGCCTGTTGCTGCTGCCGGTCAAGATTCTCGCCCTGCTCTCCATCACCCACGGCCATCCCACGCTCGGCCTGGCGATCATCGTCACCGCCAAGGTGCTCGGCACGGCGCTGGTTGCCCGTCTCTACAGCCTGACGCAAAAAGCCTTGCTGAGCTTGCCGTGGTTCGTCCGCTGCCATGATGCGGTACTGCGATTCAAGGACAGGATGATTGCCCAGCTGCGCGCCACGCAGGCATGGCAGCATGTGGAAGCCGGCATGGCGGCGTTGACTGCGATGCGGCGCAGCTGGTGGGATGGCGTCAAGGCACGCTGGTTCAACCGCAACGGCCAGAGCAACCGCCTGATGCGCCTGATAAAAAAATACGCCGCAAGGCGGCGTGATCGGGGCGGATAGCAGCGGCTGCCGGCGCGGCAGATTTTTCTGCCTGCCGGGTCAGCCGAATTACTCGGATACCTTGCTGGCGTCGGCTTCTTCAGCTTTCTTTGCCGGCGCATGTCCCATGTTCGTGGAGATGTTGTTGCCCCACTCGAAGGCCTGCGTTTCCAGATCGTAGAAGTCTTCCGGAGACAATTGCAGACCGGTCAGCAGATCGTTCATCTCGGTGGCGGTTTTGTCGGCTTTCTCGGTCCACTCCGCCAGTTGCAGGATCTCGCCGTAATAACCGGTACGGAACAGCAAGGCATCGCGGATCTCGGAACTGACCGTGATCTGGGTCAGGATGGCTTCCATGCGCATGCCGAACAGCGCGTCAACCAGCGACATGATGCCGACGGTAAAGGCGATTTCGGACATCTTGCGGCGGCCTGGGCGGATCCTCTCGGTGATCAGCTCGAGCATCTTGCCGCGCGTCGCCGCCAGGATCAGCAAGGGCGACAGCGAATGCGCCTTGTCCTTTTCGGTATTGGCGAACAGCAGGATCTGCAACCAGCGCTTCAATTGACGGCGGCCCAGCACGATCAGGGCCTGGCCCAGCGAATCGATGTGCTTCATGAAGCCGTACACCGGGGTATTGACCAGGCGCAGCAGCGTCAGGCTCAATGCCACGTCGCGCTTGATGTAGCGCACCACTTCGCCATTGTCGACGTTGCGCACCAGCAGCGTCAGGATGTGCATGATGACGATCTTCGACGCTTCCAGCTTCTTGCCTTGCAGGATCACCGGCTTGGCGAAGTAGTAGCCTTGAAAGTAATCGAAACCGAAGGTCACGCAGTCGCGGAATTGCTCGACCGTCTCGACCTTTTCCGCCAGCAGCATCTTTTGCGCGCGCTTGAAGTGCATGCTCAGCTTGAGCAGCTTGCTGGCGTCAAGCTCCATGACGTCGATCTTGATGATTTTCACCAGCGGCAACAGCTGGGCGATGTCTTCGGATTCGGCGATCACGTCGTCGAGCGCGAACACGTAGCCGGCGCGGGACAGTTCGGTCACGCGCTTGACCAGTTCAGGCGTGACTTTGACGGTCTCGAGGATTTCCAGCACCACCTTGTCGGACGGCAGGAAATTGATGAAGTCGCTCATCAGCACGGTGGCGTCGACGTTGATGAAGCCGTGCAGGCTGCCGATGACGTTGTTGAGGCCGAGTTCGGACGCATGGGCGATCACCGATGCAGTCGCCGACACGTCATCGTTGACATTGGCGGGACCGAAGGCGGCATTGCGGAACAGCAGCTCGTAGCCGATCAACTCCTGTTCGCGATTCAGGATCGGTTGTCGCGCCAGGAAAAAGTCGTGGGCATGTTGTTGCGTTTGCGCCGGGGCGGCGTGATCAGGAGACGGTTCAGTCATGATTTCTTGTTGTAAATAACCCCAGCACTTTCGACAGACAATATATCTTCGGCATGACCGCCTATTGTATGCCGTGATGCATCGCGAATACCAGAAAACATTTCACAGGTGAGACGGCAATGCCTGCCCGCCTCCGCGCCGATCTTGTCAGGACGAAGCATCCTAGGCTTCCCCCGATTCCAGCAGGAAACCGGCGCCGGCGTCGCGCCCCAGGACCTTGACCAGGTAGGGCATGACTTCCTTGAGAGTGGCTTCCAGCGTCCATGGAGGATTGAGCAAGAACATCCCGCTGGTATGCAGGCCGAAGCCGTCCGGCTGCGGCGAGCTGATCGACAGCGTGACATTCAGCCAGCTCTTGGCGCCGAGGCGCTTCAGGCGATCGGAAAAATTCTTGGACTCAATGCGTTGCAGCACAGGATACCAGACCGCATAAGTCCCGGTCGGGAAGCGCACCAGCGCATCCTGCAGGGTTTCCTTGACGCGCTGGTAGTCGCGCTTGTCTTCGTAAGGAGGATCGATCAGCACCAGCGCACGGCGCGATGGCGGCGGCAATAGCGCCTTGAGCGCCAGGAAACCGTCGCCCCGTTCGACCAGCACGCGCCGGCCGCGACCGCTCGGGCGCTTGCCCTGCTCGGCCGCGTGCGCGTCGAGCTTGCGGAAGTTATCCGCCAGCACTTTGCTTTCAGTCGGATGGAGTTCGAACAGGCGCAGGCGATCCTGCTCGCGCATCACCTGGTTGGCGCAATAGGGCGACCCGGGGTAATAACGCATCTTGCCGCTCGGGTTGAGATCTTTCACCAGTTGCACGTACTCGGCAACGGCGGCAGGCAAATCGGTACGATCCCACAAGGGCGCGATGCCGGTTTCGTACTCGGCATTCTTGCTGGCGTAGTTTCCATCCAGCGCGTAGACGCCCGCGCCTGCATGGGTGTCGATCACCATGTAGGGGGTATCTTTCTGGCCCAGATAACGCAGTAATTGGATCGTCACCATGTGCTTGAGCACATCAGCATGATTGCCAGCGTGAAAGGCATGGCGGTAGCTCAGCATAAAATCGTTCGAATCCCTGATATGTTAATGGCGTCAAAATGGCGTCAACAGCCAGCTGTGGCAGCACCCTTGCGATCAAAAATCGATGCAATTTGGTACTTTCTCACAAATAATCTCGCATTCTAACAAGGTTGCCAGCGCAATAGTCGCCCTGCCCCTTGTTTGTTACAAAGCTGCCAACACATTTTTACAACCTACTCTCCCGAACGATCCAGGCGGAAATACGCATCCAGCAATGAGGTCTTGAAAACCACCCCCAGCAACTCCGGGTTTTCCACACTGGCGATGACCGGCAAGCGCTCGCCCTGATGATCGAGAAACAACTGCAAAGCCTCGCCCAGCGACATATCCGGCGTCACTTCATGCAAAAAATGCGTACGCATGAAGTCGCCGGCGCGCTTGGCCTCGGTGTCATTCTTGTCAAGCAGCAACGATGTCACGTCCTGCAGGGCGACCACGCCCAGATAACGGTTGTCCTGGTCGGTGATGTAAATGTACTTCACCGGGTATTGCAGGAAAATCCGCGTCACCTCGGAAAACGGCGCGTCCTTCTGCAACACGGTTTCCGCCGGCTTGATCAGTTCGCTCATGTGGGTGCCGCGCAGCCGGATGCGCTCGGCGGCGTCGCGATGGCGCTTGAGGGTGATCTCGTACATCGAATTGCCGTCGAGGCTGCGCGCAATGAAATACGCCACCACGCACGACAGCATCAGCGGCAGCACGACCTGATAGCTCAGCGTCATCTCGAAGATCATCAGGATCGCCATCAACGGCGCATTGGTGGCCGCCGCCAGAAACGCGCCCATGCCGACCATCGCATAGGCAAACGGCTGCGAGATCGCATGCGGCCACAGCGCATGCGCCACGTCGCCGAACAGGAAGCCGATGGCCGCGCCCACGAACAGGGTCGGCGTAAAGATCCCGCCCACCGCGCCGGAACCGGTGGTCAACGCGGTCGCGACGATTTTGTAGAGCATGACGACCAGCACGGTCGACCACAGCCAGTTGGTATGCAGCAGCGAATTGACGACGCTGTAACCGTTGCCCCAGACTTCCGGCACCTGAATCGACAGCAAGCCGACCAGCAAGCCGCCCACACCGAGGCGCAGCGGCAGCGGCAAACGGGTTTTCTGGAACAGCTGCTTGCTGATATCCAGCAGCCGCAAGAACTGCGGCGCCAGCAGGCCGGCGATGATGCCCAGCACCACAAACAGGATGATCTCGACGCCGCCGACTTCGGGAAAGTACGGCATCTCATAGGCCGGCGCGTAACCCGGCAGTTCGCGCATGGTGATGTTGGCCACCACCGACGCCACCACCACCGGGCCGAAGCTTTCCATCACCAGCGCGCCGAGCACGATCTCCGTCACGAAGAAGGCGCCGGCAATGGGCGCGTTGTAAGCCGACGTAATCCCCGCCGCCGCGCCGCACGCTACCAGCAGCCGCATGCGCGACGCCGGAAAGTGCGCAAAACGCCCGACCAGCGAAGCGCACAAAGCCGCCAGCTGGACCATCGGCCCTTCCCGCCCGATCGAGCCGCCCGAGCCCACCGTCGCCAGCGACGACAGGCTGCGCAGCAAGGTATGACGGACAGGGATGCGGCCGTCGCCGATGGCGACTGCTTCCATATAGTCGGATGTGGCCCCGGCCGGCATGCGTTTGGCCCAGATCAGGATCAGGCCGGCCACCACGCCGCCGCCGGTCGGCAGCAGCACGCGCATCTGCCAGGACAGGCCCTTGGCGATTTCAACAAAGCTGCCGCTATGGCCGGTCAGCAGGTACTGCACCCAACCGATGCATTCGCGAAAAAAGATGGTCGCCAGTGCGCCGACGAAACCGATGATGGCCGCCCACAGCAGCATGGCGTGGCTTTCCGACATGCGGAACAGGTTCTGCAGGCGAAAACGAAATTTGAGGAGAGTCGTGCGCATCGACGAAGTCTTCAGTCCTTGTCGACGATGAGGGAACGCAGATACTGCATGTCTTTTTCAACTGCGGTATCGGCTTTCTTTTGCATGCGCTGGTAACAGGAGATCACATCGCGCGCCATCTCGGTGATGCTGGCGCCGCCGCCCTTGGCGCCGCCGGTGGCGGTCTCCACCAGCGGCTTGCTGAAGCAGCGGTTCATTTCCTCCACCAACAGCCAGGCGCGGCGATAAGACATTTCCATCTCCCGCGCCGCACCGGAGATCGAGCCGGTGCGTTCTATCGCCAGCAGCAGCGCGGCTTTGCCGGGGCCGAAGGCAATCGTCTCGCCTTGCATCAGGCGCAGTCTTACGGTTTTGGAATTTGTCATGGAGCAGATTGTAGCAAGGGCTTTCACCAAATTATATGTATATGCAGCAGCGAATTGACTATCGCTATATCCTTACGTATATTCCGACGAGATTCGCCTTCCCAATTCAAGAACACAGGAACTCCCATGTCCATCTCCTTCACCGCACCAACCATGCGCCGGCTCGCTGCGTCCGCCGCCTTCGTCCTGCTGGCCATTCCTTTCGCGGCGACGACTGCGCACGCCACCGACCTCGTGGTCTCCGCGGCCGCCAGCCTGACCAATGCGTTCAAGGATCTCGGCACGGCGTTCGAACAGCAAAATCCCGGCGTCAAGGTCATCAACAATTTCGGCGCGTCCGACATCCTGATGCAGCAAATCGTGCGCGGCGCGCCGGCTGACGTATTTGCATCCGCCGACCAGACCGCCATGGACAAAGCCGTCGCGGAAAAAGCCGTGCAGCCGGCCACGCGCAAGAACTTCGCCGCCAACCAGATCGTGCTGATCGTGCCGAACGACAGCACGCTGCCGCTGGCCAATCTGAAGGACCTGACCCAGGCCAGCGTCAAGAAAGTTGCGCTCGGCAATCCGGCCTCGGTGCCGTTCGGCCGTTACACCAAGACAGCGCTGGAAAATGCCGGCCTGTGGGATGCCGTGCTCGCCAAAGGCGTGATGGCGCAAAACGTGCGCCAGAGCCTGGACTACGTCGCGCGCGGTGAAGTCGAAGCCGGCTTCGTGTTCGCCACCGATGCCGCCGTGATGCCGGACAAGGTCAAGGTTGCCATCCGCATTCCATCCGACACGCCTGCCACTTATCCGATCGCCGTCACCGCCAACACCGCACAAGCGGACCTGGCCAACAAATACCTCGCCTACGTGCAATCGGCTGCCGGCCAGGCCGTGCTGGCCCGTTACGGCTTCCTCAAACCCTGATACCCTGCGGGCTGATTCAACTCTCATTCGCGGACTATATGGGTTCAGTCTGGACCCCGTTGCTCCTCTCGCTGAAAGTCGCGGGCTGGGCAACGGTGCTTAATCTTTTCTTGGGTGTCGCGGCGGCCTACGGCCTGTCGCGCTGGCGCTCGCCCCTGCGCGACCTGATCGATTCCATCCTGACGCTGCCGCTGGTGCTGCCGCCGACCGTGCTTGGCTACTACCTGCTGGTGCTGCTCGGCAAGCGCGGCGTCTTCGGCGCCTGGCTGGCCGACATGGGCATCGAGCTGGTCTTCACCTGGCAAGGCGCGGTGATTGCTTCCACCATCGTCGCCTTCCCGCTGGTCTTGAAATCGGCCCGCGCGGCCTTTGAAAACGTCGACAAGCAACTGGAAAACGCCGCCCGCGTGCTGGGCGTCTCCGAGGCCGGCGTGTTCTTCCGCGTCAGCCTGCCCCTGGCGGCGCGCGGCATTACCGCCGGCGTGTTGCTGGCATTCGCGCGCGCGCTGGGCGAATTCGGCGCGACGCTGATGATCGCTGGGAATCTGCCGGGACGTACGCAAACCTTGTCGGTCGCCATTTACGAAGCGGTGCAAGCCGGCGACGACGCCACCGCAACCTTGCTGGTCGTGATCACCTCGGTGACTTGCGTTGCGGTCTTGCTGCTCGCCGGACGGCTGGTTCCGGGACATGCGCGCCGGGCGGATCTGTCATGAGCGTCGACGTCCATATCCGCAAAGAACTGCGCGCCAATGACCGCGTGTTCGATCTCAATATCGCCTTTTCATCCGACAGCGACCGCATCGTGCTGTACGGCCCCTCGGGCGCCGGCAAGAGCCTGACGCTCAAAGCCATCGCCGGCCTGATGACGCCCGACGAAGGCAAGATCAACCTCAATCAGCGCACGCTGTTCGACGCCGCGCACGACATCAACGTCCGTCCGCAGCAGCGCAACGTCGCTTATCTGTTTCAGGATTACGCCCTGTTCCCTCATCTGACGGTGGCGCAGAATATTGCGTTCGGCCTGCAACGCGGCTGCTTCAATCTGCGCCGTCCGGCAGCGCATCCGATGGTGGCAAAGTGGCTGCAGGCGTTCGGCCTGGAAGCGACGGCAGGCAGCTATCCCTCGCAGATTTCCGGCGGCCAGCGCCAGCGTGTGGCCCTGGCGCGCGCGCTGGTGGCGCAGCCCGATATCCTGCTGCTGGACGAGCCCTTTTCCGCGCTCGACCTGTCGCTGCGCAAACGCATGCGCCGCGAGCTGAGCGACTTGCAGCAGCAATTGCGCGTGCCGATGCTGATCATCACGCATGACCCGGCCGACGTCGACATCCTTGGCGACGCCGTCTTTGAAGTGCGCGACGGCACGATCAAACAACACAAATAAGCGCAAATAAAAAAAGCCGCACTCTTGTGAAGTGCGGCTTTCCCATCATCGGGGCTATAGCCCCCCAGTCTCCTCAGACATTCTCTCCAGCCTGATACCGTTCTCTCTGTTTGAGACCCGGCCTCAGGCGACTTTCTTTTCCTTGCCGTCGAAGAATTGCTCATCTTCGGTCGAACCGTGCAAAGCGGTGGTCGACGACTGGCCTTGCTGGATCGCTTGCGTCACCGCGTCGAAATAGCCGGTGCCGACTTCGCGCTGATGCTTGACCGCGGTAAAGCCCTTGTCGGCGGCGGCGAATTCGGCTTCCTGCAACTCGACGAAGGCCGACATCTGGTTGCGTGCATAGCCGTGCGCCAGGTTGAACATCGAGTAGTTCAACGCGTGGAAACCGGCCAGCGTGATGAACTGGAACTTGTAACCCATGGCGCCCAGTTCCTTCTGGAATTTGGCGATGGTGGCGTCGTCCAGGTTCTTCTTCCAGTTGAACGACGGCGAGCAGTTATACGACAGCATCTTGCCCGGGAACTTGGCGTGGATGGCTTCGGCGAATTTCTTGGCGAAGGCCAGGTCCGGCTTGCCGGTTTCACACCACACCAGATCGGCGTATTCCGCATAGGCCAGGCCGCGCGAGATGGCTTGCTCGATACCGGGACGAGTCTTGAAGAAGCCTTCGACAGTGCGCTCGCCGGTCAGGAAAGGCTTGTCGTTGTCGTCCACGTCGGACGTCAGCAGGTCGGCTGCTTCGGCGTCGGTGCGGGCGATCACCAGCGTGGTCGTGCCGGAAACGTCGGCCGCCAGGCGCGCCGCGTTCAGCTTTTCCACCGCTTCGCGTGTCGGCACCAGCACCTTGCCGCCCATGTGGCCGCACTTCTTCACCGATGCCAGCTGATCTTCGAAGTGAACGCCGGCCGCGCCTGCATCGATCATCGACTTCATCAGTTCATAGGCGTTCAGCACGCCGCCGAAACCGGCTTCCGCATCGGCCACGATTGGTGCGAAGAAGTCGATGTCGTTCTTGCCTTCCGACCATTGGATCTGGTCGGCGCGCTGGAAAGTGTTGTTGATACGCTTGACCACCATCGGCACCGAGTTGGCCGGATACAGCGATTGGTCGGGATACATTTCACCGGCCAGGTTGGCGTCGCCGGCAACTTGCCAGCCGGACAGGTAGATCGCTTTCAGGCCGGCCTTCACTTGCTGCATGGCCTGATTGCCGGTCAGTGCGCCCAGCGCGTTGACGAACGGCTCGTTGTTGACCAGATTCCACAGCTTTTCAGCGCCGCGCTTGGCCAGCGTGTGTTCGATCTGCACCGAGCCGCGCAGACGCACCACGTCGTCGGCGCTGTAGTTGCGCTTGACGCCTTTCCAGCGTGGATTTTCTGCCCAGTCTTTTGCCAATGCCTGAATTTGCTGTTCACGTGTCGTCATGGTCAATCTCCTTGAAGGTAGTAGAAAAATGGAGGTCAAAAAGTGAATTCCATGACTTCATAGTAGGCTTTTAGGTGCGCAGCAACAATGTCTTATATAAGACATATCAATAAATTATTTTCCTTATTATTCAAATACTTAATTGTTCAATTTTGCGATACGAAACGAAATTTCTGAAAATGAAATAAATCCATGATGCTGCGCAATCGTATTTTTCACATTATGAAACGATGTTTTTGCATCATGAAAAATCGCCTTTTTTGCCGTCGATTTCGCGCCTGCGACCACGCAAACAAAAACAGGCGAGGCATAATGACGCCATTCTTTCATCATAAAAGTAACAATTCAGGGACCGGCGATTCACCTCCCTTATCCGTAGTTATCCGCATCGACCTCATTCATAAAGACAAGGAAAAACATGAGCAGCAGAGAAGAGACACTCAAGCAATGGCAAACCCGCGAAGCCGAAGTCCGCGCCAAACTCGCCGCACCCGGCGTCGCCTCGATGGATGATCTGAAGGCCGGTACCGGCATGGAATTTTTGCAGCGCATCTGGGATGGCGAGTTGCCGTCGGTGCCGATCGGCGAAACCATGGACTTCATCCCGATTGAAGGCGAACCGGGCCGCATCGTGTTTCAGGGCACGCCAGGCAAGCAACACTACAACCCGTTGGGCAGCGTGCACGGCGGCTACTTCTGCACCCTGCTCGACTCGGCCGTCGGTTGTGCGGTGCACTCGGTGCTGCCGCAGGGCGTGGGTTATACAACGCTGGAACTGAAGGTCAACCTGATCCGCGCGCTGACAGCCAAAACCGGCCCGGTACGCGCCGAAGGCAAGGTCATCCAGGTCGGCAACCGCGTCGGCATCGCCGAAGGCCGCATCGTTGACGTCGACGGCAAGATCTACGCGCACGCGACGACGACCTGCCTGGTGTTCCCGCTGCCGTAAATAATTAGTCAAGCAAATACGTCGGATGAATGGCGGCATCGTCCGACAGTTCTTTCAGAAGCCCTCCGGTGGTGAATCTGTTGTCTATTGGGGATAGAAGGGTCAGAATGGCGTTTATAGAAATTTACGCCGACTGCCTACATGCATTACGCCCTGGATATACGCACTTTCCTCTTCAGCCATTATTTCTATACCGGCCTGCGCATCGCCACGGGTGTCGTCGGGCTCACCATGCTGGTCTTCAACATGGCCGACATGCAGACCACCATGACGGTCTTCCTCGGCGCGCTCTGCACCAGCCTGATGGACCTGCCAAGTCCGCTGCGCCACAAATTCAATGAAATGCTGGCCGGCGTGCTGCTGTGCACCCTGGTCATGCTGGTCATCAGCCTGTGCGCGCCTATCCACTGGCTGGTCAGCGTGGCGATGGTGCTGGTCAGCTTCCTCGCCAGCATGATGGTGGTGTACGGCAAGAAGACGCTGCCGCTGCAATTCGCCGCGCTGATGGTGATGACGCTGTCGATGGAAAACAGCGTGCCGTTCAACGAAGCCTTCCTGCACGCAGGCTTTTTCCTCGCCGGCGGCCTCGGCTACCTGACCTACTCGATGATCGTGTCGTACTTTTTGCGGCGCCGCGTCAAACAACAGGTGCTCGCGGAAGCGCTGTTCGAACTGGCGCGCTACCTGCGCATCAAGGCCGACTTCTACGACGTGCGCAGCGATTTGCAGGCGCAGTTCACGACCCTGGTGCGCCAGCAGATCGTGCTGGCCGACAAGCTGCAGGCCTCGCGCGACCTGGTGCTGCGCGACATGCACACCAAACAGGACGGCTTGCTGGTGCATGTCCACCTGAGCATGCTGGAGCTGTACGAACAGGTCTTGTCGACGCATGCCGACTACGCCCTGCTGCGCAGCCATTTCGGCGACACCGACGTCATCATCTTCCTGCGCGACCTCGCCAACAAGACGGCCGAAGACATCGAATCGATCGCCTACGCCGTCACCCGCAAGCGCGCCTCGACGCCGACCGTCAACTACAAGGCCGAGCTGCGCGCCGTGCAATACGAACTCCAGCAGTTGCAGCAGGACAGCCTGGCCGGCCATATTCCGGACGAAGCGATTACCGTGCTGCGCGTGACGTACAACAAGATCCTCGACATCATCGAACTGATCTCGCAACTGCATCTGGCGACGCGCACCCCGATTGACGCCATCCCTATCCTGCCCGGCTCGGACATGACGCCGTTCCTGACGCAACAAAAGTACAAGGCCGGGCTGCTGATCGCCAACCTGCGCTGGCAATCGCCCATCTTCCGCTTCGCCATCCGCGTGGCGCTGGCGGTGTCGACCGGGCTGTGGATCGCTTCCGCCCTGCCTTACATGTCGCACGGCTACTGGATCGTGCTGACCATCGTCATCATCCTCAAACCCAATTTCAGCTCGACCAAGCAACGCATGAGCGACCGCCTGATCGGCACCATCATCGGCTGCCTGATCACGGCGCTGATCCTGCGCTTTGTGCACGACCCGATGGGATTGCTGGCAGTCCTGTTCATCGCCAGCGTGGCCGCACCCGCCTTCACCTACGTCAAATATCGCTACACCGCGATTGCGGCGTCGGTGCAAATCCTGATGCTGCTGAACCTGCTTCTGCCGGCCGGCCATCACGGCGTGGTCAGCGAACGCCTGATCGACACCATCATCGGCGTGGCCATCGCCACCATTTTCAGCTACGTGCTGCCAAGCTGGGAATACCGCGACCTGCCGCGCCTGCTCAAGAACGTGCTGCACGCCAGCCATCGCTACATCAAGGCCAGCCGCGACATGCTGGAAGGCAAGGTCGGCGACGACTTCTTCTATCGCGTCTGCCGCAAGGGCTTCATGGACAGCCTGTCGGCGCTGATCTCCGCGCAGGTGCGCATGATGGACGAGCCGATCAGTAAGCAGCGCGCCGTGCGCGAGATCAACCGCTTCGTGGTGCAAAACTATCTGGTCGCGGCCCATATCGCCGCCCTGCGCATCATGCTGCGCCGCCACGCCGAAGGCTTGCCGCGCGAGCCGGTCAACAAGCTGATCGAGCAGACCTATCTGAACGCAACCGCACATCTGTTGCAGGCGCAAAGCATTCTTGAAGGACCGGGCGCAAAGCAAACCGTGCCGGTCGAAGATGTTGCGCCGGCCGTTGCAAATCCTCTGGCGGACACGGTTGCCGCCGAAGACGTCGCACTCGCCACGCAGCCGGAAACCATCGAATGGTCCGGCTGGCACACGCTGCGCCGCCGCTCCGCCCTGCTCGACAACGACTTGCAGGAAATCGTGGCGCAGACCGGCGCCATCGAAAACATCCTGCGCAAAGCAGAGCTGGCATAAAAAACGGCGGGAGCTTTCACTCCCGCTGTTTTACTTTTCCTCCGTCTTTTTACAGCACTGGCTAGTCGATCCCATCGGACGTCTTGAACCGCAATCCTTCGAGAAATGCCGGTTCATCCGCAACAGACGAAAAAAAGCCGTGCAGTCTGCACGGCTCTTCTCTGCCATCCTTGCTGCCCTGCGTCCTCGTCAGGCCTTGTCTTCCGGCTCCGGCGGCGTATCCGGCCCGTCGTACGACATTACCCGGTGCATCCGCTTTTGCTCGAACATGCGCTCGTCGGCTACGCGCAGCAAGGTCTCGATATCCAGGCCGTCCTGCGGGAACAGCGCCACGCCGATGGAAGCATCGACGATGTACTGATTGCCGTCGCGCCCCTCGATCGGTTGGTTGAGGAAGTTGCGGATCTTCTCGGCGATCGACTTGGCGATTTCTTCATCCGACACACCATGCAGATAGACCACGAACTCGTCGCCGCCAAAGCGCGCTACCGAGTCGTCCTTGCGCAAGGCGTGCTGCAATTGCGACGCCGCCGACACCAGCACCTTGTCGCCTTCGTCATGCCCGTACTGGTCGTTGATCGACTTGAATTTGTCGAGATCGATGAACAGCAAGGCAAAGCGCAGCGGCGTTGCTTCGTTGCCCTTGCGGCGGCGGAAGTCGATCTGCGCAATGAAGGAATCGCGGTTGAGCACGTTGGTCAGGCGGTCGGTGCGCAGGTTGCGTTCCATCTCCTGGAAGCTTTGCGCCAGTTGGCCAATCTCGTCGCGACGATCAATGTTAAGCAAGGGGAAAGGCTCGCCGTTGCCGATGCTCTTGGCCGCCAGGGTCAGTTTGCGGATATCGCGCAAGACCCAGCGCAAGATGGCAAAGCCCAGCACAAAGGTCATGCAGACCGCAATCAAACCCAGCAGCAAGGTCTGATAGACGCCGCCGGTGACGGAACCGAGAAAATCCGAACGGCTCACAGCACTGACCACCACCCAGTCGAGCCCGGCGTCGTCGTGATGCAGACGGAAGGCCAGTTCGGTCTTGGGGCCGCTGACTTGCAACGGCTGAATCACCAGCTTGCCGGGCTCAAGCTTCTGCTTCTTGAGGTAGGCCGTCAGATCGGCATAGGCCTGGCGCACCAGCGGCGAACTGCTCTGGCTGGCGTTCAGGCGTATGAAATCGGAACCGTTGACCTTGTGCACAGGCTCGTTCACCGAGGTGGCGATCAGGTCGCCGGACATTTCCACGATGAAGGCCACGCCGTTCTTGCTCAGCGGCAGCGCCTGCAGGAATTCGCTCAGGCGGCGCAGGCCGATGCTGCTGGTCGCAACGCCCAGCAAAGTACCGTCCGGCGTATAGACCGGCTTGGACAAAGTGATGCCGAGGAATTTCAGGCGGAAGTCGGTAAACACCGGCGACCAGGTTTCGCGCTTGCGCTGCATCGCCTGGATGTACCAGGGGCGGGTGCGCGGTTCGTAGTCCTGGGTGGCAATCAGCGTCGGCGCCGTGCCGGGACCGCGCAGGTGATACACGTAGTTCTTGCCCTGCGGATCGCGCGTGCTGTACATGAACAGATTCATCTCTTCCTGTTTCACGCCCAGGAAGCTGCCGTCGGCGCCGCCGAAGTAGACATAGCTAGGATCGTCGAAAAGACTATTGGCAAGCCACAAGCGCTCTTCCAGCATCGCCTTGTCTTTGGGGAAAGGAATGAACACCGGCTGGCCGCCCTTTTCCGCCGGCGGAATCGGGTCCGGCGCGACGACGCGCAAGGTCTCGCGCGCGCCCAGCAATTGCCGGTCGGTCGCCTGGCCGACGCGGCTCATGGTGTCCATCAGCGCATTGCGCGCCAGCACCTCAGTCGCATCATCGCCGGCGCGATACAAAAACCAGCCTATCGTCACCACCAGGCATAACATCAGGAACACAAACGGCAGAATGAACAGCCGCTGTAATGAAGATTGCTTCAGAATTTCACCCCTTGCCGGTTGGCGGAATCTTTAAGATTGCCATCATTGCCATAATCGCCCATACGGGTTGACCACGTGCTTTATTGTTTTTTATATACGATTTCGCACCAGATAAGACCTGATCGGTGCGCCTTCGTCCTCTGATCCCAGAGTTTAATCGTTTACGCAAAAAAATTCCCTGATGCTATGAAAAATACCGATTTTCTCTGTGGCATTTTTCCGAACATCAGGGAACTAGATAACATAATTACAAGAGCTTGATCAAGTCATTTCAGCTGGCCTCAGTTGGCATTAAACGAAAGTGCACCATTTTCGACACCAACATGTACGACGTCCTTGGGACCGAACTTCCCTTGCAGAATCAGCTTCGACAAGGGGTTCTCGATTTCCTGCTGGATGGCGCGTTTCAACGGACGTGCGCCGTATACCGGATCGAATCCCGCCTCGGCGATCTTTTGCAAGCCGGCATCCGAAATCACCAGGCCGATATCCATCTTGGCCAGACGGCTTTCCAGGATATGCAGCTGGATCTTGGCGATCGCGCCGATGTTCTTTTCGTCGAGCGCATGGAACACCACGATCTCGTCGACCCGGTTGATGAACTCCGGACGGAAATGCAACTTGACCTCGGCCATCACCGCCATCTTCACCACCGCCGGATCGCTGTCTTCCATCGCCTGGATCTTGTGCGAACCGAGATTGGAGGTCATCACGATCACGGTGTTCTTGAAGTCCACCGTGCGGCCTTGTCCATCGGTCATGCGGCCGTCGTCGAGCACTTGCAGCAAGACGTTGAACACGTCCGGATGCGCCTTCTCGATTTCGTCCAGCAGGATCACGCTGTAAGGCTTGCGCCGCACCGCTTCGGTCAGGTAACCGCCCTCTTCATAGCCGACGTAGCCCGGCGGCGCGCCGATCAGGCGGGCGACCGAATGCTTTTCCATGAATTCGCTCATGTCGATGCGGATCATCGCTTCTTCGGTATCGAACATGTAAGACGCCAAGGCCTTGCACAGCTCGGTCTTGCCGACCCCGGTAGGGCCGAGGAACATGAACGAACCGTAAGGCTTGCCGGGATCGCCCAGGCCGGCGCGCGAACGGCGGATTGCATCCGAGACTGCAACAATCGCCTCGTCCTGCCCCACCACGCGCTGATGCAATACTTCCTCCATGTGCAACAATTTCTCGCGTTCGCCCTGCATCATGCGCGAAACGGGAATACCGGTGGCGCGCGCAACAATCTCGGCAATTTCTTCGGCGCCGACTTGCGTACGCACCAGGCGCGGCTTGCCGACGGTCTGTTCGCTGGCCGCATCCTGCTTGTTTTGCGTTTCCAGCGCCTTCTCCAGTTCGGCCAGCTTGCCGTACTTGAGTTCGGACACCTTCTGCCAGTCGCTCTTGCGCGTCGCATCGTCCATCTGCAAGCGGATCTGTTCGATTTCCTCTTTCAGATGCTGGCTGCCTTGCACGGTCGCTTTTTCGGCTTTCCAGATTTCTTCCAGATCGGCGTATTCGCGCTCCAGCTTGACGATTTCCTCCTCGATCAGCGTCAGACGCTTCTGCGAGGCTTCGTCCTTCTCGCGCTTGACGGCTTCACGCTCGATCTTCAGCTGGATCAGGCGGCGGTCGAGCTTATCCATGACTTCCGGCTTGGAGTCGATTTCGATCTTGATCTTGGCCGCGGCTTCGTCGATCAGGTCGATCGCCTTGTCCGGCAGGAAACGGTCGGTGATATAGCGATGCGACAACTCCGCTGCGGCGACAATCGCCGGGTCGGTGATGTCGACGCCATGATGCACTTCGTACTTTTCCTGCAGGCCGCGCAAAATCGCAATCGTGGCTTCCACGCTCGGCTCGTCGACGATGATCTTCTGGAAGCGGCGCTCCAGCGCAGCATCCTTTTCGATGTACTTGCGATACTCGTCCAGCGTGGTGGCGCCGACGCAATGCAGCTCGCCGCGCGCCAGCGCAGGTTTCAGCATGTTGCCGGCATCCATCGCCCCTTCCGCCTTGCCGGCGCCGACCATTGTGTGCAACTCGTCGATGAAGACGATGGTCTGGCCTTCGTCCTGGGCGATTTCCTTGAGGACGGCCTTCAGGCGCTCCTCGAACTCGCCGCGGTACTTGGCGCCGGCCAGCAAGGCCGCCATGTCGAGCGACAGCACGCGCTTAGACTTGAGGCTGTCCGGCACTTCGCCGCTGACGATACGCTGCGCCAGGCCTTCGACGATGGCGGTCTTGCCGACGCCGGGTTCGCCGATCAGCACGGGATTGTTCTTGCTGCGGCGTTGCAGCACCTGGATGGCGCGGCGAATTTCATCGTCGCGGCCGATCACCGGATCCAGCTTGCCGTTGCGGGCGCGCTCGGTCAGGTCGAGGGTGTACTTCTTCAACGCCTCGCGCTGCCCTTCGCCCTCTTGCGAAGACACGCTGGCGCCGCCGCGTACAGTGCTGATACCGGCTTCCAGCGATTTGCGCGAGAGGCCGTTTTCACGCGCGGCGCGGCCGGCGTCGGACTTGTCGTCGGCCAGGCCGAGCAAGACCATTTCGCTGGCGATGAACTGGTCGCCATGCTTTTGCGATTCCTTGTCGGCCAGGTTGAGCAAGGCCACCAGCTCGCGGCCGATCTGCACTTCGCCGCCGTTGCCCGAGACCTTGGGCAAGCGTGTCAAAGCATGCTGCAAGGCTGAAGTCAGCCCGGCAACATTGACGCCGGCGCGCTGCAACAGCGAACGGGCGCCGCCGTCATCCTGCGCCAGCAAAGCCAGCGTCAGATGGACGGGGTCAATGTACTGGTTGTCGTTGCCGACAGCCTGACTCTGGGCATCCGCCAGAGCTTCCTGCAATTTTGTTGTGAGTTTGTCGATACGCATGGTGTGCTTTCGCTCCGAATTTTGAATACTTAGAAAATTGGGCCGTACGGACGTATTTCAAGGAAGCATCCGGTCTGACTTGAGCGGATTTGATGCAGATCAACTGCGGGCTCACTTGCCAAATCAACTACCAGTCGACAATTCCAGCGACAAGAGGTGCGCGTGGAGCGCATGCAGCGCCTCACGCAACGTCGCGACAATCCCGGCATCGGCCAGCATCGCGGTGCGATCGAGCTTGTTGGTCGGCAAAGCGACGGTCCGGCAAGCTGCCACGACGACATCTGCGTTCATCATGGCAAGCGTATCGAGCAAAGATGCCTGCGCGTGTATCGCACGGCCGGAAGCGTTGATGGCGGCTACCGGCTTGTTGATGAATTCAGCGCTGCCGACCACCCAGTCCAGCGCGTTCTTGAAAGCTCCCGGTACGCCATGCGCGTATTCGGGACTGGCGATCAGGACGGCGTCGGCATCACGCAATGCCGTCCGGAAATGCAACACCTCGGCCGGCTCGGCCCCCTCAAGGTCAGGATTAAAGGATGGCAGCTCGCCCCACGGGCGATACAACGCCAGATCAAGCTGTGCCGGCGCCAGTGCGGCGGCGGCTTCGAGCAAGGCGGTATTGGACGATGCCGCCCGCAAACTGCCCGATAGGGTCAGGACACGAAAAGGCCGTACGGCACGCTCCATGACGGCCTTTTACGCGAACAGCGCGCGATAGGCGGCGAAACCTGCCGCGCACAGCGCAATCGATCCCAGCAGATGCAAGCCGGAGTGCGCCACGGCCCAGACATAGTCGCCGCGTTGCAGCAGCAGCATGGCTTCCGCCGAAAATGTCGAGAACGTCGTCAGGCCGCCCAGAAAGCCGGTGACCAGAAACAAGCGCCATTCCGGCGGCAACGCCGCGTGCCCTTCAAAAAAGGCCACCAGAAATCCGATCACGAAACCGCCGCCCCAGTTGGCCGCCAGCGTTCCCAGCGGCAGCGCCTGGCCGGCGGCGTTGAGCCACAGGCTCAATCCCCAACGCAACCAGGCGCCCAGCGCCGCCCCCATTCCTACTGCAAGCCATTGCATGTTTGATACTCCGTTTTTATCGATACGCGATCATGGCGAATGAACCGTGATCCGGTCAAGCGCCTGATGATCGTCTTGCAAGGCTTTGTCGACGCTTTCGTGCATCCAGTCAACCCAAGTGCTGATCTTGGCGTCCAGATATTGCCGCGACGGATACAACGCATACACGCCCATGTGCTGCATGCGGTACTGCGGCAGCACGCGCACGATGGTGCCGGCGCGCAAGGCGTCGACCGCGGAATAGATCGGCAAAACGCCGATGCCCATGCCTTCTTTCAGGCTCAACAGCATGGCTTCGGCGACGTTGACCTGGAAGTTGGATTTGATGGCCACGGTTTCCTTGCCCTCCGGACCTTCCATGACCCATTCATCCAATGGCGACACCGAACTCACCAGTTGCAAGCAAGAATGACCCAGCAAATCAGACGGCTTTTGCGGCGCACCGTGCTTCTCCAGGTAGAACGGCGACGCGCACAAGATGCTGTAAATGCTGCCGAGCTGGCGGAAGATCAGGCCCGAATCCGGCAACTCGCGCGCCAGCACCAGCGAGACGTCAAATCCTTCCTCCAGCAGATCCGGCACGCGCTGCGCCAGCGTCAGTTCGATGGCGACGTCGGGATAGCGCTTCTGGTAATTGGAAATCGCCGGGATCACATAACGCTGCCCGAAACTGGTCATGGTGTGGATGCGCAGGCGCCCGGACGGCCTGACGTAGGCATCGCCGGCTTCGGCTTCGGCCTCCTGCACATAGGACATGATCTGTTCGCAACGCAGCAGATAACGCTCGCCGGCCTCGGTCAGGGCGATGCGGCGCGTGGTGCGGTTGAGCAGGCGCGTGCGCAGATGACGCTCCAGATCGGCAACCGCGCGCGACACGTGCGCGGTGGTCAAATCCATTTGTTGCGCGGCCAGCGTAAAACTGCCAGCATCGACTACGCGCATGAAAATGCGCATGTTTTGCAAGGTATCCATATCTTCCTGTCTTGAATCCGGGCGTTTTTGCAGTGCGAAGCAACAAAATGAGGCAAAAAGGCTTTCCGGATGCTGCATTGTTACCCAAAACAGCGCAATCATTATTGCAATAATTGAAAAGACCCTTTGTGTTTCCTGCAGTTTTTCTCTAGATCGTTACCAAATAGAATGAGTATCGCTTGATATTTGCATTTTTTGGGATAGTCTGATGAACACCACTGCTGACAAACGCCTTCTTGCTGCGCCGCTCCTGGCGCTCTGCATGACGTCACTGCTCTTCCTTGCGGGATGCGCCGACAATGGCGGCATCAAGCCGCAGGCGGCTTTGCAGCAGCCCAACACGCTCGATGTCGGCAATGCCATCCGCCAGGCCGGCGCCGAAGCCGGCTGGCCCAAGCGCGCCTGGTGGGAAACCTACGCAGACCCGCAATTGAACCGTCTGGTCGCCGCCGCCGTCGCCGGCAACCCCAGTATGGCGATTGCCGCCGCCCGCGTGCGCCAGGCGCAAGCCATGGCCGTCGTCGCCCATGCCGGCGAGTTGCCGCAAGCACAACTGGACGCTGCCATTGGCCGCAAGGACTGGTCCGACAACGTCTATTACGGCGCCGCCTTCCGCGACAAGCTGACCTGGAACAACACCGCCGCGCTCAGCCTCTCCTACAACCTCGACCTGTGGGACCGCAATCGCAACACCACCGAACGCGCCCAGGATGAAATCCACGCCGTCGCCGCCGATGCCCGCGCCGCCCAGCTCGACCTGGAAAGCAACGTCGTGCGCACCTATGTGCAGTTGTCGCTGCAATACGGTTTGCTGGACAACACGCAAGAAACCCTGAAGCAGGAACAGCGCATCCTCGATCTCGCCAACCGCCGCTTCAAGGGCGGCATCGGCACCCAGATGGAAATCACGCAGGCGGAAGTTCCGCTGCCGGAAACCCGCCGCCAGATCGAAGCCCTGGAAGAAAGCATCGCGCTCATCCGCAACCAGCTGGCGGCCCTGCTCGGCCAGGGTCCGGGCGCTGGCGACAGCATCACCCGTCCGGTCATGAACCTGCAAGCCGGCATCGGTCTGCCGAGCGCCTTGCCGGCCGAACTGATCGGCCGCCGTCCCGACATCAGCGCCGCGCGCTGGCGCGTCGAGGCAGCGTCCAAAGGGATCGCCGTCGCCAAGGCCGCCTTCTATCCGAATATCAACCTGATGGCCAGCATCGGCCCGGCAGCAGCCGGCGGCAGTCTGTTCAGCTTCCTCAGCGGACCGAACATCACGACCAGCTACGGCCCCGCGATTTCGCTGCCGATCTTCGAAGGCGGCCGCCTGCGCGGCCAGCTCGGCGCCACCACCGCCGGCTACGACCAGGAAGTGGAGCACTACAACATGCTGCTGAGCCAGGCGCTCAAGAGCATCGCCGACCAGATCGTGACGCTGCAGGCCATCAAGCGCCAGCAAGTGCAAGCCGACCTGTCGGTCGCCGCCGCGCAAAAGAACATTGACATCGCCACCCGCGCCTATCAGCGCGGCCTGACCAACTATGTGAACGTGCTCACCGCGCAAACGCAATGGCTGCATCAGCAGCAGGTCGTGCAACAACTGCTGGCGCAAAAGCTCAACGCCTACGCCAGCCTGACGGTCGCTCTGGGCGGCGGACTGGAAGTATCCGTTCCTGAAGACGCTGCGGCATCTGCAGACGCTGACAAGACTGTCGCAGCCGCGACCACAGCAGGAGTCGCGCCGTGAGCAGTCCTTCCGTTCCGGCGCCGGCGCCTGCTGCGGTCCGGCCTCCTTTCGGACAACAGCTGCGCGAAGCCGCCGCCGACTGGTGGCAGACCGAATTCCCCAACTGGATCTACGTCTTCAAGATGGTCTTTGCCGGTTTGCTGGCGCTGGGCATCGGCTACGGGCTGGATCTGGAGTCGCCGCGCTCCGGCCTGATCACGGTCTTCATCGTGATGCAGCCGCAAAGCGGCATGATCCTGGCCAAGAGTTTTTATCGCGTCATCGGCACGCTGGTCGGCTCGGTCGCCATCTTCGTCTTCGTCGGCCTGTTCGCGCAGACGCCGGAGCTGTTCCTGCTGGCGACCGCTTTGTGGATCGGCCTGTGCACGCTGGGCTCGGCGCACAATCGCAACTTCCGTTCCTACGGCTTCGTGCTGTCCGGCTACACGGTGGCGCTGATCGGCCTGCCGGCGGCGCTCAATCCGGCGCTGACGTTTGACTCGGTCATGACCCGCGTGACGGAAATCACCGTCGGCATCGTCTGCGCCGGCGTGGTCAGCGCGCTGGTGTTTCCGCAAGCCAGCGCGCCCGGACTAGTGCGCATCATCCGCGGCCGCTTCACCGCCTTCGTCGACCTGATCGGCGCCACGCTGGGCGGCACCGCCGACCGCAAGGCGCTGGAAGCCACCAACGCCCGCTTCGTCGGCGACATCATCGGCCTGGAAGCGCTGCGCAGCTCCGCCATTTTCGAAGACCCGGAAATCCGCCTGCGCAGCGGCCGCCTGACCCGCATGAACAGCGAGTTCATGGCGCTGTCGACCCGCGTGCACGCCCTGCATCAGTTGATGAACCGCCTGCACGACAGCAACAACCCCTCCGCACAACTGGTAATCAACGCGATCACGCCCTACTACAGCGAAGTGCAGCCTTTGCTTACCCGCAGCGGCGGCGAACCGGTAATGACGGCAAGCGACGCCGCCGATGCCGCACTCAAGCTGGAAGCCTATAAACAGGAGCTGCCGCGCCGTGTGCGCACCACGCGTGCCATGCATGCCGAGGCATTCGGCGACGACGCCATCCTCGATTTCGATACCGCCTCCGAATTGCTGTATCGCGTGATCGACGAGCTGCATGCCTACACGCTGACCTACGCCTCGCTGGTGCAGCGTCGCCACGAACGCGAACAATGGGAGCATGCCTACGCTCCAAAAACCAGCCTGGCCATCGCCAGCATCGCAGGCGCCCGCGCCGCCATCACGCTGATCGGCCTGTCGGCGTTCTGGATCTTCAGCGGCTGGCCCAGCGGCGACGTGGCAGCGCTCAATGCCGCCGCCTTCTGCGCCATCACCTCGGCCGCGCCGGATCCGGCCAAGGCCACGCGCACCGTCACCATGGGTGTGGCGCTGGCGGTCGTGCTCGGTTATTTCTATACCTTCCATATCGTGCCGCAGCTTGACGGCTTCTGGATGCTGGCCGCCGCGCTGACGCCGGTGCTGATGCTGGCGGTGCTGCTGACAACCAGGCCGTCGCTGGCCGGTTACGGACTGGGCATCTGCATCTTCTTCCCGTTTGTGGCGGTGCCCGACAACCTCGCCCACTTCAACGCCGCCGGCTATCTCAACGAATGCATCGCGCTGATGGTGTCGCTGATCGTGACCACGGTCTCCTTCATGCTGCTGTTGCCGCCCACCACCAACTGGACCGTGCGCCATCTGGAAAAGCAATTGCGCAAGCAAGTCGTCCAGGCTTGTTTCGGCAAGCTGGCGCATCTGGCGCTGCAATTTGAAAGCGGCACGCGCGACCTGATGCACCAGATCACCATGGTCACCGGCAGCCGCCCGGCGCTGCGCAAGAACGCCTTCGGCTGGATGTTCTCCACGCTGGAAATCGGCCATGCCGTGATCGAGCTGCGCACCGAACTGCACGGCATCCGCAGCGGCAATCCGGAGCTGCTGCCGGATTCTGCCTACACCGCGCTCAATCGCCTGCGCGAAACCTTGCCGGCGCTGTTCGAACAACCCACGCCTGCCACGCTGGCGGCGGTGCTGGGCGCCAACAACAACGCCATCGCCGAAGTGCAGCGCGCCATCGGCCCGCACTATCGCGAACGCAGCGAGCGCCATCGCTTGCAGCGCACGCTGAGCTACCTGCACTTCATCCGCACGGCGCTGCTGGATCCGCAATCGCCGCTGCAACCCATGCATCAGGACGGGGGCGCCAACACTCCCCCGGCAACCCATTCAGGAGCAAACCATGCCGCGTGAAATTTCTTTCTTCGACGCCTACGTGCCGACGCTGCTGCTGGCCGTGATCGTGGCCGGCGCCATTGCGCTGCTGGCCGACCGCATCCTGGTGCGCATCGGCTTGTACAACCTGGTGTGGCATCCGGCGCTGTTCCGGGTCAGCCTGTTCACCTGCATCGCGGCGCTGCTCGGCCTGGCCATTTACAGTTAGCCTGAAAAAACGGCAGCTTCAGAAAAACAGATACGGAATCAATCAGGAGTAATCCATCATGTCGGTCAAAACCATTTTCAGATTCATCATCACGGCGCTGATTTTCCTTGCCGCCATCTTCCTGGCGTGGACGCTATGGCAGCACTACATGGTCTCGCCATGGACCCGCGACGGCCGCGTGCGCGCCGATGTCGTCAACATCGCGCCGGATGTCGCCGGCCAGGTGGTCGATCTGCCGGTGCGCGACAACCAGCTGGTGCACAAGGGCGACCTGCTGATGCAGATCGACCCGTCGCATTACCAGCTGGCGCTGCAGCAGGCCGAAGCCGCCGTATTGGCGCGCAAGGCCGATCTCGACATGCGCCGCGCCCAGGCACGCCGCCGTGCCGACATGGACAGCTTGGTGGTCTCTCGTGAAAACCGTGAAGACGCAGGCAGCCAGGTCACCGCCGCCGATGCGCAATACCAGGTCGCCGTCGCCCAGCGCGACGCCGCCAAACTCAACCTCGACCGCACCAAGGTGTATGCGCCGGTCGACGGCTACATCACCAACCTGAACGTGCGCCGCGGCGATTACGCCAGCGTGGGCGCAGCCAAGATCGCCATCATCGACAGCCATTCGTTCTGGGTATACGGGTATTTTGAAGAAACCAAGCTGCCCTACGTCGCCGTCGGCGACAAGGCCAAGATCCAGCTGATCAACGGCGCTACACTGCGTGGCCACGTCGACAGCATTTCACGCGGGATCTATGACCGGGACAATCCGCAAAGCCGCGAGCTGCTGGCCGACGTCAACCCGACCTTCAACTGGGTGCGCCTGGCGCAACGGATTCCGGTGCGGATCCATATCGATGAGGTGCCCAAGGATGTCTTGCTGGCGGCAGGCCTGACCTGCACCGTGACGCTGGAACCGGGTAGCCAGAGCAAGACTGCTTCGGCCAAATAAACCAGGCGCTCAGGTAAACAGCTGCACCACCAGCCACACATTCGCCGCGCTGATGCCGAGGAACAACATCCATGCCAGCGCGGCCAGCCACATCGGATTGACGAAGTCGCCCATCAGATCGCGCCGGCTGGTCAGCCGGATCAGCGGATACATCGCAAACGGCAATTGCAGGCTCAGCACCACCTGACTGAGCACCAGCAGGCGTCCGACCGAATGCTCCCCCAGCGTCAGCACGCCGATCAATGCGGGAATCAGCGCCAGTCCGCGCGTCACCATGCGGCGCTGCCAGCATGGAATTTTCAGTTTCAGGAAACCTTCCATGATCACCTGGCCGGCAATCGTGCCGGTGAAGGTCGAACTCTGTCCCGCGGCAAACAAACCGATACCGAACAAAATCGCCGCCAGCGATGACCCGGTAATCGGATCGAGCAAGTGATACGCCACATCCAGATCCACCACATCGGTGCGGCCGCTGCTATGAAACGCCGACGCCGCAAGGATCAGGATCGCGGCATTGATCGCCATCGCAATCAGCAACGACACCGTGGTATCGATACGCGTGTAGCGAATCGCCTCCAGCAAGCTGCTGCGATCGCGCCTGACGGCGCGCGTCTGCACGATGGAAGAATGCAGATACAGGTTATGCGGCATCACCGTCGCCCCCAGCACGCCGATGGCCAGATACAGCGGCTCACGGCTCGACAGCGTCGCCAGCGACGGCACGAAGCCCTGCACCACCGCATGCCAGTCGGCCTTGACGAAAGCCAGTTGCGTGAAGAGGCAAACTGCGATCGTTACCACCAATCCGAGGATGATCGCCTCGACCTGGCGGAATCCGCGTCCCTGCAAGCCCAGCACGATCACCGTATCCAGCGCCGTCAGCAGCACGCCGACCGGCAGCGACACGCCCAGCAACAATTTGAACGCCAGCGCGCAGCCCAGCACCTCGGCCAGATCGCAGGCGATGATGGACAGTTCGGCGAATACCCACATGCCCTTGCCCACCGCCGGCGGATAATTTTCACGCGAATGAATGGCGAGATCCTTGCCGGTGACGATGCCCAGTCTTGCGCACAGGCATTGCAGCATGATCGCCGCCAGGCTCGACAGCATCACCACGAACAGCAACTGATAGCCGAATTGCGAGCCGGCCTGGACCGAGGTCGCCCAGTTGCCCGGGTCCATGTAGCCGATGGAAATCAGCAGGCCGGGGCCGACGTAGACTTTGAGCTTTTGCCAGACAGTGGCATGTGGCGGCACCGAGACGCTGCCGGAAACTTCAGAAGGACAAAAAGGCGCAGTGGCAGTCGTTGGCAGGCGGAACATGTTTTATTGTTGTTGAGGAGGTAGAGAAAAGATCAATCCGCTTTCAGCTGCCATTTCGGCTGCCATTTTGACACCGCCTGGTCGTCGCTCTCGCGCGCATCCACCCAGCGTGCGCCGTCGGGCGTCTGTTCTTTCTTCCAGAACGGCGCCTGCGTCTTGAGGTAATCCATGATGAACTCGCAGGCGGCAAAGGCTACGCCGCGATGCTTCGACGTCACGGCAACCAGCACGATCTGGTCCAGCGGCTGCAAGGGCCCGACGCGATGGATCACCAGCGCGTCGAAAATCTCCCAGCGCGCCTTGGCGTCGGCCACGATCTGTTCCAGCGCCTTTTCGGTCATGCCGGGATAGTGTTCCAGCTCCATCTCCTGCACGCTGGCGCCGTCGTTGAGATCGCGCACGGTGCCGACAAAGCTGACCACCGCGCCCACCTTGGGATTGGTCAGGCGCAATGCAGCGATTTCGGCGCTGAGGTCAAAGTCGGCAGTCTGGACGCGGATAGGCATGGGAAAGTCAGGACGTAAATGGAATCGCCCTCATTGTACCCAATGTCTTGCAAGCATCGGCCAAGTCAGCGACCGCAGAAACGACAAGTCCCGGACCGGCCGGGACTTGTTCAGGTATGCGGGAACGCTATCAGACGAGAATTCCCCACAGCAGCAGCGTCATGCCCAATCCGACCACCGAGACAATGGTCTGGATCACCGACCAGGTGGCAAAGGTCTGCTTGAGATCGAGGCCGAAGTATTCCTTCACCATCCAGAAGCCGGCGTCGTTGACGTGGCAGAAGAACACCGAGCCTGCGCCGATGGCCAGCGCCATCAAGGCATTGTGCGTGCCGGACAGGCTCGCCACCAGCGGCGCGACGATGCCGGCGGTGGCGGTCGTCGCCACCGTTGCCGAGCCGGTCGCCTGACGCAGCGCCACGGCGATCAGCCATGCCAGCAGGATCAGCGGCACGTGGGTGCCGGTGGCGACCTTGGTGATGGTGTCGCTGATGCCCGCCGTCAGCAGCGCCTGCTTCAGGCCGCCGCCCGCACCGATGGTCAACAGCAGACCGGCGATCGGCGGCAAGGCCTTGCGCAGGATGGCGCCGACTTTGGTGCGGTCGGTGCCCTGCGCCCAGCCCAGCACGATCACGGCAAACAGCACCGTCACCGTCAGCGCGATAATCGGCTCGCCGAAGAAGTTGAGCATTTCAAACAAGGTGGTTTCAGGCGTGACCCAAATCTTGGCAACGGTGCGGCCCAGCATCAGCACCACCGGCAGCAGGATGGTCACCAGCGAAGGCAGGAAGCCCGGTTGCAGCTCGGCCGCCTGCTGGCCCTTGAACAAGGCGCCGATCTGTTCCGGCTCGCCGATCGGCATGCGCGGCGCAAGCCACATGCCATACAGCGGCCCCGCCAGGATCACCGCCGGAATCGCCACGATAAAGCCGAGCAGCATGGTGGTGCCGAGATCCGCATGCAAGGCGCTGACCGCAATCAGCGGGCCCGGATGCGGCGGCAGCAAGGCGTGCAAGGTGGTCATGCCGGCCAGCGCAGGAATCGCCACGCGCAAAATCGGTTGCTGCGAACGGCGCGCCATCACGAAGATGATCGGCGCCATCATCACCAGGCCGACTTCGAAGAACAGCGGCAAGCCGACGACCAGCGCCACCAGCGCCATCATCCACGGGATCGCCTGGCCTTTGGCGTATTTCAGCAAGGTCGTGACGATCTTGTCGGCCGCCCCGGAGTCCGCCATCAAGGCCCCGAGCATGGCGCCCAGCGCGATGATGATGCCGGCTTCGCCGAGGATGCTGCCGGCGCCTTTGCTGAACGCCGAAGCGATCTTTTCCAGCGGCAAGCCGGCGCCCATGCCGGCGATGAAGGTGCCGAGCAGGATGGACAGGAAGGGAGCGATCTTAAGAACGCTGATCAGCACAACGATGCCGATCAAGGCGATGAGAACGGATAGCAGCAGGCGCGTATCCTGGGCCGCCCAGGCGGCAATTTCAGTGGTCAGGTGCAAGATATCTCCTTGTCTTCAATGTATGAGCGTCTCCTCACCTGGTTTTCTCCTTGCCTTGCACTACTCCGGCGCTCGGCATTTTTTCTTCAGCTACTTTTTCTTCAACTGCGCTTGACCGTCGCCAGCAAGGCGCCGGCGCCGATGAAGGTCGCGCCGGACAAGCGATTGAACATCTTCGCCCGCCCCGGCGTGCGCAGCCACGGCGCCACACGCGCCGCAAAGTGCGCATAGAACGTCAGCCAGAACAATTCGAAACAGACGAAGGTCGCACCGAGAATAAGAAACTGCGGCAACTGTGCGGCCTGCGGATTGATGAACTGCGGGAAGAACGCGGTGAAGAACAACAGCGCCTTGGGATTGCTTCCTCCGACCAGGAATCCTTGCCAGTACAAGCTGGCGCGCGACTTTGCTGTTGCCGGCGCTTGCCCGTCATCCACGCCTATCGTGCTTTGGGTCGAGAAAAAAGTTCGCACGCCAATATACGCGAGATAGGCGACGCCACACCATTTCAAAATGAGAAAGACCTTCTCCGAAACTGCAAGAATCACCCCCAGCCCGGAGGCCGACACGATCATGATCAGGCATACCGCCGTCACGCTGCCCAGCGCTCCCGCAAACGCGCGCCGCACGCCGTGATGGATGCCGTTGGTGATGCACATCAGCACACTGGGACCGGGCGTGACGGTCAGCACGAATACGGCGGCGAGATAGAGGAAGAAGGTTTGCAGCGTCATGCTCGTTGTTCTTGTTGATAAAGGCGTTGAAAGTAAGTTGAAAGCAAGTCGAGGATCGCGAACTCATGCAGGCTTGCGCCACACCGTCGCCAGCCACGCCTGCTCGGCGCGCAGCAAGCCATCGGGACGGTAATAATGCCGTATCTCGACAAAACCTGCTGCCGTCATGAAAACGCGCCACGCTTCCAGATCGTGATAGGAGCCGTAGCGCCCGCTGCTCCACCCTTCGCTGTTGCTGCCGCGCGGGTTGGAACAGAACAGCACGCCGTCCGGCCTGAGCGTGTTGTACAACTGGCCCAGCACGCGCGGCAGCTCCGCAACCGGCACGTGGAACAGCGAGGCATTGGCAAACACGCCGTCGAAAAATGCTTCCGGCAAATCCAGCTCGAAGAAGTTCTGATGCCAGACTTCGCAACCCGAATCCGCACGCGCCATCTCGACAAAACTGGCGGTGCCATCGAGGCCGATGGCGCGATGCCCCAGCCTGGTGAATGTCTGCAAATCACGCCCCGGCCCGCAGCCGAAATCCAGAATGGTCAGCGGCGCCGAAGGCGATGAAGATTCTGCAATGGCGTCGAGCAAGGCATTGATGTTCTGGCTGACGTCATGGTCGCGCGTGCCTTCGCGGAAGTCGACGGCGCGTCCTTCGTAGTGCGCCAGCGTACCGCCGGCGATGACATCGAGTTGTTCTTTCGGCAGCGGCATGATTTTCCTCACACTCAATCGCCTCAACCGCCCGTGACCGGCGGGAAGAAGGCCACTTCGCCGCCCTCTTCGATCAGGGTGCCGGGCTCGACCATGTTGTGATCGTAGGCCATGCGCAAGGCCTTCTCCGGCGACAGCACTTCCATCCACAGGCCGCCGCGGCCCATCAGGAAAGCGCGCACGTCGCCGACGGTCTTGACGTGATCCGGCAGATCGACAATCTCTTGCGTCACGCCGAGCGCTTCACGCACGCTGGCAAAAAAACGGAGTTCTATTTTCATGTGTTTCAAATCCTAAAAATTGCAGTACATCAATCACGCCTTTCAAGGCGCAACATGGATTTTGGGGCGAATGTGCTTGAGCTGCGCAACGATGGTAAAGGTCATCACCACCAGCAAGGCCCAGGCGCTCCACTTGCCGATATGCACCGTGGACCAGGCGCCGATCTGATTCGGATAGCGCCAGATGCCGAAAAAGGTGCTGATGTTTTCCGCCAGCCAGATGAAGAAACCGATCAGCAAAAACGCCAGCAGCAAAGGCATCTTGCGGTCGCGGTCATAGGGACGGAACACCACCGTCGTGCGCGCATACAAGCCCAGCGCACAGGCGCCCAGATACCAGCGGTAGTCGCCGATATAGTGATGCGTGAAAAAATTCAGATAGATCAGCACCGCAATCAGCGTCGCCATCCAGTATGGCGGATGGTGCAGGATGCGCAAGTGAAACAGGCGCCAGGCCTGGATGATATAGCTGCCGACGGCGGCGTACATGAAGCCGGAAAACAGCGGCACGCCGAACAGCTTGGAATACGCAAAATCCGGATAGCTCCACGACTGGATCTGCCCTGAAGTCTTGAACACTTCCAACGCAAAACCGACAACGTGGAACACGCTGATCGCCTTGAGCTCGTCCATGGTTTCGATGCCGGTCCTGACCATCCAGAACTGTACCGCCAGGGCGAACAGCAACAAGGCGTCATAACGTGCGATCCCGAACAAGCCCTGACGCGGCATCAGAAAAATCGCCGCGAAGAACAGCCCCGCGAACAGACAGGAGCGCGCTTCCTTGATGCCGAAGTACCAGAACTCGACAACAAAGCGCCGCGGCCCGGCAAGCGCCAGACGCTCCGCAGGGGCCATCAGATGACGATCGAGATTGGCGAGCATGGCCGGCGTCAGTTCAGCAAATGATCAAACGGAATAAAACGCACCAGGTCGCCTTCGGCGATGGTCTTGCCCGGCGCATTGTCGATCAGGCCGTCGCCCCAGACGGTCGAGGTTAGTACGCCCGAGCCCTGATGCGGGAACAGGTCGAGTCCGCCCTGGTCGTTGAAACGGGCGCGCAGGAATTCTTGGCGGCGGTCCGCCTTGGGCCAGTTGAAATCGGCGCGCATGCTCAGCGCGCGCGGCGCAACGTTTTCCACGCCTTGCAGGCGCAGCAGGAAAGGACGCACGAAGATCAGGAAGGTGACGAAGGTCGATACGGGATTGCCGGGCAAGCCGATGAAGAAGGCTTTGCCGGCGTTGTCGGTGCCGCGATTGATCTCGCCGAAAGCCAACGGCTTGCCCGGTTTCATGGCGATCTGCCACATGTTGAGGCGGCCTTCGGCTTCGACCGCCGGCTTGACGTGGTCTTCTTCGCCGACCGATACGCCGCCGCTGGTGATGATCAGGTCGTGGCTGGCGGCAGCGGCGCGCAAGGTGTCGCGCGTGGCTTGCAATTGATCCGGCACGATGCCGAAATCCCTGACCTCGCAACCGAGGTTTTCCAGCAGGCCGCGCAGCAGGAAACGATTGGAATTGTAAATCGCGCCGGGCTTCAGGGCTTCGCCCGGCATCGTCAGTTCGTCGCCGGTAAAGAACACGGCCACGCGCAGCCTGCGCACCACCGGCAAGGTCGCCAGTCCGACCGAAGCAGCCAGGCCCAGCTCTTGCGGACGCAGACGCACGCCGGACGGCAAGATGGTGCTGGCAGCCTTGATGTCTTCGCCGATGGTGCGGATCCAGTCGCCCGCCTCCGGCACATGGCGAACGATGACGTGATCGCCGTCGGCATCTTTGCTGAACTCGCAGGCTTCCTGCATGACGATGGCGTCAGCGCCTTGCGGCACCATGGCGCCGGTGAAAATGCGCGCCGCCGTACCCGGCTCCAGCGCCGTGCCGACGTGACCGGCAGGAATCCGCTGCGACACGCGCAACCGCCTCTCGCCGCCGGCGCACTCGGCCGCACGAACCGCATAACCATCCATCTGCGAATTGTCCATGCCCGGCACGTTGATCTGCGACACCTGCGCCGCCGCCAGTACGCGGCCATTGGCTTCCAGCGTGGGGACGATCTCGACATCCGTCAGCGGCACGGCGGACTTGGAAAGAAACTTGGTCGCTTCGGCGACGCTGAGCAGAGGTGGCTTGACTAGCATGGAAAGGGAATGGATTGCCTCGGAAAGGCCTCCATTCTAGTGCAAACCGGGGCGTGGAGCTGACTATCCGGCCAACCCCGCTCCGGTCTGGTTCTGGCGCAGCAATCCCTGCATCGCCGCAGCAAAACGCGGATCGCCGAGCAGGCCCACGTTGTAGCGCGACCAGCGCGATTGGACTTCGGTATCGATATGGAAGATGCTGCCCGGCGCGGTGACGATATTTTGCCGCATCAGTGCCTGCGCCAGCGTCTTGGAATCCGGATAGCCGGGCATTGCCGCCCAGACATACAGGGACTGCGCCGGGGCGCAGAAGAGTTCCGCCCCGAGCTGATCGAGCAGGCGGCGCGCACTCTCGGTCGCCTGCGTCAGGCGGTCACGCAAACGTGCGGCATGACGGTTGTAATGGCCTTCGCTGAGGATGACATCGAGCGTGCGTTCGCAGTATTCGGAACTGCTGACGTGGATCAGCATCTTGATGTCGGCCAGGTCGCTGGCCAGATCGCGGTGGCAGGCCAGGAAGCCCACGCGCAGGGCCGCCGACACCGACTTCGAAAAGCTGCCGACATAGATCGTGCGCCGCAGCTGATCCAGCGTGGCGATGCGCGGCGCGGCGTTGGGCTTGAAATCGGCGAAGGTGTCGTTCTCGACGATGATGGCGTTGTAGCGGTCTGCCAGCTGCAGGATCTTGTGAGCCTTGTGCGGCGAGGTGTCGGATCCGGTCGGATTGTGCGCCAGCGTCTGGGTGAAGAACAGGCAGGGCTTGCCGGTTTTCAGCTCGCGCTCCAGCGCTTCCAGATCCGGTCCGTCGGCCAGGCGCGGGATGCCGACGATGCGCGCGCCGCTCAGTTTGAGCTTGCCGAACAGCATGTAGTAACCCGGCTCATCCACCAGCACGCGGTCGCCCGGCTTGACGAAATTGCGGATCACGATATCCAGCGCCTGATTGGCGCCATGCGTGAGCACGATCTGGCCGGCCGAGGCCTCGATGCCGTGATTGGCGAGCCGGTGCACCAGATGCTGGCGCAGCGGCTGGTAGCCGAAACGGCTGCCGTAGCCGAACAAGGCGCCGAGCCCGGTGCGCACCACCTTTTGATGGAATTTGTCGAGCCGCACCTCGCTCAGCCAGTCCACCGGCGGAAAGCCGTCGCCCAGACGCAGATGTTCGGGATCGCTTTTCGATTGTTCGCGCATGAGCCAGACCACGTCCATGGCGCGACTGAGCGACGAGGCCTCGTCGTCTTCCTTGATGGCGGGCGGCGCCACGCAGACGAAAAACCCGGACCCGCGCCGCGGCTCGAGCACACCGAGCGAGGTCAAATAGTCGAAGGCGTTGACCACGGTATTCTTGGCGCAATCATGGGTCTTGGCCATGTCGCGGATGGACGGCAGGCGGCTGCCGGGCGCGTACACGCCGTCGCGGATCTGGCGCTGGATCAGTTGCACCAGCTGGCGTGTGAGGGTCAGCGGCACGGCTGCTTCTGTGGATCTGGTCGGCATGGCGACTCCGGATGGATGCTGCATCGCAGGACAAGTGTCTTGGGTACAGTTAATCAACTGTTGGTGAAAAGTGTACCAAATATATTGGGTACAGCCTGTTATTCTTGCCTTCATTCCATCCCGGCCACGGCCGGACATAACATCGAGACAAAGGCAAGCCATGAGCGTCGATTCCCGACTCCCGCAATTCCGTTCCCTGACACCGCAACAACGCCTGGCGCAAATCGCCGAGCGCGCCAACCTGAGCGCCGACGAAGCCGCCCTGCTCGGTAATCCGGCCGCACTCTCGCTGGACGTCGCCAACGGCATGATTGAGAACGTGGTCGGCACTTTCCAGCTGCCGATGGGCGTGGCCGGTTATTTCCAGCTGAATGGCAAGGATGTGCTGGTGCCGATGGCGGTCGAAGAGCCCTCCGTGGTGGCGGCGGCTTCCTTCATGGCCAAGCTGATCCGCGATTGCGGCGGCTTCCACACCTCCAGCAGCGCACCGCTGATGCGCGCCCAGGTGCAGGTCATCGGCGTGAGCGATCCCTACGGTGCGCGGCTGGCGATTCTCAAGGATCGCCAGGCCATCATCGACATCGCCAACAGCCGCGACCAGTTGCTGATCAGCCTGGGCGGCGGCTGCAAAGATATCGAAGTGCACGTCTTCCCCGACACGCCGCGCGGCGCGATGGTGATCGTGCACCTGATCGTCGACGTGCGCGACGCGATGGGCGCCAACACGGTCAACACCATGGCCGAAGCGGTTGCCGGCCATATCGAACAGATCACCGGCGGCAAAGTGCGCCTGCGCATCCTGTCCAACCTGGCCGACCTGCGCCTGGCGCGCGCCCACGTGCGCGTCTCGCCGGCAGCATTGACCACCGCCGACTACGACGGCGCCGACGTCATCAACCGCATCGTCGATGCGTACACCTTCGCCGCAGTCGATCCTTACCGCGCCGCCACGCACAACAAGGGCATCATGAACGGCATCGATCCGGTCATCGTCGCCACCGGCAACGACTGGCGCGCGGTGGAAGCCGGCGCGCACGCCTATGCCGCCCGCAACGGCCACTACACCTCGCTCTCCACCTGGGAAATCGGCAACGACGGCCATCTGGTCGGCACGCTGGAAATCCCGATGCCGGTCGGCCTGGTCGGCGGCGCCACCAAGACGCATCCGCTGGCGCGCCTAGCGCTCAAGATCATGGACGTCAAATCAGCACAGGAGCTGGCCGAAATCGCCGTCGCCGTCGGCCTCGCCCAAAACATGGCCGCCCTGCGCGCGCTTGCCACCGAAGGCATCCAGCGCGGCCACATGGCGCTGCACGCACGCAACATTGCACTCGCTGCCGGCGCCGCCGCAGACGAAATGGATTGGGTGGTGCAGCAAATGGTCGCCGCCAAAGACGTGCGCGTGGATTTTGCGGTTAAGCTGCTAAGCCAGCGACGTGGAAAATAAGACGCACCAGCAGCACAAAAAAGATCGCTTCATCAGAAAGCATCGATAACCAGGAGACAACATGCAAGCACAATTCAAACTGAACACCCTCGCCCGCCTGATCGCAGCTTCCGCGCTGGTCTGCGCCGGCGCCGCGCAGGCGCAAGTGTCGGACGATGCCGTCCGCATCGGCTTCATCACCGACATGTCCGGCCCCTACGCCGACACCGACGGCGCCGGCGGCCTCGAAGCGATCCGCATGGCCGTGGCCGACTTCGGCGGCAAGGTGTTGGGCAAGCCGATCGAAGTAATGTCCGCCGACCACCTGAACAAGGCCGACATCGCCGCCACCAAGGCGCGCGAATGGGCCGACCAGCGCGGCCTCGACATGCTGATCGGCGGCGTCAACTCTGCCACCGCGCTGGCGACGAACAAGGTCATGGCGGAAAAGAAGCGCGTCTACATCAACATCGGCGCCGGCAGCGCGCGCCTGACCAATGAAGAATGCACGCCCTATACCGTGCACTACGAATACGACACCGTGGCCCTGGCCAAGGGCACCGGCAAAGCGGTCCTCAAACAAGGCGGCAAATCATGGTTCTTCCTGGAGGCCGATTACGCCTTCGGCCACGCGCTGGCCAGCGACACCGGCGCCGTGGTCAAGGCCAACGGCGGCACCGTGGTGGGCTCCGTGAAGCATCCGCTGTTCGCCTCCGACATGTCGTCCTTCCTGCTGCAGGCGCAGGGTTCCAAGGCGCAAATCCTCGGCCTGGCCAACGCCGGCGACGACACCGTCAATGCGATCAAGGCGGCCAAGGAATTCGGCGTCACCAAGACCATGAAGCTGGTGGGCCTGCTGATGGTGATCAACGACATCCACGCCCTCGGCCTGAACAATGCCGAAGGCCTGATGATGACCGACAGCTGGTACTGGGACAAGGACGAAGCTTCGCGCCAGTTCGCCAACCGCTTCTTCCTGAAGATGAAAAAGATGCCGAGCACGCATCAGGCCGCGGCCTACTCCGCGACCACGACCTATCTGAAGGCAGTCGCCGCGATCAAGACCGACGATTCGACCAAGGTCATGGCCGAGCTGAAGAAAATGAAGATCGACGACTTCTACAACAAGGGCTACATCCGCGCCGACGGCCGCAACATCCACGACATGTACCTGTACCAGGTCAAGTCGCCGGCCGAATCGAAGAAGCCATGGGATTACCTGAAGCTGGTGGAAACCATCCCCGGCGAGCAGGCATTCACTACCGTCGCCGAATCGAAGTGCAGCTTGCTGAAACCGCAGTAAGCAGAAAAACAAGCGAAAAGTCTCCTGCAGTACCTGAAGCTGTTGTGGTGTGAACCGGCCGGCATGTGAACCATGCCGCCGGTTCTTTTTTATGTCCAAACGGAAATCGGCTCAGTTACCGCTAGTTGCCACTAGTTGCCGCTGCGACGATAAAACGCCATCGTCCCCGCCAGCGCCAGCAAGATCGCGCCGCAAGACCGGTCCAGCCACAGCACTGCGCGCTGGCGCAGCAGACTGACGGCGCGCGCACCGATGACCGCATAGCCCAGCATCACACTGAAATCCAGCGCCGCAAACACGACGCTGATCGCCGCATACTGCGGCCATTGCGGCTCGGCGGCGTTGATGAATTGCGGCAGCAGCGCCGAGCAGAACAGATATCCCTTGGGATTGGTCACCGCAACCAGGAAAGACTTCGCAAAAATCCGCGACGGCGCCACATCGCCCGGCTCCGCCACCGCGCGCGACAAATCCAGCCCGCCATTGGAACGCAGCATGCGTATCCCCAGCCACGTCAGGTAGGCCACGCCGATCCACTTCACCACCGAAAACCAGAACTCGGACGCCGCCAGCACCGCGCCCAACCCCAGCGCCACCGAGCCAACCAGCACAAAATCCGACGACACCGCGCCGAGCATCCCCGCCAGCGAGCGGCGCACGCCATAGCGCGCGCCATTGGCCAACGCCAGCAACACCGTCGGGCCGGGCGTGGCGATCGTTACCAATGCCACCAGCGCGAACAGCGCCAGGGTGGTGAAATTCAGTGTGTGTGCAAGCATGGTGTCGTCCGAAAATTGTTATCAATTGTGCTGCGTTTATCCGCAAAAAGCGAGCCCGCTTATTCGGCCTTTGGCCTGAGCCACTGCTTGTCATACGTCTATGCGGCTTGCTGGTTAAATGTCGCCTGGCGTTTTTCGTTATTCATTGCCGTTGTTCATTGTCTGAGTTTGTACCATGGGCATGCCGCTTCTTGCCGGCCTTCTTTCAACAACATTAGCAACTCATTCATTCCGCTAATCGATTTCCCCCTCAAGACTGATACTTTCAAAATCCGAAATCAGCACGTCAAGGCGAACATGCCGGCGCCCTGTTGCCGGCAGTGCAAAGGCCTTGGTTTTCCAGGTCTCGTTTTCTCCGAGCTGCGTTTCTTCTTCCAACGCTTCCAAGCCCTGTTGAGGCGAAGAAAATTTCAGTACGACTTCTTTGGCTTTCAGCGGGGCTCCTTCGCCGTCAGCGAGAAATACCTGAGCTTCGACCTGATTGCTGCCTCGCGCAACCAGCGTCACATCCGCCATCGCTTCCGCCGTGTGAATATGAATGTGCGAGGCGGTCGCGCGGGATGGCGCCAGCGCACGTGGCGGCGGCGTGAAACGCCATGTAGTAGCGGCTGCGAGAATCAGAAGCACCAACATGATCTCGACTGCAATAAGCTTTCTCATCGCACGGGCAGCACGATGATCCCCCTGTTCCACACGCACCGTCAAACCGTATCTGTTGAAGGCGGCAACCGCAAGAAGGCCCGACAGCAGAGCAAGTTTGACGCACAGGATTCTTCCGTAATCGCTCAGCCACAATTCATTCAGGTGTCGCAACTGAAGCGTCGTCAGCACGATGCCGCTCACCAGCAACGCCGCCAGTACCCGGGGAATGGCGCGCGAAAACTTTCGCAAGATCTGCGGCCCCTGCGTTTTTCCAAGCGCCGACATCAAAGGCAGCAACGAACCGATCCACAGGCAAATCGCAACGGCATGCAAAAATACCGTTGGACGCGCCAGCCAGGTCGGCGGCGCCGAGGCGGCGTGTCCGCTGGAGGCCAGCGCGGCACCCAGCAGCAGCAATGCGGCAACGCTCGCTCCTGGCCCGATCTGCTTTTTGATGTTCCCGGCACAGCCGACGAGCGACGCCGCCAGCATCAGAGCAGCCGTCGTCCCGTAAGTCGTACCCAAACTGGTTTTCCACGGCGCCCAGGAGAGCAACTGATCCCACGATGCCGAGAGCGCATCGAGACCGTGCGTGCCGACGGCTACCGGCAGCAATAGCCAACTGGAGAAGATAAGTGCATTGATCCATCTCGGCGGCGCATCTGTCTCGACAGAGAAAAAAGCGCGAAAGGCAACGCCGCCGATACCGAGAAACAAGCACACATACAAAGCAAATCGAGACAACCAGATGATGGCAACGAGCATGGGAGACGAAGCCGACAAGACCGGTTTCACCTCGGAAGACGGAGACCCGAGCGAGTAGCTTAATGCTCCCCCCACCGGATGGCCATCTGCCGAAATAACCCGCCAGCTCAACAGATAGGTGCCGACGACTTCTGTTTTGGGGAGAGCGATTTTCAGTCCGTCAGGAATGACGGCGATCTGGCTTAATGGTTTGATGGAGCCGTCCGGAAACACCAGCTTGAACACCAACGGCGCCACCGGCTCGTTGAACCGCAACACGACATCTGCGGGCCCCGCGCTGAGAACGCTGGCGTCAGACGGCTGAGAGTCGATGAGCGATGCATGCGCGAATGCCGCGACTGAAAAAATCTGCAGAAGGCAGGCAACAAGAACCATGAACAGGTATTTCACGCGGCGCATATGTTCCTGAGCGGCTATCCGCCAGGGCTGGCGACTGGAAAGAGCATTCATCGTCTTGGCGCGACGGTCAAGGAAAACCGCGTTCGTGCATGGTCACAACCGGATCAAGGCTTGGCGACGATCGTCAGTTTGGGAGCAGGATTCTCGGATGGTTCTTTGGTTTCTATCCAGCGGGATACGCCCTTTTCACACTCCTGCACCACCGGGAAGGAGACGACAGTTCCTGCCGGCAAATCTGTCGTCAGATTCGCCTGAAAGATAAATTCATCGTAGTAAGCATCCGGCAAATTGCCGGTCCAGGATATCTCGCGAACTCCCGATGTCACTTGCGCACCATGCAAGGAATAGGACTTGGCATAATTGCCTTCGACGAGTTCCAGCTTCCAGCCGGCCTTCGGTTGCGGCTTGACGGAAATCACGCCGGCCGGAATCTGAATGCGAATCCTGGTGGTGGGCGAGCCTTTGCATCCGTGAGGCACCTTGAAGACCGCTTTGTAGTAGCTGCCGGCAACGGCTTGCTTCGTTTCCAACGTGACGTGCGCGAATGCGGACGGCGCAACAATAGACGCACCAACAGCGGCACCAATAGCGGCGAGCAGGAAGACATTCAAACGTGGGAAGCGCATCACAAAGAACCTCGATGAAAACAAGCAGTCGGAACAGCGTTCTGGAATGGGGAGACATGACGCATTGCGCGTCAATCAGGTATCAAATCAGGCATCGAAAGATGTTATCAGCTTATCGCTTTCTCAAACTTGCAACAGACTGACATATCGGGTTTCAGGGGTGCGACACATTGTCGCACCTATGCCGACAATTGCGTATTGACCGTCTTCATGACAGTGGCCCCAGCGTTCGCTGGGACGACAGTTTTAGGAAAATGGGCTTAACCGAACGGCATTACCCGTTCATACCGGGCTTTTTTGTCCTCTCACCGATCGGACAGAATATTTCAAGGGGAAATATCCTTACCCGCTCAATGCCCGCGCAGAATCGCTTTCAGGAAAAGCTTGAGATCCTTTTCCAGATCCACGCCGAAGTCTTGCCTGGCCACACCGCGGATTACCAGCGGCTCCAGCAACGGCTCGCTTGCGCCTGCGGTCCGGACGGCGCCGCCCAATGCGTCGAATTTGATGGAATAGACATAATCGGGATTCGTTGCGAGATCGGGATTGTTCGCATGGCGCCGGACACGGAAGCTCAGGCTCAGGTACTCCGGCTTGCGGCTGTCTTCGCTCAATTCTTCAGACCACCAGCCCGCAGCCTGCAATTCGGCCCGCAACGCGGCGACCGTGTTCTTCACCGCATCCACCGCTCTGGAAGTGATGATGTCGAAATCCTCCAGCGCCTGCCTGGCGTCATCCTCTGCCGCTTGCCTCTCCAACGCGATCTCGCGTATCGCCTCGTCAAGTATTCCCATGGTTCGTCTTTCATTTCATCGAAGAGAGGATGGTAGCCGACAAGCGCAGGAAACCCACGAAAAAATTGCCGGACAAGGGCCCCCTAGTGGCCACCGATAGCGCTTGCAATCGGCTGAGGATTGCCGCCGGCGTCATTGATGGCCGGCGCCATGTTCGGGACAGACGCTCCGCGGCCATACTCTCGCGGCGAACACGCCATGACTCTTTTGAACGCCTTGCCGAAAGCGCTTTCGGACTCATAGCCAAGCGACGAAGCGATGGCCGCAGTCGATTCGCGCGAATTCTTCAGCCGGTCGCCGGCCAGCAACATGCGCCAGCGCGTCAGGTATTCCATGGGCGTGGCGCCGACCGTCTGCTTGAAACGCAGCGCAAAGACCGACCTCGACATGCCGACATGTCCTGCAAGTTTTTGCAAGGTCCAGCCGTGCCCGGGGTCGTCATGCATGCATCGGATGGCCGCGCCCATCTGCTTGTCGGCGAGCGCAAACAGCCAGCCGACGCCTTCCGTCGCCTCATCCGCGAGGTGCAGCCGCAAGGCCTGCACCAGCATCATGTAGGCGAGTTGCTGCGTGATGAGCGAGCCGCCCGGCTGCGGGTCGCGCACTTCTTGCGCCATGCGCTCCAGCGACCAGCGCATGGCGGCCTTGTCGGACTCTTTTCGGATATGCACGACGGGCGCCAGCGAGCTCAGCAAAAAATCCGCGTGGCTGCCCGTCAGGATGAAGTGGCCGCCGACCAGATAACAGCCGCCTTCCGTCCTGACGGCAACTTGCCCGTCCGTTTTGATCCGCTCGCGCAGCGCGAAAAAATCGACCGGCGTCGCCGACAGGTCGGTCGCCAGCCGGAACGGCGGCCCGGGCGGCAACAGATAGCAGTCGCCCGCAGTCAACAGTATTTCCCCGGCAATCCCCTCCACGGACAAGCAGCATTGCCCGGAAACCACGGCGTAGCACTTGATGCCTTCATGTTCGGGCCACTGAATCGCCATGTTGCCGGGGATCTGAAACCCGCCTGCCACATAACTTCGCGCCTTGAACAGCGACAACACCTCTGAGAGCGGATCCATAAGCCTCCGGACGATTGAGCCAATAATGCGGACTTTATCGCATTGATGGTATCGATTCAAGCGCTTATATTGAGCCTCATCGGACTGTCTCAGCGTCCTCAACTAAAGCAAAGGCGTTCATCATGCGTATTTTTATCACCGGCGCGACCGGTTTCATCGGCTCGGCCATCGTGGCGGAAGTCATCAAGGCAGGCCATCAGGTGCTTGGCCTGACACGTTCGGAAACCGGCGCGCAATCGCTGCTCGCGGCCGGGGCCGAAGTCTTTCGCGGCGACCTGCAAGACCTGGACAGTCTGCGCCGCGGCGCGGCCATGTCGGACGGCGTCATTCACACCGCCTTCAATCACGATTTCTCGCAGTTCGTCGCGAATTGCGAAGCCGACCGGCAAGCCATTGAAGCACTGGGATCGGCGCTCGCCGGCTCGGATCGTCCGCTGCTCATCACCTCCGGCACCGGCATAGGCGCTATCGCCCCGGGCCGCCCCGCGACCGAAGAAAATTTCAATGCCAACCATCCGAATCCGCGCAAGGCATCGGAGCTGGCAGGCGTCACCGTCGCAGAGCGCGGCGTCAATGTATCGGTCGTGCGCTTGCCGCAGGTCCACGATACGCGCAAGCAAGGCCTGATCAGCCCGCTCATCGAGATGGCGCGCGCGAAAGGCGTCTCGGCCTATGTCGGCGACGGCCAGAACCGCTGGCCGGCGGCGCATGTCAGCGACGTCGCCCGGCTTTATCGGTTGGCGTTGGAGCGGCGGCAAGCAGGCAGCCGATACCATGCCGTCGCCGAAGAAGGAATTGCGCTTCGGACCATCGCCGAAATCATCGGCAAAGGATTGAATATCCCGGCGGTCAGCCTCTCGTCCGAGGAAGCGCTCGCGCATTTCGGCTGGCTCGGCGATTTTGTCGGACGCGACCTGCCCGCCTCAGGCGCGCAAACAAGGGAATGGCTGGACTGGCATCCGACCGGGCCGGGATTGATTGCGGATCTCGAACAGATGAAATACTTCGAAAACTGATCGTTACGGAACATGATGACGCCATGGGCTTACTGCTCAGGCGTCATTCGTCACAGTTACTCGCTATCCTCACCCGCCATGATCGCCCGCAGCTGCTCTTCAAACACTTCCGGCGGCTGGCCTCCCGAGATCAGGTAGCGATCATTCACAACGACAGCCGGCACGCTGCTGATGCCGCGTTGCGCCCACAGCACCTCTTCTTCCTTCACTTCCTGCGCGAAACGATCCGATGCCAGCACTGCGCCTGCTTCGGCGCCGTCCAGGCCGGCCTTAACGGCGAGCGCCGCCAGTACGTCCCTGTCCGCGATGTTCTTGCCGTCGGTGAAATACGCTTCGAGCAGGATCAGCTTGAGCGCCGGCTGGACATTCTTTTCTTTCGCCCACGCAAGCAGGCGATGCGCGTCGAAACTGTTGTAGACGCGACTGGCGTCGTCACGATTCATGGTGAAGCCGACGGCAGCAGCCCGGGCACGGATCTGCTCGCGGTTGGCGCGCGCCTGGTCGGCGCTGATGTTGTATTTCGCGGTGATGTATTCAAGCTGAACCTCACCGGCTGCGTTCAAGCCGGGATTGAGCTCGAAGGGATGCATGGTGAGATCGACCTGCGTGTCCGGGCCGATGCGTTCCAGCGCGGTATTCAGACCCGCCAGCCCGATCGCGCACCAGGGGCACACGATGTCGGAGACGAAATCGATTTTCAAAGCCTTATTCATGTCAATACCTCATGACGTGGCACCTGTGGTCAGGTGGTGTGAACAGATGAGTGGGATTCCATCGGAACCGGAATCCCGGGCCTGCACATGATAAGACTTTCTCTGCCGGTCTGCCGGAGGCTGGGACGAGATACGCATCCCCGCCCCGAATGACCAGCTTGCGCTGATGCGATCACCAGGCCGCCACAATTCCGCCCTTGAATTCCCCCTCGATAAATTTCTTCACTTCATCCGACTGGTAAGCCTTCACCAGCTTGGGCAACCAGACCTGGTCACGGTCTTTTTCGCGTACGGCGATCAGGCATGCGTAAGGACTCTCGCCACCCTCCACCGCCAAGCTGTCGCGCACCGGATGCAGGCCTGCCTTCGCCGCATAGTCGGCATTCACCGCCGACGCATCCAGATCGTCCAGCGTGCGCGGCAGCTGCGCCGCGTCGATCTCGATGAACTTCCACTTCTTCGGATTTTCAACGATATCGATAGGCGTCGCGTTCACTCCCGTCAACGGATCAATCCCTGCACGCAGCTTGACCACACCCTGCTTCTGCAATAGCAGCAGGACGCGGCTTTCATTGGCGGGGTCATTCGGGATGCCGATCCTGGCGCCGGCCGGGATGTCGTTCAGGCTGCGATACTTCTTCGAGTAAATCGCCATCGGTCCGATGAACGTGCGCCCGGTCCCGTACAGCTTGTAACCCCGCGTCTTGATCTGCGCGTTCAGGAAGGGACGATGCTGGAAGCTGTTGGCATCCAGTTCGCCGGCATCCAGCGCGGCATCGGGCTGGATGTAATCGTTGAACTCGACGATCTGGATCTTGTAGCCGGGATTGCTGCACTCGAAGACCCGTTTGACCACTTCAAAAATCTGCGCATGCGGGCCGCTGGTGACGCCGACCTTCAATGTCTTATCCTGCGCCGCGGCCGTCGCGGCAACACCGGCTGCAACACTCGTCAACAACAAGCCCGCCAGCAGACGGGTAAAAAATCGCGCCATGAATCATCCTCAAATAGCGCTAATTTATCTGCCGTCGGCGGCGAACAAAACGAATCTTTTGTTGCTTGAATATTTGCTTTTTGGTGACCGCAATATCGGGCAGAGATCAGACGGTGATCCGGCAGAAATCAGGCGATCAGCAATTCGCGCGGTTCCCCCGCAACCTGGCGGCGCGCGGCTGCGGAAGGCACCGCCGCAATCAGCGAACGCGTGTAGTCGTGCTGCGGCCTCTGCCAGATGCTGTTGTGGTCGCCGGACTCGACAATGCGTCCGCCGTTCATCACCAGCACCTTGTCGGCGATGTAGCGCACCACCGACAGATCGTGCGATATGAAAAGATAGGACAAACCGAACTCGCGCTTGAGGTCCACCAGCAAATTCAGTATCTGCGCCTGCACCGAGACGTCGAGCGCCGACACCGGTTCGTCGCAGATCACCAGCGCCGGCTTGAGCACCAATGCCCGCGCGATGCCGATGCGCTGCCGCTGACCTCCGGAAAACTGATGTGGATAGCTGCGCAAGGCGCGCTGCGGCAAGCCGACCAGATCGACGATCTGCTCGATGCGGCGGCGGCGTTCCGCCTTGTCCTTGACGTCGTGGATCACCAGCGCTGCATCGAGAATCTCGGCCACCGTGTGGCGCGGATTGAGCGAGGCATACGGATCCTGGAAAATCATCTGCACACGGCGACGGTAAGGACGCAGCCGCGCGCCATTGAGCTGCGCGATGTCGTCGCCGTCCAGCAGGATTTTCCCGGCGCTGGATTCAACCAGGCGCACGATGGTCTTCGACAGCGTCGACTTGCCGCAACCGGACTCCCCCACCAGGCCGACCGACTCGCCCGGCGCCACGTCGAAGGAAACACCCTTCACGGCATGCACGACGCCGTTGCGCGAACGGTAATGTGTGTGCACGTCCTGCAAGGACAGCAAGGGTTTCGCGGCGGTGGAAACCGGCGGCAAAGGCAGCGCATGCTCGCGGCCGGACAGCGTGAAGATGCGCTCGTCGCCCTTTTTCTCCGTACGAATCTCGGGCAGGCGGCCGTCGCGATAGTGATAGTTCTGCGCCATCTGCAAGGAGGCACCCAGCAAGCCTTGCGTATATGGATGGCGCGGACGATCGAACAGGATCTCGCTGCGCGCTTCCTCGATTTTCTTGCCGCCGTACATGACGACGACGCGGTCAGCCCATTGTTCGACCACCGCCAGATCGTGCGTGATCAGCAGCACGGCCATCGACAGCTCGCGGCGCAACTGATCGAGCAGCTCCAGAATCTGCGCCTGGATCGTCACGTCCAGCGCCGTGGTCGGTTCGTCCGCCACCAGCAGACGCGGCCGACAAGCCACCGCCATGGCGATCATGACGCGCTGGCGCTGGCCGCCGGACAGGTTGTGCGGATAATCGTTGAAGCGGCGCTGCGGCTCGGGAATACGCACCAGTTCCAGCAGCTCGATGGCGCGCACCCTGGCGGCCTGCGCCGACAGCGGCTGGTGCAGGCGGATGGCTTCGACCACCTGCCGGCCGATGGTCAGCACCGGGTTCAATGATGTCATCGGCTCCTGGAAGATCATCGAGATCGCGTTGCCGCGCAGCGCGCAGATTTCTTCTTCCGGCAGCGTCTGCAGATCGCGGCCTTCAAACACGATGCTGCCCGATACGCGCGCGCTGTCGGGCAACAGGCGCAACAGCGACAACGCCGTGGTCGACTTGCCGCAACCGGATTCGCCGACCAGCGCCAGCGTCTCGCCGGCGTCAATGCCGAGGCTGAGACTCTTGACGGCATCGTGACCGGGAAAGGACACGCTGAGGTTGCGGATGTCGAGGATCTGGCTCATGGTGATCTTTCTGTGGTCAGTGCTCAGGCGGGAACGCCGTTGCGATAGCCGGCGCCGGCATGCTGCTCCGGCAGGCGGGCGCCGCCGGAAAACAGCTTCTCGCGCAAGGTGCCGGGAGCATAGTCGTGCTTGTAGGAACCGCGCGTCTGCAACTCAGGGATGACCAGATCGACGAAGGCCTCAAAACTCTCCGGCGTCACGGTGCGGGTCAGGTTGAAACCGTCGATGTCGGTCTCGCGTATCCACGCTTCCAGTTCGTCGGCCACTTGCTGCGGCGAACCGACGATGGTGGCGTAACGCCCGCCCAGCTCCAGTTGCTGCAACAGCTTGCGCTTGGTCCAGTTGAGTTCCGGATTGGTCACGGTCTTGACCAGCGATTCGATGGAGTTGGTCTTGACCTGGCGGATCGGCTCGTCCAGTTCGTACTGCGAAAAATCGATGCCGGTGCCGCTGGAGAAATGCGCAAGGCCGGCTTCCGGGCTGGCGTAGCGTGCATATTCGGCATATTTTTCACGCGCTTCCTTTTCGGTCGGCGCGACGACTACGGTCAGGCCCATGAAGACCTTGACGTCGTCCGGCCGGCGGCCTTCGCGCACCGCGCCCTCGCGGATGCCGGTCACCAGCTTGCGCACGGCGTCCTTGCTCTGGCCGGAGACGAACACGCACTCCGCGTGCCGTGCGCCGAACGCCTGGCCGCGGCCGGACGAACCGGCCTGATACAGCACAGGCGTGCGCTGGCGCGACGGCTCGCTCAGGTGGATGCCCTCGACCTTGTAGTAGTCGCCGCTATGCCGGATCTTGTGCACCTTGTCCGGCTGCGCATAGATACGGTTCTGGCGGTCGCGGATGACGGCATCGTCTTCCCAGCTGCCTTCCCATAACTTGTAGACGACTTCCATGAATTCGTCGGCGCGGTCGTAGCGCTGGTCGTGTTCCAGCTGTTCCGACAAGCCCATCGCGCGCGCCGCGCTGTCGAGATAGCCGGTGACGATGTTCCAGCCGACGCGCCCCTTGGTCAGGTGATCGAGCGTCGACATGCGGCGCGCAAACAGGAACGGCGCTTCGTAGGTCAGGTTGGCGGTGATGCCGAAACCGAGATGTTGCGTCACCAGCCCCATTGCCGAGATCAGCAGCATGGGGTCGTTGACCGGCAGCTGGATCGACTCGCGCAGCGTGATGTCGACCGAGTTCTGGTACACGTCGTAGACTCCGACGATGTCCGCCAGGAACAGGCCGTCGAACTTGCCGCGCTCCAGCAGTTTTGCCAGCCCGGTCCAGTATTCGATGTCGGTGTAATCCTGCGAACGGTCGCGCGGATGCGTCCACAGGCCGTGGTTGATGTGATTCACGCAATTCATGTTGAACGCGTTGAGGCGGATCTCCTTCTTGCCGGCGTCCGTACTCATGCTGCGTCCGCCGTAGCGTATTCAGGCTCAAGCTGCACGTCGAGCGCTTCGTTGAAGCGCGCGAAGAAAGCGCACAGCGCGGCGCGCAGCGTCAGCTCCACGATCTGCGATTCGGAGAAATGTTCGCGCAATCGCTCCACCAGACTGTCGCCGACACGTTGGCGCGTAACTGCCAGCGCATAATCGCGCACCAGCTTTTCCACCGGGCCCAGACCCGGCACGTCGGCATCGAGGATGCGCTCCACGGTCTCCGCCGACACATGCTGCGCCGCCAGCTTGGGCGCATGGTGCGAGACGCAGTAGCTGCATTCATTGGCCTTGGACGCCGTGACCAGCACGATCTCCAGATGCAGCTTGGAGATATTGCCTTCCGCCGCGAACTGCAGCAGCAAGCCGTAGATGTGTTCGATCGAGGCCGGCCGGTGCGCCAGCACGCCCAGCATGTTGCCGAAGGCGCCGTACTCGTTCTCGACTTTCTCGAAGATCGTACGTGCGTGGCCTTCCGGCAACTGATTCGATAACAGGGTTGATACGCGTGCCATGGTGTTTCTCCTATTTTCTGTCGCGCGGATCGAGCACGTCGGCCAGTCCGTCGCCTAATAAATTCAATGCCAGCACCGTCACCACGATGGCGATGCCGGGAATCGTCGTGATGTACCAGTCGGTGCGGATCACCTCGCGGCCCGAGCCGACCATGTTGCCCCAGCTCACCGCATTGGGATCGCCCAGGCCGAGGAAGGCCAGGCTGGATTCCGTGAGGATGGCAGTCGCCACCATCAGCGAGGTCGACACCAGGATCGGCGTCAGCGTATTGGGCAAGATGTCGCGCAACATGATGCGCAGATCGGTCGCGCCGAGCGCGGCGCTGGCCTGCACCATTTCACTGTAGCGCAGCTTGAGCACCTCGGCGCGCACCAGCCGCGCCAGGCTCGGCCAGGCGGTCACGCCGATGGCCAATGCAATCGTCAGCAAGCTCGGCTGCACCACGGCGACGATCGCCAGCGCAAACAGGAAGGACGGGATGGTCTGGAAGAATTCCGTCACGCGCATCAGCACGGCGTCGGCAAGGCCGCCGTAATAGCCGGCCAGCAAACCGCCGCTCACGCCCAGCAGCAGCGCCAGCAAAGTCGAGACCACGGCGATCAGCAGCGACACGCGCGCGCCGTGGAAAATACCGCTCAACAAATCACGGCCCAGCATGTCGCTGCCCAGCAAATGCGTCGCATCGACGCCGGGATGCAGGAAAGGCTCTGCCACCATGTCCAGCGGATCGCCGGGAAACAGCCACGGCGAGGACGCCGCCATCAGCACGACCACCAGCAACAGCACGCCGCCGACCAGCGCCGACGGCGAACGCAACAGACGGCCGAACCAGCCGCGCGCGGTCGGCGCGGCGATCAGGCTGGCGGGCGCATCAGTTTTGCTCAGCGCCAAAGTGGAAACAAGTTCGCTCATTGAGAAGCCGCTTTCAGGCGAGACGGATACGCGGATCGAGACGGGTATAGACGAAGTCCACCACCCAGTTCACCACGATCACGACGATGGAACTGCACAGCAAGATGCCGAGCAGCAGATTGAAATCGCGCTGGAACAGCGCTTCGAACGCCAGCCGCCCCAAGCCCGGCCAGGAGAACACGGTCTCCACCAGCACCGCGCCGCCGATGATGGAGCTGACCTGCACGCCCAGCATGGTGACCAGCGGCAGCAAAGCATTACGCAGCACATGCGCGAACAGCACGCGCGGCGGCCGCGCGCCCTTGGCGACGGCGGTGCGGACGAAATCCTGGCGCCGCACTTCGACCATGGTGGCGCGCATCAGGCGCGTGTAGACCGCCATGTAGAACAAACCCAGCGTCACCGCCGGCAACACCAGATGGCGCGCCACGTCGACGACGTGCGCCCAGCCGGTAAAGCCGGCTTCAATCGTGAACATGCCGCCCACCGGCAACCAGTCTAGCCACACCGAAAACACCACCACCAGCATCAGGCCGATCCAGAACAGCGGCGTGGCGAAGAACAGCAGCGCCAGCGTCGAGATCAGCACGTCGGCGATCTTGCCCGCGCGATAGGCGGCGATGGCTCCCAGCGTGGCGCCGGCCACGACCGCGAACACAATGCTTGCGCCCATCAGCAACAAGGTCGCCGGCACGCGTTCGGCTATCAGTTGCGCCACCGGCATGCCATGGCGAAAGGAATAGCCGAGATTGAAATGCGCGAGATTGAGCAGGTACTTGCCGAACTGCACCAGCAGCGGCTGGTCCAGCCCGAACTGGGCGCGCAGCGCCGCCATGTATTCCGGCGTCGCCGCCCCGGCCTCCCCTGCCAGCACCTGGGCGGCGTCGCCCGGCGCCAGCCGCAGCAGGAAGAAATTGATGACGGCCACGCCGAGCGCCACGCTGACCAGTTGCAGCAGGCGGCGAACGACGACGTTATTGATTTTCATCGCCATCCTCAGGGAGCCGCTTTGGCGACTTTGGCCGTGTTGTCGAACCAGGCGTTCTTGAGCGAGCTGTAGATCTGGTCGACGCCAGTGACGGTGTCTTTCAGGTTGGCGGCCTGTACGGTGAAGAAATGCAACTCCAGCAGCGGGATCGACGGCAGGTCGGTCTGCACGCGTTGCTGCAGTTTCTTGAACAGCGCGACGCGTTCGCTCTGGCTGGCCGAGGACTGGGCTTGCTCGATCAGCTTGTCGGCCTCGGCGCTGCGGTAGCCCGAGCCGTTGCTCCACGGGATGTTCTTGCCGACCGAATCGCTCCAGTAAGCGCGCGTAACGCCCACCAGCGGATCGGCGAAACCGGCGAACCACACCACCGACAAGTCATAGTCGCGATCGCCGTAGACGCGCTTGGTGTAAGTCGGCGTGTCCTGTGCGCGCACATTGACGTCGATGCCGATACGTTTCAATGCTTGCTTGATGTATTCGCCGCTGCGCTTGTAGTCGTCGCCGTAAGGCAGGTAATCGAGATTGATGCGCAGGCGGGTGCCGTCGGCGCCGCGCTTCAGGCCGGCTTCATCAAGCAGCGCTTCCGCCTTCTTCGGATCGTAGCCGTACTTCGGCACGTCGTCGGTGTGGAACTGCTTGAGCGTCGACACCACCGGGCTGACCGCCGGTTTGCCGAAACCATACCAGACCACCTTGTTGAAGGCGTTCAGGTCGATCGCATAGGCCAGCGCCTGGCGCACGCGCACGTCCTTGAAATAAGGTCGGTCGACGTTGACGTCAAGGAACAGCCATGGCGAAATCCAGTCGTATCCGCGCGTTTCCAGTTTGAGGCCGGGCAGTTTGGCGAGGCGCTCGGCATCCTTCAGCGGCACCGGCGAGAACGGCGCATATTGCGCTTCGCCCTTTTCCAGCGCAGCGGCGCGCGCGCCGGCGTCAGGCACGACCTTGAAGATGATCTTGTCGAGGTAAGGCTTGCTAACGCCTTTGCTCCCGACGTTACTCTTATCCCAATAATTCGGATTGCGTTCCAGCGTGATGTAGTTGCCCTTGCTCCATTCCTTGAACACGAACGGGCCGGTGCCGACCGGCTTGTTGTTGTACGGATTGTTGAGGATGTCGGTGCCTTCGTACAAATGCTTGGGCAGCACTTGCGCGCCGTTGCTGTTGAGCGAGCTCAGGACAGCCAGCGACGGTTCGCTGAAACGGATGATGACGGTGTAGTCGTCCGGCGTGTCGACGCCGGTGACGGTGCCGAAGATGATCTGGTTACGCGGGTGGATTTTCTTCCAGACGTTTTCCAGCGTCCATTTGACGTCGGCCGAAGTGAACGGCTTGCCGTCATGCCACTTCACGCCATGGCGCAGGTGGAAGGTCAGCGTCTTGCTGTCCTTAGAGACGTCCCAGCTCTCCGCCAGCGCCGGACGCAGCTTGAAATCGTTGTCGTATTCCACCAGGCCGTCGAACACGTTGGCGCTGAAGAAACCGGTCGGCGCCGCCGTGTTCAACGCGGACGTCAGGATCACCGGCTCGGGCTGGATGATCGCGGTCAGCGTGCCGCCGCGGGTCTGCGCGAACGCATTAAAGGCCAGCGTGAGAGCAGTGGCAGCGGTGGCTGCCAGCAGCTTGAATACAGTCTTGTTCATGTTGTGTTTTCCCTCGGTATTTTTATTGCCCGGCTTTCGCCAGGTTCGCGTTGGCCGGTTCCAGCCACGCGTTTTTCAGCGAGCCCTGCGACTGGTCGCCGTCTTGCGTGATGCCCTTGAGGCGCGGCGAATGCACCGTGAAGAAATGCAATTCGATCAGCGGCAAGGTCGGCAGCTCGGTCTGGGTGATCTGCTGGAATTTCTTGAACAACGCGATGCGTTCGGCCTGCGTGGCGGCGCCCTGCGACTGCTCGATCACGCGATCGACTTCCGGATTGCTGTAGCCGGAGCTGTTGGTCCAGGGAATGTTCTTGCCGATCCAGCCCGACCAGTACATGCGCGTGAGGCCGATCTGCGGATCGGGGAAGGAAGCGTTCCAGGTAATCGCGGTATCGAAGTCGCGGTCGCCGTAGACGCGCTTGGTGAAGGCCGCCGTGTCCTGGCTGCGGATGTTGACTTCGATGCCGACGCGCTTGAGCGATTGCTTGAGGTATTCGGCGGTGCGGCGGTAGTCGTCGCCGTACGGCAGATAGTCGTTGCTGATGGTGAAGCGCACGCCGTCGGCGCCGCGCGGGAAGCCGGCTTCATCCAGCAGCGCTTCCGCCTTCTTGGTGTCGTAGGGATAACGCGGCACGGTGTTGTCGAAGAACTGCGACAAGGTCGTCGGCACGATGCTGACCGACGGCTTGCCGTAGCCGTACCAGACCACCTTGTTCAGGCCTTCCAGGTTGGCCGCGTGGGCGATGGCGCGGCGCACGCGCACGTCTTTCAGGTACTTGTTGTTGAGGTTGTAGTCGAGGTAAAGCACGGGCGACGACCACTGATAACCGCTGGTTTCGACCTTGACCTTGCCGGACTCGGCCAAGCGTTGCGCTTCTTTCGGCGGCACCGGGCTGAACACGGCGTACTGGGCGTCGCCGTTCTCCAGCGTGGCGGCGCGCGCGCCGGCGTCAGGCACGACTTTGAAGATGATCTTGTCGAGATAAGGTTTCCCCTTCTCCCAGTAATTCGGATTGCGTTCCAGCGTGATGTAGTTGCCGCGGCTCCACTCCTTGAATACGAACGGGCCGGTGCCGACGGGCTTGTTGTTGTTCGGATTGTTGAGGACGTCGGTGCCTTCATACAAATGCTTAGGCAATACGGGCGCGCCCCAGGAGTTAAGCGTCGACAGCAGGGCCAGCGACGGCTTGGTAAAACGGAAGATGGCGGTATTCGCGTCCGGCGTGTCGACCTGAGTCAGGTTGACCAGGATGGCCTTGTTGCGCGGGTGAACGGTCTTCCAGACGTTTTCCACCGACCATTTGACGTCGGCCGAGCTGAACGGTTTGCCGTCGTGCCATTTGACGCCCTTGCGCAAATGGAAAGTGATGGCGAGACCGTCCTTCGACACTTCCCAGCGTTCGGCCAGCTGGCCGTGCGGCTTGAGATCGTTGTCGTAGGACAGCAGGCCGTCGTAGACGTTGGTGGCGATCAGCGAGGTCGGCTGCGCGGTGTTGACGGCGCCGGTCAGCGTGACCGGTTCGGGCTGGACGATGGCGACCAGCGTGCCGCCTGCTTTGGGAAGCTGCGCTTGCGACTGCGTCTGCGCTGCGGCGATAAACGGCAAGGATGCAAGCAATAAACCGGAAAGCAAAGAAAGCGTGAAGCGATTGTGCATGGTGTCTTTTCTTGTTGTGCGGACGCTAAGTCGGATAGTCAGATAGTCGGGCGTGGACGAACACTCAGATCGCGCCATGGCGCGGCGGCTTCTTGTCGTTGAGGTAGTAGTTGCCGATGGCGTGATATTTCCAGCGCACCGGATCGTGCAGCGTGTGCGTGCGGGCGTTGCGCCAGTGGCGGTCGAGATTGTTTTCGGCCAGCGTGGATTGCGTTCCTGCCAGCTCGAACAGCTTGCTGCCTGCGGCCAATGCCACGTTGTTGGTCAACACGCGCGACTCGGCGACCGCGATCGACGCTGCGGCGACGGTGTCCGCGGTGGGATCGGCGGCGGCCAGGTCGACCTTCAGTCCGGCGCGATCGACCAGGGCTTCCGCAGCATGCAGTTGCACGGTCAGATCGCCGACTTCGCGTATCGTCAGCGGATCGTCGCCGGCGCGCTCGACGCCGCTGTCGATCCAGGGGCGCGAGCGCGTGGACACGAAGCGGATCAGGTCGGCATACGCTGCGCGCGCAATACCCAGATCGATGGCGGCATGCAGCAGTTGCGCAAGCGGCCCCACGGTCGTCGGGCGATCGAATGAGGCCTGGAAGCCCAGCACCGCATCGGCAGGCACGCGCACGTTGTCGAAGATCGCCGAACCGCTGCCGGTGGTGCGCTGGCCGAATCCCGACCAGTCGTCGACGATGCTGAGTCCTGCCGCGTCGCGCGGCACCAGCGCCAGCTGCTGCACGCCGTCGTCGCCGATGGCCGAGGTCGGCACCCAGTCGGCATACAGCGCGCCGGTGGCGTAGAACTTGCGGCCGTTGATGCGATAGTCGTCGCCGTCCTTGGTCAAACGCGTTTTGCGCTCGGCGGAATTCTTGGTGCCGATCTCGGCCAGCGCATTGCCGAAGCGGTCACCCTGCAACACGCGCTCGAAGTAGAAGCGTTTTTGCGCCTCGCTGCCGTTGACGCGGATGATCTCCACCGCATAAAAGTGGTTCTGCGGAATCTGGCCGAGCGAGCCGTCGGCCTCGGCGATGATGGCCGTGACTTGCGCCAGAGTGACGTTGGAAACGCCGGCGCCGCCGTATTCCTTCGGCACGGTGATGCCCCACAGGCCGGAACGGACATAACGTTCCAGCTCCGCCCACGGCAGGCGGCGTTCGCGATCGCGTTCGGAGGCTTCGCGCGCCAGTTCGGCAGCCAGTTTGTGCGCGACTTCGATGGCTTCGGCGTCGCTGCGGATCCTGGCGACGATGCGCGGCTCGGCGGAACGTGTTGGCGCATCCGGAGAGGCGACGGCAATGGCGGAGTGACTCATGATTGTGCTTTCGATGAAATGGCCGGCCGCTCAGGACCAGTTATGACGCGGAGGCGGCGTGTCGTTGAGGTAGTAGTTGCCCACCGCGTGGTACTTCCAGCGCACCGGGTCGTGCAGCGTGTGCACGCGGGCATTGCGCCAGTGACGGTCGAGATCGTGCGCCGCCAGCGTCGATTGCGTGCCTGCCAGTTCGAACAGTTTTTCGCTGGCGTGCAAGGCGATCTCGGTGGTCAACACCTTGGCCTCCGCCACAGCGACGGACGCTTGCGCCATCTGCTCGTAGCTGATGGGCAACGCCAGTTTGTCGAGCGTGCGCGCGGCGCGTTCCAGCAAGGCGTCGGCGGCGTGCAGGCGAATCTTGAGATCGCCGATCTGGTTGATCGTGAGCGGATCGTCGCCGGCGCGCTCGACGCCGCTGTCGGCCCACGGACGCGAGCGCTGGCGGATGAATGCGATGGCATCGTCGACGGCGGCGTGTGCAATGCCGGCGTCGATCGCGGCCTGGATCAACTGGGCGACAGGACCGATGTTGTTGGCCTGGGTCGCCAGCTGATGCAACGGCACGATATGCGCCGCCGGGACGCGCACATTGTCGAAGACGACGGTGCCGCTGGCGGTGGTGCGCTGGCCGAATCCGGACCAGTCGTCGACTACGCTCAGTCCGGGTGCATGGCGCTCGGCGAAGACGAACACGCCCTTCCCCTCGTCGTCCAGCGCGCGCGTCGGCACCCAGTCGGCATACAAGGCGCCGGTGGAATAGAAGCGCGTGCCGTTGAGCAGGTAGTCGGCGCTGCCCGGGTCTTTGGTGATGCGCGTACGGATATCGAGGACGTTCTTGCTGGTGCGCTCGGGGCCGGCATTACCGAAGCGAGCGCCTTTCAACACTTCGCCGTAGAAATAGTGTTTCTGGCTTTCGCTGGCGGTCTGCGCCAGCACGTTCAGGATGCCGAAATGGTTTTGCGGGATCTGGCCGATGGAAGGATCGGCGGCGGAGATCAGCTTGACGACTTCCGCCAGTGTCGCCCAGGAAGCGCCGATGCCGCCGTATGCCCTGGGCACCGTAATCGCCCACAGGCCGCTGGCCGAGAAACGCTCTGTCTCGGCATGCGGCAGGCGCCGCTGCTGGTCCCGCGCGACGGCTTCCTGCGCGAAATCCTGCGCCAGCCGGCGCGCAGTATCGAGCGCCTCCTGTTCACTGAGGATGCGGTGCGCCGGCGCCCGGGACGTAGAGACGGCTGCGCCCACGATCGACTTTTCGATGACCGCTGACATGATGGAATGACTCCGTGAGATTGACCGCATTGCTGCAGAAGGCAGCAAGCACAGGCAAGATTAACGATGGGTCATTAAATCAAAATCCGCGTTTTAGCAAAACGAAGTATTTCGCATTTCTTAGTTTGAAAATTGCATGGTTCGATGGCAGCCCTCAGCGAGACAGGACGACATCGATCAGATGCTCCTGGCGATCGTCCACCAAGGCCACTGCCGTTTCGGACAAATCGATGCCGTCCAGCCTGAAGCGGCAAGTTCCCGCCGGCAGCGTCCCGGTCGTCTGCGTGATCGCTATCCGATAAAGCGTGGCGCCGTGGCGATAGTCGATCCCGTAGTTTTCCCAATCAGGGGGAACGCAGGCGTCGATGGTCAGCTTGTCGCCCTCAACGTGCAATCCCAGCAGCGATTCGACCAGCAGCCGGTACATCCAGCCTGCCGATCCGGTATACCAGGTCCAGCCGCCGCGGCCGGTATGCGGCGTCACGGCATAGACATCCGCGGCGACCACGTAAGGCTCGACTTTATAGACGGCGATTTCTTCGGCGTTGCGCGCATGGTTGAGCGGATTGATCATGCGCATCAAATCCCATGCGGACGCATGATCGCCCATGCGGGCGAACGCCATGATGGTCCAGATCGCCGCATGCGTATATTGCCCGCCGTTTTCGCGCACGCCCGGCACATAGCCGCGGATGTAACCGGGATTCTGGTCGGAGCGGTCGAACGGCGGATCCAGCAGCTGGATCAGCTTGTCGTCGTCGCGCACCAGGCGTTGCCGCACCGCCTGCATGGCCTGCTGCACGCGCTGCGGATCGCCGGCGCCGGAGAGCACCGCCCAGCTTTGCGAGATCGAATCGATCTGGCATTCGACGTTGCCGGATGAGCCGAGCGGACTGCCGTCATCGAAATAGGCGCGCAGATACCAGTCGCCGTCCCAGCCGTTTTGCTCGATGTGCTGCTGCAGCGTCTGCGCATGGTCGCGGCAGCTGAGGGCGAATTCCCGGTCCTCGTGAAGGATCGCCACCTCGGCAAAACGCATCATCACTTCGTAGAAGAAGAAGCTGAGCCACACGCTCTCGCCCTTCCCTTGCTCGCCGACCTTGTCCATGCCGTCGTTCCAGTCGCAGGAACCGATCAGCGACAGGCCGTGCTGACCGAAGGCCAAGCCATGGCGGATGGCGCGTACGCAATGCTGATAGAGACTGGCGCTGTCGCCGGAACGTTGCGGCAGGTCGTAATACGAATCCTCATCGGCGCCGACCGGCCGGCCTTCGAGGAAGTGGACGGTTTCATCCAGCACGCTCGTGTCGCCGGTGGCGACGACGTAGCGATGCACCGCCAGCGGCAGCCACAGATAATCGTCGGAGCAATGGGTGCGCACACCGCGATCGGTCGGCGGATGCCACCAATGCTGGACGTCGCCTTCGACAAACTGGTGTGCCGCGCACAGCAGCAGATGATTGCGCACCAGTGCCGGCTCGCTGTGCACTAGCGCCATGCTGTCCTGCAGCTGATCGCGGAAGCCGAACGCGCCGCCCGATTGATAGTAGCCGCTGCGCGCCCACATCCGGCACGCCAGCGTCTGGTACAGCAGCCAGCCGTTGGCCAGCACGTCCAGCGCCGGTTCGGGCGTGTGGACCTGAATCGTTCCCAGCGTTTGCTGCCAGTAATCCTTGACCGCCTGCAATGCCGCACGCGCCGTGACCGCGCCGCGATGACGCAGGATCAGCGCGCCGGCGTCGTCCTGGCGTGTGTCGCAGAGACCGAGCAAGAACACCAGTTCGCGCTCTTGTCCCGGCGCCAGTTCGAATACGGTCTGCATCGCCGCGCACGGATCCAGGCCGGCGCCGACCTTGCCGGACAGGCGTTGCCGTTCCAACGCCGCCGGATCTTGCAGCGAACGATTGCGTCCGATGAACTCCTGGCGATCACAGGTCATTGTCTTGCCGGCGGCGTCCAGGTCGAAGAAGGCGACGCGCTGCGGAAACTCGGTGTTGTAGTGATTGCTCGCCAGCAGCGCGCCGGTGGCAATATCGGTTTCGCTGTTTACGTGCATCGCCGTCTTGGCGCGCAGGTCGCCCAGCACCCACTCGACATAGCCGGTCGCCGAGAGCTGGCGCTGTAGCGGCGAATCGTTGCGTACGCGAAGCACCATGTATTTCACCGGCGCATCCAGTGCAACGAACGTGGTCAGCGCAGAAAAAATCCCGCCTTCGCGATGCTCGAATACGCTGTAGCCGAAACCATGGCGGGTCAGATACTCGCCGCTGCCGCGTCGCGGCAACGGTGTCGGCGACCAGCTGATGCCGCTCTGTTCGTCGCGCAGATAAAATGCTTCGCCGCCGCCGTCGCTGACGGGGTCGTTGGCCCACGGCGTGAGACGGAATTCATGCGCATTTTCAGCCCAGGTATAGGCCTGGCCGCTTTCCGACACCACGCTGCCGAAGTGCGCGTTGGCGATAACGTTGCTCCACGGCGCCGGCGTATAGCGGGCGTCGCCGGTGGTAATCAAATATTCGCGACCGTCGGCGCTGAAGCCGCCCATGCCGTTGTCCAGCAACGGCGCCGGCGGATTGCAGTCCGGCTCCGCCGCAACCTCGGAGACCGGCGCCGGGACTGCTTTGAGCGACAGGAACGGCATTTTCACTTCAGGCGTTTCGCGGCGTGCGACCTGTTCGGCCAGCGTGCCGCTGCTGTCATTCAGAATGACGCGCGCCACCGATTGGAACAGGATGCGGTCTTCGTCGGAAATCTGATCCAGCAAGCGCACAAAAATCCCGCCGGGCCGGTCGATGGTATGCGCACCGGTCACCGAGGAAATCAGATTCAGGATCTGCTCCTGCAGCACTTGCCGATAACCGGCGTGGTCTTCGTTCCAGATCACCAGATCAACCGCCAGCCCCTTGGAGCGCCAATAGGCGTGCGCCTGCACCAGCTGGCGCACCAACTCGATATTGCTCATATCGCGAATCTGCAACAGCACGATCGGCAGATCGCCCGAGATTGCATAACTCCACAGCGCCGACTGGCCGCGCCGGTTGCGCGCCAGGATGCTGGCGTCCGCCCGCAGCAGCGGATTGGCGTAGATCACGGAGTTGGCCAGGCGGCCGTACAACTGCGCGTCGGCTTCGCTGGCGTTGAGCTGGCGCAAGACCACCTGATTGTGCGTCCAGGCCAGTTCCATCACGCGATCGGCCAGATGGCGGTCCTGGTATTTGCCGATCAGTTCTTCACAGACGGCGCGGCTGGACGCCACACCGGTCACCATGTCGATGGTCACGGATTGTTCCGCCTCGAGGGTGATGCGGCGGCGGATCGACACGATCGGATCGAGCACCGAACCGGCGTTGTTCGACAGCGGTCCGGTTTGCTGCATGGCCTGCGGCGCGGAAGAGGTCCGGCCGCGGCCGAGGAACGCCATGCGATCGGTTTCGTAAGACGCCATATCGGCATCTGCTCCGTGCACGGCCATCAGGTGGAACATCCACGGCACGCTTTCGCTGACCGAACGCGGCCGCCGGGTGCACAGGATGGCGCCGCGCTGAACGTCGATTTCCGTTTGCACGAACAGATTGCTGAATGCCGGATGCATGGCGTCTGCCGCCGGCGGCGCCAGCACGACTTCGCCGTAGCTGGTGATTTCCAGCGTACGCGTCGAGCGCGAACGATTGGTGATCTTGGTGCGGCGTAGTTCGATGTCGTCTTCAGGCGAAACCACGATTTCCGTGTGCATGTCGATATCGCGGTCGCTGCGGCGGAATTCGGCGCGCCCCTCGGAGAAGATCACCTCGTAATGCGCGGGCGGCGTCAGCGTCGGCTGATACGCCGTCGACCAGAAGGCCTCGTCCCGGATGTCGCGCACGTAGCAAAAGCTGCCCCAGTGATCGCGCGTGGTGTCTTCGCGCCAGCGGGTGACCGCGACGTCGTTCCAGCGGCTGTAACCGCCGCCGGCGCTGGTGACCATGACGTGATAGCGGCCGTTGGACAGCAGTTGCACTTCCGGCGTGCGTGGATCGGGGCGACGCACAACGCGGATCTGCTGATCCTGATCGGTGGCGGCGATGCGCACGTCGGCCAGCTCGGAGGCGCTCGAATAATTGGCGCCGGCCTTGGGAACGCGCTCATGCAGCAGCGACATGGCGGCCTGGAACAGCGGATAAGACTGGAAGCGCCGCTGCATCGGACGATCCAGCAGCAGATAGGACAGCGACAGCAATCCCATGCCCTGATGATGCGCCATGAACGAGCGGATGACGGCGCTGCTCTGGCCGCGCGGCAGGCGCGAAGGCGTGTAGTCGATTGCCTCGTACATGCCGAAAACACCTTCGAAGCCGGCGGCGCTCATGGCCTGCAGATTGTCGCAAGCCTGCTCCGGCGCCACCATCAGCGCCATCATCGATGCATACGGCGCAATCACCAGATCGTCGCCCAGACCGCGCTTGAAGCCGAGCCCAGGCACACCGAAGGTCCGGTATTGATAATTCAGGCTGGCGTCGAAGCTGTGATAGCCGGATTCCGACATGCCCCAATACACGCCGCGTTGCGCTCCGTAGCCGATCTGCCGCGCCACCACCGACCGGTAGGTCTGATCGAGCAGCGTGCCGGTGAAGGTCGGCATCACCAGCAAAGGCATCAGATATTCGAACATCGAACCGCTCCATGACAGCAGGATGGGTTCACCGCCGGCAAGCGTGAGTTGCCGGCCCAGCGCAAACCAGCTGTCCTGCGGCAATTGCCCCTGCGCGATGCCGACAAACGCCGCCAGCCGAGCTTCCGACGCCAGCAAATCGTAAAAGCCGGTATCGCGGCGGCGTTCGGCGACGTTGTAGCCGATCGCCAGCAGATGCGTGGCGGGGTCGTACAAGAAGCGGTATTCCATGCGCGCGAATTCCGCCGCTTGCATGGCCAGCATGTCGATCGCGACCAGACGCGAGGCGGCCAGGTCGCTGGCTTCCTTGAGCAAGGCATGCAAGGCGGCCCGTGCAGCGTTTTTTTCGTCCGTGTCGTCTCGCGGCGCTTGCGCCAGGTGCATCAGGGCGGGCAGCTGGGCAATCTGGCGCAAGGTGAACGCGCCGTTCAGCGCGGTTGCCAGCAATGGCATGTCGTCGCTGTATTGCTCGAAGTGAGCGCTGCGCAGCCACGGCGCCAGTGCATGCAATTCGGCCAGCGCCTCGCGGCACTGGCTGGCAAGCGCCCTCTCCCACCTGCGCAGCTCGCTCAGGCGCTGCTGATATTTTTCGGAGAGCATGCCGGATGCGTGGGCGGTGTGAGAAACGGCAACCTGGTTCAGCTTGCGCGAAAAATCTCCTACGTGGCGATGCAGACTGTCGAGAACATCGCAGGCCTCGCCGAGCGACAAAGGCGGTGTGTTGCAGGCGGCTTCCAGTTCGTACGCAAACAGCTGGGAGATTTTTTGCTCGTCGTCGAGCGGCAACGATGCCGACAGCTCATTGAGGATGAGATAGGCGGTACAGATGCCGGGAAACAGATTCGGATGCAGCACCGGTGCGTCCGCCAGGCCTTGCAATCCGGGCAGCAAAGTCAGCAGGTGGCCGGCCAGATTGCCGCTGTCTACCGTCGACACGTAAGCCGGCGGCAACGGATGGAGATACTGCGTGTCGTACCAGTTGTAGAAATGGCCCTGATAGCGTTCCAGCGCCGCCATGGTCTGGAAGGTATTGCGAGTGCGTTCCAGCAGCTGGCCGCCGGGAATATAGCCGAAATCGTAGGCCGTCAGGTTGGCCAGCAACGACAGCCCGATATTGGTTGGCGAGGTACGCCGCGCCAATACTTCCACCGGATGCTCCTGCATGTTGTCGGGCGGCAGCCAGTTGTCAGCCGGACCGACATAGGTTTCAAAGAACAGCCAGGTTTTGCGCGCCAGCGAATTCAGGTAAGTCTGTTGCGTATCGCTCAGATGCGGAATGCGTCGCGTGATCGGCTGGCTGATGCGGAACACGATGACCGGCGCCAGCCACCACAACAGCAGCACAGGCGCGGCGGCGGCCAGTGCAACAGGATGGCGCAGGTCGAGGTAGACGGCGACAAGCAATGCCAGCAGCGGCGATTGCCACATCGCGGCGTAGCAGGAACGAAGACGGTTGCCGGCGCGCAGGTTCACTTCGCCGGAGCTGTTCCACTCCAGCAGATGCTTGCCGGAGACATGTAGGCGCCATTGAGTGCGGACGACGGCGTCCAGGTGATACCAGCTCTCGTACGGCAACAGGCTGACGGCAAGCCCCGCATGCACCAGCTGCGCCCCAAGCGTGGAAAGCGAGGCCGATACATGCTGTCGCAGCCGGATGTCGGCGGGCTTGTGCAGCAGATTGAGCAGCAATGAACAGAACGCGGGAACCAGCACCACCGCCAGCACGGACCAGGTCCAGAACCAGGGCTGCGGCAGCAGAATCCAGCCGCTCAGGGCGGTCAGCGTCAATGCCGGCGCAACCAGGCTGCGGCGCAGATTGTCGAACAGCTTCCAGCGCGACAAAGCCGACAGCGGCGTTTTCTCGTAGCGCAGTTTTCCGGCGGCGTCGCGACTTACCGGCACGCGCGGCCACAGCCATGCGGCGATCTGCCAGTCGCCGCGAATCCAGCGATGGCGGCGGCTGACATCGGCGCTATAGCGCGAGGGATACTGTTCGTATAACTGCACGTCGCTGATCAGGCCGGCGCGCGCATAGCAACCTTCCAGCAGATCGTGGCTGAGGATGCGATTGTCTGGCATGCGCGCCTGCAAGACCTGTTCGAAGGCATCGACGTCATAGATGCCCTTGCCGGTGAACGAGCCCTCGCCGAACAAATCCTGATAGACGTCGGAAACGGTGCGGGTATACGGATCGATGCCGGTCTCGCCGCCGTACAGCAATTCATAGCGCGAAGCGTGTGCGCTGGGTGAACTGACGGCGATGCGCGGCTGCAGAATGCCGTAGCCGTCGCTGATCTTCTTTTGCGCGGCATCGTAATGCGGGCGATTCAAGGGATGCGCCATCGTCGCCACGAACTGGCGTGCAGCATCGCGCGGCAGCTCGGTATCGGTGTCCAGCGTGATGACGTAGCGCGTATTGATGAGGCCGGCAGTGTCGCCGACCACGGCGCAGAAAGCATCCAGGCCGCCGCCGCGCAGGAAGGCGTTGAGGTCGCCCAGTTTGCCGCGCTTGCGCTCATGGCCCATCCACACGTCCTGTGCCGGATTCCAGCGGCGCGGCCTGTGCAGCAGCAAGAAATTGTCGCCGCCTGCACGCGGATAGCAAGTGTTGAGGTCCGCGATCAGCGTCGACACGAACTCCAGCAGCGGCCCGTCGCCCGGCATGTGCTCGCCGGCGGCGTCGGCGAAATCGGTCAGCAGGCAAAAGCGCAGGTTGATATCCTGATTGGCCAGAAAGCGCACCTCCAGCGCCTCGACCAACCCTTCCGCCCCGGCGGAGCTGGTCAGCAGGGTCGGCACCACGACCAGGGTATGGCATTCAGGAGGAATACCGCCGGAAAGATCCATTCTCGGCAGCAGCCTTGGCGGCACCAGCAGAGGCACCAGCCAGTTGACGACGGATTGCGCCAGCTGGCTGGCAGGCAAGGCCGCCAGCAATCCCAGCACGGCCAGCCACAACGGATGCCATTGATGGGCGCCGTTGCGATGCGCCTCGGCCAGCACCCACCATGTCGACAGCGCAGTGATCAGCAGGATGGCGCCGAGATACATCGCCAACGGCGACGCCTTTGCCAGCCGGACCAGTTTTGCACGCACCGGCACATGGATGGTGGCGGCTGCCTGCAACTGGGCCAGGCCTGGACCGATCAGGTAATAACCCACATGTGCCTGCCGGTCGCTGATGCTTGTCCGCGTCGCGGCGGAACTTGCCATGGCAATCGCCTGGCGCGCCACTTCGGTTTCGGACAGCGAACCTTCGCGCGACGTTTTTTCCACCACGTGGCGATAACGGTCGCGGGTGGCGAAGTCCATGCGCGCATAGGTGTCGTTGGGATCTTCGCGCAGGATATGATCGACCGCGCTCATGGTTTCGACGAACTCGCGCCAGTCCATGCTGCTCAGGAACCGCAACGAGCCGATGCTGTTGCTGATGGAAACTTGATCGGCCGCCTGGCGCTGGCTTTCCTGCTGCACCAGGTGCTCGATGCTGGTGCCGGAAGCAGCCAGCCGCTGCGCCAGCCAGGTCAGCGGCAAGGTCAGCGTAGGGCTGTGCCCCTGCAAGCGGCGCACCAGTTCGGCCACGAACGAACTTTCCATCGGCGGCGCCGAGCGCGCCATGTCGGCAACCTGCAGGATCAGGTTGCTGGGATTTTTCTCTGCGACGTCCAGCATGGCGTCGGCCCAGAAATGCGCGAGATTGCGATTGACCCGAGTCGCCGACAGATGCGCAGCGACACGCCGCAGATTCTCGATCAGCGCCAGTCGCAGCATGATGGGGATGGCCCACAACTCCCCCAGATTGAGGGTCGTGGTTTGCTGATACGCCACAACAAAGCGGCTCAGGCTTTCGGGATCGACACGGCCGTCGCCGTGCGAGATCGTCTCCAGCGCGATATCGTAGACACGCGGACTGCCGGCGGAATGGCCGTGCAGCAGGCGCGGCAATTCCTTGCTGTAGTTTTTGGGAAGATGGCGTTTGGCGGTGCGGATCTGCTCTTCGATCAGGTAAAAATTATCCAGCAGCCATTCGGCCGCCGGCGTCACCTGGCGCCCTGCCTTGATGGCTTCGGTCAGCCGGGTGCAAGCCTGGATGATGGTGGCTTCATTGTCGGCCAGCCGCGCCAGCAATTTGTCGGGACCATAGGTCGAGCTGAGTTTGTGGGCATTGGCCAGTACGCGGCCATGTTGCTCCATCTGCAAGGCGCTGAACAATTCTGCGCGCAGCGGCAATTCTTCTTCGATGGATAGTTGTTCTGGGTTCACGATTCACGTCTTTCATCCGGCCGGTACAAACGCAACGCCTGCCGGCGACGGCGAAGATGCTGTTTGTACAAGCGTATAAACGCCGCTCGTCTGCGCGGTCATGCGCAGAAGCGGTCAGGGGGAACTGATGGAAAGAGCTGAATCCAGGTTTGTGTGCTCCGGGTCACACGCAGGATGGCTGGGTTCGATGCAGGTTGAATCATCACGCAAGTACGACGGTACCGCAGGAACGATTCAGAAGACGGGCGTTGGCCTTATTTCTTCAGAACATCTCTCGATGGGAGGATCTCTGTGAGTGTACGTTAATTCGAAGCATGTTGCGCTCTTTCTGCCAATCGGGGGATGACTGCGTCCGAACGGGCGCGACATCTGCTCACATGGTCCATACGGAACAATATGCGGTGTGCCCTGATAGGGAAAAAGAACACAGGAAGAAGCCGCATCGATACATAAGCCGCCGGAGAAGCAACGCCAACCAGGATTTTCATTGAATATGAACTGCAAAAAAAGAAAGCCCCGCAAAGGGCTTTCTTTATCTACGGATGAGAGGGCCAAGCACGGCTCTCTTTGTATTTAGTCCTGGTAATTTAATCGCGTTTTTTCTTTGTCGATTGTCAGCGACAGTTTTCCAAGTTTCTTCGGTTCGTTAGGGAGGGCCTCATGACGAAGAGTGCCGCTTTTGCGATTGGGGAGCCTGACGTGTTCAAGTTCGTCGCCAATTCGCACATTGTATATCTCTGGGCCGGTCTCGCCGTAGGATCTCCCAAACCAAACCTTGTAACCAGAGCCGGAGCGATCAGGCTCCCAATTGGCATAAAAATCCGCTATGGGCTGAGCGCCTCTTTCAGCAATACCAGAGTTGGTTGACATCAGTTCTGGCGATTCGTTGTTGTTATCCATAACGTCCTCTTTGAATGTGGTTGAGCGAATAGTTCGCCGCCAACTTTAATCGATTCGTTTGCTTGTATGAGCGTGCAATAAAGAAGAATCTGGAAAAGTGAGACAGGCGGTAAAGTCTCATCAGTATGCGTTGCAGCTTCACGACATTAACGCTCTGTTCCCATGCATTCCCCGGGCAACAGATGCTCCGCTTCATACTGAACGTGGCCGCCGTCATCCTGTTTGAGATTGTTCGCTGACTGAATATCGAATGCTCAAAAAGAAAGCCCGCAAGGAGCTTTTTTGTTGTTTTCAAATGGGCGTTACTTGCCGATTGCAGCCGTAGTATCCCTATATTTTCTCTCGAGTCCATTGCCCCGTCGGTGACGTGCGCCGAGCGCACCATCCCAATGGAAGGTCAGCAAGCTCAACGATTGAAGAGTCAATATCAACGATGCTTTTGAAGCTAGCGACCACCGCTTCGGAGGCGTCTAATGCTCCATCAGAATTTGGAAGAAACTGCCAACCGCCATCATCTTCATCATGTGAAACAAATGAGATTGGACTTGCTCCTTCAACGATTCGTCGATGCGAGATCACGGCCATATTAGGTGGGTCTGCGAATAGCCAGCTCATAGGTTTCCCAATTTTTTGTAAGTTATAGAGATTGCCAGCTTCTAGCCGATTGCTGACTTTGCTATCGAAGTGTATTCGTCCATTTTCTCGAAACAGCAAAAAGCCCGCATCTTGCGGGCTTTGCGCTTCTTCGGATGTCCGTTTCGTTCATGTTTCAATCTTGCCGATCAGTGACTGCTTTAACTGATTTACCGAGTCAAGGAGTGACAAGATGGTCGACCAGAGTACATAAATCAAGAAGAACATACCAACAAAGGGAATCAAAGTGACTACGACATAAACAGGGACGTTCTTATTTGTTCGTGCCGCTATTTGCGCAACAAAGACTGCATAAATCAACTGCATGATAAACATTGGTAAGAAACTGATGAGTGTCGAGCCCATAATATTTCCTTTTCTGATTAGTTATAAACATTATGAATTGAGAGACGGGGGCTTATGTTCGTCATGGCTTTACACTCTTAGCCACTTGCGGACATCGCGAACTGTATCAAAAAAAACCGCAAATGCGGACTTTTTGCTTTTTCGTGGATGGCTGCTTCTGGCCGGAAGCGGTCATTCCCGCAGCTTACTAAAAACTGTGACATCGCTACTCGTCGCAAAGATAAATGAGTTTCCGCTAAACGAAAATCCAAATGTGCGGAAGTAATCAGACACGATATGTAGACAGCCTGTTTGATGACCTTCAATAAAAGGTGACTTATAAGGGCTGCAGAAGAACAGATCAAACTTAGGCCAGTTGGGAGCGGCGCTTTCTAGCGACTCCCCACTTTTATTGGAGCGAGGCAAACCACCACCGACTATGCCGGCTAGTTTTATTTGTTCGTCTTTTAAGGGGCCGATACCTTCACAAATCAAGGACGATGCAGAATACCAATCGCCATCGACCTCGTCGTCGCGCGCGACTTTTTCCCCTTGAGTGCAATCGATCACTCCTCTGCCGGCGCTGGATACAACTAAAAGCAATTCGGATCGTTGCGAGAAGCCAACTTCGGTTAAACCTCCGACAGCGAAAGTTCCGGTCTTTTTCCAGCCAGGCGGACAAGGTTGAGATGGAATCTTCGATAACAGCTGAATGAGTCTTGCACGATTATTTTTTTCGTATTCGTTCATGATGTACTGATACGTTGTTCGTTATGTGAGAGTCCGCTTCTGGCCAATTGCGGACATCTCAGGACAATATTAGGATGAGACTGGCGTTTGCGTTCAGCAGTAAAAACTGCTGTTTCGCGATTTTAAAATTGGCTCCTGCGCCCAGCAATTAATTCTCTATCCCCAAATTTTTGTTACGCACAATTCATCATTGTGACATCACTTTGGGTTAAATTTGTTGCCCGTGCATAAGCACGGTTCCATCAATCTAGAAAGGATTGTCATGAGCACGGTTACAATTGGCAAACATTGGTTCCCAGCGGGCGGCGGGCAGAATTCCGTGGCGCAACTTGTTGCACCGGCAGATAATAAACAGGGCGTTATTCTCAGGACAATTAGCTTGGGCAATGGTGGACTTGGTCAGGCCCAAGTCGCTATTTACGCCGATACCCATGCCCCCGCATCACCTGGAGATGGGAATACCAGGCAGATTGCCGTATATAACTCGGCGAACTTCACTTCTTTGATAGTCCCCTACGAAATCCAAGTACCTGCAGGCCTCGGAATTTGGCTCGGATTTACAGGTTCCGCACAAGCTCAGCTCACCTACGACTTCATCGACGAGTAATTCTGGCTTGTAATCAGGACATCTGGACGAAAAGACGCCCGCAATACACGGACGTCTTTTTCGCAGGCGCACCCGATCGCATCTGAAAGATTGCCGCATTGGTTTGGGTACGTTTAAAGGTACGAACGTCATGAAAAAATCATAGATCATCCGAGCTGCGGTCGACATAGAAAAGCGGTTCGTCATCTTCCCGAGAGCCGCATGTCGATTTTTTCTATTTGAATTTAGACGTTGATGAAGTCGTATGTAATATACGCTTGGCCGCTACCATTAAAGCCTACCCAGATGCCCAAGCCAGCAGGCACTTCAATTTCATAAGGGATAGTCATAGAGATGAACGTGCCCATAGGCGCACTATAGACCGCAACTCTCTTGTGAGTGGTGTCACTAGGAGTTGGGGGCGCAGTAAGATCGGCGAAAACAGAGATTTGAGCGGTACCTCCCGCACCTCCACTACTTAAAGAGATTGTTCTAAGGATCACCCCCTGTTTATTGTCTGCTGGTGCAACTACCTGTACAACAGTATTAACGGCTATGCTTGGGAAATAATTCTTTCCTGCCTTAACTCTAGACATGGTCATTCCTTTCTCAATTATGAAAGCCGTCAATTAACGGCAATTCAGAATAGCTTGGAATAGATTCATGTGCATGACCATTGCATGACTCAAGTGATAAGACTTACTAAATCCACGGATTGTTGATCTTCAAGTTCATCTGATCCGTCGTCACTTAGGACTTCCCATGACTAGGAAGGGATGGGAAATGGCGCCCGCGGTTAAATCTCACCGCAAATTAACATCGTCGTACGATCAGAGATGTCTACCCGATGTTGTCCGTTTTTGGCCGAGAGCAGCCGTCAGCTTTTCTGAATTCGAGATGCCTTCCAATGCTTGACTAACGTTGTCTTTTTTTGCTTGGCAGGCCAGATGAAGAGTGAATATACGTCCTCCGCTGGTTCATATTCCGATTGGATGGTCTCAATACCACTTACGGCATATAACAAACGGTAGGAACCAGGCGGAACTTTGATGCGTCGCGCCACCGATAGCGATTCGGAGCCGCCCATAATTGCCAAATCGCCGGAGGGTAGATGAATACTTGCCTCTATCACGTGATCAAATTCATCAATTGAATATGCAGGCTCGTGTGGCTCAACATGAACATTGAGCAACACATCCGCATTGCGCAAGGTACCTAGGCCTAAGGTTGAGTTTCCGATAGCGATCATCCATTCTTCCGAGTTTTCCCCTGTCCAGAGTGAAGCAAAATCTTCTTCAGATACTTCATCCATCACAACAACCTGAAAATAGTCCGCAAAGACTTGATAGCTATAAGTTGTCATAAATTGTCCCCGTTGCTCGTATGTTGCCGATTATCTCCGCATATTGGATGTCCACTTCTGGCCGGTTGCGGACGTCAGTTAGATTTGCGAATTATGAGTAGAGCAATCGCACTAACAAGGGATACATTCGCGAGCACAGGTAAGTAGCAAGAGAGAAGAAATCCTAATGGTGCATCGTCATAAAAAACGGTAACTGGATTGATAGTTAACGGTTGGCCGGGCAATGCGCCATTTGGGAGGAATAGAAAATTCCAAATTGTTGAAAAAAGGAACGCGCAGAAAAACAGAACAGCAACACTCTTCAAACTATTTGACCACGACAGCCAAGCTGCTCCTAGCCACAACACTGGAATAATCCAACCCGCAATTCGCCATAAAGAATAAGCAAAATGTTCCATCTTCAGAAACCCCTTCTTTTTGTTTGTTGTTAGTCCGTTATTGGCCGGTTGCTGTCCTTGGTGAGCCTACATAACTACCCATTTTCACATCCTCTCATCCAAGGAAGCACATGCTCCTAACGGAACCAGCCGTACGGAAAACCGTAGCGCCATATGTTCAATAGTTCGCCGGAACTCTCCACGCCACAGATCGACATTATTTTGTCGAAATAAACCAAAAGTTGGTCACGTTCTTCAGATTCCGAACTATCAAAGTTGGCGAGTGTAAGTTTCATTACTCTGAGGACGGTCGAACGCTGCGGTCGTGCAGGCAATGCATTGATTAGCGTTTGGACGGTCGTATCCACCGCCGCTTGTGCTTCTAGCCTCTGGACTTCATTCATCGCACCGGGGTAAGCCGAAGCGACATCCGGATCAAACTTATGTTCTGACTGCAGACTGCGCAGACGCTGAATGACGTCGGGCGTTAAAGACAATTTGTGGTCATTGACGCTGGTTGGCCAAATGTAAAAGGCTAGACCAGATAGTCCCGTAGCGACAATCGCGACGACCAAAATGACAATACCGGCAAGTATTTTGAGAAACATCGATTCCCACCCTGTTGATATAGTTATATCCGAATAATAGCTGAATCAGTATATGGGGATGCCCGCTTCTGGCCGATTGCGGACTTTTGCGCTGTGTATTCGGGATGAGACAATCTGCCACAGCCGGAAGATGATCTAACGTTGACGCTCCTCACAACACTACTTTAATAACGACACTTCAATTAAGAAGGTTCGCTCATCTTCCACCTGTTTATTGCTTAAAAAGCAGTAATTTAAGCGCCCAATCTTCATTAGCTTAAAAAGGAATTCACCTTTGTTCGAATAGATAGCCCGCTCTGCACTTTTTCCTCGCCTTTGGGAATTGGCTTCAACAATGCAGAATATTCGCCTTTGGTTTCAAAGCTGAGTTCTTCCGGGATGCTCACTTCGAACGGTTTACTCACCAACGATGGATCGCCCAAAACCACTCTTTTCAAGGAATCTACAGATGATGACCAATAAGCTTTTGTAACAAAGGGAGAACGAGGATCGTCTTCTTCAAAATTTTTATTGTATGGCTGAGTCTGCACGTAAGTATTAGTGGCAACTCTATAGATACCATCCGCAATCTGCTCTACATCACCGTCAATTTCCGAAAGAGGTGTCCATGTGTGCAAATTAAAAATCCTACTCCATTCCATCGACATTCCTTAGCACTACGGTCATGAGACTATTAAAAGCTGATTGATCACAGGTCTAATTGATTCTAAATCAGATGGAGTAGCAAATCATATTGTTAGTATTTGACTAGGAGCTAACGACCGCTACTGGCCGATCGCCGACGTTAACCTGGGATGCGTCGCGCCAAATCGGCTATTTACTGCCCCAATCACTGAGGCGCAGTATTGCCGCAGTTTGAGCAAGTCCGGTCAGGTGGCTGTCGAGTAGTCTTCGCGTGACAACTCAAGCAGCACTTTGAGACGCATTGGCGCGATTGGAATGCTATTTCGCAGTGAGGTTAAAACACAATTGACTGGCCAAGATCAACCCAATTGCGCAAGTTAAATGCAATCGATTGGTCAAGTCGAATGCAATTAGCTGGTCAAGCAATGCGCAATTCCGCAACCTGTTCCCAAGCCGGCAAACCTCCTTGCGGATCAACGCATCTACATCAAGCAGGCCTATGTGATTTCCGGTGTCGGAACGAATTATGCGAGTTGCGTAAGCATGGCTACTTTTATCCCGGAAGCAAACAAGTCCTATCGCATCGATCCTGCCATCGTTGTATTTCAAGACAAGGGACTCGTACCGATGTACACCTCCGCAACCTGTCAGATGAAAATCATCGATGTGGAAACCGGGAAACTGGCAAGCACCTATGAAGTGGCGCCGATGTGTCCGCAGCCAAAACGTTAGCGGCAATGCCTGCCTGCATACGCCGGACTATCGGCGCCCCAGTTTGATAAATCCGAAAACCTATTGATGGAATACTCATTTTGAAAAGGCTCTCCCTATTGATTGCGATGTGCTTGTCAACCAGCGGCCATTTGGCGCAGGCGGAAGAAAAATCCGTGCCGCAGGATGGTCATGCACGCGTCCGTTTTTTTGGACAGGCAGCGATCTCCATAAGCTTCTATCCGGAGAAAGCCTGCTACGGCGGCAAGGGCGTGCAAACATCGCGTTCGGGCTTCGGCGGTCTTTTCGGAAACAAGAAGAATGTTTCCATCGGCATACCGGAGACGCCCGACGTACGCAATCTGCAAGACCGCGACGGTGTTTTATCCAAGGCTTTTTATCGTGAATATTCGGTCAATGCAGACAAGCCGCTGACGATTACGGCGGCCATGGCGCAGACCACCGGCCGCCACACTTATAGCTGCGACAGGATCGGGGTATCTTTCATCCCCGGGAACGGAAAAGATTATGAGGTTTCGTTCAACTATGACGACGACACCTGCCAGATCGATGTAGCGCAGATTGAAACGGCAGAGGCTGTCGTCAGGTTGCAGCCGGTTGAACTGTCGCCGGCTGAAAAGTGTTCTGCACGAGACTGAACGGATGTTGGCAAACCAACTTTCCGGCTATTCGCATAGTCCGGGGATGGCTGCACAAAAACAAAACGCCTAGCGCCCCTTGCCTGTCCAGGCCGCTTCCTTCGCAAACCACGCCGTCAAGAAATCGATAAACGCACTGACCTTGGCGGAAAGATGCGCGCGCTCCGGGTAAACCGCAAAGATGTCCGCCCCCGGCAGCGCCCATTCGCCCAGCACCTGCACCAGCTTGCCTGCCTTGACGTAGGGGTGGACATCCCATTCGGAGCGCATCAGGATGCCATGGCCTTCCAGCGCCCACACGACTCCGGCTTCACCGTCGTTGGTGCTCAGGCTGCCCCGGACTTTGACGGTCTCCTGCTTGCTGCCGCGCGCGAGATGCCAGGTGCCGTAGGCGGCGTCGCTTTCGCGCAAGACGATGCACTGATGCGTTTGCAGATCCCTGGGGACCAACGGCGTGCCGGCTCTTTTCAGGTAGGCCGGCGAGGCGCACAGCAATCTTTTGTTCGAGACGATTTTTCTGGCGACCATTCTGGAGTCCGGCACGGTGCCGAACCAGATGCCGATGTCGAACGCCTTGTCGGCCAGGTTGATGGAGCGGTCGGTGAGTTCGAGCTGCACCTCCACTTCCGGATAGCGCCGCACGAATGCCGCGATCGCCGGCGTGATGTGCCGCCGGCCGAAGCCGAAGGTGGCGTTGACCCGCAGCACGCCCTTGGGGACGCCGCGGCTGCTGGACACCGTCTGTTCCAGCTCCTGCAGTTCCGCCAGCAGCCTGGCGCCGGTGGCCAGGTACAACTCGCCTTCATGCGTGACGCTGATGCGCCGCGTGGTGCGATTGAGCAGCCTGACGCCGAGCCGCTTTTCGATCTGCGCCAGCCGCGAGGTCACCGCCGGCGGCGTGACGCCCAGCTCCCTGGCAAGCGAAGCCAGCGATCCCTGCTTCACCAGCTGAATGAAAAACTCCAGATCGGATATGCGGTCCATTATTAAATCCAACTAAACAATAGATATAGTGAATATGAATTATAAATAGCCAAAGAATTATTACACTTCCTCCTCATGAAGTGCGCAAAAGTTTTGCGCAGCTTCAATCCCGCAAGCGCACGACCGCACAAGGAGGAGGAAACATGGGCAGGACGCTGTATCAAAAACTGGTGGAGTCGCACACGGTGGCGCGGCTCGACGAGCAGAACGTGCTGCTCTATGCAGACCTGCACATCATGAACGAATACACCAGCCCGCAGGCATTCGCGGGGCTGCATGAGGCCGGACGCAAGGTGGCGGTGCCCGGCCAGCATTTGTCGGTGGTGGACCATATCATTCCGACGCATCCGGTGAGCTTCCGCATCATTCAGGATCCCTCCTCCGCGCTGCAAGCCAGCAATCTCGCCAAAAACTGCAGCGAGCACGGCATCGTGCTGTTCGACACCAACGATGCCTTGCAGGGCATCGAACACGTCATCGCGCCGGAACTGGGCATGATCCGCCCCGGCATGGTGGTGCTGTGCGGCGACAGCCACACCACGACCTACGGCGCGTTCGGCGCGCTCGGTTTTGGCATCGGCACCTCGGAAGTCGAGCACGTGCTGGCGACCCAGACGCTGGTGTACCGGCTGGCCAAGGACATGCGCATCCGCGTGGATGGCGTGCTGCCCTTGGGCTCCAGCGCCAAGGACCTGATCATGTACGTCATCAGCTGCATCGGCGCGCAAGGCGCGCGCGGCTATGTGGTGGAGTTTCAGGGCAGCGCCATCGCAGCGTTGTCGATGGAAGCGCGCATGACCCTGTGCAACATGGCCGTGGAAGCCGGCGCGCGCGGCGCCTTGATCGCCCCCGATGACGCCGCCACGCAATATGTCCTGGAACGCGCACCGGAGATCGCCGCGCAGTACAAGGAAGCCGCGCTGGCAGACTGGGCGACGCTGCATAGCGACGGCGACGCCGCGTTCGACGCCGAACACATATTCGATGCCGGCGAAGTCGCGCCCTACGTCACCTGGGGCACCAGTCCCGACCAGGCCGTGCCGGTGACCGGAAAAATCCCCTCGCCGGCATCCGCGCAAGACCCCACGGTGCGCGCCGCGTCGGAACAGGCGCTGCGCTACACCGGCCTGCAAAGCGGCACGGCGATGGAAGGCATTGCCGTGCAACGCGTGTTCATCGGCTCATGCACCAATGCCCGTATCGAAGACCTGCGCATCGTGGCCGGCATCGTCAAAGGACGCAAAGTGGCGCCGTCGGTGCGCGCCATGGTGGTGCCGGGCTCCGGCGCGGTACGCAGACAGGCCGAGCGCGAAGGCATCGCCCAGATCCTGATCGACAGCGGCTTTGAATGGCGGCAACCGGGCTGCTCCATGTGCCTGGCCATGAATGACGACTTCCTGCTGCCCGGCGAGCGCTGCGCTTCCACCACCAATCGAAACTTCGAAGGACGCCAAGGACGCGGCGGCATCACGCATCTGATGAGCCCGGCGATGGCTGCCGCGGCAGCAATTACCGGCTGCATCACCGACGTTCGAAAATTAGGAGAAGTCCATGTCTGATCTGTCCGACACCGCACGCATTGCGGGCATCGCCGCCTCCCTGCCCACGCCGAATCTGGATACCGACCAGATCATGCCCAAGCAGTTCTTGCGCGGCATCGATAAAAAGGGCCTGGACAAAGGCTTGCTGTATGACCTGCGCTATGACGCCGAGCATCAATTGCGCCCCGGCTTCGTTCTCAACCAGCCGGCATACCAGGGCGCCTCGATCATCGTCGCCGGCAGCAATTTCGGCTGCGGCTCCAGCCGCGAACACGCGGTATGGGGATTGCTGCAATTCGGCATCCGCGCCGTCATCGCGCCCAGCTTCGGCGAGATCTTCTACAGCAATGCCATGAACAACCGCCTGCTGCTGGTGATGCTGCCGGAAGCCGACGTGCAGCGCATCATGGAAGACGTTTCCGATCCGCTGACCAGCAAGGTGCTGATCGACGTCGACAGCATGACGGTCAGGAGCCGCAGCGTGGAAGCCTCGTTCACCCTGTCGGCCCGGCATCACCGCATGTTCCTGGAAGGCCTCGACATCATCGGTGCGACTCTGTCGCTGCAAGACGAGATCAGCACATTCCAGCAACAGCACTGGCAACGACGTCCCTGGCTGCACGACATCGCGCACGTCACCAGGACGCGCATCAATGCAACGGTCAACGCAGCGATGAACACAGCGATCAACGCAACTTCGCCCGCCAAACCCTTGGGTAACAGCTAGCAGCATTTCTTGAATCAAGCGGCAGCCGACCATATAAAAAAAGAGGCCGCCGTTCCACATGGGAGACAAACATGGAAGCAACTTCAATCGACTCGCCGGACACCCGGCAAAGCATATGGCAATCCGCATGGCAGTCCGTCAACAACTATAAGATCGGACCGCTGCCGCTACCGGTCTATGTCGCGATTGCGGCGATCACCGTCATTGCCGCGCTTAACAAGAAACTGCCCAACGACATGATCGGCGGCTTTGCCGTGCTCATGCTTGCCGGGTTCCTGCTCGGCGAAATCGGCAACCGGCTGCCGGTCTTCAAGCACATCGGCGGTGCGGCGATTCTGTGCCTGTTCGCCCCCTCGGCGCTGATCGGCTTCAAGCTGATGGATCCGGAAATGCTCAAGGCCATCACCACCACCATGAAGACGGCGAACCTGCAGTATCTGTACATCGCCTGCCTGGTGGCAGGCAGCATCCTGGGCATGAGCCACAAGGTGCTGGTGCAGGGCTTCATGCGCATGTTCCCGCCGCTGCTGATCGGCTCGATCGTCGCCATCGCGGTGGGGATTTCCGTCGGCTGCCTGTTTGGCTACACGCCGAAACATACCTTCTTCTTCATCATCATTCCGATCTTCGGCGGCGGTATCGGCGAAGGGATTCTGCCGCTCTCCATCGGCTATTCGGAAATCCTCGGCAAGCCGCAGGCCGAGCTGATCGCCATGCTGGTCCCGGCCGCATTGCTGGGCAATGTGGTTGCGATCCTGTCGAGCGGCGTGTTGCGCTGGATCGGCGACAAGAAACCGCATCTGAACGGCAACGGCTTTCTCGTCAAGTCAGGTGAAGATGCCGAACTGCTCAGGACCGACCACACCAACGTGCCCATCGACCTGGGCCTGATGGGCGCCGGCCTGCTGGTCAGCTGCGCCTTCTTCATCCTCGGCGCGGTGCTGGCGGAATACACCGGCATTCCCGGCCCTATCCTGATGATCATCAGCACGGCCTTGCTGAAGGTGTTCAAGCTGATCCCCCCAAAAATCGAACTGGGCGCCTACCAGATGTACAAGTTCGTTTCCGGTAACCTGACGTTTGCCATCCTGGTCGGCCTGGGTGCGCTGTTCGTATCGTGGAAGGATCTGGTGCACGCCTTCACGCCGGGTTACTTCGCGGTCTGCGCCGCCACCGTCGTCTCGCTGGTGGCGTCCGGCTTCTTCGCCGGCAAATGGCTCAACATGTATCCGGTGGAGTCCGGCATCGTCACCGCATGCCACAGCGGCCTGGGCGGAACCGGCGACGTCGCGATCCTGTCCGCCTCCAACCGGATGGGCCTGATGCCCTTCGCGCAGATTTCCACCCGCATCGGCGGCGCCGTCATGATCGTATGCGCCACGCTCCTGCTGAAATTCTTCAACTAGGTTCAGATCGATTATCGGCCCGTGCAATCTCCGGGAACATGGCCGCATGTTCCCGGATTTCGTGTTCCCCGGTCTTTAATACGCCGGTCACAGTCGCGGCGTAACATTTGCTCATCAGGCCGCAGTCATTGGCGAAACGACGCCGATAACTGCCGCTAAAGATATCCGCATCTTTAACGATGAGAGAAAAAATGCTTCGCAAAATGACGGTAGGCGTGCGTCTGAGTATTCTGATCGCGCTCATGTCTGCGGCACTCGTATTCGTCGGGGCCCAGGGCATGTTTGGAATGCACTACAGCAACGAACGGCTCAAATCGGTGTATGAAGACCGGACGATTTGCCTGGTGCAATTATCTACCGTCATGGATCTCAGCTATCGCATCCGCAATAGCCTGAACGACGCCCTGAACGCCAACGGTCCCGTCGAGGCAGCGAAGCATCTCAAGGACATGGCGGACTTCGACAAGAAATTTGAAGAGCAATGGCGGGCCTATCGCCTGACCAATCTGACCGACGACGAACGCCGCCTGGGTGACCGCTTTGCAAAACTGTGGCAGAGCTATTCCGAGAGCCGGTCCCGCATTGCCGACCTGGTCAAGGCAGGCAATCTGTGGGATGCCGGCAAAGCGATGGTCATCGCCGACGAACAACTGAGACAGCCCCACGACGTGCTCACCCAGCTGCACAGCATCCAGGCCAAGATCGCCGGGGAAGAATACGAAAAGGCCATCGCGACAAGCGCGCGCGTCATGGACACCAATCTGATTTCCATCGTGGCAAGCGTGCTGTCCGGCCTGCTGTGTTCCGCCCTGATCGTCCGCGGGCTGGTGTCGCAGCTGGGCGGAGAGCCGGCATACGCGGCAGAGATAGTGCGCCAGGTGGCAGACGGCAATCTGGCGGTCGACATCCCGGAGAGAAAAGCCGGTGAAATCAGCCTGCTGGCCGACGTGAAAAAGATGACGGAAAAACTGTCGCACGTGATCAACGAGATCATCTCCCACGCAGAGAGCCTGGCCAGCGCCTCCGGCCAGGTCAGCGCTGCCGCTCAGTCGCTCTCCCAGGCCGCCAGCGAACAAGCGGTCGGCATCGAAGAAACCAGTTCCTCTCTCGATCAGATCAGCGCCGCCATCGCCTCTAATGCAAAAAATGCAAAGGCGACCGACACCGTCGCGCTGGCTGCCGCCGAAAGCGCAGCCGAAGGCAATCGCAAGGTGTGTTCGACACTGACCGCAATGCACTCGATCGCCAAGCGTATCGCCATCATCGACGACATCGCCTATCAAACCAATTTGCTGGCGCTGAACGCCGCCATCGAAGCCGCCCGCGCCGGCGAGCATGGCAGAGGATTCTCTGTCGTGGCCTCGGAAATCCGCAAGCTTGCCGAGCATAGCCAGGTCGCCGCGCATGAAGTCACCGAACTGGTCGGCAACAGCGTCACCCTGGCCGAAGACGCCAGCCAGCTGATCGAGCAGGCAGTTCCGGACATCCAGCGTACGGCAGTACTGGTGCAACAAATATCCAGCTCTTCGGAAGAGCAATCGTCCGGCGTCGGACAAATCAACGCCGTCATCGGCCAATTGAGCGAAGCCACGCAGCACAATGCGGCAAACTCGGAACAGCTCGCCGCGACAGCCGAAGAGTTGAGCTTTCAGGCGGAAAAGCTGGCCAAGGGGATGGCGTTTTTCAAGACGAATCGCGCCGTTGCCGGACAGGACGAAGAAAACCGCCCCGCCGCATCCGGCCGGCTCGCGTTCATCAAGAGGGCCGTTACAAGCCTGGCTCCTGTTTCAGGACGCGGATGAGCACGACGACAAGCGTATTTCTGCCGTCGGCATTGACGTCGGCGATCAGTTGATCACCGGCATTGCCGCTTCGACAACAACCATATCCATAACCATCAGCCAGTATTGCAATAGAGAAAAATCATGACCGGCCCTGTCGCTTGGCGTTATCCTGTAGACATGCATGCAATGAAACTCTGCCTGTCTTTATTCCCGGCGCCAGTGGCCACGCTCCCGAACAACGCAAAAAAAGCCCGCTGACCGGAAGGCTGCGGGCTGAATCCATGTCTTCGACAGACCTGGAGGAGACCACCGCACTGCGCCCGGTTGTTGTGACTTCATGATTACGCCTTGCCTTGCCGATCTCGCCCCTGCGCGCGGAACGGCAAGATCATCAGAGAGAGTTGTTATGGAAAATTATGAGTACTTTGGTATTCCCGAAACCAATCTGCAAGCTGCACGCCACTTCAAGAAAAAGCAAAAGAAACACAACTTCAACGTCGACGTGCCGAGCCGCAAGGAGGTCGCCACACTGGGCCCGCAGGAAATCAGGAAACTGATGGTGGCCTGGATGTGCGACAGCGTGACGGAGATCATTCCCAGCCGCTCACAGATCGCGGAAGCCCGGCTGATCCTGCTGGCGCGGGAAGATGCGGCCAGCCTGTCCGGCTTGATCGAAATGTGCGATCACTACATTCGCGGCGAGTGATCAGCGGCGCCACACGGCCTTGCGCTGAGGCCAGGCTTCAGAGCAGTTTCCGATAAACGACGAAGCCCGACTTCTCGGCGACCTTGTCGTACAGCTTCATCGCCGTGGCATTGGTCTCATGCGTTTGCCAGTAGACCCTGCCGCCTCCTGCCGCCCTAGCCCGGGCATAGACCTCTTCAATCAGCTTGCGCGCCACGCCCCGCCCTCGGCATGACTCCGCGGTAAAGAGATCCTGCATATAGCAGTTGGGCGCAATCTGCGTGGTGCTGCGATGAAACAGGAAATGCGCCAGCCCGATCAGCCGGCCGTCGCATTCGGCAACCAGCGCATGCACCGGTTCATAGGCGTCAAAAAATCGCGACCATGTCATGGCGGTGATCTCATCGGCCAAGGACGTTTCGCCATGGCGTCCGTAGAAGGCGTTATAGCCCTGCCACAGGCTTTGCCATTCGGTGAAGTCTTCTTTCCTTGCCGTGCGTATCCGGACTTCGCTGTTTGCGGAGAGTGTCGTGTCGGTCATCTCGTTTTTTGATTTCCTGATGGATTGTGTTTTTGACTGTCTTTTCAGGCGAGTCGGCAGGCGTCCGGGCAATTGGACCCGGCTGCGGCTGCGCAAACCGCGTCCCTGAGAATGCAACAAAGGTTCTCGATTGACCACCCTTCCCTGGAGATTTTTACCTCCGTGGAGCAGAAAAAGTGCAAATTAGTTTGCTGCAACGCCACATCAGCGGATATCATTAATAAAAACAATTCTCATTACCAAAAATAAACTTTCTGCCTCTGCAAGCCCCACTATGCCATCTCTCCGTACCCGCGCCGTTCTTGTCGGCTTGACAGCTCTCACGCCGTCGCTCCTGTTCGCCCAAAGCACCCCTGCTGCTGCTGCGGCGGCTCCTGCAGCATCCAACCCGGAAGCGGGCCAGTTGCCCACGGTAAATGTCGTTTCCGACAGCGACACCGGCGCCAACTTCAATGCCGCCAAACCGCTGGTCAACAAATCCTCCATTCCGCTTTCGCAAACGCCGCAGTCCATCTCGGTGGTGCCGCGCTCCGTGCTCGACAGCCAGCAGGCTGTGACGCTGTCCGACGCGCTGAAGAATGTGCCGGGCGTGGTTTCCAATCAATACGGCCGGCGCGGTTGGGACGACCTGATCATCCGCGGCCAGGTCGCGTCTGATTCGCTCTACTTGGACGGCTTGCGCACTGCGGCTTCCAATCGCGTGGCAGAACAGTTGTTCGGGCTGGAACAGGTGGAAGTGCTGAAGGGTCCGGCCTCCCTGCTGTACGGCCTGGTGCTGCCGGGCGGCCTGGTCAACATGGTGAGCAAGCGCCCGCAAGCTGACGACTTCGCCAATGTCGACGTCACCGTGGGCAGTCACGATTTCTACGAAACGACCGTCGACCTCAACAAGTCGCTCTCGGACAACGGCAAGCAGGCTTTCCGCATCAACGGCCTTATTTCCAACGCCAACGACGCCACCGACTACGTCTGGTTCAAGAACCGCTATATCGCGCCTTCGCTCTCGCTGGACCTCGGCGCGCGCACCGACTTCACCATCCTGACCAGCTTCCAGGAACGCGGCTACATCCGCCAGCAAGGCCTGCCGCTGTCGGGCTCCATTACCGGCAATATCAACGGCAGCATTCCGCGCAGCAGATTCATCGGCGAGCCTTCGATACGTCCGTACAACGCTACCGAAACGCGCCTGGGCTATTCGCTGACGCATCGCTTCGACGACGGCTGGACGCTGCATAACAACCTGCGCTACCAGCAGTTCACCATGAGCGGCCAACTGGTCGCCAACAATGTGCTCACCGCCACCAGCCAGAGCCTGACCCGCACCGGCACGGACCAGACTTACAACGGTCAGACCTTCACGATGGACACCAACCTGCAGCGCAGTTTCAATACGGCGCTAGGCAAGCATGAAATCACGTTCGGCGCCGACTACCTCAACACGCGCGAAGATACAGTCTCCTACACCTGCACCTTGCCCGCGCTGAACGTCTATAACCCGGTCTACTCCGGTCGCTTCACCTGCCCGGCGACGCCCGGCACCAATACCTCCACGACCGTGCGCGACCTCGGCATCTATCTGCGCGATCAGATCCAATTCGGCGATCGCTGGCAACTGGTGGCGGGCCTGCGCCGCGACAATGCATCGACTTATTCGGACAATATCCTTACCAAGACGCATACCGACAATCCTTCGACCGCCACTACCGGTTCGGCGGCGCTGATGTACGAAGTGCTGCGCGGCGTACGCCCGTACGTCAGCTATGCGACCTCGTATTATCCGAACAGCGGCACCGACGTCAGCGGCAACACGTTCAAACCGGAAACCGGCAAGCAAGTGGAAGCCGGCGTCAAAGTGGAAATGGACGAAGGCCGCACCAACCTGAACGTCGCCGTATTCGACCTGTATCGCCGCAATGTGCTCAGCACCGACCCGCTCAATACCACCTTCAAGATCGCTGTCGGCGAGCAGCGTTCGCGCGGCCTTGAAATCGGGCTGACCTCGGACTTCAAAAACGGCCTGAGCATCCTCGCCGGCTATGCCTACACTGCCGCGACGATCACCGACGACGGCGGACAAAAGCTCACCACTGTCGGCCAATGGCTGGACAACGTGCCGCGCCACACCTTCAATACCAGCGCACGCTATCGCTTCAGCGGCGAACTGAACGGCTGGGAGCTGAACGGCGGCGTCCGCGGACAGAGCATGCAACGCACTAATGGCTATACGCTGCCTGGTTATGTACTGGCCGATGCCGGTATCGCCTACAACGCCGCCAAATGGCGCGCCGCATTGAACGTGAAGAACGTCTTCAATACCGAGTACTACGCCGGCGGCCTGGCGCGTGCCGTGGCGCTGGGAGACGACCGTACGATCATGCTGACCTTGGGTTACCGCTACTGAGCGCCCTGCTTTCATCGTCCTTCACGTCCCGAGTCGACAAGTACAAACGCCCGATGCAAGCCATCGGGCGTTTTGCATTTTGGCGTCGGGATTGCCGCTCGCAACCGGAATTCACGAAACCAAACTGCCGCCCTTAAGCGTCCGCCTCATCTCGCGGAAGCCATCTCTTCGCCGACCGTTTCCGGCATCCAGTCGGCGTCTCCTGCCCGGCGACTGCTCCCGCACACATGACAAATTTGTCATCCACTTGTAATGCCTGCGTGCCGCCTTCCGACATACGCTCGTTTCCAGCATCCCTCAATGTCATCGCTGCATCGGGCAAGTCGGATGCCCGCATGCCATTCGCAATGAAAACAGCAAGCGGCAACTATTTTTGTAATGCCCTGGCGAAACCGACGACTAACCCGCAGTGATCCTCAATAAAGTCAGATAACTGCAGCCGCCATGCTGCCGGTGTCGATGACGGAGAAACTCAGGTGTTCACATTCACTTTCGGATAGGAGACGACATGAAAATCCCTCGCAACGCCCACGATACAAAATCCGATTCGTGCACGCCGCATGCACAACGCCGCATGCTGATGCAACTGGGCCTGGGCATACTCGCGCTCGGCAGCCTGCCGGGACGCGCCCTGGCCGCACCTGTCGCTGCCGTCATGTCCAGTAATGAAGTCGCCATCGACCTGTTCTCCGCCGCAGGCAAATTGGACAAGACCGTGCGCCTGCCCAAGGTCGTCAAAGCGGATGCCGACTGGCGCAAGCAGCTGTCGGAAACTTCTTATCTGGTGACCCGCAAGGCGGGGACGGAGCGGCCCTTCACCGGCAAGGGCTGGGATAACCACAACGACGGTTTGTATCGCTGCATCTGCTGCGATACGGCGCTGTTCGATTCCAAAACCAAGTTCGAGTCGGGCACCGGCTGGCCGAGTTTCTGGCAACCGATTTCCGCAAGCAACGTGGTGGGAGAAACCGACCGCAGTTTTGGCGTTCAACGCACCGCGATCTCGTGCCGCTTGTGCGATGCGCATCTGGGCCACGTGTTTGACGACGGTCCCAAGCCGACCGGTCTGCGTTATTGCATGAACGCCGCGGCGATGCGCTTTGCCGCCCGCGCATGACGCCACGCCTCTCCGGCATCCGGGGTTACTTCAACACCTTCGCCATCTCCGACGTCGGCGCCCAGCCCATGCCGGCATAAAGTTCGCGCCCCATCGGCGTCGAATGCAGGATGGCGAATTGCAGGCCGCGCGCGGCGAATACTTCTTCGGCCAGGCGCAGCAGCATTTTGGCGAGTCCCATTTTGCGGTGCGACGGTTCGACGTAGACGTTGAGGACGTAGCCGCGCTTGTCTTGTTGCGGATGGGAAGGATGCGGCGGCCATTCGATGGACATCAAGCCGATGCCGGCCACCACCTGATCGTGTTCGACGGCAAAGAAACCGTAGTAGCTGCCGTCCAGCAGGCGCGGCGCCAGCCATGCGCGAAAGGCACGCGTCATCTCCGCCAGCGTCTTGTCGTCGCGCCCCGCCTCGCGAAACATGGCTTCGCGGTGGCGGCAAATGAGCTCGACATCGTCAATGCCTGAAGGCCGTATCTGCATCTTGCACTTCCGTCATCATCCAGGATTCGTCGCACCCGCCCGGCAAACGGATAAACCGGTGAACGGATGCGATGATTTGACGAACGCTTCAGACCGCGCCGGCGCTGTCCTGCGCAGCCTTGGCGAGCTTGGCGCGGAAGTCCAGATCGGCGTCCGATTCTTTGTCGTCCTTGTTCTTTTCAACCGTGGCTTCGTGCGTCAGCAGATAGCCGGTGTAGGCCGCCAGCAAATCCTGGGTGAAATCGGCCTTGTCCTTGACCGGCTCCCAGCCGTTCTTGCCCATCTCGTCGACGGAGGCGTTGGCGCCGTTGAAGCTGATGCTGTAGGTATCGTTCTTCTCGTTGTCCATGAAGCCTTCGAGGAAGGCGGTCGCGCTGGCGCCGGGGTTCTTGCCGGCGAAGTCGTTGGCGACGGCGTTGAGCGCCGCCTTGCGGCTCATGTCGGCCTGGGAAATCATTCCTGACAGCTGGTTCTGCAGCGCCGGATTGGCTTGCAGCATCGCCTGGAATTTGTCGTTGCGCTTGTCGCCGCTGAGTTCAAGGCCGTTGGGGCCCGACGTGATGCGAAGAGCCGGCGGGACGGAGATGCCGGCTTGCGACAAGGCGGTGTTCAGCGCAGCGACAGCGGCAGCCTGCGAGGATAGCGCGGAAACATCCACCGCATTGGCAGCCGTGGCGGTTTTCGCGCCGGCGAGGACTTCACGAAATGGCGTACCCGCGACGGTGTTCACAGGCGTCAAAGCCTGGAAGTCGAGCGTCGTTGTTCCGTTGGCGACCTTCAGCATGTTGCTCTCCTTGTGTTTATCCCGAATATTCTATGAGTACTGCCTGAAATTCAAAATCAAATGAAGCAGGGTTATTTCAGGTCAATGCGTCCTCACATTATCTTTTTGTCAATTCCCGCAAGATCACACTCCAAGGTTGCGCACCAGCGAATACGCAATACTCCACATGATGGCGGCGATCAGGCCATCCAGAATACGCCATGCCGCCGGCCGCGCAAACAAGGGTTGCAGCAGCCGCGCGCCGTAACCCAGCGCAAAGAAAAACAGCAGCGAACTGGCGGCGGCGCCAAGCGCAAACGCTATCTTCTGCCCGTCGTATTGCGTGGAGATCGAGCCGATCAGGAATACCGTGTCGAGATAGACGTGAGGGTTGAGCCAGGTCAGCGCCAGACAGATCAGCAAGGTTTTCTTCAGCGGCTGCGGGGCGGCATCCGCCGCAGCCAGGGCCGCCGAAGAGCGCAACGCCGACCACAGGCTTCTGGCGCCATAGGCGAACAAGAAGGCCGCGCCGATGTAGCGCATGGCTTGCTCCAGCCACGGCAGCCTGGCAATGACGACGTCAAAGCCCGCAATGCCGGCGAGGATCAGCAGCGTATCGGAGAGAAAACAAGTCAGGCAGATCAGGAACACGTGCTCGCGCCGCAGTCCCTGGCGCAGTACGAAGGCATTCTGTGAACCGATGGCGAGGATGAGCGAAAGGCTGAGGCTGAATCCGGCGGTGGAGGCTTTGAATGCGTCGATCATGTAGGAAATGGCGGCTGCGAAAACCCGCTACCTTACACCGGATCGCACTCATCGGCACAAGCGTCGGCACAATCCTCTGCACGATCTCCGGCATGGAGGTGCGCGCACGATCAAAGCCGAATATGTGCAGCAGATCCCGGGGCCATGCGCTACCATTGCCGGTAATCGAACTCTGCACCCGGCCGCGTCGCCGCCATCGCATGACAACGAAACCATTGGCACCACCCGCTGACGACGCCGCACCCCGCCCTGCATTGCGGCTGGCCGAAACCGTCTACGAAAAACTGCGCGACGACATCTTCGCCTTCCGCCTGCTGCCCGGCGACCGCTTTGCCGAGAACGACGTCGCCGAGCGGCTGCAAGTCTCGCGCACGCCGGTGCGTGAAGCGCTGATGCGGCTGCAAAGCGAAGGCCTGGTGCGCGGCTATTTCCGCAACGGCTGGGAAGTGGTGCCGATCGACTTCTCGCGTTTCGCCGCCCTCTACGACCTGCGCGAAATGATCGAGCTGCACGCAGTGCGCCGCCTGTGCGATCCGGGCAGACCGGCATCCGCCCGCGAAACGCTGCTGGCCGAAGCCGGCGCCATCTGGCGCGTGACGGCCAGAAAGCGCGCCAAAGACGGACTCGCCGTCGCCGCGCTGGACGAGCAATTCCATCTGTCGCTGGTGGCCGCCGCCGGCAACGCCGAGACCGACGCCGTCTACCGGCAAGTCACCGAACACATCCGCATCATGCGACGCCTGGACTTTGCCTACGGCGACTGCATCGCCGACACCTACAACGAACACGTCGCCATCCTCGACGCCATCGCTGCCGGCGACGCTGCGCAGGCGAGCGCACTGGTCGAACGCCACATCAAGGACAGCCACGCCGTGGTCGAACAGATCACCATCGACCGGCTGGAACACGTCCGCACCGAGATGGCCCAGCACCCCTCGCCGGCACCCGCACGGCGCAAACGCTTCGGCTGAAGCACGCATTTAGTGCAGCTTACCGGGCGCTGACAACCGCGCCCAGTCTGCGTTTCCTCCCGATCCTCTGCCGTTTCTCTTCTGTCCCTGCACGTTTTAACGGGCGAGCGTGACGCTCCTCCCTCGCGCTCGCGCAATGCATGCCCGATGCGCGCTTAGTGGCCCACTCAATGGCACGAATCCTGCATTCCTCCATCCCGAATTTATGCATACATAAATTAACAACCCACCGGCAACGCGCTCCATTCCTCTTCCTTCAGGAGAAAACGCATGACCACTCTGACCGAAACATCCGCCCCTGCCAGCGCGCAGGGCCTGCTCCAGAATCGCTGGTTCCAGCTGCTGATCAGCCTGATCTGCATGATGGCGATCTCCAGCCCGCAATACGTGTGGACGCTGTTCACCAAACCACTCTCGGCCAAACTCGGCGTGCCGCTGTCCGAGCTGCAGATCACCTTCTCCATGCTGATCGTGCTGCAGACCTTCTTCTCGCCGTTCCAGGGCGGATTGATCGAACGCTTCGGCGCGCGCCGCCTGATTTCCATCGGCACCGTCATGTCGGGCCTGAGCTGGGTGCTGGCGTCGCAAGCTTCCAGCATCGGCATGCTGTACCTGAGCTACGGCCTGGTCGGCGGACTCGGCACCGGCATCGTGTATGTCGGCGTGGTCGGCCAGATGGTGCGCTGGTTTCCTGATCGCCGCGGCTTTGCGGTCGGCATGGTCGCCGCCGGTTACGGCATGGGCGCGATCCTGACCACCTTCCCGATCTCCTCCGCGCTCGCCGGCCAGGGACTGGAAAGCACGCTGTGGCAATTCGGCCTGATCTTCGCCGTGATCGGCGTGGTCGCCTCGCAGGCGCTGCGCTCGCCGGATCCGATGACAGCGCTGCCGGCAACGCGCGTCGCGCAATCCACCGGCAACGACCTGACGCCGCGCCAGATGCTGCGCACGCCGCTGTTCTGGCTGATGTTCTGCATGATGACCATGATGTCCACCTCGGGCCTGATGGTGACCTCGCAAATGGCCAGCTTCGCCCGCGACTTCGGCGTCGCCAACGTCATGGTGTTCGGCCTCGCCGCCCTGCCGCTGGCGCTGACCATCGACCGCCTGACCAATGGTTTGACGCGCCCTTTCTTCGGCTGGGTATCGGATCACTTCGGCCGCGAAAACACCATGTTCTTCGCCTTCGCCCTCGAAGGCATCGCCATGGCGCTGTGGCTCATGACGCGTGAAAACGCGGTGCTGTTCGTGCTGTTGTCGGGCGTAGTGTTCTTCGGCTGGGGCGAGATCTTCTCATTGTTCCCATCCACGCTGACCGACACCTTCGGCACGCGCAATGCGACAGCCAACTACGGCTGGCTGTATATCTCGCAAGGGATAGGATCGATTCTCGGTGGACCGCTGGCGGCGCTGATGCACGAGAAAACCGGCAGCTGGCATCCGGTGTTTGGGACGGCGATTACGCTGGATATTCTGGCTGCGGTGTTAGCGTTGTTGGTGTTGAAGCCTTGGAGGAAGAGATATTTGGCGGGAATGGTCAAATAGAAATTTCCCTCAAGATTTAGTACTTTTGACTGGTAATACAAACATGGCTCATTCGAATGCTGAATGAGCCATGAATCCAGCGCTCCTCCCCCATAATCATTAGCCATGTTATTCGTACTACTTATAGAGACGCCTCCTTTTAAAATCGCCAGTCTCTAAACGTCCTTGACAAATTAATGCGAACCAATAGAAGTAGCACTTTTACGGCGCCGCGAATATCTGTCGATAGGAGCAGCTTCAGGAGAAAAAATTTGATGAAAACCACTATGTAGATTTTGAACCATCTTAGCTATGGCACCCAACAGCTCATGGACGTCATCAGTGTTTTCTCTAAGCTGCGCATTTAATCTGCTGTCTTTGTCTCCGCTTTTATCAAGATAGACTTGGTCGACAATTCCACCATTGTGTTCATAGACATGGCGGCGAAAAAAACTTCTTGTAACCAGCGTTCTCTCAGCCTGCTTAATGCCATTGAAAATGTCTATGCCGAAAAAAAGCTCAAACATAGTCGCTACATCTTCAGCATTATGAAATCGTTTGGTTAATTTATCTTTCCTGAACGGCAGCATCGGTATAAGTAAAACCATCTGTTTCGCATATTGAGAAACAACTGAGTCAAAAGCGGCAATGGCGTCACGAACAGAGTCCTCGGCACTTCCTCCGTCTTTTAATTTACTTCGAATCGCAGGAATAATTTGATCCGTAAGCTCCCAAACATCTCGACGTGTTCCGCAAACGCTGCAATACCCAAATCTCCCGATTATGTCGTGCTTTTCACCACATGCCACGCAGCTAAATCTGTATTGCTGACTCTGCTCTGAAATATAAAAACTAGGTTTTGGCCCTTCCTGAGAAGCGGCATCAGCGACCATATCCATGTCTATCACATGCTCACTAATAGAGGGATCTGCTAAGGCATTCGTCAATTGAAATATGTAGTATTCAACATAGAGCTGTTGAGCATCTGACAGGAACTCATAGCTAGGCCCATGCAATCCACATCCTGGGCAAATGGTCGGAAACGGGCCACTCCGCCAGTAGTATTTACATTTAGGACAGTTATGACCAAAGAACTGCTCACTATCTGAAGCGATAAGAACTGGAAATGCGCCCGGAACTGGAGAAGACTCTGATTCCATCCCGACGCTCCAGAATCCAACTGGAATGCCAGGAGCGATAGCATAAAGTCCAAATACAGCGAAAGGGACGGGTCTATTTTGAGATATCCCGACTTGGAACGTCCGACCATGATCTGTATTCGCGAGAGTGAAAGTAACCTTACCGCCGGAATGAGCAATTTCTTGAAAATCTGCCATTTTTTGTCCTGTCTCTTACGTCAATCAGTAGCTTCTGAAAGCTATATGAGGCCCCCGAAATATCACAGTCAAACGAAGGAAATTTTAATTGGCTTAATTCTGTACTACCTACCAGCCGCACTATTCGCTGCTCTCAAAAAGAAAAGGTGCGCCGCAGCGCACCCTAGTCAGGTCTCAGAGGTATGACTCCCCCTTAATATACCCGGCGCGCAGCGTGCTGCGCGCCCGAGTATCCGGTTGTCGGCTTGGCATTTTATTAATTAATGATGTGCGCCACCGCCGAGATAGGCTGCCTGGACCGCCGGGTCGTTCTGCAGTTTGTCGGCCGGGCCGTGTACGGAGATTTTTCCATTTTCCAGTACATAGCCGTAGTCGGCGACGTTCAGTGCTGCAGCGGCGAATTGTTCCACCAGCAGCATCGTAATCCCCTGCTCTTTCAAACGCAAGATGATGCGGAACACCTCGTCGACCAGGATGGGCGCGAGGCCCATTGACGGTTCGTCAAGCAGGATGACTTCGGGGTTCAACATCACGGCGCGGGCCATGGCGAGCATTTGCTGTTCGCCGCCGGACAAGGTGCCGGCCAGTTGCGTCTGGCGTTCCTTGAGGCGCGGGAAAAGCTCCAGCGCGCGTTCCAGATCGTGGGCGATGTCGCCCTTGGGACGTGCCCGTGTGAAGCGCGGGAAAGCGCCCAGCAGCAGGTTGTCGGTGACGCTCATGGTGGCGAAGACGCGGCGGCCTTCGGGCGAATGGGCGAGACCGGCGCGCGCGATCTTGTGCGAGTCCTGGCCGGTGACGTCCTTGCCGCCGAGGGTGACGGTGCCGCCCTTCGGTTTGATCATGCCGGAGATGGCGCGCATGGTGGTGGTTTTGCCGGCGCCATTGGAGCCGATCAGGGTGACCACTTTGCCTTTCGGTACTTCCATGGAAATACCGTGCAGCACTTCAACCTTGCCGTAAGCGGCTTGCAAATTCGAAATCGTCAACATCTCAAGCTCCCGCGGTGGTTGGTGTGGAATCGCCGGCGCTGCCGCCGAGATAGGCTTCGATCACCTTGGGGTTGGCCTGCACTTCGGCCGGCTTGCCTTCGGCGATCTTCTGGCCGAAGTCGAGCACGGTGACGGTGTCGCAGATCGACATGACGACGTCCATGTGGTGCTCGATGAGGATGATGGTGATGCCGACATCGCGGATCTTGCGGATGATGGCGACCAGTTCCTTGATGTCGGGCGCGGTGAGGCCGGCGGCCGGTTCGTCGAGCAACAGCAGGCTTGGGTTCAAGCCCAGCGCGCGGCCGATTTCGAGCAGGCGCTGTTTGCCGTATGGCAGGTTGCGCGCCTCTTCGTTGGCGAGATCGGCGAGGCCGACGAACTCCAAAATCGCGGCGGCGCGTTCGCGTGCTGCTTTCTCTTCACGCTTGTAGCGCGGGCTGTGGATGATGACGTCGGCGACGTTGCTGGTGAAGGTGTGGTGCAGGCCGACCAGGATGTTTTCTGTGGCGCTCATTTCACCGAACAGTTGCACGTTCTGGAAGGTCCGCGCGACACCGCCCAGGGCGATCAGCGATGGCGTCTGGCCGGTGATGGCGCGACCGTCGTATTCGACAGCGCCGTCGGTCGGACGATAGATGCCGGTGAGGACGTTCATCATCGTGCTCTTGCCGGAACCGTTGGGGCCGATCAGGCCGTGCACGGTGCCCTTGCGCACGTCGAGGTCGACCTTGTTCAGGGCCTTGAGGCCGCCGAACTGCATCAGCACCTGGTTGACCTTGAGCAGCGTTGCGCCGTCTTCCTTGACGGCGGCGGTGGTGATCACCGCTTCGGTCTTGTCACCGGCGATTTGCTGCGCCAGAGGGGTACGCTTGCTGAGCATGCGGCCGAACAAGGTGCGGCAGAAACCGACGATGCCGTCTTGCAGATAGTAGACGACGAACAGCGTCATCAGGCCGAAGATGGTGAGACGCCAGTCGGTGATGTTTTCCAGCTTGTAGGAGAACGCTGCCATGAGGACGGTGGCGACCACCGGCACGAGGATTTCGCGCGGGGTCTTGACCTTCTTGATGACGGACGCGGCGGCGCCGATGACGACGATCACGGCGGCGACGGTGGCGATCTGGCGGAACAGTTCGATGTCCGACAGCAGGCTCGGCAGCATGACCACGATCAGCGCGCCGATGAGCGAACCGATGCGCGACTTGCGGCCGCCCATGATCACCGCCAGCAGGAACAGGATGGTCAGTTCGAAGTTGTAGGTGTTGGGCGAGATGTACTCTTCCGAATAGGCATACAAGGCGCCCGACAGACCAGCCAGTGCAGCGCTGATGATGAAGGCGTAGACCTTGTAGCGGTACACCGACACGCCCATGCAATCGGACGCAATCGGGCTGTCGCGCAATGCCTGGAAGGCGCGGCCGAGGTTGGAGCGCAGGATGCGGTGCACGATGATCAGCGATACCACCATGAGGATGGCGACGACGTAGAAGAACTGCACTTCGGTCATCTTGTCGCCGCCGATCATCGGCTTGGCGACCTTGATACCCATCGGACCTTCGGTGAGGAAGCTCATTTCATTGATGAGAATCTGGATGATGGTGCCGAAGGCCAGCGTGACCATCGCCAGGTACGGACCGGTGACGCGCAAGGCCGGCAGCGCCAGGATGGCGCCGAACACTGCCGTGACGGCAATACTGGCCGGCACGGTGAGCAACAGCGGCAGGCCGAGCTTGAAATACAGCACGCCGGCGGTGTAGGAGCCGATGCCGAACAGACCGGCGTGGCCCAGCGAAACCTGACCGGTGTAGCCGACCACGATGTCCAGGCCAAACAGCAGGATGGCGTAGATCAGGATGGTTTCAACCAGGTGCAGGTAGTAAGGATTACGCACGAAAAGAGGCAGCACCGCGAGCGCGACGATACCAAGCAGCGAGACCAGGAGAATTTTCTTGTTCATGTTCATCAGACCTTTTTGATCGCAGTTTTGCCGAACAGGCCTGCAGGTTTGACCGCCAGCACCAGCAGGAGCAGCAGCAGTCCTGGGACTTCCTTGTAGCCGGTGGAGATGTAGAAGCCGGTGACGGTTTCAGCGATGCCGAGGATCAGGCCGCCGACGATGGCGCCCATGCCCGAGGTCAGGCCGCCGATGATCGCGACCGCAAAGGCCTTGAGGCCGAGCGCTGCGCCCATGGTGGCGCCGGTCAACGTCAGCGGCGCCACCAGCACGCCGGCGAAGGCTGCCGTGGCGGAGGACAGTGCGTAGGAGAACGTGATCACCACGCTGGTGTTGATGCCCATCAGGCCGGCAGCGTCGCGGTCGTTGGAGGTGGCGACGACGGCTTTGCCGTAGATCGATTTGCGGTTGAATAATTCGACCGCGAGCATGATGGCCAATGCGCCGACCACGACCAGCACCTGCATCGGCTGCACGTTGGCGCCGAGGATCTGGAACGGTGCGCCGGACAGCGGGCTGGGGAACGGCAGGTCATCCTTGCCCCAGATGTTTTCTGCGACGTTCTTGAAGATGATCGCGAGCGCGATGGTCGACATGATCCAGCCGAATTCGGACTTGATCTTGATGGCCGGACGCACGCCTATCCATTCGACGAACATGCCCTGCAACGCGCCGAAGACCAGCACGATGGGGATCATCAGCCAGTAGTTGAGATAGGGGCCGCCGTGGATGTTGCCGACGACGGACAGGCCGACCAGCGAACCCAGCATGAGCGCCTCGCCCTGCCCGAAGTTCAGTGTGCCGGAGGTGGCGAAGGTGAGTTGATAACCGAAGGCGATCACCGCATAGATCATGCCGAGCGCGATGCCGCTGAAAACCAGCTGTAACAGAATATCCATTATTTCTACCCAAGAAGCGGCTGCCATTGAATGGCGGGTTGAGTGTGCCGGGATGTTTAACGCAGGTATGGGAGATGGGAATGATGGGCGAATGCATCAGCCGGACTTGCGCCCTGCTTCAGCTGCCACCTTGCCGCCACGTTGCAGACGCCGGTCGCCACGGCTTGCTCAGCCGGTCGGCGCGCCCTCGTCGCTGCGACATTCCTTCACTTCCGATACAAGTTAAAAAATCGTCAACAGACTCTGCGAAAAAGGCCAGTCCCCGGATCGCAAGGACTGGCCTTTATGCTTTAACGACAAATTACGTTGCCGTCGATTTATTTGCCGAGTACAACGCGGCCGTTTTTGACTTCGCCCATCACGACCATGTTCGGCTTGATGGCTTCGTGGTCGTCGCGCGTGAATGGCTTGTTGTACGTGGTGACAACGCCTTCGATCTTGGTGTTCAGGCTTTCCAGCGCGCCGCGGACTTTATCGCCGTCGGTGGTGCCGGCTTGCTTGATCGCTGCGGCCAGCAACAGGACCGAGTCGTAGCCTTGGGCGGCGGACACGGCCGATGGCATGCGGTCAACCTTGTAAGCCTTTTGGTAGGCTTCGATGAAAGCCTTGCGCTTAGGCGTGTCGCCTTCCTGGATGAAGGTTTGCGGCATGCGTGCGCCGTTGCCGTTCTTGCCGGAGTTGTCGATGAAGTTACCCATCGACAGCGGCCAGCTGCCGATGATAGGCACGTGCCAGTTCAGCTTTTCCATGCCGTTGGCGATCTGCGCCAGTTCAGGGCCGATGCCGTAGGTCAGCACGACCTGTGCGCCGCCTTGCTTGGACTTCAGCAACTGGGCCGTCATGTCGACGTCTTTGAGGTTGTATTTTTCGATGGCGACTGGTGTGATCTTCTTGGCGGCCAGAGCCTTTTCCAGATCTTCACGTCCGAGCTGACCGTAGTTTGTGGAGTCGGCCAGAATCGCGACCTTGGTGTACTTTTGCTTGTCGATGGCTTCGTCAGCCAGCATCTTGGCCTGGATCGCGTCGTTGGCCGAAGTGCGGAAGATGTAGTTGTCTTTATCTTTTTCGAACTGCTTGGTGACCACGGAACCGGTGGCGACGTTGGTGATCACGGGGATCTTGGCTTCCTGGTAGAAGCGCTGCGAAGCCAGTGCGACGCCGGTGTTGGCATAGCCAACGGTAGCGACGACTTTTTCCTTGTTGATCATTTCTTGTGCGATCTGCACGCCACGCTCGTTCTTGGCTTCGTCGTCACGCTCAACCAGCTGGATCTGACGACCCAGCACGCCGCCGCTGGCGTTGATTTCCGCCACGGCCAGCTTGACGCCGTCGCGCATGGAGACGCCCATCGGCGCGGAACCGCCGGTAAACGGTCCGGATACGCCGATCTTGATCGGATCAGCGGCCTGGCTGGAAAGGGACAGGCTCAGCAGTGCTGCTGCAACCAAAGCTTGGGTCTTGTATGACATTTGTCTTCCTCCTGGTGTAATTATCTTGGTTGGCCATCTTGATGTGGTCTAACTCAATTCTTGCCGGGCCGTCAGTTGTTCTGCGTTGTTCTGAGGCACCGTTATCGTCGCTGATTCTGTCCCATCTACCTTTCTCGAAACTTACAACTTCGTCAGGATCTGACGAATGCTGTCAGGCAGCGGGACTGACTTTTCTTGTTTGAAATTAACCCACACGATCTTGGCTCCGCCTTCAGCATAGATGATTTCCGGCTGGTCGACACGCCGGATCTCATAGGTAGTTTCCACACTCGAGCGGCCCGGTTCCAGGGCAAACATGCGGATCTCGATGTCGGCCGGATACTTGAGCTGGCGCCGGAAGGTGCACTGGGCATTGACGATCACCGGCCCCAGCCCGTCCTCCACCATGCCGCCGACAGCCGACTCCAGCCATTCGATACGGGTCTGCTCCATGTAGCGGAAATAGACGGTGTTGTTGACGTGGCCGAAGGCATCCATGTCGCCCCAGCGGATCTTCAGGTTAGTGGTGTGAATCAGGACTTTGTCGGTCATGGGGTCGCGCCTTTCTTGTTGAGCATCTCATCTTGGTCGATCTTGCTCATGTGATTGTTGAATTTATTTCATCCGGCGATTTGGCATTCCACGTCGCGGCCACATTTCCACACAAGAACAAGGGAATTGGCAAAAATCAAATAAAATGCTTGGCGTGGCGAACATAATTTGTGGATGAGACTAGCATTCTCTCGCAAAATACTGAACAATAGCACGATCGTTCGCAAATATTCCAACCAAAACATTACGGGACACTCCATGACTCAAACTCAAGACTTGCTTGCGCAATACGGTCCGCGCGAAGCAATGGAATACGACGTCGTTGTCGTCGGCGGCGGCCCGGCCGGGTTGTCCTCGGCCATCCGCATCAAGCAGCTGGCCGCCGAAGCCGGCAAGGAAGTCTCGGTCTGCGTGCTGGAAAAAGGCAGCGAAGTCGGCGCCCACATCCTGTCCGGCGCGGTCATGGACCCGCAGGCGATCACCGAACTGTTTCCCAACTGGAAAGAGCTCGGCGCGCCATTGAACACTGAAGTCACTGAAGACCGTTTCCTTTTTCTCTCCGCCAGCAAGGCATACAAGACCCCGTCGTGGATGCTGCCAGCTTGTTTCCAGAACCATGGCAACTACGTCATCTCGCTGGCCAACGTCGTGCGCTGGCTGGGCCAGCAGGCTGAGGCGCTGGGCGTGGAAGTCTTCCCCGGTTTTGCGGCGGCGGAAATCCTGTACAACGACGACGGCTCGGTCAAGGGCGTGGCCACCGGCAACATGGGCGTGGACCGTCACGGCGAGCCGACCGGTGCGTTCCAGCTGGGCATGGAGCTGCATGCCAAGTACACCTTCTTCGCCGAAGGTGCGCGCGGCCATCTGGGTAAGCAACTGATCGCGAAGTACAAACTCGACGCAGGCAAGGATCCGCAGACCTATGCCATCGGCATCAAGGAAATCTGGGAAATCGATCCGAAGATGCACAAGCCGGGTCTGGTGGTGCATACCGCCGGCTGGCCGCTGGATAGCGGCACCTACGGCGGTTCCTTCCTGTATCACCTGGAGAACAACCAGGTCGCGGTCGGTTATGTGGTCGGTCTGGCTTACGAGAATCCTTACCTGTCGCCGTACGAAGAATTCCAGCGTTATAAAACGCATCCGGAAATCCGCAAGTTCTTTGAAGGCGGCAAGCGCCTGGCTTACGGCGCACGCGCCATCACCGCCGGCGGTTTGCAATCGCTGCCGAAGCTGACCTTCCCGGGCGGCGCGCTGATCGGCTGCGATGCAGGCTTCCTGAACGCGTCGCGCATCAAAGGTAGCCATGCCGCCATAAAGACCGGCATGCTGGCCGCTGAGGCGGTTTTTGAGGCCTTGGGCAATGATCGCCAGTACGATGAGCTGACGGCCTACAGCGCCGCGTTTGAGAAGTCCTGGCTGCATGAAGAACTGTACAAGGCGCGCAACTTCAAGCCGTCGATGAGCAAAGGCCTGTACACCGGCACGCTGCTGGTCGGCATCGATCAGGTGCTGTTCGGCGGCAAGGCGCCGTGGACGCTGCATCACTCGCATGCGGATCACGAATGCCTGAAGCCGGCGGCGGACTTCTCGCCGATTGCGTATCCGAAGCCGGACGGCAAGCTGACCTTTGATCGCCTGTCGTCGGTGTTCATCTCCAACACGAATCATGCGGAAGACCAGCCGATTCACCTGACGCTGAAGGATTCCTCGGTGCCGGTCGGCGTCAACCTGGCGAAGTATGCCGGCCCGGAAGCGCGCTATTGCCCTGCCGGCGTGTATGAGTTCGTGAAGAACGACGACAATACAGACCGCCTGCAAATCAACGCGCAGAACTGCGTGCACTGCAAGACCTGCGACATCAAGGATCCGACACAGAACATCGTGTGGGTGACGCCGGAAGGCGGCGGCGGGCCGAATTACTCGAATATGTAATTTGTCTGCGGCAGTGTCTGCAAACTCCGTGGAAAACGAAAACGGCGCTTCGATCGAAGCGCCGTTTTTATTTGAGCCCTGCGCTTGCCATAGCGATGCAATGGCGCGCCCTGCGATGCCGCCGAATATCCTTTAGTATGGGCTCTCCCATAAGACCATCTTACGAGGACTATAAAAATGATTCGGAGACTTGCATCGGGCTTCATCGCCCCGCGTTCATCGCGACTTTCGTCGTCGCTGCTGTCACTGTTGTTCTCTGCCCTGCTTTGCGTCTCCGCCCACGCGGCGGATTATCCCGGTTACCGCCAGGCTGACTGGATCGCGCCGAGCTTCACTTTCCACACCGGCGAAACGCTGAACAATTTCAAGCTGCATTACGCCACCGCCGGCGATCCTGCCAATCCTGCGGTGCTGCTGTTGCACGGCACTTATCGCAGCGGCGCCGATTTCGTCGGCAAGGATTTTGCGGGCGAGATGCTGGGGCCGGAGCAAGCGCTGGACGCCAGCAAGTACTTCATCATCATGCCGGACGCCATCGGCGTCGGAAAGTCCGCCAAGCCGTCCGACGGCCTGCGCGCCAAATTCCCCCAATACAACTATGCTGACATGGTGCTCGCGCAATACCGTCTGGTGACGGAGGGCTTGGGCATCAAGCATTTGCGCCTGGTCATGGGCAACTCCATGGGCGGCATGCAGACCTGGATGTGGGGCGAGATGTATCCGGCGATGATGGATGGACTGGTGCCGATGGCGTCGCAGCCGATCGAGATGGCGAGCCGCAACTGGATGATGCGGCGCATGCTGGTCGAATCGATCAGGCAGGATCCGGCATGGAACGGCGGCAATTACACCTCGCAGCCGCCGTCGCTGCGTCTGGCCAACACCATGTTCGGTATCGCCACCGCCGGCGGCACCCTCGCCTATCAGGCGCTGGCGCCGACGCGCGCCCAGGCCGACAAGATCGTCGACGACCGCCTGAATGCGCCCGTAACGGCCGACGCCAACGACTTCATCTATCAGTGGGGATCGTCGGCCGATTTCAATGCGATGCCGCATCTGACGCGCATACAGGCGCCGCTGCTGGCGATCAACTCCGCCGACGACGAACGCAACCCGCCGGAGACCGGCACCATGGTCGCGGCGCTGAAGCAGTTGAAGAATGCCGAGTTGTACCTGATCCCGGCGAGCGCCGAGACGCGTGGGCATGGGACGACCAGCTTTTCGAAATTCTATGCGCAGCAGGTTGGCGCATTTCTGAAAACCTTGCCGCAGCGTTAAATACGGGCTGTCGGTTCAGTCCGTGGAGCCCACGTAGAAAAGGCTTCGATTTGCATCGAAGCCTTTTTCTTTGGTGCAGTGAATCGCCGGTCGGGTCAGACGCTCGGCAAGGTCCATTGTCCATTGACGATTTTTTCCAGCCAGAAGGCGCCGATGACTGTCTTGACGTCGGTTACCTTGCCCAGGCGGACTTGCTCCAGCAGCTCGGCAAGCGGCGCCTTGTAGATGTCGAGAAACTCGCCTTCGTCCAGCTTGCGCTCACCTGCAGTCAGACCGCGCGCAAGATAGATATCGAGGTGTTCGTCCGAATAGGCGATGGCGTTGTGGATGGTGCAGACGAATTGCCAGTCGGTGGCGGTGTGGCCGGTTTCTTCTCGCAACTCGCGCTTGGCGCATTCCAGATGATCTTCGCCCGGATCGATCTTCCCGGCCGGGAATTCAATGAAGACCTGATCGAGCGGATAACGGAACTGTCTTTCCAGCAGCACCGAGCCGTCTTCAAACAGCGGCAGGATCACCACCGCGCCCGGATGCTTGATATGTTCTCGCACAGCCTGCTTGCCGTCCGGCAGGCGAATCCGGTCGCGTTGGACTTTGAGGAAATGGCCTTCGTAGACCAGCTCGCCGTCTATCTTGCTTTCTTTGAGATGAGTATCCATGCGGGACCGGTATGCAGTGATGGTGAGTAATTGTGGATAAGAGCGCCGCGTGCCCGCACGCACTTCAGCGCAGGCGCTTCAGCATCGCGTCCAGGGCCGGCTAAGCGTGGCTCTTGCGCAGGTAGCGCAGCACATAGCCCGGATAGGCCAACACCAGGAACAGACAAGCGGTGACGGCATAAAATTCCCAGCCCTGCGCAAATGCATTGCCGATGTTCGCTTCAAAGAAACGGGCAATCGCGCCGACGAGGAAATACAGGACGATGAGCTCAAGCAGTCGCACCCATACCGGCTTGCGGTATGCGGCGGACTTGCTCAGAGGGATCAGCGCGAACAGCTGCTGATTAACGAAAGGCAGGTTGGCGGCCAGGACCGCCAACAGGATGACACACCAGCTCAGTAAAGAAACATTCACCGGTAGATTCGCTTAGGCTGCGATGACTTTGCTGAGGAAGGTCGCCAGCGTCGTGACGATGGCGTTGGTGCACGCATCCATCAGATGACCAGGCCACAGACCGATGACCAGCGCCGCCAGACCGTTCAGGCTCAGCGCAATGCGGACGTCGAAGCTTGCGGTGATCTTGCTGCTGTCGGCAGGCTCATCGAAGTACATGTTCTTGATGACGCGCAGGTAGTAGAACGCGCCGACCAGCGAGAACACGACGGCCAGCACGGCCAGCCAGATCTGCCCGGTGCCCAGCACCGCTTGCAGCACCGACAGCTTGGCGTAGAAGCCGACCATCGGAGGAATACCCGCCAGCGAGAACATCAGGATCAGCATGATCGCGGCAAACCATGGGCTGCGTTGATTCAGGCCCTTGAAGTCGTCCAGCGTATCTGCTTCGAAACCGGAACGCGCCATCAGCAGGATTACGCCGAAAGTGCCCAATGTGGTCAGCACATAAGTGATTGCGTAGAACAGCGACGAGCTGTAGGCATTGACCGCCTGGAACAGGTTGCCGTCGACCACGCCCGACATCATGCCCAGCAACATGAAGCCCATGTGCGAGATGGTCGAGTACGCCAGCATGCGCTTGATGTTGGTTTGCGCAATCGCCGTCACGTTACCGATGATGATGGACAGGACAGCCAGCACCATGAGCATTTGCTGCCAGTCGATCGCCAGCGGCAACAGGCCTTCCACCAGCAGGCGGAACACTATGGCGAATGCAGCCAGCTTCGGCGCGCCGCCGATCAGCAGCGTCATCGGCGTCGGAGCGCCGTGATAGACGTCAGGCACCCACATGTGGAAAGGAACGGCGCCCAGCTTGAACGCCAGGCCGGCGACCACGAACACGATACCGAACACCAGCACGTTGCGGTCCACAGTACCGGACACGATGGCGCGGAAGACGTCGTTCAGTTCCAGCGAACCGGTCGCACCGTACAGCATGGAGATACCGTAGAGCAGGAAACCGGAAGCCAGCGCGCCCAGGATGAAATACTTCATCGCGGCTTCAGTCGAGCCGATGTTGTCGCGGCGCAGGGCAATCAGCGCATACAGCGACAGCGACATCAGTTCCAGACCGAGGTAGATCGACAGGAAGCTGTTGCCGGAGATCATGACCATCTGACCCAGCAGCGAGAACAGCGCCAGCGCGTAGAACTCGCCGCCCAGATGACCGCCGCCGACGATGGCGCGGTCGCTGTTGTATTGGCGGGCGTAGATCAGCGTTAGGCCGATGGCCAGGTAGGAGAACAGCTTCAGCAGGCTGGACAGCGGGTCCGAAACGAACATGTTGCTGAAGGTGTAGACCGTCTCTCCGCTTGCGTAGTTGGTGAAGGTCAACACTGCGCAGACCACCAGCGCCAGCAAGGACAGCAGGTAGGTGATGACGCGTTTTGCATCCGGCAAAAACATATCGATCAGCAGAATTGCGGAAGTCGCAACCAGCAGAAATATTTCCGGATAGACAGGGATCAGATTCATGTTGTTCATTTAGTTACCGCTTATTTTCGTCCGCGTATTTTGTCCGCTTACCGTTGCCGCCGTTTTCAGCCGTGCGAAACATGTGACCGGCTTGTATCGAAACGTCGTACCGAATTGCTGCCTGGTGTCGGCGCAGCACAGCAAGGTAACACTGGCTGCGCCGACACTTGTTACTTAATTAATCTTGGATACCGCTACGTGCTTGAGCAGGTCCGACACCGACGTCTGCATGGTGTCAGTCACCGGCGCCGGGTACAGACCCATCACCAATACTGCGATTGCCAGCAAGCCGAGGATGAAGAATTCGCGCTTGTTGACGTCGGTCAGTTCTTCCACATGATGATTGGTCACTGCGCCGAAGATCACGCGCTTGGTCAGCCACAGCGAGTACGCCGCACCCAGAATCAGCGCAGTCGCGGACAACAAGCCGATCCAGAAGTTGAACTTGACGGCGCCCAGGATGACCATGAATTCGCCGACGAAACCGGAAGTCGCAGGCAGACCGCAGTTGGCCAGCGAGAACAGGATGAAGAAGGCTGCAAAACGCGGCATCTTGTTGACCACACCGCCGTATTGGGCGATTTCACGGGTATGCATGCGGTCGTACAACACGCCGATGGACATAAACATGGCGCCCGACACGAAGCCGTGGGAAATCATCTGCGCGATACCGCCCTGCACCGCCATGTCGTTGAACATGAAGAAGCCCAGCGTGACGAAGCCCATGTGAGCGATCGACGAGTACGCCACCAGTTTTTTCATGTCTTGCTGCACCAGCGCAACCAGACCGATGTAGATCACGGCGATCAGCGACAGCGTGATCATGAAACCGGACAGCGCGTGGCTGGCGTCGGGAGCGATCGGCAGCGAGAATCGCAGGAAACCGTAGGCGCCCAGCTTCAGCATGATTGCCGCCAGCACGATGGAGCCGCCGGTAGGCGCTTCCACGTGGGCGTCAGGCAACCAGGTATGCACCGGCCACATCGGCACCTTGACCGCGAAGGCCATCAGGAATGCGAAGAACAGCAGTTTTTGTTCCAGCATCGACAACGGCAGTTGATGCCATGTCGGGATCTCGAAGCTGCCGCCCGAGACGATGTACAGATAGATCAGCGCGATCAGCATCAGCAGCGAGCCGAGCAAGGTGTACAGGAAGAACTTGAACGCCGCGTACACGCGGTTGGCGCCGCCCCACACACCGACGATGATGAACATCGGGATCAGCGTCGCTTCGAAGAACACGTAGAACAGCATGCCGTCGAGCGCCGAGAACACGCCGATCATCAGACCGGACAGGATCAGGAAAGCGCCCATGTACTGGCCGACGCGCTTCTGGATCACTTCCCAGCCGGCCAGCACCACGATGACCGTGATGAAGGCTGTCAGCGGGATGAACCACAGCGACAGGCCGTCGATGCCGAGGAAGTAGCTGATGTTGAAACGGTCGATCCAGGGCGTCTTTTCAACGAACTGGTAGCCATGCGCGGCTGCATCGAAATGCATGACCAGCGGGATGGTGACCAGCAGGCTGACGACGGCGCCGAGCAAGGCCAGCCAGCGCGCGATGGATGGATTATCGTCGCGGCCCACTGCCAGGACGAGCACGCCAAACGCGACCGGACACCAGATCGCAAGGCTAAGGAGAGGAAAAGTTGACTGCATCATGGTTGTTATTTACTTTACTCCGCCAACTTATTTGGCAAACGGAAACGGCATGAACCAAACCAGGAAACCCAGTACCCCAATAATCATCACGAAAGCGTAATGGTAGATGTAACCGGATTGCCACAGGCGCGTGACTTTCGAGAACCAGTTGACGACCTTGGCGCTGCCGTTGACGACCAAACCGTCAATCAGGCCCTTGTCGCCAATAGTCCACAGGCCGGTGCCCAGCAGACGTGCGCCGCCGGCGAACACGACATCATTGAACTTGTCCATGTAGTACTTGTTGTCCAGCAAGGTATAGATCGCGCTGAACTTGTCCTTGAACCAGGCCGGGACGCGCGGGTTGACCATGTAGAAGTAGTAAGCAGTCGCCACACCGGCAATCGCCAGCCACAGCGGCGCCGATGTCAGCGAATGCACCGCCATCGCGACAGGACCATGGAACTCTTCGGCCAGCTCTTCGAGCGCCTTGTGGTTTTCGCCGACGAAGATCACGTTCTTGAAGAAATCGCCGAAGATCATCGGCGAGATCGCCAGGAAACCGATGATGACCGATGGGATCGCCAGCAGGATCAGCGGCAGCGTCACCACCAGCGGCGACTCGTGCGGCTTCTGACCCGGGGCCAGGCCGTGGTGTTCGTGGTCGTCATGGGCGTGGTCATCATGCGCGCCATGAGCATCGTGCGCATGATCGTCATGCACGCCGTGTGCGGCAGCCGGAGCATGGTGATCGTCGTGAGCGTGCGCCTTGCCGAAACGCTCTTCACCGTGGAACACCATGAAGTACATGCGGAAAGAGTAGAACGCGGTCACGAACACGCTGGCCAGCACGGCGAAGTAGGCAAAACCGGAGCCTGGCAGATGCGATGCGGCAGCTGCTTCGATGATGCTGTCCTTCGAGTAGAAACCGGAGAAGAACGGCGTACCGATCAGCGCCATCGAGCCCAGCAGCGAGGTGATCCAGGTGATCGGCATGTACTTGCGCAGGCCGCCCATGTTGCGCATGTCCTGATCATGGTGCATGCCGATGATGACCGAACCCGCACCCAAGAACAGCAAGGCCTTGAAGAAGGCGTGCGTCATCAGGTGGAACACCGCCACGGAGTACGCCGAAGCGCCCAGTGCGACAGTCATGTAACCCAGCTGCGACAGTGTCGAATACGCCACGACGCGCTTGATGTCGGTTTGCATCGTGCCGAGGAAACCCATGAACAACGCGGTAATCGCGCCGATCACCAGGATCACGGACAAGGCTGTATCGGACAATTCGAACAGCGGCGACATGCGCGACACCATGAAGATGCCGGCGGTAACCATGGTTGCCGCGTGGATCAGTGCGGAAATCGGGGTCGGGCCTTCCATCGAATCCGGCAGCCAGACGTGCAGCGGAAACTGCGCCGACTTACCCATCGCGCCGACGAACAGGCAGATACATGCGACAGTCAGCAGCATCCAGTCGGTGCCAGGCAGAGTCAGTTGCGCCAGCTCGCCGCGCTTGGCGAACACTTCGCCGTAGTTCATCGAGCCGGCATAAGCCAGCAACAGACCGATACCGAGGATGAAGCCGAAGTCGCCGACGCGGTTGACCAGAAAGGCCTTCATGTTGGCCTTGATCGCGGTCGGACGGGTGTACCAGAAACCGATCAGCAGGTAGGACACCAGACCCACAGCTTCCCAGCCGAAGAACAGTTGCAGGAAGTTGTTGCTCATGACCAGCATCAGCATCGAGAACGTGAACAGCGAGATGTACGAGAAGAAGCGATTGTAGCCGTCGTCATCTTTCATGTAGCCGATGGTGTAGATGTGCACCATCAGGGACACGAAGGTCACCACGCACATCATCATCGCGGTCAGGCTGTCGATCAGGAAGCCCACTTCCAGCTTCAGGCCGGCCACGGTCATCCAGGTGTACAGCGTGCCGTTGTAGCTCGCGCCGTCGATCACCGCCAACAAGGTCTGGACGGAAATGATCAGTGCAATCAATACGCCGAGTATGGTTGCCGTGTGCGATACCTTGCGGCCGACTACATTGCCGAAGAATTTCGTACCGAGCAGGCCTGCGATTGCAGAACCGGCCAACGGCGCCAGTGGTACGGCTAAAAGAAGATGTGGGTTAAGTTGCCCCGCCATGATGAACCTTATCGCTATTTGGGTTCTCTTCGAATCGCGAGGACTCTCGGAGAACGCCCATCTTTAAATGAAATTTAAATTCAATCTACCTGCACTGCGAACATTTCAATGCGCATACATGCACAAAACGCGCTTATCCCTTGAGCGTGTCCAGGTCTTCCACGTTGATGGTGTCCAGATTGCGGAACAGCACCACCAGAATAGCCAGACCGATTGCGGACTCAGCAGCTGCGACGGTCAGGATGAAGAACACGAAGATCTGCCCTGCTGCGTCGCCCAGATAATGCGAAAAAGCAATGAAGTTCATATTCACCGCCAGCAACATCAATTCGATTGCCATGAGCAACACGATGATGTTCTTGCGGTTCAGGAAAATACCGACGATCGAGATCGCGAACAGGATCGCGCCGAGGATCAGGTAATGCGAGAGCGAAAGAGTCATGATTGCGCCGCTCCTTAAGATTGTTGTTCCGCGCCGGATGCCTGAGCATCGTCGCCGGTGTTGCGGGTGGATTCAGCCTTCATCTTGACCAGGCGCACACGATCGGTGCTCTTGACCTTGACTGCATCAGCCGGCGAGAAGTACTTGCTGTCCTTGCGGCGGCGCAGTGTCAGCGCAACCGCGGCGACAATCGCGACCAGCAGGATGACTGCGGCAATTTCAAACGCGTAGACGTATTCGGTGTAGATCAGCATACCCAGCGCCTTGGTGCCGCCGATGGTATTGGCTGCAGCCGGCACTTGCGCTTCCGGCGCCCAGAAGCTGCGCAGCAGAACCGCCGCCATTTCCAGCACGATGACCACGCCGATGGTGGCCGCCAGCGGGAAGTAGCCCCAGAAGCCCTCTCGCATCTTGTCCAGATTGATATCGAGCATCATCACCACGAACAGGAACAGCACCATCACCGCCCCGACATACACCAGCACCAGTACGATGGCGAGGAACTCCGCCTTCAGCAACATCCAGATGCCGGCCGCCGAGAAGAACGCCAGCACGAGAAACAGGGCCGCATGCACCGGATTGCGGGCCGTGATAACGCGTAATGCAGCGAGCACGAGGATCACTGAAAACGCATAGAACAAGACAGTTTTAAATTCCATAATCAACCAAAAAGTTGGCTAAACCAGTATCAGATCATTCGATCGCCTGCCCCATCGGCCAGACCATCCAACAAACTTCAGACCCGATCATCTCAGCAGCATCCGGCGGGCCGGGATGCCACCCCGAACTCAATCAACGATATGCAGCGTCTGCCGTACGTGCGGCAGCAATTTCATTTTCGTAACGATCACCAACGGCCAGCAGCATTTCCTTGGTGTAGTACAGGTCGCCGCGCTTTTCGCCGTGATATTCGAGAATATGCGTTTCGACGATGGAATCGACCGGGCAGGATTCTTCGCAGAAACCGCAAAAAATGCACTTGGTCAGATCGATGTCGTAACGCGTGGTGCGGCGCGAACCGTCGTCACGCTGTTCCGATTCGATCGTGATCGCCATCGCCGGGCAGACTGCTTCGCACAGTTTGCAGGCGATGCAACGTTCTTCACCGTTTGGATAGCGGCGCAGAGCGTGCAGACCGCGAAAACGCGGCGACTGCGGCGTCTTCTCTTCCGGGAATTGAATCGTGATCTTGCGCGCAAACAGATAGCGGCCTGTCAGGGCCAGGCCCTTGAACAGCTCCCGCAGCAGCAGGCTGTTGAAAAAATCTTTAATAGCTTCCATGCTTCTCACCTCAGCCTTTATCCATTACTTCCAAATATTCCACGAGGTCTGCATCCAGGTCGCAACGATCACCAGATACACCAGCGTCAGCGGAATGAACACTTTCCAGCCCAGACGCATGATCTGGTCATAGCGGTAACGCGGGAACGATGCACGCACCCAGACAAACAGCGACACCACCAGGAACGTCTTGATACCGAGCCAGATCCAGCCTGGGATGAAGTCCAGGAAACTGACCGGCGATGCCCAGCCGCCCAGGAACAGCAGCGACGCCAGGATGGAAATCAGCCACATGTTGGCGTATTCGGCCAGGAAGAACATGGCGAACGACATACCCGAGTATTCGATCATGTGACCGGCAACGATTTCCGATTCGCCTTCGACCACGTCAAACGGATGGCGGTTGGTTTCAGCGATGCCCGAAATCACGTAGATCACGAAAATCGGCAGCAGCGACAGCCAGTTCCATGACAGGAAACCCAGGCCGTGCGAAGCAAAGTAACCCTTGCCCTGGCTGGTGACGATGTCGATCATGTTCAGGCTGCCGGAAACCATCAGCACCACGACCAGGCAGAAGCCCATCGAGATTTCGTAGGACACCATCTGCGCCGATGCACGCATCGCGCCGAGGAAAGCGTACTTCGAGTTGGAAGCCCAGCCGGCGATGATGACGCCGTAGACTTCCATCGAGGTGATGGCCATCACGAACAGCAGACCGGCGTTGACGTTCGCGATTACTGTTTCAGGTCCGAAAGGAATCACCGCCCATGCGGCCACAGCCGGCATGATGGTCATGATCGGCGCGATGAAGAACAGGACCTTGTTGGCGCGCGACGGTGTCGTGACTTCCTTGAAGATCAGTTTCAGCGCATCGGCGATCGGTTGCAGCAGACCTGCAGGACCAACGCGGTTAGGACCGAGACGGATGTGCATCCAGCCGATCAGCTTGCGTTCCCAGTAAGTCAGGTAAGCCACGCTCAGCAGCAGCGGAATCAGCACGGCCAGAATCTTCAGCAGACTCCAGACGAAGGTCCACACATACGGCCATGCCGTCCCCAGATAGTTGGGGCCAACTGCATTGATATTGGCAATCAGTTGATCCATTACGCTTTCTCCACCACGATTGCGCCAAACATGCTGCCCAGGTTAGCGGTGCTTGCATGGGATGCCGCCACACGGACGACGTTTTCCGGCAATGTCTTGTCGATACCCGCAGTCAGCAATGCGCTGCCCTGCCCTTGCTTGACGCTGACGCGGTCGCCTGCAGCGATACCCAGCTTTTGCGACAGGGCTGCGGACAACCATGCCTTGGGCGCCTGGCCGTCTTGTGTTTGCAGCAGCGCCGGCGAACGGCGTGCGATGGCGTCGGCAAAGTGGATAGGCACATCGGCAACGCGTTCCAGCGCGCCGTTTGCGGCACCGTTGGACGCTTGCAGGGCCAGCTTGGACACGTTGTTCAGACGCGCTGCCAGATTGGTTTCGGCGCCGATGACTTCGCCGCGGATAGCTTCGGATGTTTCGTAATCGAAGTTGGTCAGACCCAGCAGGTTGCCCAGCACGCGCAACACCTTCCATGCCGGACGTGCGTCGCCCAGCGGCTTGACGGTGCCGTTGAAGCTCTGTGCACGGCCTTCGGCATTGACGAAGGTGCCGGATGTTTCGGTGAACGGTGCGATCGGCAGCAGGACGTCGGCGTAATCTGCGCCATGCTTGTATGCGGACATCACGACAACCATTTCAGCTTGCTTCAGCGCTGCAGTAGCCGCTTGCGGGTCGTGGCTGTCGAGTTCAGGCTCGGCGTTCAGCAGCAGATATGCCTTGCGCGGTTGCGCGAAGACTTGCAGCGCGTTGGCGCCGTCTTTGCCCGGAATCGCGTTGGCCAGGTAACCGCCGACAGTGTTGCCGCCTTCAGTCAGGTAGCCGAACTTGGCGCCGGTTTGCTCGGCGATCCATTGCGCTGCAGCGTGCAGTTGCGATGCTTGCGGATGCTGTGCGGCAGCGTTGCCCAACAGGACCGCCTTGGATTCGCCGGACAGCAGGCTGGCGGCGGTTTGCTTGGCAGCTTGCGAAGCTTGCACGCCGTCGAAACCGGCCGGTGCAGCGACGCCCTTGGCTTGCGCCACGGCGGCAACGACTTCGCTCAGTGCGGACAGCCATGCCGACGGTGCGGCGATGATCTTGTTGGCGATCGGCATCAGCAAATCGTCGTCGGTCGCATGCAGGATGCTGACCTTGGCGCCGCTCTTGACTGCCTGGCGCAGACGCGCGGTCAGCAGCGGGTGATCCTTGCGCAGGAACGAGCCGATGATGAAGGCGCGGTTCAGTTGCGAGAATTCGACGATCGACATGCCCAGCCATGGATTGACCTGGTGGTCCAGCGCGAAGTCGGACTGGCGCAGGCGGAAATCGATGTTTTCGGAACCCATGCCGCGCACGACTTTTTGCAGCAATGTCAGTTCTTCCAGCGTCGAGTACGGCGTACCCAATGCGGCGATGGCGCTGGCGCCGTGTTCGTGACGGATGTTACGCAGGCCGTGCGCGACGTATTCCAGCGCAACTTGCCATTCGACTTCCTGCCACTTGCCGTCTTGCTTGAGCATCGGCTTGGTCAGACGCTCTTCGCTGTCCAGCGCCTCGTAGGCAAAGCGATCTTTATCGGAGATCCAGCATTCGTTGACTTCTTCGTTTTCCAGCGGCAGAACGCGCATGACCTTGCCGCCCTTGACCTGGACGATCAGGTTGGCGCCGAGGCTGTCGTGCGGGCTGACCGACTTGCGGCGCGACAATTCCCAGGTACGCGCAGCGTAGCGGAACGGCTTGGATGTCAGTGCGCCGACCGGGCACAGATCGATCATGTTGCCGGACAATTCGGAATTGACGGTATTGCCGACGAAGGTCGTGATTTCGGAGTGCTCGCCGCGGCCCAGCATGCCCAGTTCCATGACGCCGGCGACTTCCTGGCCGAAACGTACGCAACGTGTGCAGTGGATGCAACGGTTCATTTCCTTCATGGAGATCAGCGGGCCGACGTCCTTGGGAGGAACCACGCGCTTCTCTTCTTCGTAACGCGAAGCCGAGCCGCCGTAACCGACTGCCAGATCCTGCAATTGGCACTCGCCGCCCTGATCGCAGATCGGGCAATCCAGCGGGTGATTGATCAGCAGGAATTCCATGACGCCTTTTTGCGCCTTGACTGCCTTGTCGCTTGCGGTGCGCACGATCATGCCGGCGGTCACCGGAGTGGCGCAGGCCGGCAAGGGCTTCGGCGCCTTCTCTACGTCGACCAGACACATGCGGCAGTTGGCCGCAATGGATAATTTTTTGTGATAGCAAAAATGAGGAATGTAAGTGCCGACCTTGTTGGCAGCATCCATAACCATGCTGCCTTCTTGCACTTCAACTTTTTTGCCGTCTATTTCGATTTCAACCATGGCTTTTTGCCCAAGCTAAGTATTCTTTTGACCTTGAAGACACGCGCCCTGCGCAGTTGCCGAATGCATGTCTTGCCGTGCTGCTCAACTTTATCGCTAACTCTGTCGATCAGATATAAGCTGGCACCGAGCAGTGTTTGTGCTCGATGTGATACTCAAATTCTTCGCGGAAATTCTTGATGAAAGCACGTACCGGCATCGCCGCCGCATCGCCCAGCGCGCAGATGGTGCGGCCCTGGATGTTGTCGGCAACCGAATTCAACACATCGAGGTCTTCCAGCTTGCCGTGACCGTTTTCGATACGTTCGACCATGCGGTACATCCAGCCTGTGCCTTCGCGGCATGGCGTACATTGACCGCAGGATTCTTCGTAATAGAAGTAAGCCAGGCGCAGCAGCGACTTGACCATGCAGCGCGTTTCATCCATCACGATGACCGCGCCCGAACCCAGCATCGAGCCGGCCTTGGCGATGGCGTCGTAATCCATGGTGGTTTCCATCATGACGTCGCCGCGAATCACCGGAGCGGACGAACCGCCGGGAATGACCGCCTTGATCTTCTTGCCGCCGCGCATGCCGCCGGCCAGTTCCAGCAATGTGGAAAATGGCGTGCCCAGCGGGATTTCGTAGTTGCCCGGACGTTCGACGTCGCCCGAGATCGAGAAGATCTTGGTGCCGCCGTTGTTCGGCTTGCCGATGTCGGCATACGCTTGCGCGCCGATCTTGAAGATGAACGGAACAGCAGCGAATGTTTCGGTGTTGTTGATCGTGGTCGGCTTGCCGTACAGGCCGAAGCTGGCCGGGAATGGCGGCTTGAAGCGCGGCTGGCCCTTCTTGCCTTCGAGCGACTCCAGCAGCGCAGTTTCTTCACCGCAGATGTAGGCGCCATAACCATGGTGGCCGTGCAACTGGAAGCTGAAGTTGGTGCCGAGGATGTTGTCGCCCAGAAAACCGGCTGCGCGTGCTTCTTCCAGCGCTTCTTCAAAACGCAGATAAGCGTCGAAAATTTCGCCGTGGATGTAGTTGTAGCCGACCGTGATGCCCATTGCGTAACCGCCGATGATCATGCCTTCGATCAGCGCGTGCGGATTGTAGCGAATGATGTCGCGGTCCTTGAATGTGCCCGGCTCGCCTTCGTCGCTATTGCAGACCAGGTACTTTTGGCCTGGAAACTGGCGCGGCATGAAGCTCCACTTCAGGCCGGTCGGGAAACCCGCACCGCCGCGACCACGCAAGCCCGAGGACTTGAGTTCGGCGATGACTTGTTCGGGAGTGATGTTTTCAGCCAGGATGCGCTTGAGCGACTCGTAGCCGCCGCGCTTGACGTAATCCGCCAGGTGCCAGTTCTGGCCATCCAGATCCGCGAGAATCAGCGGCTTGATATGACGATCGTGCAGACAAGTCATTTCTTCAGTTCCTCCAGCAGCGAGTCGATCTTGTCGTTCGACATCCAGCTGCACATGCGGTGGTTATTGACCAGCATGACAGGTGCGTCGCCGCAAGCGCCCATGCATTCGCCTTCGACGATCGTGAACTGACCGTCAGCCGTGGTTTCCTTGTAGCCCACGCCAAGCTTGTGCTTCAGATGGTGCGCAGCACGCTCGCCGCCCGACAGCAGGCACGGCAGATTGGTGCAGACCGTGATCTTGTGCTTGCCTTGCGGGCTGGTGTTGTACATGTTGTAGAACGTGGCGACTTCCTGCACCGCGACAGCAGGCATGCCGATGTAGTCGGCGATTTCCTGTTGCAGCTCGGCAGGCAGCCAGCCGTGTTCGTCCTGGGCGATGCGCAACGCGGACATGACCGCAGACTGGCGTTGATCCGCAGGATATTTCGCGAGTTCGCGATCGATTTTCTTTAGAGCGTCTTGACTTAACAGCATATCGTTGGCCATCCGTGCGCATGGTTTTTTGAGAACCCGCGCGGGTTTATCGGACATTCCCCAGAACCTAATGGGTTTTAAAAAACATCCACTGACCGGCTTACTTCACCGGTTATCGGTCGATTTCACCAAACACAATGTCTTGCGTACCGATGATGGTTACCGCATCGGCAATCATGTGACCCTTGGCCATCTCGTTCAGACTCGACAAATGCGCATAACCCGGCGCGCGAATCTTCATGCGGTATGGCTTGTTGGCGCCGTCGGACACCAGATAGATACCGAATTCGCCCTTCGGATGCTCAACTGCGGCATACGTTTCGCCCGGAGGCACGTGGAAGCCTTCGGTGAACAGCTTGAAGTGGTGAATCAGGTCTTCCATGTTGGACTTCATGTCCATACGTGGCGGCGGAGCAATCTTGTGGTTGTCGATGATGACCGGGCCCGGGTTGTTACGCAGCCACTCAACGCATTGTTTGATGATGCGGTTGGACTGGCGCATTTCTTCCACGCGCACCAGATAGCGGTCATAGCAGTCGCCGTTCTTGCCGACCGGGATGTCGAAGTCGAGCAGATCGTAGACTTCATACGGCTGCTTCTTGCGCAGATCCCATTCGATGCCGGAACCACGCAGCATCGGACCGGTAAAGCCCATTGCCAGCGCACGCTCAGGCGAGACCACGCCGACGCCGACCAGACGCTGCTTCCAGATACGGTTGTCGGTCAGCAGTGTTTCGTACTCGTCGACGTATTTCGGGAAACGGTTGGTGAAGTCTTCAATGAAGTCCAGCATGGAACCCTGGCGGTTTTCATTGAGCTGCTTGATTGCCTTGTCGTTGCGAACGATCGATGCCTTGTACTGCGGCATGGTGTCCGGCAGATCGCGGTAGACGCCGCCCGGACGATAATAAGCAGCATGCATACGCGCACCGGAAACGGCTTCGTAGCAATCCATCAGGTCTTCGCGTTCGCGGAAGGCGTACAGCAGAACGCCCATCGCGCCGACGTCCAGACCGTGCGCACCGATCCACATCAGGTGGTTCAGCAGGCGGGTGATTTCGTCGAACATCACGCGGATGTACTGGGCGCGCATCGGCACGTCAATGCCGAGCAGCTTTTCGATCGCCATGACATAGGCGTGTTCGTTACACATCATCGACACGTAGTCGAGACGATCCATGTAAGGAACCGATTGCAGATAGGTTTTTTGCTCGGCCAGCTTTTCAGTCGCGCGATGCAGCAGACCGATGTGCGGGTCGGCACGCTGAATGACTTCACCGTCCAGCTCCAGCACCAGACGCAACACACCGTGCGCCGCCGGATGCTGAGGACCAAAGTTCAGCGTGTAATTCTTGATTTCAGCCATTATTTAATCCCGTAGTTTTCTTCACGAATGACGCGCGGCGTGATTTCACGCGGCTCAATCGTTACGGGTTGATAAACCACGCGTTTTTGCTCAGCATCGTAACGCATTTCGACATAGCCCGACACCGGGAAGTCTTTGCGGAACGGGTGACCGATGAAGCCGTAGTCGGTAAGGATACGGCGCAAGTCGTCGTGCCCATCGAACAAGATGCCGAAGAAATCGAAGGCTTCTCGTTCGTACCAGTTGGCGGAAGACCAGATACCGGTCACCGACGCCACCAGCGGCAATTCATCATCAGGAGCGAAAACGCGGACGCGGACGCGCCAGTTGTGGCTGATCGACAGCAGATGGGAAACCACGGCAAAACGCGGACCTTCCCAGACACCGTCACCGTATGTGGAGTAATCCACGCCACACAGGTCGATCAGTTCTTCGAAACGGGTGTCGGCGTGGTCGCGCAGAACGCGCATCGCCGACAGGTAATCGGCTTGCTTGACCACGATCGTGATCTCGCCCAAAGCCACTGTCAAATTCTGAAGATACCCCCCAAGCGCATTGCGCAAGGCAGCTTCGAGAGTTTCCAATTTTGTCGTCATTCTGACCCTTCCACTCTCTTCTTAGCGCGCAATGGTATTGGTACGCTTGATCTTGTTTTGCAGCTGGATCACGCCATACAGCAGCGCTTCCGCTGTCGGCGGGCAACCTGGCACATACACGTCCACCGGCACGATGCGATCGCAACCGCGCACAACCGAATACGAGTAGTGATAATAACCACCGCCGTTGGCGCAGGAACCCATCGAAATCACCCAGCGCGGTTCGGCCATCTGGTCGTATACCTTGCGCAATGCCGGCGCCATCTTGTTGCACAGCGTGCCGGCCACGATCATCAAGTCGGACTGGCGCGGCGACGGACGGAACACCGCGCCAAAACGATCCAGATCGTAACGCGATGCGCCAGCGTGCATCATTTCAACCGCACAGCAAGCCAGACCGAATGTCATCGGCCACAAAGAGCCGGTACGGGTCCAGTTGATTACCTTATCCAGCGAGGTGGTAACAAACCCTTCGTTTAATACGCCTTCAATTGACATGGCTCACTCCCAATCCAGGGCACCCTTTTTCCAGATGTACCAAAAACCGACAACAAATTCGGCGATGAACACCATCATCGTCATGTAGCCAGACCAGCCCAAGTCGCGCATGGAAACGCCCCAAGGGAAGAAAAATGCAGTTTCGAGATCGAACAGAATAAACAGAATGGCGACGAGGTAATAACGCACATCGAACTTCATGCGCGCATCTTCAAAAGCCTCGAATCCGCATTCGTATGGAGAAGTCTTTTGCGCATCAGGCCTATGGGGACCAAGCAAACGACCGAGTAACTGAGGAGCGACACCAACAGCGATGCCGATTAGGATAAACAATAGAACTGGAAAGTAATTTTCGAGGTTCACGATTAGGCGCAGGTTTGTTGATAATTAGCGGAATGATTCTCAATATCAAACAGCTTTTCCCTCGTCAAAAAGCCAGCTCAGGATTTTGTCCTTTGCTGGCTTTTCTAGATATTTCAATGGTGCCGACGACGAGACTCGAACTCGTACAGCTTTCGCCACTACCCCCTCAAGATAGCGTGTCTACCAATTTCACCACGTCGGCTTGAGACTGCAATTGTAACCCGTTTTGATGCTCTTGTTCAATGCACAATCACACTAAAACTTCATAAACTGCTTTAAGTTTTGCGCATTATTACACTCTGCGCAAAAGATTATTTCGGAATCTGATTTGATTGATCTGCAGGATTCGCAGGCGCTGCCGCCGGCGCACCCGATGCAGCCGGCGTTGCCGGAATTGCAGCTGCCGGAGCAGGCAAATTATCCATGACGCCGCCGCTTTGCGAGACGTGGTGATTGCCGACAAAAGCCAGCGCGAGCGTTGCGATAAAAAAGACCGCAGCTGCGACGCCAGTCGACTTGGACAAGAAGTTGGATGAACCGGTGGCGCCGAACAAACTACCCGACGCGCCGGAACCGAAAGCAGCCCCCATATCAGCCCCTTTGCCGTGCTGCAGCAACACCAGACCAATGATTGTCAGCGCTGCCAGCACTTGGATCACAACAATAACAGTAAATAAAGTATTCATATAGCCATCTTCAATTTAAAACAACAACGATCAGTTACCTTGGGCGGCCTGGACAATCGCCAGGAAATCCGCCGCCTTCAAGGCCGCACCACCAATGAGACCACCGTCGATATCCGACATGGCCAGCAATTCTTTTGCGTTATCGGGCTTCATGCTACCACCATACAAGATTTGCACCTTGACTGCGGCCGCCGCATTCCTGACCGACAATTTGCCGCGCAGCTTGGCGTGCACGTCTTGCGCCATCTCGGGCGTTGCCGTCTTGCCGGTGCCGATGGCCCAGACCGGCTCATAGGCGACCACGATCTTTTCGACGTCAGCCACATCCAACGCAGCCAATACAGCATCGATCTGACGACCGACGACCGCATCGGTCTGCCCTGCTTCGCGCTCGGCCAGCGTTTCGCCGACACAAACAACAGGCGTCAAACCCGACTTCAGCGCAGCAACCGCCTTGGCGGCCACGACAGCATCCGTTTCGCCGTGATAAGCACGACGCTCGGAATGACCGACGATCGCATACTTGCATCCAAACTCAGCCAGCATTGCGCCCGACACTTCGCCGGTATAAGCACCGTTGGCATGCGCCGAAACATCTTGCGCACCCAATGCCAAGGCCGAACCGGCGACGGCCGCCTGCACTTGCGCCAGGTAAGGCGCAGGCACGCAAACCGCGACATCGGCCTGCGCGCCAGCGGCTGCAAGACCCGTTTTTACGTCAGCGACCAGCGCCGCATTGGCGGCCAGGCCGCCATTCATCTTCCAGTTACCGGCAACTAATTTACGGCGCATAAGAGTGAGTATTTTGAATAACCCCGCATTCTATCGCGCCGCGGCAAAGCCGGTCAAACCAATAGCCCGGTATTTATCCTTCAGATCTGCCACTTAAAACACCTGTTGAAGCCCGTTTCAGCTTACTGTCAGCATGATCTTGCCGACATGCGCGCTCGATTCCATCAGCGCATGCGCCTGCGCAGCCTGTTCCAGCGGGAAGGTTTTGTAAATCACCGGCCTCACTTTGCCGGCGGCCAGCAGCGGCCACACGCGTTCTTTCAATTGCGCCGCAATGTAAGCCTTGAACCCGACAGGACGCGGACGCAATGTGGAACCCGTCACCGTCAGGCGCCGGCGCAGGATCTGACTCAAATCCAGCTGCCCCTTGGCGCCGCCCAGCAAGGCGATCACGACGAGCCGGCCGTCGTCCGCCAATGTCTTTATCTCGCGCGGCAGATAATCGCCGCCGACCATATCCAGAATGACGTCGACGCCGCGTCCGTCGGTTGCGGTTTTCACCACTTCCTCGAAATCTTCCGTGCGGTAGTTGATGCCCAATTCGGCGCCCAGCTCTTCGCAGGCGCGACATTTGTCATCCGATCCCGCGGTGGCAAAGACGCGATGTCCCAACGCGGTCGCAATCTGAATCGCCGTGACGCCGATGCCGGAACTGCCGCCCTGCACCAGCAAGGTCTCGCCCGCAGACAAGTGCGCCCGCTCGAATACATTGCTCCAGACAGTGAAGAATGTCTCCGGCAACGCTGCCGCCTGCAAGGCCGTCAAGCCAGCCGGCACCGACAGGCACAGCGCCAGCGGCGCAGCGCAGTATTCTGCATAGCCGCCGCCCTGCACCAGCGCACACACCAGGTCGCCCTTGCGAAAACCGCTGTCGCCGAGGTCGCCGTCGACAATTTCTCCCGCCACTTCCAGCCCCGGCAAGTCAGATGCGCCAGGCGGCACCGGATAATTGCCCTGCCGCTGAAAGACATCCGGACGATTCACGCCGGCGGCATGGACCTTGATCAATACCTCGCCGCTCTTGAGCTCCGGCATGGGCCGTTCGCACAATTGCAGCACTTCAGGAGCGCCAAATTCGGTGATTTCGATTGCCTTCATATCCATCCTTTTTAGCTTGCGGGCACACAGCCTGCGATTTCAGCATCAAAGCGCAGCATCAGGGCGCCGCGTCAGAGCGAAGCTGCGGCGCGCGCGGCCGTGTCGTACAAACCAGACGCGCTACGCAGCAATTGCGCCGCTTCGCCGATGGCCTGGTTCTGGATGCCGCTGTCGACCTGCACCTCGATCAGGCAGCGTTCGCGCACTTCCTTGTATTTCATGCACAACTCCTGCCCTTCTTCCGTGGTCGAAAACAACAGTTCCTTGCCCGCCTTTTCGCTCTTCACGTAACCCGCCTTGACCAATTTCTTCAGCGCGTAAGTCACAACGTGGGTATCCTCAATATTCAGGACAAAGCAAATGTCGGCAAGTTTCTTCTTTCGTTCGCGATGATTCACGTGATGCAACAAAGAGACTTCGATTGCAGTCATGTCTTTTGCCCCCGCAGCCAGCATGCAGCGCATCATCCAGCGATTGAAGGCGTTGCCGGCCATGATCAGTGCATATTCGAGCTCGGACAGCTCGGCGCTGCGCTCGGAAACAAGGTGATTCGAGGAGACGATTTTGGTCGGGGATTTTTTGGTCACGGCATTCTCCGGCGTGATTTCCAGGGATTTTTCATTCATAAGCTATTTTCTATCAAGAAGATTTTCGTACAACGCCGCTACTATATAGCAATCCCAAATAAATAATTTATCGACATATTGTTTATACCTTGCCGTAAATGTATGATCCGCGAGAACAATGAAGGCGCTCAAGCCTTTGCATAATCTGGATGACAATGATTCAACCGCAAATTCACTTCCTGGGCGACGGCGCATTACTGTGCAACCTGCCGCCTCCCGCCACATTGCCTCAGCAGCAACGCATCTGGAGCATCGCCGAACAGGCTGCAAGCTGGCCGGAAGTCAGCGAAGTCGTGCCCGGCATGAACAACCTGACCCTGATCCTGCGCCGCCCGGTGGCGGACATGGACATCGTTTCCCGACGCATCCTGGAAGTCTGGCCCCACATCGACGTCAGCCACGTCGCCGGGCGCGAGATCGATATCCCCGTCGTCTATGGCGGGGCCGGCGGCCCGGATCTTGAGGTCGTTGCCCGCCACACAAGTCTGTCCGTCAAGGAAGTCATCGAACGCCACAGCGGCGGCGAATATGTCGTCTACTTCATCGGCTTCATGCCGGGTTTCGCCTACATGGGCGGACTTGAGCCTGCGCTGGCGACGCCGCGCCGTGACGAACCACGCCTGTCGATCCCGGCCGGCTCGGTCGGCATCGGCGGCGAGCAAACCGGCATTTATCCGCTCGCCTCCCCCGGCGGCTGGCAACTGCTGGGCCGCACCTCGCTGCCCTTGTTCGATCCCGCGCAAACGCCGCCGACCCTGTTGCGACCGGGCGACCGCGTGCACTTCACCGTGGAGCGGATCGTCAAATGATAGAAATCCTCCAACCCGGCATTCTCACGTCGGTACAAGACCTCGGCCGCCCCGGCCACCGCCAGCTCGGCATCAATCCCGGCGGCGCACTGAACAGCCTGGCGCTGAGCGCAGCCAATCTGCTGGTCGGCAACCTGATTGAAGCCGCAGGCCTGGAAATCACCATGGGCGCCTGCGAAATGCGCTTCACAGCCGATACGCGCATTGCGCTCGGCGGCGACGACTTCGATGCACGGCTCGACGGCAAATCGATCACGCCTTACTGGAGCGTACCGGTGCGCGCCGGCCAGACCTTGAAGCTGGCGCACGCCGGCCCCAACGCCACCCAGGGCATGCGCAGCTATCTGGCCGTCACCGGCGGCATCGATGTCGCGGAAGTCCTCGGCTCGCGCAGCACCGATCTGAAAGCCAACTTCGGCGGCCATGAAGGACGCGCCTTGCGCAAAGGCGACCGCCTGCGGCAAGGACCGGCGACCGTCGCCATCGCCGGTCCGGCTTTCGGCGTGCGTTCGCCGGCATGGAGCGGCGTCGGCACGCAGACCCAGGACAGCAGCAAGCTGATTCACCTGCGCGTGTTGCCCGGCCCCGAATTCGAACAATTCACCGTCGCGTCGAAGAATGCCTTGTGGCTGGACAAATGGCGCATCACGCCCAACAGCAATCGCATGGGCTATCGCCTCGAAGGTCCTGAACTCAAGCGCAAGCAAAGCCGCGACCTGCTGTCGCACGGCGTCGTGCCGGGCGTGATCCAGGTGCCGCCGTCGGGCCAGCCGATCATCCTGATGGGCGATGCGCAAACCACCGGCGGCTATCCGAAGATCGGCGTCGTCATCCAGGCCGACATGTGGAAGCTGGCGCAAGCGCCGCTGAACGCCCAATTGCAATTGCAGCCTTGCGATCTGGAACAGGCCTTGCTTGCCTGGGAGGAACAGCAGGCTTATCTGGACAGCATCCGGCAAACGCTCGCCGCCCTCGACTGGTCGCGCGCCACCCAATACAAGAAGTAACCGAGACAACAAGGAGCAGAGACACACCATGCAGATCGATCTCAATGCAGACCTCGGAGAAGGTTGCGACAACGACGAAATGCTGCTGACGCTGGTCAGCTCGGCCAATATCGCCTGCGGCTGGCACGCAGGCGACGCCAACACCATGCGCCAGAGCGTGCGTTGGGCGATACAGAACCATGTCGCCATCGGCGCGCATCCGAGCTTTCCCGATCGCGAGAATTTCGGCCGCAGCGCCATGCATCTGCCGCCGGAAGAAATCATCAGCGGCATGCTGTACCAATTGGGTGCGCTGGACGCCATCGTGCGTGCAGAAGGCGGCCGCATGGTGCACGTCAAACCGCATGGCGCGCTGTACAACCAGGCGGCAAAAGACGCAGTACTGGCCGACGCCATCTGCGCCGCCGTGCGCACCTTCAATCCCGAACTGGCGCTGTTCGGCCTGGCCGGCAGCAAACTCATCGCCGCCGCAAAACAGGTCGGTCTCGCCGCCATTGAGGAAGTCTTCGCCGACCGCGCCTATAACGCCGACGGCAGCCTGGTCAGCCGCACCCTGCCCGGCGCCATGATCGAGGACGAAGCGCAAGCCATCGCCCAAACGCTTTCACTGGTGAAGGATAAACAAGTCACCGCCCTCGACGGCAACGTCGTCAAGGTCAATGCGCAAACCGTCTGCCTGCACGGCGACGGCGCGCATGCACTGGAATTTGCACGCCAGATCCGCGCACGCCTGAGCAGCGAGCGCATCGCCATTCGTGCACCGTCCTGAGTCCGGTTTTATCGCTCCTTGATTTTCGCTTCGCCGCTTTTCAATTCGCCGTTTGCAGTTCGCAGTTCATTACATTAACAACAACCATCCTTACTGGGAGATAGTCCATGGATAGCTCGATTTTGCTACCGTTGATCGGAATTCCGATCGTCGTTGCAGGCTTCGCACTCCGCTTCAATCCGCTGCTGGTCGTCACCGTCGCCGGCCTTGCCACCGGCCTTTCCGTCGGCATGGATTTCGGCACGCTGCTGGAAACCTTCGGCGAAAAATTCATCAACAGCCGCTCGCTGGCCGTCTATGTGCTGATCCTGCCCATCATCGGGCTGCTGGAAAGCTATGGTCTGAAGGAACGCGCGCAAGACTGGATTTCCAGCATGGCCAGCGCGACGTCGGCACGCATCCTGATGCTGTACTTCATCCTGCGCCAGGTGTTCGGCGCGCTCGGCCTGACCTATATCGGCGGCCAGGCGCAAACCGTGCGGCCTTTGCTGGCGCCGATGGTCGAGGGCGCTGCAACAGCGCGCTACGGCGATTTGCCGCAACACATCCGCGACAAACTGCGCGCACACTCCGCTGCCTGTGACAACATCGCCGTGTTTTTCGGCGAAGACATTTTCCTCGCCTTCGGCGCGGTGCTGCTGATCGATGCCTTCCTCAAGGAAAACGGCATCACCAACGTCGAGCCCCTGCATCTGGGCTTGTGGGCCATTCCAACCGCTATCGCGGCATTGGCTATTCACATGTTCCGTCTGGTGCGTCTTGACGCCGGAATCCAGCGCGACGTCAACGCCTGGCAAAAATCTGAAGGAAAAGAGGTGGCAGCATGAGTACTCTCATCACAATCAATGAAATCTACTACCTCATCGGCGTTATCGTCATGCTGCTGGTCGGCATGACATTGCGCGACAAAGGCAACCCTAAACGCATGACCACCGCCCTGTTCTGGTTCCTGTTCGGCGCGGTATTCCTGTTCAGCGACTTGCTGGTTTCCTCGCTGGGCAAGCCGCTGGCTTACCGCATCATCGGCGTCGTCGTCATCCTGATTTCGCTGATTGCCGGCTTCGGCCTGCTGTCGCTCGGCACTTACAAACAGCGTAGCCCTGAGCAGCGCCAGGCTTCGGCCAATCAATTCGGCAACTGGATCTTTGTCCCGGCCATCCTGATTCCGGTAGTGACCGTCTTGTGCACGATCCTGCTCAAGGGCGTGGCCATCGGCGGCGTGTATATCCTCGACCAGAAACAACTGACGCTGGCGGCATTGTGCGTCGGCTGTATCTGCGCCATCCTGGCCGGCTGGAAACTGACCGGCGGCACGCCGCTGCATGCCGTGCGCGAATCGCGCCGGCTGCTCGATGCCATCGGCTGGGCAGCCGTTCTGCCGCAGATGCTGGCGATGCTGGGCGGCGTCTTCGTCGCAGCGCAAACCGGCAAATCGGTGCAGCAGGTTGTCGGCCTGTTCGTCAATCCTGAAAATCGTTTCATGCTGATCGTGATCTACTGCGTCGGCATGGCGCTCTTCACGATGATCATGGGCAATGCCTTTGCCGCTTTCCCGGTCATGACCGCCGGCATCGCCCTGCCCTTCATCATCGTCGGGCAGCACGCAGATCCTGCGCCGCTGGTCACCATCGGCATGCTGGCAGGTTATTGCGGCACGCTGATGACGCCGATGGCGGCCAACTACAACATCGTGCCGGCGGCGCTGCTGGAGCTCAAGGACAAGTACCAGGTCATCAAGGTGCAAATCCCCACCGGCCTGACGCTGCTGGCGGCCAATATCCTGTTGATGTACCTCATCGTGTTCCGTTAATTGTTCCACTGATGCATGTCGCGGCCGGCCGCTTCCGCACCGGCCGCGACATGAAGTAACGACGCCGCTCTGAAAATCGGAAAACTCTCATGCAACTCACTATCGAACTGGCTGCCGCATACACCGAGATGCCGCTGACCTACCTCCGCCAGGAATATCCCAATCACATCATGCACGTGCTCAACAACGCCGACGACGTCTTGTCGCCGCGCGCCTTGCATCCCGTGTTTTACGGTTGCTACGACTGGCACTCGGCCGTCCACGGCTACTGGCTGCTGCTGCGTTGCGCCAGGCTGTATCCGTCCTTGCCGACGCAAGACAAGATCACGGCGATCTTCGACGAGCACTTCACGCCGGAATTGATGGCGCAGGAAACCGCCTACTTCCAGGTCGGCGGCCGCGCTTCTTTCGAGCGTCCCTACGGCTTCGGCTGGATCCTCGGACTGGCGCAGGAACTGGCGGAATCGCCGCACCCGCGCGCAGCCGTCTGGCATGCCGCCATGCAGCCGCTGACATTGGAAATCCGCAAGCGCCTGCTGGAATATCTGGGCAAGCTGACCTATCCGATTCGCGTCGGCACGCATTACAACACGGCGTTCGCGCTGGCACTGGCGATCGACTACGCGCGCGCGGCGCAAGATGCCGAGCTGGAAACCGCCATCGTGCAAGCCTCGCAGCGCTATTACGGCAAGGACATCGACTATCCGGCGCACTACGAACCGGGCGGCGACGAATACATTTCCGCCGCGCTGACCGAAGCACTGTTGATGAGCAAGGTCGTGGATGCGACAGCCTATCCGGCATGGTTCAACCAGTTCCTGCCGCAGATCGATAAGGTCGAACGACTGATGCAGCCCGCTCAGGTCAGCGATCGCACCGATCCCAAGATTGCCCACCTCGACGGTCTCAATCTGAGCCGCGCGTGGAGCATGAAGCATATTGCCCGCCATCTGCCTGCCGATCATCCGGCACAAGCTGCGCTGGCAGGCGCCGTGCAGCGTCACCTGCAAGCCAGCCTCGACCACGTGGTCGGCAGCCACTACAGCGGCGGCCATTGGCTAGCCAGCTTCGCCCTGCTGGCGCTGGAAGGCTGAGTTTTCCTCCAGACGCAAAAAAGGCCGGCGCACATGCCGGCCTTTTTTTATTTCCGCCGGCAAGCCTTACTGGCTTGGCGCGTCGTCGGGCTTTTCCGCCGGCGTATCGATCGCGTTGGAAATCACGCGCGCACTGCGCTTGAACGTCAGGTACGCCCATGCCCAGTCGCTCATCACCAACAGGCGATTGCGGAAACCGATCAGAAAATACACGTGCACGAACAACCAGAACAGCCACGCCGGATAGCCGGAGAACTTGAAGTTGCCGACCATCGCCACCGCCGCCTTGCGACCGATCGTCGCCAGCGAGCCGTAGTCCTGATAGACGAAATTCTCAAGCGGTTTGCCGCCGATCCGATTGACGATGTTGCGCGCCGCGACGCGCCCCATCTGCTTCGCAGCGGGCGACACGCCCGGCACAGGTTTGCCGTCCGAGGTGACGGCGGCCAGGTCGCCGATGACGAATACTTCCGGATGATCCGGAATCGACAGTTCATTGCCAATGATCACGCGTCCTGCCCGGTCAAGCGGTACGTCGAGCGACTTGCCCAGAGGCGATGCGGCGACGCCGGCGGACCAGATCACGGTACGTGACGCCAGCCGCTGCTCGCCGCCTTGATCGGTATAGCGCACGCATTCTTCATCGATATGCGTGACGCGGCTGCCGGTGCGCACATCGACGCCCAGCTTGACCAGTTGCGCTCTCGCCTTCTCGGACAAGTCGGCTGGATAAGCGCCGAGCACACGTTCGGAGCCTTCCAGCAAAACCACTTTTGCCTGTTGCGGATCGATGCGGCGGAACTCGCCGCGCAAGGTATGGCGCGCAATCTCAATGAGCGTACCCGCCATTTCCACGCCGGTGGCGCCGGCGCCGATGACGGTGAAGGTCAGCCACTCTGCACGGCGCACCGGATCGGCTTCGCGCTCGGCGCGTTCGAACGCCATGAGGATGCGGCGACGAATATCGAAGGCGTCGGCCAGCGTCTTCAGGCCCGGTGCCAGCGGCGCCCATTCGTCGTGACCGAAGTAGCTGTGGGTGGAACCTGCTGCGACGATCAGATAGTCGTAAGCAATCTCGCTGCCGTCTTCCAGCGTCACCGTCCTGCGCGCGACATCGATCTTGCTGACAGCGGCCATCAGGCTGGTAAGATTGCGCTGCGTCGCGAGGATGCTGCGTATCGGCGCGCTGATTGCAGGCGCCGACAGGCCTGCCGTCGCCACCTGGTACAACAGCGGCTGAAACAGATGATGATTGCTGCGATCGATGATGGTGATGTCGACCTTGGCATCGGCCAGTTCGCGCGCGGCGGCAAGCCCGCCGAAACCGCATCCGACAATGATCACGTGAGGCATGGGACTCCTTTCAGATTCTGATGAAATGATGCTCCTCAATCGTCCTGATTATTTCCCGATCATTCTGCGATGACTTCCGCATTGTCTCAAAAGAACAAGGATCAGCCTAATGCCAGTTCTTATCGCGGGCAAGGAGTACAGATCAGAATCGGCGCAACGCCTACAGCGGCTTGCGAGGCTCTCCGACAAAAGACCGGCAAACGCCCCGCCAAAAAAAAATCCCCCAGGACCTTCGCCCTGAGGGATTCTGCACTACTTCAGTACTACCAGCGGATGAGGCATTGCCTGCATCCGCTTATGCATTACTGCGCGTCTTGCGAAGCAGGCGCTTCCGAGCCTTCTTGCGCTGCCTTCATCGACAGTTTCAGACGGCCGCGGTCGTCGGTTTCCAGAACCTTGACGCGGACTTGCTGGCCTTCTTTCAGGTAATCGGCAACGGCGTTGACACGCTCATTAGCGATCTGGCTGATGTGCAGCAGGCCGTCTTTGCCCGGCAGGACCTGAACGATCGCACCGAAGTCCAGCAGCTTCAACACGGTACCTTCGTAGACCTTGCCGACTTCAACGGAAGCGGTCAGTTCTTCGATACGGCGCTTGGCTTCCTGGCCGGCAGCAGCGTCGACGGAAGCGATGGTGACCACGCCTTCGTCGCTGATGTCGATCTGGGTGCCGGTTTCTTCGGTCAGCGCGCGGATGACGGCGCCGCCCTTGCCGATCACGTCACGGATTTTTTCCGGATTGATCTTGATGGTGATCAGGCGCGGAGCGAAGTCGGACAGTTCCGCCTTGCCGGCCGGAACGGCTTCCTGCATCTTGCCCAGGATGTGCACGCGGCCTTCCTTGGCTTGTTCCAGCGCGACCTGCATGATTTCCTTGGTGATGCCCTGGATCTTGATATCCATTTGCAGTGCAGTGATGCCGTTGGCAGTACCCGCCACCTTGAAGTCCATGTCGCCGAGGTGATCTTCGTCGCCCAGGATGTCGGTCAGGACGGCGAACTTGTTGCCTTCCTTGATCAGACCCATGGCGATACCGGCGACGTGCGCTTGCATCGGCACGCCGGCGTCCATCAACGCCAGGCAGCCGCCGCAGACCGAAGCCATCGACGAGGAACCGTTGGATTCGGTGATTTCCGACACCAGACGCACCGAGTAGCTGAACTCTTCAGCCGGCGGCAATGCAGCGATCAGCGCACGCTTGGCCAGACGGCCGTGACCGATTTCGCGGCGCTTTGGCGTACCAACGCGGCCGGTTTCGCCGGTCGCGAACGGAGGCATGTTGTAGTGGAGCATGAAGCGGTCCGAGTACTCGCCCATCAGCGCGTCGATCTTTTGCTCGTCGCGTGCTGTACCCAGGGTCGCGATGACCAGCGCCTGCGTTTCGCCGCGGGTGAACAGTGCCGAACCGTGGGTGCGTGGCAGCACGCCGGTACGGATGGTGATCGGACGCACGGTGCGTGTGTCGCGGCCGTCGATACGTGGCTCGCCGTCGAGGATTTGCGAACGTACGATCTTGGCTTCCAGATCGAACAGGATGCCGCCGACTTCTGCCGAATCCGCTGCCGATGTGCCCGCTGCTGCGGCATCTGCCGCCAGCGCTGCGTTGACTTCGGAAGTCACGGTCTTCAGCTTTTCGGTACGGGCTTGCTTGTCCTTGGTTTGATACGCAGCGCGCAGCTTGTCGTCAGCCAGTTCGGTGACGCGTGCGATCAGCGGCTCATTCTTGGCGGGAGCAGTCCATTGCACTTCAGGCTTGCCGCCGTCGCGCACCAGTTCATGGATAGCGTTGATGACCGCCTTCGATTGATCGTGACCGAACACGACTGCGCCCAGCATGATTTCTTCGGACAGTTGCTGCGCTTCGGATTCGACCATCAGCACGGCTGTTTCTGTGCCGGCGACGACCAGATCCAGTTGCGAGGTCTTTAATTGCGTTGCGGTCGGGTTCAGGACGTACTGGCCGTCGATGTAACCGACGCGTGCGGCGCCGACCGGGCCGTTGAACGGGATACCGGCGATCGACAATGCAGCCGACGCGCCGATCATCGCAGCGATGTCCGGATCGATTTCAGGATTGACGGACAGAACGTGGATGATGACTTGCACTTCGTTCAGGTAACCCTCTGGGAACAGCGGACGAATCGGGCGGTCGATCAGGCGCGATGTCAGTGTTTCCTTTTCGGATGGCTTGCCTTCACGTTTGAAAAAGCCGCCTGGGATACGACCCGCAGCGTACGTCTTTTCAATGTAATCGACGGTTAATGGGAAAAAGTCCTGACCTGGCTTGGCATCTTTGCGTGCCACGACCGTTGCCAGCACAACAGTGTCTTCAATCGAAACGACGACTGCACCGGAAGCCTGGCGAGCGATTTCGCCGGTTTCCAGCGTGACCTGGTGTTGTCCATACTGGAAGGTTTTAGTAACTTTATTAAACACGGTATTTCCTTTCTATATTGAACCCCTGCCTTGCCTTGCTTGGCGGGGATTCTTTTTTGCCGACAGATTTTCAGGCGCTGTCGTTCACCTCACCACAGATGTCCGTCACCGGCAAAACAAAGCCGCTGCAAGACACCTTACGAATCACGATCATTGGATGGGATCGCGGTACTGCAAAGAGGTTTTGCGAACCGCGAAAACGTCAACATCCAGGCAAAAGCGGAATCGCAAAAAACAAAATGCCCGCGTCAGAAACTGACGCAGGCATTTTGGCTATGAACCCTGAACCAGAAAGGTACGAGGGAACAAGATTACTTACGCAGACCGAGTTTTTCGATCAGTGCGCGGTAACGGTCGGCGTCCTTGCCCTTCAGGTAAGACAACAGGCTCTTGCGACGGTTAACCATCTTGATCAGACCACGACGGGAGTGGTGATCCTTGCTGTGTTCTTTGAAGTGACCGTTCAGGTCGTTGATGCGTGCTGTCAGCAGCGCAACTTGAACTTCCGGGGAGCCGGTGTCGTTTTGACCACGGGCGTTATCAGTAATAATGGCAGCCTTGGCTGCTTTTTCGATCGACATGCTATACCTTTCACAAGCGGTGTGCGGAGTGGCTTACCCTGCATACCGTGAACAAAAATTAAAAACTGGCCGAAATGACCAGAGGCGCAAGTATATAGCAAAAGATCAGCAGATTCAAATACTTACCGGAAAAGCGTAGAATCATAGTCCTTCCGGGAAATTATTCCCACCAACCTCTCTCCAACTGCTCATGAAACGCCTCATTCTTCCCATTGTCGCTGCAGCTGCCTTGTCCCTGAGCGGTTGCGCCTCGCTGTTCGCGCCGCCGGTCAATCCTGGCGACACCGAACAGCAAGTCGTCGCCCGCCTCGGCCAGCCGACCGCCGTGTATCCCGACGGCAACACGCACCTGCTGGAATATGCCGCCGGCGCTTTCGGCCAGTACAGCTACATGGCGCGCATCGGCCCGGACGGCAAGTTGATTTCTTACCAACAAGTCTGGACCGTACAGAATTTCCAATCGATCAAGGTCGACCAGGCCACCAAGGACGACGTGCTGCGCCTGGTCGGCCGCCCGACTGAAGTGACGCGTTATGCACGCATTCCTTTTGAGGCATGGAATTACGGCTTCAAGGAAAGCGGCGTCTGGAACTCGCAGATGACGGTCTACTTCGACGCCCAGGGCATCGTCCGCAAGGTGGAGAACGGCCCCGATCCGCGTTACGACGACAGCCGCCTGCGCTTCTGAATCTTCCGCGCCGCATAAAAAAAGCCGCTTCGAAAAGCGGCTTTTTCTTGTCCCAAACAAACCGGGAAAATCAGATCACCGTCGCCAGCGCCAGGGTGAACAGCAAGGCCAGCACGGAAATGAGGGTTTCGCACACAGTCCAGGTCTTGAAGGTCTGCGGCACGGTCATGTTGAAGTACTCCTTGACCAGCCAGAAACCGCCGTCATTGACGTGCGACAGGATCAGCGAACCGGCGCCGGTCGCCAGCACCATCAGTTCCGGACGAGCGCCGCCGCCCGCCATCACAATCGGCGCCACGATGCCGCAAGCAGTGGTCATTGCCACGGTTGCCGAACCGGTCGCCACACGAATCAGCGCCGCCACGAACCAGCCCAGCAGCAACGGCGACAAGTGCGCGTCGGTTGCGATGCCGACGATGGCCTTGGACACGCCGCCGTCCATCAGGATACGGCCGAAACCTGCGCCCGCACCGACCACCAGCGTGATGCTGGCGATCGGGCCCAGACATTCGTTGGTGAACTTCAGAATGGCTTCACGATTGAAACCGCGCATCTTGCCGAAGGTGTAGAAGCTGACCAGCGTTGCAATCAGCAGCGCGATCACCGAGTTGCCGATCAGGCGCAGGAAGTCGTTGGCGAAGGTCTTCGGCGTGAAGAACACGTCCGCCCAGCTGCCGATCAGCATCAATGCCACCGGCAACAGGATGGTGAACAGCGTGATGCCAAAGCCCGGCAATTCGCGCTTGATTCCGCCATTTGCGCCCTGATCGACGAACTGGCCGATAAGCGGGTTATCCGGATCAGGAATCACCACTTTCGACATCAGCTTGCCGAAGATCGGACCGGCGATGATCGCTGTCGGGATACCGACGATCAGCGCGTAGAGGATCGTACGGCCGATGTCTGCGTTGTAGGCAGTCACTGCCAGCAGCGCCGCAGGATGCGGCGGAATCAGGCCGTGCACCACCGACAAACCCGCCACCATCGGAATACCGACCAGCACCATCGAGGTGCCGGTGCGCTTGGCGACGTTGAATGCGATCGGGATCAGCAGCACGAAACCGACTTCAAAGAACACCGGCAAGCCGACGATGAACGCCACCGTCATCATCGCCCAGTGCACGTTTTTTTCACCGAAGGCATTGATCATGGTGGTGGCAATGCGCTCCGCACCGCCCGACTCCGCCATCATCTTGCCCAGCATGGTGCCCAGGCCGACCACCAGTGCAATGTGCCCCAGCGTATTGCCGACGCCGGTTTCAAACGACTTGACGATAGCGCCCATCGGCATGCCGACCGACAAACCCAGGATCAGCGACACCACGATCAGGACGATGAACGGATTCATCTTGAACTTGGCGATCAACACGATCAACGCGATCACCGCGACCAGCGCGTAGATCAACAACATGCTTCCTTGTACTGCTTCCATTTTTGGTCTCCTCACCCCAACCAGGGTGTCACTCAACTAAGCAATCGGCGCCTGCATCAGCGCTTGAATGCCACGCAATCCACTTCAACCTTGCAATCCACCACCATGGCCGATTGCACGCAGGCGCGCGCCGGCGGATTGGCGCCGAAGTATTCCTTGAAGACCTTGTTGAACGATTGGAAATCGCGGGTATCGTCCAGCCAGACGCCGCAACGCACGACGTGCTCAGGACCGTAGCCGGCTTCCTTGAGGATTGCCAGGACGTTCTTGATCGCCTGGTGCGATTGCGCGACGATGCCGCCGTCGATCACCTCGCCGTTGACCATGGCCACCTGGCCGGAGACGTACAGCCAGCCGTCCGCTTCCACTGCGCGTGCAAAAGGCAGATGCTGACCGCCGGTACCGGTGCCGCCGTCGACGCCATATCGTTTGATGCTCATTGTGTAACTCCTTCAGATAAATGATCCGGTGCGCGGCGTATTGACCGCCCCGCTCCGGCGTTGCAATGAATTAGTTTGCTGCAGCTTCTGCTGCGTCTTCCTGTATGCGGTTGCGCGCCAGGAAGCGCCCTGCGCGCTGGCCGGTCGCCTTCTTGTCCTCGCCGCGATACGACAGCACGCCGTTGACCCAGACCGCTTCGATGCCGTGGGCAGGCTGCATGGGATCGGTGAAGGTCGCGGCGTCGCGAATCGTCGTCGCATCGAACAACACCAGGTCGGCCCAATAGCCTTCCTTGACCAGGCCGCGATCGCTCAGGCCGAAACGCGAGGCCGACAGACCGGTCATCTTGCGCACCGCCACGGTGAGCGAAAACAGTTGCTGCTCGCGGCTGTAGTAACCCAGCACGCGCGGAAACGCACCCCACAGGCGCGGATGCGGCAGAGGATCGTTGGGCAGGCCGTCGGAGCCGATCACGGTCGAGGGATGGCGCAGGATGCGATTGACGTCGTCATCCGACATGCAGTGATAGACAGCGCCGGCCGGCATCAGGCGGCGCGCGGCTTCGGTCATGTCGACCTGCCATTCTTCGGCAATTTTTGCCAGCAGCTTGCCGCCCTGCTCCGGATGCGGCTCCGACCAGGTTACCTGGATGTCGTAGGTGTCCGTGACTTGTTTGAGGTCCAGCGTCGAGGAGCTTGCCGTGTAGGGATAGCAATCGCAGCCGACATGCTGATGCTTCTCGGCCTGCTCCAGGGCTGCCAGCACTTCGCTGCTGCGGCCCCAGTTTTCCACGCCGGCGCATTTGAGATGGGAAATCACCACCGGCACGCGCGCATGCTTGCCGATGCGGAAGGCTTCGTCCATGGCGTCGAGAATATCGGCAAATTCGCTGCGCAGATGCGTGGCGTACATGGCGCCGTATTCCGCCAGCGGTTCCGCCAGCGCCAGCACTTCTTCGGTCGGTGCATTGATCGCATTGCCATAGGCCAGACCGGTGCTCAGGCCCAGCGCGCCATGCTCCAGCGCTTCCGTCAGTTGGTCGCGCATGCCCTTGATTTCGGCGTCGGTCGCGGCGCGATCCAGGGTGTCCATATGATTGCTGCGCAGCGCCGTATGGCCGATCAGCGCCGCCACGTTCACGGACGGCTGCGCCGCTTCGATCGCCGCCACATAGCTGGAAAATGTCGGATAGGAGAACGCGCTGGACTGCCCCAGCAGATTCATCGGATCCGGCGGATCTCCCTTGAGCGTCACCGGCGCGGCGCTGATGCCGCAGTTGCCGACCACGACCGTGGTGACGCCCTGGGACAGTTTCGGAAACATCTCCGGCATGCGGATCACGTTGGTGTCGTCATGCGTATGCGCGTCGATGAAGCCCGGGCTCAATACCTTGCCCTTTGCATCGATCACATGATCGGCCTGCCAGTCCTGAAGGGAGCCGATGGCGGCAATGCGCCCGTCAAGCACGGCGACGTCGGCAACGACCGGGTCGGAGCCGCTGCCGTCAATCAGGAAAGCATTGCGAATCAGGGTGTCGCAATGTTGTGCAGGTGTGGAAGGTGTCGAGGTAGTCATATCAATCTCCGAGCGGCTGACGGTCGCCGCCGCCGCGATGCATGTCGAGTACATATTTGAGGCGTCGCAACTGCTCCTGGCTCCTATCCTTTTGCAGCAGCGCCAGTTCCAGCACCAGCATGTCCAGCGTCATCATCATGGCGTAGCGCGACGAGGACGGTTTGAAAATGAAATCGGTCTCCAGCGCTTTGATCGGCAACAGCACGTCGACCATGCCCGCCAGCGGCGAACCCAGGGCAGTGATGGCGACCATCTTGACGCCGTATTCTTTGGCGACCTCGCAGTTGGTGAGCAATTCAGGCACGTTGCCCGTGGTGGAAAACACCAGCAGCACGTCGTTCTTGTCCAGCGTCGCGGCGACCATGCGCTGCAACAAGGCATCGTGGTAAGTCGCCACCGGCCGGCCCAGGCGCACCAGGCGGTAACGCGCTTCGTCCGACAACATGGTGGAACCGCCGCCCATGCCGAAGGAATAAATCATGCGTGCATCACGCAACAATTCGGCGGCGCGATGCAGGGCATCCGGATTGAGCAAGGCGCGATTGACTTCGAGCACCGCATGGATGTCGTTATAGACGACATCGGCAAGCTCGGGCGGCTGCCCCGGCGGAATGGTCTTGACGCCGTCAAAAAATCGCTGGCCGACGGCAACCGCTTGCGCCAGCATGAATTTGAATTCGCGCACATCGCGGCACCCCATCGCTTTGGCAAAGCGGGTCACGCTGGCCAGGCTGACGCCGGCTTTTTGCGCGAGCTCGCCGATGCTGGCGCTGGCGGCGGTGGACAAGTCATTCAGGATCGCTTCGGCAACTTTTTGCTCGGCCAGACGCAATTGTCCGCTACGCTCAGTAATGCGTGAAACAATGTCAAAAGCTTGTGCCATGGCGTTGAATGCAGTCTCGATGGTGGCTCCACGCTTCCCGGCGGTGCTTTACAGTGCTTGAACAAAGCCTGAATGGGGCGTGAAAGAATTTTTCGTGTTAGTTTATAACACACTTCCAACATAGTAAATTCAGGACTATCATTACGTCAAATCAAATTTTTGAGGAGAAATTCAAGATGAGTGATACAAACTACCAGAACACTTGGCAAAGCGGCATCATCGATCCGCTCAACAAGGGCATCGGCACCTTGGCGGCGCCTGTGGCGCCCAACGCAGCCAACGCCCTGCCCTGGAATCTCCTCAACGAAGACCTGAGCCTGCCGACCGCTGTTCTGTACGAAGAACGCCTGTCGCACAATCTGGACTGGATGCAGCGCTTCGTCACGGAATACGGCGTCAAGCTGGCGCCGCACGGCAAGACTACCATGGCGCCGAAGCTGTTCGCGCGCCAGCTGGCAACCGGCGCCTGGGGCATCACCCTGGCTACCGCGCATCAGACCCAGGTAGCCTACCACCACGGCGTGCGCCGCGTGCTGATGGCCAATCAGCTGGTCGGCAAGCAGAACATGAACATCATCTCGGGCCTGCTGGAAGATCCGTCCTTTGAATTCTTCTGCCTGGTCGATTCGGCCGACCTGGTCGATCAGCTCGGCCGCTTCTTCTCGGCGCGCAAGCAAACCCTGAACGTGCTGCTGGAACTGGGCCCCGTCGGCGGCCGCACCGGCGTGCGCAACAACGAACAACAAGCCACCGTGCTGGCTGCGGTCAAACGCTGGGAAGGCAGCATCGCGCTGTCGGGCATCGAAGTGTACGAAGGCGTGTTGAAAGAAGAAGCCGACATCCGCCTGTTCTTGCAGCGCGCGGTGCAATGCGCCAAGGATCTGGCCGGCGAAGGCTATTTCAGCCATCGCTCGGCGCAAAAGCCGGTCGTGCTGACCGGCGCCGGCTCGGCCTGGTACGACGTGGTCGCCGAAGAATTCGCCGGCGCCGACATCGGCGTCCCGCTGGATGTGGTGCTGCGTCCCGGCTGCTATCTGACGCATGACGTCGGCGTCTACCGCGCCGCGCAGGAACAGATCCAGACGCGCAACCCGGTGGCAAAGAAAATGCGCAGCGAGCTGCTTCCGGCGCTGCAACTGTGGGCTTACGTGCAATCGATTCCCGAATCCGACAAAGCCATCATCACGCTGGGCAAACGCGACGCGGCGTTCGACGCCGGGCTGCCGCTGCCGGTCAAACTTTTTCGCCCCGACCGGGATACGGCGCCGGTCAATTCGCCCCTGCACTGGGAAGTCACCGGCATGATGGACCAGCATGCCTACCTGAAGATCCATGCGGGCGACGACATCAAGGTCGGCGACATGATCGCTTTCGACATTTCGCACCCTTGCCTGACCTTCGACAAATGGCGTCATCTGCCGGTACTGGACGGCAAGTTCAACGTTATCGACGTGGTACAAACCTTTTTCTGAGCAACGGCATCACATCATGAGCAAGAAAATCCTCGCCTACGGCGAAGCAATGGTGGAATTCAACCAGAGCATCGAAAACCCGCGCTATTACCTGGAAGGCTTCGGCGGCGACACCTCCAACTTCTGCATCGCCGCAGCGCGCCAGGGCGCCGATACCGGCTATGTCAGCGCCGTCGGCGACGACCATTTCGGCAAGAGCCTGCAAGCACTGTGGCGCACCGAAAAAGTCGACACGACGCACGTCGGCGTGATGCCGGGCGTGGCGTCGGGCGTCTACGTCGTCACGCATGACGACGACGGCCATCACTTCAACTACCTGCGCACCGGCTCCGCCGCCAGCCGTTACACCACCGCGCAATTGCCTTTGCAGGCGATTGCCGACGCCAAGGTGCTGCATTTGTCCGGCATCAGCCTGGCCATCAGCGAAAGCGCCTGCGACGCCGGCCTGGCCGCCATGGCGCATGCGCGCAAAAGCGGCACGCTGACCTCGCTCGACACCAACCTGCGCCTGCGCCTGTGGCCGCTCGAACGCGCGCGCGCAAAAATGGCGGAAGCCTTCGCCCTGTGCGATATCTGCCTCCCCAGCTGGGAAGACGTCAGCGCACTGACCGGGCTGGACGACCGCGACGCCATCGTCGACAAATTGCTGGCCTATGGGATCAAGCTGGTGGCCTTCAAACTGGGCAAGGAAGGCTGCTACGTCGCAACGCCGACCGAGCGCCGGCTGGTGGCGCCGCATGTGGTCGATGCGCTGGACGCCACCGGTGCGGGCGATTGCTTCGGCGGCGCTTTCATCGCGCAGATCGTTGAAGGCAAGGATCCGTTCACTGCAGCACGCTATGCCAATGTGGCGGCAGCCATCTCAACCACCGGTTATGGCGCGGTCGCGCCGATTCCGCTGGCGGATCAGGTCAATACCGTCGTCAGCCGCCTCGGCTGAGCAACACGGCTTTCGCAATGAAAAAGAGCGACGAGGATTAAACCTGTCGCTCTTTTCTTTTTAGGGGCAGTCCGGCATCGTCGGACACCTGTCGTGCCATATTTCGCCGACGCCTTAGCGTTTGCGTTGCGCGACCACCACCATTCCCACTACAGGCTGCCTGATTTCTTCGCGCAGCACGACATCCTTGATGCTCAGCAAATCGAAACCGTAGCGGCTCAGGCAACGCGTGACATACGCTGCGCTGTGCCGATAGCGGCCGCTCGGATGCAAGGAGAATCCGGCATCTTTCACCTCATCCTCGGCTGCCGTCTCGACGGTGAACAGGAAATAGCCGTGCTCCCGCAATGTGCTGGCGACTTTATCAAAGACCGTTTCCAGACCGCCGAAATAGATCATCGTGTCGGCTGAAAAGACCAGATCAAAGGCGCCGCTCTTTCCGGTCATGTAGTCGGTCACTTCCTGCTTGACGAGCTGGTCGTAGCCGCCGCGCGCCTCGGCCTGCGCCAGCATCTTTCCGGACAGATCGACGCCGGTCAGCGAGCGCGCATAAGGAGCGATAATCGGTTCGCACAAGCCGGTGCCGCAACCGATATCGAGCACATCGAATTGCTGCGCCGGCGCATCGATGACCTGCAGCGCCTGCTGCATCAATTCCGGGCCGCGATACGCCAGGCTGTCGACCAGATTGGCGTTGAAGGTTTCGGCGTAGCGATCGAAGTGCTTTTCGATATAACTGTCCGACGCCCGCTCCGGCACGTCTTGCTGTGCGCAGGCGGCAAACATGTGCACCGGAATCGGATTGCCGGGCTCTTCCGCCATCCATTGGCGATAGTGATCGGCGGCTTCCTGCAGGCGGCCCAAGAAATAATACGAAATGCCGAGCATCTGCTTGGACTTGCCCTCATGCGGGGGCAACACGAAAGCGCGGCATTGGTAATGCGCGCCGTTCATCTTGTCGCCGGCGGCCTCATAGATATTGCCGAGATGGATCAGCGCGGGACCAAAATCGGGGACCAGCTCCAGCGCCTGTTTGAAGGAGTGAATCGCAGCTTCGGTGTCGCCATGCTGAAGCTGCGACGAACCGAGGTTGTTCCAGACGACGTGGTCGCCCGGCTCCGCATCCAGCGAGGCCTGGTAGGCCTCCGATGCTTCCTCAAATTCGCGCAACCCGAACAGCACGTTGCCGAGATCGTTGTGCCAGTTGGCGTTATCCGGCTGCAACGCGCAAGACAGGCGGATATTCTGCACGCCTTCGCCGTCCTGGCCGTTCTGATAGAGAAAGATGCCGAGGTAATGCAATGCGATCGGCTGCAGCGGATCCTGCACCAGCACGTCGCGATAGATCTTTTCCGCCTTTTCAAGATCGCCTGCGGTATGAAAACCGATCGCCTGCTCCAATGACTGCAGCAGCGCGTCGCTACCCGCTCCCACCTGGGAAAGAGACTCCATGAGCATGTTCCTGTGACTTAGAACCGCTGACAAAACGCCGCCGTCTGCATCGGCGCACCTTGCCATCGGCGTTTTGTTAGCAGCTTTTGTTCTGATTCGGAGATACACTTGCCCGGCAGAAACGCATCGGATAGCGAACATTTCAGCACAATGCGCGATTCGCAAGACAAGCGGCTGATGGTTCGTCGCAGGGACACCGCACATTCTTACAATATTTTCTGCAAGAAGCAAAAAAAGCTTTCAGACGTGCGTCGGAAAGCTTTTTCGACATGGGAAAACCGGACTCTAGCCGAGCAATTGTCCGGTAATCACACCGAGCCTGCGCAAGGCCTGATCCAGTTCCCGCGTGAACGGCTTGCCGCAGCACAGCCGCAGATAGTGGTCGAAACGGTCTGAATTGGAAAAAATCACGCCCGGCGACACGCCGATGCCGTCATCCAGCGCCGCAGAAAATACCGCCTTGGACGACAGGCCGCGCGGCAGTTCCACCCACAGGCCGACGCCGCCATTGGGCACGCTCAGCCGGGTGTCATCGGGAAAATATTCGGCGATCGCCTCGCCCATCTGCTCGCGCTGATCCTTCAGGGTGCTGCGCAGGCGGCGCAGATGACGATCGTACGCCGGCGAGCCCATATAGTTGGCGGCGGTAATCTGGGTCCACTCTTCGTTGGCGCGGGTATAGGCGAACTTGAGCATCTTGACCCTATCGTTCCATTTGCCGCAAGTCATCCAGCCCAGCCGCATGCCGGGCGCCAGCACTTTGTTCAGCGAAGCGCAATAAATGACGTTGCCGCTCTTGTCCCAGACCTTGGCGGCTGAGGGTGCGACGTCGCCGTCAGCCAGTTCGCTGTAGGCGTCGTCCTCGATCAGCGGCACGCCCTGCCGTTCGCACAGATTGACCAGGCGCTCCTTGTGGCTGTCCGTCATGATGCAGCCGAGCGGATTCTGCAAGGTCGGCACCACCACCACCGCCTTGATGTTGCCGTAGGTCTGCATCGCCAGCTCCAGCGCTTCGATGGAGATGCCGGTATGCGGGCTGGTTGGGATTTCCAGCGCCCGCATGCCGAGGCTTTCCAGTGTCTGCAGCAGGCCGAAATAGGTCGGCGACTCCACCGCGATGGTGTCGCCGGCCTGCGCCACGGCGCGCAGTGCGAGATTAAGCGCTTCGATGCAGCCGTGCGTGACCACCACGTCGTCGGCGCTGATGCGAATGCCGGCATTGAGCGCGCGGCGCGCCACCACTTGCCGGAAATGGACGTTGCCGTTAATCGGCATGGGGCTGGTGAGCAAGGTCGGCTGCTCGCGCAAGGCCTTGATGGCGGCATTCTTGAGCGCGTCGACCGCATACAGTTCGGGCGAGCAACTCATGCCGCTCAGGTCTATCGTCGGCGCCTTCAGATGGCGGCGTGCGATGAACTCCGACACCTGCTCGTGAATCCCGACATATTGCGCCGGATCCAGCGGCGCCGAGATATTGGGTTCGCCGACCGGACGAATCACCGCGCGCCGCGGCTGGCGCACGAAATAGCCCGAACGCGGACGCGCTTCGAGCCAGCCGCCCTCTTCCAGATGGCGCAAGCTCTGCAGCGCGGTCGACAGGCTGACATGGTGTTGCCGCATCAGATCGCGCACCGACGGCATGCGGTCGCCTGCCGCCAGGGTTCCTGTCTGAATCGCCGACAGATAGTGCTCGGCAAGGCGGCGATAAATCGGCTGGCCGGCGGAAGCCGGCGCAGGTTCGGTAACGAGAGGTGGTGGTTGCATGTCCATGGTTCAATCTTCAGCGTTCCTCTGTTGCGGCGATAGATACAGAGCCGATGAAAACAGACGATAACAGATCGAAAATATGCCTGCTGTTTCGATTCACATCGCAACATCCTGTGCCTGTTTCGCAAAGCCCGTCCTGCCTAGACTATCCCTACGCCAACCAACAGGAAACGATCATGCGTACAGAAGACAGGCAAGCCACTCCCACCAGGATCCAGCTGAGCGCCGGACAAAGCCACTCCATGTGGACCGCGCGCGACACCGTCCTGTTTGTGCAATCCGGCTGCATTCGCCTGCGCGAGTCGCCGGAGTGGATGAGCGAAACCATTCTGAAGACGCTTTCGACATTGCAAGACGGCCAGCACTACCAGATCGAGCGCAGCGGCTGGACTTGCCTTCATGCAACAAAATCGGCGGAAGTATTGTGTTACGCCGGCATCAAGCCGCGCTATTTCTCACTGGATTTCATCACGCGCCTGCTGCGTGCGCCGACCCGGCGTTTGCGCACGATTGCCGCGCAACTGATGGCGTCTAAATAGCAGGATGCGAGGCACGGGCGAGACCAAAACAGCTTGCCTGTGCCGGATCAAACCGGCGTCAAAAAAATCCCGATTCAAGCCTGAAGATGGTGTGTCCCTTGCAATAAAGGCATTACACTACTGCATCGTTCACCCATCTCTATCGTTATGCAGAATGAAATCCGCCCCTCCGACGCAGCCGCATCAAGCACAGCAGGCAGCGACGATATCCTCAACGCGGACATGTTTGAACTGGCTCCCGTTTCCATGTGGCTGGAAGATTTCAGCGGCGTCAAAAAGCTTCTCGAAGAATGGCGCGCCGCCGGTGTCACCGATCTGCGCAGTTATCTGCAGGCCGATCTCTCCCGCGTGCATGCGTGCACACTCAACATCCAGGTCTTGCACGTTAACCAGAAAACGCTGCAGCTCTTTGAAGCGGACGACATCGCCCACCTGATCGCCAATCTCGACAAGGTGTTCCGCGACGATATGCTGCACACCCATATCGAGGAATTGCAGCAGGTCTGGGAAGGCAAAACCGAATTCTCCAGCCACAGCGTCAATTACACGCTGTCCGGAAAGCGCCTCGACATCCAGCTCAATGCGCGCATTCTGCCGGGCCATGAAGACAGCTGGTCGCGCGTGCTGCTGGCCGTGGAAAACGTCACCGAGCGCGAAACCGCCCGCCGCAAACTCACCCACAGCGAAGACTACGCGCGCGGCCTGTTTGAGTACTCGCCGATTTCCTTGTGGGTGGAAGACTTCAGCCAGGTCAAGCGCCTGTTCGGCGATTTGCGCCAGATCGGCATCAAGGATTTTCGCGTCTTCACGGATGTCCATCCGGAATTCGTCGAGCGCTGCATGCAGGAGATCCGCGTCATTGACGTCAACCAGCAAACGCTGACGATGTTCCATGCGCCGGACAAGTCCACCCTGCTGTCGCGCCTGAGCGAAGTATTCCGCGACGACATGCGCCCGCATTTCAACGAACAGCTCAGCGAACTCTGGCATGGCAACCTGTTCCACCAACGCGAGGTGGTCAACTACGCACTCAACGGCGAACAGCTGCATGTGCATCTGCAGTTCTCCGTGTTCCCCGGCCATGAACAGGACTGGGACCTGGTGCTGGTCGCCCTGACCGACATCACGGCCCGCAAGAAAGCGGAAGCCTATCTGGAATTCCTCGGCAAGCACGACGAACTGACCAAGCTGCATAACCGCGCCTTCATGGTCGATGAAATGAATCGCCTGGAGCGCAAAGGGCCCTTCCCGGTCAGCGTCATCATGGCCGATCTCAACGGACTCAAGGAAATCAACGATCAGCTCGGCCACGCTGCCGGCGACGCCCTGTTGCGCCGTGTCGGCGAAGTCCTGGGCAAGGCTACCGACAAACCGGTCTACGCGTCGCGCATCGGCGGCGACGAGTTCGCCATCCTCATGCCCGCTACGGATGAACGCAACGCCGCCGCCATGATGGAAAATATCCAGAAGCTGATCGACATCAACAACCAGTATTACTCCGGCTCGCCGCTGAGTCTGTCGATGGGCTGCGCCACCAGCCAGCATGGCGAACGTCTTGAGGCGACCATCCAGCGCGCCGATGCGCTGATGTACGAAGACAAACGTTCGTACTACGCCAAGGTGCCGGCGCATGACCGGCGCCAGTCCGCCGACGAATGAACGCAGCCCGTTTCGAACTGCAAGTCGACGATGAAGCAATCGTCGGCGATGTTCTGGGCGAGCCGCAGCAGCTGCGCGCTTTGTTTTTGCACGGCGCCGGCCAAAGCGATCGTCAACGCCAACGCCTGTTGCGTGAAGATCTGGCGCATGCCGGTTTCGGCAGCCTTGCACTGGATTTTTCCGGCCACGGCGAGAGCAGCGCCAACAGTCCCGGCTCCTTGAAAAAACGTTTGCGGCAAGCGCAATGCATGTCGGCGCATGCCGATGCCGACCGGGCTATCCGCACGGTCGTCGGCACCAGCATGAGCGGCGAGATCGCCCTGCGCCTTGCCTGCGAAAGCGGGAGCCGTATCGATCATGTCATTCTCATCGTCGGCGCCATTTACGACCGTGCCGCATTCCCGCTTCCGTTCGGACCTGAGTTCTCCGGCGCGATCCGCCGGCCGCAAAGCTGGCGCCACGCCGAGACGCTGGAATTGATTCGAGGCTATCGCGGCGGATTGACCCTGATCAGGGCGCTGGACGATGCCGTCATTCCGCATGAAGTAGCGGACTTGCTGGAACAGGCGGCCGTATCGGCGCGCTTTCGGCGCATCATCGACCTGCCCGCAACCGATCATCGCGTCAGCGAGAAAATGGCGAATGACGCAGCGCTGCGTCAGCGCATCGCTGCTGCAATCAAAACCGAAGACTGGAAGTAAATGCTCAGGCGCTGGTGCTGACCAGCGTGCCCACCGAGCCTTGCGCCACCGCACTGCTGACAGCCACGGAAGACAAGCCGGGGTTGCTGCTCAGGATATCGGCGAAATTGGCGGAAGCGCCGCTGCCGGCGGTCGGCGTAAAGACGCCGCTGCCGTTGTAGATGCCGTCTGTCGAGCCCGGGAAAGCCGAGGCCGTTGAAGCAGCGGAAGAACCCGAAGAACTGGAAAAATCTGAAGAAGCCGAATCGGATTTATTCAGCGATGCCAGAAAGGCCTTGCTGGCAGCCGCTGTTTCGTCGTTCGCCGCGCTTGACCGCGAAGCCGCTACGCTGCTGCCACGGGCCAGCACATGCAAAAGACCCGACGCGGTGTAGGTGACTGCGCCTTTGGGTGCGCCAGGCAGACTCAACACCACCGCCCCGCCGCTGGCAAGTGCAGCTGCCGTGCTGATCACTCCCGGGCTTTGGCCGAGGTCGACGACCGGCGCATTCCCTCCGAAGACATAGGGAATGGTGGCGGTGAACGAGCTGTTGACTGCAATTGCCATAAAACAATTCTCGTGGGAAATTCGCTGTTGTCCATGTAGATTAGCAGCGATCAAGGCAAATATCGATGCCAGCATGGCAACATCACCCCTGCTGCGGGTTCAATTTGTCCGATTTTAAATACAGTTTATTCAGCGCCGACAGGCAGGCCGTTACCGAAGCGATAACAATGTCGAGATCGGCAGCGACGCCGTTGACGATGCGGCACGATTTTGTTGGCGGTTCCGCCGGACAAACGTAAAAAAACCGCCCGATAACGCATGGGCGGTTTCTGAAACAGGCAAAAGAGACGCTTATTTTTCCTCGTGCTCCGTCTGGACGATGCTGACAGGCTTGCCCTTGATCTTGCGCCAGGCGTAGACGATATAGCCGGAAATGCCGTACAACACGAACAGGCCGAACAAGACCTTGGACGGGTCGCTCGAAATCGCCACCAGCACCACGACCACCAGCAATGCCGCAATGAACGGCACCGGCTTGCGGAAGTTGATGTCCTTGAAGCTGTAGAACGGCACATTGGTGACCATGGTGATGCCGGCATACAGCGTAATCACCCAGGAAGCCCAGCTCAGGTCCGTACCGGCAAACCGCAGGTCATCCATCAGCCAGACAAAGCCCGCCACCAAGGCGGCCGCTGCCGGGCTGGGCAAGCCCTGGAAATAGCGCTTGTCGACTACGGCGATGTTGGTGTTGAAACGCGCCAGACGCAAGGCGCCGCCGACGCAATACACGAATGCCGCCAGCCAGCCCAGTTTGCCCATGCCGCGCAAGGACCATTCATAAACCACCAGCGCCGGCGCCGCACCGAAAGACACCATGTCCGACAAACTGTCGTATTGCGCGCCGAATTCGCTCTGGGTGTTGGTCATCCGCGCCACGCGGCCGTCGAGACTGTCCAGCACCATCGCCACGAAGATCGCAATCGACGCGTGATCGAACTTGAGATTCATTGCCATGACGATGGCATAGAAACCGCAAAACAGCGCCGCCGTAGTGAATGCGTTGGGCAACAGGTAGATGCCGCGCGAACGCCGCGGACGCACGATCGGCGCGCCATCGGCATCTTCCAGTTGCGCGGGGTACATCGGCGCTTTATGGCTGCGCAAGGATTTCGGAAAAGGGATGCTTCCCTTGTTTTTGCGTTTGCGGAAAGTTGCCATGTAAAGTCCGTCTCAGTATGCGTCAGGTGTTCAGAATTCAGCCAGGATCGTTTCCGTTGCCGAGACCTTTTCACCAACGCTTACCTTTGGCGTGGCAGTCAACGGCAGATAGACGTCAACGCGAGAACCAAAACGGATAAAGCCGTAGCGCTGACCGCGCGCCAATACATCGCCGGCTTTGACGTAGCACAGGATGCGGCGTGCGATCAGACCGGCGACTTGCACGCAAGTGACGCTCTGGCCGTTGGCGGCAGTGATCGCCAGCGCATTGCGCTCGTTTTCCAGCGATGCCTTGTCCAGATCGGCATTGACGAATTTGCCCGGAAAATATTGTACGGTTTCGATCTTGCCATCCACCGGCGCGCGGTTGGAATGGACGTTGAACACGTTCATGAACACGCTGATCTTCAGCGCTTCACGGTTGGTATAGGGATCATGGGCCTTGGCCACCACCACGATGCGACCGTCGGCAGGCGACAGCACGGCGTTCGGATTTTGCGGGATCGTGCGCGGCGGGTCGCGGAAAAATTGCAGCACGAACAGCGCAATGATCCAGAAGGGAATCGACCATGCCCCGCCGATCAGCGTGACAATAATGGCGACAACGACAGCGATACCGAGGAAGGGCCAGCCTTCGCGGGCAATAATAGGATGTGGATAATGGTTATTCAACGTTGCTCCGATAGTCGCTGATGAGTTTCAAAATAATAAAGCGTGCCTATTCTAGACGAGCGCCCCGCAAATGTAACGTGAAGCGCAGCCAATCAACAGACTTTTACCGGTTGGAGCACCAATTAAAGGTCGCGGGATGCCACTTGGAACGCGTTTGCAGGCCGGATCGATGCCGATTGAAGCGCTGCAACGGAAAAATGCGGAAAAGGGTCGAGGTATCGGCACCCCTGTTTATTCTTGGGGTAAGGCGCATTCTATCGCGAAGCGGCCGTCGCGTCATATTGCCAAAATGAACACGGGACGCGATGCCATCCCGGCGTTCCGGTTTGACAAGCACATCCCGTACATCAGCGGACGCAGGATACCGCCGCAGCGGATCCCCGGCATCGTCCATACAGCCACTTTCTTACTTGAACCTCACCTTGCCGACCAGGCGCATGGTGAGAGTCGACTCACCCGCCTCGAAGCTGGGTTCGGCGACGACATCCTGCGCCGGCGCCGAGGCGCGCATCATCATGGCCTTGGGCGCCGCATCGTGCCCCGCATAATTGCCTGAACCTTCGAAATCCACGGTCTCGACCACCGCGTCCGCCGGCGTGCGCGCCATGGCGCGTGCAATCGAGGCAATACGTTCATTGAGGTTCTTATAGGTAGCGTCGATCAACGCGTCGTCGAGCTTCTTGCTGCTCGCCGGCGTCAGGCCGAATTCCAGCCCGTTGAGCGCCAGCACGCTTTGTACCGCGGCCACCGTCTTCGGCAGACCGGCGAGGTTGGTGGTGGTCACCTCAAGATACTGACCGACGCGCCAGCCGACAATCGGCCGCGGCTTGTTGACGTTACCGGCGCGCGGCTGCTCGTCGGAGTAGACGGCATAGGTGAAATAACCGCGTGTTTTCAGTTGCGCCTGCGGATCCTGCCGTTTGACGATGTCGATGCCCTGCTTCATCTTTTGATTGACGCGCGATGCGGCGGCGGCTTTGTCCTTGTCCTGCTCCTCGATTAGCAGCGTTGCACGGGCCTGGTCATTGGGCACCGTGATTTCGCCGGTTGCCGGCACCACCACTTGCGTACCGGCGGTTTGCGCTGCCTGCGCATGCGCCGCCAGGCTTGCCGTCGCCAGCATGATCGACAACATCAGATTACGGGATCGCACCATGAAACTCTCCAAATAAAAAACACGAAATAAAAACGGACACGCTCTTTGCAACTTCGCTCACCGCATCGTCGGCATGGTTGAACTGTCGCCGTTTTGACGTAACGATACCGGCATTAGTTCGAAGCACGATTTAAATCTTTGTGACAAAACGTAGAGATGGAACGGTCATCTAGCCCGTATCGCGTTGATACGGCGCCAACGCATGCCCGCAATGCTTGCAAAATCCGGCCTCCGCCTCATGCCCTTCGGTCAGGCAATCCGGACAGGTACGTGTCGTCGGCTTGCGCGCCATCATGCTCATCGCCAGCTCGGCGCCGACGATCCCGGTCGGCAGCGCAATCACGCCGTAGCCCAGCAGCATCGCCAGCGAAGTAATCATCTGTCCGAGCGGCGTATGCGGGTGAATGTCACCGTAGCCGGTCGTGGTCATCGTGACGATGGCCCAGTACATGCTCACGGGAATGCTGGTAAAGCCATTCTTGGGACCTTCGACGACATACATCACGGTGCCGAGAATGATGCTGAGAATCGCCATCGTCGCCAGAAACACCATGATCTTGTGGCGGCTGTTGCGCAAGGCTTGCAACAGCACCTGCGACTCATCGAAGTAGCGAGGAATCTTCATCACACGAAACACGCGCAGCATGCGCAACAGGCGGATGTCGACCAGGACGTGGAATTCCGGCAGGAAGAACGCCAGGTAGCTCGGCAGGATCGACAGCAGATCGATCACGCCGAAGAAACTGGTGGCATAGCGCCAGGGACGTTTTACACACAACAGCCGCACCACATATTCGACGGTAAACAACAGGGTAAATATCCACTCCAGAATCCCGAGCAGGAAGAACTCGCGCTCGCGCACCACCTCGACGCTGTCGATAATGACGACCAGCACACTGCACAGAATCAGCAACAGCAAGGCAACATCAAAGCGCCGGCCGGCACGCGTGTCGGCTTCGAAGATGACGGTGTACCAGCGCAGACGCCAGCCCTCCTCGGGCTTGCCGAATTCGGGTCTGGCGGTAGATGAGGTCATTCTCATGTAGATCCTTGATGGAGGTAATGCAACGCTTCAAATCTCAACGAATTTTGAACATTACACAAATTCACCTGTATTTCATACAGGCATAAAAAAAGGACGCTTGCGCGTCCTTTTCTTCAAACAACTTTCCATCTACTTTCGTCGTCCCGGCGAACGCTGGGACCCAGTGACGTCAGCGTTTCATCCAACCGTCTTTACGACACTGGGTTCCAACTTCCGTTGGAACGACAATGCTGAGATAAGAATTAGTTCTTCGACTGGTCCACCAGCTTGTTAGCCTTGATCCACGGCAGGCTGGACGGGGTTTCGCAAAACACCGCTTTGCGCCGTCCTGCCCAGGGCGCGCATGCTTGCGCGTCCTGTGATGATGCCCATGATCGCGGTTCGGGATCGTGTTAGTTCTTCGACTGGTCCACGAGCTTGTTGGCCTTGATCCACGGCAGGCTGGACGGGCTTTCGCAAAGCACCGCTTTGCGCCGTCCTGCCCAGGGCGCGCATGCTTGCGCGTCCTGCGATGATGCCTGCGATCGCGGTTCGTGCTCTGATTAATTCTTCGACTGGTCCACGAGTTTGTTGGCTTTGATCCAAGGCATCATCGCGCGCAGCTTCTCACCCACAATTTCGATCTGGTGTTCAGCGTTGATGCGACGACGCGACAGCAAGGTCGGTGCA
>NZ_LFLU01000007.1 GCF_001189965.1 Herbaspirillum rhizosphaerae
CGCCTCGCCAGGGGTAACTCGCCTGCGGCTTCGTGATTTTCACGTTTTGTCGTCACCATTTAATCCGTCGTCCCAGCGAACGCTGGGACCCAGTGACGTCAGCGCGTCAGCCCACCATCTTCACGACGCTGGGTTCCAACTTTCGTTGGAACGACAAAGCAAAAGAGGCCGGAGAAGTGTGAACCATCTCAGTCCCCTGGCGATGCGCAGCGAGCCAGTCTGGAAGTCCGCTTGAGAGTAGCCGGTGTCAGCAGGTAAAAATCGGAAAAAGAAGGGAAAAATGTCTGAGCGAAGCGAGTTGTTTTCCCTTCCCGATTTTCACCTGCTGGCGCCGGGTACCCCCGAAGGTGGCTACGACCCAGCGGTCGCTTTCTTTGCTTACTTTCTTTGGCGAGACAAAGAAAGTGAGTAGCTGCCGGGCTACCCCCGGCACGGTTGATCGAAGAGAGAAAAACTGAAGCTACCCAATACAGCCAGTCGGAACAAAACACAAAACCAGACCAAACCTATCCCTCCAACTCCCCCACCCACTCCCCATCCTGCATCTTAGGAAAAACCTTCACCAACACAATCTTGGGCCCCTTCATCTTCATCACGACGATGTCGAAAGCAGGAAACTCCACCTTCTGCCCCTCCTTCGGCACCTCACCCAATTTCTCCATCACCAGGCCACCCACAGAGTCGACGCTCTCGTCATACTCAAAGTCGATGCCCAGCATATGTTCCAGCGTGACGATAGGCAGGCTGCCCTTGCCCAGCAACGTGCCGTCGTCCTGGCGCGTCCACTCGTTATTGGTGTGACGGAATTCATCGCGAATCTCGCCCACCAGCACGCTCAGCAAATTGTCCAGCGTGACGAAACCCAAGGGCGGCTGGCCTTTGCGGCCTAGGATCGCGAAGTGCGGGGAACCGGTACGGAAGCGGCGCAGCAGCTCTTGCGCAGACATGCTCGGCGACACATATTGCACCGGACGCAGATACAGGCGCAGATCGGAAATCGCCTTGCCGTCCTGCTGCGCAATGAAGACATCCTTCAGATGCAGCAGGCCCAGCACTTCCTGGCGATCTTCATCGAAATAAGGATAACGGCTGAAACGGTTGCGGTAGATGATCTCGAGATTTTCTTCCTGCGTATTGCCGGCGCTCAGGGCGACGATTTCGTTGGCCGGACGCATCAGATCCATCACCTTCAGATCGCCGAAGTCGAGCGACTGCGCCAGCACGTTCCATTCATCGCGCGTGAACTTGCCTGCCGCCTTGCCGCCGCCGCGCAGGATGAGCTTGAGCTCGTCTGAGGAATAGTGCGAATCGTGGCCGTGCACGCCGCCCAGGCCGGAAACACGCAAGACCCAGTTGGCGCTCAGGTTGAGCAGCCAGATCGCCGGATACATGGTCCAGTAAAAACCGTACAGCGGCATCGCGCACCACAGGCCGATGCGCTCGGGGTTACGGATGGCCATGGACTTCGGTGCGAGTTCGCCGACGACGATGTGCAGGAAAGAAATGATGACGAAGGCAAAGACGAAGGAAACGCCGTGGATCAGTTCCGGCGAACTCACGCCGATGACCGCGAACACCGGCTCCAGCAGGCTGGCGAAGGCCGGCTCGCCGATCCAGCCGAGCCCCAGCGACGCCAGCGTGATGCCTAGCTGGCAGGCCGACAGATAGGCGTCAAGTTGATTGTGGACCGTGGCCAGGATGCGTCCGCGCAAACCCTGCGTCTTGACGATGGCCCTGATGCGGGTCTGGCGCAGTTTGACCAGACCGAATTCTGCTGCGACGAAAAAACCGTTCAGCGCGACCAGAAAGAGGGCCGCGACGATCAGTAAGATGTTTTCCAACGAGGGTACCTATTGAGTAGTGAAGAAATTACGCATGCCGAAGAACAGCTAACAAAACAGCGCGAAGTCCGCCGGGTGGAACCGCGGATGCGCAATGAAGAAATCGCAAGCGGGAAAAACTGCGAAAGTTTTGTTAGCTGCTCTTGCGTGTTGCTGCAAGCGCAAGACGTAATTTACCACGACCGCCGGGATTGTCAGAAAACAATGTCAATCCGGCAAGCCGGATTGACGGGACGGCACGATCAGCGACGCAGCTCAGGCGTGATGAAACGCAGTCCCAGCACCACATAACGGCCCTGCGTCTCGCGCCCGAAGGTATTGCCGTAGGTCAGATCCATTTCGACATGGTCCGGCACCAGCTTCGCGCGGATACCGCCCTGATAGCCGGGCTTGCCTTTGTTCTCGCCGAAGACTTCGCCAATCAAGGACAGCCGCTCCATCAGGCGCGTCTCGTTGCCCAGGCCCCAGGTCAGGCGCGTGGTTTGTTCCTTGCCTCTGTGGTTGAAGCCGAGGTTGGTGTGCAACAGCACCGCATCGTCCTTGAAGGAGAACGACGTCAGCAGTTTGGAATAGTAATTCCACGAACGCCGGCGAGCTCCGTCGCTGTCGTCGCCGCTGTCGGTCTGGCGCACCACGCCGCCGAGCATGCCGACGCCATAGCTGTTGGCCGACATTTCCTTGAACACGGTTTTACCCTGCAGCTGGCTGTTCGAAAGATACATGCCGTTGGCGTCGCGCTGCCACGAGTTGCCCCAGGAAACTTCCAGATTACCCGTGAGGTTGCACGAGGGATTGAGCCAGCGCTCGGTGCCGTCGCGATTGAATTTACCCCAGGCTTCCAGCTGACATTTGTTGGCGTCGAGCACTTGCGCGTCATCGACATTCATTGCACCGGCAGCATGTGCCGACTGCATCCCCAGCAATCCATGGACGGCCATGGTTGCGATCATGAGTTGTTTTTTCATGTATTACCCCGTCTTTAAAAATCTGACGCCGCCATCGGAAGGCGGTGTCCGGCGTGATGCTAGCACCATGCCTTCTACAGGGGCAATCAGAAATCGAACGCGAGCCGGAGATTTTTAAATACGAGGACGAAATAACCACAATGGCATGCCAGGGTCACACTTCTCCATGCGTAGAAGTGTGACCCTGGTATCGAATATTTACTGTGTTGAGAGTGCTTATCGTTTACGAGCAGTGCACGCGAGCCGTCAGACCGGTCAACGTTTGCGCGGCCGCGCCGGATCCGGCAAACCGCATTTCAGGAACTCGCCGCGACCGATGACGCCCTGCGGATCCTTGCCGTCGTACACCACCTCGCCGCGCGACAGTGTGGTCGTCGGCCAGCCGGTCACCATCACGCCTTCATACGGCGTGTAGTCGACGTTGTGATGCAGATGCTCGTTGGCGATCACGACTTCCTTGTGCGGATCCCAGATCGCGATGTCGGCATCGGCGCCGATGGCGATGGTGCCCTTCTGCGGATACAGACCGTACATCTTGGCCGGATCGGTCGCCGTCAGTGCGACAAAGCGATTGAGGTCGATGCGACCCTTGCCGACGCCTTCCGAAAACAGCAGCGGCAAACGCGTTTCCAGCCCCGGTGTGCCGTTGGGGATGTAGCGGAACGGCACTTCCTTCCCGCCCGGCATCTTGCCCTTGGGATCGGCGTAACGGAACGGCGCATGGTCCGACGAGAACACCGTGAACAAGCCGTTTGCCAGCCCGTCCCAGATGTATTGCTGATTCTCCTTGTCGCGCGGCGGCGGGCTGCAGATGCATTTGGCGCCGTGATAGCCCTCCTGGTCGAGGTCGTCCGCCGTCAGCATGAAATACTGCGGACACGTCTCGGCATAGATGCGCAGGCCGTGACCGTGCGCCCAGCGGATTTGCTCGATGGCTTCCTTGCCCGAAACGTGCACGATCAGGATCGGCACATCGACCAGTTCCGACAGCGCAATCGCGCGATGCGTCGCCTCACGCTCGACCAGCATCGGCCGCGACGTCGCATGATATTTCGGCGCCGTCAGGCCGGCGTCTTCCAGTTGCTCGGTGAGCCAGGCAATGCAGTCGGCGTTTTCCGCATGGATCATCACCATTGCACCCTCGCGCCGCGCGATGGCCAGCACGTCGATGATCTGGCGATCGTTGAGCTTGAGGTCGTCGTAAGTCATGTAGATCTTGAACGAGGTATAGCCTTCGCTGATCAGTTGCGGCAGCTCTTCCTTCAAGACCTTTTCGGTCGGGTCGCTGACGATCATGTGGAAGGCATAGTCGATCACCGCCTTGCCTTCGGCGCGGCGATGATAGTCTTCCACCGCGGCGCGCAGCGATTGCCCCTTGGCTTGCGCCGCAAACGGAATCACCGTCGTGGTGCCACCGCATGCCGCCGAGATCGTGCCGCTGCGAAAATCGTCGGCCATCTCCAGCCCCTCTTCCATCGGCTGGTCGAGATGGCAATGTGCATCGACGCCGCCCGGCAGCACCAGCTTGCCGGCGGCATCGATCTCTTGCCAGCCGCGCGCCAGATTGCGCCCCAGCGCCACGACCTTGCCGTCGACGATGCCGACATCGCATTGCATGATGTCGGAGGCGGTGGCGACGGTGCCGTTGCGGATTACCAGGTCAAAGTCTTCCATACTGACTTCCATTCAATTTTTATAAATGCTCCGTGAATCTGTTTCAGGTCCGTAGCGAGAGGGTGTCAGTGAGGTGAAGAGCAGCGCAGGAACCGGAGTGTACTCAAGTACACGAGGATTCCGAGCAGCGCATGAGCCTCACTGGCGCCCTCGCAGTAGGAGCTGGAATAGATTCATACATCGCGGAACAGGCTGCCCCAGTTGCGAATACGCGACGGATCCGATCCCGCCTGCCTGAGCGATTTCCACACCACGGTGGAAATGGTGTCGTAGATCGGGATGCCGACTTCGCGCTCCAGCTCTTCCACCAGCGGCGCGCCGCGCAGGTTGGTGCAGAAGATGGTGATGGCTTGCGGCTTTTCCTTGGCGACCTCGCGCACCATGGCGCGCAACTCGTCGGCGCCGACTTCGGAGAACGAAAAATTGTCCTGCTTGCGCAGATGGCGTTCGGCGATGCATTCCATGCCGGACGCCGCGTAGTTCTTGATGATCGCCGCCTGCACGTCGTCCAGGTAAGGCGTCACCAGGCCGAAGCGCTTGACGCCGGTGATGTCGAAAATCTCATTCAGCGCCAGCACCGAGGTGCAGGCCGGGATGCCGGTCGCTTCGGTGATGCGGCGGCACAGGCGTTCGTCGGCGTCGAAGCCGAGCCAACCCGACGAGGTGCCGTTCCAGCCTATGCTTTGCACCTTGGCGTGCGACAGCAGTTCGGCCGCGCGCAGGATTTCACTGTCGTCGAATTGCGCCAGCGCCTGGTTCGACAAGGCGATCTCGGTCACGCGGAAACGGCCGAAGTGCGCGCTGGCTTCTGGGATGTCAGCGATCATCGCGGTGGTGACCGGCTCCAGCGTGGTGTTGGAGGACGGCGTGAGCATGCCGAGCAAAGTACGTTGAGTCATGATGGTTTCCTTGAAATCTATGCAGCAAGTTTGACGGCATCGGCGTGGGCCAGCGCGGATTCTTCGCGGATCAGGCTCAGCACATGGCGTTTGTATTGATTGAATTCGGCGCTCGTGGTGTCGCGCGGCCGCGCCAGGTCGATGTCGATCAGGTCGCGGATGCGGCCCGGCCTGTGCGTCATGACGGCGACCTTGGTCGCCAGCACCAGCGCTTCGTCGACGCTGTGCGTGACGAACACGATCGTACCCTCATAACGCTGCCACAGCGTGACCAGCTCTTCCTGCATCTCCATCTTGGTCTGCGCGTCGAGCGCGGCGAAAGGCTCGTCCATCAGGATCACCGACGGATTCTGCAGCAGTGCGCGGGCGATGCCGACACGTTGCGCCATGCCGCCCGACAGTTCCGCCGGGAAGTGATTTTCAAAGCCCTTGAGCTTCACCGTTTCGATGAAGGGCTGGGCCGCGGCGCGGCGCTCGGCGGCGCTCTTGCCCTGCAGCTTGAGCGAGAACGCGATGTTGTCCCATACCGGCAGCCACGGCATCAGGTTGGCCTGCTGGAACACCATGCCGCGATCGGCGCCGGGACCGGTGATAGCCTTGCCGTCCACGATCACGCTGCCGGAAGTCGGATGTTCGAAGCCGGCGATCATGTTCAGCAGCGTCGACTTGCCGCAACCGGACGGACCGAGCAGGCAGAGGAATTCCTTCTTCTCCAGCTTCAGCGTGACGTTGTCGATGGCGAGCATATCTGTGCCACGTTTTTTGTCCTTGAAGACCTTGACGATATTGTTGAGTTCGATGAATGCCATGCTGTTCTCCTTAGGCTTTGCCCTGCACCGTCGCCACATGCTGCCAGCGCAGTACCGAATTCATGATCAGTTTCAAGATCAGGTCGGCCAGATAGCCGAGCAGGCCGATGCTGATCATGGCCGCGATCACCAGGTCGTAGCGCAGGAAGTAATACGAATCCCACAGCGCGTAACCGAGACCGCTCTTGACAGCCACCATCTCCGCCGTCACGGTCAGCATCCAGGCGCTGCCGATGCCGATGCGCAGACCCGCGAAGATGCTAGGCATCGCCGCCGGCAGGATCACGAAGCGCAGCAGCTGGCCCTGATTGGCGCCGGCCATCGCCGCCGCGCGCAACAGGTTGCGGTCGGAGGTTTTGACGCCGTGCACGGTGTTCATCAGGATGGGAAAGAACGCGCCGAGGAACACCAGAAAGATCGCCGGCTTGTTGGCGATGCCGAACCAGATGATCGCCAGCGGGATCCACGACACCGGCGGAATCGGCCGCAGCATCTGCACGGTCGGTTCGATGGCGCGCTCCACCCAGCGCCACCAGCCGATCGCCACACCCAGCGCAATGCCGGAAATCGCCGCAATCAGATAGCCGGCCGTGACGCGCATGCAACTGGCCATGGCGTCGAAAATCCAGCGGCCGCTGCTATCCTGCGCCGCTTCGCTATAGCCGAAGATCCAGTCCATCCAGGTCGCGAACACGCGCGACGGCGCCGGCAGCAAGGAAGCAGGGATCGCCCCCGAACGAGAAAACGCTTCCCAGAACAACACCAGCAAAACCGGTACGGCGAACCGCCACTTCGCCTCCGACAAGGAGCGCATCAAACCATTCATTGTGATCACCTGCTTTCTATCCAGTTAAATCCGTCGCGTACAGTCTCAGGGATCAATAACCCAGTTCGGTCTTCGGCTTCTTGGTGACTTCCATCAAAAAGCTGTAGTCCATGTTCTTGTCGATCTGCGCCGAGACGTCGGTGGAGATGTACTTCAGATCCTTCATCATGGTGCCGATGGCTTGGGTCTGCGCACGGTACATCTTGTAGTCGGGATAGGAATTCTTCAGCGCTTCGGTGGCGACGGTCTTGTCCAGGCCGGTGCCCTTGACGATGCTGGCGACCCAGGCGCCCTTGTCCTTTTGCAGGTTGTCGACCAGGCGCACCACGGCGGCGACCGTCTCCTTCACCTCGGCCGGATGCTCCTTGATCACATCCGAACGGGTGACGATCAGGTTGGTCAGGCGACCGGCGGCTTGCTTGTAGGGAAAGGCAAAATGCTTGCCGACGCCCGTCATGCGGATTTGCGAGGCAAACGGTTCAACCGAGCAGATCAGCTCGACTTCGCCGCGCTGCAAAGCAGCGGCATGGTCGGAGGGATTCGGAATATTGACGAACTGCACGTCCTTGCTCGGGTTGATGCCGTTCAGGGCCAGCTCGCCGCGCATGTGCAAATCCTGCGCATTACCGCGCGAGGCGGCGATGCGGAACGGCTTGCCCTGCGCCTTGTATTCCGCGATCAGTTTCTTCAGGCCGGCCCAGTCGTCGGACGCCAGCGCGGTGTCCTTGCCGATCAGCATTTCAGAGCCGCCATTGACCTGGCCCGACACCGCCACCAGATCGAAGCCCTTGTCGAGGCCGCTGACGAAAGACAGGTAAGTCACCTGCGCAATATCCACGCTCTTGGACACCAGCGCAGTCAGCGCATCGCTGCCGGCGGTGAAGTTGATGCCTTCGATATCGACATTCTTTGCCAGCTCAGGCACCAGCGCCATGGACATGCAGTGCGCGCACTTGGCGTAGGCCAGCTTGAATTTGGGCTTGGACTGGGCTTGCGCCGAACCGGCGAAAGCCAGGCTGCACGCCAGGCCGAGCGCCATCGCAGCGGTGCGGAAGACGAACAGGCGTGATGTTTGCTGCGTGCGTTGTGCTTGTTGTGTGTTGTATTGCATGGTGACTCTCCCGTAAGTAAGGTAATCAATGAGACAGTGAATAAGCAACATCCAGTTAAATTGTGACAATTCAATTTATTGATTGCGACAATGCATGCAATACCTGTGCCAGGACATGTTTTGCTGGAAATCGCTTTTGCGGAAGGCAGGATCGCCCCGAAATCACCGTCATCGCCCAGCGTTCAGGATCCACGCTGGTGCAAACCCGGAAAAATCAAACCAAATCAGTGCGACAAAATATTTTATAAATGTAGGGAAATTTTTTTCAAATTGTGACAATATATCTCCACAAAATTGACTCCCATCGGACGCATGCGCACCGCATGTCCATGAGACACTTATTCAGGACCATGCAATGACCAGCACCACCACCGCCAAAGCCGGCACAGCAAGAAAGAAAACCGTCAGCAAGCCGGAAAACAGCCCGCTCCCGGCGCAGGCAGTCAGCGCCCGGCCGATGGCGGGCGACATCATTTATGAGCGCATCCTCACTTCCATCATGGAACACCGCCTCACGCCCGGCACCAAGCTGGTGGAAGAAAAGCTGGCCGGCATCTTCAACGTCAACCGCACGCGTGTGCGCGAAGTGCTGGCGCGCCTGAGCCATGAAGGCCTGATCACCACCATCCCGAATCGCGGCGCCTTCATCGCCAGCCCGACGCCGAGCGAAGCGCGCGCCATCTTTGCCGCGCGCCGCCTGATCGAGCCGGCGCTGCTGCGCCATCTGTGCGAACAGACCAAGCCGGAACACGTGGCCCAGCTGCGCGACCATGTCGCCCAGGAAGCGCAGGCGCGCGAAGCCAACGACCGCCGCGCGATCATCCGGCTGTCGGGCGAGTTCCACATCCGTATCGCCGACATGGTCGACAACCCGGTCATGAGCAAGATGATGCGCGAGCTGGCGTCGCTGACCTGCCTGATCATCGTGCTGTACGACTCGCCCACCGTACCCGCCTGCACCCACGACGAACACGGCGACATCATCAACGCCATCGCCGCCGGCAATGCCGAACAGGCGGTGGCGTCCATGATCGAACACCTGAACCACATCGAAGCGGTGCTCGACATGTCGGTGCCGCCGAGTGAAGAGGAAGATCTGGAAGCGGTGCTGGGTGTGATGTAAGCCGCCGCCGGCAGTAAAAAATATCGCTGCTTTTTATGCGATGTTTATTCTGCGGAGCTGAAGTTTTATAAGAATTAAACGCCGCTTTTTTTATCTTGTAGTCCACATCAACCTGACATGTGGAGTACAAGAATATGACATCCCCGAAGAGCTTTCCCCTGGCGCTTGGCCGCCTGCTGGTGCTGACCGCAGGCGCGGCTGCCTTGCTGCAGGCCTTGCCGTCGATGGCGGCTGACGGCAGCGATACGCCCGCAACTGCGGCAACTACAGCAACTGCAGCGCCTGCTCCGGCTCTCACCACCAGCGCCAACATCGGCCTGTACAGCCAGTACGTCTTCCGCGGCCTGACGCAAACCAATGAAAGACCGGCCCTGCAAGGCGGCTTCGATCTCTCGCACGAAAGCGGTCTGTATGCCGGCATCTGGGCCTCCAACATCAGCTGGATCAGCGACGCCACACCGGGCGCTTCGGCCAGCCTGGAAGCCGACATCTACGGCGGCTTCAAGTATCCGTTCAACGACACGCTGACCGGCGACGTCGGCTTCCTGCATTACGCTTATCCGGGCAGCTTCCCCAGCGGCTATACCAAGGCCGACACCAACGAGCTGTATCTCGGCCTCGACGCCAAGTGGATCTCGCTGCGTTACTCTTACGCCCTCGGCAACACCTTCGGCAGCCCCGACACGCGCGGCTCCAACTACATCGATCTGTCGCTGACGCATGAACTGTTCGCCGGCATCAACGGCGTGGCGCATGTCGGCCATCAACGCTATACCGGCCCTAACGCATCCAACCTGTCATACACCGACTGGAAGCTCGGCCTGAACCGCGACTTCTCCGGTTATGTGCTGGCCGCCTACTACACCGGCACCAACGCCAAGGACGCCGGCTACACCGTCAAGGGCAAGAACCTGGGCCGCGACCAGCTGGTGCTGGCGGTGTCGCGCACGTTCTGATCATTCGCATCCATTTGTTCCGGAGGCCGCCATGCGCCACTACCTCATCCCCTCTCACAAGCATGTTCTTCGCGATCTGCTGGACGCCGCGGCAAAGCGCCGCGACCGCCGGAAGAAAGCCGCGTGGGGCGTGATGCTGGCGGTGATGCTGGCGGTTATGCTGTACTTGGCGCTCGGCCTGCAGCAAGCGCATGCGGTCGTCCCCTACCGATCGCCGGAAGATTACGGTCCGTCGATAGAAGCCAGGAATCACCTGCCCGCCTGCCGCCGCGCCGCCGTGGATACCATGGCAGCGACCACCAACGGCGCGGCAGGCGGCAAGATAGAAAGCGAGAGTTTCGTGCAACGCGGCGACGCGGAATATTTCCGCTTCGTGCTGCGCAACGGCAGCCGGGAAGTGCTGGTCATCTGCGACGGACGCACGGGCGTGGTCCGTCGGCAGATCGACATCTGGGGGGATCTTTAGGTTTACGCGCCGATGACATCCATACCGGGAACTTTGAAGAAGGCTATCGACCGGCGCAGCTTCTCAGCCTGTGCGCTCATTTCTTCCGCAGTCGCTGCCAGCTCCTCCGAACCGGCGGCATTGTGCTGCACCGTCATGCTCAGTTGCGCCACCGCAGAATTGATCTGGCTCACGCCGGACGATTGTTCGACACAGGAGCGCGCCATCTGCAACACCAGTTCCGAAGTCTTACGGATATCCGGCACCAGGCTTTCCAGCAACTGGCTGGATTGCTCGGCCAGTTCGACGCTCTTGTCGGCGACCTCGCTGATTTCCTGGGCAGCGGTCTGGCTGCGTTCGGCCAGCTTGCGGATTTCTGCGGAGACCACCGCAAAACCGCGGCTTTGGCCGCCTGAGCTAGCCGCTTCGATCGCGGCGTTCAATGCCAGCAAATTAGTCTGATAAGCAATGTCGTCGATCACTTCCACCATCTTCGCAATGCGCTTCATGGCCACCACGGTCGAGCGCACTGCCGTACCGCCCTCGCCTGCGCCAGTGGCGGTCTTGCCGGCAAGCGCATCGGTCACGCGCGCGCTGGTGGCGTTCTGCGCGATCGAGGACGACATTTCCTCCAGCGAGGCGCTGGCCATTTCTATGCCCGAGGCCTGTTCGTTAGCGCCCTGCGACAGCGACTGCGCGGTGCCGCTGATCTCGCGCGAGGCATCGGCCAGCACGCCGGCGCCTTCGGCGACATCGGCCACTACCAGCGACAACTTATCCACCATATCCTTCATGTGATACACCAGACTGGAGCTGTCGTTGGCGGCAATGTCTATCCTCGTGGTGAAATCGCCCTGCGCCACCTTGCTCAGCGCCGCGATCACATCGGCCGGCTCGCCGCCCAGCTGGCGCACCAGGCTACGGCAAATCATCCAGCCGAACAAGGCCGCCAGCATCGCGATCAGCACCACGCCGCCGGTCAGCAGATTGCGCAATTTCTCCTGTTGGGCGATACGCTGGTCGATCAATATCTGCATCTGATCTGCGGCCAGAAAGGCGGTCCGATATTGCTGATCGATGGCGCCGCTGGTTGTGGAGAAATAGTCCATCGGCGTCATTGTGAGCGTGTCCGGCGCAGCGATGTTGTCGCGCGACAGGTCCAGCATGGCGCGGCCGCGCGCGATGGAAGTCTCCGAGCTTTGCCCCAGTTGCGCTTTCAACGCCGGGACCGCTTCATAGGTTTTGTCGAAATAGCGCAGCACGCTGCGGCCATACAGGCGCGTACTGGCGATCAGGCTGTGCATGACTGCGCGCCCTTCGTCGTCGATCTGACCGGCAATCAGATAGCGCACGCCGGCGCCGCGCACTTGTCCCAGATATTCGCCGTACTGCGGCAGGTCGAAATAGACGGCATGCACGAGGTAATAGATTCCCGGATCGGAATCCAGCGTCAGCCCGTAGCGGTCGGCGATCTTTTCGCTCAACAGCAACAGGTTCTGGCACAACTGGCTGTGACGCGCGAAGCTGTCCGCCTGCGTCACGCCGTGCTTGGCGACGGCTTTGGACAAGTCATTCCATTCGGTGCGGATTTTTTGCAGCGAGGGCATTGCTTCAGGAAAGCCGCGTTGCAGCGACTGCGCCAGGTCATCCAGGGCCAGATTGCCTTGCCGCTCCGCTTCAACGCGCTGGTCGTCCATCTGGCCGGAGACCAGGAAGGCGGTCGACAAGGCGCGATGCTGCTGCACCCGCTGCAAGGCTTGCAGCGCTTTCTTGCCGGGTTCGAGCCCGGCGCGCTCCATCTGCGAAACAGCGATGTTTGTATTGGCGCCGTCCACAAACAGATAAAGCGGCGGCCCGACCAGCAACAAACCCATCACCCCCAGCAAAACCATGCGTTGCCACAGTTTTACCCGCTGCAAAAAGCGCGTCATGAAACACTCCTGTTTTCTTCTTGACAAGCAGTCTATCAAATCAGGAGTAAAAAAAGAGCGCCCATTTGGTGCTCAGACCGACATCCGGCCAAGGTTTGACGTATTTTTACGCCGGCTCGGCGTTTATCACCCGATAACCGACACCGATTTCGGTCAGGATGTATTTGGGCTGCGCCGAGTCTTGCTCCAGTTTCTGGCGCAGGCGCTGCATGTAGATGCGCAGGTAGTGATGGTCTTCCGTATGCGACGGTCCCCAGCCTGCCGCCAGCAGCTGGCGATGGGTGATCACGCGTCCGGCGTCGCGCAGCAATGTGGAAATCAGGCGGTGCTCGATCTGGGTCAGATGCACCGGCTCGCCGCCTTTGCTCACGGTGCGCGCCGGCAAATCGATCACCAGATCGCCCAGGCGAAAGCGTCCGGTGGCGGCGCTGGCCTGGCTGCGCCGGCGCAATTGGGCGCGGATGCGCGCCAGCAGCTCGGGCACGCCGAACGGCTTGGTCAGATAGTCGTCGGCGCCGGCGTCGAGCGCGGCCACCTTTTCCGCCTCCTGCGTGCGCGCCGACAAGATCACGATCGGCACGTCGCTCCATGAGCGGATATCGGCGATGACCTGCTTGCCGTCCTGGTCGGGCAGGCCGAGGTCGACGATCACCAGATCCGGCTTGCGGGTACCGGCTTCCACCATGCCCTCGCGCGCGGTGCGCGCCTCATGGACGATGAAGCCCTCTTGTTCCAGCGCGCCGCGCACCAGCTTGCGGATGTGGGCGTCGTCTTCGACGAAAACGATATTGCCTGCGTGATCCAACATGATCGTTATTCCTCTTCGGGTAAGGCCGGTGGTTGTTCAAGCGGCAGAGTAAAACAGACGCGTGCACCGCGACCTGCATCGCCTTGCAACGCCCGGATGGCGCCGCCATGCGCATCGACGATGGCGCGGCAGATCGCCAGGCCGAGGCCGACGCCGGGTGTGCTCGATTCCGTGTCGCCACGGGTAAATTTTTCAAACGCGCGTTCTTCCATCCCGGCCGGGAAACCCGGACCGCGATCGATCACGCTGATTTCCATCATGCCGGCGTTGGCCCTGGCGTCGACCACGATGATCTCGCCGGCCGGCGCGTACTTGACGGCGTTCTCGATCAGATTGGCGAAGACGCGCTCGATCAGCACGGCATCGAAGCGCACCAGCGGCAAATCGGCCGGCAGATGCGTCTCGACGCGGCGCTCGCCCAGTGTCTTGTTCAGCAGGCGCAAGGCGGTGCCGACGACTTCTTCGATCGAGTTCCACTGGCGATTGAGCGTGATGCCGCCGGATTGCAGGCGCGCCATGTCGAGCAGGTTTTCCACCAAGCCGGACATGCGCTGCGATTGTTCGCTGATGGTGATCGCCATCTCGCGCTCGTCGGCGCCCAGCGACGGTTGCCGCGCCAACGCTTCGGCGCTGCCGACCAGCGAGGTCAGCGGCGTGCGCAGATCATGCGAAATCGCCGACAGCAAGGAATTGCGCAGGCGCTCCGACTCCATCGTCAGCAAGGCGTCCTGCGCTACTTCGGCGTAGTGCAGGCGTTCGATCGCCATGGCGATCTGCGAACAGAAGATTTCCAGCATCTGCCGGTTCTCCGGCAAGGCCAGTTGCAGCGGATCCTCGGCGACAAAAGCCAGCACGCCGCGCGTGCGCATGGTGGCGTTCAGCGGCAGGTAGAGCGCCTGCGCCGCCGGCAAGGTGGCCGTGCCGCGCCCCGCCGCCTGGTCATTGTCGTAGACCCATTGCGCCACGCCCAGATCGATCTGCTGCAGGGCATGCGCATCGTGTTGTTCCGGCGCGGCCACGCGCACGTGCTCGCCGCTGTCCGGCAGACAGAAAGCCGTCTTCGCGCCGAACACCGCGCCCAGATGACGGCGGCCGATTTCCAGGATCTGCTCCAGCGTCAGCACCGCCGCCAGTTCCTTGCCGAGCATGTAGAGATTGCCCGCGCGCGCTTCGCGCAGCATGGCGACGTTGGCCTGGTGCCGCATGCGCGAAGCCAGCGAACTGATGAACAGCGACACCGCCAGCATCACCAGCAAGGTAATCAGATACTGCGCGTCCGAGACGCTGATGGAAAAACGCGGCGCCACGAAAAAGAAATCGAACGCCAGCACGCTCAGGATCGATGCCAGCGCCGACGCCGACCTGCCGTAGCGCACCGCGACGATCATGACGCCGACCAGGTACAGCATGATCACATTGGCGGGATGCAGATAGGCGATCAGCCACCACGCCAGGGCGGTAGTCACGGCGCAGCTGACCGTCGCCCACAGATAGCCGCGACGGCGGCGCAGGCGTCCGCTGTCGTCGCGCCTTCCTTCGTCCACCGTCTTGCGGCTGTCTTCCTGTTCCGAGCCTGCGGGACGCGCCACGGTATAGACGTCGATGTCCTTGCCGGCGGCGGCGATGCGCTCGGCCAGGTTCTTGCGCCACCATCGTTTCCAATGCGTCCAGCCGCCACCATGCGATTGACCGATCACCAGCTTGCCGGCGTTGCGGCTGCGCGCAAATTGCACCAGCGCCTGCGCGACGTCTTCGCCGGTGATGCTGGCAGTTTCCGCGCCGAGCGATTGCGCCAGCTTGAGATTCTTGAGGATACGTTCGCGCCCGGCCAGCGTCACTCGCGGCCAGCTCGGCGCATCTACATGCACCGCCAGCCAGTCGGCCTGCAGCTTGGCCGCCAGCCGCGCCGCGGCGCGCACCAGCTTGTCTTCGTCGGCGCGCGCGCCGATAGCCACCACGATGCGCTCCTTGGTTTGCCACAGCTGCACGATCGAGCGGTCGGCGCGGTACTCGCGCATGTCGGCATCGACGCGATCGGCGGTGCGGCGCAAGGCGATCTCGCGCAGCGCCAGCAGATTGCCTTTGCGGAAAAAATTGCGCCCCGCCTTCTCTGCCTGTTGCGGCAGATAGACCTTGCCCTCCTTGAGACGCTGCAACAACTCGTCCGGCGGCAGATCCACCAGCGTGACGTCGTCGGCTTCGTCGAAGACGTGATCCGGAATCGTCTCATGCACGCGGATGCCGGTGATCTGGCCGACCACGTCGTTGAGGCTTTCGATGTGCTGAACGTTGACCGTGGTGTAGACGTGGATGCCGGCGTGCAGCAGTTCTTCGATGTCCTGCCAGCGTTTGGCGTGGCGCGAACCGGGCACGTTGGAGTGCGCCAGTTCGTCGACCAGGATGACATGCGGTTTGCGTTCGAGCGCGGCGTCGAGGTCGAATTCGTAGAGCGTGCGGCCGCGGTATTCGGAGGCGCGCAGCGGCAGGCGCTCGATGCCTTCGAGCATGGCTTCGGTGTCGGCGCGGCCGTGGGTTTCGACGATGCCGGCGACGACTTCTTCGCCTTGCTCTTTGAGGTTTTGTGCGGCGGCGAGCATGGCGTAGGTTTTGCCTACGCCGGCTGAAGAGCCGAAGAAGATCTTGAGCCGGCCGCGCGCCTGGCGGTCTTCGTCGCGCATGACGCGGTCGAGGAGGTCGTCGGGGTTGGGGCGGGTGGGCATGGTGGGGGTATTGTAGTTGGAAATGGGCTTTTTTCGGGTGTGTTAGTGACGTTTAGAGTGTTTGTGTTTTGTTCCGACTTGGTGCTTGTTGTTACTGATGCTGTTCTTTCTTCGGACGACCGTGCCGGGGGTAGCCCGGCGGCTACTCACTTTCTTTGCTTCGCCAAAGAAAGTAAGCAAAGAAAGGCGACCGCGATTCGTAGCCCCCTTCGAGGGTCCCCGTTGATGCCACGCACAAATCGGGAAGGGAAAACAACCCGCTTCGCTCAGACATTTTTCCCTTCTTTTTCCGATTTATGCATGTCACCAACGGCAACTCATAAGCGGTAACGGCCCCAGCGGCTCGCCTTCGGCATCGCGCTGTCAAACGTGCAGCGAGGCTTTTTTACGCCGTCGTCCCAGCGAACGCTGGGACCCAGTGACGTCAGCGCGTCACCCAACCATCTTCACGACACTGGGTTCCAACTTTCGTTGGAACGACAAAGTTAATTAGGCCCAAGAAGATGAAACCACCTCCATCCCCTGGCGATGCGCAGCGAGCCAGTCTGGCAGTTCCGCTTGGAGCCAGCCGGTGATGCGATGCGAAAAATGGATTAAGAAGGAAAAACTGTCTGAGCGCAGCGAGTTTTTTTCCTTCCCATTTTTTGCTTCGCAGCACCGGACACCCCCGAAGGGGGCTGGATCCCGCGGCCGCCTTCTTTTGCTTACTTTTCTTGGCGGAGCAAGAAAAGTGAGCGGCTGCCGGGCCGCCCCCGGCAAACCCGGCCCGTCCGGAGAACAAAATCCGAAGCTACCAAAAAGCAAAAGCAAGCAAACAAAAAACAATAAAACAGAACATATCAAGTTTTGCTCAACGCATCCAACGCCAGATTCAACTTCAACACATTGACCCGAGGCTCCCCGAACAAACCCCATTGCGGCGCCTCAGTCTGCGCCTTCACCATCTCGCGCACCTTGTCCAGAGACAAACCCCGTGCCTGCGCGACACGCACCACCTGATACTCCGCCGCCGCCGGACTGATCTGCGGATCCAGACCACTAGCCGACGAAGTCAGCAGATCCACCGGAATCTCGCGGGCAGAGCCGGGATTGGAGGCCTGCAAAGCCTCGGCCCGTCCCTTCGCGGCATCCACCAGCGCCGGGTTCAGCGGACCCAGGTTGCTGCCGCCGGAAGCCATGCCGTTGTAAGGGAACGTGCCCGTCGCCGAGATGCGGCCCCAGAAGTACTTGGGCTCGGTGAAGTTCTGGCCGATCAGTTCCGAGCCGACCGGCACGCCGTCGCGCACGATGACGCTGCCGTTGGCTTCCTTGGGGAAGAAGGCCTGCCCGACCAGGGTAACGACGGCAGGATAGAGACCGCCCAGAATCACCGACATGAAAATGAAGAGGGACACGGCGGGACGCAAATAGGTTTTCATGAATAACTCCTTGTACAGAATAAGATCAGGCCAGGCCGAATACGCCGAGCAGCACGTCGATCAGCTTGATACCCACGAACGGCACGATCAGCCCGCCCAGTCCGTAAATCAGCAGATTGCGACGCAACAGCACAGCCGCTCCCAGTGCGCGATAACGCACGCCGCGCAAGGCCAGCGGAATCAGCACGACGATCACCAGCGCATTGAAAATCACGGCCGACAAGATTGCCGACGAGGGATTGTTCAGATGCATGACGTCCAGCGCCGCCAGCTGCGGATACGTGGTGGCGAACATCGCCGGAATAATCGCGAAGTACTTGGCGACGTCGTTGGCGATACTGAAGGTGGTGAGGCTGCCGCGCGTCATCAGCATTTGCTTGCCGATCTCGACGATCTCGATCAGCTTGGTCGGATTGGAATCCAGGTCGACCATGTTGCCGGCTTCCTTCGCCGCTTGCGTGCCGGTATTCATGGCCACCGCGACGTCAGCCTGCGCCAATGCCGGCGCATCGTTGGTGCCGTCGCCGGTCATCGCGACCAGCTTGCCTTCGCTCTGATGCTGGCGGATCAGCGACAGCTTGTTCTCCGGCGTGGCTTCGGCCAGGAAGTCGTCGACGCCCGCTTCGGCCGCAATCGCTGCGGCAGTCAGACGGTTGTCGCCGGTGATCATGATGGTCTTGATGCCCATGCGGCGCAGCTCGGAGAAACGCTCCTTGATGCCGCCCTTGACGATGTCTTTCAGTTCAATCACGCCGAGCACGCGGATGGAACCGGTCGACGCATCGGTCTCGGCGACCACCAGCGGCGTGCTGCCGCGACGGGCGACGATGTCGACGGCGGCGGCGACTTCCGCCGGCACCTGCTGACCGGCTTGCTCGGCCAGTTTGCGGATCGCATCGGCAGCGCCCTTGCGGATCTGGCGATGACCGATGTCGACGCCGGACAGACGGGTCTGCGCAGTGAAGGGAATGAAGACCGCGCCCAGGCTGGCCATTTCGCGTTCGCGCAGGTTGAAGCGCTTCTTGGCCAGCACCACGATGCTGCGGCCTTCCGGCGTTTCATCGGCGAGCGAGGCGAGCTGGGCGATGTCGGCCAGTTCCTGTTCGCTCACGCCGTTGGCCGGCAGGAAGGTCGATGCCTGGCGATTGCCGAGGGTGATGGTGCCGGTCTTGTCCAGCAGCAGCACGTCGACGTCGCCGGCGGCTTCCACTGCGCGGCCCGAGGTGGCGATGACGTTGGCTTGCATCATGCGGCTCATGCCGGCCACGCCGATGGCCGACAACAGGCCGCCGATGGTGGTCGGGATCAGGCACACCAGCAAGGCGATCAAGGCCGTCACGGTGACAGGCGAGCCGCCATGCGCAACGTTGACGCTGAATACCGAGAACGGCAGCAAGGTCACCGTCACCAGCAGGAACACGATGGTCAGCGCGACCAGCAACAGGGTCAGCGCGATCTCGTTCGGCGTCTTCTGGCGCTTGGCGCTTTCCACCATGGCGATCATGCGGTCGAGGAAGGCTTCGCCCGGATTGACCGTGACGCGCACGATGATCCAGTCCGACAGCACGCGGGTGCCGCCGGTGACGGCGGAGAAGTCGCCGCCCGATTCGCGGATGACGGGTGCGGATTCGCCGGTGATGGCGCTCTCGTCGACGGTGGCCACGCCTTCGACCACTTCGCCGTCGGCCGGGACGTAATCGCCCGCTTCGATCAACACAAAATCGCCCTTGCGCAAGGAGCTTCCTTCCGCCAGTTCGAAGCGATCGTTGCGATTTGCCCGTTGCAGCTTCTTGGCCACCACGCTCTTCTTGGCGCTGCGCAGCGATGCCGCCTGCGCCTTGCTGCGGCCTTCCGCCAATGCTTCGGCGAAGTTGGCGAACAAGACCGTGAACCACAGCCAGACCGCGACGGCGAGGATGAAGCCGGCCGGCGCTTCGCCTTGGCCGTTCAGGGCCTGCACATACAACAGCGTGGTCAGGATGCTGCCGAGATACACCACGAACATCACCGGATTGCGCCACTGGGCGCGCGGCGACAATTTGCGGAAGGAGTCGATCACAGCCGGTTTGACGATGGCCGGATCAAACATCCATTTGGTTGCGGACTGTGCACCGGATGCAGGTATGTTCACTTGCGTGGCAGGAACCTTGGCAACCGGGGTAACAACTTTTTTGGCAGGACTATTTGCCATGTTTTTCTCCAATTCAAGCATTAGTGAATCGCCAGCATTTGTAAATGCTCGATCACCGGACCCAGCGCCAGCGCCGGGACATAAGTCAGTGCGCCGACCAGGATCACCGCGCCGATCAGCAGCGTGACGAACAGCGGGCCGTGCGTCGGCAAGGTGCCGGAAGTGGCCGCCAGGCGTTTCTTGCCGGCCAGCGAACCGGCCATGGCGAGCACCGGCACGATGATGCCGAAGCGGCCCAGCCACATGGCGATGCCGGTCATGACGTTGTAGTAAGGCGTGTTGGCGGACAAGCCGGCAAAGGCGCTGCCGTTGTTATTGGCGGCCGAGCTGAAGGCGTACAGAATTTCCGAGAAGCCATGGGCACCGGGGTTGGCGATGCCGGCCAGGCCGTTTTCGACCATCACCGAAATCGCCGTCATCACCAGCACCAGCGCAGGCGTCATCAGGATGGCGATGGACATCATCTTCATGTCGAACACGCCGATCTTCTTACCCAGGTATTCCGGCGTGCGGCCGATCATCAGGCCGGCGATGAAGACCGCCAGCACCGCGAAAATCAGCATGCCGTACAAGCCTGCGCCGACGCCGCCGAAGACCACCTCGCCCAGTTGCATCTGCAGCATCGGCACCAGTCCGCCCAGCGGCGACAGCGAGTCGTGCATGGCGTTGACCGCGCCGCAGGATGCTGCCGTCGTGATCGCCGCGAACAGGCTGGAGGCGACGATGCCGAAACGGGTTTCCTTGCCTTCCATCATGCCGCTGGTTTGCGTGGCGTGCGCCGCAGCAAGCGCCGGATTCGGTTGTTGCTCGAAGTACATCACCGTCAGCGTCATCACGATGAACAGCAAGGTCATCGCCGCCAGAATCGCCCAGCCCTGGCGACGGTCGCCGGCCAGCATGCCGAAGCTGGTGCACAGCGCGGCGGGAATGATCAGGATCGCCAGCATCTGCACGAAGTTCGACAGCGGTGTCGGATTCTCGTAAGGGTGCGCCGAGTTGGCGTTGAAGAAACCGCCGCCGTTGGTGCCGACCATCTTGATCGCTTCCTGCGACGCGACCGGGCCCATCGGCAAGGTTTGCTTGCTGGTCTTCATTTCATCGACCAGCGGGGCGCCCTTCTCATCCTTGAGCGGCTGGCCTTGCGGATCCAGGCGCGGCACGGTGTAGGCGGTGGTTTCCAGCGTCGACACTTCGACATAGGATTTGAAGTTCTGGATCACGCCCTGGCTCATCAGCACCACCGCGACCAGCACCGACAGCGGCAGCAGGATGTACAGGCTGGAACGCGTCATGTCGACCCAGAAGTTGCCGATGCTCTTGCTGCTGTGGCGTACGAAACCGCGGATCAAGGCAAACGCAACGGCAATGCCGGTGGCCGCCGAGACGAAGTTTTGCACCGACAGCGCCAGCATCTGCGTCAGATAGCTCATGGTGCTTTCGCCGACATAGCCTTGCCAGTTGGTGTTGGTGACGAAGCTGACGGCCGTATTGAACGACGAGTCGGCGCTGACGTTGGCCATGCCGGCCGGGTTCAGCGGCAACCACAGTTGCAGGCGTTGCAGGGCGTAAACGACGAACAGGCCGACCACGTTGAACAGCAGCAGCGCCAGCGCGTACTGCTTCCAGCCCATGTCGGCGTCGGCGCGGATGCCGCACAGACGGTAGAGAAAATGCTCCATGCCGCCGAACACGCGATTGACGGCGGACTTGCCTTCCATCACGCGGGCGATGTACCAGCCCACCGGTACCGACAGCACGAGCAGGACGACCAGATAGATCGCCAGTTGGGTAATTGAGGCAGTCATGTCAGAAAGCCTCCGGTTTGATCAGAGCGTAAACGAGATACGCCAACAGGCCGACCGATACCGCCAGCCCCAGAATTTGCATGACGCTCATTGCATGTCCTCCAGCTTCTTGCAGGCAACCACAAATGCCCACATCGCGACGCTGCAAGCCAGCAAGCCGCCGATATATACGAAATCCATGTCCTACTCCCTTGATGAATGCTTACGAGGCAAACGATATGGGGAAGGGCATCAAATCCGGATAAAACTATCGGCGGGCGGTATAAATTTTGTGTAAACAGACGAGCGGCGGAATGCGATCCGCCGGGCAAGGACGAGAGTCACGAGGGGCTGGTGAAGAGGAGATGAAGGCAGGCTTGACTGAATGGCACTACGGCGTTTACGCCGTATTTTCTTCCGTGCTCCACTCGACGCGGTTCTTGCCTGCCTTCTTGGCGGCGTACATGGCCTTGTCGGCGTGCGCGACCAGGCTGTCCTGGGTGGTGTGCTGGCCCGGGTCGTAGATGGCCACGCCGATGCTGCTGGAGACGTTGACGGTGGCCGCCTTCAGGATGAAGGGGCGGCGCATCGTCAGCAGGATTTTTTCGGCGACCGCCATGGCGTCGGCGACGGAGTGCAGGCGCTCAAGGATGACGGTGAATTCGTCGCCGGCCAGGCGCGCCACGGTGTCGACTTCGCGCACAGAGTCGATCAGCCGCTCGGCAAACTGCACCAGCAACTCGTCGCCGGCTTCGTGGCCGTACTTGTCGTTGACGCCCTTGAAACCGTCGATGTCCATGAATAGCAAGCCCATCTGCTGCGGCTCGCGGATGGCGCGCGCCATGGCTTCCGGCAGCTTTTGCGTAAACGCGCGGCGATTCGGCAGGCCGGTCAGGATGTCGGTCAGCGCCATTTCCTGCAGCGAGTTGCGGAAGGCCTGGCGGTCGGTGATGTCGTGCAGGAAGGCGATGAACAGATGGCCGGTGCGGCGCTGCACGTAGCCGACCGTCATTTCCACCGGCAACTCCTTACCGTCGCGGCGCAGCGCATTGATTTCAATACGGTTGTTGATCACGACGCCTTCGCCGGTGGCGAGGAAATGCTTCATGCCGCGACGATGCATTTCGCGCTGTTCCGGCGGCACGATCATCTCGGCCAGTTCATGGCCGAAGGCTTCCTTGCGCGACCAGCCCAGCAACTGCTCAGCCTGGCGATTCCATTCCACCACCATGCCGTCTTCATCGATGGCAATGAAGGCGTCATGGGCGTTTTCCAGAATCGCGCGCAGCTCGTTTTCGCTTTCTTCCAGCATGATCTGGTTTTCACGCTGGTTATCGAGCGCCTGCTGGAGCGCGATGGCGGTTTCGTGCAGGCGGCTGGTGCGGTCTTCAACGCGCTGTTCCAGGCCTTCGTTGAGCGAGCGCACCTCGCGCAGGTAGTTTTCTTCACGCTGCACCATGGCCGACAGCGTCGACGACAGCAGCTGGATTTCGTAATAGGTGCTGACGGTAGGAATGTGGACATCCTGCGCGCCGGTCGCACGGCGTTCCAGGGCAGCGCTGAGGGCATTCATCGGCGCCACCAGACGGCGCGTGAGGAAGAACGCCAGCAGCATCAGCAACACGCCCACCAGGCAGCCGACAAACAGCACCTGGCGTTCCAGCTCCTTGAAGCCGGACATGGCGACCTGTTCCGGCTGGCGCACCAGCACGGTCCATTTCATTTCGGTGTATTCGCTGTTGAGGCCGGTGCGGGCAAAGCCGGTCAGGTAAGGCTCGCCGGTTTCGCTGATCTCGCGCATGGAACCCGACGGCAGGCGCAAGGATGCCTTGAAGCTGTCAGTGGCGATCTTCTTTTCTTCCAGCTCTTTGGGACCGAGCAGGACGGTACCGTCTTCACGCACGATCATGATTTCGACGTCGTAGCGGTCATTGGCGGGATTGAGCAGTTTCTTGGCGAGATCGCGCGCCCAGGTCCAGCTCAGGTGAATGCCGAGCACGCCCTGGAATTGTCCGTCCGGGCTCATGATCGGGGTGGCGATATCGACGAAGCGCCAGGGATCGTTCATGACCGGCAGCTTCTTTTCCAGCAAGACGGCGGGATGGTAATCGCCGACGAAGAATTCCTTCTGCGCCTGCTGGAACCACGGCCGCTGCGCCACGCTCTGGTTTTCCAGCATGCCATTGGCGGCGGCGAACACGTTGCCGTCCGGCGTGGCGAAACCTATCCAGGCGTAGTTGGGAACATTCTTTTGGAGGTCATTGAAGACGGCGCGCATGCGCGCGGGGTCCTTGGCTTCGCGCACCGAAGGACGTTGCGCCAGGATCTTGACGTCGATATAGCGCTCTTCCATGCTGCGGTCGAGCGCATCCTGCATCTGCCAGGCCAGTTGGTTCAAGCGGGCTTCGGCCTCGCGGCGTGCATAGCTGCGGGTAAACTGGTCCACCAGAATCAACACCGACGTCGTGGTAATCAGCACCGACAGCACCACGCCGATGGTGACCCATGATGAGAGGCTCAACGTCGACGAGATTTTCTTTATGCTCAAGGTGACTCCAGCTGCTATTCGACATTATTCCGGAGGCAATGACGCAAATCTTGCCAGACTGTCCCGGAAAGTTCGTTGTTTTTTGTAAGGGACAACGAAATATTAGCTGCTGAATTGTAGTTGGAGCAATAAATGATTTGTTGCCAAAAAAGAAAATGTCTTTTTGACAATTTTCTATAAGCAACTCAAGGCCGCAGCGTAGCGCCAGGAATGCGCTCATTGTTGCGCCGCCCCTGCAAAAGGCCGGAAATAAGGCCCGTATACGGGAATCAACCGGAATCTACGAAAATCGCCCGGCACAGCGGGCGATTTTCAGGAAAACAACAGTCTGGCCGCTGAACTCAGACGCCGGCGCAAATTCCGTCGGCGCGCGGATCGGTTGCGCCTTCGATCAGGCCGCCCGGATGCACGCACACGGCGCCGGCATGACCCATCATGTCGGTATAGTCGGCGACGATTTCAACGTCATGGCCGGCGCGTCTGAGGGCATCGACCACATGCTCCGGCACGCGCCCTTCCAGCTTCAGATTGGTGGAGGCTGCGCCCCAGGTGCGGCCCAGCAGCCAACGCGGCGCGCTGACCGCCGCCTGCATGTTTTGCCCGAACAGGATGTGACGGCTGTACACCGCGGCCTGCGTCTGCGGCTGGCCTTCGCCGCCCATGGTGCCGTAGGCCAGCGTGCGGCCATCCTTGAGGCGCGCCAGCGAGGGGTTGAGCGTGTGGAACGGCAGCTTGCCCGGTTGCAGCTGATTGGCGCCGTCGTCCAGCGTGAAGCTGGCGCCGCGGTTTTGCCACACCACGCCGCTGCCGGGCGGCACCACGCCGCTACCGAACTCCCAGAAAATGCTCTGTATATAGCTGACCACCCGGCCTTGCGCATCGGCCGCGCCCATCCAGATGGTGTCGCCGGGCTTGGGTACGTGCGGCCACGGCGCGGCGCGCTGCATGTCGATCTGTGCGGCTTCGCGGTCCAGCGCCTCGGCCAGCAGCCAGTCGGCGGCGTTGACCGACATGTGCGCCGTGTCGGTCACGTATTTGTTGCGCAGGATGAAGGCGCGCTTGGTGGCTTCGACCAGACCGTGGATGTGTTCGAAGCCGTCGGCCTGCGCCTGTGTGACACCCAGGCGATCGAACAGGCCGAGGATCATCAATGCCGATACGCCCTGCGTCGGCGGCGGCAGGTTGTAGATGCTGCCGGATTTCATCTGCACCATCAGCGGCTTCACCACCTGTGCACGATAGGCCGCGAGATCGGCGGCGCGCAACGGACTGCCCGCCTGCTCCAGACCGCTTGCCAGTTTCTGCGCCAGATCGCCGCGATAGTAATCGTCGAGGCCGGCTTCGGCCAGGCGCGACAACGTTGCCGCCAGCGCCGGCTGCTTGAGGATGTCGCCCAGTTTCGGCGCGCCCTGTGCGGCGTAGGTGTCGGCAAAGCCCGGTTGATCCTTGAGTTCGTCCCACTTGTCGCGCGTCAGTTCAGCCTGCGAACGCGTCACCGGTACGCCGGCGGTCGCATGATGAATCGCGTCGGCCAGCAGGCGCGACACCGGCAAACTCTTGCCCCAGCCCTTGGCGACATCCAGCGCCGCGGCCCAGCCGCCGACCGCGCCGGCAACCGTCAACGCCGCACGCGGACCGCGGGTCGGAATCGCAGCATCGCCGTGTTGTGCGTAGAAATCCTTGGTCGCCAGTGCAGCCGACTGGCCGCAGGCCTGCACCGCCACCGGATCGCGGCCCGGTTCGCTGATGACCCAGAAGCCGTCGCCGCCGATGCCGTTCATGTGCGGATACACCACGGCGATGGCGGCGGCTGCAGCGACCATCGCTTCGACCGCATTGCCGCCTTCGCGCAATACGGCGGCGCCTGCCTGGGCGGCGAGGTGATGAGGTGCGGTGACCATGCCGCCGATGCAAGTCTTGCTGTACAACATAGTTTCGGACTCCTGATGTTCTTTTATTGGCTTTGCTTAATTGTCCATCCACGACACATGCGCCGCCACGATCCGCCAGCCTTGCGGCAAGCGCAGCCAGGTATGGCTCTGGCGACCGACACGCGCTTCACCGGCTTTGGTGAATTCGGTGTTGGCGCTGGCGTAGTCGCGGCCATAGGTGGTGATCACGGTCTGACGCAAGTCGCGTGCCAGATTTTTTGGCGAGCGGCTGTTGCGGAAAGCCTGAATGGTATCGTAACCGATCAGGTTTTCGGTGGCGCCGTAACGCAAGGTATGCGGACTGTTCCAGAACAGTTCGTCCAGGATCGCGAGGTCGTTGTTGACCAACGCGTATTCGTAGCGCTCGAAAGCCGCGGTGACTTCGGCGACGACTTCCGGCAGGTTGATCTCGTGTTCCATACGTCCTTTCAGTGTCCGCCCAGATAGGCTTTGGCCAGCGCATCGTTGGCGGCGATCTCCGCCGCAGTGCCTTCGGCCACCACCCGCCCGCCTTCGATCACGTAGGCACGATCGGCCAGGGCCAGCGCCAGCGCCGCCATCTGATCGACCAGCAGGATGGTCATGTCTTCGTCGCGCAAGGTGTCGAGTGCAGCAAACAGTTCCGCGATCACCTTCGGCGCGAGGCCCAGCGATGGTTCGTCCAGCAGCAGGATGCGCGGGCGCGACATCAGTCCACGCGCCACCGCCAGCATCTGCTGCTCGCCGCCCGACAGCAGGCCTGCACGATGATACAGCCGCTCGCGCAGACGCGGGAAACGCGTGAGCATTTCCTCGACGCGCGTATCCATGTCCTTCGGATACAGGAAGGCGCCGAGGCGGATATTGTCCAGCACGCTCAGTTCGGGAAACACCTGGCGGCCCTCCGGCACCAGCACCACGCCATGCCTGACGATCTCTTCGGCGCGCAGATGCATCAGGCTGACGCCATCGACGTGGATGCCGCCGCGCACCGGGCGATGGAGGCCGGACAGCGCGCGCATCAGGGTCGACTTGCCGGCGCCGTTGGCCCCTAGCAGCGCGACCATCTCGCCCTGCTTCACCTGCAGGTTGATGCCGTGCAGGACCGGTTCTGCGCCATAGCCCGCGACCAGTTCGCCGACGCCGAGCAATTCCTTGCCGGAGCGGCTGCCGCGGATGCGCGCTTCGGCCTGCATCGCTTCGCCGAGATACGCCTGGCGCACCGCCGGGTTGTCCTGGATCTCTTGCGGCGTGCCGAGCGCCAGACGCTGGCCGGCATCGAGCACCACGATGCGATGCGAGATGTCCATCACCAGCGACATGTCGTGCTCCACCAGCACCACGCTGATGCCGGCGGCGGCGATGCGTTGCAGCAGGCGCGCCAGCTTTTCCTTGTCTTCACGCGACAGGCCGGCAGCCGGTTCGTCCAGCAGCAACACGTCGGGATCGGTGGCCAGCGCGCGCGCGATTTCCACCAGGCGGCGGTCGACGTGCGCCAGATCGGCGGAGGGAATATCGACCGCACCTTCATAGCCGCAATACGCCAGCAACTCGCGGCTGCGTTCGCGGATATCAGACGCGCTGAAACGGCCGGCATTGAGCAGGCCGCCGAGCTTGCCCTGGCCCATGGCCAGCGCGACGTTGTCTTCCACCGTCAGCGTGCCGAACAGTTGCGAAGTCTGATAGGTGCGCGCAATGCCGTGCCGCGCGATGCGAAAAGCGGGCAAACCGGCAAGCGGTTTATCCTGCAGCGAGAAGCCGCCCAGCGATGGTTTGTAGAATCCGCTCAGCATGTTCAGCGCAGTCGTCTTGCCTGCGCCATTGGGGCCGATCAGGCTGGTGACTGCCGCCGCCGGCACATCAAAACTCAGATCACCGACCGCGCGCACGCCGCCGAAAATCATGGTCAGGCCGTCTGCGCGCAAGGTGCGGCGATCGCGTTGCGGCAGGACCTGCGTATGCGGCACGTCGTCGAACGATGGCGTCACGCCGTCATTTGCGGCAGCCGCCTTTTTGCCCATTTTTTGAGCAAGCTGATGCAGCATGCCGATCACGCCATCCGGCGCAATCCACAACACCAGCAACAGCAAGCCGCCGAAAAACAGCAGGCGATAATCTTCCAGGCTGGACAGCAACTCCGGCAACACGCCGACAATAATCGCGCCGATCAGCGGCCCCATGGTGGAACCCGCACCGCCCACCACGACCACCAGCACGAACAGGATCGATTGCATGAAGCCGAAGGTATCCGGCGTGACGAAGGTCGACAGCGGCGCAAACAAGCCGCCGGCGAGACCGGCCAGCAGGGCCGACACGGCGAAGGCCACGGTCTTGATCACCAGCGGATTGAGGCCGATGGATTCGGAGGCGGTCTCGCTGTCCTTGACGGCGCGCATGGCCGCGCCCCAGGTGCCGCGCGCCAGCCAGCAGAATGCGGCGAGCAGCACGGCGGCGCTGCAGATCGCCAGCAAGGCAATCCCGCGCTCGCCCTGCACCACGCCGCCGAAGCCGGGCGCAGCGATGCTCATGATGCCGTTCTGGCCGCCGGTGAGTTCGCGCATTTCAATGATGGCGTGCTGCACGATGAAGCTGAAGGCAATCGTGATCATCGCCAGATAAGGCCCCTTCACGCGCAACGCCGGCAACGCCAGCAAGGCGCCCAGCGCACCGGCGATCAGCGCCGCCAGCGGCCAAGCCAGCCAGAAACTGACGCCGAACTTGGTGGTGAGGATCGCCACGGTGTAAGCGCCGATGGCGTAGAAACCGATGTGCCCGAACGAGACCTGCCCGGTCAGGCCGAGCAGGACATTGAGACCGATGCCGACCATTGCCATCAGCGCGATGCCGGTCAGCACGAATACGTAATAACTGTTGACCGTCAGCGCCAGGCAGCACACCGCGACAAACGCGGCGAGACCGGCCGACAGCTGTAAGGGAGAAGCCAGGCCGAGCAAGCGGCGCGGCGCCGGCGAGAGCCTTGCTGCCTTGTTGGCTGCCGCCACGACCGGAGAAGGAGGAATGGTCATCATACTTTTTTCACCTGTGCGCGACCGAACAGGCCGTTGGGACGAATTGCCAGCACCACGATCACCAGCGCGAAGGTGATGATCTGCGTATAGCCGGAACCGAGCGTGGATGTGATCATCGCCTCCGCAATGCCGAACAGCAGACCCGCGATCATCACGCCCCAGGCGCTGGTGATGCCGCCGAGGATGGCAACGGCGAATGCCTTCAGTCCGAACAAGGTGCCCATGTCGGCATTGACGTTGAACAGCGGCGCAATCAGCACGCCGGCGATGCCGGCCAATAGCGTGGACAAGGCAAAGGCAACCGCGATGGCGCGCACGATGGGAATGCCCATCAGGCGTGCGGCGTCGCGGTTCTGCACCACCGCCAGCATGGCGATGCCCCAGCGCGTGCGGCGCGAAATACGATGCAGCACAGCCGCCAGCAACAGGCCGACGACCGGGATCAGCAATTGCAAGGGATACACGCCCAGACCGACGCCGCCGACTTCAATCGACGACAAGGCCAGCGGCGACGGCAAACTGCGAGGTTCCTTGCCGAAGGTATGCATGACGACATTGTCGAGCACGATGCCCAGCGCCACCGTCGACATCAGCCAGGCGTTGGACCCGCGATTGGCAAACGGACGCACCGCCAGCACTTCGACCACCAGGCCATACAGCGCGCACAAGGCCAGCGACAGCACGATCGCCGACCACATCGGCCAGCCCAGCGTCTGCGAAAACGTGAAACACAACACCGCCCCCAGCATCATGGAACTGCCCTGCGCAAAATTGACCGTGCCCGATACCGCATAGGTAATATAAAACCCCAGCGCCATCAGGCCATACATACTGCCCAGTCCCAGACCGCTGATCAGTGCCGACAACAGCAACATCTTTTTCTCCCCGATTGAATCTTGTTGCCTGGGCGGCGCGACTTGTTCTGCGCCACCCAGGCATGCTCAACATCTGCGAAACCTGTTCGCGCTTATTGCGTCATGCCGACCGGCAGGATTTTGTTATCGATAAACTGCGCCCAGACATAGTCGTCGGCCTGCAGTCCGTCATGCACCGTTGGCGAGAACGGTTTGACGTAGGTCTTGATCAGGCCTTCGTAGCGGTCGATCTTGTAGAAGCCTTCGCGGATCGCGTCGCCATTGGTGGAACCTGCCTTGGCAATCGCCAGCGCAGCCAGCTGCATGCCGTCGTAGGCGTTGGCGACGCCGACTGCCGGCGTGATGTCATCCGGTCCCTTGATGTTCGGATACTTGGCCTTCAGGTCCTTGACCACTTTTTCGCCGACCGGCGACAGCTTGCCGAAGAAGCTGAAGGTCTGGACGAAGTGCACGTTCTTCGCGTTCGGTCCGGCCAGCTCGGTAAAGCGTCCGCCTGCAGGACCCCAGTGCGACACCACCGGCACCTTCCAGCCCATGCGGTCGAGCGACTTCACGACCTGCGCCGACGGACCGACGTTGCCGACCAGGAACAGGGTATCGGCGCCGGCGGCTTTCAGGCGCGTCAGCTGCGGCACGATGTCGACGTCGCTGGCTTCGAATTTTTCAATGCCGGCCGGCTTCATCGACTTCTCCGCCAATGCGGCGACGATGCCCTTCTCGTTCGATTCTCCCCATGGATTGTTGACCAGGATCAGGCCGGCCTTGGTGGTCTTGAAGGTTTTTTGCGCATAGCTCAGCATGGCTTTGTCGACCAGCTCATCCACGGCCGAGACGCGGAAGGCGTAGTTCGGATTGGCGCCGTTTTTCGTGACGCCGGTGCCGGCGGCCCACGGGCCCATGAACGGTACTTTCTCCGCGTTGATGATAGGCACGATCGCCATCGATACCGGCGTGTCGAGCCCCCCGAACAGGACCGCCACCTTGTCCTTGAAGATCAGTTCGCGCGCCGCCACCACGCCCTTGGCCGGATTGCCTTCGTCGTCGCGGCGCACCAGTTCCAGCTTGCGACCGCCGAGCAGGCCGCCCTTGGCGTTGATCTCGTCGATGGCGATGCTCAGGCCGCGCGTGATCGCTTCGCCGGATTGCGCCGACTGCCCGGACAAGGCCGTGACCAGGCCGATCTTGATGTTGTCGGCGGCCAGCGCCAGCGGCGACAGGGTGGCGGCTGCCAGCGCAGCCATGGCGGCAATGGAACTGGCGAGGATGGTGCGGCGCTTGAAACGAATCATGGTGGCTCTCCCGGAACTTGATTAATAAGGTGATTAATGAGTGATTGCTGAAGTGAACAACTGAGCTTGTTGGTTTTGCGTGCTTCCCGGCATGACTTATGCAAGGGCTATGCCAACTGCCACAATAAAATTTAGTTTTTGCCGACAATATGTATTTAGTATTACCAGCAATAACTTCACTTTATTGATGCAAATATCAATCACATATTGAAATCAAGAATGCACAAACAACGTGCAGAAAGTGGAAAGAGATGAATAAAATGATGCACGGCGAGACGGCAAACGCACCATCATCGACCAGCAGCAAGCATGGCAATGGCAATCGGTTCGGCGCCCTGCCCGTTCATGGCCGCTTCGGCTACTCCGCCATCACGCAGCGCCCGCATTACCAATGGCCCAACGGCGCCGGCCTGGCGGTCTATCTCGGCTTCAACATCGAACACTTCGCCTTCGGCGAGGGATTGGGCGCACGCCTCGGCCCGGCCGGTTCGGAGCCCGACGTACTCAACTACGCCTGGCGCGAATACGGCAACCGCGTCGGCGCCTGGCGCTGCCTCGAACTGTTCGACAGCCTCGGCCTGCCGGCCGGCGTGCTGGCCAACACGGCGCTCTACGATCACTGCCCGGAACTGATTGCCGCCTTCGTTGCGCGCGGCGACGAGCTGATCGGCCACGGCCACACCAACGCGCACCAGCAAGGCGTGCTCGACGAAGCCGCCGAACTGGCCCTGCTGCAACACTGCCGCGAGCGCATGCAGCAGCACAGCGGCCAGGCGCCGACCGGCTGGCTGTCGCCGTGGATTTCCGAAACCATCGCCACGCCCGACCTGCTGCTGGAAAGCGGCTACCGCTACAACCTCAACTGGTGCCACGACGACCAGCCCACGCACATGCAGACGCGCAGCGGCAAGACGCTGTGGTCGATTCCCTATCCGCAGGAGGTCAACGACATCCCGATGATCGTGGCGCGCCAGATGGACGGCAAGGATTTCGCCCAGCTCATCATCGACAACTTCGACGAGATGCTCGAGCAGTCGCGCAAGCAGCCGCTGGTGATGGGCATCGCCCTGCATCCCTATCTGATCGGCCAGCCGTATCGGCTGCGCCATCTGCGCCGCGCGCTGGAACACATTGCGCAGGCGCGCGACCAGGGCGACGTGTGGTTCACCACGCCAGGCGCCATTTGCGAGCATGTCGACGGACTGGAAGTATTGAAATCGCAGCCGGCCGTGTCGCTGGTGCAGGGGTGAGCGCATGAATACATCGGTCTCCTCTCAGCCGCATGAAGACTACGCCCGCGCCTGGGTGCCGCATGGTCATTTCGTCGTCGCCGGCGCCCGCCAGGGAACGCTGGCCGGCCTGCGCTTTGCCGTCAAGGATGTATTCGACGTGGCCGGCCATCCCACCGGCGCCGGCAACCCGACGTGGCTGGCCACGCATCCGGTGCCGCATGTCACCAGCCCCATCGTCGCGACGCTGCTGGCCGCCGGCGCCACGCTGGTCGGCAAGACCGTCACCGACGAACTGGCCTACAGCATCCACGGCGACAACGTGCATTACGGCACGCCGATCAATACGCGCGCGCCGGATCGCGTGCCGGGCGGCTCGTCCAGCGGCTCCGTCGCCGCGGTGGCTGCCGGCTTGTGCGATTTTGCGCTCGGCACCGACACCGGCGGCTCGACGCGCGTGCCGGCCAGTTACTGCGGCGTGTGGGGCTTGCGCACCACGCACGGCCTGCTGCCGCGCACGGCGATGGTGCCGCTGCAGCCGTCGTTCGATACTGCGACCTGGTTTGCGCAGGATCCGGATGTCTTTGAACGCGTGGGCAAAGCCCTGCTGCCGGCATCGGCGCATGATTTCAAACGCGCCCTGTTGCTGACCGATGTGCTGGCCCAGGCCGACGATGTCTTCCACGACAAGGCGGAGAACGTATTCAACGCCTTCGACGGCGCGCGCACGCGCTGCACGCTGGCCGACGCCGACACACTGGAAAGCTGGCGCCAGACCTACGTCACCGCCTCGGCTTATGAAGGCTGGCAAGTGCACGGCAAGTGGATTACGGAGAACCGGCCCGGCTTCGGCCCCGCCGTTGCCGCGCGCTGGCAGACCGCGGCCGGCATCAGCGCCGATGCGGCGGCGCAAGCGGTGCAGCGTCGGCAAGAGATCGCCAGACAAGTCGGCAACTTCCTCGGCCAGGACGGCGTGGCGATCATCCCGTCGGCGGCCGGTGTGGCGCCGCTGCTGACGGCCGGCGGCGCGGAAGTTGACCAGGTCCGCATGCGCACGTTCCGCATCACCTGCATCGCCGGACTGGCGGGCCTGCCGCAAGTCAGCCTGCCATTTGCGACAGACGCGGGCTTGCCGATCGGCGTATCATTGCTGGGCCCGGCAGGCAGCGACCTGGCGCTGATACGGCTGGCGACGGCCTTGTGGAAACGCTTGCAGCCCTGATACCCGGCCATGGATGCGCGGGCGTGTTGATATCCTCGCCAACACGCCCGCAAAAAACTTGCAGCATATTTGCAGAAAACGATGAACGACATTTCTCTTCGCAGCACAGGCAAAAAGGCCGCAGCAAGCCCCAAGCCCAAGTCCAAACCTGCGGCCCGCACCGGCCGTCCCAAGGTACGCCACGACGCGCTGGCGGATGCTTCGGCGGTCTCCTCGGCAAACGGCGATGACGGCGACGACATCATTCAGCGCATCTACCAGACCGTGTTCGCCAGCGTGATGAGCCAGCGCCTGACGCCCGGCACCAAGCTGCCGGAAGCTGCGCTGTGCGAACTGTTCGGCGTCGGCCGTACGGTGGTGCAAAAGGCGCTGCAAAAACTCGCGCATGAGCACATCGTCGAACTGCGCCCGAACCGCGGCGCCATCGTCGCCATGCCGACGCCGGAAGAAACGCGCGAGATTTTCGAAGCGCGCCGCTCGCTGGAATCCGCCGTGCTGTCGCTGGCCGTCAAGAACGCCACCCGGTCCGATCTCGCCAAGCTGCGCCGCCAGCTCAAGGAAGAACACGCCGCCATGCACGCTTACGCCCAGACCGACTGGGCGCGGCTGGCGTCGGCTTTCCATCTGCGCGTGGCGGAGCTGTCGCGCAATCCCATCCTGCAACGCTACCTGAGCGAACTGATCTCGCGCTGCTCGCTGATCGTGGCCTTGCATGAACCGTCGGGCTACGCCGCCTGCGAACACGACGAACACACCAGCATCGTCGACTTCATCGAACAAGGCGACGCCGCCGGCGCCATCGCCGCCATGGAAGAACACCTGCTGGTGCTCGAGCAACGTATCCACCTGGTCAGCGAGAAATCGGCCAACAGCCTGGCGCGCATGCTGGGCATGGAGTAAGCACCTCCGATGAAATAAAAAGGCCGGGCCATTTTCATGGACCCGGCCTTTCTCTTTGATGTCTCCTGCCTCTTCAGCTTCTCAGCTACCTCAAAACTCCAGCGTCGGCACCTTGGGCGTCAAGGCCTCGCGCGCTTCCGCCACGATTTCAAACGAACGCAAACGCGCCGCGTGATCATAGATCTGCGCGGTGATCATCAATTCGTCCGCGCCGGTATCGTCGATGAAATTCTGCAAGCCCTCACGCACGGTCTCGGGCGAGCCCACGATGGCGCAGGACAGGGAACGTTCGACATGCGACTTTTCTTCCGGACGCCAGTAATCTTCCATGCTCTCGCGCGGCGGATTCAACTGGCCCGGCACGCCGCGCACCAGATTGACGAACTGCTGCTGCAGCGAGGTGAACAGGCGCTCGCCTTCGCGGTCGGTGTCGGCGGCGAACACATTCAGGCCGAGCATCACGTGCGGCCGCGCCAGCGCTTCCGACGGCTTGAAACGGCTGCGATAAATCTCGATCGCCGACTTCATGAAGCCCGGTGCGAAGTGCGAGGCAAACGCAAACGGCAAACCCAGTTCCGCCGCCAGCTGCGCGCTGAACATGCTGGAGCCCAGCAGCCACAGCGGCACGTTCAGGCCGTAGCCCGGCACCGCGCGCACGGCCTGATAGGGAGAGGCTTCCTTGAAGTATTCCTGCAGTTCCACCACATCTTGCGGAAAGGTGTCGGCACTGTCGCCGAGGTGGCGGCGCAAGGCGCGCGCGGTGCGCTGATCGGAACCCGGCGCGCGGCCCAGGCCGAGATCGATGCGGCCCGGATAGAGCGATTCCAGCGTGCCGAACTGTTCTGCAATCACCAGCGGCGAATGGTTGGGCAGCATGATGCCGCCGGCGCCGACGCGGATGGTTTTGGTGTTGGCGGCGATATGCGAAATCACTACCGAAGTCGCCGCGCTGGCGATGCCGGTCATGTTGTGATGCTCTGCCAGCCAGTAGCGGTTGTAACCGAGCGCTTCAGCTTTTTGCGCCAGCTCCTTGCTGTTGTGGAAAGCCTGCGCGGCGCTGCTGCCCTGATTGATCGGCGACAGGTCGAGTACGGAAAACGGAATCATGCTGTGTCCTTGCTGACGCCCTGAGGCGGGCGACTGAAATGAGCTGCAAAAAAAATTTACGCGATCTGCACCACGAGCTTGCCGAAGTTCTTGCCTTCCAGCATGCCCATGAAAGCTTGCGGCGCGTTCTCCAGACCTTGCACCACGTCTTCGCGATACTTGATCTTGCCGGCCGCCACCCAGGCGCTCATGTCCTTGAAAAATTCGGCGAAGTAACCGGCGCGCTGGTAGTAGTCGAAAATGATAAAACCCTGCATGCGGATGCGTTTGGTCAGCAGGTTGCGCGGCAGCGTGGCGAGCAAGGCGGCGTTCGGCGCCACGCCGCTGTATTGCGCGATCAGGCCGCACAGCGGCACGCGCGCATGCACGTTGAGCAGCGGCAGCACGGCTTCGAACACCTTGCCGCCGACATTTTCGAAATAAACGTCGATGCCTTGCGGGCAGGCGTCCTTGAGCTGTTGCGGCAAGTCGTCGCTGCGGTGATCGATGCAGGCGTCGAAGCCGAGTTCTTCCACGGCGTAGCGGCATTTTTCGGCGCCGCCGGCAATGCCGATCACGCGGCAGCCCTTGAGCTTGGCGATCTGCCCGACCACCGAGCCGACTGCGCCGGTAGCGGCGGCGACAACGACGGTCTCGCCTGCCTTAGGCTGGCCGATGTCGAGCAGGCCCGAATAGGCGGTGAAACCCGGCATGCCGAACAAGCCGAGCGCATACGACGGGCGCGGCATGTTCTTGTCCAATTTGGTGGCGCCGGCGCCGTCCGACAAGGCGTAGTCCTGCCAGCCGGTGTAGGCCATCACCAGATCGCCTTCCTGATAGTCGGGATGCTGCGAGGCCACCACGCGCGACACGGTGCCGCCGGTCATGACGCCGCCGATTTCCACACAGGGTGCGTACGACGGCGCGTCGCTCATGCGGCCGCGCATGTAGGGATCGAGCGAAAGATAGTCCGCGCGCAGCAGGAGCTGCCCTGCGGCCGGCGTCGGCACGGCCACTTCTTCGATGCGGAAATTCTCTGGCGTGGGCGCTGCGGCCGGACGCGACGCCAGTACGATGCGGCGATTGATAGAAGAAGATTGCGGCATGATGGTTTCCTTTGGAAAAAGTGTCTCCCCGCCGACCGGATTGTCAGCAGTGCTTATGTTCAAATTTCTATGGGCGAACGGCTCTGGCGTCAGGGCGCAACCAGCACGCGCCGGGTGACATCCATCGCGCCTTCGAGTGCGTCGCGACCCTTGCTCAGCTTGCTGATCAGGCTTGCGCCCAACCACAGCTGATACAGCATCTGCGCCGTCTTGGCCGGCTCCAGCGCAGTGTGCAGGGAACCTTCTTCGACGCCTTCCTGAATCACGGCGGCAATGCGCGCCATGAAGGCTTTGGTGCCCTCATGCAAGGCGATACGCATGTCGTCGGACAGATCCGCCACCTCCGCGCTGAGCTTGACCACCAGGCATTTGTGCTCGGTCATCTCGCAACATTGCGTCTCCAGCCAGTGCCCCCAGTAGGTCAGCAGGCGCTCGCGCGCGTTGCTCTCGCCCGGTGCGAAAAGCTTGTCGAGTACTTGCAGGTATTCGTTCACGTATTGCCCGATCAGCTCCTTGCCATAGCCTTCCTTGGAACCAAAGTAATGGTAGAACGAGCCTTTCGGAATGTCGGCTGCCGCCAGCAGCTCGCTCAAACCCACGCCGGTAAAGCCTTTCTTGGCGATAAGGCCCCGTCCTGCAAGCAGGATGGCGAGTTTGGTTTCGGCGTAAGTGTCTCTCATGATCCGGCTATTTTACCCAAAAATTAGACCAGTCGTCTAAAGACCGGAAAAACGAATGATCCGGACAGGCAATTGCCCCATCTTCAAAAATATCAAGAAGATGATTCAAGCGCCGGACACATTCTCAAGAAAGTCTCTGCAGCCGACAATGCACTCACTTACTTGATACCCGGAGAAACACCATGAACAACAAGAAATGGAAACGCGCTCTGACGCTGACCGGCCTGGCTGTGACGCTGATGAATGCCCCTCTTACCCGGGCCGGCGAAAACAAGCTGCCGACGCCGCAGCATATCGCCATCGATCTGCCTGCAGCAGAGATCGCCGCCGATGCCCGCGTACTGGCCGCACGCCGCTACGCCGCCTTCTGGAACACCGGCGATGCGCAATTGGCGCAACAGGCGCTGAGCACCTCCTTCATCGACCGCACGCTGCCTGCCGGACGTCCGCAAGGCATCGACGGTCCCTTGCAGGCGTCAGTCGGGTTCCGCAAGGCGGTGCCCGACCTGAGCGCGGAAGTGCAGGACATGACGGTGGCCGGCGACCGGGTTGCCATTCATCTGCGTTTCCACGGGCACTTCACCGGCGTATTCGGAACACTGCAAGGCAAAGGACAGACCGTCGATTTCCAGGCGCACGATCTGTATCGCATCCAGGACGGCAAGATCGCCGAGAACTGGCACTTGGAAGACAACCTGACACTGATGCAGCAACTCGGCGTCATCCAACAATAACGCTCTATTTCATTACGAAAAAAAAAGGAATCATCATGTCCGACACCTCACTGAAAAACCAGCAAGTCGTCGTCATCGGCGGCACCTCCGGCATCGGCCGCGAAGTCGCCAATGCGGCATTACAACGCGGCGCCATCGTTACCGTGATCGGCCGCTCGGCCAAAGCGGGCGGCGACATCCGCGCCATCGCGGCCGACGTCACCGACAACGCTGCCTTGGTCCAGGCCTTTGCCGCCATCGGCAGGATCGACCATCTGGTGCTGACCGCCGGCGCCCGCGTCGGCTCGCCCAAGCTGACCGAACTCCAGCGTGAAGAATTGGAACTGGCCTTCAACGTCAAGCTGTTCGGTTCGCTGTTTGCGATCCAGGCCGCACTGCCCTACCTGACGCCCAATGCTTCCGTGACGCTGACCTCCGGCCTGCTGTCGCGCAAGTTCGGCCCCGGCGGTTTGCTCAAGAGCACCCTGAATGCGGCGGTGGAAGCGACCGCCAAAACCCTGGCGAAGGAATTGGCGCCGCGCCGCGTGAACGTGGTCAGCCCGGGCGTGATCGACACCGAATTGTGGGGCGAAGCCGGCGCAGAATCGCGCGTGGCGGCGATGGCCCGCATCGGAAAAGGTTTGCCGGTGGGCCGCGTCGGCACACCGCAGGATGTAGCGCAGGCATACATGCTTGCCATGGAAAACGGCTTCGTCAGCGGCGCCGTTCTTGATATCGAAGGCGGAGGATTACTGTAATGACTAACACCACACCACTGAAAGACTCGACCCTGTTTTCACCACTGCAACTGGGCCGCTCTCAACTGCCGAACCGCATCGTGATGGCGCCGATGACACGCGCCCGCACCACGCAACCCGGCAATATCCCGAACCGGATGATGGCCGAGTACTACGCCCAGCGCGCAACGGCCGGCCTGATCGTGAGCGAGGCGACGCAGATTTCTCCGCAAGGCCAGGGCTATTCGTTCACGCCCGGCATTCATACGCAAGAACAGATCGCCGGCTGGAAACTGGTCACCGACGCCGTGCATGCCAAGGGCGGACGCATCTTCGTGCAGCTGTGGCATGTCGGTCGCGTGTCGCATACGGTATTCCATGACGGCGCAGCGCCGGTGGCGCCGTCGGCAATCCAGCCGCGCGGCACCCAAGTGTGGATCGTCGGCGACGACGGCGTCGGCCGCATGATCGATACCTCGATGCCGCGTGAACTGACGGTGGCAGAAATCGGCGATATCGTCGAAGACTTCCGCCAGGCTGCGGCCAACGCGATCGAAGCCGGTTTTGACGGCATTGAATTCCACGGCGGCAACGGCTACCTGATCGACCAGTTTCTGCGCACGGTCTCCAATCACCGCACCGACCAGTACGGCGGCAGCGTCGACAACCGCGTACGCTTCTTGCGCGAAGTGGTGGCGGCGGTGGTCAGGGAAATCGGCGCTGAGCGCGTCGGCGTGCGGCTCGCGCCTTACATCACCATCAAGGACATGGCCGATCCGGAAATCGTCGACACCATCCTCCACGCCGCCGGCGAACTGGAGAAGCTCAAGGTCGCCTACATCCACTTGTCGGAAGCCGACTGGGACGATGCGCCGACCATTCCCGAAGACTTCCGCCACAAGCTGCGCGCCGCCTACTCGGGCAGCATCGTGGTGGCCGGACGCTATGACAAGGAACGCGCAGGCAAGATACTGGCCGATGGACTGGCCGATCTGGTGGCCTTCGGCCGGCCTTTTGTCGCCAATCCGGATTTGCCGAAACGCCTGCAGCAAAACCTGGCGCTGGCAGATCTCGACGGTGCGACCTTGTTCGGCGGCGATCAGCGCGGCTACAGTGATTACGGCAACTACAGCGACTATTCGCCTGCCACCTAAAAAGCGATACCCAGTTCGTCGAGTCCGGCGGACTGGGCGGCGAAACGCTCCTGCAGGAAATCCAGCAGCAGCTTGACGCGCGGCGGCTGGTGCTTGTTGCGGTGATACAGCGCATGCAGCGGCACCGGCGCCGACAGCTTGTCGGGCAGCACGATACGCAGGCGCTGCGCGCGCACGTCATCGACGATGTCGAGCGCGGACTTGTAAGCATAACCGCGTCCCTGCACCGCCCACTTGCGCAGGATCTCGCCGTCGTTGGTCTCGTGATAGTGATCGAGCTGGATGGATTCGATGCGCTTGCCGCTCTGGAACTGCCACACATTCATCGGCCCGGCCGCCGTGGTCAGCACCAGCGCCGGCCGCTGCGCGAGTTGCTGCAATTCTTTCAGCGGACCGAAGTGGTCGTCGCAGGCCGGCGCCACGCAAATCACGCGGCGGTTCGGCGCCAATGTGCGCGCCACCATGCTGCTGTCGGCCAGCTTGCCGTAACGGATGGCGACGTCGACATCATCGAGCACCAGATTGGCGTGCGAATCGGTCAGCGACAGGACGAAACGCACGTCCGGATACTGCTGCGAGAATTCGAATAAATAATCCTGCAACAGATTGCGTCCCAGATCGGACGGCGCCGAGATGCGCACCGTGCCTTGCACCAGTTGCTTGCCGGCCTGCAGCTGATGTTCGGCTTCAGTGATGGCGTCGATGGCTTGCTGGCAGTAGTACTGATACAGCCGCCCTTCTTCCGTCAGGCGCAACTGGCGCGTGGTGCGCTCGAACAGCTTGACGCCGAGCGACTGCTCCAGCCTCTGCATGGCCGCGCTGGAAGCCGCCGGCGACAAGCCGACCTTGCGCCCGGCGGCGGAAAAGCTGCCGGCGGAAGCGGCGCTCAGAAACAGACGCATGTCGCTCAGACGATCCATGGCGAAAAAGAGAAGTGGCTGAAGCGTTGATTATTACATCAACGCCTGCCAATACCTATCGCCCCCTTGGCTTGAGAAAAATCGGCCACGCAATCAACGCCCCGGCGGCACCGGCCAGCCACACCGCCGGCCACGATTGCCAGGCCAGCAAAACCGGCACCGCCTGCGCCGCCAGGAAGAACACCAGGAACACGCAGGTATTGCCCAGCCCCAGCGCCGTGCCGACCTGATGCGCTCCGGCCAGCGTCGCCAGTTCCGTGTAGGCCACGCCATGCCAGGCCGAGGCGCAGACGCCGCCGGCGATCAGCATCAGCACGACCAGCGCCAGTATCCATTGCGGCCAGTCGTGCGGTGCCAGCGCCGCCAGCACTCCGAGTCCGACGAACAGCAACACGCTCAGCGCGCTGCAAGTGCGCAGATAGCTGCGGCGGTTGCCGTGGCGGTCGGTCCAGCGTCCGCTCCAGACCCGCATCACTGCCGCGCCGACCTGGATCGCCGCCATGGTCGCGCTGATCAGCGTCAACCCGGCATGGCCGACATCGTGCAAAAAGATCGTCGCGAAGGTCAGCACCGACACCTGCGGAAAACACAGTATCCCGATCGCCATCGCCACGCGCCAGACCTTGACGTCGCGCAGGGCGCTGCGCGTCTGCGCCGGAGCATGCATGCCCGCCCCTGCGGCCGCAGCAGGCGGCTCATGCAGCCACAGCCATGCCATGCCGGCGCTCAGCAGACAAAACAGCGCCAGCAATCCGTACACCGCCGCAAAGCCATGCGCCGCCGCCAGCGCCGGCAACACCACGGCGCCGACACCGCCGCCGACCGGCACCGCGGTCTGGCGGATACTCATGGCCAGGCCGCGTTCGCCTTCACGAAACCAGCCCATCACCGCGCGTCCGCTGGAGCCGTTGACGCTGCCGCCGAGCAAGCCGACCGTCAGCAAACCCAGCGCCAACTGCCACATCGGCGGTACGCCGTCACTGCCCGGCGCGGCGAACAAGGCCATCGCCGCCAGCGCCAGCGCGGTCGTGATCAGTCCGCACAACAAGACCTTGCGGTCGCCCCAGCGATCGGTCAGCACGCCCCAGGGCAATTCGCTCACCGCCACGCCGAGACCGAGCGAACCCAGCGCCAGGCCGAGCTGGGTGTTGTCAAGCCGGTAATCGGCGCGCAAGAAAATGGCGGTGACCGGAATCCCGGCAAAGGCGGCGGAAAAACTGGCGTTGGCCAACACGCCGATGCCGAGGATTTTCCAGCGGTGGCTGTCCTGGCGTACGGCAAGTCCCTGCGCCGCAGCTTGCGCTGTTGTGTTCATGATGCGACTCCATGGTGATTTGACACCCAGAGTGTGCCGTGCCACCATCCGTCCAAAATGACATAAAAACCTCGTTTTTGGACAATCATCATTTTTGGACAAACTGCCATGCGCAAGATCGGCTTTTTACTCTTCCTCGACTGCAGCCTGCTCGACTTCACCGGCCCGCTGACCGCCTTCGACGTCGCCAACCGGCTCAGCGAAGAACGCTCCGGAGCGTCCCGGCCTTATCAGTTGCGCGTGATGTCCGAGCAAGGCGGCATGCTGGAAAGCGCCTCGGGCACGGCCGTGATCACACATCCGCTGGACCGCTCGGCGTTCGATACGCTGATCATCGCCGGCGGCGCGGGTCCGCGCGAAGGCGTGCTGTCGGCGACCTTGCTGGAGTACACACGCGATGCGGCAAGCAAGGCGCGCCGGGTCGCCAGCGTCTGCACCGGCGCCTTCGTCCTCGCCGCCGCCGGCCTGCTCGACGGCAAACGCGCCACGACGCACTGGCGCATGGCGGCACGTCTGCAGCGCATGCACCCGACGGTGCAAGTCGACAGCGACAAGATCTTCATCAAGGACGGCAATGTCTGGACCTCGGCCGGCATCTCCGCCGGCATCGACCTGGCGCTGGCGCTGATCGAAGAAGACCTCGGCGTCGAACTGGCGCGCGCCGTCGCCCGCGAACTGGTGGTGTACCACCGTCGCCCGGGCGGCCAGTCGCAATTCTCCAACCTGCTGGAAATGGACCCGCCGTCGGGTCGCATCCGCGAAACACTGAGCTACGCGCGCAACCATCTGCACGAATCGCTGAGCGCCGACCGCCTGGCCGAAATCGCCTGCCTGAGCCGCCGCCAGTTCGACCGCGCCTTCAGCGCAGAAACCGGACAGACGCCGGCCAAGGCGATTGAAAAACTGCGTGCGGAAGCCGCGCGTCCGCGGGTGGAAGCAGGAGAAGAGTCGCTGGAAAACATCGCCCGCGCAGTCGGCTTCGACGACCCGGAACGCATGCGCCGCGCGTTTCTGCGCGTGTTCGGGTATCCGCCGCAGGCGATCAGGCGAGCGCAGCGGAAGCAGGAGGCGTTGTATCTTTGAGGGTGGAGTTTGAAGATAGGTCGTTACGACGCTGGGACGACGGATCAATCGGTGACGACAGAAGAGAAGCGCGATGCCGAAGGCGAGCCCCCGGCAAAGCGAAGCGAGCCGGTTCGGCCGTTCCGCTTATGAGCTGCCGTTGGTGCCAAGCACAAATCGGAAAAAGAAGGGAAAAATGTCTGAGCGAAGCGAGTTGTTTTCCCTTCCCGATTTGTGCTTGGCACCAACGGGAACCCCGAAGGGGCTGCGAATCGCGGCCGCCTTCTTTTGCTTACTTTTCTTGGCGGAGCAAGAAAAGTGAGCGGCTGCCGGGCCGCCCCCGGCAACCCCGGTAGTCCGAAGAAAGAAAAGAATCAGCCGCCCAAACCGGGCAAGTCGGGACAAGCAAACTATCAGCCATCAGGCGCTGACCAACCTCAACCTCGTAATCTCCGAAGGCGCCAACAACCTCTTAGGCGGCCCCCAATACCCCGTCCCCCGGCTGGTATACACCCACAAATCCTTCAAGCGATTCAAGCCCGCCACATAAGGCTGCTGCAAAGGCACAAAGAAATTCCACGGAAAAAACTGCCCGCCGTGCGTATGCCCCGACAACTGCAAATTGAACCCCGCATCCGAAGCCGCCGCCGCCGATCTCGGCTGATGCGCCAATAACACACGCACGCTGCTGACCGGCGCATTGCGAATCGCCGCATGCGGATCGCTGCGATGGTTCTCATCGAAATGATGCGCCGTGAAATCCGTCACGCCCGCCAGCACCAGCGGTGCGCCATGATGCTGCAGCACCACGTGCTCGTTCATCAGCACGGTCAGGCCGAGACGCCGCACCTCTTCGATCCAGGCGTGCGCATTGGAGTAATACTCATGATTGCCGGTGACGAAGTAAGCGCCGTGACGCGCCCGCAACTGCTCCAGCGGCGCCGTGTGTTCGGACAACTGCTGCACGCTGCCGTCGACCAGATCGCCGGTGACGGCGATCATGTCGGCCTTCAATGAATTGACCTTGTCGACGATGGCGCGCAGGTAACTGCGCTTGATGGTGGGACCGACATGGATGTCGCTGATCTGCACGATGGTGAAACCTTCCAGCGCCGGCGACAGGCCTTTGATCGGCACGTCGACGTCGACCACGGCAGCCAGACGGCGCGCGTTGACATAGCCGACCGCCGTCAGCAGCAGCGCGCAGCCGATGACGGCCCAGGCGGTGCTTTCAACCAACTCCGGCGTGCGTGCGCCGAACCACGGCAACACCAGCAAGCCGATTTCACGCACGATGGTCAGCAGCAACAAGGACGAGAACAAGCCCATGACCAGCATGCCGACCCAGGCCAGGCGGTCCGACAAGGGTTGTTGCTTGATTCCGCGCGACAACAGCCCGGCCGGGATCAGCAGATAGGACAGCACCAGCAGCAACGCGCCGGTGGCCTGCCAGGCAGCGTCGATACCGAGCGCCGGCAGGATGCGCCAGCCTATCCATGCATGCAAGGCCCCCAGCACGGAAAGCACGAAAACAATGGTGAAACGTGACGGCATGGGACCTCGCAAAGGGTGATAAAGATGGTGTTGCCGTGCATGTTGGTATGCATGCACGCATTTCAATGGCTGCTTTGCAATCGGGTGCAAAGGCGCTGCCGATTGCCCTGCGATGATGTATTTCCGACAGCAGAACAAGCAAATCGCCTGCCAGCGTAACAGGCGCATGCCCCTGAAAGTACATGCAGAAAAATATATTTGTGCACCACAATATTCCGCTTTCTCAAACGTCTGCATCTGCATGTCTGCCAAACCAGGGAGAAGCCATGCACTACTTTCATACCGCACCCGCTGCACCTACTCTAGCTTTCCGCCGTGTCGTCATCGCCGGGGCCAACGGCCCCACCGCCCGTCTGTTGATGCTCTTGCTGCGCGACGCCGATGTACACGTCACCGCGCTGGTGCGGCATCCCGTGCGACTGGTGGCCGATGAAGTTGTCGCCGACTGGCTGCACAGCGAACGCAGCTTTGAAGTGATCGCCGAAGCCGATGCCGTGATTCTGCTGACCGGCGTCTTCGCCGCCGACAACTGGGATGCCTACCGGAGCGGCATGGTCGATACCGCCGAACGCATCGCCGCAGCGGTGGGCCGGCGCGACACACGCGTCATCTATTTTTCGCACCTGGGCGCCGACGCTGCCGAAAGCAACTGGTATCTGAAAGCCAAGGGCCTGGCCGAGCAGGCACTGAAACGTCTGAGCAATGCCGTGATCTTTCGCCACGGACCGGTGGTGCGCGGCAGCCCGCAACCCTTGCCGTTTGAGCTGTCGCTGCAACAGCGTGCTCCCGGTGCGTCGGTAACCTTGTACGGCAGCGGCGAGCAACGCAGCCGTCCGATCAATCTGGGCGACATCGCCACCATCGCGGAAGCTGCCGCACTCGGCGCGGGCAGCGCAGGCACCTATGAATTGGGCGGCCCCGACGAGCATACGCTGGCGGAACTGGTGCAGTTGGTCAATGGCAGACAGGTGCCGGTGCAGACGATCGCGGTTGCGCAGGCAGGTGCCGGCGCGGAATTGCCTGCCACAGTGATCGATCTGATCGCCAGAACGCAAGTACCGCGCGACGTCGAAGCGACAGCCGCTCATTTCGGCGTGCAGCTCACGCCTTTGTCGCTGGCGTGGCCGCTGGACGATCTGTATGAGGTCGAGGAAATAGAAGAACGGGAAGAGCTGGGAACCATGAACATGCCGAAAGGCGAAAAGATCGCCTTGTCGCACTACGCTCAGAATCCGTAAAGCGCGGAGGGGTTGTCGACCAGGATGCGTTGGCGTACTTCTGCCGACGGCGCCCACGACGGCAACAGGTCGAGCAGGTCGCGATTGGACGGCTGCGGATTGCGGCCCGGATGCGGCCAGTTGCTGGCCCACAGGCAGCGTTCGGGATACGCGTTGACGAAGGTCTTGGCCAGTGCGCCGACGTCGTCATAAGACGGCGCACCGGTTTGCGACGTCTCGTACGGCGCCGACAGTTTGACCCAGCAACGTCCGCTGTCGAGCAGGCGCAGCAGGCTTTGCATGCCGGGATGATCGGGCTTGACCGGCGTGAGGAATTTGCCGTTGTGGTCGACCACGACGCGGCACGGCAAGGACTTCAACAGCGTTTCGTATTGCGCGAAATCGCGACCGTCGATCTGCAGGTTGATGTTCCAGTTCAGCGACGCGATCTTCGCGGCGACGGTCTCCAGCATGTCCCAGCGCATCACGCCGCCGCCGTTGGCGATCATCATGAAGCGCACGCCGCGTACGCCGGCGGCATCCATCTGCACCAGCTCGCTCTCGGCGATATCAGGGGCAATCGCGACGATGCCGCGCGCATTGCCCTGGGCCTGCGCCAGCGCATCGAGCGTGCAGCGATTGTCGAAACCGTAACCGGTCGGCTGCACCACCACGGCGCGCGTCAGGCCCAAGGCTTGCTGCTCGCGGCGATAGTCGGACCACAAGGCCTGCGGCGGTTTGGACAATGCCGTCGGCGCCAAGTCGAAGCGCGTGTAATCGTAGATGTGGATGTGGCAATCGCAAGCGCCGGCGGGCATGTCGTCTGCCTGAGTTGTTGCGGTCATGAAATGTCTCCGTTGATTTTTTATATTTTTTACGCAGAAAACCGCGCCAGCCGCGTTGCCTGCGCCGCATTCACCGCGCCTTGCGGCATGCGCCCGGCGACGATGGCGGCGACCTGGTTGACGGTGTCCATGGCCTGATGCTCGGCTGCCTGCGGCGTCAGTCCGCCGATGTGCGGCGTGGCGATCACGCGCGGGTGGCGCGCCAGCAGCGGCGACGGCATCTGATCCGGCGCCATGCCGACGTCGACCGCGCAGGCCGCGATCACGCCCTGCTCCAGCGCCTGCAGCAAGGCGGCTTCGTCGACCAGTTCGCCGCGCGAAGCATTGATGAAATAAGCGGAAGCCTGCATCTTTGCAAAGGCGGCGGCGTTGAACATGTGCGCGGTCTCGGCGTTGGCCGGCGCCAGGCAGACGACGTAATCGGATTGCGCCAGCAAGGCGTCGAAGCCGACAGCGACGTGTGCAGGATCCTCGATGCGGGCATAGGGATCGGCCACCAGCACCTTCATGCCGAGCGCTTGCGCGATGCGGCACAGATACTGGCCGATGGTGCCGTAACCGGCCACGCCCAGCGTCGCGCCGCGCAACTCGCGTCCCATCCTGACTTCAGGCACGAGGCCGCTGCGGTAGGCCATGACGGCGTCGCTGATGTTGCGGCTGAGGTCGAACATCGCGCCCAGCACCCATTCCGCCACCGAGGCGGCAAAGCCCGGCGTGGCGTGCGTCACGAGCACGCCGTTGCGGCCGGCGGCAGCAACGTCGACGGTGCGGATGTCGACTGCGCCGCGGCAATACGCGACCAGCTGCGGCAAGTTGTCGAACAGTTCTGCCGTTGCGGCGGGAATGCGCGGTGCGACGATGATGTCGCAACCGGCGGCTTCACGCGCCAGGTCGGCGGGCGTCAGCGGAATTTCCGTCTGGTTGAGCCGCACCTCGCCCAGTGCCTGCAGGCGCGCCAGGGCGCGTTCGCCATAGTAGTTGACGCGCGTTTGCGGCGAATACGCCAGATAGATGGTGGCCATGTCTCTGTATGTGATGAAACCTGTGGTGAAGCTTTTTTAGCGCAGCTTGATTTCCACGTAGCGGTTGGCCGGCTCCGGCACGCCCTTCTTCGCCGGTACGCGCGGCTCGCGCGATCCCTTGCCGATCACTTCGATGCTGATCAGGTTGACTTTAGCACGGATCAATTCGCGCTCGACCAGCCGCGCGCGGCGCACCGACAGCGTGTCGTTGAAGGCGTCGTTGCCGATATTGTCGGCATGGCCGATGACGATGAACTCGCCGGCAGGAAATTGCTTGAACTCGTCAATCGCCTGATCGAGGAATTTGCGCGACGCCGGCGTGAGGCGATCGCGTCCCAGCTCGAACAGCAGGACATAGGTGCGCGGCCGCAAGGGCAGGTTGTCCATCACCGGCGCATAGCGCGCCTGCACCTGCGCTTCGTTCAGGGTCAGCGTCTTGCCGGCCTTGCCGCCGTCGGTTTCCACCGAGGCATACGGCGTGGTCAGCGGCGTCTCGCCGCCCGCGGTCTTGACCACGATGCTGCTGGAAGAGCCGTCCGGCTGCGGCAGCAGGACGAAACGCTCCTTCGGCCCGGCGCAAGCGGTGAGCAGGACCAATCCTGCGAGGCCAACCCATGCTCCGAATGATTTGCCCGGGCGTGCGCCGCCGCTGTGCTTATTCACTGGCCACATCCACGATGAAATCGGTGCCGCGTATGCCGATGGTAGCGGTCGGCGTCATGACTTGCTGGCGCTCCGGCGCGTGCTTGCCGATCAGGCCGGTGACGTAGCGCAAGGTGCCTTTGACGACGCGCACGGCGACATTGCCTTCGCCGGAGCTTTCATTGAAATTGTATTGTTCGAGCACGAAGGTGCTTTTGGGGCCGAGCGACACCAGCGTGTCGTCGCGCAGGGTGATGCCGACTGCGGCGCCGTCGGCGGTGACCACGCGATCGCCGGAAAACAGACGGTCGCCGACATGCAGCAAGACTTGCGGTGAAACAGTTTGCGGCGAAGCTGCCTGTTGGGCCGCGGCTTGCGCAGCTGCGCCCTGGCGCTGCACCTGCACGTCGCCGCGCACCACCTTGACGATGCCGGCCTGAACGTAGTCCTGCACTTCGGCATGCGCAACGGGGCCGAAGCAACACAACGCGACGGCCAATCCCCACGACCGATGAAACGAAACGCTTCCCTGACCCATGATGCCTGCCTTTTTATTGTTGCCATCGGGTTGAACAACGTGTGATGTATGACGCCAGGCGGCGCTCCCCCGCTACCTTTGCTGCCGGACATTATAGCCCCAATATTTCCGAAAAACATGATTGTCTTTCGTCAATATCCGCCATGGGCAAGGCTTTGCGGCGTCCCGGAAATAAATTCCATATAAAACCGGGGCAAATTTTCCGGCCGCCCTGTCAATCTCCGCCCGAGAAGAGGATAATGGAGGGTCAAACTGATTTATCAGGCTGGCCGCCACGGATTGCTGATTTCCTCCTCCGATCCCCTCGCGCGCGGTCGCCATCATTACTGGAAGTACATATTTTGACTACGACAAGAAGCAAACGCTGGAACGGCAACATCGAATCCCTGAAGGCCGACTACCTGACCGGTGTCATCACCCAGATGGATACTTACGGCGAACGCGTGCAATTCGCGCTGGTAACTTCGGGCAACGGCCCGCGCTACCAGCTCACCAACAGCGCCGGCAAGAAGATGGCTTTCGACGGCAACCATCACCTGCACCACCCGGAAGACGCCGAATTCGCACCAGGCAACGCCACCGGCGTATTCACGCTGGAGCAGGTCAAGCTGGCCAAGGTCGGCGGCCTCAAGCCGGCGCGTACGCTGAGCACCGGCACCGTCAAGCGCGCCAGCACCACGCGCGCGCCTAGCGCCGCCACCCGCGCCAAGGATCTGGTCGACAGCGAGAAGTACGAATACTTCAAAGCCAATCGCGGCACCCTGCCGGACACCATCGGCGAGCATTCCAACGAAATCACCGCCATGATGCGTGCCGGCATGTCGGCGGAACAGGCATTCGGCGAAGTGCTGAAAAAGTATTTCTGAGCGATCCTGCGATCCTCTGCACAATGAAAAACGGGAGCCGAGGCTCCCGTTTTTCATTACTACGCCTGCACTGACCTAAGCAATCAATACACTTCCGGCACCACGATTTCGCTCGATACTTCGCGGCGGAAATAGTCGTCGTGACGCACACGCTCCGGCAGCGAGATCGGCGAATGTTCGACTTCGCCATACGGCATCTGGCCCAGCAGGTGATGGATACAGTTCAGACGGGCTTTTTTCTTGTCCACGGCCTGCACCACCCACCATGGGGCTTCGGGGATGTGGGTGCGTTCCAGCATGATTTCCTTGGCCTTGGTGTAGTCCTCCCAGCGGCGGCGCGACTCCAGGTCCATCGGGCTCAGCTTCCATTGTTTCAACGGATCGTGGATGCGGCTCAGGAAGCGCATGTGCTGCTCTTCGTCGGTGATCGAGAACCAGTATTTGATCAGCTGGATGCCGGAGCGCGCCAGCATGCGCTCGAACTCCGGCGCGGAGCGGAAGAATTCTTCGTACTGGTCATCCGTGCAAAAACCCATGACGCGCTCGACGCCGGCGCGGTTATACCAGCTGCGGTCGAACAGCACGATTTCGCCTGCCGCCGGCAGGTGCGAGACGTAGCGCTGGAAATACCATTGGGTGCGTTCGCGGTCGTTCGGCGCCGGCAAGGCGGCCACGCGGCACACGCGCGGGTTGAGGCGCTGGGTGATGCGCTTGATGACGCCGCCCTTGCCTGCCGCATCGCGGCCTTCAAACAGGATCACGACCTTGTGGCCGGTGGCGACTACCCAGTCCTGCAGCTTGACCAGCTCGGCCTGCAAACGAAACAGTTCGCGGAAGTACAAGCGGCGGTCGGCCTTGTCCTGCTCGCTCTGCGCGTCCACGCCTGCTGCCAGTTGGTCGATCGTACGGTCTTCGATTTCCAGTTCCAGCTCTTCGTCATAGCTGTCCGCCAGTTCGCGGTGGATGCGGCGTACCAGTTCTTCGTCGTTCATTTTTTCTCCATCTGGGCCTGAACCGGTCTGGAAAGACCGGCGCCCGGTTTGTCGGTCAGGGTACCGTCGGAACATACACGAAGAATGTGACCCTCAAATGACAGGAGATCTCATCGGGCAGGCATGCAGCCTTGCGCAAGGCTATCCGGCGCGCTTTGTGGGCTTTGCCATACTCGCCTCCCGGCGCGCCTGCCATTCCTGCAAGGCGACGCGGTAGCGCTCCAGCGCATCCTGATAAATATCGAAAATGCAGGGATCGCAGCCGCTCTGGCAGCAATCTTCGAGCTGAGGCTCTATCGGCGGCGTCGGCGGCGGGTCGTGGTCGATCGGTGCGGGCATGGCAACACAAGAAAAAAGCGGAACAGGCTTCGATTATAGAGGCGCAGAACGATATTTCCATGACTCAACAGATTGCTGCCGAAACCGCGACAACAAAGAAACGATGCGCGGTTGTCGCAACCTCGCCATCGCAATACGGATAATTTTCCCAAAGAGAACAAACTACCGCGAATTTGATACATATTTCTAGTAGCATGGAAGTCGCAGATGCCTGCCATTCCCATCGTGCGTGAGGAGACGGCGCACACCGGCGAGCCGATAAAAAATATGATGCCTGTTATGACCGTAATACGACGACTGAAAAACCTGAACTCCGCAAACGTGGTGGAATCATCCCCCATCGTTTTCAGGGCCAAGATTTTCTTCTTCCTGGTTTGCCTGTCGTTGCTGTCGATCGACGGTTGGCAAGCATGGAAAACGCGCACCGAGCAGTTGCGCGACACCGAAGCCACCATGGTCAACATGGCGCGCGCGCTGGCCCAGCACGGCGACGATACGCTCAAGGCGGCCGACCTGATCCTCAGCGGCGTACTCGAACTGATGGCGGCGGAAGGGCTTACCGAGAAAATGAAACCGCGCCTGCACGCATTGTTGAAGGCGCGCGTCACCGAGTTGCCGCAACTGGCGGGCCTGTTCGTCCTCAATGCCGACGGCTATGCGGTGGTGGATTCCAACGAAGTCCTGTTCAGCAACAACGTCAATGATCGCAATTACTTCCAATATCATCGCGACCATGCAGACCTCGGCCCGTACGTCGGTCCCCTGGTCAAGAACCCGGCGGGCGCCTGGCGCCTGACGGTATCGCGCCGCGTCAACAACCCCGACGGCAGTTTCGGCGGCGTGGTGCTGGCGGCAATCGACATCGACTACTTCCGCAATTTCTACAGCACCTTCAACATCGGCGAAAGCGGGCTGATCATCCTCGGCCTCAACAACGGCACGCTGCTGGTGCGGCGGCCCTTCTTCGACAAATACGTCGGCTCCGACCTGCGCAAGGTTCCGATTTTCCGCGACTACGTCACCAAGAACCACGACGGCACGCACACCGCGCCCTCCACCGTGGACGGCAAGGACAAGATCAACGCCTACCGGCACTTCAACCAGTTCCCGATGTTCGTCGCCATCGCCTTGTCCAAGGACGAAGTGCTGGACGGCTGGGTCGACGACACCCTGCGCCATACGGCGGCGATCCTGATCCTCATCCTGATCCTGGCGGTGCTGGGCAACTGGCTGCTGAAACAGATCAAGCTGCGCCTGGAAACCGAAGCGCAGCTCGTCATCGCGCGCGACAATCTCGATCAGTTGAACAAGCACCTGCAGAATATCGCGCTGGAAGACGGTTTGACGGGGCTGGCGAACCGGCGCCATTTCGACATCGCGCTGAGCGAAGAATTTTCCCGCGCATTGCGTAACCGGGAAACGCTGGGCCTGCTCATGATCGACGTCGACTGGTTCAAGCAGTACAACGATATCTACGGCCACCGCGCCGGCGATGCCTGTTTGTGCCGCATCGCCGAAATGATCAAGGCAGTGCCGCAACGCACCGGCGACATGGCGGCACGCTACGGCGGCGAAGAAATGGTCGTGCTGCTGCCGCAAACGACGCCGGAGTCGGCCGCCATCCTTGCCGAACGCCTGCGCGCCGACATCGCCGCGCTCGACATCCCGCATGCCGCCAGCCCGCTGACCGTCGTCACCATCAGCGTCGGCGTGGCCGTCGTTCGCCCGAGCCTGCAATCGGACGCGCCGGAACAACTGGTGGAAGAAGCCGACCGCGCGCTCTACATTGCCAAGGCCAAAGGCCGCAATTGCGTCGCGCGCAATGACGAAATCAAGACCGACACCACTCTTTCCTGAACTGCGCCATGAATCAAGAACACCTGCTGAAACTGGTCAGCATGGAAATGCCCTATGGCAAATACCAAGGCCGGCTGCTGGCCGACCTGCCGGGACATTATCTGGGATGGTTCGCGCGGGAAGGATTCCCGCGCGGAGAATTGGGCAGCCTGCTGGCGCTGATGTACGAGCTTGATCACAATGCCTTGCGTCAGTTGCTGGATCCGCTGCGCAAGGATCAGCAAAACCTGAGACGCTGAAGCGCCTCAGGTGCATGTTTATCAGGGCACGATGGTGGTGAACAGATACACCGCAAAAATCACCAGATGCACCATCCCCTGCATCACCGTCGTGCGACCGGTGCTGAGTGAGAAGCCGGCCACGATGAACGAGAGCAGCAGCAGCACGGTCGATTTGATATCGAGCCCGAGCGACAAGGTCCAGCCGGTCGCCAGCGACACCACCGCCACCGCAGGAATCGTCAGACCGATGCTGGCCAATGCCGAGCCGATCGCCAGGTTGAGACTGGTCTGCAAACGATTGGCGCGGGCCGCGCGCACCGCCGCCAGCCCTTCCGGCAGCAGCACGATGGCGGCGATCACGATACCGACCACCGATTTCGGCGCACCGAGGCCGTCGAGCGCCGTTTCCAGCGTCGGCGCCAGCGCCTTGGCCAGCAATACCACCGCGCCCAGGCAAGCCAGCAACAGCACGGCGCTGATGATGGCGACCTGGTTGGAAGGCGGCTCCGCATGCGCCTCTTCGTTGGCAGCAGCGTTCTCCGGCAAAAAATAGTCGCGATGGCGCACGGTCTGCACCAGCACGAAAGTGCCGTACAACACCAGCGAGATCACGGCGATGAAAGCCAGCTGGCTGGGGCTGTAGACAGGCCCGATCTCGCTCAGCGTGTAATTCGGCAGGACCAGCGTGAGCACCGCGATCGCAGCCAGCGTCGCCAGCGACGCGCTGACGCCGTGCTGTCCGAACGATTGCTCGCGGTGATGGCTTGCGCCCACCAGCAGGCAAATGCCGACGATGCCGTTGAGGATGATCATGATGGCCGCGAACACCGTGTCGCGCGCCAATCCCGTGGTGGCTTCGCCGCCGGCCAGCATCAACGACACGATCAGCGCCACTTCAATCAGCGTCACCGCCAGCGCCAGCACCAGCGTGCCGAACGGCTCGCCGACTTTGTGCGCCACCACCTCGGCGTGATACACCGCCGCCAGCACGGAAGCCATCAGGCCGATCACCAGCAGGATCGCGAACCAGCCGCCGGGCTGCAAGCCGTTGACGGCATACACCAGCCAGCCGATGACAGGAGAAGCAATGGACCAGAGCGGCAGCGACGGGGAAATTTTCATGGGCGATGATCTATCGTTGTCAGAACGGTGGAAAAGAAGAGCGAGCGCCGCGCAGAGGTCGTACATGAAATGTACGGAATACCTTGCGGCAAGAAATGATAACCGATGCACGCGCCACATCCGGCAAGGAATGCAAACACGGTTGCCTGAGAAACTCAGCCGGCGGATCTACGGTTAACGAATGAAACGGGTTATCGACTTATTTTTTTGTCGGCCACGCCGTCAGGATCTCGGCGCCATCGGCAGTCACGGCAATCATGTGCTCCCACTGCGCTGAAAGCGAGCCGTCGCGCGTGACGACGGTCCAGCCGTCGGCCAGTTGCTGCACGCCGCGCGCGCCCATGTTGATCATCGGCTCGATGGTAAACGTCATGCCCTCGCGCAGCAGCAGGCCGGAATTGCGCGTGCCGTAATGCAGCACCTGCGGTTCTTCGTGATAGACCTTGCCGATGCCGTGGCCGCAATACTCGCGCACCACCGAATAGCCGGCGCCTTCGGCCAGCGTCTGGATCGCATGGCCGACGTCGCCCAGCCGCGCGCCGGGGCGCACCACGGCAATGCCCGCCAGCATGGAGTCCAGCGTCACCTGTACCAGGCGCTGCGCTTCCGGCGACGGCGTGCCGGCAAAGTACATGCGGCTGGTGTCGCCGTGCCAGCCATCCTTGATGACGGTGACGTCGATGTTGATGATGTCGCCGTCCTTCAACACCACCTTGGTGCTGGGAATGCCGTGGCAGACCACGCTGTTGACCGAGGTGCACAAGGTCTTGGGAAAGCCGTGATAGCCGACATTGGCCGGCGTCGCCTTCTGCACCTTGCGGATGTAATCGTGGCAGCGGCGGTCCAGTTCTTCGGTCGTCACGCCCGGCACCACATATTCGCCGATCATCTCCAGCACCTCTGCGGCCAGCCCGCCGGCGACACGCATCATGGCGATCTGTTTTTCAGTTTTGATGGAGACTGCCACGACGATCCTTGGTTTGGGTGAAGCCGCTATTATCCCCGATCGCATCACTCCGCGCAGCCTTGCGCATCGTTGCCCGAAGGCAAACCGCAATGCCTTTCCCCGCATCCCGAAAATAGTTGCTTTTCCGCTATCAGGAAAACACTGATACCGAAGAGTATGTCGCGCCCATAAACTGGCATTACATCGGGCATAGCGGAATCAACACCAGCTCGTCGCCTGAGCCGCCTTCTTCATCACACCGGCTCCGGCGCCCGGCAGGATCCCTGCCTGATGGCCAGACATGTTCATCCGTTGCCGACAGGCGCCGGAATGCTTTCAGCCAATGCCTCAATGTCGTCAGCCGTCCCTCGTCCGCCAGGAGAAAAATATGAAGTGGTTCTACGATCTCAAGATTTCAAAAAAACTGATCTCCGTCTTTTGCGTCGTCATCCTGCTGGAAGCTGCGCTGGGAGCGTTCGCCATCCGCGAACTGGGTCGCGTGAATCAAGCGTCCACGGACATTGCGACCAACTGGTTGCCGACCATTCGCACCCTGTCGCAGATGAAGCTGTCGCTGTCGCGTATCCGCAGTTTTGAACTGCAGCACATCCTTGCGTCCACGCCGCAGGAATTCGAAGAAATCGAAAAGAACGCCGACAAGCAGATCGCCAACCTGAAAAAGCAGCAGGACGATTACCTGAAGCAAATCAGCGAGCCGGAAGAACGCGCCATCTATCCCGACGTCGAAAAGGGGATCGTCGTGTTCCTGGCCGAGCACAAGAAGATCCTCGACGTCTCGCGCACCAACAAGAACGAGGATGCGCGCACCTTGCTCAAAGGAGAATCGACCAAGGTCTACCGCAGCCTGCTGGATCAGGTGGAGAAACTGGTGGAAGTCAATGAGAAAGGTTCGGAAACATCGAGCGCCGACGCCGATGCAACGTATGCCAGCGCCAAGCTGTGGATCATCGCGATGCTGGCGATCTGCATGGTTGCCGCCATGACGCTCGCCGTCTGGATTTCGCGCGTCATTTCCAAACCGCTCGGCGCGGCAGTCGAAGTAGCGCAACGTGTCGCCGGCGGCGACCTGACGGCGGACATCCAGCCGGCCGGCAAGGATGAAACCGGCCAGTTGCTCGAAGCGCTCAAAGGCATGAACGACAGCCTGCTGAAGATCGTCGGCGAAGTGCGCACCGGCACCGACACCATCGCCACGGCCTCCAACGAAATCGCCAGCGGCAACATGGATCTGTCTTCGCGTACCGAACAGCAAGCCGGTTCGCTGGAAGAAACCGCCTCGGCCATGGAAGAGCTGACCTCCACCGTCAAGCAAAACGCCGACAACGCGCGCCAGGCCAACCAGCTCGCCGTCACCGCGTCGGAAGTCGCCAGCGCAGGCGGCGAAGTGGTCGGCAAGGTGGTCGACACCATGGGTTCGATCAATGAATCCTCGCGCAAGATCGTCGACATCATCAGCGTAATCGACGGTATTGCCTTCCAGACCAATATCCTCGCGCTCAATGCTGCGGTGGAAGCCGCCCGCGCCGGCGAACAGGGCCGCGGCTTTGCTGTGGTCGCTTCGGAAGTGCGCAGCCTGGCGCAACGTTCGGCCGCCGCCGCCAAGGAAATCAAGGTCCTGATCGACGACTCGGTGGCCCAGGTCGATGCCGGCAGCAAATTGGTCGAACAGGCCGGCACCACCATGGATGAAGTGGTCAACAGCGTCAAGCGCGTGACCGACATCGTCAGCGAAATCACCGCCGCCAGCCACGAGCAAAGCCAGGGCATCGAGCAGATCAATCTTGCGATCACGCAAATGGACGAAGTGACGCAGCAGAACGCGGCACTGGTAGAACAAGCCGCAGCCGCAGCCCAATCCATGCAGGAACAGGCCGGACGCTTGTCGGAAGTGGTCGGCGTGTTCAAGCTCGACGACCGCAGCGCCGTCAGCAAGCCGGTCGGCAAACCCGTTGCTGCAGCCATGCCGAAACGCACCGTCGACATCACGCCGCCGGTACGCGCCGTTGCCGCCAAACCCGCTGCGCCGGCCATGCGCGTCATCAAGGGCGGCGCGCAGCCTGCGCTCAAATCATCGGCCGTGCCTAAAGACGATCCCGGTTCCTGGGAGCAATTCTGAAACAGGCGTTGCCCCCAAGGCGCGCAACAAGCAAACCAACAATGAGGCCACCCCATGGATGCATTTCAAAAAGAAATTGATGAACGGACCAACCTGACCAGCAGCAACAAATTCGAACTGCTGCTGTTCCGTCTGGGCAGCGCAACCGGCGACGGTCCCGGCGAGCTGTTCGGCATCAACGTGTTCAAGATCCGCGAGATCGTGCCGATGATGCCGATCACCACGGCGGCCGGCACCAAGTCGCCGATGCTGGGCATGGTCAATATCCGCGGCCAGGTGATTTCGGTGATCGACTTGCCGGCGGTGACCGGCTGCACGCCCAAGACCGGGCTGAACATTTTGCTGATCACCGAATATGCACGCAACACGCAAGCCTTCGCCGTGGAATCGGTGGAAGAGATCGTGCGCCTCGACTGGAGCCAGGTGCTGTCGGCGGAGTCCAGCGCCGGCGGCGACATGGTGACCAGCATTGCGCGCCTGGACTCCGCCACCGACGGCGGCCGGCTGGTGCAGGTGCTCGACGTGGAGCAGATCCTGGACATGACCTCGCCGGTCAGGCACTCGCTCGACCGCGACCACAGCAACGAACTCAAGGATCTGATCAAGCCCGGCGCCATCGTGCTGGCGGCCGACGACTCCAAGGTGGCGCGCGCCCTGATTGAAAACGGCCTGTCGACGCTGGGCGTGCCCTATGTGATGACCAAGAGCGGCAAGGAAGCCTGGGAAAAATTGCAGTCGCTGGCCGCCGAGGCGCAACGCGAAGGCAAGCAGATCGGCGACAAGATCGCGCTCATGCTGACCGACCTGGAAATGCCGGAGATGGATGGTTTCACACTCACGCGCAACATCAAGAGCGACCAGCGCTACAAGAGCATCCCGGTGGTCATCCATTCGTCGCTGTCGGGTTCCGCCAACGAAGATCACGTCAAGAGCGTCGGCGCCAACGGCTATGTCGCCAAGTTCGCCATTGAAGAACTTGCGGCGACGCTGAAGAAGACTTTGCTGCACTGATGCCGGTTTGCGGGGTGGGATGCCGCTTGTGCGCCGGCTGCATGACGTGCATTCCACACCACCAATAAGGAATTCCCCGATACCGTACGCTCGCTCTTTTTTTTATCATTTAAACATCAGCTCAGCCCTGCCGAAGCCCACGCTGATATCTCTCCCGGGCCCCGGCGCACCACTTAGCGAGTAGCCTACACATGAAATTCCTAGCCGATCTATTGCAACAAGACATGTTCGTCGCCGTGGTGTCCTACCTCAGCATCGGACTGGTCTTCCTGGTCTTTTTCTACTATCGGGAGCGAAAGTGGGAAAGCGATCTGGCGCAATATCAGATCACTGAAATGGCGAAGATCGTCAAGGACGTGCAAGGAAAGAACAATATTTATCCCTTCAATCGCGCCATGGACGGCAGGTCGTTCCCTGCGATGCCGGCCAGCGATGAAATGCAGGTGATCGAAGGCGAAACCATCGAACCCGCCGCCGAGCCTGTCGTCGCCGAAAAATCGGCCGACAAATCGACCGGGAAAGCAGCCGGTCGCAACTGAACCCCGCAAGTCAGACTTCAACCCGATCACGACCGCCGGCCTTGGCGCGATACAGCGCCTGGTCTGCGGCCCCCACCAAACCCGCGGTTGTCGCACCGCGCCTGGCCTGATTGAATGAGCCGATGCCGAGACTGATCGTGACGATGCCGTCGGGATTGGAAGCATGCGGAATCGCTTGCCGGCGTACTTCCTGCCGGATGTATTCCGCCACAACCAAGGCGCCCGCCTCGTCGCAGTTGGGCAGGATCATGGCAAACTCTTCGCCGCCGTAACGCGCCGCCAGATCGCCGGGACGGCGCTCGCCGCTCAGGATGGACTGGCCGACCTTGCGCAGGCACTCGTCGCCGGACAAATGACCGTACATGTCGTTGTAGAGCTTGAAGTGATCGACATCGATCATGATGAGCGACAGGCTTTCGCCCTTTCTCATCGCGCGGCTCAGTTCACGCGCCAGTGCGCCGTCGAAATGGCGGCGATTGGCAAGTCCGGTCAGGCCGTCCTGCATGGCCAGCCGCTCCAGCGTGTGGTTGAGCTCCTCCACCTGCGCCCTGGCTTCATTGGCCTCGCCTTCGGCAATCGCGCGCTTGTCGATCTGCCGCACCATGCGCTGCCCGACGCCGACAAAACAGGTCACCAGAATCAGCACCCCGGCCATGTGCATGTAGGCATCGGCACGCCATTCCGCCAACACTTCATCCTTGGACAAGGCCACCGACACGAACATCGGATAGGTTTGCAGATGCGTGTAACCGTTGATGCGCAGCACACCGTCCTGCGACGATTTGATCAGCGCCACGCCGCTGGCGCGCTGCGAGGCGTGTTCGCGGTAGATCGACGCCGACGCCATGCTCTTGCCGATCGAGTCTTCGCGCAACGGCCGCCGGAACATCATGGTGGCGTCGTTGAGCGCAAGCAGAATCGCGCCCGACTTGCCGACATTGAAACTTTCATAAAAACGCTGGAAATAATCCATGTCGACTGTGGCCAGCACCACGCCGCCAAAACTGCCGTCGGCATTATCGATGCGCCGCGTGACGGTGGCGATCCACTTGCCGCTGGAACGGCTCTTGATCGGTGCGCCGATGTGCACGCCCGGGCCGGCGTGATCGCGGTGGTAGATGAAATAGTCGCGATCGGCATTGTTGAGGCTGGTATCGATCACCGGCTGCGAATTGACGATCCAGCGCCCGGTCTGGTCATAGACAAAAATGCCGCCCAGTTGCGGCAACTCTTTCACTTGCAGCATCAACAGGCGATGCAGGCGCTCCAGCGCTGCCGGCCCGGTGCCGTCATGACGGATGCGTTCGAGCAGGCCGATCAGCACGGTGTCGGCTTCCTTGAACGTATCGTCGGCGTGCTGCGCCAGCGCCCGCGCCATATTGGTCACGGCAACGCCGGCATCGCGCTCCTCCACGGCACGCGCCTGCCAGGTGCGCCAGGCGTCCAGTCCGATCAGCGAAATGCAGGCCAGCAGCACAAAGGCCGCCGCCAGGATTGCCGTGGAAGAGCGCTTGTATCCGGCATATTGGGCCATAGGTCTCCGTCTTTATTGTTCGTGCGATGAATGAACATAAATGAAGGTCATCGGGTTGCGGCAGGGCTCTTGATAAGAGTTGTGATGGCGCCTCTGCCTGCGGCTGACTGGCCGCGCAACCGGTATGTTTTTCATTTATAACATTCTTGCCGGCGGACGCCTAGTCCAGCCGATGAAAGCATCGCTCCGGAGCGCGGCAGGCACGCTAAAATGGCGGCTTGCCTGATTGGAGTCCTTCTTGTTCATCCCATTTCTCACATCATGACCGATCGCATCGATTGCGTCGTCATCGGCGCCGGCGTCGTCGGCCTGGCTATCGCGCGCACGTTTGCACTGGCCGGGCGCGAAGTCGTCATCGTCGAAGCCGACAACGGCATCGGCAACGGCATCAGCTCGCGCAACAGCGAGGTCATCCACGCCGGGATCTACTACCGGCCCGGCTCGCTCAAGGCCAGGCTGTGCGTCGAAGGCCGCGCGCTGTTGTATCGCTATTGCGAAGAACGCCACGTCGCCCATCAGCGCTGCGGCAAGCTGCTGGTCGCCACCAGCGCGGAGCAGGCCGGGCGCATGCAGGCCATCGCAGCGCACGCGGCGCAGAACGGCGTGCACGACCTGCGCGCCATCGATGCCGCCCATGCAAAGGAACTGGAACCGGCGCTGGCATGCGTCGGCGCCCTGCTTTCGCCTTCCACCGGGATCGTCGACAGCCACGGACTGATGCAGCAACTGCTGGCCGACGCCGAGGCGCACGGCGCCATGCTGGCGCTGCAAAGCCGGGTGGTCGCAGCGCGCCGCAGCGGCGACGGCATCACGCTGGATGTGGTCACGACCGACGGCGATCAGATGCAGTTGTCGGCCGGCCTGGTGATCAATGCCGCCGGCCTGGCAGCCCCGCGGCTGGCGCGCTGTTTCGAGGGACTGGCGCCGGAGCATATTCCGGCCGCCTGGTTCGCCAAGGGCAATTATTTTTCATTGAGCGGCAAGACGCCGTTTTCACGCCTGATTTATCCATTGCCTGAAGACGGCGGGCTCGGCGTCCACCTGACGCTGGATCTGGCCGGCCAGGCGCGCTTCGGCCCCGATGTGGAATGGCTGGACGTCAAGGACGACCGCGAACTGGACTACGCCGTCGACCTGCGCCGCTCGGAGCGTTTTTACGCAGCCATCCGCCACTACTGGCCGGGCTTGCCGGATGCCGCCCTGCAGGCCAGCTATGCCGGCGTGCGCCCCAAGCTCACCGGCACCGCCAGGGAAGAGGATTTCCTCATCAGCGGACCGGACCGGCACGGCTATGCCGGGCTGATCAATCTGTTCGGGATCGAGTCGCCGGGGCTGACGTCTTCGCTGGCGATTGCGCAGTACGTGCTTGAACAAAGCGAACAGGCCTGACGCCGGGACCGACTTGCCCAACGTTTCCACCAAGACAACGCGCGGTCTGACTACGCCCGGCCAGACTCTATGAACGGCCGGCAACATCGCGTTTTTCCAACACCGGAACAAGCGCCGCTTGATTTTTAAGACGACTGGTCATATTATTCGGCCATGGCTAAGCTAAACACCCGTGACCAGATCTTCGACGCCGCTCTGAAATTATTGTCAGAGCGCGGCTACAACGCCTGCAGCGTGCAGGACATCACGACCGAAGCGGGCGTGCCCAAGGGGTCGTTTTACAACCACTTCGAGAGCAAGGAAGCGCTCGGTGCGGAGATCGTTGCGTATTACGCCAGCCGCAGCAAGATGCGCGAAATCCTGGTGGACGACAGCGTGCCGGCGCTGGAGCGTTTGCACCGTTATTTCACGGCGCTCAACGACAGGCTGGTCGATCGCGGCTTTCAGCACGGCTGCATGATCGGCAACATGAGTGCCGAAATGTCGGAGCAAAGCGCGCTGATCCGCGAAGAACTGGTGAAAATTTACTCGAACTGGTCGGGCAAGCTGGCTTATGCCATCGCCGCCGGCCAGAAAGACGGTTCGATTCCGACGCAGCTGAGCCCCGAGGCGCTGGCCGGTTTTCTGCTCAATGCCTGGGAAGGCGCGGCCTTGCGCACCCGTGTGGAACGCAACAAGAACGCCTTCGATCAGTTCATGGATTTGGCCTTCAACAAGATGCTGAAGTAAGACAAAGAATTTGCAGTAAAGCCGCCTGGATGAGAACGACAAGAGGCGGCATTTTTTTCATCCGATTTAAGACGACTGGTCATTTTAAAATCCGATTGCAACTTATCAACATTTACTTTGCGAGAACGCCATGAGCACATCTTCCATTTCACCCCCTGCCCCCGCGAGCACGCAGGGTAGCAGCAACGCCCCGCTGTACTGGCTGGCGCTCGGCACCTTTGCCGTCGGCGCCGAAGGTTTCATGATTGCGGGCATTCTGCCGACCGTCGCCCGCGATCTGGGCGTCAGCGTCGCCGTGGCCGGGCAACTGGTGGTGGCCTTCACTGCCGCCTACGCCCTCAGCTCGCCGATCCTGACGGCGCTGACCGGCGCCATCAACCGCCGCGGTTTGCTGATCGGCGCGATGACCGCATTCACGCTGGCCAACCTGCTGGCCTGGCAAGCCACCGGCTACTGGTCGCTGATGACGGCGCGCATCCTGCTGGCGTTTGCCGCCGGCCTCTACGTACCCAACGCCATGGCGCTGGCCGGCGCACTGGTCGCACCGGAACGCCGCGGCAGCGCGCTGGCGCTGGTCAGCGGCGGCATCACCGTGGCAGTCGCATTGGCCGCCCCGCTGGGCACCGTGATTGCCGACAAGCTCAGCTGGCGCATGACGTTTGCCGGCGTGGCGATCCTCGCGGCGCTAGCGACCATCGGCCTGTTGCGCGGACTGCCGCGCGGCATCGGCGCCAACCTGCCGGTCGCCAGCCTGCGCGAACGCGTAATGGCGGCGCGTGACCCTGCCGTGCTGCGCGCCTTGCTGACCACGCTGCTGTGGGCCACCGGCGCTTACACCATGTACACCTATGTTGCGCTGTACCTGAATCAGGTCACCGGCATCCACGGCACCCACGTCGGTTATGTCTTGTTCGCCTGGGGCATCTCGGCCGCCATCGGCGTCATGGCCGGCGGCAAGGTCGCTGACCGCATCGGCTTCCAGCGCGTGACCGGTCCGGCGCTGATATTCCTGATCGCGGCTTTCCTGACATTGGTGGCGATTGCGTATCTGTTGCCTGTGGACTTGGCCGTGCTGCCGGTGTTCGTCTCGGTGATCGTCTGGGGCATTGCGGGATGGGCGTTTTATCCGGCGCAGCAAACCAACCTGATCCACATCGCCGGCATCAAACTCGCGCCAATCGCCTTGTCGCTGAATGCTTCGTTCATGTATCTGGGCTTTTCGCTGGGCGCCAGCGCAGGCGCGATCACGGTCGCGGACGGTTCGGTGCGCAATCTGGGACTGGTTGCAGCAGCCTTTGTAGCCGGCGCACTGCTGATGAAGCGCAGCGCCGCACGCCGCACCGCGGCGCGGGCTTCGGCGGCATAAGTCCGACGCAGGACGACAACACCGCGCTGCCGTGATTGTCCGGCAGCGCGGTTCGAGACTTTACGCCGATAGTTTCTGCATTTGCTGATACAGGTCGGCCTTGCCTTCAAACCCGATGCCCGGCAAATCGGGCATGGTGATGTAGCCGTTCTGCACCTTGACGCCATCCGGAAAACCGCCGTAAGGCTGGAACAGATCCGGATAGGATTCATTGCCGCCAAGGCCGAGACCGGCGGCGATGTTGAGCGACATCTGATGGCCGCCGTGCGGGATGCAGCGGCTGGCCGACCAGCCGTGTTGCTTGAGCATGTCGAGCGTGCGCAGGTATTCCACCAGACCGTAGCTCAATGCACAGTCGAACTGCAACCAGTCGCGATCGGCGCGCATGCCGCCGTGGCGGATCAGGTTGCGCGCATCTTGCATGGAGAACAGGTTCTCGCCGGTCGCCATCGGATTCTTGTAGTAGTTGCGCAGCGTCGCCTGCAACTCGTAATCGAGCGGATCGCCCGCCTCTTCGTACCAGAACAGATCGTATTGCGAGAGCGCTTTGGCGTATTGGATCGCGGTGTCCAGATCGAAACGACCATTGGCGTCCACGGCGAGTTTCTGGCCGTCCTGCAGCACGCTCAGGATGGAATCGATGCGGCGCAGATCTTCATCGAGCGACGCGCCGCCGATCTTCTTCTTGACCACGGTATAACCGCGATCGATGTAGCTGCGCATCTCGTCCTTGAGCTTGCCGTGATCCTGATTCGGGTAGTAGTAACCGCCCGCCGCATAGACGAACACCTTGCGGTCCGGCACGCCGTTGCCGTAACGGTCGGCCAGCAACTGGAACAGCGGCTTGCCTTCGATCTTGGCGACGGCGTCCCACACCGCCATGTCGATGGTGCCGATGGCGACCGAGCGCTCGCCGTGGCCGCCCGGCTTTTCATTGGTGAACATCGTGGCCCAGATCTTGTGCGGGTCGAGGTTGTCGCCGGCGTCGTTGACCAGCGTTGCCGGATCGGCTTCCATCAGGCGCGGGATGAAGCGCTCGCGCATCAGCTTGCCCTGGCCGTAGCGACCATTGGAGTTGAAGCCGTAGCCGACCACCGGCTTGCCGTCGCGGACGACGTCGGTGATGACGGCCACCAGGCTCAGCGTCATCTTGCTGAAATCGATATAGGCGTTGCGGATCGGCGAGCTGATCGGCATGGTTTGTTCGCGGATTTCGACGATTCTCATGAAGTTCTCCTAAGCACCGTTCGGGCGATGCATGTTGTATGGAAGCGCTAGCTTATTCGCGGAAGAGCGGCCTATACTTCACCCAAAATCAGATGATTATTAACTTTCGGTGAAAAACGACCTCGCTGCAGAACTGGAGTTTTTTGTCCTGATTGCCCGTCACGGCAATCTGTCCGCCGCTGCGCGCGCACTCGACATCACCCCGCCCGCGGCCACCAAACGCCTGTCGCAGATGGAAAGCCGGCTCGGCGTGCGGCTCGTCAACCGCACCACACGACGCATCAGCCTGACCAGCGAAGGCGAAACCTATCTCTCGCACGCGACGCGCATTCTTGCCCAATTGCGCGAAATGGAAGACGCCGTCTCCAGCAGCAGCAGCGAATTGCGCGGTCCCTTGCGCGTCAACGCCACGCTGGGCTTCGGCCGCACCACCATTGCTCCGCTGGTGTCGGAGTTCGCCAGACTGCACCCGCATGTCGAGGTGCAGGTGGAACTCACCGACCGGCCGGTCGACCTGGTTGACGGCGGTTTCGACATGGCGATCCGCTTCGGCGCCCTGCCCGACCAGCGCCTCAACGCGCGCTGCCTGATGAGCAACCGCCGTTTCCTGTGCGCCTCGCCCTTGTATCTGGCGCAATACGGCACCCCGGCCACGCTGGCGGACCTCGCCCATCACCGCTGCATCCTGCACCGCCAAAACGACGACGCCTACGGCATTTGGCGCTTCATGCACGAGCAGCACAATGAAGTCATGAAAGTACAGGGAACGCTGTCCAGCAATGACGGCGACATCGTGCTGGGCTGGGCGCTGGACGGTCACGGCATCCTGATCCGCTCGGAATGGGATCTGGCCAAATACCTGGAAAGCGGGCGCCTGAAGGTGGTGTTGCCGGAATTCAATCTGCCGTCGGCGGATTTGTTCGTCTACTACGCCGGCCGCCTCAACCAGACGGCCCGGGCGCGGGCGTTTATCGATTTTCTGGTGGAACGTTTTCGCCGGGAGAATCTCTCAGAGCAGACCACAGGTTAAGACAACGACTCAACTGTTCGCGAGCAGCAGTCTTGCCAGCGGCAGCACCCAACCTCCAGAGACAGTATTACTGGAATAACCAGCAGATCAGGACACGTAAATGTTTTCAAAAAGCTATGAAGTAGAACAAAGCCATATTGATTTTCAGGGCGTTGTCGACGGCCTTTACTATCCCTTTTACATGGAGTGGACAAGGCACGCGTTTATGAAAGAAGCCTTGAACATTGATATTGAAGAGGAGTTCAGCCAGGGGAAAATCTACATGGTGCTTGAATACTCCATACGCTTTCGTAAAAGCCTGAAAAAAGATGACCGATTGGAGGTTACCTGTCAGCTTGAGAAGAACGAAAAACGCAATCGCGTCAATTTCTTTCAGCAAATTAAAGTGGATGGGGTGACATATGCAGAGGCGACCTTTATCGCCACATGCCTCGTCAACGGCCGCCCCTCCATGCCCGACGCAGTAATGAATGCGCTGGCGCTTTAAGCAATGGGAGCCAAAAGCCGGCACCCGCACCCGGCAAGCTCAGGCTTAAGCGCATTCCGACAACACAGCCGGCCAACGATTAAATCAACCCGCTCTTGAAAAACCCCCACTCCGCCCCTATACTTAGCACTCGTTAGGGGAGAGTGCTAACAACTCCCTCTGACCTACCCACTTTTCCGATGTGGCACGGATTTCTTGCTGCAGGGCTTAAGTACACTTTGCAGCCAATGCCGCAATTTATTTATAACTTATTGAATTTTAAGGAGTTTTCATGAGCCTTCGTCCTTTGCACGATCGCGTTATCGTCAAGCGTCTCGACCAAGAAACCAAGACCGCATCCGGTATCGTGCTGCCTGACGCAGCAACTGAAAAGCCAGATCAAGGCGAAATCCTGGCAGTCGGCAACGGCAAGATCCTGGATGACGGCAAGGTCCGTCCGCTGGCAGTCAAGGTCGGCGACCGCGTTCTGTTCGGCAAGTACTCCGGCCAGGCCGTGAAGATCGACGGCCAGGAACTGCTGGTCATGCGCGAAGAAGACCTGTTCGCCGTCGTCGAAAAATAATCGACGTCCTCTGCATTGGCGCGATGTAAAGCACATTGCGCCGGCAGCGAACCAGTCGGATCGAAGCTGATCAAGCCGATTCAATCGCACTACAAACGAATTTTGGAGAATCCAACATGGCAGCAAAACAAGTAATTTTCGGCGATGACGCACGTGCAAAAATCGTCAATGGCGTCAACATCCTGGCGAACGCAGTCAAGGTAACTCTGGGTCCTAAGGGCCGCAACGTGGTTCTGGAGCGCAGCTTCGGCGCCCCGACCGTCACCAAGGACGGCGTTTCGGTTGCCAAAGAAATCGAACTGAAAGACAAGCTGGAAAACATGGGCGCGCAACTGGTTAAAGAAGTTGCTTCCAAGACTTCCGACAACGCAGGCGACGGTACCACTACCGCTACCGTGCTGGCACAAGCGATCGTTCGCGAAGGCTTCAAGTACGTTGCAGCAGGCTTCAACCCAACCGACCTGAAGCGCGGCATCGACAAGGCTGTCACCGCCATCGTCGCTGAAGTCAAGCTGCTGGCAAAGCCAACCACAACCAGCAAGGAAATCGCCCAAGTCGGTTCGATCTCCGCTAACTCCGATTCCGATATCGGCGACATCATTGCCAAGGCAATGGACAAAGTCGGCAAAGAAGGCGTCATCACCGTGGAAGACGGCAAGTCGCTGGAAAACGAACTGGACATCGTCGAAGGTATGCAATTCGACCGCGGCTACCTGTCGCCTTACTTCATCAACAACCAAGAGAAGCAAGTTGTTGCCCTGGAAAACCCGTTCGTCCTGCTGTTCGACAAGAAGGTTTCGAACATCCGTGACCTGCTGCCTATCCTGGAACAAGTCGCCAAGGCCGGCCGCCCACTGCTGATCATCGCTGAAGATGTCGAAGGCGAAGCACTGGCAACGCTGGTTGTGAACAACATCCGCGGCATCCTGAAGACTGCAGCTGTCAAGGCTCCTGGCTTCGGCGACCGTCGCAAGGCAATGCTGGAAGACATCGCTATCCTGACCGGCGGCCAAGTGATCGCTGAAGAAGTCGGCCTGACTCTGGAAAAAGCCACTCTGGCTGAACTGGGCCAAGCCAAGCGTATCGAAATCGGCAAGGAAAACACCACCATCATCGACGGTAACGGCGAAGCCATCGCTATCGAAGCACGCGTCAAGCAAATCCGCGCGCAAATCGAAGAAGCGACTTCCGACTACGATCGCGAAAAGCTGCAAGAACGCGTTGCCAAGCTGGCAGGCGGCGTTGCTCTGATCAAGGTTGGCGCAGCCACCGAAGTCGAAATGAAGGAAAAGAAAGCACGCGTTGAAGATGCTCTGCACGCTACTCGCGCAGCTGTTGAAGAAGGCGTTGTGCCAGGCGGCGGCGTTGCCCTGCTGCGCGCTCGCGCCAACGTCAAGAACCTGAAGGGTGACAACGCCGATCAGGAAGCCGGCATCAAGATCGTTCTGCGCGCTGTCGAAGAGCCACTGCGTCAGATCGTATTCAACGCAGGCGACGAACCTTCGGTCGTGATCAACGCTGTGCTGGCAGGCACCGGTAACTACGGTTACAACGCTGCCAACGGCACCTACGGCGACCTGGTTGAACTGGGCGTGCTGGATCCAGCCAAGGTCACCCGCTCCGCTCTGCAAAACGCAGCATCGGTTGCCGGCCTGATCCTGACAACCGACGCACTGGTTGCCGAGCTGCCGGAAGACAAGTCGGCTGGCGGCATGCCAGGCGGCATGGGTGGTATGGGCGGCATGGGCGGTATGGACGGCATGATGTAATTCGGCTGCGCCCGCATTCTGCGGAATGCAGGCGCACCGGAAGGCACCGCTTTCCACACCAGCTTCACGTTGTACAAAAAAAGGCCTCGAGCAATCGAGGCCTTTTTTATTGTCGCGGGTTTCTCAGCTTGCCGCCTCAGCGGTACAAGCCCTTCTCTTTCAGCCAGTTGTTGATCACGTCTGCAATCTGCTGGTTGTTCTTCTCCATCATCATCATGTGGCCATTGCCGTGAATGCCGATCTCGGGCAGGTTGATGACTTCCGGATGGCCGCCGGCCGCGCGCAGCGTTTCGTAGAACTTCATGTTGTTGGCCTTGATGGTCGGCCAGCGTGCGTCCTGCGCAATGAAGTCGCCGTAGATGGACACCAGCGGCATATCCCTGAGCGCGCCTGCCAGTTGCGGATCGCCTTGCGCCGAAGGCTCGACCAGCACCAGCGCCTTGATCTTGTCGGGGCGCGCCTGGGCCGCGCGATAGCCGAACTGACCAGCCTGCGAATGCGCCAGCACCACGCACGGGCAAACCTTGTCCACCAGCGCGATGTAGGCTTTCAGGATCGCCGCGTCGGTCGTGGTCCAGCGCGGCACGATTTGTTTGGTGAAGTTGTCGTAACCCTCCAGCGGGAACTGGCTGCCGGGCAGCAGCCTGGCCTTGGCCGGATCCTTGTTATAAGATCCCGGTCCGGCGCCGATGCGGAAACGCTCGAACGGATCGCCCTTGGTGACGAACACCGGATCGCTGGTGAAAATATCAGGATACATCGCCCAGCCGGCGCGGCCGCGCTCGACGGCATCGGCGTTGTAGACGGCCCAGCCGTGCCGGACGAACCAGTTCAGCCAGCCTTCGCGACCATCGGGCGTGGTCTCGTATTCCGCCCCGGTCAGCGCGCCGCCGTGCCAGAGCAGCAAAGGCAGCTGTCCGCGCTGCTGCGCGGGAATGAAATACTGCACATAAGCCTGCTCGACCTGATACGTGCCGTTGGGATTGACCTTGACCGGCGCGCCGCCGGGCGTGAGCAGCATTTCCTTGACCGGCTTGCCGCTGACCTCGGCTTCGCGTCCGCCGACAAAGAATGATCCCATCGATTGCAGACGTATTTCATCGGTGGTGCTGCAGCCTGCAAGGCTCGCAAAGACGCCCGCAACCAGAAAGCCGGCGGCCAGTTGCCGGACATACCCGTTTTGCAGTCGCGTCGGGCGATACGGTACCTGTTCCATGTTGTCTCCTCGATTGATGCCCTCTTGAAAAATGCCCCGGCGACCGGGGCTTTTTCTTTTACTTTGAATAGCGTTACAAGCCCTCGCTGAACAACATGCCCTGATTCGGATCCGGCTGCTTGCTGCGACGCTTTTGCGGTACACCTGTGCCGGGCTTGTTGTGCAAGGCGTGCGCGCCTTCCAGCGTGAGCAGCAATTCCTTGGCCTTGAGGCCGCCGGCGAAACCGGTCAGCTCGCCCGAGGCGCCGATCACGCGATGGCATGGCGCGATGATGGAGATCGGATTCTTGCCGTTGGCGGCGCCTACCGCGCGCACCGCCTTGATGTCGCCGAGCTGGCGGGCGATGTCGCCGTAGGAGCGGGTCTCGCCGAAGGGGATGGTCAGCAAGGCGGCCCACACGCGCTTCTGGAAATCGGTGCCGGTGAAATCCAGTTCCACCTCGAAGCGCTGGCGCTTGCCGGCAAAGTATTCGTTCAGTTGGCGCTCCGTCTCCAGCAAGACGGCGGTGCCGGTGCCGGATTCAGGCGTCAGTTCGCCGAGCTTCACCCGGGTCGGCTTGTCGTTTTCCCACAGGATGGCGGCCAGCTTCTCGCCCCGCCCGACCAGGGTCAACTGCCCGACCGGCGACTCCATCGTTTTATATACGTATGCCATGCTTCTCCCAGAATCCAGTGCGCAACACCGCTCGCGATGCCCGCCATCTTAGCGTGTGAAGACATAATTTTCAGCGCAAGGGTTCAATGGCATCGGCTTGGATAGCGGGAAACAGTATTGCTTTCTTGACAAAATCATCAAAAATCGGCCGGAAAGTCTGCCGCATTTTCGTCTTTCGCCCACAAAACCGCGTGGTTATGCCTTTTTCTCATTAGGGAATATGCAAAATGTAGTTCCTCGTGTAACGAAATCCTCATAAAATCACGCTTCTATATAAAAAATATAGGCAGCAGGTGGCCCACGAGGCCGGCCTGCTGCCTTTTTCATTGCAACATGATCGAAAGCAATATGATTGAAATACGGGGGGTCACCCAGCGCTTCCAAAGCGACAACGGTACGGTGGACGCGGTACGCGACGTCAACCTGTCCATCCGCAAGGGAGAAGTCTTCGGCATCATCGGCCGCAGCGGCGCCGGCAAGAGCACGCTGGTGCGCACCATCAACCTGCTGAACCGTCCCACCACCGGCAACATCGTCATCGACGGCAAGGACCTGACCACGCTGTCGGCCGACGACCTGCGCGATGCGCGTCGCCACATCGGCATGATCTTCCAGCACTTCAACCTGCTGTCCTCGCGCACGGTGTACGACAACATCGCCCTGCCGCTGGAACTGGCCGGCCTGTCCAAGGCCGAGATCGCCAGGAAGGTGGAACCGCTGCTGGAACTGGTCGGCCTGACCGCATTGAAGAACCGCTATCCGGCGCAAATTTCCGGCGGCCAGAAACAGCGCGTCGGCATCGCCCGCGCCCTGGCCAACGAGCCGAAAGTATTGCTGTCGGACGAAGCCACCTCGGCGCTCGATCCGGAAACCACGCGTTCCATCCTGGAGCTGCTGCGCAAGATCAACAAGGAACTCGGCCTGACGATCGTGCTGATCACGCACCAGATGGAAGTCATCAAGGTGATCTGCGACCGCGTCGCCGTGATGGAAGCCGGCCAGGTCATCGAACAGGGCGAAGTGCTGGACGTGTTCCGCGAACCGAAGCACGAAGTCACGCGCGCCCTGATCGGCGACGTGATCGCGCATGAGCTGCCCAAGGGCGTGCTGGCGCGCCTGCGTGAGCGTCTGGCCAATAGCAAGGATGGCGCAGGCACCGACCACCTGTTCCGCTTCGCCTTCACCGGCTCGGGCGTGGACCAGCCGCATCTGTCGGAAGCGGTGCGCCGCTACGACCTGGACTTCAACATCCTGCACGGCCAGATCGACGAAATCCAAGGGCAGGCGTTCGGCTCGCTGGCGATCCTCGCCAACGGCACCCCTGAGAACATTACCAATGCAATGAATTACCTGCGTGCGCAAGGCGTCGTGGTGGAGGAGCTGAACCATGTCATCTGAACTGATTGATCTCTTTATCAGCTCCTTCGGCGAAACGCTGATGATGGTCGGCATCTCCGGCCTGCTGGGCGCCGTGTTCGGCGTACCGCTGGGCATCGCCCTGCACCTGACCGAACGCAAGGGCATCCTGCCCAACCTCGCCTTCAACCGCATCGCCGGCCTGCTGGTCAATGCCGTGCGTTCGACGCCGTTCATCATCTTGCTGGTGGCGGTGATCCCGTTCACGCGCTTCTTCGTCGGCACCTCGATCGGCACTGCCGCCGCCATCGTGCCGCTGACGATTGCCTCGGCGCCGTTCATCGCACGCCTGGTGGAAACCGCGCTGCGCGAAGTAGATCACGGCCTGGTCGAAGCGGCGCAGGCCATGGGCGCAACCACCTGGCAAATCATTTATAAAGTATTGGTGCCGGAAGCGTTTGCTGGTATCGTCGCGGGTCTCACGATCACCTTCGTCAGCCTGGTCGGCTACTCGGCCATGGCCGGCGCGATCGGCGGCGGCGGCCTGGGCGACCTCGGCATCCGCTACGGCTATCAGCGCTTCCTGCCGGAAGTGATGCTGGCGGTGGTGCTGATCCTGATCGTATTTGTACAATTGGTGCAGACGCTGGGGGATGTCCTGGTGCGGCGCCTGAGCCACCGTTAGAACCTGTTCGCGATCTTACTGCGAGGCCATCAGCCGGCGTCGGGCGGTGCTCGGAATCCTCATGTACTCAAGTACATTCCGGTTCCTGTGCTCCGGCCGCCACCGGCTGATGGCCTCTCGCTACAGATCGCAAACAGGTTCAAAAATAATTAAAGCAGCTATCCGCTGTCATCTTTGAAGAGTGAAAGGGAAACAATGAATCGTCGTCAATTAATCCAGTTTTTCGCAGGCCTTGGCGTTGCTGCCAGCCTTGTCTCCGCTCCGGTCCTGGCGCAGGACAAGCCGATCAAGATCGGCGCCACCGGCGGCCCGCACGCTGAAATCCTGGAACAAGTGAAAAAGCTCGCCGAGAAAGACGGCCTGAAGCTGCAAATCGTTGAATTCAGCGACTACATCCAGCCGAACGCCGCACTGTCCGCCGGCGACCTGGATGCCAACAGCTACCAGCACCAGCCGTACCTCGATGCACAAGTCAAAGACCGCGGCTACAAGCTGGTCAGCGTCGGCACCACCATCACTTTCCCGATGGGCGTGTACTCCAAGAAGATCAAGTCGCTGAAGGATCTGAAGAACGGCGCCCGCATCGGCGTGCCTAACGATCCGACCAACGGCGGCCGTGCGCTGCTGCTGCTGCAAGCGCAAGGCGTGATCAAGCTGAAGCCGGACGCAGGCCTGAAGGCAACGCCGCTGGACATCATCGACAACCCGAAGAAGGTCAAGATCGTCGAACTGGACGCGGCCCAGCTGCCACGCTCGCTGGATGACTTCGACGCTGCCGCCATCAACGGCAACTTCGCCGAATCCGCCGGCCTGTCGCCAACCAAGGACGGCATCGCCATCGAAGCGCCCAAGGGCCCTTACGTCAACGTGATCGCCGTGCGCGTCGAAGACAAGGACAAGCCATGGGTCGCCAAGCTGATCAAGGCTTACCACAGCCCGGAAATCAAGAAATTCGTGACCGAGAAGTACAAGAACTCGGTCGTGACTTCCTGGTAATCAGGACGCTGAGCAAAAAAGCCGCCTAAGGGCGGCTTTTTTTATAGGCATTTATTGGCATCGCCTCACGCCAATTAACGCCAATGCCCCGGCTGCTCGCGGTCGAACTTGTCCTCCGCCTCGCGCAGATGCCGGATCAGGATGTGCGAAATTACATTGGTGCCGACGCCGCCCAGAAAGGCCGGCAGCAGATACAGGCACAGCGACATTTCCGAATTGAAGAAACCGTCGTCGAGCGAGGACAGCGAAGTTCGCGCCAGCCACGCCAGCTTCTTCAGCAGCACGATATCGATCCCCGCCAGCACCAGCAGCAACATGCCGAACAGCAGCACGATGGAACGCGCCAGCGCCCGCTTCAGCAGCATCGTGGCGAAGATGGCCGCCGGCACCACCAGCGAGAAAAAGATAAGAAGATAAAACTCGATCTTGAGAAAAACGCTATCGGCCATGGTTATCTCGTGTACGCGCAGTCGTTGCATGCCGGGGATATAGCCGGCAACACTGCAGATGCATCGGTTCCTGTATCGAGGGTTCGAATTCCTCCGTCACAGCAATAAGACTATCCACACCCGTTTTACCGGTAAAGAATGGAATGTTGAGTACGCCGTAATGTAAAACCGAAACATGCTCGGCGACCACGTTTTTACAACTCATTACGGCCACGCGCTATCTGATACATAGCAACAATAAAAAAAAGCCCGCCTGAGCGAGCTTTCGTCCCTGCCGAAACACGGCGCCGTTACTCCGGGCGGCCGCGGTTCCTTTCCGCTTCTTCCGCCTCGGCAGCGGCGAGTTCGGCAGCCTCTTCTGCTGCTGCAATCGCCAGTTCTTCCTTGTACGCCGCCAAGAGTTCGGCGCGTGTCTGCGGGGTTTCCAGCGTGATGCGTCCGAGCGCGCCGGTGCGGTAATCCTGCAGGAAAGTATGCGCCGCCTTTTCATAGTCGAAGTCGCCGCCCTTGAGACGGAAGCCGCGCTTGGCCGCCACACCCTCCACCACCGCCACGCCGTCCATGCCTTCGGTCTTGAAACCGTAACGCGCCGCCAGCAGTTGCGGATAACGCTTGAGCAGTTCATCGGCGAGGAAGGTCGCGACCTCTTCTTCGATCAGCGCATTGCTGCCGACCGCATGGCTGGCGGCCAGCATCAGGCCGTCGCTGGGATGCATGATCTTCGGCCAGAGCATGCCGGGCGTATCGATCAGGACCATATTGTTGCCCAGGTAAAGGCGCTGCTGGGTCTTGGTCACGGCCGGTTCGTCGCCGACGGCGGCCACGCGCTTCTTGAGCAGCGCGTTCATCAGCGTCGATTTGCCGACGTTGGGAATCCCCATGATCATCATGCGCAACGGCTTGAGCGGGGTGCCGCGATGCGAGGCCAGCGCCAGCGCCAGTTTGGGCACCTTGGCGACGTCGCTGGGCTTCTTGCAGCTCAGGGCGACGGCGTTGACGTTCTTCTGGCTGTTGTAATGCGCGATCCAGGCTTGCGTGACGGCCGGGTCGGCCAGGTCGCTCTTGTTGAGGATCTTCAGGCAGGGACGCTGACGAAACAGACGAATCTGCTCGATCATCGGGTTGCAGCTGGCCTGTGGCAGGCGCGCGTCGAGCACCTCGATGACCAGGTCGACCTTTTCCATTGCTTCCGCCGCCTTCTTGCGGGCGGCGTTCATGTGACCTGGGAACCATTGAATAGACATGCGGAATTCTTCTTTTTGCAAAATAAGCCGCTATTTTACGGCCTGCGGCCTATTTACCCTGCATTTGCTCTTAAAAAGAAGTCAATCCGACGCCTATTTCGTTGCTGACACCGCTGCCGCAGAAGTCGCCGCCGAGCGCGCGTTGACGTAACGCAACACCAGCACCAGCGCCAGTACATAGACGACGGCAATCACGCCATAGGCCAGCGCGATGCGGGTGGTCCAGCCGGTAAAGGTGTGCAGGATCGCCCCCATCAACGCCACGCCGACCAGCGCGCCGATCTGGCGATTCGCGTTGAGCGCAGCGGCAGCGCTGTTGGAATTGACCTTGCCCGCCACTTGCATCACCGCAGTGGTCATGGCCGGGATCGCCGTGCTGATACCCAGATTGGCCAGCGCGCCGGCCACGGCCACCATCCAGTAAGGCGTCTCGGGTGTCAGCGCCATCTGCAATGCCGAAAACACCGCGCCGACCGTCAGGCCAAGGCGCAACGGCAGACGCGGGCCCCAACGCGCCGTCATGCGTCCAGAATTCAGATTGCCTATGAAAATCACCGCCATCATCGGCACCATCTGCAAACCGGTTTGCAAAGCGTCCGCCCCACGCGCCTGCTGCAGGAACAGCGCCAGGAAAAAGAACTGGCCGTACACGCCGAAATTGATCAGGAAGCCGATGCCGTTGGCCGCCGCGAACTGCGGCGTGGCGAACAAGGCCCGCGGCAACAATGGCGCCGAACCGCTGCGTTCACGCTGCACCAAAGTACCCAGCGCCAGCAACACCACGATGACGGCGGTGACGATGGGCATCGAGGTCCAGCCGTAGACCGGGCCCTGGATCAGCACGAAGCTCAGCGCCGCCAACATCAGCACGCCGAGGAAATGGCTGGTGATGGTCAGCGCACGCATGTGCTTCTCCACCGCAGGAATCATCTTGACCGCCATGAACAAACCCAACAGGCCGACCGGCACGTTGATCAGGAACACGCTGCGCCAGCCGAAAGAGTGAATCAGGATGCCGCCCACCAGCGGGCCGACTGCGGCTGCACCGCCGACTGTCGCCGACCACACGCCCAGCATGCGGGCGCGCACGCGGTCGTCTTCGTAGACATGGGTCAGCAGGCTGAGCGAGCTCGGCATGAAGAACGCCGCACCGAGGCCTTGCAGCAGACGCGCCGCCACCAGCATGCCGCCGTTGGGCGCAGCACCGCACAGCAGCGAGGCGACCACGAATAGCACCAAACCGAGCAGGTAGATATTCTTGGCGCCGTAGCGATCCGCCAGTGCGCCGCCGACCAGCAGCATGGCGGCAAAGCTCAGCGTATAGCCGTCGACGATCCACACCAGCATGCTGAGCGGCGTAGCGAGGCTTTTCTCAATCGACGACAGGCCGACATTGACGACGGTCACGTCCAGCATGGCCATGACGAAGCCGATGGCGAGCGTGACCAGGGGCAGCAAACCGGTATGCGCATGCGGTTTGGCTGCAGCGGGCGCGGGTGCAGGCATCGCTGCAACGGCTGCAGTGACAGTGGCAGAGGCCGCCTGCGAGGGGCATTGTGTTGACATGGGGCACTTCTCTTTCTGTAGAGGTTGCCGGCGATATCGCTTGTGACGACAGTCCGGGCAACCGGGAATGCGAGCAAGGATGCCATTCTATGCTTCTTGCGCAATGCAATAAATAAGCATAATCTCATGACTCTGATGCAAAAATGCATCATACAATCCTCCCTCTACTCCCCTGGAGACAAGCATGGACTGGAATCATGGACTGGGATAACGCCCGTATTTTCCTGGCGATCCAGCGCGCCGGCACACTGCGCGGCGCCGCTGAACAATTGCAGATCGACCAGGCCACCGTCGGTCGCCGGCTCAATGCGATGGAAAAATCGCTGGGAGCACGGCTGTTCCTGCGCACGCCGGCAGGCTATGTCGCCACGCCGGCCGGCGATCTGGCGATTGCCGCCGTGGAAAAGATGGAGCAAGCCGCCGACCAGCTGCAGCGCCAGATGCAGGGCATCGACGAGCGCCTGTGTGGCGTGGTGCGCGTGGCGGCGACCGATACCATGGCCAAGCACATCCTGATACCCGCCATGCAACAACTGGCGGCCGAGCATCCGGCGATCCGCGTGGTGCTGACGACTTCCACCCAAGTCTCCAACCTGACCCGCCGAGAAGCCGACCTGGCGGTGCGCAGCCTGCGCCCGACCAGCCCGGATCTGATCTCGCGCCATCTGAAACGGCTGTCCCTCGGCCTGTACGCCTCAAAAGCCTACGTAAAAAAACGCGGCGTGCCGCAACCGGGAACGGCTCTGGCAGGACATGACGTCGTCATCTATCAGCGTGCCGTGTATGCCTCGCAATTCGAAAGTATCTGCGGCGAATCGACCGCCAATGCGCGCGTGGCGATGGAAGTCAGTTCGGGATTGATGCTGATGGAAGCAGTGACAGCTGGATTGGGGATCGGCGAGTTGCCGGCCTATATGGCTGACGCCTCGCCGCAACTGGTGCGGATCTGGCCGGAACGTTCCGAGCCCTATGACATGTGGCTGGTGCTGCATGACGATCTCAACCGCACCGCCCGCGTACGCGCCGTGGCGGACGCCATCGTCGCTGCCTACGAAAGACTGGAAGCGTCGTAAGGAATCGCCCCGAACCGGACTCCGGACCTCAGTCGAGATCGGCCAGCACCTTGAGATGCGCCACCACGCTGCGACCCAGCGCCGACAGGTTGTAACCGCCTTCCAGGCAACTGACGATGCGGCCGCGCGCATATTGCCGGGCGACGTCCATGATCTGTTTCGTCATCCAGGCGTAATCGGCCTCGACCAGCGCCATCTGCCCCATGTCGTCCTCGCGGTGGGCATCGAAACCGGCCGAGATGAAGATCATCTGCGGCTGATGCGCGTGCAGCGCCGGCAGCCATTTTTCCGTCACCAGCTTGCGCACCACATCGCCCGCCGTATACGCCGGCAAGGGCTCATTCAGAATATGCGGCTCGGCCGGATCGGCGCCGCTGAACGGGTAAAACGGATGCTGGAAGAAACTCACCATCAGCACCCGCGGATCGTGTTTGAAGGCTTCTTCCGTGCCGTTGCCGTGATGCACGTCGAAGTCGACCACGGCGACGCGCTCCAGCCCGTGCATGTCGATGGCGTGGCGCGCCGCTATGGCGACATTATTGAACAGGCAAAAACCCATTGGCGTGGTCGGTGTGGCGTGATGCCCCGGCGGACGCACCGAGCAAAAGGCGTTTTCCAGCTCGCCAGCGATCACCGCATCGGTCGCCGCCACCGCCGCACCGGCGGCGCGCAGGGCGGCTTTCCAGCTATGCTTGTTGATGGAAGTGTCGCCATCGAGCGGATAGTGCGCCGTGCCGCTTTCAGCCAACGCCGCGGCATTGTCCCGGATCAGCGATACCGCATTGGCGGTGTGGATGCGTTCGATGTCGGCGACTTCGGCCAGCGGGGCTTCGCGGCGCTCGATAAACTGGTCGATGCGACTGGTGATCAGTTGGTCTTCAATCGCCTGCAGGCGCAACGGCGTCTCGGGATGCCACTCGCCCATCTCGTGGCGCTGGCACTCGGCATGGGTATAGAAAGCGGTAGTCATTGTTGTCTTTTTGAATATCTGCCCGTCAGCAGGTCTCGCTCATTGTCATCTCCATCGCTTCAGGCTCTTCGCAGAACGCTGGGTGCCTGAATGTCGACCGTTTCGACTCTAGTGTACATCCACAAGGCGGGCGCGGCGTGGGCCGCCCGGTCGATCATCGCAGTGGTCATGTATACTGGCTGACTTGCCTGTCAGCCAGCTTACGAGCAGCGGCGCGATGGTGCATTCCGATTTCTCTGATTTTCTCTGACCTTGCGCTTCCTATCCATGTCGATGAAACATAGCTTCCGCTTCCGTTCACCCTCTTCCCTGCTTGGCTTGTTCGCACTTTCCCTGGCCTTCCTGAGCCCGGTGGCCGTTCATGCAGAGTCGACGACGGCCAAGGCCAAGAGCAAGGCCAGCAGCAAAACTGCCAAACAAAAAGCCAAGCCGAAGAAAAAAGCAGCAGAAACCGACGACGGCGAATTCGCCAACTTCAGCCAATGGAAGGAAGTCAACGCCTTCATCGACGAGATGGTCGAGCGCAACGGCTTCGACAAGGCTGCGCTGCAAGCGGTCTTCAGCAAGGCGCGCTATCTCGACACCGCCATCCAGCTGATCAAACCCGCGCCCAGCGGCAAGCCGAAAAACTGGCAAGCCTACCGAGCCCGTTTCGTCGAACCGAAACGCATCAACGCCGGCGTCGATTTCTGGAATGAGCACGAACTGGCGCTGTCGCGCGCCGAAGCGCAATACGGCGTGCCGGCCGAAATCATCGTCGGCATCATCGGCGTGGAAACCGTATACGGCCGCAATACCGGCAACTTCCGCGTGATGGACGCGATCACCACGCTGACCTTCGATTATCCCAAGACCGCCAACCGCGACGCACGCATGGCCTTCTTCCGCGGCGAGCTGGAAAGCACACTGCTGTTTGCGCGCGAGTCGAACATCGATCCGTTCTCATTGCTGGGCTCGTACGCCGGCGCCATCGGCTGGCCGCAATTCATGCCAAGCAGCATCCGCCAGTACGCCGTCGACTTCGACGGCAACGGCAAAATCGATCTGCGCAGCTCGCCGGTGGACGCCATCGGCAGCGTCGCCAATTTCCTCAAGATCCATGGCTGGCAGCGCGGCGAACCGACCGTGTTCCCGGCCACCGTCACCGATGCCGCCAAGGCGGAAGACCTGATCAACCAGGGCCTCGAAGCCAAGTTCTCGCCGGATGAGCTGAAAGCCGCCGGCGTGGTGCCGGGCGCGGAATTGCCGGCCGGTCTGCGCTACGGCGTGGTCGATCTGCAAAACGGCGCGGCGCCGACCGAGCACTGGCTGGCGACCAACAACTTCTTCGCCATCACCCAGTACAACCGCAGCTATTTCTACGCCATGTCGGTCATCGATCTGGCGCGCGCCGTGCGTACCGCACGCGGGCAATAGTCCGGCAGTAGTGAATAGTCAGCGACCTTCCGCTTGTATCGTCTTCAAAAAAGTAAAGCAACACCGATGAAACGTTTTTCTCCTCTCGCCATTTCCCTCACGCTGGCCAGCGCGCCGTGCGTCTTCAGCACCGGCGCCCGCGCCGAAGAGCCGGCTGAAGCCGGCTCGCTGCCGACCGTCAGCGTCACCGCCGAAAGTGCATCCGCTCCGGTATATCGCGCACGCTCGTCGAACATCGCCGGTTTCGGCGACACGCCGCTGCTCGACACGCCCGCTTCGGTCACCGTCGTCACCGAAGCGCAACTGAAAGACCAGCAAGCCCGCCTGCTCAGCGACGTCATCAAGAACGACGCCAGCATCGGTGAAAACTATGCACCGGTCGGCTATTACGAGAACATCAGCGTGCGCGGTTTTCCGCTGGATCTGGCGAGCGGTTATCGCATCAACGGCCTGTCGGTGGTCGGCGAACAGAACATCGCGCTGGAAAACAAGGAACAGGTCGAGATCATCAAAGGCTTGTCCGGCCTGCAAGGCGGCGTCGTCAATGCCGGCGGCCTGGTCAACTACGTGACCAAGCGTCCGGCGGATGTGCGCTCGGTCATGTTCGGCACCGACTCCAACGGCTCGCGCTATGTGTCGACCGACCTCGGCACGCTGTTCGGCGAGCGCAAGCAATTCGGCCTGCGCGTCAACGCCGCGCACGAAGACATCAATTCCTACGTCAACAACAGCAACGGCTATCGCGACTTCGCCTCGGTCGCGGCGAACTGGGACATCACGTCCACAGCACACCTGCAGTTCAACATCGAGTATCAGAAAAAAGCGCAAAAGTCGGTCGCCGGCTACCAACTGCTGGGCGGCAAGACCGTGCCGTCCAACGTATCGCCGAGCACCATGCTGTCGCCGCAATCCTGGGTGCAGCCGGTGCGCATCGATTCGCTCAACATGAATACGCGCTTTGACGTCGAGCTCAATGCCGACTGGAGCGCCTATGTCAACCTCGGCCGCAGCCGCGCCGTCATCGACGACTACCTGGCCTTCCCCTACGGCAGCAACGTGGCGACCAGCTTCTCGCCGACGTTCGCCGCCAACGGCGACTTTGACGTCTACGACTATCGCAGCCCCGACGACACCCGCCGCAACGACGAAGGCCAGGCGGTTTTGCAGGGCAACTTCAACACCAGCTTCGTCAAGCATAGTCTGACCGCGGGCCTGAGCATGTCGCGCCGCGTGGTGGACAAATCGGACGGCATTTCGATTCCGGTCGGCAGCGACAACATCTACAGCGCAACGCCGGCAGTTCTGCCCGCCGCCACCGATCCGATTCCGGCGTCGTACCGCAATCTGGACAGCCGCCAGCAAGCCATCTTCTTCACCGACCGTGTACAGTTCAACGATCGCTGGCAAGTGCTGGCCGGCGGACGCCAGGTCTGGCTGAAAGAAAAAACCTACAACGCAACCGGCCTCACCACGCGCGACACCGACCGCAACCAGTTCCTGCCGCAACTTGCGCTGATCTTCAAACCGCAAGCCAACATGTCGCTGTACGGCAGCTATGCCGAGACGCTGACCATGGGCACGGCGGCTGCGTTCTGGGAAAGCAATTACCCGACCACGCTGCCGCCGTCGGTGGCGCGCCAGCTGGAAGCCGGCTTCAAATACGACTGGAGCAAGGACCTGAGCTTTACCTCGGCTATCTTCCGCATGAAGAAGGCCTATGAATACCCGCAGCCGGATGCCGGCGGCACCAGCTTCACCTACGTCCAGCAAGGCAAGGAAACCCACACCGGCATCGAATTCGGCGCCTCCGGCAACGTCACCCGCCAATTGCGCCTGGCCGCCAGCGTGGCCTTCATCCAGGCGCGCGCCGACGGCACCGGCACGCCGGCCTATGACGGCAAGCAAGCCATCAACGTGCCGCGCGTGCGCAGCGCGGTGTATGCCGACTACGCGCTGGCCGCCCTGCCCGGCCTGAATCTGCAAGGCAGCTGGCTCTACAGCGGCAGCAAGGCCGCCACGCGCGACGGCAGCGCCACCGTGCCGGCTTACCATATCTTCAACGCCGGCTTGCGCTACCAGACCAGCATGAGCGGCCATCCGACCACGGTGCGCCTGACCGTCGACAACCTCTTCGACAAGCGCTACTGGAAAGACACCGGCGAATCGCTGGGCGACAGTTACCTGCACCTCGGTGCGCCGCGTCTGGCGCGCCTGACCGTGCAATACGATTTCTGAGCGGCGAGCGCCTGCATGGAAGCCGCTTCCCATCACCTGACCCGCGTCCTCAGCCACGGCATGAATGCCGACACGGTGATTTCGGACTGGCCGGCGCTGACCTCGGCCGAAGTCACGCGCGTGCTGCAGCACTATCCGCAGGCCGGGATCCCGAAGCGTCTGGTGTGGCATAGCCCGCGCCCGTTCTCGGCCGGCTGCGTGATGACGACGTCAACGATGGAAGTGTTCGTCAAGCGCCACCATAGTTCGGTGCGCGACGTCGACGGACTGAGCGAAGAACACCGCTTCATCAATCACCTGCGCAGCCGCGGCATCGCCGTGAGCGAAGTGCTGACCACCAGCGACGGCGCCACCGCCGTCACCGACGATCACTGGACGTATGAAGTGCATAGCGTCGCCTCAGGCATCGACCTGTACCGCGACGCTGTGTCATGGACGCCGTTCAGCAGCCGCGTGCATGCGCACGAAGCCGGCAAGGCGCTGGCGCGCCTGCATCTGGCGGCAGAAGGCTACGCGGCGCCCGCCCGCAAGGCGCAGGCGCTGGTGTCGAGCTTCACGATTTTTTCGCAGCAAGACCCGATGCCGGCGCTGCAAGACTATGTCGGACAGCGCCCGGCCATCGGCGATTATCTGAAGCATCGCAACTGGCGCGATGAAACCGCGACCACGCTGCTGCCCTTCCACGACCGGCTGCGTCCTTACCTGGACGAGCTCACTCCGCTGTGGACGCACAACGACTGGCATGCCTCGAATCTGCTGTGGACCGACCGCAGTGCGGCGGCCGGCGTGGAAACCATCCTCGACTTCGGCCTCAGCGACCGCACCTGCGCCCTGCACGATCTGGCGACGGCGATCGAGCGCAATATCATCGAGTGGCTGTCGATACAAGATAAGCAAAATGCGCAGGCAGGCAAGCAGAACGTGGTCCATCCCGATCTGCTCGATGCCATGCTGGACGGCTATCACCTGATCCGTCCGCTGAGCGCGCGTCAATGGCAAGCGCTGGCAGCCTTGCTGCCGCTGGTGCATGCGGAATTTGCACTGGCCGAACTGGCCTACTTCCACGGCATCACGCGCTCGGCGAAGAATGCCTCGCTGGCCTACGACACTTACTACCTCGGCCACGCGGCCTGGTTCAACAGCGAAGAAGGACAGCGACTGCTTGAGCAGATCAAGCAGCGCGCCGTCAGTCGTCAGAGCAATTCTTAATCTGGAATAACGGCAGTTGCGTCCACTTCCACCAGGTATTCCGGACGCGCAAACGCCGACACCACGATACCGGTCGATACCGGGAACACACCCTTGAGCCAGCGACCGACCACGCGATACACATCTTCGCGATAGCGTGGATCGGAGATATAAATCGTCACCTTGCAGATATGCTCCAGCTTGCCGCCGGCTTCCTTGAGCAGCATGTCGATGTTGTACATCGCCTGTTCGGTCTGGCCTTTGACGTCGCCGATACAGACGCTTTCCGAGGTGTCCAGGTTCTGCCCGATCTGACCGCGCAGGAATACGGTCGTGCCGCGCGCGACCACCGCCTGGCACAGGTCGTTGTCGATCTTTTGTTCGGGATAGGTATCTTTGGTGTTGAATCTGCGAATGCGCGTATGTTCCATGAGAGCCTCAGTGAAAGTGTGGGGTGAAGTGGTTCGGATTAATTACGCTTTGTTTTTCTTGTCGAAATAACCAGCGCGAATGGTCGCGCCGATCAGGTTGACGATCAGGCGGCCGGCGGTGACGCACGTCAGCTTGCTGGCGTTGTCCTTGACCGGTTGGATCTCGACGATGTCCATGCCGACCACGCGTCCCTTCTTCACCAGCCCGTGAATCAGCTTGCGCGCCTGCACGAAGCTCACGCCGCCCGGCGCCGGGCCGTCGACGGCCGGCATGATGGTCGGATCAAGGCCGTCGGCGTCGATGGTCAGGTAGTAGTTGCCGCCGTCGGGGATGCGCGCCAGCACCGCATCCATGCCGATGTCGTGCAGTTCATACGCCGAGATCAGATCGGCGCCCCAGGCTTTGGCGGCTTCGTAATCGGCCGGACGTCCGCTGCCCTGCGCGCGCAAACCGATCTGCACGATATGCTTCACGAAAGGCAGCTCGGACGCACGGCGGATCACGCTCGACAAACCGTCCTTCACGCCGTTGACCTCGTCGCGCCAGTCCAGGTGCGCATCGATATGCACGATGGTCACCGGCCCGACTTCATCGAAGCCGCGCAAGACCGGATTGGTGATGCCGTGATCGCCGCCCAGCACGACAGGCATGCCGCCGCCGCGCAGGATCTGGCGGATCGCCAGCTCGGCGCGGCGCTGATGATCGCCGGGTACCGCAAGATCAGGCAAGACATCGCCGCAATCGACGAAGCGGATGTCGCTGCGTCCTTGCAGCAAGGGACCGTCGATGTCGAAATCGTAATGTTCCGGCGCGCGCACGATGCGGTCGGTCACGTCGCGGATCGCTTGCGGCGCGTTGCTCTGATCGTTGGTGAATTGGCGCGGCGTGTAGGCCGAACCGAAGGGCACGCCGAGGATGGCGATGTCCGCTTTCAGATCCGTCATGTCGGTGACCAGCTCCGAATACAGCAATGTTTTGTGGCCGGTGCGGGGCGCTACGGTAAGTTGTTCCATGAACTGGGATCCTTTGGGCGGAATGTGGAAATGAGAGATAAAAACCAGGCGACATCCATGCAAGATCAACGCCAGCGCATGTGCCGACACAGCCGAGTGCGTTTGACTCTAGCAAGCAATGCAGATAATAAAAAATGATTGTTTTGCAGGTATAGTCTTGAAATTCAATACCTTTGATTTTTTGTGCTCTACCTATCTACTTACCTTCCCGGCAGGCAACCATGATCCATCTGGACTTCGATGAACGCGACCTGCGCTCCTTGCGGGTGTTTTGCAATGCGGCCCAGGCCGGCGGCTTCGCGGCGGCGGAAAAGCGCCTGCACATGTCCAAGGCCTCCATCAGCCGCCACGTGCGCGAAGTGGAAGAGCGCCTCGGCGTGCGCCTGTGCGAGCGCGGCCCGGCCGGTTTCAAGCTGACGCCCGAGGGTGAAGTGGCGCTCAAGCTGGCGTCGGACGCCTTGCGTTCGCTGGAGCGGATCCGCTCCGAGATCGACGCCGTGCATGGCGTGTTGTCCGGCTCGCTGTCGATCGGCATCGTCGAGCACACGCTGACGCATCCCGACTGCAAGATCCCGGAAGCGCTGGCCATCCTGCGCGAGCGCGCACCCAATGTGCGGCCGGAAATCAGCGTCATGACCTTCCCCGATCTCAACCAGGCTTTGCGCGAACATCGCGTCGACATCGCGATCCGCGGCAAGTATCCGCGCGAAGGGGAATTCAATTACCTGCCGCTCTTCTCGGAAACCCATCGCGTCTATAGCGCCGCAAAGAAACCGAAGCGCAGCACGGGCGATCTGCCACTGGTATACAGACAGCATCCTTACGTCGATCAGGCGCTGGCCACCGAGGGCTACGCGCGCGGGCCGGATGCCGGCGGTCTGGAGGCCATCGGCCTGCTGGTGGCGACCGGCAGCTATCTGGGCATCCTGCCGGTGCACTATGTACAACTGCTCGGCAAGCGGTATGCGCTGAAGGTGAAAAACGGCAGCCCTTCTTATCAGCATCAGATTTGTGCGGTCACCGAATCGTCGCGTCCCTCCACCTATCGCGCCGATCTCTTCCTCGGCATTCTCAGAGAACTGCATTCGGGCAACTAATTCAAACCAGGCTCACCACGTTGCAGCATCGCCGTGTCCATCGTGGCGCATTGTCGATGCTCATGACGGAGTGCGTCACTCCCGCTCCAGACAATTTGATTCACGCGGCCCGCTGTTTTTGAATCATCAAAATCAAATCTCTCCTGCGCAGCGATTTTTTCGGACGCTGAAATGCCCCGCAAAAATGATTCATTTGAATCATTTGTAAAAAATATTGGCACATATGTTGCTTGATGCCCCGCATATCCCGATTGCGGAGCATCAACGTGAATCAAGCCACATCAGCATCGCCAGAGTCACAGAAGCCGTCCGAATCCTTGCGGTCCCAGCAGGCGCTAGTGCTGCACATCAAGCAATGCTTCGACAGCCTGCCGCGCCAGGTGCGTCTGGCCGCCAGCTTCGTGCTCGATCATCCGCATGAAGTTGCCGTGATGTCCATGCGCGAGCAGGCGCGGCTGGCCGGCATCCCGCCGTCGACCATGACGCGCCTGGCCAAGTTTCTCGGCATGGAGGGTTACGACGATATCCGCGAAGTGTTCAAGAACAACCTGCGTTCACGCAGCAACGAATACAGCCAGCGTGCCCACGGCCTGGTCGAGCTGAACCAGAAGATCGGCGAGACCGCACTCGCGCTGGACGTCGCCAACAACGCCATCGCGCACATCCAGGCGCTGTGCAGCGCCGACACCCTGGCCGCCATCGTGCGCGCCGTGAAGATATTGTCGGCGTCGCGCACGATCTATTGCCTGGGACTGCGTTCATCGTTTCCGGTGGCGTTTCAGTTTTCCCACGTCTCGGAATACTTCGCCAGGAACATCACGCTCATCGACGGCGCCGGCGAAAGCGGCATGATGAAAATCATGCATCAGGCCGGCTCCAAGGACGCCTTGTTCGTCTGCTGCATCGCCCCTTATTCTCGTCGCGCGGTGTCGATCGCCGGACATCTGGCCAAGGCCGGCGTCAAGCTGATCGCCATCACCGACAGCGACAGCTCGCCGATTGCGCGCATGGCGGCAGAGACCATTCTGGTCGGCAAGCAAAACGCCTCTTTCTTCGACACGCTGGTGCCCGCCTTCCTCGTCAGTGAAATCCTGGTTGCGCTGATGGCGGCGACCTCCAAGGTCGACGTAAAGGCCTCGGTCTCCGAGACGGAAAAGAATCTGTGGAGCATGGGCGAATGGTGGGGCGCGGAAGACACCGAATTGCCCAGGGTCTCCAGAACACGCGCGCGCAAAAGCGACGACTGACGTTCAAGCACTTTTCAAGACCAAGGCAATGCAAACCGCTTCAACACTACCCGTACTTCACTACTCACTTGTGCACCACGCATATCACTGAAAGGATATCGAAATGAAACGCCACTCTCTCCTGCTTAGCCTGATTGCCGTCTCGATTGCCGCCGCTGTTTCCGGCAACGCCATGGCGGAAGACGCCCTCAGCACCATCCTCGCGCGCAAAGTCATCCGCGTGGCCGTACCGACCGACTATCCGCCCTACGGTTCGGTCGGCACCGACATGACGCCGCGCGGCTACGACATCGACATGGCGGCGCTGGTCGCAAAAAAACTCGGCGTCAAACTGGAACTGATCCCGGTCACCGGCCCGAACCGCGTCGCCTATCTGCAGACAAAGAAATCCGACCTGACCATTTCCTCACTCGGCAAGACGCCTGAGCGCGAAAAGGTCATCGACTACAGCATCGCCTATGCGCCCTTCTTCGACGCCGTCTTCGGCAAGCAGGAAATCCTCGCCAAGAACTACAACGAACTCACCGGCAAGGTGATCGCCGTGACCCGCGGCTCGATGCAGGACGAAGAACTCTCGCGTCTGGCGCCGGGCGCGGTGATCAAGCGTTTTGAAGACAACAACGGCACGGTCTCGGCCTTCCTCGCCGGGCAGGCGCAGATGTTTGCGACCGGCACCGCCGTGGCGGCCACGATCAAGGCCAAGGATCCGTCGGTCAGCATGGACCTGAAGGTCATCCTGTCCAACGCGCCGTGCTACATCGGCGTGCAAAAGGGTGAACCGCAACTGGTCGCCAAACTCAACGAGATCATCCGCGAAGCCAAGAGCAACGGCGCCATCGACGAGATGTCGAAGAAGTGGCTGGGCGCGCCAGCCGGTACGTTGCCGGAATAAGTCTGCGACGCCCTTCCCCGGCGTCCTCATTGCCTGATGCCGTGTTGTCCCGGACCAGCGCCGGCGGCAACATTGCATCGGGCAGGCACTACCTCCGTTTTCTCCTCCATGACACAACGTCACACCATGACTCACCCTACCGCCATTGAACGCCTGGCCGACTGGATCTGCGGCCTGCAGCACAACGATATTCCCGCCGCCGTCCGCAGCATCGCCGCCAACTGCCTGCTCGACACCGTCGGCGTTGCGTTCGCCGGCTCGGCGACGGCGGTGGCCCGCACCGCGCGCGCCATCGCCATGGACGGCGGTTCGCACGGCGATGCCGCCGTCGTCGGCGATCCGCATTTTTTTTCTGCGCCGGCGGCGGCATTCGTCAATGGCGCGTCGGCGCATGCGCTGGATTTTGACGACAATTGCTATGCCGGCTTCGTGCATGGCTCTGCGGTGATCGCGCCGGCCGCCATTGCGGTGGCGCAAAAGCGCAATGCTTCCGGCAGCGATCTGCTGACCGCTTTTATTGTCGGGTCGGAATGTGAATACGCCGTCGGCGCCGCCACCAACAGCATCCTTTACGACCAGGGATGGTGGACCACCGGCGTGCTCGGCCCTGTCGGCGCCTGTGCGGCGGCGGCCTGGCTGCTCAAGCTGGACCGCAAACAAACTGCTTCGGCACTGGGGCTGGCGGTGGCCGGCACGGGCGGCATGAAGGCCTGCTTCGGCACCGACGCCAAACCCCTGATGGCAGGCCGCGCCGCGGAAGCCGGCGTGGTCGCGGCGCTGCTGGCGGCACAGGGCGCCGGCGGGCCGCACGATGCCTTCGAGCATTGGAACGGATTCACCGGCTTGTTCAATCACGGCGAATTCAACGTCGCCATGATCGCGCAGCTCGGCTCACAGTGGTTCATGCAATCGCCCGGCGTCGACCTCAAGCGCATTCCGCTTTGCCTGTCATCGCACGCCGCCGTCGACGCCGCCATGGCCATCGTCGCCCGGCACGGCATTCACGCGGACGAGATTGAAGAGATCGTCTGCGACGTGCCGCAAATCGTTTTTGCCAATCTGATTTACAACAAGCCGGCGACGCGGCAGGAAGCGCAATTCAGCATGCCCTTCGCCGTCGCGGTGTCCTTGCTGTACGGCACGGTAGAGCTGGCGCATCTGGACGGCGCGGTCTTGCAGGAGCAGCGCGTCCTTGCACTGATGCAGCGTGTCAAGATAACCGTCGGTCCGCGCTGGAGCCTGGCTGGCGCCTGCGAAGCGGCGCCTGAGGGAGCGAATGTGCTGGTCAAGGCCGCAGGCCGCGACTGGGTGGAAGGATTTCAGACGTATGCGCGCGGCGCGGCGCAATGCCCGATGCGTCAGGAAGAAATCGAAGACAAGTTCGTGAAATGCGTGGCGGCAGGAAACCCGGGCGGAGGCAACAACGCTGCGCTGTTGCTGTCCCGCCTCACATCGCTCGATACGCTGCCGTCGGTGCGCGACCTGTTTGCCGGCATCTATGCATAGGCCCTAGGGCTTGATCACCTGCGGGTCGATCTGCACCATGTCTTCGTTGCTGCCCAGCCAGATCTGGCCGTCCTGGATCGTGCATTGCAGCTGCATATTTCGCTGCGCCAGCTTTTCCAGCGCCAGGCTGGTTTCGGAGGCGATGTTGACGACGGTCAGGTTCTTGGCGCGTTCGACACGGCTGCCGGTCTGGTTCCACCAGATATTGCTGACGCTGCTGTAGCTGTAGACGATCACGCGCGCGGCGCGGCCGCAGGCTTTGAAGATGCGCTTGTCGTCGGGCTGGCCGACTTCGATCCACAGGTCGATGGCGCCGGTCAGGTCCTTTTGCAAGATGTCCGGCTCTTCCACGTCCGACAAGCCTTTGCCGAAGGTCAGCGATTCGCTGGCGTTGAGCGCGAAAGCCAGCACGCGGATCATCATGCGTTCGTCGGTTTCCGATGGATGACGGGCGATGGTCAGGGTGTGGTTCTGGTAATAGTGCCGGTCCATGTCGGAGATTTGCAGATCGGCTTTGAAGATGGTTGCTTTGAGCGCCATGACGGTCTTGTTTTGTGCGTGTATTAAGTGAGAATGTGCACCGCGGGTGCCACGAGGATGTGAAGCATAGCCGATTTCCGGGCGTTGCCACCGTTTCGCTCCCCGTCTGCGCTGCCTTCTGCACAGACCTCATGAGACAATGCCGCCATGAATACCGCACCACTTCCTTCCGACGACGACGTCATTGCGCTCACGCAAGCCTGGATCAGCGAGGCCGTGATCGGCCTCAATCTTTGTCCTTTTGCCAAATCGGTATATGTCAAAAACCAGATCCGCTATGTCGTCAGCCATGCCGAGACCGAGGCCGATCTCGCGGCGGACTTGTCGCGCGAGTTGCAGCATCTGCAAGACAGCGATCCCGAGGTAATCGATACCACGGTGCTGATCCATCCGCGTGTCTTGCAAGACTTCCTGGACTACAACAGCTTCCTCGATGTTGCCGACGAGGTGCTGGAAGATGCCGGGCTGGAAGGCGAGCTGCAAATCGCCAGTTTCCATCCCGACTATCAATTCGCCGACGCCCTGCCGGACGATATCGACAACTTCACCAACCGCTCCCCCTACCCTGTTTTGCATCTGTTGCGAGAAAGCAGCATCGATCGGGCCGTCCAGGCTTTCCCCGAGGCAAGCGCCATTTTCGAACGAAACATCGCCACCATGCGGGATCTCGGCTTAAACGGCTGGAATCGGCTGTCTTTTGTCGTGTCAAAGAAACAACACCAAATGTAGAAAAAATCCTGTTAATATCTGTTACAAATTGAAGGTGATTTCTCGCAACTATTTTGTAATAGACTTTTCTCACTGAATGTACTGACGTCAACATTGACGTTTTGCCAGTACCGAAGTGAGAAACAAGGAAACGAATAGTGAAGGCTGGCAAGTCAGACCGACTGATCCCGATGGCCTTGGTTCGAGTTGTGTATGTTGCAGTGGGAAAAGAATGGCACCTCAAATGGAAACTGGTTAACCACGTTTTGCAGTTTTACCAAGAACTAATAGCACTTGCACAAACAAGGCCCTTATAAACATCTGCATAATGGAACGTCCGATCATGACTACACCTAATGGCACCAACGATACCTCTCTCTCGGATCAAGTCAACTACGATCCTAACCACCTGCTCGACGCGCTGATCGAGAAGCTGCATCTGAAAAACGATGCCGCCCTGTCCCGCGCGCTGGAAGTGGCTCCGCCGGTGATCAGCAAGATCCGTCATCGTCGCCTGCCGGTAGGTGCATCGCTGCTGATTCGCATGCATGAAGTCAGCGAACTGTCGATCCGCGAACTGCGCGAACTGATGGGCGATCGCCGTGAGAAATTCCGCATCAGCGACAAGCAATTCAAACCGAAGCCGGGTTCGCCTGCGACACCGGGCATGGAATAAAAAAACGGAGCCTCAGGCTCCGTTTTTTTTATGGTGAGCACACACGAACATGCACTCACCGCTTCTTCATCATTTGCACGCTGATGCTCACTGACTCCCGCGCTTAAGCCGGGAACACGCCCGTAGAGAGATAGCGGTCGCCGCGATCGCAGACCACGAACACGATGGTCGCATTCTCCACCTGCTGCGCAACGCGCAAGGCGACTTCACATGCACCCGCGGCGGAGATGCCGCAGAACAAGCCTTCCACCATCGCCAGCTTGCGCGCCATGTTTTCGGCTGCGGCCTGGCTGACATATTCCAGCTGATCGACACGCGGCTTTTCATAGATCTTCGGCAGATAGGCTTCCGGCCATTTGCGGATGCCCGGGATCGATGAACCTTCCTCCGGCTGGGCGCCGATGATCTGGATCTCCGGATTCTGTTCTTTCAGATAGCGCGATACGCCCATGATGGTGCCGGTGGTGCCCATGGCGCTGACGAAATGGGTGATGCGGCCTTCGGTGTCGCGCCACAGTTCGGGACCGGTGGTTTCGTAGTGCGCCAAAGGATTGTCGGCGTTGGCGAACTGGTCGAGGATCAGGCCCTGGCCTTCCTTCTGCATCTGTTCGGCCAGGTCGCGTGCATATTCCATGCCGCCGCTCTTGGGCGTGAGCACAATTTTGGCGCCGTAGGCGGCCATGCTTTGACGACGTTCTTCGCTGAGGTTTTCCGGCATCAGCAAGACCATCTTGTAGCCGCGCATCGCCGCCACCATAGCCAGCGCAATGCCGGTGTTGCCGCTGGTGGCTTCAATCAGCGTATCGCCCGGCTTGATCTGGCCGCGTTCTTCGGCACGGCGGATCATCGACAGCGCGGCGCGGTCCTTGACCGACCCGGCGGGGTTGTTGCCCTCCATCTTGCCGAGGATGATGTTGTTGCGTCGCGCGACTTCTTCGCCGCCGATACGTTGCAATTGAATCAAGGGCGTATTGCCGATGGTATCTTCGATGGTCAGGTAAGGCATGGTCGGAGGAATCCTTTCAGAAGCCTCATTTTAATATGAGTCTTTGTCATGTGCCGGGAGGCCTTAGCGACAAGATACTTATATAGTTATAGCAAATTCACCTGAAGCGCCGTTTTGTTCTCTTTCCCCAGCGGGGAATGCCTTACACTGTCCGCGCCGTCGTCTGCCCACCCGCCCACGTACAGGAGCTGCAATGAAAACGCACGAAGTCACGAATCAGGTTCCCGAGCTGAAAGATGTCAATCTGTACAGCACCGATCTGGCCCTGAACGAAGGCGTGCAGCGCGAGCAGGCCGGCTGGCATGCCGCGCCGCTGTCCAATTACGGCGCCGAACTGGGCAGCGCCGACGTGCTGCAACTGGCCGAACTGGCCAACCGTCACACTCCCGAACTGCAGACCCACGACCGCTTCGGCAACCGCATCGACCGCGTCGACTTCCATCCCAGCTGGCATGCGCTGCTGGCGCTGCTGCGCCGCGAAGCCCTACACGCGCTGCCATGGATGCCGGCTTACGAGGGCACGCCGGGCGCGCATGTGGCGCGCGCTGCGGGCTATTTCCTGCATGCGCAGGTGGAAGCGGGCTCGCTCTGCCCGACCACCATGACCTTCGCCTCGCTGCCGGTGCTGCGCAATGAAGACGCGCTGTTCCCGATGGTGCGCGACAAATTGTTTTCGCGCGAACACGATCCGCGCGACCTGCCGCTGGAGCAAAAGCGTTCGATGCTGATCGGCATGGGCATGACCGAGAAGCAAGGCGGCTCCGACGTGCGCAGCAACACCACCGCCGCGCGCCCGCTCAACGGCAGCGGACGCGGCGCGGCCTATACGCTGATCGGCCACAAATGGTTTTTCTCGGCGCCGATGTGCGATGCGCACATGGTGCTGGCGCGCACCGACAACGGCCTGTCGTGCTTCTTCGTGCCGCGCTGGCGCCCCGACGGGCAAAAGAACGGCGTGCTGATCCAGCGCCTCAAGGACAAGCTCGGCAACCGTTCCAATTCCAGCAGCGAGGTCGAGTTCGACGATGCCTACGGCGTCATGGTCGGCGATGAAGGGCGCGGCATTCCCACCATTATCGAAATGGCCAATCACACGCGCCTGGATTGCGTGATCGGCAGCGCCGGACTGATGCGCCATGCGCTGATCCAGGCGATCCACCACGCGCGCCACCGCAGCGCCTTCGGCAAACTGTTGGCCGAGCAGGCGTTGATGCGCAATGTGCTGTCCGACCTGGCGCTGGAAAGCGAAGCGGCGACGCTGCTGATGCTGCGCCTGGCGCGCGCCTTCGAATCGCCCAACGATCCGCTGCAACGGGCCTGGCGGCGCATCGTCACGCCGGCGGCCAAGTTCTGGATCTGCAAGCGCGCGCTGGAATTTACCGGTGAATGCATGGAGGTCTGGGGCGGCAACGGCTATGTTGAGACGGCGCCGATGGCGCGCATGTACCGCGAAGCGCCGGTCAATTCGATCTGGGAAGGTTCGGGCAATGTGATGTGCCTCGACGTGCTGCGCGCCATGGAGCGCGAACCGGAAGGCTGCATCCTGTTGATTGAAGAGCTGCAGCAAGTCGCCGACGGCCACGAACTCTTGCAGGCGCCGTTGAATGCACTGAAGCAATTGCTGACCACCCCGCCGGAACAACGCGAGATGCTGGCGCGCCGCCTGGTGCAGCAACTGATCCTGACGGTGCAGAGCGCCCTGATGCTGCAGCATGCGCCTGCAGCGATGGCGCAGGCTTTCGTGCTGAGCCGCGGCGATGCCGCCAACGGCCGCGTCTATGGCACGCTGCCGGCCGATTCAAGCTTGCAACAGGCAATTCTGCAGCGTGCCTGGCCCGCATAATTCGGCGGCCGTCGGAATTGGCATCCGGCAATAAGACTCAAACCAGGCGCTCCTCCCTCCAAGCTGACAGAAATGTCATATTTCCGTCAGCATCCGGTTGACCTCCCCCTCGTACAGTAATGGTGTAGAAAGGCGTCGACAGTTATCCTGCCGACGCCCACCGGCAGTTCCTTTTGATCCCATGTCGTCAGCCCATGTACGCCCAACCATGTTTCGGAATCTACCAATGACAGCGACCGCCAAATCGCCACCTCCATACGCATTCAAGCCAGCCCTGGCATTGACCGCAATCACGCTGGCCGCAGCAGCTTTGCTCGGCGGTTGCGCGGTCGGCCCGGATTACGTTCGCCCGCAGATGGATCTGCCCACTGCCTATAAAGAACAGGGGCCGTGGAAAATCGCCGAACCCGGCCAGATCGACAGCAATCACCGCTGGTGGGAAGCCTACAAGGATCCGGTGCTGAACGACCTGCTCGATCAGGCCAACAAGGCCAACCAGAATATCCGCTTCGCCGAGGCGCAATACCGCCAGGCCCAGGCCACCGCCGCCATCGCGCGCGCCAGCCTGTGGCCGACGGTCGGCGTTTCCGGCGGGCCCAGCCGCGCACGCACCAACAGCGCGACGTCAGGCAGCCGGCTGACGGATACCTACGCCGTCGGTCTGAATGCGTCGTGGGAGGCCGACATCTGGGGCCGCGTGCGGCGCTCGGTGGAAGCCGGCGACGCCACCAGCGAAGCCAGCGCAGCCAGCCTCGCGGCGGCGCGCCTGAGCATCCAGGCGACGCTGGCGCAGGATTACCTGCAACTGCGCGTGACCGATCTGCAAAAGGATTTGTATGCGCGCACCGTTGCCGCCTACACCCGCTCGCTGCAACTGACCCAGCATCAATATGACGCCGGCGTCGCCCTGCGCTCCGACGTCGCACAGGCGGAAACGCAATTGCGCTCGGCACAGGCGCAACTGATCGACCTCGACGCCACGCGCAACCAGCTGGAACACGCCATCGCCATCCTCGTCGGCAAGGCGCCTGCGGTATTTACGCTGGCGCCGGTGACCACCGACGGCGCGGCGTTGCAGGCGACCATGCCGCCGACGCCGACCGGTCTGCCGTCCGATCTGCTGGAGCGCCGCCCCGACATCGCCAACGCCGAACGCCTGGCTGCCGCCGCCAACGCCAATATCGGCGTGGCGCGCGCGGCTTACTTCCCGACGCTGACGCTGAGCGCGACCGGCGGCTATAGCGCGGTCGCCTTCTCCCAGTTGTTCGATACGCCAAGCCGGGTCTGGTCGCTGGGCGCTGCGTTGGCGACAACCCTGTTCGACGGCGGCGCCCGCAGCGCACGCAACGATCAGGCCACTGCCGCCTTCGATGCCTCGGTAGCGACGTACAAGCAAACCGTCCTCGGCGGCCTGCAAGAGGTGGAAGACAACCTCTCGACCCTGCGCGTGCTGGATCAGGAAAGCGTGGTGCAGGATCAGGCAGTCAAGGCCGCGCAACTTTCCGAGCGCCTGGCCTTGAGCCAGTATCAGGCCGGCACCACGACCTATCTGTCGGTTGTCACGACACAGGCCGCATCGCTGACCAATCAACGCACCGCAGTGACTTTGCTCGGCCGCCAGCTGGTTGCCAGCGTGGCGCTGATCAAGGCGGTCGGCGGCGGCTGGCGCGTTGGCGACATCAATCAGGCAACGGCGGCAAGCGCACCAGCTGCCGCCAACTAAGAAAAACAATCTTGCGAGTTAACGTATGACTACTTCATTCATTCAAAAACCTTCCACTCTGTTGATTTCCGCTGCGGTTGTCGTTCTCGTGGGGAGCTGCTCCTGGGCCCTGATGCATCGCACCGACGCCGTCGCCGCGCCGAATCCGCAGGCGCAGCAAGGTCCCGCGATTTCCGTGACGACAACCAAGGTAGAGGAACGCGACGTGCCGCTGTACCTGACTGGCGTCGGCACCGTGACCGCCAATGCCAGCGTCACCGTCAAGGCGCGCATCGACGGCCAGCTCGACAAAGTTGCCTTTACCGAAGGCCAGGACGTCAAGGCCGGCCAGTTGCTGGCGCAGATCGATCCGCGCGCATTGCAGGCGCAACTGGCGCAGGTGCAGGCGCAGCAGGCCAAAGATCAGGCGCAGCTGACCAATGCGAAGATCGACCTGCAACGCTACACCACGCTGCGTCAGCAAGACGCCGCCACGCAACAACAGCTCGATACGCAAAAAGCCCTGGTCGCGCAGCTGGAAGCTGCAGTCAAGACCGATGAAGCGCAGATCAACTACGCCAAGGTCCAACTCAGCTACACCACCATTACTGCGCCGATCAGCGGCCGCGTCGGCGCGCGCCTGGTGGATGCCGGCAATATCGTCCATGCCGCCGATGCGAACGGCCTGGTGGTGATCAACCAGATCGATCCGATCACCGTGCAGTTCACCCTGCCGGAAGAGGCGGTCCCGGCCATCAACCGCGCCCAGATGAGCAACCACAAGTCGCTCAAGGTGACCGCCTACGCACGCACCAACAACAAGGATCCGCTGGGCACCGGCAACCTGATTTTGCTGAACAACCAGATCGACACCACCAGCGGCACCGTACAACTGAAGGCCCGTTTCACCAATCAGCAGCACACGCTGTGGCCGGGCCAGTATGTCAACGTCAACCTGCAGATGGACGACCATGGCGTGGCGCTGACGCTGCCGGCCGCCGCCATCCAACGCAATCAGGAAGGCACCTACGTCTACCTCGTCAAGGCCGATGAAACTGCCGCCATCCAGCCGGTTGTCGTAGCACGCATCCAGGACGGCATCGCCGTCATCACCAAGGGTGTGGAGTCGGGGCAACGTGTGGTGCTTGACGGTCAGTACAAGCTGAAACCGGGCAGCCGCATCGTCGAAGGCAAGACCAACGCCGCTGCTGCGAAAGGATCCGCAAAGTGAGTGTTTCCGCTACCTTCATCAAGCGTCCGATCGGCACCACGCTGCTCGCGATCGCTATCCTGCTGGTCGGTATCGCCGTCTGGCCCTTGTTGCCGGTGGCGCCGCTGCCGCAGGTCGACTTTCCTACCATCCAGGTGTCCGCCAGCTTGCCCGGCGGCAGTCCGGAAACCATGGCGTCCAACGTGGCGCAACCGCTGGAGCGGCAGTTCTCGCTGATTGCAGGCCTGACGCAAATGACTTCGCAGAGCGCGCTGGGCAGCACCCAGATCACGCTGCAGTTCGATCTCAACCGCAACATCGACGCTGCCGCGCTGGACGTGCAGGCCGCGATCAATGCGTCTACCGGTCAGTTGCCGGCCAACTTGCCCAATCCGCCGACCTTCCGCAAGGTCAACCCGGCCGATTCGCCGATCATGATCATGTCGGTGCAGTCGGACGCCTTGCCGCTGACCCAGGTCAACGACTACGCCGACAACATCCTGGCGCAGCAGATCTCGCAGATCTCCGGCGTCGGCCTGGTCAGCGTCAACGGCCAGCAAAAGCCGGCCGTGCGCATTCAGGTCGATCCGGCCAAGCTGGCGACGATGGGCCTGAGCCTGGAAGACGTGCGCGGCGTGATCGCCACGACCACGGTCAACCAGCCTAAGGGCACGGTCGACGGTCCGCATCAGAGCTTCACTGTCTATACCAACGACCAGTTGCTGAGCGCCGAACCGTGGAACGACATGGTGCTGGCGTACAAGAACGGCGCACCGATCCGCGTGCGCGATATCGGCACCGCCATCGACGGCCCGGAAAACAACAAGATCGCCGCATGGGCCTTCGCCGGCGCGGCGGCCGCTCCCGACAACACGCTGACCAACGGTCGCTCGATTGTGCTGGCCATCACCAAGCAGCCGGGCGCCAACGTGATCGAAACCGTGGAACGCATCAAGGCAACGATGCCGCGTCTGCGCGCGGCGATTCCTGCCAGCGTGCACATCAACACGCTGATTGATCGCACCCAGACCATCCGCGCTTCGGTGGCAGACGTCGAGTTCACGCTGATCCTGACCATCGGTCTGGTGGTGATGGTGATCTTCGTGTTCCTGCGCAACGTGGCGGCGACGCTGATCCCGAGTATCACCGTGCCGCTGGCGCTGATGGGCACCGCAGGCGTGATGTATCTGGTCGGCTATAGTCTCGACAACCTGTCGCTGATGGCGCTGACGATTGCGGTCGGCTTCGTGGTCGACGATGCGATCGTGATGCTGGAAAATATTTACCGCTACGTCGAGGAAGGTATGTCGCCGATGGAAGCCGCCCTCAAGGGTTCCAGCGAAATCGGCTTCACCATCATCTCGATCTCGGTATCGCTGGTGGCGGTGTTCATCCCGCTGCTGCTGATGGGCGGCATCGTCGGCCGCCTGTTCCGCGAGTTTGCGGTGACCGTGACGCTGACCATCGGCGTGTCGGTGATCATCTCGCTGACGCTCACGCCGATGCTGTGCTCGCGCTTCCTCAAGAACAGCCATGCCGAACAGCACGGCAAGATGTACCAACTGTTCGAACGCTTCTTCGACATCCTGCTGAACGGCTACAAGCGCGGTCTCGATGTCGTGATGCGCCACCAGTTCATCACGCTGCTGACCTTCATAGGCACCGTGGCGTTCACGGCCTTCCTGTTCGTGATCATTCCGAAAGGCTTTTTCCCGCAACAGGACAACGGCGTGATCGTCGGCTTTGCGGAATCGGCGCAGGATATTTCCTCGCAAGCCATGCAGCGCCGCCTGCTGCAAGTGGCCGAGGTGGTGCGCAAGGATCCGGACGTGACCGGTTTTGCGATGAGCGCCGGCTCGACGACGTTCAACACCGGTAACTTCTTCATCGCCTTGAAACCGAAGGATGAAGGCCGTACCGCCGACGCCAGCGAAATCATCACGCGCCTGCGTCCGCAAGTGGCCAAGATCCAGGGCGTGAACCTGTTCATGCAGGCCAGCCAGGACATCAACGTCGGCGGCCGCTTGGCGCGTACGCAGTATCAATACACGCTGACCGATTCCAATCTGGACGAGCTCAATACCTGGGCGCCGAAGGTGGTGGATCGCCTGCGCAAGATGAAGCAACTGACCGACGTCGCCTCCGACCAGCAGAACAACGCGGCCACGGCGACCATCACCATCGACCGCGCACGCGCGTCCAGTTTCGGCATCTCGCCATCGCTGATCGATGCGACGATCTACGACGCGATCGGCCAACGCCAGGTGGCGCAGTACTTCACGCAGATCAACAGCTACCACGTGGTGCTGGAAGTCACGCCTGAGCTGCAGAAAGATCCGGCGCTGTTCAACAAGCTGTATCTGACCTCGCCGCTCACCGGCCAGCAAGTGCCACTGTCGACCTTCATCAAGGTCGACACGACCAAGACCGCGTATCTGTCGATCAGCCATCAGAGCCAGTTCCCGGCGGTGACGATTTCCTTCAACCTGGCGTCGGGTGTGGCGCTGGGCGAAGCGGTCGACGCCATCAATCAGGCGCAGGCGGAAATGGGCGTACCGACCACACTGACCGGCGCCTTCCAGGGTACGGCCAAGGCCTTCGGCGAATCGCTGGCGTCGCAGCCTTACCTGATCGCGGCGGCGCTGATTGCGGTGTATATCGTGCTGGGTCTGCTGTATGAAAGCTACATCCATCCGCTGACGATTCTGTCGACGCTGCCGTCGGCCGGCGTGGGCGCCCTGCTGATCCTGATGGCGGGCGGCTACGACCTCAGCGTGATTGCGCTGATCGGCATTATCTTGCTGATCGGCATCGTCAAGAAGAACGGCATCATGATGATCGACTTCGCCCTGACTGCCGAGCGCCAGCACGGCATGAAGCCGGAAGAAGCGATCTACCAGGCTTGTCTGCTGCGCTTCCGTCCGATCATGATGACCACCATGTGCGCGCTGCTGTCGGGCCTGCCGCTGATGCTGGGCCATGGCGCCGGCTCCGAGCTGCGCCGTCCGCTGGGTTATGCGATGGTCGGCGGGCTGGTGCTGTCGCAGGCGCTGACGCTGTTCACGACGCCGGTGATCTACCTGTATCTGGATCGCGCCCACTACTGGTACATGAACAAGAAAGAAGCGCGCGCAGCACGCAAGGCCGCCAGGAAAGGCGCCACACCTGTAATAGAATCGCACTAATAGCCACATGCCTATGAACGCGGTACCGGGAGCAGGAATGAAAGTTCTGATTGTCGAAGACGAGCACAAGATGGCGGAGTACCTCTGCAAGGGTCTGACCGAGCAGGGCTGCACCGTGGATCTGGCCGCCAACGGCATCGACGGCCAGCATCTGGCGATCCAGCACGATTACGACGTGATCGTGCTGGACGTGATGCTGCCCGGCCTGGACGGCTTCTCGGTGCTGCGCTCGCTGCGCACCGTCAAGCAGACGCCGGTGATCATGCTGACGGCGCGCGACCGTGTGGAAGACCGCATCAAGGGCTTGCACGACGGCGCCGACGATTACCTGATCAAGCCCTTTTCCTTCCTCGAACTGCTGGCGCGCCTGCAGGCGCTGACGCGGCGCGGCCGTGCGCAGGAGCCGGCGCAGTTGCGCATCGGCGATTTGCAGATCGATCTGCTGAGCCGCAAGGCGTTCCGCAACAACGTCCGCATCGACCTGACCGCCAAGGAGTTCGCGTTGCTGGCGATCATGGCGCGGCGCCAGGGCGAGATCCTGTCCAAGACGGCGATTGCCGAACTGGTCTGGGACATGAATTTCGACAGCAATACCAACGTGGTCGAAGTCGCGATCAAACGCCTGCGCGCCAAGATCGACGCGCCGTTCGGACAGAAGCTGCTGCATACGATACGCGGCATGGGCTATGTACTGGAGCCGCGCGCCGTGGTACCGGCACACGATGCACATGAGGCGAATGACGAAGAGGAAGACGGATGAAGCATTCCATTATCACGCGCCTGGTGATGATGTTTGCCGCTTCGGCGCTGATCATTTTTTCGTTGATCGGCGGCGTGCTGTATGCCGTGGTCAAGAACGAGCTGCTGCGCCATGAGCGCGACGGCCTAGTGACGACCTTCAACGATATCGAATACATGGTCTCGCGCATCGGCACGGTCGACCGCTGGGCCCGCGTGCAGGCCAAGCTCGACACGCTGACGCCGGCCGACGGCAAGGTGCGCTTCTGGGTGTTCAGCGACGATCCGCGCTTCAGCTACGGCAAGGATCTGGCCGAGTTGCACGAGTTCGATTACGACCCCAAGAATATCGGCAGGCTGCGCATCAAGGGCAAAGAATTTCCGCTGCATACGCTGACCAAAATCCTGCCCGCCTATCTCGACCGCCCCGCCATCCGCCTCACGGTGGGCGTCGATACCGAACCTTATTTCGAGACCCTGCGCACCTTCGTCGCGGCGATGATCGGCTTGTCGCTGATCGGCGTTTTCCTGGTGATCCTGTTCGGTTACTGGATTGCGCGCACCGGTCTGCAGCCGCTCAAGAAAATGTCGGACAAGGCGCAGACCCTAAGTCCGAAGAACCTGTCCGAACGCCTGACCGTCTCTGCCCTGCCCGATGAATTGTCCGACCTGGCGCAAGCCTTCAACGGTGCGCTGGACCGCATGGAAAATGCCTACAAGCAGCTGGAAGCCTTCAACGCCGATGTGGCGCATGAACTGCGCACGCCGCTGGCCAACCTGATCGGCGAAACCCAGGTTGCCCTGTCGCGCGAGCGCAGTGCGCCCGAATTCGAAACGGTGCTGCAATCGAATCTGGAAGAGCTGGATCGGCTGCGCTCCATCATCAACGACATGCTGTTCCTGGCCCGCTGCGATCAGGGCGAAGCCGCCACCAGCCTGGTGCATACGGTGATCGCGGATGAGGTGCAGAAGACCATCGAGTTCTTCGAGTTCGTGCTCGACGAGATGGAAATGAGCGTCGAAGTGACCGGCGATATCGAGGCAACGTCGATGATCGAAACGGCGCTGTTCCGCCGCGCCCTGACCAATTTATTGCAGAATGCGATCCAGCATTCCCCTGCCGGCGCGCGTATCAAGGTGTCCATCGATGCGCAAAACAAGGATGTGCAGGTTGCCGTCTCCAACCCCGGCGAACCGATCGAGCAACGCCATCTGCCGCGTCTGTTCGACCGCTTCTACCGCGTCGACACGGCGCGCCGCGAAGTCGACGGCATCCACGGCCACGGGCTCGGCCTGGCCATCGTCAAGGCGATTGCCCTGATGCACGGCGGCACCGCTTTCGCCGCGAGCAGAAGCGGCATCACGACGATAGGCTTTACGGTCGGCGGCAAAGCGGCCTGAGCTGACTGACTACGCAGGCTGATTTCTACGCTGCCGGGAAATAATCAAGGGATGTAAAACTGAGATGTCGGCGACGATGCGAACGCGATCGTCTGCGACTTGTTGAATGCTTCCTGAAGAAAACTTCGAAGGAAGAGGCGAGCCTTGTCTGCGGCACTTGCAGGAAATGGCTGTGGCTGCTTCGTTCCCGACCTGACCAGGTTGACCATGCCACAATGCGCAGGGGCCCGCCGGCACGAATTGTACCTCATCTGCGCCGCCGGCGCGAGCGCTGTTCTCTGCGACAGGATAAATTGCAGCCGTCGCAAAGATAGCCGCTGACTTTTGGCGGAGCGCAGCCTGCAATGTCCCGCAGGCGGCACGGCTTCCGATGCCGCCGCTCTTTATATACCGAGCTCGTCCCAGATGCTGTCCACGCGCGTCTTGACGGCATCCGTCATGGTAATGACGGTGCCCCACTCGCGGCTGGTTTCTCCCGGCCACTTGTTGGTGGCGTCGATGCCCATCTTGCTGCCGAGTCCGCTGACGGGTGAAGCGAAGTCGAGATAATCGATCGGCGTGTTGTCGACCATGACCGTGTCGCGCACCGGATCGACGCGTGTGGTAATAGCCCAGATCACTTCTTTCCAGTCGCGGATATCGACGTCCTCGTCAACCACCACGATGAACTTGGTATACATGAACTGGCGCAGGAAACTCCACACGCCGAACATCACGCGCTTGGCGTGGCCGGCGTAGGACTTCTTCATCTGCACCACCGCCATGCGGTAGCTGCAGCCTTCGGGCGGCAGGTAAAAATCGGTGATCTCGCTGAATTGCTTCTGCAGCAGCGGGATGAACACTTCATTGAGCGCCACGCCCAGTACAGCCGGTTCGTCGGGCGGTTTGCCGGTGTAGGTGGAGTGATAGATCGGATCGCGCCGCATGGTGATGCGGTCGATGGTGAAGACCGGAAACCAGTCCTGCTCATTATAGTAACCGGTGTGATCGCCGTACGGACCTTCCAGCGCATGTTCGTAGCCGGAGGGGTGCGATTCATCCGGATAGATATGCCCTTCCAGCACGATCTCGGCCGAGGCCGGCACGCGCAACTCGCTGCCGATGGCCTTGACCAGCTCGGTGCGGCTGCCGCGCAGCAGGCCGGCGAACTGGTATTCGGACAGGCTGTCCGGCACCGGCGTGACTGCTCCTAATATAGTAGCGGGATCGGCGCCGAGCGCGACGGCGATAGGATACGGCTTGCCGGGGTTGGCGATGCAGTGTTCGCGGAAGTCGAGTGCGCCGCCGCGATGCGCCAGCCAGCGCATGATGACCTTGTTGCGGCCGATGACTTGCTGCCGATAGATGCCGAGATTCTGGCGCTTCTTATTGGGGCCTTTGGTGATCACCAGGCCCCATGTAATAAGAGGAGCCACATCGCCGGGCCAGCAGTGCTGAATCGGCAGGCGATCGAGGTCGACGTCGTTGCCTTCCCAGACGATGTCCTGGCACGGCGCCGAATTGCGCTCCTTGGGCGCCATGTCCCACAGCGATTTGACCAGCGTGCCGAGCCCCATGACGTCCTTGAAACCCTTGGGCGGCTCGGGTTCTTTCAGTTTCGCCAACAGATGCCCGATGCGGCGCAATTCGCTGACGTCCTCAGCGCCCATGCCCAGCGCCACGCGGCGCGGCGTGCCGAAAAGATTGGCCAGGACCGGGATATTTTTTCCTTCGACCTTGTCGAAAATCAGCGCCGGCCCGGAAGCGCGCAGGGTGCGATCGCAAATTTCCGTCATTTCGAGGTAGGGCGAGACCGGTACGGAGACGCGTTTTAATTCCCCGGTAAGTTGTAACTGGGAAATAAAATCTCGTAAATCTGTGTATTTCATTTTTTTTCGCTGGTTTTCTTGAGTACAGCCCTTAGATGAGGTAGACCGGGCAAACGGTTGATTCTATTGATTTTTGGCGGGATACCCCCTCAAAAATAAGACTTAAAAGTTATATTAAATCGTTTTAATAGTATTGACTTGATATAAAGTGGCTTCTACAATTCGCGCACCTTGATTAAAGGAGCCGGGTCAGGAACCCGAATCAGCTCGCAAGGTTTCACGGGAACGGGGTCCCACTGGCATTTTTAAGGAGTGTTATCAAAAGGCGTCAGCCTTCTCCCCCGAACTTGGTTGTATTGCACTGCACCGGAGCCGACGGCCCTGCAGTAACCGCAAACAACCTGTAGCTTGCCGTAACGCTTTGCGACGGCAGTGTTTTGATTGTGATGCATGTAGTCCGTAATCCGGTTTTCCACTCTTGGCCGGCTTTGCCCTATGTAAGTTGCAACATTCAGGAGGTTCAATGTTAAACCAACCCATCGAGGCGCAGTTAAGCTCCGCCTCCGATATGGTTGACCATTCTGCACAATGGGCGAAGTCCATTCCAAGCAGGATCGGTCGCTTTTTTACCGCAGCGCACTACGCGCTGACTTTAGCCGGCATCGCTGCTCTGTTCGTTTTGGGCATGATGTTTTTCAATCCCGATTTCGCCGACAAGCTGATGGCTTTGTCGCCTTTCTCGGATGAGCAACCCGAAGAAGTCGTCCCGGAAGCGCCCTCGCTGGCCAATCTGATGGATGTGCCTGCACCGGCCTTGACTGCCGCGGCGCCTGTAGCGGCAGCAGCCGCAGTTCCGATGACCGATGAAGAACGCAAGATCATCGGCACGCCGCGTCAGCAGAAACTGGTGACCAACTGGCTGTCGAAGCGTTACCGCGTTGCGGGCGATGCGACTGACATGCTGGTGTCGGCCGCGTATCTGACTGCACGCGAAATCAAACTCGATCCGCTGCTGATCCTCGCGGTGATGGCCATCGAATCGCGCTTCAATCCGTTCGCGGAAAGCCCGATGGGTGCGCAAGGCCTGATGCAGGTCATGTCCAAGGTTCACCATGACAAGTTCCAGGAACTGGGCGGCGTCAAGGCGGCGCTCAATCCGGTTGCCAATATCAAGGTCGGTTCGCTGATCCTGAAGGAATACGTCACACGCGGCGGTTCGGTCGAAGCCGGCCTGAAGAGCTACGTCGGCGCAGCCGACATGGAGAACGACGGCGGCTATGGCCTGAAGGTATTGTCCGAATATCAGAACCTGAAGGAAGTCGCAGTCGGCAAGAACATCTCGATCTTCACGACCGCGCTGATCAAGGCGCCGGCGCCGATCGTACGCCCTGCCCTGCCGGCGACGCCAGCCAAGCCGACCGCTGTCGGCGACATGGCTGCCGCGGCGCCGAAGAAGCCAGGCGTGACTGCATCTGAAGAAATCGCTGCACTGTAATTCTCAGCATCGTCACTTTTGCAGATGATGAAGCCGGCTAAATAAGCGGGCATAAAAAAAGGAGCCTCCGGGCTCCTTTTTTATTTGCGACGAACTTGCGAAGAGTTTGTGCCGAATTTACGGTGAATGGTCTTCGTCTTCTTGCCGACGCAGACTCAGCCGTAAGCAGGCTTATCGCTCGGCCAGATATTTTTCCAGACGGCGAACCGCTTCCTGCAAATTGTCCATCGACGTCGCATACGACAAGCGGATATAGCGATGCGCCGTGGCCGGGCCGAAATCCAATCCCGGCACCAACACCACGCCCGCCTTGTTGAGCATGTCGATGGTGAACTGATCGGCGTCGTCGCTCAGCGCGCTACAATCCGCATACACGTAGAAGGCGCCGTCCGGCATCACCGGCACCTTGAAGCCTAGCCGTTCGAGTTGCGGCACGATGTAGTCGCGGCGGCGCTTGAATTCGGCTTTGCGTTCTTCGTACAGCGCAATCGATTCCGGCGCGAAGCAGGCGATGCCGGCATGCTGCGCAATCGACGACGCGCAGATGAACAGGTTCTGCGCGAGCTTTTCGACTTGCGGCACAAGGCTCTCCGGCAGCACCAACCAGCCGAGACGCCAGCCGGTCATGTTGAAGTATTTGGAGAAGCTGTTGATGACGATCACGTCCTCGCCCAGCGACAAGGCCGAAAACGGTGCGCCTTCGTACGACAAGCCCTGATAAATTTCATCGACGATGGTGAAGCCTTTTTTCTCGCGCACAACGTCGACGATCTTGCTCAATTCTTCCGGCAGGATCGAAGTGCCGGTCGGATTCGACGGCGAGGCCAGCAACACGCCTTTGGTTGCCGCGGACCAATGTTCCTCCACCATGCCTGCCGACAACTGGAAGCGATGTTCCGGTCCGCTTTCGATCAGTTTGGCCTTGCCTTCAAAGGCGGCGACGAAGTGGCGATTGCATGGATACGACGGATCCGGCATCAGGACTTCAGTGTCTTTTTCCACCAGGGCGGCACAGGCCAGCAACAAGGCTGCTGAGGCGCCCGCTGTGACCACAATTCGGCCCGGTACGATGTCCAACCCATACACACGCCGATAATGTGCTGAGATCGCTTCTCGCAGCGCCGGCAAACCTGTTGCCGAGGTGTATTGCATCTTGCCGTCCGTCATCGCCTGTGTCGCAGCGGCAACAACGGCCGGCGCAGCGGTGAAGTCGGGCTCGCCGATGCCCATGTGGATGATGTGCCGGCCTTGTTGCTCCAGGGCAGCAGCCATCTTGGCCAACTCCATCACATGGAAGGGTGCGATGTTGTCCAGACGTGATGCGAGATCGTGAAAGCTCATGGGGATGTGTAGGAAAGCGGAACTCGCCGCGCTGCGATCATGCCGGCAGCAGCAGCGGATAAATCAAGATCAAAAACGCCGGTGAAAAATCGGTACAGCGAAGCGGCTACGTGATTAGCGACGGCCCGCGCCGACTTCGGTTTCGCGCACCTTGGCGGCGAAACGATCGAGCACGCCGTTGACATACTTGTGACCGTCGATACCGCCGAAGGACTTGGTCAATTCAACCGCTTCGTTGATGACAACCTTGTAGGGAATCTCGATGTTGTTCTTCAACTCGAACGCGCCGATCAGCAGCGCGGCGTGTTCCACCGGCGACAGTTCGGTGATGGGACGGTCGATCAGGGGCGCAAGACCGGCGCGCAAATCGGCGACCTGCTTGATCGCGCCGTACAGCAGCACATCGAAATGCTCGGCGTCGGCCTTGTCGAAACCGTGGGCTTCACGGATATGCGCTTCAATCGCGCCGGCATCTTCGTTGTTGAGCAACCATTGATACAGGCCTTGCAGCGCGAATTCGCGTGCGCGGTGACGCGGCGTGCGATTCTTGCTGGGATTGGCGTGGAGATTTTTATTAGTCATGTTGAATAGGTCAAACCGGTTCGATACAAAATACAAAAATGGAGAGGCGCATCGCCATTTGCACGTTCACGGAACGAGCGCCGCTTCCGGGGTGCTTATTCTTCTTCCGACACTTGCGCCAGTTCATCCAGCGCCAGTGCCAGGTTGGCCATTTCAACGGCGACGCGGGCAGCGTCGGCGCCCTTGACTGCCATGCGCACTTCCGCCTGCTCGTCGTTTTCCGTGGTCAGAACCGCGTTGGCGATCGGGATGCCGGCGTCGAGGCCGACGCGCGTGATGCCTGCGCCGGATTCGTTGGACACCAGTTCGAAGTGATAGGTCTCGCCGCGGATGACGGCGCCCAGCGCGATCAAGGCGTCAAACTGATCGGTCTCGGCCATCTTTTGCAGCGCCAGCGGAATCTCCAGCGCGCCCGGCACGCTCACGTGCAGGATGTCTTCGTCTTGCACGCCCAGGTGCTTCAGCTCCGCCAGGCAAGCTGCCAGCAGACCGTGGCAGACGTCTTCATTGAAACGCGCCTGCACGATGCCGATACGCAAGCCGTCGCCATTCAGATCCGATTCGTAAGTACCTATAGTCATGGCTTTTCCTTATACGCAAACTTGCGCTTCTGTTGAGTGTGAATTGTGTTGCAGCCATCATTGCCACAGCAAGGCGACGACGCATCCGATGGAGCAAGCACAGCGATCTGACGATGCCGCTGCGACACCTTCCATCCGACACGAGCGGCCTTCATGCAACCCATGTTGCCGATGCTGTGCAGGCCCTGCTAAAAATTCTTTGCTGCTTCAGGCTTCCGGCTTGGCGCGATAGCCGGTGACTTCCAGATTGAAACCGGTCATCGACGGCATCTTGCGCGGGCTGGCCAGCAGCTTCATCTTGCAGACGTTCAGATCCTTCAGGATCTGTGCGCCGATACCGTAGGTGCGCAGGTCCATGCGATCGGCGCGCGTCGGCTTGGCCGACTGGGCGCTGTTGAGCGCGGCGAACTGGGCAAACATCTGGTCGGCCGACTCTTCGCAATTGAGCAGCACCACCACGCCGCTCGGCGCCGCCTTGATCGCCGCCATGGCCGAGGCCATGTTCCACGAGTGGGTGGTCGCTTCGGTTTCCAGCAAATCCAGAATCGATACCGGCTGATGCACGCGCACCAGCGTTTCTTCGCCGGGACGGATATCGCCATGCACCAGCGCCAGGTGGGCGCCGCCGCTTGGCTTGTCGCGATAGGCGATGGCCTTGAAGCTGCCGTGCACAGTGTGCATCTCGCGCTCGGCCACACGCTCGATGATGCTTTCGTGCTGGCTGCGATAGTGGATCAGGTCGGCAATGGTGCCGATCTTCAGTTTGTGCTCTTCGGCGAATTCCAGCAAGTCCGGCAGGCGCGCCATGGTGCCGTCGTCCTTGAGGATTTCGCAAATCACGGCGGCCGGCGTCAGGCCGGCCATCTGGGTCAGGTCGCAACCGGCTTCGGTATGGCCGGCGCGCATGAGCACACCGCCCTTTTGCGCGCGCAGCGGAAAGATATGGCCCGGCTGCACGATGTCGGCCGGCGTAGCGTCCTTGGCGGCGGCAACCTGGATCGTGCGTGCGCGGTCGGCGGCGGAGATGCCGGTGGTGACGCCTTCGGCGGCTTCGATCGAGACGGTGAAATTGGTGCCGAACTGGGTGCCGTTGCGGGTCGACATCATCGACAGGTCGAGGCGGTCGCAATGTTCTTCGGTCAGCGTCAGGCATACCAGGCCGCGGGCGTACTTGACCATGAAGTTGATGGCTTCCGGCGTGACGAAATCGGTGGCCAGCACCAGGTCGCCTTCATTTTCACGATCTTCTTCGTCGACCAGGATGACCATGCGTCCGGCGCGCAGTTCGGCGACGATTTCTTCTGTTGTTGCGATAGGCATAAAGAATTCCCTCAGTAGCCCCGTATTTTAAAGGATTTGCGCTCGGCTTATCACCTCATTCGCGCCAGAACAGGCCGGCCGCTCCGTTATTCCAGCGTGACCAGTTGCGTATGCGACAACGCTTCCATCAGCAGGGCCGGATCGCCCAGCGCCAGACGCTTGGAATCGGACAAGGTCTGGCGGAACGCACGCGCGCCGGGCATGCCGGCCATCAGGCCGAGCATGTGCCGCGTGATGCTGTTGAGGCGCAGGCCTTTGCCGCCGTCGCCATGCAATTCCAGCTGGCTGCGCGCATACGCCATCATCGCCTCGATCACTTCGCTGCGGCTGGCCTGCATGCCGCCGTCGAGCCCGGCGTAATAGCGCGCATCGAAACCGGCCATGAGGAAAGGGTTGTGATACGCCTCCCGTCCCAGCATGACGCCGTCCACGTGCCTCAGATGCTCATCGATCTCGGCCACGGTCTTGATGCCGCCGTTGATCAGGATTTCCAGTTCGGGGAAATCGCGCTTCAGGCGGTAAGCGTAGTCGTACTTGAGCGGCGGGATTTCGCGGTTTTCCTTTGGGCTCAGGCCTTTCAGGATCGCGTTGCGAGCGTGAACGATGAAGGTCTTGCTGCCGGCCTCAGCGATCTTGCCGACGAAGTCGCGCACGAAGTCGTAGGATTCGACGTCATCGATGCCGATACGATGCTTCACGGTAACGTCGATGGACACGGCGTCGCGCATGGCCTTCACGCAATCGGCGACCAGCGTCGGCTCGGCCATCAGGCAGGCGCCGAAAGCGCCCTTCTGCACGCGCTCGGAAGGGCAGCCGCAGTTGAGGTTGATCTCGTCGTAACCCCATTGTTCGCCCAGCTTGGCACTCTTGGCCAGATCGGCAGGCTCGCTGCCGCCGAGTTGCAGGGCGACGGGATGTTCTTCTTCATTGAAATTGAGATGACGCCCGACGTCGCCGTACAACAGCGCCCCGGTCGTGACCATTTCGGTGTACAGCCAGGTATGGCGCGTGATCTGGCGATGGAAGACGCGGCAGTGCCGGTCGGTCCAGTCCATCATGGGCGCGACGCTGAGTGTTCTTGGTCCGTAAGACATGCACTTTTCCTAATGAGATCCCAACGTTATGCCGGGAAGCTACACACCATAGTCATTATCGAACTTGCTTGCAGGCTGTAGTGAAAGGTCAGCAAGCGAGTTACAAATAGAAAGCCCGCAACGCTTGCACGTTGCGGGCTGGTGTCCCCTCTATCCTCTTGAGAGATAGGATTTTTATACTGCGGGGGTGATTCTGCACCACAAACCAGCATTAGTCATTTCGCATCGCACAATTTCGGTGCTCAGATAAAAATCCGGCCAAAACTGTAGGGAAATGACATCATTTTTCTACAACGACAATTCGAGAATGGTGGCGTAATGGTGGCATAAGCGCCTGCCTGCAAGAGATCGCCGTAAAAATACCGAGGCAAAAAAAAACCCGCTCACCTTGCGGTTGCGGGCTTAAATCCAATTCTTTAGGAGGAAATTGGAGGAGACAGGTGTAACTATATGGCACTGCATCATAACTGTCTGCTTTATTCTGCTGATATCAGATATTCACAAATCCAATACCAGCACGTCGCAAACTAACCAGACGCTCCTGCCTCCGCCTTTCCAGCCTGAACCGCAGCGAACTGCGTCCAGACTGCCGCACCGCTGGTATTACGCGTCGCGGGATGCCTTCTTGCGCTCGTGCTCCTTCAGGAAACGCTTGCGCAGGCGAATGCTCTTAGGCGTCACTTCAACCAGTTCGTCGTCGTCGATGAATTCAACAGCGTATTCCAGCGACATTTCGATAGGCGGCACCAGGCGCACGGCTTCGTCGGTACCCGACGAGCGGACGTTGGTCAATTGCTTGCCCTTGATCGGGTTCACGACCAGATCGTTGTCGCGCGAGTGGATGCCGATGATCATACCTTCGTAGACCGGATCGTTGTGGCTGACGAACATGCGGCCGCGGTCTTGCAGTTTCCAGATCGCGTAAGCAACGGCAGCGCCGTCGTCTTGCGAAATCAGCACGCCGTTGCGACGGCCGCCGAGTTCGCCCTTGCTGTTGTCCACCGGCGCGTAGTCGTCGAACACGTGGCTCATCAGGCCGGTACCGCGCGTCAGGGTCATGAATTCGCCCTGGAAGCCGATCAGGCCGCGCGCCGGAATGCGGTATTCCAGACGAACGCGACCCTTGCCGTCCGGTTCCATGTTTTGCAGATCGCCGCGACGGCGACCCAGTTCTTCCATGACGCCGCCCTGGCTGGTTTCTTCGACGTCGACGGTCAGGTTTTCATACGGCTCGTGGCGCACGCCATCGACCATCTTGAACACCACGCGCGGACGCGACACGGCCAGCTCGTAGCCTTCGCGACGCATGTTTTCGATCAGGATGGTCAGATGCAATTCGCCGCGACCCGACACTTCATAGGTCGAGTCGTCGTTTTCTGCCTGCACCACGCGCAGCGCCATGTTGGACTTCAGTTCGCGGTCTAGACGGTCGCGAATCTGACGTGTGGTCACGAATTTGCCTTCGCGGCCGGCCAGCGGCGAGCTGTTGACCATGAAGTTCATGGTCAGGGTCGGTTCGTCGATCTTCAACATCGGCAGGCCATCCGGCGTATCCGGTGCGCAGATGGTGGAACCGATGCTGATTTCTTCGATACCGTTGATCAGGACGATGTCGCCGGCCAGCGCTTCTTCAACCTGCACGCGCTCCAGACCGCGGAAAGTCAGCACCTGGTTGATACGCGCCTTGGTCGGCTTGTCGTCGGGACCGTTCATCCAGACCACGTCTTGCAAGCCGCGAACGCGACCGCGCAGGATACGGCCGACACCGATCTTGCCGACGTAGGACGAGTATTCCAGCGATGTGATTTGCAGTTGCAACGGACCGTCCGGGTCATCTTCACGCGCAGGAACGTGTTCCAGGATCGCGTCGAACAGCGGCTCCATGTTGCCGTCGCGGACGGTGTCTTCCAGACCGGCATAACCCTTGAAACCCGATGCGTAGACGATAGGGAAATCCAGTTGCTCGTCGGTCGCGCCGAGCTTGTCGAACAGTTCGAACGTGGCGTTGACAGCCTTTTGCGGATCGGCGTTTTCGCGGTCGATCTTGTTGACCACGACGATAGGCTTCAGGCCCAGCGCCAGCGCCTTGCGCGTCACGAAACGCGTTTGCGGCATCGGACCTTCTTGCGCATCAACCAGCAACAGCACGCTGTCGACCATCGACAGCACGCGCTCCACTTCGCCGCCGAAGTCGGCGTGGCCCGGGGTATCGACGATGTTGATGTGCGTGCCCTTGTATTCCACGGCGCAGTTCTTCGACAGAATGGTGATGCCGCGTTCTTTTTCGATGTCGTTCGAATCCATCACGCGGGCGTCAACCTGCTGGTTCTCGCGGAAAGTACCGGACTGACGCAGCAGTTGGTCGACGAGGGTGGTTTTGCCATGGTCAACGTGGGCGATGATGGCGATGTTGCGAATAGCGCGTTTATTGTTTGACATGATTGAGTTAGTTTGGTCTGCCGAATCCTGAGAGGCGCGCATTATAACATGTTGCGACGCACGAACTTAAAAAGCCTAATAATTTCAAAGAGTTGCTGTACTTTCATTCCAACTGGCGAGTACCGCAATTACTGCTGCTGCGAGCCACTAGTTCGACAAAGTCGAAATCAGCCTTTCCGGCGCCAATATGCCGAATTCCTGCATTAAACCGGTGCCCAGAAGGCGCCCGTTACTTTCCTGATAAACCCTTGCCCGGCCTGATTCTGCCGGCAATGCAATGCCTTCCTTGCCGAGCGCCAGACGCTGACCGTGCAGGAAACGCTCGCTCAGCACATCCGTCAGCATCACCGCCGGAAATGTCGTCAGCAAGCCGTCCACCGGCAGCAAGGCTTGCGTGCGCTGCCCGTCTTCCAGCGCGATGAACCGGTCGAGCGTCACGCTGCCCTCCAGCGTCAACGCACCAACGCCGGTGCGCCGCAACTGATTCAGATGGGCGCCGCAACCGAGCAGCGCGCCGATGTCTTCACCCAGCACGCGGATATAGGTGCCCTTGCTGCACAGCACGCGAATGCGCAAGAACGGCGCTTCGTAGCCCAGCAGTTCCAGCTGATGAATCGTCACCTTGCGCGCTTCGCGTTCCAGCGTGATGCCGGCGCGCGCATATTCGTACAAGGGCTTGCCGTCGCGCTTGAGCGCGGAATGCATAGGCGGCACTTGCGAAATCTCGCCGCGAAACTGCTGCAATGCCGATTCGATTTGTTCGAGACTGACATCAACAGGCTTGGTGCTCAGCACTTCGCCTTCGGTGTCGCCGGTATTGGTGACAATGCCCAGATGGACCAGGGCCTCGTACGTCTTGTCCGCTTCCAGCAAATCCTGCGAAAACTTGGTCGCCTCGCCGAAGCACAGCGGCAGCAAGCCGGTCGCAAACGGATCGAGCGTACCGGTGTGTCCGGCCTTGAGCGCGTTCAGCAAGCGCTTGGCCTTGATCAATGCGTCGTTGCTCGACCAGCCCACCGGCTTGTCCAGCAGCAGCACGCCGTGTACGGGTACGCGCGGAATCCTGGGAGGGCGAGGTTGCGAAGGCGATGAATGCGCCATGGGTGTTAAATCCGGAGAAATCGTCAATCGATGCGGCGACGGCGCGCTTCAGACGTACAGCGTCAGGCCGTCGTGGAAAACTCAGTTTTCGTCGGCATCCTTGGCACGCGTGGCATTGGCCTCGTCGATCAGACGCGACATTTCAATGCCGCGCACGGTCGAGTTATCGTGCACAAAATGTAAATCGGGCAGCGTATGGATGGTCAGACGACGGCCCAACTGGCCGCGCAGGAAACCCGACGCTTTCGACAAGCCGGTCAGCGTATCCTGGATCGCCTGCTTGTCGTCCTTCAGCGTCGTGAAGAAAATCTTGGCATGCGCATAGTCCGGCGTCACTTGCACTTCTGTGATCGTGACCATCCCCACACGCGGGTCTTTCAACTCGAATGCGATGATTTCCGACAGATCGCGCTGAATCTGATCGGCGACGCGCAGACCGCGCCCTGGAATGGATTTGCTGTGTTTTGCCATGCTGGGATACTGACCTCGGCCGCCTCGCCCAAGCGGGACGGCATAAAAATTCTGTGATGCTACTGAATGAAACAAGGCGGGTGTTTGCTGCGCAGACACCCGCCCTTGCTACGACTGTGAATGAATTACAAAGTACGTGCGACTTCCTGTACTTCGAAAATCTCCAGTTGATCGCCTTCCTGGATATCGTTGTAGTTCTTCAACGACAGACCGCACTCGAAGCCGGATTTGACTTCCTTGACGTCGTCCTTGAAGCGCTTGAGTGAATCCAGCTCGCCGGTCCACAGCACCACGTTGTTGCGCAACAGGCGCACCGAGGAACCGCGCTTGACCAGACCTTCGAGCACGTAGCAACCGGCGATCGAACCGACCTTGCTGACCACGAACACCTGGCGAATCTCGACCAGACCCAGGGCCTGTTCGCGCTTCTCCGGCGCCAGCATGCCCGACATCGCGGCCTTCACTTCGTCCACCGCATCGTAAATGATGTTGTAGTAGCGAATGTCGACGCCGTTGGCTTCGGCCAGCTTGCGGGCGGAGGCATCGGCACGGGTGTTGAAGCCGATGATGACCGCCTTCGACGCCACCGCGAGGTTGACGTCGTTTTCGGAAATGCCGCCGACCGCTGCATGCACCACCTGCACACGCACTTCGGCGTTGGACAATTTTTGCAGCGATTGCACCAGCGCTTCTTGCGAACCTTGCACGTCGGTCTTGATGATCATCGGCAGGTTCTTGACCTCGCCTTCGGCCATCTGTTCGAACATGTTTTCCAGCTTCGCAGCCTGCTGCTTGGCCAGCTTGACGTCGCGGAACTTGCCTTGGCGGAACAGACCGATTTCGCGCGCCTTGCGCTCATCGGTCATGACCAGCACTTCTTCACCCGCGCTCGGCACTTCAGTCAAGCCCTGGATTTCAACAGGAATCGACGGACCGGCTTCGGTAATGCTCTTGCCGCTTTCGTCCAGCATCGCACGGACACGGCCGTAGGCCGAACCGGCCAGCACGACGTCGCCGCGACGCAGAGTACCGGACTGCACCAGAATCGTTGCCACCGGACCGCGACCCTTGTCGAGCTTGGCTTCGATGACCAGGCCCTTGGCCGGGACGTCGATGGCGGCTTTCAATTCCAGCACTTCGGCTTGCAGCAGAACGTTTTCCAGCAGGGAGTCGATGCCTTCGCCGGTCTTGGCAGACACGGAGATGAACGGCGACTCGCCGCCGTATTCTTCCGGCACGACGCCTTCAGCGACCAGTTCCTGCTTGACGCGATCCAGATTGGCGCCCTGCTTGTCGATCTTGTTGATCGCCACGACCAGCGGCACGCCGCCGGCCTTCGCGTGAGCGATCGCTTCCTTGGTTTGCGGCATCACGCCGTCGTCGGCCGCCACCACCAGAATAACGATGTCGGTGGCCTTGGCGCCGCGGGCACGCATGGCGGTAAACGCTTCGTGGCCCGGGGTGTCGAGGAAGGTGATCATGCCGCGCGGTGTTTCCACGTGGTATGCGCCGATATGCTGAGTAATGCCGCCGGCTTCGCCGGATGCAACCTTGGCGCGGCGGATGTAATCCAGCAGCGAGGTTTTACCGTGATCGACGTGACCCATGACTGTCACGACCGGTGCACGTGGCAACAGTTCGGCGTCAGGATGTTCAGCGCCTTCTTCCAGCAATGCTTCAGGATCGTCCAGCTTGGCAGGATGAGCGCGATGGCCCATTTCTTCCACCACGATCATGGCGGTTTCCTGATCCAGCACCTGGTTGATGGTGACCATCTGGCCCAGCTTCATCAGATGCTTGATGACTTCGGAAGCCTTGACCGACATCTTGTGCGCGATTTCAGCGACAGTGATGGTTTCCGGAACGTGCACGTCCTTGATGACCGCTTCAGTCGGCGCCTGGAAATTGCTTTCGTGATCGTCGTGATGCGAATTGCGGCGGCCCTTCGGACCTGCGCGCCAGCCGTCACGGCCACCAGTGCCGGTGTTGCCGCGTGTTTTCATGCCGGTGCCGCGCTTCTTGGCAGCATCATCTTGCCAGGTCGACGAAACGTTGGCCGACTTGATCGACTTCTTGTCGACAGCGACCGGTGCTTTCTTGTCGTCCTTCTTCTCGCCAGGCTTCTTGTCAGCCGGCTTGTGCAAGGTGCCTTCGGATGTCTTGGTCGCTACAGGCGCCGGTGCCGGCTCAGGAGCCTTCACCACGCGGCGCGGCGCATTCATCATGGCCTTGATCTGTGCGACTTCGTCTTCCACGGCCTTGCGGGCACGCTCGGCTGCAGCAGCCCGATCCGTTGCTTCCTTGGTGACCTGAGCAGCCTTTTTCTTGGCTTCTTCAGCAGCAGCACGCTTCTTTTCTTCGGCAGCGGCATCTTCAGCCGCTTTGGCCGGCGCCACAGCGCCAGCAGTCGCCTTGGCTTTTTCAGCCGCTTCGGCAGCGGCCTGCCTGGCCTCTTCTTCAGCAGCTTGCTTGGCTTCGCGTTCGGCCTTTTGCGCCTCCAGCTCTGCAGCCTTGGCTTGCGCGAGCTTTTCCGCTTCGAGTTGCGCCAGACGCTCTTGCTTTTCACGCAGATCGGCTTCCTGACGAGCAATCAGCTCGGCGTGGAGACGCACCTCTTCAGCACGGCGCTCAATCTCAGCCGGATCCGATGTCGGCGCGGCGACCGGCGCCGCAGCCGCTTCTTCCGCAGCAGGCTCGTCGCGCTTGATGAAGGTGCGCTTCTTGCGCACTTCCACTTGAATCGTGCGCGACTTGCCGGTGGAATCGGCTTGCTTGATTTCGGTCGTTTCTTTACGGGTCAGCGTAATTTTTTTCTTTTCGCCTTCCGGAGCTGCTCCGCGTACGCGACGCAGATGCTCCAGGAGACGGTCCTTGTCTTCTTTTGACAAAGGATCGGACTCGGAGCTTTTTTCAACTCCGGCAGATCGCAGCTGGGTCAGTAGCAAATCCGCCGGCATTTTCAGCTCGGTGGCAAATTGGGCTACGTTGTTACTTGCCATTCAGTCCTCTTTTCTATGTGGCTCGGCAGATGATGTGGGTACGCGAAAGCTTATTGCTTAGCTTCCACGGTGGCCCATGCTTTGGCTTGCAATGCCTTGGCACGCTCGTCGTATTTAGCATCGATGAGCTTCATTTCATCGTCGGTCACATCTTCAAATTCATTTTCAATCAGTTGGCGCGCACGTTCGGCCGACAACGCCAGGATGGCGCCGAATTCGTCGTACGCCAATGCAGCGAAGGCAGGCACGGTCTTGACGCCGGCCAGGCCGAGCTTGCCGGCGACCACGCGATCCATTCCTTCGAAATTGATCAGCGCTTCGTCCATGCCTTCCAGGCCTTCTTCGGAAGCAATCGCTTCGGTCACCAGTGCATCGCGTGCGCGGTTGCGCAGTTCGTTGACGGTGTCTTCGTCGAAGGACTCGATCTCGAGCATTTCGTTGATCGGCACGTAAGCGATTTCTTCCAGGCTGGCGAAACCTTCTTCCACCAGGATGTCGGCGACTTCCTGGTCGACGTCCAGTTTTTCCATGAACAGGATGCGAATCGCTGCAGTTTCCTGCGCCGACTTATCGGCCGATTCTTCCGCTGTCATGATGTTGATCTGCCAGTTGGTCAGTTCAGCTGCCAGACGCACGTTCTGGCCGCCGCGACCGATGGCGATCGCCAGGTTTTCTTCGTCGACGACGACATCCATGGCGTGCTTTTCTTCATCCACGACGATCGAGGAAACGTTGGCCGGAGCCAATGCGCCGATCACGAATTGCGCCGGGTCTTCCGACCACAGCACGATGTCGACGCGCTCGCCGCCCAACTCGCCGGTCACAGCCTGCACGCGCGAACCGCGCATGCCGACGCAGGTGCCGATAGGGTCGATGCGCTTGTCGCTGGTGAAGACGGCGATCTTGGCGCGCACGCCGGGGTCGCGTGCCGCCGACTTGATTTCCAGTGAGCCTTGTTCGATTTCCGGGACTTCCAGTTCGAACAGCTTCATGATGAATTCAGGAGCCGTACGCGACAGGATCACTTGCGGGCCGCGTGCGTTGCGGTCGATACGCAGGATGTAAGCGCGGACACGGTCGCCGATACGCAGGTTTTCTTTCGGAATCGTCTGGTCGCGCGGCAGGCGGGCTTCGATCTTGCCGGACTCGACGATGGCGTCGCCGCGTTCCATGCGCTTGATCGTGCCGGTCACCAGCGAATCGCCGCGTTCCAGGAAGTCAGCCAGTATCTGTTCGCGCTCGGCGTCGCGGATGCGTTGCAGGACCACTTGCTTGGTGTCTTGCGCAAAGCGACGGCCGAACTCGACCGATTCAATCGGCTCTTCGATGTATTCATCGACGGCGATATCGGGAATCTGCTCTTTGGCTTCGAAGTGCAACACTTCCTGGTCAGGCAGTTGCAGACCGGCTTCGTCAGGCACCACGTGCCAGCGACGGAACGATTCAAATTCGCCGCTTTCGCGGTCGATCGACACACGGATGTCGACTTCGCCTTCGTAGCGCTTCTTGGTAGCTTGCGCGAGCGCATGCTCCAGTGCTCCGAAGACCACATCTTTATCGACGTTCTTTTCGCGCGCCAGCGCATCGACCAATAACAAAACTTCGCGACTCATGCTTTGCGACTCCTAAAATCCACTTTCGGCACCAGGCGTGCCTTATCCACATCGGCGAGTGTGAAATCCAACACCGCTGCCGACCCATCGTTTGCTTCAAATTCCAGTTTTAAGTTCTCACCTTCAGGGGCGCGCAAGATGCCTTGAAACGACTTGCGATTGGCTGCGCTCGCCATCGGCACGCGCAGCTTGATGATGGCCTCCTGATCGGCGAAACGCACATAGTCGCTCAGCTTCTTGAGCGGACGATCCAGTCCCGGCGACGACACTTCCAGTCGCTCGTAATCGACATTCTCGACCGTAAAGACGTGCAGCAACTGATGTGTGACCTTCTCGCAATCCTCGACTGTGATCGGGCCCTTGTCGGCATCTTCGAACGGGAAGTCGATAAACACACGCACCAGTCCGCGCGCCGCCTTCTCGAGGTCGACCAGTTCGTAGCCCATCCCCGACAGGGTGGTTTCAATCAAATCCAGCAATTGCAAGGAAATCTCTCCGCGCTTCTTTTCGTTTGACGCAGTCACGTCAATTTGTTCAGCAAAAAAAAAATGGGCATCTGCCCATCGTTCTTATCGTTTATTCAACTGCAAGCCGTTTCACGATGCATTATTTGCCGTGAATTACCCCGTTAACTTGCGCATTATAACCGATTACGGTATGTCCGGCAATTCAAGATTGCCGGACATACCCCAGACAGCCCGATATTTCATGAAAGAAATTCCCGAGCAATCAAAGACTTACCCGCGTCGACGACGCGGCAGGCCGCCTGCGCCCATGCCCTGACCAGCCATGCCGCCGCTGCGTTGCGGACGATTGTGGCGACGCTGGCCCGCATCCGGGAAGCCCAGTGCAGTCTGCAAAGGATCCGGCTGGCGAGGCTTGTTCTGTTGCGGACGACCGCCCTGACCCTGGCCTTGCCCCTGGCGCGGGCCCTGACCTTGACCCTGCCACGGTTCGCGGCGCGGACCTTTCTGCAGCATCGGGTTGGCGTTGGCGTTGCTGCGCGGCTGGCCGTTACTGTTGCCAGTATTGCCATTCGCATTGCCGTTGCCGCGTCCCTTGCCGTTGCCCGCCGGAGCATCGCCGCCGACCTTTTCCATACCGCAGGCCGCCAGCATGCCGCGCACGGCGTTTTCTTCCAGTTCTTCCCAACGACCGCGCTTGAGGCCTTGCGGCAACATCATCATGCCGTAGCGGGTGCGGATCAGACGCGAAACGGTCAGGCCGATGGCTTCAAACATGCGGCGCACTTCGCGATTGCGGCCTTCGCCGATCGTCACGCGGTACCACTTGTTGACGCCTTCGCCGCCGCCGTCGGCGATCTTGGAGAATTGCGCCATGCCGTCGTCCAGCTCGACGCCGTGCAACAGCTTCTGACGCATGCCCTGCTCCAGCTCGCCCAGCGTACGCACGGCGTATTCACGCTCGATGTTGTAACGCGGATGCATCAGACGGTTGGCCAGATCGCCGGAAGTCGTAAACAGCAACAGACCTTCGGTATTGAAGTCGAGACGGCCAACTGCCAGCCACTTCGCCGCCTTCATGTTCGGCAGACGATCGAAGACCGATGGACGGCCTTCCGGATCGTTGTGGCTGACGATTTCGCCAGCCGGCTTGTGATAGACCAGCACGCGCGGCGGCTTCTTGCTGACTTTGCGTTGCAGCAACTTGCCGTTGATGCGTACCTGGTCGGTCGGCAGAATGCGCTGACCGATATGCGCTGGCTCGCCGTTGACCGACACGCGGCCGGCAACGATCAGCTCTTCCATGTCGCGGCGCGAACCGAGACCGGAGTCGGCCAGTACTTTATGCAGCTTGGGCGCATCGTCCTCGGACGTCAGGTCGCGGCGACCGTTCTTGCCGCGCAGCTGATGTCCGTTGCGCGCGCCGCCCTTGGCGCCGTCTTCCTTGTCGTAAGCATCCGAGGTGACGAACGAGAAAATATCATCGCCGGCGTCATGCGAACGCAAACCCAGTTGCGGCGCCTTTGGCTTGCCGCCCTTGGCGAAAGGCTTCTTGCCCTTTTGCTGGCGATTGCGATCCTGCCCTTGGCCATCGCGACGCGATTCGGCCATCGCCTGATCGGCGACCGGAACCGGCGCATTGGCGTCGCCGGAACCGTGAACTGCAGCCACATCGGCATCAGCCTGGTTGGTCGGAGCAGCTTCACTGCTTTCCGCGGCGCGCTGTGCAGCACGGTTGTTACGCAAGGCGCGCGGACCGCGCACGCCGCGGCGGGCCGGCTTGGCGCGCGCGTTGTCGGTTGGAGCATCCAGCAAAACGGGAGCCGCAGTCACTTCTTCGCCGATGGTGACAATGACCTTCGGCGCTTCCGGCGCAGCGGCAGGCGCAACAGGAGCAGAAGCAACAACAGGCGACGGCGCGGATTCCGGCGCAGCATCGGCGGCCGGCTTCTTGGCCCGGGTGGCGCGTTTCTTCGGCGCAACGGCTTCGCCTGCAGGTGCAGCATCAGGCGCAGCAACGGCGGCCGGCGCTGCGACATCTGCCACAGCTTTCTCGGCAACAGCCTTTTTCGTTACCGTCTTTTTGACGGCGGCCTTTTTGACCGGCGCAGCTTCGGCAACCGGCTCTTCAGCCGCTACCTTTTTGGTTCGCTTGCGCGCAGCCGGCTTGGCGGCAGCGGTATCGGCGTTGTCGGCGGCAGCACCAAAAAGGTCTACCTGCTTCTCATCGTTGGAACTAGATGGTTTCATTATTTGAATCGTGGTTATTCAGACCGGGCGCGGCGTCACTTGCGTGGCCGGAGGCAGGGTCCTTGGTGTGAATTTCTTCAGCAGAAGCAGGGCTTTCGGCCTGCACTTCTTCGTAGTTGGCAACGCTTGGTGCAATCGCATCCACGTCGTTCTCGATGTCTTCCCCGGGAATTTCTTCCGTATTCGTTTCCATGCTGACGGCAGCGACATCCTTCGCCTCGCCCCCAACTTCGCCGTCGATTGTTGCTATGTCGCTTTCGACGCCGGCAAGTTCAACAGATTCCGCATGTTCAGCACTTTGTTCAGCCTGCCCGGCGTCAACAGCGGCATCGTCCTCAGCGGCTGCAACAGCCTCGCCGTCGGCGATCAGGCTGGCCTGCATCCCGGCTTCCAGCGCCTGCAGCTCAAGCAATGCGCCCGGATCGACGACGCCCTCCTTGGTGACGGTGCGCAGCGGCGGCAACTGATCCAGCGAAGTCAGGCCGAGGTCGTCCAGAAAACGCTTGGTCGTGGCAAACAGGGCCGGGCGTCCCGGTACGTCGCGGTGGCCGATGGCTTCAATCCAGCCGCGGTCTTCCAGCAAACGCACGGTTTGCGAACTCACCGTGACGCCGCGAATCTCTTCGATGTCGCCGCGGGTGACCGGCTGGCGATACGCGATGATGGCAAGTGTTTCCAGGGTTGCACGGGTGTACTTCGGCGGCTTTTCCGGATTCAGGCGGTCCAGATAGACCTTCATCTCGGCCCGACTCTGGAAGCGCCAGCCTGTCGACAAACTGACAACTTCAACACCTTTGTCAATCCAGTCTTCACGCAGTTCTTCCAGCATCTGCCGGATGGCATCCGACGTCATTTCGCTTTCGACATCCTCACCGGATACATAAAGCTTCTTCAAATCGTTGATTGATAATGGCTCGTGAGCACATAGCAATGCTGTTTCGAGGACTTTCTTGGCCTCAATAGTATTCATGTACGACTCTTGTGCGACTGTTTAACAAAAGTTTAGGGGCTCGACCAAAACGAAGCGAAGCCTGGCTGCACGGGTTGAGTTTCATCGCAGCGCCAACGGTGCTGTCAGGCTCTTGAACCTGAAATACTGCTTTGATGCTGTTGGTGCTGCTTCCCGGCGCTCGTTTATAGGAGGTTGAAGATGAGCGGGAAAATAAGGCTTGGTTGCGAACACAGAATCTTGAGTTCCCAGATTCTCGCACCATTTCAACTTTTGACCTTGCCAGCGGCGCCGAGCTGAGTTTTCGGGTGGCCGGAAGCAAAATGCAAAATATACTGCGCGGAGTTTAGCACAAAGCCCCGGGCCGATGTCGCTTCGTTGCGGGTGTCATACATTATTTACACGCTGTCGCCTGCCGGATACACCAGCGGGCATTCCGCCGCCGGCAGCCCGCCGCATCACGGCGTGAACTTCTTTTCCAGCTCCAGGCGGCGCGTAAAATCTTCCACCGGCATGGGCTTGCCAAGCAGATAACCCTGCACCTCATCGCAGCCGTTTTCCAGCAGGAAGTTGTATTGCTCCTGATCTTCGACGCCCTCGGCGATGACGCGCAGATTGAGGATATGGCCGAGCGAAATCACGGCCTTGACGATCGCGGCGCTGTCCGTATCGCGTGCAATATCGCGCACAAAGGACTTGTCGATTTTCAGCGCATCCACCGGGAAACGGCGCAGATAGCTCAGACTGGAATAACCGGTGCCGAAGTCGTCCACCGACACCTGCAAGCCCAGCCGCTTGAGCGCATTCAGGGTGGCGACGGTTTTTTCGGCGTCGCGCATGACAACGTTTTCGGTGATCTCCAACTCCAGCCACGCTGCCGCGAGACCGCTTTCCACCAAGACCTGGCGCACGAATTCGGGCAGGTTCTGATCGAGTTGCCGCGGCGACAGATTGACCGCCACCGGAATCGGCGCGAATCCAGCGTCTTGCCACAGCTTGTTTTGCGCGCAGGCCGTGCGCAACACCCATTCGCCGATAGGCACGATCAGGCCGGCCTCTTCCGCGAAGGGAATGAAACTGTCCGGCGGCACCAGGCCCTGGTCCGGCGTAATCCAGCGGATCAGCGCCTCGGCGCCGATGATGCGCCCGCTGGCCAGGCTGATCTTGGGCTGGTAATACAGTTTGAATTCGTCGCGATCCAGCGCGCGCCGCAGACTGACCAGCATCTCCAGCCGGTTGCTGACCTGCGCATCCATCCAGCCGGCAAAATACTGGAAGTTGTTGCGTCCCAACTCCTTGGCCTTGTACATGGCCGAATCGGCGTTCTTGAGCAAGGTTTCAACGTCGCGGCCGTCGGTCGGGCAGCGGCTCACGCCGATGCTGCAGGTCACGTGGAACTCGCGATCGCCGACCACCCATGGCCGCGCCACGGCGGTCAGGATACGCTGCAGGACTTCGGTGATATTGCTTTCGTCCGGCTGGTTCTGCAGCACCAGCACGAACTCGTCGCCGCCCTGCCGCGCCACCATGTCGGTTTCACGCACGCAGGACACCAAGCGCTGCGCCACGGTCTTGAGCAACTCGTCGCCGACCTGATGTCCCAGGCTGTCGTTGATGAACTTGAACTGGTCGAGGTCGACGAACACCACCGCCGTCAGCGAACCTTTCTGCCGGGAATTCTGCACCGCGCGCTGCAGGTGATTGTGCAGCATCGTGCGGTTGGGCAAGCCGGTCAGCGCATCGTGCGTGGCCTGGTGGCGGATTTCCGCCTCATACAATTTGCGCTCGGTGATGGCTTCGACCGTGCCTTCATAAAACATCAGCGTGCCGGCGTCATCATGCACGGCGCGGGCGTTCTCCGAAATCCAGATGATTTCGCCATCGCGGCGATATACGCGCGATTCAAAATTCGACACCGAATCGAACTGCTCCATCATCTTCATGAATTCGGTGCGGCGCTCCGGCTCGACATACAGTTGATGCTTGATGTCGCGCAGGCTGACGATAAGGTCTTCCGGCGACTTGTAGCCATAGATGCGCGCCAGCGCGGGATTCACCGCGATATAGCCGCCGTCCGGCGTGGACTGGAAAACGCCTTCGATGGCGTTTTCGAAGATGCTGCGATAGCGTCGCTCCGCCTCCAGCAAAGCCTGGTCGGCCTCCTTGCGCGCCGTTACGTCCTGCACATAGCCTTCGAGCGCATCGAGCGCGCCGGCCGCGTTGTAGATCCCGACGCCGCGTTCCCACACCCAGCGCACCTCGCCGTCGGCGCGAACGATGCGGTATTCCATTTCAAAACGCTTCCTGGCGAGCAGGCAAGCTTGTATGGTCTGCCGCACCGTGTCGCGATCTTCGGGATGGGTGATGCGGTCGTAGGAAATCCGGTGATTAAAAAGCAAGTCCTGCGGTTGATAGCCGGTCAGCTCAAGACAGCCTTCGCTGACAAATTCCATCGTCCATTCTGCATCGTCGCGGCAGCGATAGACCATGCCGTCCAGGTTCGCCAGCAGCGTCTCCAGCAAACGCGGCGGTCTGGCGATGGAGGTAATTGCAGCGGCATGGTCCGGCGGAATCGAGGAAGCGACAATCTTCATATAGATGGGTTTACGCAATCAATGCCCGGAGGCAATAAAAAGGAAATGCAGAAGGAGAGAAACGGACTACATGACGCCTAGGTAGTGGTGCGTGCTTTTTTGCTGACAACTAGCAATAACAATGCCACTCGACGATTTGGGGGCTGTGGGACAGGCTCGTGCGCGAATGTATCCGCACAGCAATGCAATCTTCATTCCACCCGCCCGGTGCGACGCCGTCCCGCACCGCAACAGTGCAAAACCGAATCGACCGGAATTGAAATAAACACCACTCTTTTCGCCCTATAGACGAGCAACGGCGGCAGTAGAATCCCAACACCGCCTGAGAAACAACAAAAAGGATGCTGGTATGTGGGCAACTCGTTATCTGGTTTTATGGTTTGTGGTCTTTCTGACGCTGGCGCTGAGCATTCTCGCGTCGGGACATATGGTGAGCTGGTGGTGGACCGTCGTACCGCTGGTGTTGAGCGTCATCGGCGTGCGCGACATCGTCCAGCGCCGCCATGCCGTGCTGCGCAACTATCCGCTGATGGGGCATTTCCGTTTCATGTTCGAATCGATACGCCCGGAAATCCGCCAATACTTTTTTGAAGGCGAGAACGACGGCGCGCCCTTCACGCGCAAGAAACGCAGCGTGGTCTACCAACGCGCCAAAGCCGACGTCGACAGCCGCCCTTTCGGCACCGAGCTGGATGTCAAACTCGCCGGCTACGAATGGATAGGCCATTCGCTGTCGCCGACCAAGATTGCCAGCCACGACTTCCGCGTCGTTGTCGGCGAAGGCCTTGCACAACCGTATTCGATGTCAGTCTTCAACGTCTCGGCGATGAGCTTCGGCTCGCTGTCGGCCAACGCCATCCGCGCGCTCAATCAGGGCGCCAAAAAAGGCAATTTTGCGCATGACACCGGCGAGGGATCGATCTCCGCTTATCACCGCGAATTCGGCGGCGATCTGGTGTGGCAAATCGCCTCGGGCTATTTCGGTTGCCGCCATCCGGACGGCAGTTTCGACGAAGAAAAATTCGCCGCGCAAGCCAACGCGCCGCAAGTGAAGATGATAGAAGTGAAGCTGTCGCAAGGCGCCAAACCGGGCCACGGTGGCGTGCTGCCGGCGGCCAAGATCACGCCGGAGATTTCCGCCACGCGCGGCATCCCGATGGGCATCGATTGCATTTCGCCGGCGGTGCATTCCTCGTTCTCGACGCCGATCGGCTTGCTGCAATTCATCGACAAGCTGCGCACGCTGTCGGGCGGCAAACCCACCGGCATCAAGCTCTGCGTCGGCCATCCGTGGGAATTCTTCGGCATCGCCAAGGCCATGCTGGAAACCAACATCGTGCCGGACTTCATCACCGTCGACGGCTCAGAAGGCGGCACCGGCGCCGCGCCGCTGGAATTCGTCGACCACGTCGGCATGCCGCTGCAGGAAGGTTTGCTGATGGTGCACAACACGCTGGTCGGCATCGGCATGCGCGATCGCGTCAAGATCGGCGCCAGCGGCAAGATCATCACCGCCTTCGACGTTGCCCGTACACTGGCCATCGGCGCCGACTGGTGCAACTCGGCGCGCGGCTTCATGTTTGCGCTGGGCTGCATCCAATCGCAAAGCTGCCACACCGACCGTTGCCCGACCGGCGTGGCGACCCAGAACGCGACGCGCGCCCGCGCGCTGGTGGTGCCGGACAAGGCGGAGCGCGTGCATCGCTTCCATCAAAGCACGCTGCATGCGCTGCAGGAACTGGTGCAGGCCGCCGGCTTGCCCCATACCTCGGCGCTGCGCGCCTTCCACATCGTCCATCGCATCAACGATCACGAAATCCAGCTGCTGTCGGAGATGCTGAAATATCTGGAGCCGGGCGACCTGATCACCGGCAATTACCGTTACCAGGTCTACGAAAAGTACTGGCCGATCGCACGTGCCGAGAGTTTCCATCCGGAGATCGGCAGCCGCTTTCACTGAAACGCAAGTACACGCCTTTGCACCAATAAAAAACGCCCGCATCAGCGGGCGTTTTTTTGTATCTTGATCCGGCGACTGCATGACATGCAGCATAGCCGGGAACACTTTCTCGACAATGCGTAAATTATTTACGCTTCATGAAGAAAATGAATTCCTGATTCTCTTGCGATTGCGACAGCAAGTCGTTGCCTGTCTGCTTGGCGAAAGCCTGGAAGTCGCGCACCGAACCGGTGTCCGTGGCTGTCACGCGCAATATCTGTCCGCTCGACATATCGGCCAAAGCCTTCTTGGTCTTCAGTATCGGCAGCGGGCAATTCAGACCCCGCGCATCCAGCTCTCTGTGAAATTCAATAACCATACTGTGAATCTAAAATTCCTAGTGATCGTTCGAGAATTCTACTCCAACATGAACCTTGTTGGTGCGTCGCAACATACTCTGTTGTATTTCGCGCACTAAGCTTGTGCAGGAGAAACTAGCGGCGTCGATGAACCGGCAAATTCGACGAACTGCACCGGCAAATCGTGACGCCGCATCCAGTCCGCCACCGCGTATCCCGTTCCTGCCGGCCAGGGCCGCAAGTCCGGCGGCGCCACCAGGCGGTACTCCAGCAATTCCGGAGACAGCCTGATCTCTCCCGTCGCCTTGACGTGATACGCAATGATCAATTCATTCTTGCGCATGAACTCGTAAACGCCGATCAGGGTAATCTGGTTGGCATCGAGATTGGTTTCTTCTTTGATTTCTCGCGCGATGCCTTGCTCCGGCGTTTCGTCCCGTTCCATGAAGCCGGTAATCAGTGCAAACCGGCCTTCCGCCCACGCCGCATTGCGTGCGAGCAACATCTTACCGTCGATTTCGACCAGGCCCGCCAGCACCGGCAAAGGGTTGTCCCAATGCGTCCAGTGGCCTTCGGGGCAGGCAAGCCGCAGCTTGCCCGCCTCTTGTTCGTCGGCGCGCATCACCAGCGATGCGGCGCAGACGGGACAGAACTTGAAGTCGCTCACGACGCTTATGCCTTGCTGCCGACCCAGGCCGCGACGCCTTCCAGCGCCTTCGGCAAACCGCTCGGATCGGTGCCGCCGGCTTGCGCCATGTCCGGACGTCCGCCGCCCTTGCCGCCGACTTGCTGCGCGACAAAGTTGACCAGCTCGCCCGCCTTGACCTTGGAGGTTGCATCGGCGGTCACGCCGGCGATCAGGCTGACCTTGCCGTCCTTGACCGAAGCCAGCACGATGGCGGCGGTCTTCAGCTTGTCTTTCAGCTTGTCCATGGTTTCGCGCAGCGCGGTAACGTCGGCGCCTTCCAGCGTGGCGGCCAGTACCTTGATGCCGTTGACGTCGACAGCCTGCGTCAGCAACTCATCGCCTTGATTGGCTGCGAGTTTGGACTTCAACGCCGACAATTCCTTTTCCAGCGACTTGACGTGATCTTGCACCTGAGCAATGCGCTGAATCAATTCTTCCGGCTGCGCCTTCAATGCCGCGGCAGCCTCGTTGACGCGGTTGCTGAGCGATTGCACCAACGCCAGCGCGTTTTCGCCTGTCACCGCTTCGACGCGGCGAATGCCCGCGGCAACGCCGCCTTCGGCCACGATCTTGAACAGGCCGATATCGCCGGTGCGCGACACGTGCGTACCGCCGCACAGTTCACGCGAAGAACCGATAGACAGCACGCGCACTTCGTCGCCGTACTTCTCACCGAACAAAGCCATCGCACCTGCCCCGACGGCGTCGTCAAAGCCCATCAGTTTTGCTTCCGTCGCAGCGTTGGCGAGGATTTCGCGATTGACGATTTCTTCGACGCGGCGAATCTCTTCCGCAGTCACCGGTGCATTGTGGCTGAAGTCGAAACGCGTCTTGTCGGCGTCAACCAGCGAACCCTTTTGCGCCACGTGGCTGCCCAGCACTTCACGCAATGCTTTGTGCATCAGGTGAGTCGCCGAGTGGTTGCGCATGGTTTGCGCGCGTTGCTCGGCATCAACCTTGGCTTCCACGGCGTCGCCCACCGACAGCGAGCCCTTGATCAGGTTGCCGTGATGGCCGAATACTTCCGGCTGGATTTTTTGCGTGTCGGCGACGGCAAACAGCGCGCCCGACGATTCCAGTGCGCCGGCGTCACCCGCCTGGCCGCCGGATTCAGCATAGAACGGCGTCGTGTCGAGCACGACGATGGCGTCCTGCCCGGACTCGATCTTGGTGACGGCGCTGCCGTCGACGTACAGGGCAACCACCTTGGATTGCTGCGCCAGCGCGTCGTAACCGACGAACCTGGTCTTGTCGCCGCTGTATTCGATACCGGCAGCCATCTTGAACTTGCCGGCGGCACGTGCCGTCGATTTCTGGCGTTCCATGGCGGTGGTGAAACCGGCTTCGTCCAGCTCGACATTGCGCTCGCGGCAAATGTCGGCGGTCAGGTCCAGCGGGAAGCCGTAGGTGTCGTACAGCGTAAAGGCAGTTTCGCCGTCGAGCTTGGTGGCGTTCTTTGCCAGCGCCGCTTCGAGGATCTTCATACCGTGTTCCAGCGTTTCGCCGAAACGTTCTTCTTCCTGTTTCAGGACTTGCTCGACACGCGACGCGGCTTCCGGCAGTTCCGGATAGGCGGCGCCCATTTCGGCGACCAGGTCCTTGACCAGCTTGTAGAAGAACGGCTGGGTCTGGCCCAGCTTGTGGCCGTGGCGCAGCGCGCGGCGGATGATACGGCGCAGCACATAGCCGCGGCCTTCATTGCCGGGGATCACGCCGTCGACGATCAGGAAGGACGTCGCGCGGATGTGATCGGCGATGACCTTCAGGGAATTGTTTTCCAGATCGGCGACATTGGTTTCGCGTGCAGCGGCCTTGATCAGGCGCTGGAACAGGTCGATCTCGTAGTTGCTGTGCACGTGCTGCAGGATCGCAGCCAGGCGCTCCAGGCCCATGCCGGTATCGACGCAAGGCGCCGGCAGCGGCGTCAGTGTGTACTCACCGGTTTTCGGGTCGATCTGGCGGTCGAACTGCATGAACACGTTGTTCCAGATTTCGATGTAGCGGTCGCCGTCCTGCTCAGGGCTGCCCGGAGGACCGCCCCAGACGTCGGGACCGTGGTCGTAGAAGATTTCCGAGCAAGGGCCGCACGGGCCGGTGTCGGCCATCTGCCAGAAGTTGTCGGAGGCGTAAGGCGCGCCCTTGTTGTCGCCGATGCGCACGATGCGCTCTTTCGGCAGGCCGATGACCTTGTGCCAGATATCGTAGGCTTCGTCGTCGGTTTCATAGACGGTCGCCCACAGCTTTTCAGCCGGCAGGCCGTAGACCTTGGTCAACAGCTCCCAGGCCCAGACCAGCGAGTCGTGCTTGAAATAGTCGCCGAAGGACCAGTTGCCCAGCATTTCGAAGAAAGTGTGGTGACGCGCGGTGTAGCCGACGTTTTCCAGGTCGTTGTGCTTGCCGCCGGCGCGCAGGCAGCGCTGCACGGAGGTGGCGCGCACGTAGTTGCGCTTGTCGGTGCCGAGGAACACGTCCTTGAACTGCACCATGCCGGAATTGGTAAATAACAAGGTCGGGTCGTTGCCCGGCACCAGGCTGGACGATCGGACGACGGTATGTCCCTTGGATTCAAAGAATTTCAAAAACTTGTCGCGGATTTCGGCTGAGTTCATGTTCGAGGACTGTAAAGAAAACGGTGCAAAAAAGATGTTGCAGGAAAAGCGCTTGCGAACCCGTGATTATACGTGATAAGCCCTATCACAATCATGGTCTGCAGCGCGCCTGCGGCATGTCTCCATGTGTAAACGCAAATACGGACGCAAAAAAACCCGTTCGGATTGCTCCAAACGGGTTAATGGTGATGTCAACCTGCAACCTGAATCAGACCGGCCTCATTGCCTTCCGACCTTGTCCCATCATGGCTTGCGTGGCTAAAACCCCCTCCGGTAAATCAGGCGCCTTGATACAGCTTGCTGTTCTTGTTCTTCTTGGCGTGTTTCTTGTGCTTTTTGTGCTTCTTGGCGTGTTTCTTGTGCTTGGCATGCGCCGGCTTTGCGGCCGGAGCGGGTGCGGTTGCTGCCGGAGCCCCCGGAGCTGCTGCAGGAGCGTTCTGAGCCAGAACAGGCATTGCGAAAGCTGCGACCAGGACTGCTGCCAGTAATTTATTCAGTTTCATCTTTTTCCTCTTAAGTTGGTTCTTACAAGTGCGCTGACGATTTGTTATCCAGAATTCGCCACGTCATTTCGGCGAATCCGTTCTGACATACGACCACCTGTGCGTGTTTAACGCTGTGCTTTCGATTCGCGTTGACACATTTTAAGCGCGGCACAGGCGACGTCTATTCAGGAATTACCTGATGTATTTCACTGCAGTTTTGCGGACTGGCTCCGGCTTCTTGGTGGCAGTCTTGTCTTTCTCGGACTTGCCCTTCTTCTTTGCCGGCTTGGCAGGTTTAGCCGGTTCGCCCGTCGTCGCATGATGCGACTGGGTTTTGGCCTTGCTTTTTGCGGCGTGCTGATCAGCCTTGCCGTGTTTGGCGTGCGGAGCGGTCAGATGCCTGACGGGCGCCTTGCCCGGCTTTTTGGCGCCCTTTGCAGCTTTTCCCGGCTTGGCGGCATGCGCCTTCTTTGCGGTCGATTTTGGTGCATTGGCAGACGCAGCGGCTGCCGGCACGGTCTTTGCCGCGGCACGGTCGTTACGCTCCTGCAGGATTTGGGCTTCGCGCACGGTCAGCTTGCCGGCTTTCAGATCGCGGACGATGGCGTCGTCGGTATATTTATGCTGGGTGTTTCCCTGCTGAGCGCTGGCGTTGCCGGTAATGGCAATGGTGATGGCGGCCACAGCCGCCAGCATGCTGAGCATGCTCTTGATTTTCATGATTACTGCTTCCCTCTATGTTTCGTCTTTTTGCTTATTTCGGTGTGTCGCGCTTCTTTTCATGCCGGACCGATCAGGTCGATGCGATCCGTGCAGAATCCATCCACGCCCCAGCCCAGAATTTCTTCCGCGCGCGCCGGGTCGTTGACGGTGTAGCAGAATAAACCATATCCAGCCTGTTTCACCGCCTGCGCCAGTTCCGGCGTCAAATTCTTGTGGCTGGTATGCAGCGCCACCGCGTCCAGCGCCTGCAAGCGTTGTTCCCAGTCGGCGGGAATCTTGTCGACCAGGAAGCCGCGCGGGATACCCGGCGCAGTCCGCCTGGCGGCCATCAGCGCATCGAAGGAGAACGAGGAAAACAGCGGCAAGCTGCGATCGTTCCGGCCCGGCACATGCGCCGCGATTTCATCGGCAAAAAAGCGCGCGACCGCCTCTCCCGCCACTTCGCCGGTACGCACCGCCTGGGCTTCGCCGGCCGGCTTGATTTCGATGTTCATCCAGATGCCGTTGCTGCGGCAAAACGCCAGCACCTGCGCCAGCGTGCAAACCGGCTCGCCGGCGTATTTCGGGCTGTGCCAGCTGCCGGCATCGAGCTTCTGCAACTCCTGCAGCGTGTGTTCCGCGATCTTGCCTTCGCCGGGCAAGGTACGGCCGAACACCGGGTCGTGCATCAGGATGGCTTGCTCGTCGCCGGTCAGCATGACGTCGAATTCGACCGCCCTGAAACCGTATTCCATACCGCAGCGAAACGCCGCCAGCGTGTTTTCCGGCGCGAGCGTTCCGCCGCCGCGGTGTGCTGCAACTTTGGGATAAGGCCACATGTTTTTCTCCATGCAAAAAATTGAGTGCCGCCATTCTATGCCGAGGCGCGCAGCTTGACAGCACTTCGTCCGCCAATTTCGACGCTTCGTCGCAAACTGCTGTCGTCGTCGACATCGGCAGCGGCATCATGTCGCTACACCCGCAACGAGGAAATCATCATGCCTGCATCCCCATTATCGTCCGACGCCGACCTGATCAGCGCCACCCGCCGCGTCGAGCGCAAACTCGGTTTCTTCGCCCATCTGGGCATCTATCTGCTGGTCAACGCCGGCCTGATCGCCCTGAATCTGCTGCAGACGCACAAGCCGTTCTGGGCGGCCGGGCCGTTACTGGGTTGGGGAATCGGGTTACTATTTCACGGCTTGAAAGTATTCATGCAGCTGCCTCCGGCATGGAAGCAAGGCATGATCGAACAGGAATTGAAAAATCACCGGCAATGACCACAAACGCAACAACCGTCGCTTCACGCTTACCTCTCATCGCACCGGAACTGCTACGCGGCCTGGTGCCGACCATGGTCATCAACCTGCTGTGCGCGGTGGTGGTCACCTATCTCATGCGCATCGGCGCCGGCTTTGTCGAGAACCTGGTGTTCTCGATGTGCATCGGCACCACCGCCATGCTGCTGATCGACTGCGGCCGCATTTTGTTATGGGGCAAGGATGAGCCGAACAAACCCGGCTTCTTCCTCATACTGCTGATCTTTGCGCCCTTGTCGTTTTTCATCGGCAACGTGATCGCCAGCGCACTGATCGGACGCCCGATCGAATTATTCACGCTGAGCCAGGCCAACAACACCATCGGCATCATCGTGCTGATCTTGCTGGTCTGCGTCGGCGCGACGCTGTTTTATTGGAATCGCGAAAAAATGGCCGCGCTGGAAGCCCGCAACGTCGTCATCGAAAAACAGGCCGTCCAGGCCCAGTTGCAAATGCTGCAGGCTCAGATCGAGCCGCACATGCTGTTCAACACACTGGCGACGCTGCAAACCCTCATTTCCACCGAACCCATCCGCGCCCAGCAAATGCTGGATCAGCTGATCCACTACCTGCGCGCCACCCTGTCGACCTCGCGCAGCACCCAGACTTCGCTCGGACAGGAGTTCGAACTGACCAAGGCCTACCTCGGCCTGATGTCGCTGCGCATGGGCTTGCGCCTGACCTACAGCCTGCAGCTGCCGGATCAGCTCCGGTCCACGCCGATTGCGCCGATGCTGCTGCAGCCGCTGGTCGAGAACGCGATTCGCCACGGCCTCGAACCCAAGGTGGAAGGTGGCGACTGCACCGTGCGCGTCACCATCCACGACGGCATGCTGATCGTGAGCGTGTTCGACACCGGCATGGGGCTCAGCACCACCACCAGCTACAACAAGCCGGAAAGCATACACCTGGGCCTGGAAAACATCCGCGCCCGCCTCGATGCGCTGTACGGCCCGCTGGCCGAGCTGACCCTGACGCACAATATCCCCGAAGGCACCGTGGCGCAGATTACGATTCCGCTGGCGGCGCTTGATCCCAACCCGACACGATAGAGGAAGACGCCGCGCATGACCGCCACACTTGCCGCCCGCGCCCTGATTGCCGAAGACGAAGCCCTGCTGGCTGCCGCCTTGTCAGCCGGCCTGCAGCGGCTGTGGCCGGAACTGGCGATCGTCGGCGTCGCCGCCAACGGCATCGAAGCAGTCGAGCAGGCGCTGGCAACGCTGCCGGATATCCTCTTCTTCGATATCAAGATGCCGGGAAACAGCGGACTGGAAGCCGCGCGTGAGCTGGCTGACGAATGGCCGGATCAGCGCCCGTTTCCGCTGCTGGTGTTCGTGACGGCTTATGACGATTACGCTGTACAGGCGTTCGAACAGGCCGCCATCGACTACGTGCTCAAACCCGCCAACGACGAGCGGCTGGCAAAAACCGTGGAACGCCTGCAGGCCCGGCTGGCGCAAAACAGCAGGAGCGGCAATCCCGACAGCAACATGGAACGCGTGCTGCAGCAGTTGCGCGGTATTTCAGCCAACCTCGCCCCCACCCTCGCGCCCGCAGCACAGGAACGACTGCGCACGATACGCGCCGCCGTCGGCAACCAGATCAAGCTGATTCCGATTGAAGAAGTGATTTATTTTGAAGCCACCGACAAGTATGTCAACGTCGTCACGGCCGACAGCGAATCCCTGATCCGCACCAGCCTCAAGGAACTGATTCCGCAGCTCGATCCGGATCAGTTCTGGCAGATCCATCGCGGCACCGTCGTCCGTATTGCGCAGGTGCAGTCGGCCCAGCGTGACGAAGCCGGAAAATGGTCGCTGCGGCTGCGCACGCGTCCGGAAACGCTCACCGTCAGCCGCCTGTTCGCCCATCTGTTCAGGCAAATGTAAGCGTCGACATCACACCGGTTTGACCGTCATCAGATAAAGAATCGCCAGCGGCAACAAGGTCGCCAGCGAGCCGGCCACCGCCCAGATCGCCGACAAGCGCCAATAGCGCGCCGGAATCTGCGCCTCGCGCGGCAAGGGATACAGCAGGCGCGCCTGCGCCCTCTGCACCGGAATCAGAATGCCCATCCACAACACCCCCGTCGCAATGAACAGAACGTAGGCCCAGTGCAGCCAGCCGGCTTGCATCAGGCCGCCTTCCAGCGCGGCCATGGCGTGTCCGGCAGCGGCCAGCAACACGATGCCGCCGAGAGTGAAAACGACGTCGGCCCAATTGGTTGCACGCACGGCAAAGCGAATCACGGCCAGATCGCGCGTGCGATCCGCCATGATTTTCCAGAAGGCGGTGACGATGATATTGCCGAGAAAGAGAACAACGCCGAGCAGGTGCAAGGTCTTGAGCAGGCTGAGTGACATGACTATCCTCGTGGACGAAAACAAGAGGCCAGTATCTTCAGCAGCTCTTGCGAGGCCAAGCGGAATGCGACAAAACGCATGACAGGCGGATGAAGCGGCGTTACGGCAGGACGTGCGGCAGCTGAACAAAAAAAGAAAACCCGCCGGTCGACTCACGGCGGGCGCTGCACATGTTTGCTGGCAGTTTAGTAACCGGCGTCGCGGATCGCATTCCTGGTTGCGTGCAAGGCGATGTCGACATGGCGCAAGGCATCGCGCTGCAAGCCGCGCACGCGCGGGTCGTCTTCTTCATGCGCCAGATCCTGATGCGCCTTTTCCAGCGTCGCCATCGCATCGTGCAGGCGGCCGCGGCGGTCAGGATGCACGTCGGCGCGTTCGGGGCGGAACATGTCCTTGCCGACATCCAAGCCCAGTTGCGTCACATCGCGCGCGGCCAGATCGATCTCTCTCAGGGCGACCTGCTCGCTGCGCCCCATTTGCCAGTTGTCGCCGGGACGATGATCGATCAGCCAGCGGGCCTGATCCAGATCAGCCTTGGCGTGCGCGTAGAAAGGATGGCGGCCGGGTTCGTCGGCATGCGCCGCGACCGCGGCAAACGCCGATGTGGTCATGGCCAAGGCCACCAGTGTATTTTTGATGCTCATTTTCATTATTGACTCCCTGCTGTGATTAAGCTGCCGCATTGCCGGGCATTGTCCCTGCCGGCGCCGCAACCTTGCGATTAACGACCGTAATAAGGATCGTGACGATAGTATCCGCCATGCGGCGGACCAACCGGCACGACGATGCAGGCAGACAGGGTGGTGGCTACCAGCACGCCGGCGATGGCGAGTTTAATCAGTTTTTTCATGATGTCCTCCTAGGACTTGGGAAACTTGACGATGAAGCACAGCTTGCCCCCAAAGTGAAAAACCAGGTAATTCCCATCCGTATCAGGTGTAATCAATTATTTCTGCCCCGATTTGGGCTGATTGCCCCGACGCCTGCGTCCCCGGCCGCCGGGAAACCCGTCAATGTCGGCGCGCTGCGGTAAAATGTCTGTCTATATAAATATATGTCTCCCTCAAAGCATCCATGAGCAACGAACTGAAAAACGGTCACACGCCAGCACCATCCACCAATTTCCTGCGCGGCATCATCGAAGCCGACCTGGCTTCCGGCGCCTATGCCGATCGCAGCGACAAGCAGGGCCAGGCCCTGCCGCAGGTAGTGACCCGCTTTCCGCCCGAACCCAACGGTTATCTGCACATCGGCCATGCCAAGTCGATCTGCCTGAACTTCGGCCTGGCGCGCGACTACAACGGCCGCTGCCACCTGCGCTTCGACGACACCAATCCGGAGAAGGAAGACCAGGAATACGTCGACACCATCATCGACTCGGTCAAATGGCTGGGCTTCGACTGGGACCACAGCGGCCAGCCGCACCTGTATTACGCCAGCAATTATTTCGACGTCATGTACGCCGGCGCGCAGGCGCTGATCCGCAAGGGCCTGGCCTACGTCGATGAACAAAACGCCGAGCAGATGCGCGAAACCCGCGGCACGCTGACCGAACCCGGCACCGATTCGCCATGGCGCAACCGCGCTGCCGACGAATCGCTGCGCCTGTTCGAAGAAATGCGCGACGGCAAACACGCCGACGGCACGCTGATCCTGCGCGCCAAGATCGACATGGCCAGCCCCAACATGAACCTGCGCGATCCGGCCATCTACCGCATCCGCCACGCCACCCACCACAACACCGGCGACAAGTGGTGCGTGTATCCGATGTACAGCTATGCGCATCCGATCGAAGACGCGCTGGAAAGCATCAGCCACTCGATCTGTACGCTGGAGTTCGAAGACCAGCGCCCGTTCTACGACTGGGTGCTGGAACGCCTGGCCGAAGAAGGCTTCTTCAAGAAGCCGCTGCCGCATCAGTACGAATTCGCGCGCCTGAACCTGACCTACATCATCACCAGCAAGCGCAAGCTGAAACAACTGGTCGACGAAAAGATCGTCAGCGGCTGGGACGATCCGCGCATGCCCACTATCGTCGGCCTGCGCCGCCGCGGCTACACGCCGGAAGCGATCCGCCTGATGTGCGACCGCACCGGCGCCTCCAAGAACAACAGCTGGATCGACTACAGCATCCTCGAAGGCGCGCTGCGCGACGACCTCGACCCGAAGGCGCCGCGCGCCGTTGCCGTGCTGCGTCCGCTGAAGCTGATCATCGACAATTTCCCGGAAGGCCAAAGCGTCGAATGCAGCGCACCGGTCTATCCGCCGGCGCATCCGCTGCATGACAGCGAGCACCGCCTGTTCCCGATCACCAGGAACCTGTGGATCGAGAAGGAAGACTTCATGGAAGTGCCGACCAAAGGCTACTTCCGCCTGTTCCCGGGCAACAAGGTGCGCCTGCGTTACGGCTATGTGGTCGAGTGCACCGGCTGCGACAAGGATGCCGACGGCAACATCGTCGCCGTGCATTGCAACTACTTCGAAGACAGCAAGAGCGGCACGCCGGGCAGCGCCAACTACAAGGTCAAGGGCAACCTGCACTGGGTCAGCGCCGACCACGCGCTGGAAGCCGAAGTGCGCCTGTACGACCGCCTGTTCACCGACGCCCATCCTGACGCCGGCGGCAAGGATTTCAAGCTGGCCCTGAATCCGAACTCGAAGGAAGTGATCACCGCCTACCTGGAGCCGACACTGAAGACCGCCGAAGCCGGCGCGATCTACCAGTTCGAGCGCCATGGCTACTTCGTCGCCGACCGGGTTGATTCGGTGGCCGGCAAACCGGTATTCAATCGTGCAGTAACACTGAAAGACAGCTGGGTCGCAAAGTAACAAGTCCAACAACAACTCTTACGCCGGCACTGATACAGCGCCGGCATTTTTATGCGGGTCAATGATGTTTGAAACAATGGAAATCAAGCGTTTCTCCTTCGGCACGGTCTACAAGATCCTGGCGATTGCCTCGGGGTTTTCGATGGTGCCGATCTCCGTCCTGATGGGCTTGTTCGCCTTCTTCGGCGCCGAGACCATCGTCTGGAACGGCCAGCACCTCACCGGCCTGATGGGACTGATCGCCTCGCCGTTCGTCGGCATCATGCTGGCGCTGATCTTCACCGGCTTCCTCGGTACCCTGTTCGCCTGCGGCCTGTGGCTGTACTCCAAGTTTCGTCCGCTGGAAATCGAATTTCAAAAAAGCGAATTCCAGAAATATTCATAATTCAAAGCACGACTGCATCACCTGCGTAAGCGCATCATGCGCTTACCCGGTATTCAGCAAATACACCAAAGGAAAATCATGACCATCTCTTACTACGCTGCGTCCGTCCCTGTTTTCAAGCAAGCACTGAACGCGCTCAAAGACATCCTCAAAAAAGCCGAAGCGCACGCCACTGCAAAGAGCATCGACGCCGACGTTTTCCTCAAGGCCCGCCTGTTCCCTGACATGCTGAACCTGACCCGCCAGGTGCAGATCGCCGCCGACTTCGCCAAGGGCGTGCCTGCGCGTCTGGCCAATGTCGAAGTGCCGCCGTATGAAGACAACGAAGCCAGCTTCGCCGATCTGCAAGCGCGCCTGGACAAGACCATTGCCTTCATCGACGGCCTCAAGCCGGAACAGTTCGAAGGCGCCGAAGGCCGCGAGATCGTCCTGCGCCCAGGCACACCGAAAGAGAAGCGCTTCACCGGCGAAGCCTACCTGCTGCATTACGGCGTGCAACACTTCTTCTTCCACGTGACCACTGCTTACGACATCTTCCGCCACAACGGCGTGGAAATCGGCAAGGGCGATTACATCGGTACTTACTGATCCGCTTCGGCACTCCGCGATAGCAAGCCGCAATAAAAAACGCCCGGCAAACCACCGGGCGTTTTTATTTTGCGAACCAGACGAGAATCACCAGATCTTCAGCCACTTCAGCAAGGCAACGGTCGCAACCCCCAGTCCAAGCATCACCCACATCACCATGGTGAACGAGGCTTCATCATGCAGGCCCGGCAAGCCGGCCACGTTCATCCCGAAAATCCCCGACACCAGCGTCGCTGGCATCAGCAAGGCGGTCAGAATCGACAGCGCCATCAGGTTGCGATTCATCTGCTCGGACATCTGCGAGGCGATTTCTTCCTGCAGCAGTTTGGCGCGTTCGTACAGCGCTTCCAAGGTGAGGTGCAATTCATTGAGTTCATCGAGCGCGTGGTTCAACTCTTCCAGCGCGGCAGTAGGCACCCAGACCGGGCGCAGGCGATTGAGTTGATTCAGCAGGCGCCGCTCCGGCGTGATGTGGCGGCGCAATTCCGCCAGCTGGCGGCGGATCGCGCTGAGCTCGGCGCGGTCTTCCGGACGCCGGTCCGACAGCACAGATTCTTCGATGTCGTCCACCTTGTCGTTGAGCGAGGCCACGCGCGCATCAAAGCCGTCGGCCAGACAACGCAACAGCTCGGCAAACAGTTCCATCGGATTGTCGAACAGCGCGCCGTCGAGCACCTTCTGGCGCAGCATGTTGGTGGAGCACAGCGGCTGCGTGCGCAGCGTCAGCAGGCGATTGCCGTCGAGGAAAAAATGCAGCGCGCCCTTTTCGGTGCCGGTGTCGCCGATTTCCATCTTCAGATCGGCCAGCGTGCCGTAGGCGCCGTTGGCGGTGGTGTGCAGACAAGGGTGGGTGTCGCTGCTGAGCAGGAATTCCGCGATGTGCTCGGGGATGTCGTCGCTGGTTTCCATCCAGTGGCGCACCTTGACGTCGGCGGTCTTGACGTGCAGCCAGCTGAACGCAGGAGCGGCGATTTTTTTGGCCAGGATTTCGTGCCACTTCAGCGGCGTGGCGCGTCCGTCGTCGAAACGAAATGCGCAGATAAACCCGGCAGGCTCGTAGAGCAGGTGCAAAGCCTGGGGCGTTTCTGGGGGATTATGCATGGCGCGGCGTACTCCACAGGAAAACGCCGGATTCTACCGACCGACTTTGACAATTTTGTGACAAGACCGCGGCAAACCGGCAAGGGCCGTCAGGCCGCCTGCCGGATAGCCTGCAGTTGAGACTCAATAGCTGTAATTGCGGTTGGCGTAGGCATCGCGCGCGGCGTCGCATTGCGCGATTTTGGCCTTTTCCATACCGGAAGTGCCGTTCAACTGGCACTGGTCGGCAACCGATTTGGCTTCGTCGATGTGCTGGCGAAAATAGGCGTAATCCTTTTTACCGGCGACAGCGTCGCAGCCCGACAACAAAGGTGCAGCAAGGCACAGCAGCGCCAGGGAGTGTTTGAGAGCGGTATTCATACGGCGTATTCCTGTTTTTTGAGTGATGACGGCCGGCGTTGCTGCAATCGCTGCAAATACTGACTGCTGCCATGCATCGCAGTCCCCTTCCCGGGCCTGATCCGATGCAATGCGACTGCAACACGTGAGTATAGTAAGTCCGCAAAAATTGCTCAATGGAAATTTGGCAAGTTTCAGCGTTTAAATCAATTTAAAACCACACTGTAAAGCAACCAGATGAAACCCTGATGACTCGCCTGGTTGCGCGATGCGGTAACGATAACAAAAAACGCGACCGTCGGGCCGCGTCTTTCGGTCAGTTGCTCGCCGGTCTTTTCGGGCAGTGTAATCAGCCGCGTTTTCTCAACAAGGCATAGAGGATGATCGCGCCGAAGGTGGCGGTACCGATGCCGCCCAGTGCAAAACCGCCCAGCTTCAGCGTGAAGTCGCCCGCACCCAGCACCAGCGTGACCGCCGCCACGATCAGGTTGGTGTTGTTGGAAAAGTCGACCTTGTTTTCCACCCAGATGCGCGCGCCGGACACGGTGATCAGACCGAACACCACAATCGACACGCCGCCCAGCACCGCGCCCGGAATGGTCAGGATCACCGCGCCGAATTTGGGCGAGAAGCCCAGCACGACGGCAATCACCGCCGCCACCACGAACACCAGCGTCGAGTAGATCTTGGTGACCGCCATGACGCCGATGTTTTCTGCATAAGTCGTCACGCCCGTACCGCCGACGCTGCCCGACAGAATCGTCGCCAGGCCGTCGCCGATGAAGGCGCGTCCCATGTACTTGTCGAGGTTCTGGCCGGTCATGGCGCTGACCGCCTTGATGTGGCCGAGATTCTCCGCCACCAGGATGACCGCGATCGGCGCCAGCAAGGCCATCACGTCCATCTTGAACACCGGCGATGCAAACGTCGGGATGCCGAACCACGCCGCATTGGCGACGCTGCTGAAATCGATCGGTTTGCCCAGGCCGGCGCCGTTGGTCAGGATAGCGTAAATCACATACGCCAGCAGCAGGCCGATCAGGATCAGCAGACGCTGCACCATGCCGCGCGTGAACACCGCAACCAGGCCGACGCACAGCACCGTCCCCAACGCCATCCATGCGTCGAAGTTGTTGCCGGTCACGCCCTTGACCGCGATCGGCGCCAGATTCAGGCCGATCACCGCAACCACCGAACCGGTGACCACCGGCGGCATCAGGCTCTCGATCCAGCGTGTGCCGATGGCGCTGACCAGAAAGCCGATCAGCGTGTACACCACGCCGCAGGCAACGATGCCGCCCAGCGCGACGCCGAGGTTGGCGTTCGGGCCGTGTCCGCCATAGCCGGTGACGGCGATCACCAGGCCGATGAAGGCGAAGCTGGAACCCAGATAGCTCGGCACGCGGCCGCCCACCAGCAGGAAGAACAGCAAGGTCCCGACGCCCGACATCAGAATCGCCAGGTTGGGATCGAAACCCATCAGCAACGGCGCCAGCACGGTCGAGCCGAACATCGCCACCACGTGCTGCACGCCCATGGCGACAGTCTGCGGCATCGGCAGGCGCTCATCGGTTGCGATGACCTGCCCTTGTCCGTCCGAGGTGCTGCTGCGCACGCGCCATTGTGGAAAATAAGAACCTGCCATGAGTTTCCTTCCGGATGTTATTGGAACGCGCCGCCGCCAGGGCCGCAGCACGCCTTGTTATTGGATATGGGATGACCGGGAGCTAGTGTATTGAGAGGCGGCAAAAATAACAATTGTCTGCCGGGTGGAAATCGTCGAAAAACAGCCTAAATGGATAAAAAATTTACGCCGCTGGCAAGCCTTGCTTTTTCGCAGTGCAGATTTCCCGGCATGGGGCGTCGCCTGCCCCAATTTGGCCGAGCTGACGTGAACATCCCGATTGTTGAAATCTGCTATCCACAAAATACAAACGCAAAAAAAACGCACCGGCAAGGCGGTGCGCAGGCTGACGAGAACCACTGTCAGGGGAAAACCGGAATATGCGGCTCCACACCGCGGAAGCTGGCTTCGGGATGTCGGCTTTCGATCAGATCCTCAATCGCCTCGATCCGCTTGAACGGCACATCGACCAGCAACAGCACCTTGCCGCTCGCGATATCCGCATGAAAGTTTTTCAGCCGCGAATTGGGAATCGCAGCCGCCGCCATGCCCGACATCCAGCTGCCCAGCACCGCTCCCGCGGCGGTCGTGACCAGCACCGCGAACAAGCTGAGCTGCACCCACTCGGGCGGAAACAGCACCAGCCACAAACCGCCTGCCATCCCCATCAGCCCGCCGGCCAGCAAACCCATTTCGGCGCCGTGCGTGAGATCGGTCTTGTGGAAAAAAGTCGCATCGGGCATGTCGCCCGGCAAGTCGCCGTCGCGCGCCCAGAAATGAATGTGGCGGATTTCGATGCGCGCCAGCAAGAGCTCATCGAGCATGCTGCGCGCACTGGAAACATCCGGTAACATGAAATACAGTCTTTGTCTGCCCAACATGGTCGTCTCCTTGTCTTCTTGCGCAAGGCTCCGCCGACCGCCACGAATAAAGCCCGGCCGACGACGCAGGCCTCGCTGCTTTCAGCATAGTCATTTGTACAATAAAGTACAGGCCGGCTTGAAGGCTTTTCATCCGGCGACGGAAGCCGCACGGGCGAGCCACGCAATGCCTGCGGGAAAATGTAATAATCGAGACCCGCTTCATCACCCTACCCCCATACGGAGACAACCATGATTCTGGAACTTGCCGACATCCGCATCCAGCCAGGCAAACAAGCCGAATTCGACGAAGCCATCCAGCGCGGCATCGTGCAGACCATTTCCAAAGCCAAGGGCTATCTCGGCCACAAGGTGCAAAAAGGTGTGGAAGCGCCTGAGCGCTACCTGTTGATGGTGCACTGGGCGACGCTGGAAAATCACACTGTCGATTTCCGCGAATCGCCGGCCTTCACCGAATGGCGCGGCATCGTCGGCCCATTTTTCGCCAGCGCGCCGCACGTCGAACATTTCGCCTTGCTGACCGAATCGAAATAAAACGGAGCAAGATCGGGAAGCGCACCGGCTGCTTCCCGAGCGGCCCGACCGGATCCGACCAGGTTCGATTGTGCCCGGCCATGATGGATACGGGCAGCATCCGCACTGCATGCACGCTTGTCACAGTCCTGTCATTGCAACAGGTCATCATCCTGCCGCAGCGATGATGCCGCACAGCAACTGCAGCAACATGTGGAACGCATGACGCGTTCGCCACTCTGACAGGACCGCGCGTCGTCATCTGCACATGGCGACGCACACTACAACACAACTCAGTACTGATTGACCCGGACCTTATTGCATGAAGATTTTTACCCGCATCGCCGCCTTGTTCACCGTCGCCTGTGCCACGGCGTGCAGCGAGCCGCCGGACGACACGCACTTGCAGGAGCAGGTGATTTCCGGGTTTTACCAGCAGCACCTGAAGACGCATACCCCCGGCATCCCCAATGCCGATGAGCTCAAACAGCTGCAGCCTTTCCTCTCGCAAGCCTTGTTCGCGCTGCTGAGCAAAGCCTCCGAGACCGAAGTCAAATATCACGCCGCCGCCGAAGACCCGGTGCCGCCGCTGGTGGACGGCGACCTGTTCACCTCTTTGTTTGAAGGCGCCACCTCGTTCAAGCTGGACGGCTGCGAAAGCGAAGACAATCGCGCCTCCTGCCAGGTGAAATTTCGCCACGCAGGCAGCAATGGCGGCAGCGACGAAAACTGGAAAGACAAGTTGCTGCTGATCAAAGAAAACAAGCAATGGCGCATCGACGACATCGAGTTCCTCGGCAGCGGCCAGTCTTCGCAGCGCGAATACCTGACCGACACGCTCAACAGCATCGTCCAGGACTACAACTGAGTTCTCCTGTGTCGCCGGACTGCAACTGCGGCCGGCGATACAGCGCGTTCCTTCTGTACCGCACCTGTCGCGCATATTGAAGAAATGCGCCCCTTCTTCCGATAATTTCTCCATCAGCGACGCCGGTCTGCTGCGGTACGATAGATGCATCGACGCCTCATCCGTCCCGCGCATCCTGTATTGCGCCTTGCCGGGTGTGTGATGAGGCAGGCAGTTTGATTTATCATGTCGTCTGCATTTCCTCACGGCAATCCGCACCGTTTCATCCCGGGGCCGCTGACGACATGACAACATCGCCATGCGGCGCTAAAACCAACAATGGACGCGACGGCCGGCTCAGGCATCGGGTCGCCGACGACAAGGCCAGGGAGAAAAAGATCGTGAAGCAATTCGGCAATACTCTGATTCTTGCAGCCGCCCTGCTGATGGCAGGCTGCAGCGCCAGCAGCGAACAAGAAGCCAAGGATCTGGTAAACAGTTTCTATCAGACCCATCAATCCAACCGCCCGACCGGCGCCTTGTCGCTCAAAGAACTGATCACCTTCCGCCACTTCCTGTCGGTGCCGCTGTTCGACCTGCTCAAGGATGTCTCGGTCGCCGAAGAAGCGCATCTGGCGCAGACCGACAACCAGACTCCGCCGCTGGTCGACGGCGATCTGTTTACTACGCATCCCAAGGGCGCCTCCACTTATCGCGTGCTCGGCTGCGAAGTCAAGGAAAGCAACAGCACCTGCTCGGTCGAAGTGATCTACAGCGACGCCAAACTGCAATCGCCGTTCAAGTCCACCGACCGTGTCGTCCTCGCGCGCGATGCGCGCGGCTGGGTCATCGACAACATCGAATACGGCAGCAGCCCCGCCAATAGCGGCATGCATCAGGGCGACCTGCAAAAAATCCTGCAAGCGATCCTCAACAAGAACGAGAGGCGCATCGTTCAATAAATATGCCCGGGGCCGCCGGCCCGTTCCATCGGCCTCCGGCAAAACCCGCGCAACAGTGATCGTCGGTTAAAATCGCGGAAGTTCAGGCGGGCTTCCACCGCGCCTGTTTCCTCCTTGCTTCGCAATCACCGACTCTTCACTGTCCCGATGTCCAATCACACCTTCCTCTGGCACGACTACGAAACCTTCGGCGCCCAGGCGCGCCGCGATCGCCCGGCGCAGTTCGCCGCGATCCGCACCGATGCCGAACTCAACGAGATCGGCGATCCGATCATGATCTATTGCAAACCGGCGCCGGATTTCGTGCCGGATCCGCAATCCTGCCTGATCACGCACATCACGCCGCAGGTCTGCCTTGAGCGCGGCATTCCCGAATACCAGTTCGCCGCGCAGATCGAACAAGCCATGTCCGAACCCGGCACCATCGGCGTAGGCTACAACACCATCCGCTTCGACGATGAGATCACGCGCTTCATGTTCTGGCGCAACCTGATCGATCCGTATGCGCGCGAGTGGCAAAACAATTGCGGCCGCTGGGATTTGCTGGATGTCGTACGTACGACCTACGCCTTGCGCCCTGAAGGCATCGAATGGCCGAAGAAGGAAGACGGCGTCACCCCCAGCTTCAAGCTGGAACACCTGACCAAGGCCAACGGCCTGCTGCATGAAGCGGCGCACGATGCGCTCTCCGACGTACGCGCCACCATCGCTTTCGCCAAGCTGATCCGCGACCGCCAGCCGCGCCTGTTCGACTTTTGTCTGGCGTTGCATAAAAAAGATCGCGTCGCCGCCGAAATCGGTTTGCCGGCGGCCAAGCCTTTCCTGCACGTCTCGGGCATGTTCCCCGCCACGCAAGGCTGCCTCGCCGTGATGTGGCCGCTCGCCACGCATCCGACCAACAAGAACGAAATCATCGCCTGGGACCTGAGCCGCGATCCGGGCGAACTGGCAGGACTGGACGTCGACACGATCCGCACCCGCATGTTCAGCAAGACTGACGATCTGCCGGAAGGCGTCTCTCGTTTGCCGGTCAAGACCATCCATCTGAACAAGTCGCCGATGGTGATCGCCAGCCTGAAGACGCTCACCCCGGCGCGCGCCGCCGAACTCGGGCTCGACATCGACGGCGCATTGCAAAACGCTGCTGCCGCCGCCGCCCTGCCCGAAATGAGCGCGATCTGGGCCAAGGTATTCCAGCGTCCGAAAGAAGCGGCGCCGGATGTGGATGAAGACTTGTACGGCGGATTCGTCGGCAACAACGATCGCCGCCAGCTCACGCAATTGCGCGCGCTGACGCCACAACAGCTGGCGCAGACGCGCGCAACCTTCGACGATGCCAGGCTGGAAGAATTGCTGTTCCGCTACCGCGCGCGCAACTTCCCCGACAGCCTGTCGGCGGAAGAAGCGCAACGCTGGGAAGAGCACCGCGCCGCTCGCCTGTTCGAAGGCGAAGGCGGCGCACGCACCCTGGATGCCCTGTTCGAGCAGATCGATCAGTTGTCCGAAAGCGTGGATGAACGCGGCGAAGAAATCCTCGGCGCGCTGTATGACTATGCAGAAATGATCGCGCCGGAACGGGCCTGATCAGGTGTTTGCAGCGACGGAACATGGCCTGGCTGGTTTGCTGGGTAGGTTCCTGTCGCGACATGGAGCCGGTTTATTGCGCCGGCGAGTCGCCGGCATCGCCGGACTCTGGCTGCGCTTCCATCGCCGGCAGCGATTTCAGTTTGCCGATGAAGTCGCGCAGCGGCGACTGGATGTCTTCGAACAGCGGATGCTTGCGATTCTTCAGCATGACCTCTCCGAACAGCTTCAAGCCCAGCGCCAGCGCGGCGCTGGTATCGGCGTCGAACTGATTCTTGCTGCGGATCTTGTCGATGATGCCGAAAAGATCGTCGTGATTGCCGGTTTCAAACTGCAGCGGCGCATGCTGCGTCTGCCCTTCCGAGGCGGTCGCCAGATGCTCCATGGTGATGCGGTAACGATGTTCTCTCATTTGCCTATCCTTGCTTTGCTTCGTTTACGTCATTGAGCGGCTCAGGTGCGCTCGATGGCGACGGCTGCACGGTCGATGATGTCGATGATCGCGTGCAGCTGCTGCTGATCGAGTTCGCCTTTGCCCAGCCGGGTATGCAAGGCCATCTTGAAATTCTGGATCGAGCGGCGCAGTTCCGGCGTATCGGTGCCGGCGCTGCTGGCGCGTTGTTTCATATCCAGACGCTTGAGCACGATCTCCAGCGCTTCCTTGTTCTGGTCCAGAAAATCCACGCCTTCGGCCGTTACGCGATACAGCTTCTTGCCGCCGTTTTCCGCCTCCACTGCGGCGTATCCCAACTCTTCCAGCAAGGTCAGCGTCGGGTAAATCACGCCCGGGCTCGGACTGTAATCGCCGCCGACCAGTTGCTCGATGGCCTTGATGACTTCATAGCCGTGACGCGACTTGTCCTGCAGCAAATGCAGAATCACCAGCCGCAGGCTGCCCTGCTCAAACATGCGCGGACCGCGTCCGCCTTCCCTGCCGCCGCGGCCGCGACCGCCTTCTTCAAACAAGCCGCCGCCGTGATGCGGGCGCTCATGGCGGTGATGTGCGGGACCATGGTGGCCCCCGATAAAACGTCCAAACATGATATTTCCTTTCTTTGTTAAGATATTTACTAAGATATATCTTAGAAATTACTAAGTCAATACGCAGAAAGGAATTTATTTTGTTATCAGATCGTCACCACGATCTTGCCGAACTGCGTGTTGCCTTCCAGATAGCGATGCGCATCGACGATCTGGTCGATGGCAAACACCCTGTCGATGGTCGGCCGCAACGCGCCGGAAGCAAGGCCATCCAGGATGAAGGTCTTGGCCGCTTCCAGACGAGGCGGATTGCCAATCAGCTCGTGGACCAGATAGCCGCGCAGGGTCAGCGTTTTGCTCAATACAGCCGCGAGCGGAAACGGCGTCGGCTCGCCGCTCAGGCCGCCGTATTCGATGAGGATGCCGCCCCGCGACATGGCCTCGGTGAGCGGCCCGAAGATGGGACCGCCGATCGCATCGAACACGACCCGTACGCCCCGCCCGTACGTGATGTCGGCCAGCCGCGCCGCAAGATCCTGTTCCGACGCAGCCACGACATACGCCGCGCCGGCGTCGAGCAGCGCCTGCTTTTTGGCAAAAGTTCGCGTGACCGCGACAGGAATCGCCCCCACCTTATTCGCGATCTGAATCGCCGCCAGGCCGACGCTGCTCGACGCGGCCGTGATCGCCACCACCTCGCCGCGGCCCAGTCCGGCGATATCGATCAACCCGCCATAGGCGGTGAGATAAGGCATCCACATGGCGGCGGCGTGCTCCGCGCTCAAGGACGCCGGATTGCGAACCACTCTGCCGGCCGGCACATTGATCAACCCGGCATAGGCAGGCCAGCGCACCATCGACACCGGCGGAATGATGCTGACCGCCTCGCCCGGCCTGAAACCGTCCACACCTGCGCCGACAGCGGCAACAAGACCGGCCGCTTCCAGCCCGAGGCCGGAGGGAAATACCGCTGTTTCAATGTACGTCCCTGCGCGCAGCAAGGCCTCCGCCCGGTTCAGGCCAAGCGCCTGCACGCGGATCTGCACCTCGCCGGCAGCGGGAGGCGCGACTTCCACCTCCTCGACACGCAACACTTCAGGACCGCCGTAACGGTCAAAACGAACGACTTTTGTCATCGCAACACCTCATCAGCATTAGTAACGAAAACACTGTATCAACGCAAGAATCGCCGATAAATGGGCCATAATGACGCTCACTAGTAACTAATAGTTTCGAATATGGACCGTCTTGCCAGCATGGATGTTTTCGTCAAAGCCGTCGATCTCGGCTCGTTTGCGGCCGCCGCGGATGCGCTCAGCCTGTCGGCGCCGATGGTCGGCAAGCACATTCGTTTTCTGGAAGAACGCCTGGGCGTGCGGCTGCTTAATCGCACCACGCGGCGCCAGAGCCTGACGGATTTCGGGCGGGCTTATTACGAACGCTGCAAACTGATCCTTGCGGAATCGGACGCCGCCGATAATCTCGCCGCCGATCATCTTGCGGAGCCGCGCGGCAAGTTGCGCGTCACGCTGCCGGTGCATTTCGGACGCCATTGCGCCATGCCGGTCCTGCTGGCATTTGCCCGGCGCTATCCGGCATTGGAACTGGATTTGTCGTTGAGCGACCGCTTTGCCGATCTGGCGGAAGACGGTTATGACCTGGCCATCCGCACCGGGCCGCTGGCCGACAACGCCGGCATGGTCGCGCGCCGCGTTGCCCGCCAACGCATGATCGTCTGTGCTGCACCGGCTTACCTCGATACCTACGGCAAACCGGCCACCATCGACGATCTGGCGCATCACCATGCAGTCGCTTATCGCCGCTCCGGCCCGGTGCCGCCGTGGCAGTTTCCTCATGCGGACGGATCGTCCATCGACATCGCGCCGCCGGCGCGGTTTCGCTTCGACGATCTGGCGGCGATTGCCGATGCGGTCAGTACCGGTGCTGGCCTGGGATGGCTGCCCTCATGGCTGGTGCGCGAGCGTCTTGAAGCGGGGATACTGGTGGAAGTCTTGCCGGAGCAATCCGGCTATCCCTACGATGTCTTTGCGCTCTGGCTGCAAACCCCGCATCTGCCGCTGAAGGTCAGGCTGGCGGTCGATGCATTGGTGCAAGAGCTGCCGCAGATCATGTCGGGCAAGCAAAGCGGCGACGCGTCGTGATGACGCGCGCCGCTTGTTTCTGGAACGGAATCAGAATTCAGGATTTGGGTTGCGAAGGCTGCGTCCACATCTTGTCCAGGCCGTTGTATTTCAGCCATTCTTCGCCGCCGCGCTGGCGGATGCGATCGGTCGCATCGGGGTCCGACAGATCGATCACTTCGGAGTCGATGATTTCGCCCTCGCTGTTGTAGCGGAACGCCTTCACCACCGGCTTGGTCAGCACCACCGAACTCTGGCGGATCACCAGGCCCAGACGGCCGGATTCCATCTTCAGCAAGGAGCCGATCGGATAAATGCCCAGCGTCTTGACGAACGCCGACATGATGGTCTTGTCGAAATGGCCGGTCCAGGTCGCCATGTTGGTGAGCGTTTCGGCGGGATCCCAGCCCTTTTTGTAAGGCCGTTCCGACGTCACCGCGTCGTAGACGTCGCAGACGGCGGTCATGCGCGCCAGCAGCGAAATCCCGGCGCCGCTCAAGCCGTGCGGATAACCGGTGCCGTCGACCTTTTCGTGATGGTGCATGCAGACGTCGGTCGCATAATCCGGGATATTGGAATTCTTGACCAGATGGTCGTGGCCCAGCACCGTATGACGCTTGACGACTTCGAACTCCGCCGGCGTCAGGCTGCTCGGCTTGTGCAAAATGTCCACCGGGATGAAGGCCTTGCCGACGTCATGCAGCAAACCCGCCAGCCCCGCCTCTTTACAGGCGGCTTCGTCCATTCCCAGGGTGCGGCCGAGCGCCACCATGAGGGTGCACACGGCGACCGAATGCATATAAGTGTAATCGTCGGCGATCTTCAGGCGCACGATGCTGGTCAGTGCGCTGCTGTCGCGCAAGATCGATGCCGTGACCTGATCGACCAGATGCTGGCAGCGATCCATGTCGATGACGCGGCCCAGACGCACGTCGGCGAACATGGCCTTGGCGGTGTCCTTGGCGCTTTCGCACAACAGGCGCGCCTGTTCGACTTCCGCAAAGAAAGGATCGGCGGCGGTGGCAATCGTCACCGTGACCGTAGGCTGGTCTTTCCTGTCTTCGGCGATCGACAGCACAGGCAGCGCCGGCGCCTGGTCGGCGGGGCTTGCTTCGGTCTCTTCTGCGAGCGCTTCGACCTCTTCCAGCTCGTCTTCCGCAGTCTCTTCAGGGACGTCCTTGCCCTGGTCGATATCGATCCAGCAATCCGCAATGCCGCTCGCCCGCGCCTGCTGCAGATGCGCCACGTCTTTCAGGAGGAAACGATTTCTCCAAAAAGGATGGTCGATCCAGGACGCTTCGAAGCCACAGAAGTACATTCCCAATTCGAGTTGTTCGACTTTTATTTTTTTCAGGCGGCTCATGTTTCTGCAATTAGTCAGGCTATCAGCCGAATTATCGCGTTATTTTCGGCTCACACCAAAATATTATTGCAAATATGAAAGCCGCTGCCTGATCTTTATTGCCGCACTTGCAACTTCCCGACGATAACGCGCCTGCTTATCGGGGCCGGTGCCCCGCAAGCCTGACCAGTCGCTGACTCAGGCGGTCCGATACTGGTAAGGATATTGGCTCTGCACGAACGGCAGCACCTGCTCGCCTGCCAGCGGGCGGCTGTAGTAGTAGCCCTGGATTTCATCGCAGGACAGCCGTTTGAGCCATTCGCGCTGGTCGATGGTTTCCACGCCTTCGGCGATGACGTTGATGCCCAGGGTGTGACCAAGGCCGATCACCGCTTCAACGATGGCGGAGTCTTGCGAATGCGGTTTCAGCTGGCGCACGAAAGACTGGTCGATCTTGAGTTTGTCGATGGGGAAACGCTTCAGGTACGACAGGCTGGAGTAACCGGTGCCGAAATCGTCGATCGACAGCTTCAAGCCCAACGCACGCAGCCGATGCAGCAGCGCGATGGCATGTTCGGTTTGCTCCATCACGGCGCCTTCGGTGATTTCCAGTTCCAGCGTGGCGGGATCGATCTGCGTCTGCTGCAACAGCCGTTCGATCTTGCGCAGGAAATCGGGATGCAAAAACTGGCGCGGCGAGATGTTCACTGCGATGACGAAGTCCTTGCCGGTCTGCGCGCGCAACGCCAATATCTTTGCGCAGGCGCGCTCCAGCACCCAGTCGCCGATGGCGATCACCAGGCCGGACTCTTCTGCAATCGGAATGAATTCTGCGGGCGGCACCAGCTTGTCGCCGCGGCGCCAGCGCACCAGCGCTTCGAAACCGATCAGCTCGGCATCGCGCAGGCGCTGCTGCGGCTGGAAGTGCAGTTCAAGTTCATCGCGTTGCAACGCGTGAATCAGTTGCGCTTCCAGATCCACCCGGCGTTCGGTTTCGGTATTGAGTTCTTCTGAATAAGCGACCAGCAGGTTGCCGCCGGCGGCGCGCGCCGATTGCAGCGCGGCGTCGGCGTTGCGCAGCAAGACCGCCGGTTCGGTGCCATGCCGCGGATATTCGACAGCGCCCAGGCTCAGGCTGGAAAACACTTCATGCGCACGACAGACGAACGGCGAGTTCATGTCCGCCTGCAAGGCCTTCAGCGCCGCGCCGAATGCCGGCGAATGCGCCGCATGGCGATACAGGATCACGAAATTGGCGCCGTCGAGGCGGAACACTTCGCCCTCATGCGCTGCGGCGACGGCGGTGAGGCGATTGGCGATGTCCATGGTCATCTGATCGGCAAACTCATGGCCGTAGGCGCCGATGACGCGCTCAAAGCGGTCGATACTGCCCAGCACCACCGCATGCGTGCGGCCGCGCAGACGGCGCAGGCGACGCTCCAGCGCGCGGCGATGGCCGAGCCCTGTCAGCGGATCGTGGGCCGCCTGATGCGCCAGGGCGTCTTCGGAGCGAAAGCGCGCCCAGATGTGATACATCATGAACAGCGCCGTCAGCAGCGCCAGCATGTTGAACCAGTGCACCAGATGGGCGATGCGATTGATGTTGCCGTCGACCAGGCCGCCTTCGCGCAGCAACTCATTGACGTCGTGCATGTTCTGCGAGGAAAGCTCCCACTGCACCAGCGGCGCTGCTGCGCTGCGGATGTTTTCTACCGTGCTTTGCATCACCAGCGACAGGCCTATCCCCGAACCGATCACCAGCAACAGCAAGGCATAGATGGGCCAGCGCGCATGCTTGCCGATGCGCTGTCTAACGTCGTCCATGAATCCGGGCGCAAAGCGCGACGCCAGCGTGGGCGGCATCAAGTTGACAATGCGAGCAACGAAGGAATCCGGCTTGGGACGAACAACTGCCGATGTCGCCCGAGATGCGCTCTTCGCAGCCGGCTTGAAGGATTGCAGTAAAAGGTTTTCCATATTTCCCCCGTTGTGATTCGTCGTATCGGTTTATGGCGCCGCCAGCGCCTGCTCGATGCACCGTACCATTTCATTGCCGTTGAACGGCTTGCTCATAAAATGTATGGCGCCGGCAGCCAGCGCACGTTCACGGGCGGCGGGCGACGGATAGGCGGTCACGACAATGACCGGAATCGCGCGCTGCTCTTTCCTGAGAAATTCCAGCAATTCGACGCCGCTCATGCCCGGCATCTGCACATCGGTGACAATGCAATCCACTTGTTCGTAACCGGCCCTGGCGACAAAATCGTCTGCAGATAAAAAGCCGATCGCTTCCATGCCGAGAGAGCGCACCAGGCCCGTCAATGCGTCCCGCACCGATCCGTCATCGTCCACTACTGCAATCCTGCTGATTTTTGTCACTGTGCGTCCTTGTTGCGTCTTTGCCGACCTGGCCGCCTGCAACAACAGCGCAGGCAGTGTTTATCAATCCATGGATGCAGAGTAACAAACATGAGGCCGCGAAATAACCATACGATGGTATGAGTGGACGGCAGGGGCAACCGGGACCGGAAGAAAGAGACGGCCCGCAAAAGCAGGCCGAAAAAGGAAAAAAAGAATTGTGAAAATCAGGAAGACACGGCCGCCAAGCCGGACATTTGCACCGCCGTGCGCCTCCGTGCAACCGTCAGGACGACGGCGGCTCCAGCGCCTGCACCATCCGTACCAGATCGGCAAAGGACTTGGCCTGCATTTTCTTCATGGCGTTGCCGCGATGGATCTTGACCGTGATCTCGCTGGTGCCGAGCTGGCCGGCGATCTGCTTGTTGAGCAAGCCGCTGGCCGCCAGCTTCATGACTTCCGATTCGCGCGGCGTCAGGCTGGCGTAGCGCGCCGCCAGTCCTGAACTGGCCTGGCGCGACTCGCGCGATTTGCGATCCTTGTCCAGCGCCACGCCGACGGCGTCCAGCAAGTCTTGCTCGCGAAACGGCTTGGTGAGGAAATCGATCGCCCCCGCCTTCATCGCCCGCACGCTCATCGGAATGTCGCCGTGCCCGGTCATGAGGATGACCGGCATGGTGCTGCCGGACTTGAGCAGCTCCGCCTGAAAATCCAGCCCGCTGATGCCTTGCAGGCGTACATCCAGCAACAGGCAACTGGGCGCATCGAGCGCCGCCCGCTGCAGAAAGGCCGCTGCCGAGGCATAGGCCTGCACCTGCATGCCCACCGAGCGCAGTAAACTGCCCAAGGCGCCGCGCAGGGCTTCGTCGTCGTCGACGATATAGATCATCGGCGCCGGTTGCTTGCTTGCGATCGGATCAGCCATGGATGACGCCCTCGGCGATGACCGGCAAATGGAAAGAAATCGCCGCGCCGCGCAGCGCGTTGTTTTGCGCCTGGATACGTCCGCCATGCGCTTCGATGATGGAGCGGCAAATCGGCAAGCCCATCCCCATGCCATCCTTTTTGGTGGTAAAGAACGCCTCGAACAAGCGGCCGATATGCGCAACGGGGAAACCCGGGCCGGTGTCGGACACCGTCAGCGCCACGCACTCCCCCTCTTCCGTCCGGCACAACGATGAGGTCACGCTCAGCGAGCGATCTTTGCTGTGCGCTTCGGTCATGGCCTGGATGCCGTTCATCAGCAAATTGATCACCACCTGCTGCAATTGCACGCGGTCGGCACGCACCGGCGGCAAATCGTCTTGCAGCTCAAGGCTCAGCTGAACGCCCGTACGCGCCAGCTCGCGCTGCACCAGATCGCAGCTCTCACGCGCCACTTCGCTGAGATTCAGGGCAACATAAGACGGTTCTGCCTTGCGCGCCATGGCGCGGATGCGGCGAATGATTTCACTGGCGCGGTGCGCATCGCGCAGCATGCCGTCGACCGCCATGCGCGCTTCCTCCAGATCCGGTTGCGGACGATTGAGCCAGCGCAAGCAGGCTTCGCCGTGCGTGGCGATCGCCGCCAGCGGCTGATTCACCTCGTGCGCGATGGAGGCGGCCAGCTCGCCCAGCGTGGTCACGCGGCTGGTATGCGCCAGCTGCGTCTGCGCCTGATGCAGGGCTTCTTCGCGCTGGATCAGGGCATTCGCCGCGGCCTGTCCCTTGAGCGCCAGGAAAGCGGTAATGGCGATGGCGGCCAGGCTCACCAGACAGCGCGCCAGTGCGGCGTCGTAGATGGCCAGGCCGTGCGAGGTCGCGTAAGCGACCACGGTCAGCACGATGCACAAGGACGTCATCGCCACCACGCCGCGGCGCGGCCATGCGGCGACCGACAGCAGCACCACCACCACGTACAACACGGCGATGGCGATATCCAGCGGCGTCAACGCATCGATTGCAAATATCGTCACGGTCAGAATGCCGGCGGTAATCGGCAGCAACGGTGATCGAGCGGAAATGAACATGCCAGCCCCTGTTATTGATGTTCTGTTTGTTGTTTTCAGATCTGCTTCTGCGTGCGAGTATAAGCGCGGATGAATTGTAAGAGAATGCGTATTACACTAAAGTATAAGTAGACGGCGCCGGGCGGCGCACGCCTGCCACGGGGGAAGCGAACGGCGTCGGCATACCGCGTCTCGCAACATCGTCTGGGGAAACCGGCCGGGTCTGCGCCGGCTTTCCCCTCCCCCGCTTCGAGCAAAGCGGCGCATCGCGCCGGCATCATTTCTTCGCAGAAATTACCGTTCATACCCACGTATGATTGGCGAAACACAGTCGGCGGCATAGCATAAAAAACAGCTGGTGCACCTGCGCCGGAGGGAGAACACGATGACGCTCTACGAAACACTTGCCGACACCATCAGTCAGCAAATCGAACAAGGCCTCATGCGCGAAGGCGAGAAAATTCCGTCCGTCCGGCGCACCAGCCAGTTGCACCAGCTCAGCATTTCCACCGTCATCCGCGCCTTCCTGTTGCTGGAGAGCCGCGGCATCATCGAGAGCCGTCCGCAATCGGGCTACTTCGTCCGCCAGCGCAGCAAGGAAGTTCCTCCGCGCCAGGATGGCGATAGGCAGGACGCGTCGCCATTGAACGTCAGCGGCGAACCGCCGGTCACCGCCGCCATGCCGCCCTACGCGCTGGCCCTGTCCAACCTGCGCTCGATCAACTGCAAGAACTCCCTGCCGCTGGGTTCCCCCTACCCCGATCCGTCCTTGTTTCCCTGGGCCAGGATCAGCCAGCTGGCGCGCGGCCTGTATCGCCGCCGCGAGCGCCAGGAACTCATGGGCGCATTGCCGCCCGGCAACCAGGAACTGATCCGCCAGATCGCGCGTCGCCATCTGGAAACCGGCCTGGCGATCAGCGCGTCGGAAATCATCATCACCGAAGGCGCCACCGAAGCCATCAATCTCTGCCTGCAAGCCATCGCCAAACCAGGCGACGCCATCGCGGTGGAATCGCCCACCTATTACGCCGTGCTGCACGCCATCGAACGCAGAGGGATGCTGGCGGTGCCGATTGCGACCGACCCGGAAGCCGGCATCGACGTCAATGCGCTGGAAAGCGCCATCACCGCCTCGACCGAGCGCCGCATCGTGGGCTGCATCGTGATGCCCAACTTTCAGAATCCGCTCGGCTTCAACATGCCGGAACGGCGTAAAAAAGCATTGGTCGAGATGATGACGCGGCATGGATTGCCGATCATTGAAAACGACGTCTACGGCGAACTGCATTTCGGCGAGCAGCGGCCCAAGTCGCTCAAAGCCTTCGACACGCAGGGACTGGTGTTGTACTGCGGCTCGTTCTCGAAAAGCCTGACCGCCGAATACCGTATCGGCTGGGCGCTGACCGGACGCTACCGTCAGGAAATCGAGCATCTGAAGTTCCTCAATACCGTGACCACGCCGTCCCTGCCGCAAATCGCCATCGCCGAATACCTGAAAAACGAGGGCTACGATTTTCATCTGCGCCGCCTGCGCAAGACCTATGCGCAGCAAGTCCGCATCATGACTGCGGCGGTAAAGCGCTTCTTCCCTGCAGGCACGACCACCTCCCGGCCCGCCGGCGGCTATCTGCTGTGGATCGTGCTGCCGGCCCATGTCAATGCATTGGAACTGTATTCGCTCGCACAGGCGCGCGACATCAGCATCGCTCCCGGCCCGATGTTTTCTCTCGACGGCGGCTTCACCAACTGCCTGCGCCTGAACTACAGCTTCACCTGGGACCAGGCCATGGAAACGGCGGTGCGCACGCTCGGCGAGATTGCGAAAGAACTGAGCGAAAAAGAGCCGGTCATCGAATCGGCCGAAGCACATCGGGCCCGCTTCATCGAGGCGAAAAAAGCCGCAGACGCCGCCACTCGCAATGCCACGCTGCCGGCTCCTCACGTTCAGCCGCCTCAGGCGATCGGACTCACCAAGGCCAGCTGATGTATGCGGCCGCCGGTCTGGGCCGTTCCTTCCGACGCGATGAACCAGCTTCCCAGCTCCGCAATGGGTCCCGGCTTGGCGAACAGGTATCCTTGAAAACTGCCGCATCCTATCTTCCTCAATGCCGCCCATTGCTCCGCGGTTTCAACGCCTTCCGCCACCACTTGCAGCCCCATGCTTTGCGCCAGGCTGACGATAGTCCTGACGATCGATGACGCATGCGGCGTCAGCAGCATGTCCTGCACGAAAGACTTGTCGATCTTCAACTGATCGATCGGCAGTTTTTTCAGATAGCTCAGCGAAGAGTAGCCGGTGCCGAAATCGTCGAGAGAGAAACCGACGCCGTGCGTCTTGAGCATGCTCATCTTGTCGATCAGGTCTTCAATATCGGTCAGCAGCATGCTCTCGGTCAGCTCCAGTTTCAGGCGTCGCGGGTTGGCGCCGGTGCGCTCGATGATCTGCAGGATGCGCTGGGTGAATTCCGGCTGGCGGAACTGCCGCGCGCTGACGTTGACCGCAATCGTCAGATGCTCGGTTTCATAGCTCTTCGACCAGTGCACCAGTTGTTCGCAGGCGGCTTCCAGCGCCCATTCGCCGAACTCGACGATGATGCCGGACTTCTCGGCCTGGCTGATGAAGGTGCCGGGAAACACCAGCCCGCGCAGCGGATGGCGCCAGCGCATCAGCGCTTCGACGCCGCTCAGCCGGCCTTCGGCATCGACGATGGGCTGGTAGTGCAGCAACAATTCGCGACGCGTCAGCGCATGGCGCAAATCGCTTTCCAGCATGGCGATCTCGTCGAGCGCCTCTTGCATGCCGGGATTGAAAAAACGGAAGGTATTGCGGCCGGCCGCCTTGGCTTCGTACATCGCCATGTCGGCCTGGCGCAGCAGATCGTTGACGGTATGCAACCCGGAGCCGAACATCACCACGCCGATGCTGGGCGTGCTGCGCAGTTCGTAGCCGCCCAGCGAATAGCCCGCATTGAGCGCCGAGAGCACCTTGCGGCAGACGAACTCGGCATTGTTGGCGGCCTCTTCCGGCGTCGCGCCCAGATCGTCCAGCAAGATCACGAACTCGTCGCCGCCCAGCCGCGCCACGGTGTCGGCTTCGCGCGTCACCTGCTTCAGCCGCAAGGCGACGATGCCCAGCAACTGATCGCCCATGTCGTGTCCCATGGTGTCGTTGAGCGATTTGAAATTGTCGAGGTCGACGAAGATCACGGCGCCGTGATAGCCGCCGCGACCGCTCTTGGCCACCGCATGTCCCAGCCTGTCCAGCAGCAAGCGGCGGTTAGGCAGATTGGTCAGCCCGTCGTAGAAGGCCAGGTGCGCAATGTCCGCCTCGGCCTTCTTGCGCGCGCTGATGTCCATGCGCGTGCCGACCATGCGCAGAGGACGCCCTTGCTGGTCGCGCTGCACCACCCGGCCGCGGCACTGGATCCAGACCCAGTGGCCGTCGCGATGCTGCATCTGGTACTCGGCCTCAAAGGAATTGGAACTGTCGATCAGGTGCAACCGCAAGGCCTCGTCCAAAGCTTCACGGTGTTCCGGATTGACCTGCTTGCGCCACTCGCCGGAGCCATTGTGCTGCTTCTCCGCGGTGTAGCCGAGGATGGCGTTGCTGCGCGCGTCGACGGTGCGGCAGTCGCTGGGGATGTGCCAGTCCCACAGGCCGAGGTTGGCGCTGCTCAGGGCCAGCTCCATGCGTTCCGCCGCTTCCGCCTGGCGCTCTTCCTGGATGCGCTTGAGGCTGTGCACCATGCCGCGGCGGCGCTGGATGAAAGCCAGCACCAGCGCGCCTATCAAAGCAAAGATGCTCCACCCCGCCAGGTAGGACAGGGCCAGGTCGTGCCAGCCTGCATGCAGCCGGTCGAGGTTACGCGTCAGGCTGATGACCAGGGTCTTGTCCAGTCCCATGTCGCCCGGCGTGACGGTGCGTTGCACCACCATGCGCTTTTCGCCGTTTGCGGTACGCCCGGTCAACACGCTGGTGCTGCCGCCGCTGCGCAGATGGCGCGCCAGGAAGTCGTCGTCATTGCCTGTCTGCGAACGCATCTCGGTCAGGTTGGCCGGCACGAACAGGATCCGGCGGCCGTCTTCTTCGGTGATGGCGCTGTTCATGTCTTCCGCATACAGCGCGGAACGCATCACGGCGTCGAAATATTCAGGATTGAGAATAGCGCTGATGACCCCGGCGTTGCGCCCCTCCGCATCCAGCAGCGGCACCGACAGCTTGATGTTGAACACGCCCGGCGTGTTTTCGTAAGGTTGCGACAGATACATCAGGTTGCGCGAATACATGCGCGAGATCTGCGACAGGAAATCACGATCGTCGAGATGGCGGTCCCCCATGTCGTCCGCCGACATGCGGATCTTGCCGTCGGCATTGATCACCACCATGGCGCGCACGCCCGGCATGGCGCGCTTGAGCGACTGCAGCAACAGCTGCTGGCACGCGGCGTCGCAATGCTCGGGATGGCCGATGGCGTCGCGCGCACTGTCCAGCGCATTGCGCACACCCTGAAACTGATGCGACAGGTTCTCCTCGATGATGCGCGTCTGCATCTGCATGCGCGAGGTTTCGGAAGCAGTAATGAGCCGTCGTTCGGACCAAACGAAGTTGGCAATCAGCAGCGCGGCGAAGACCAGCACGGCAACAAATGCGCCCCACTCCAGAACGGTGCGATTGAAACCCACATGATCGAACAGATGTTTACGCATGACGCCTCCAAGGCCTGATCTCGGCTCAGGCAAAACTTTCCGGCAACAACCGCGACGCCGGCGGCGCGGATTGTGTCGACAATTGCGCCGGCGACCGGATCGGCAAGGCAACAGGGAGCGGTCCAGACAGACCGGCAACCTGGGCCAGCTTGAAGCGGCCGGCAACGTGCTCCAGTTGCATCGCTTGTTCGCTCAACGCCGCAGCGGCAGCCGCAGCCTGCTCCACCAGTGCCGCGTTCTGCTGCGTGACCTGATCCATTTCCGATACGGCGTGATTGATCTGGTCGATGCCCGAACTCTGTTCGTTGCTCGCCAGCGCGATGTCGGCCATGGTCTGGCTGATGCCGCGCACCTGCACGACCACGTTTTCGATGGTGCGCCCGGCGTCTTCCACCTGGCGGCCGCCGGCCTCGACCTGCTGTATGGATTCATCGATGAGCGCCTTGATTTCATGCGATGCCGTGGCGGCGCGCTGCGCCAGGCTCCTGACCTCGGTGGCGACGACCGCGAAACCGCGTCCCGATTCGCCGGCGCGGGCGGCTTCCACCGCCGCATTGAGCGCCAGGATATTGGTCTGGAAGGCGATGCCGTCGATGATGGCCGTGATGTTGACCACTTGCCTGGATGTCTTGTCGATGGCCGCCATCGTCTCGATGACGCGGCCGACCGCCAGGCCGCCTTCATGCGCAGCATTGGCGGCGGAGCTGACCAGTTGGCTGACCTCGCGCGCATGGTCTGCGTTCTGATGCACGGCGCCGGTCAGTTGCTCCAGCGACGAAGCCGTTTCTTCCAGCGAACTGGCCTGCGCTTCGGTGCGCGCCGACAGGTCCATATTGCCGCGTGCGATTTCCTGCGAGGCCTGCAGGATGGCGTGCGCACCTTGCGCCACCTGCGCAATGATGTCGCCCAGCCCGGCATTCATGTCCTTCAGCGCCAGCAGCATCTGCCCGGTCTCGTCGCGGCTGGTCACCGTGATCTGCTGGCGCAGGTCTCCCTCGGCGACCGTGCGCGCAAAGACGACGGCGCGCGCCAGCGGCCGGGTGATGCTGCGGCTGATCCGCCACGCCAGCAGCGTCGCCAGCACCAGCGTTGCCGCACCCAGCGCAATCATGACCAGCCTGGCTGAATTGATGATGCGCTGGGACTCGCGCCGGCTCTTCTCCACGACATCGCGCTGATGCTCGACCATCACCTTGATCTCTGTCTGCAAGGCATCAAGCAGAGGCATCGTCTGTTGATGCACCAGCGAGGAGGCGGCGTCATCGTCGCCGGCATCCAGCAATTTCGACACCTCTAGATAGGACGTCGCGTACTTCTGCCGCGCCTGCTTGACGGCATCGAGATATTTTTTCCCATCGTCGGACATCACCAGCCTGTCCAGCGTGTCCACGGCCTTCAGCGACGCCGCAATGTTGCCCGTTATTTCTTCCTTGATCTTTGCGATTCCCGCTTTGTCGGTCGTGATGAACAAAGACAGAATGCGTCCCATGTTGGAGCGCGTCATGGCATCGATCGTCTGTATGGCGTCGAGCTTGGCCCAGTCCTCCTCCATCACCTGGTCCTGGATTGCAGAAATCCTCTGGACCTGCAACAGGCTGATCACGATCAGCGTCGCCATCATGAGAAGCACAAAGGCGAACGCCATGCCGAGTCGTACACGAATGGAAAAATTGCCTGGCTTCATCTGAATCTCCTGTGGGACGCGCACGCCGGAAACAGACGAGCGATGCGACGTCCATGCTTCCGGTTGAATTGTCAGGATCAAGTCTAGAAGCAAGACGCGATGCGATGGACATACAAACCGTCGCACGAACAGGGAGTACAGTTAGGCAGGAATGAGAACGCCTTGCGATCAAGGCGCTACCCTCGCAATTCCTTACCCGAAAAGGGTTTCAATGAAACTGTGCACTTCAAAAATGAAGACGGAAAGAGTACAGATGCGCGGCACCTGAGGTCGGCCGGCGATAGAGAACATGCACGCGGTACTCCCGTCTGCTATGTACAGACAAGCAGCCGGGCACGTTTCAGGCATCTGTTCAGTGCAAGGTAATCAGCGCGCGCTTGAGACCGTTCACTACCGCGCCGGTGCGCGTGGCGGCCGACATTTTGAACAGGATGTTATTGACGTGAAACTTCACGGTGCCTTCCGTGACCAGCGCCAACCGGGCGATTTCCTTGTTGCTCTTGCCCTCCGACAGCCACTGCAAGATCTCCAGTTCGCGTTCCGACAGCGCATCATGGTCGACGCGCGCGGCCAGCTTGCCGGCCATGTAGGGACTGACGTATTTATTCCCGTGCGTCACCGTGAGTATGCATTCCGCGATCTGGGACGCCGGCGCATCCTTGAGCAGGTAGCCGCGCGCACCCGCTTTCAATCCGCGAAAGACGTCTTCTTCACCGTCGAGCGAAGTCAGTATCACCACATGCGCTTTGGGAGCGATGGCGCGGATGCGGCGGATCGCTTCCATGCCGTCCATCTCGGGCATGTTCAGGTCCATCAGCACCAGGTCCGGGCGCAGCAGTTCGAATTTTTCCACCGCGACGCGGCCGTTCTCCGCTTCCCCGGCCAGCAGAAAGAGCGGCTCGTCCTCGATGATCTGGCGCAGGCCGAGACGGATCATCGGATGATCGTCGACCAGCAGGATGGAAATCGGCTCAGAAGAAGTTGCATTCGAAATGACGTTCGTCATGATGGCTCCGATCGGAAATGGCTATCTGGTGGAAATGAAAAATGCAATGCAACAGTTCAGTACAGCAGTTCAATGCGCGACAAGCGCATGGGGAAATTGCAGCCGTACGGTCACGCCGGCGGATCCGGTGCCGACCACATCCAGACTCCCGCAGAGCAATGCGGCGCGTTCTTGCATGCCGGTCAGGCCGAAGGAAGGCAGCTTGTCGCGCGTGGATTTCCCCGCCTGAAATCCGCCGCCGTTGTCGGCGATGGAGATCGTCACCACGCCGTTCATCTGATGCACCGTGCAGATGATGCGATCCGGCGAGCCGTGCTTGAGCGCGTTGGCAACGGCCTCGCCGGCAATGTGCAAGACTTCGTGCAACAACTCTCGTTTCATCGGCAGCATCAGCCCGGCGCCGGCATCGAATTCAAGCGTCACGCCGCTGTACTGCAGGGCGCGCACCAGACGCACATGCAAGGCCGTGCACAGGTCCCTCAACTCCTGTCTGTTGCGGGGCTGCGAACTTGCCTGCGTTGCGGCCGATTGGCGCAGCTCGCCGACGCGCCGGCGCATTCTGGCGACGGTGTCTTCCGTGATCAGGATGGCGCGCTCCAGATGCTGGTCCGGCATCGCCTGCGATTGCCCCTGCTCTTGCAATGCCTGCTGCAATGCCCGCTGCGCCGCGCGCAACTGCATCAGGGTCGCGGTGACGTCCTGCAAAAATCCGTCGTGCAGATCGCGCGCCAGCTTCAGTCTTTCCTGCGCTGCGCCGTCTCGTTCAGCACCGTCTGCCGGTAATGCCTGCCCGGCAGATGAGCGTTCGAACAGCTGCGCGAAGACCAGCGCAGCATCGAAACCTGGTCCCGCATCCGGAGAACCAGCAACCGGGCGACCGGACGAATGCTCCTGTGGTGCCGCAACAAGGCGAACAAGGCGGGAATGAGGTGCGGTATCCATGACATCAATGCTCCTGTTTTCTGTTCTTGAATTGTCTTGAACACATCTTAGTCGCGGCGCCATCGCAATTCCATGCCACTTTGGATTGATCCTCCTATACCAAGGTATAGATATGACGCTGTCGCAGCGAGAAAGCATGAGCAATCGCGGCACAAATGAAAAAGGACGCCGCTGCGGCGTCCTTCTCTGCCTGTTCCGCGCCATGCCGGCGCAGGAACGGACGGGTCAATAGATATCGACAGCGTGCATCCCCAGCGCCGGTCTGCGCGCACGTACCGACATGCCCGGCCTGGCCTTCTTCGCAGCGGGCACCACGACCACCTGTTGTTCCGCAACAATGGTTTCGGCCTCGAATTCGTCGAGCTTGAAGAAACCGACCGCAAGGTTCAGCGTCTCGGCTTGCGTACGCAAGGCGTTGGCCGCCACCGTGGCTTCTTCCACCAAGGCGGCGTTCTGCTGGGTCGCCAGGTCAATGCGCGCAATCGCCCGATTGACCTCGGCGATGCCGGCGCTTTGCTCGACGCTGGCGGCGCTGATCTCGCCGACCACATCGGTCACGTGGCGCACGCTGCCGACCACCTCGTTCATGGTGAGGCCGGCGCGCTTGACCAGTTCGCTGCCCAGTTCCACCTTCGCCACCGAGTCGTCGATGAGCGATTTGATTTCCTTGGCGGCGGCCGAGCTGCGCTGCGCCAGGGTTCTCACTTCGGTGGCGACCACCGCGAAGCCGCGGCCCAACTCCCCGGCGCGCGCCGCTTCCACTGCGGCATTCAGGGCCAGGATATTGGTCTGGAAGGCAATGCCGTCGATCACGCCGATGATGTCGACGATCTTGCGCGAGGACTCGTCGATGGAGTTCATGGTCTGCACCACCTCTTCGACAAGGGCGCCGCCGTCGGCCGCGATGGTCGAGGCGTTCAGCGCCAGGCGATTGGCTTCACCGGCGCTGTCGGCATTGCTTTTGACGGTGGCGGTCAGTTGTTCCATGGTGGACGCCGTCACCTGCAAGGAGCCGGCCTGGTTCTCGGTACGTTCGGACAGATCCAGATTGCCTTGCACGATTTGCCGGCTGGTGACGGCAACCTGTTCCGAGGTGCGGCGCACTTCGGCCACGGTCGCTTTCAGATTGCGGCTCATGCCGGCCAGCGCGCCCATGATGCTGGCCTGCGCGTGCGTTGTGCCCGGCACCTCGGCCTGGTGATAAAGTTCGCCGCGGTCGACCGCACGCGCCAGCGCCGTCACTTCCCACGGCTCGGCGCCGACGATGCGTTTGACACGGCGCACGACCAGCATCGCCACCACCGATCCGATGCCGATGGCGATCAGGCACAACAACACCATGAAGGCTTCAAAGCCGGCGGCGCGGCGTCTGGCCTGGTCGGACTCGACCTGGTTCTTGTGCTCTTCGGCGGCGACGAAGTTATTGATGGCTTGCAGCCAGTTGATGAACTCAGGTTTGACGCGGCTCAGCAAGAATTCGCGCGCCTGGTCGGCCTGGCCGGCCTGACGCATGGCGACCGCCTGCATCACCAGCGGCATGGCGCGCCCTTCGACGGCGTCGATGGCCGAAAACAACTTTTGCTCGCCGGCGTCGGCATGCCTGCTGTCGCTGACCTCCCGCGCCAACGCCGCCTGCGATTCGCGATACTGAGCGTCCAGGCGCGTGACGGCGCTCAACGCATCGGACAATCCGGCCTGATCGACCAGCGTCATGTCGCGCAGGGCGATGGCGCGTTCATGGATGCTGCTGCGCATGGCGACGGCGTAGTTTTGCTTGACCGAGTTGATGTCATTGATGGTGCGCAGGTGGTTTTCGATCGCGTTGACTTCGACGATGCTCAGGACGGTCAGCCCGATCATCAGCAGGAACACCAGCGAAAAGCCGATGCCCAGGCGCGCTCCTATAGTTATTTCCCGACGTTTTGCAGTAGTTTTCATCATGCCTCCGGAAGGTGTCTGTCCAATCAAACTTGCTGAGGACAGAATGAGGCATCCGGATCTGTAAAACACTAGTCGAAAGGTGAGGCGCAATGCGGCTGATCGGCAGGCAAATACTTGCTGCAAATCAGCAGATCGAAGGAAAAACAGATCAAGGCTGACGAGAAGGCGCACTTTCAAACCGGTGGTCGGGAATGAACCAGAGCGCGGCCAGCACGACATAGATCACCGTACCGGAGAGAGGACTCCAGACCGACAAGGGAATCGCCAACCCATACAGCACAATCGAGGCGCAGTTTTTCAAGCCTTTGCCGGCGGTTTTCGCCAGCCGCGAATCGCTGCCTTCGCTGGCGATCAAGGCCCGTCGCAGCAACAGGAACGCCACCGAGCACATCAGCAGCACCGCACCGTAGGAAGCCACCGGCACCGGGTCGCGGTGATGCTCGGCGACCCAGTTGGTGACGAAGGGGATCAGCGACAGCCAGAACAGCAGATGCAGGTTGGCCCAGAGAATGCGGCCGTTGACCCGGCTGACCGGTTGCAGCAGGTGATGATGGTTGACCCAGTAGATGCCGACATAGGTAAAGCTGAGCACGTAGCTCAGCAGTTGCGGCACCAGCTTGAGCAGATCCGCCAGGCCGGCGCCATGCGGCATTTGCAGGCCCAGCACCATGATCGTGATGGCAATGGCGATCACGCCATCGCTGAATGCTTCGAGTCGCGCTTTGTTCATGGGGCGACAGCATCGTCGGAAACTCGTCCGGCGTCAATCCTGTCGAGCACGATCAGGCCCGACAGAATCAGGATGGGTGCGAGCAAGGCGATGAAACCGTAACCGCGATAGGCAAACGCTGCGGCGATGGCGCCGATGCCGAACGCCAGAATGGTCCAGAAAAATTTCATGCAACGCGCCGCCGTGCCGCTGTCGGCAACGCCGCGCAGCACATCGATGCTGTCGATGACGATCTGCGTGACGTTGCCGGTCATCATGGAAGTCGGGGCCAGCTGGGTCAGCAGCAAACGACTGATCGCGCTGTGCACGCCCATGGCCGCCGTGCCCAATAATCCCGCCGTCATCGCATACGGCGAGACTGCCGCGCCGACCGGCGCCGCCAGCATGCCGAACACCATGAAGCCGGCCAGCAGCAGCAATTGCAAGGACAAGGCCAGCGCCAGCGCCGGTCCGCCGCGCCGTTCTATCGCAACAATGAACAGACGCGCCCCCGCCACGCCGGCAATGAACGCGGGAAACGCCAGGAACTTGAGCAGGATGGACATCTGCGAGGCATCCGCCAGCGCCGCGCCGATGAGGATGAAGTTGCCCGTCACGTGCGCAGTGAACAAACCGAACAAGGCAACGAAGCCGAGCGTATCCACATAGCCGGCAAGGAAGGCGAGACCGGTCGCTTGCTGCAGATTGCGTCGAGGGGTAGTCATGTGGCGAGTCTCCTGTGCAGCGGCACGACCGACAGGACCGGCGTGGCTGTTGTGATGGGAATGAAATGGCGAAGAAGAGCTTCATAACATAGCAGCTGCCGGTCGCTTCGATAATTATCCGAACAGATAGTTGTCGGTCCGGCATCCCTGTCTTTGCAGCGATTGTCAGGGTTTCCTGACAGCCAGCTTGCAAAGCCTACGCCGGCGCGTTTTGTACAAAAAAAAGCAGATTCGTACAATAAAAAAAGATGACGGATGAACATCATGGCGTTTGTTTATCTCGTATTGCTTCTTGCACTTGCCGGCAATGCGCGTTAATGTTTCTCCCGTAAAAATCAATGCACACCCCGTGCTCGTGGTGCAACAACTGTGACAGGAATACACCATGGAAAAAATTGTTTTTGTCGTCGATGACGATGACAAGGTCAGAGATTCCTTAGTCCGCCTGCTGTCGTCCGCCGGCTATGCCGCGACGGGGTTCGCCTCGGCCGGATTGTTCTTCGGCACGCCGCTTCCCGCCTCGCCGTGTTGCCTGATCCTGGACATGAAGATGCCGGGGTCGAGCGGATTTGACGTGGTCAAAAAGCTGGAAGAAAAAGGCGACGCCATCCCGGTGATTTTCATTTCCGGCTACGGCACCATCCCGGACACCGTGCAGGCCATGAAAGCCGGCGCCAGGGAATTCTTCACCAAGCCTGTCCATAGCGACCAGTTGCTCAACGCGGTGGAAGAGGCGCTGAGCGCCGCCGAAAAAAATATCGCCTCGCGCACCGAACACGCGGCCTCGACCATGCGTCTTGAAAAACTGACGCCGCGCGAGCGCGAGGTCCTTGAACTGGCCATCGGCGGCCTGCTCAACAAGCAGATCGCCACCGAACTCGGCATCAGCGAAATCACCGCCAAGGTGCACAAACGCCGGGTCATGGATAAAATGGAGGCGAAGACGCTGGCCGACCTCGTACGGGCGGCGGAGCGGCTGCACATCTCCAGGGCCAGAAGCCGCTGAAGGATTGCCAGGCTTGCTTGCGGCAACGTCCAACATACATTTCCAGAAAGATCGCATGAACGTCACCGACGACACCCGCAACCGTTCGCAACTTGAGCAGCTCGCCAGGGAACTGCGCAAGATGCACAAGCAGCTGATCGATCATCAGTCGAAGAACTTTGGCGATGTCGGCAATCCTTTCGAACATCTCCAGCTGGTGACGATGCATCCCGATTTCGCGTGGTTGCGCATCCTGTCCGAATTCATGGTGGCGCTGGATGAGCGGCTGGACGACAAGGAGCCGATTGACGATGCCTCGGTGACAGCCTTCAGGCAGGCAGTGGAAGGCCTGATCGGCCCGGCGGAAGCGAGTCAGCCGGAATTCAGGCAGAAGTATCTGGCGGCATTGCACGACTCGCCCGATACCACCATGGTCCACGGCGGACTGCGTCTGGCGTTGGGACGGCTGGCGCGTCCGGCCGCGTCATAACTCTGCGCCCTCCCGAATCGGCAATCGCCGATAAAAAAAGCGCGCCTGCAACAGGCGCGCTTTTTTTCCTCAAGACCAGACTTGTGCTTCAGCTGTGCCGTCCTGATTCGAACAGGAACCACGCGCGCTGCTCCGCCTCGTCTATCCAGTTCTCCAGCAGGCTCGCCGTCGCCACGTCGCCATGCTCATCGCAGACGCCGTGCGTGGCGCGCATATAACTGACCAGTCGCATGTTGTCCTGGTGCAGCTCGGCCAGCATGTCGGCGGGAGTGACGTAGTCGCTGTCGTTATCGGACAGGCGCTGCAGGTCGCAGATCTGTCCGGTTGAGCGCAAGGTCGTGCCGCCGATCTTGCGCACGCGTTCCGCCACAGGATCGGTGATCGCCAGTATCTGATCGGCCTGATCGTCCAGCAGCAGATGGTAGTCGCGGAAGTACGGACCGGACATATGCCAGTGAAAGTTCTTGGTCTTCATGTACAAGGCGAAGATATCCGCCAGCAGGATGTTCAGCCCGCCGGAGATATCCTTCGTTGCCTCTGCAGACAAGGCGCTGGGTGTAGCCAGCGGCGCCATGCGTCGTTTTTCTGCATCTTTCTTGTCCATGTCTGTTCCGATCAGGCTTGCAGGAAGCCGAGCAGGTCAAGGTTCAGCTGATCCTTGTGGGTAAAGCACAGCGCATGCGGCGCGCCCGGATACACCTTCAGTTGCGAACCCGGCACTGCTGCTGCAGCGAGCTTGCCTGTTGCTTCCAGCGGCACGACCTGGTCGTCGTCGCCGTGGATCACCAGCGTCGGCAAGGTGAATTTCTTCATGTCTTCGCGGAAGTCGGTTTCGGAAAACGCGGTGACGCAGTCGATGGTGCCCTTGAGCGATGCCAGCAGTGCGATGTTCAGCGTCTGCGCCAGGACGCCGGCCGAGACCTTGCTGTCGGGACGGTTGGTGCCGTAGAACACCGCGCTGAAATCGCTGAGGAACTGTGCGCGGTCGGCGCGCAGGCCGTCCTTGATGCCGTCGAACACTTCCTTGGGCACGCCTTCCGGATGATTGTCGGTCTTGATGAAGATCGGCGTGACGGCGCCGACCAGCACCGCCTTGGACAGCCGCTTGACGCCGTGGCGACCGATATAGCGCGCCACATCGCCGCCGCCCATGGAGAAGCCGACCAGCACGGCTTCCTTCAGGTCCAGCGCTTCGATCAGTTCCGCCAGGTCATCGGCAAAGGTGTCGTAGTTGTAGCCGTCCCACGGCTGACTCGAACGGCCGAAACCGCGGCGGTCGTAGGCAATCACGCGATAGCCTTTTTCGGCCAGGAAATTCATCTGGTATTCCCACATGTCGGCGTCCAGCGGCCAACCATGGCTGAAGATCACCGGCTGTCCCTTGCCCCAGTCCTTGAAGTAGATTTCCGTGCCGTCGCGCGTGGTAATTGTAGCCATGGTGTTGCTCCTGTAAAGAATTGCGATAGTGCCCGGTGCCGGGCGCGATAAAAATATGCCGGCGTTCAGCTTGCCTTGATGCTTGCGCCGGACGACAGCAGACGCCAGCGACCGGGGCCGCACAGCGCGATGGAAATGAAGATCACCAGCAGCAGCCAGCCGAACTGCCCGTCCGCGATGCTCCAGTCCGGATGCACCGCCAGCATGGCGATCAACAGCACGCCGATGATGGGCAGGCAGGCCAGGCGCGTGAACAGGCCGGCGGCTATCAGGATCGGGCAGACGAATTCCGCCAGGATGGCGGCCCACAGACTGAGCTGAGGCCCGAAGCCGAACGGGTCTTCGATCTTGGTCAGCTCGCTGCCGTAATGCAGGATCTTGGGCAAGCCGTGCACGTAGAACAGCATGAAGCTGCCGGCCACGCGCAGGAACAGCAAACCCAGATCGATCTGCGGAAGGAACAGGAGGGACTGCAGGAGAGATTTGTTTTTAGTCATGATGTCAGAAGGCAAAGCAACTGCAACCGAGGGCGCCCCAGAAACCGGCGTAATTCGACACCGGCACGGATGAACCGCGCGCGGTGTCGTGCGCGTGGCCGTGCACGCCGCAGGAACCGGCGCAGGCGTGCGGCAGCGCAGGCGCCTTTGCCTTCTTCGCCGCCGGACGATAATGTCCCGGCACCAGCGAAACCGGCGACCAGTCCGGCAATACCGGAATCGGCGCAGGGCCGTGCGAAGAAAACTCGTCGTCCGCGTACACCACCTTGCCGCCGACAATGGTCATGACCGACTCGATCGCCTTGATGTCGTCTTCGTGGACGCTGAAGAAATCCTTGCTCAGCACCGCCATGTCGGCCAGCTGGCCGGCCTTGATGCGGCCCTTCTTGTCCTGCTCGCTGGAGAACCAGGCGCTGCCGGCTGTCCACAGTTCGATTGCGGTTTCGCGCGGCAGGCGGCCGGCGGTGTCGTACAGCTTCATGCCGCCGACCGTGCGGCCCGACACCAGCCAGTACAGCGCGGTCCACGGGTTGTAGCTGGCCACGCGCGTGGCATCGGTGCCGCCGCCGACGGGTACGCCCATCTCCAGCATCTTGGCTACCGGCGGCGTGTGGCTGGCGGCGTCGGCGCCGTAACGCTCGGTGAAGTATTCGCCCTGAAACGCCATGCGGTGCTGGATCGCAATCCCGCCGCCCAGCGCACGTACGCGTTCGATGTTCCTGGTGCTGATGGTTTCGGCATGGTCGAACATCCAGTGCAGGCCGTCGAAAGGAATCTCGCGATTGACCTTTTCAAAGACATTGAGCATGCGCTCGATGGATTCGTCATAGGTCGCATGCAGGCGGAACGGCCAGCGCTTGCTGACCAGATGGCGCACCACGCGCTCCAGCTCGTCTTCCATGCCGGGCGCCAGGTCGGGACGCGGTTCGACGAAATCCTCAAAGTCGGCAGCCGAGAACACCAGCATCTCGCCGGCGCCGTTGTGACGATAGAAATCGTCGCCCGTGCCGGGCGAGACCATATCGGTCCATTTCTGGAAATCTTCCAGCTCCGCGCCCTTGCGCTGGGTGAACAAGTTATAGGCGATGCGCAGGGTGAGTTGTCCATCCTTGGCCAACTGATCGACCACGGCGTAGTCTTCCGGATAATTCTGGAAGCCGCCGCCGGCGTCGATGGCGCTGGTCAGGCCCAGGCGATTGAGTTCGCGCATGAACTGACGCGTGGAGTTGACCTGATAGTCCAGCGGCAGCGTCGGCCCCTTGGCCAAGGTGGCGTACAGGATCATCGCGTTCGGCCGCGCGATCAGCATGCCGGTCGGATTGCCGGCCTTGTCGCGCTGGATTTCGCCGCCCGGCGGATTCGGCGTGTCCTTGGTGTAGCCCACCGCCTGCAACGCGGCGCGATTGAGCAAGGCGCGGTCGTACAGATGCAGCACGAACACCGGGGTGTCCGGCGCGGCGAGATTGAGTTCTTCTATGGTCGGCATGCGGCGCTCGGCGAACTGGAACTCGGTCCAGCCGCCGACCACGCGCACCCACTGCGGATGTGGCGTGCGATCGGCCTGCGTCTTCAGCATGCGCAGCGCATCGACGACGGAAGGCACGCCTTCCCAGCGCAGCTCCAGGTTGTAGTTCAGGCCGCCGCGGATCAGATGCAGGTGCGAATCGTTGAGGCCCGGCACCACGGTGCGGCCGCCGAGATCGATGACCTTGGTGTCGGCTTTCTTGTGCCGCATCACCGATTCGACATCGCCGACTTCGACGAATTTTCCATTGCTGATGGCGACGGCGCTGGCGATCGGATTTTGCCGGTCGACGGTGTGAATTTTTCCGTTGATAAGAATCAAATCGGGTGCGGCGGTTGCGGTCATGGCTGACTCCTGACGGTGCGATGGCATGGTCCCGGCGCCGGCGCTCTCCATGGTTTGCAAAAGCAAAAAAAGAAAATGCGCTAACCGGGATCAAGAAGAATGGAAGGAGTGTGCAAAATCGCGCAAGCGGCGTCTAGCTATACAAACAGATAATGGCGTGCCGGTTTGCTGCGACCTATGATGCGTCCCATGATGGCCGCTCCGTCTCCCCACAGGCATGTCTCGCGCCTCGGGATGGCATCTTGTTGACAGGCCGGCAACCGGATTTCCCGTTCGCCGTCTTGTTCAATTGTCATGAGCGGCCATCGTTTGCGACACCGCATTCCCTGCCTCACCCACCTCACCAAGGATTAGACATGACGAACCCGAAACTCGAAGTATTGACCCCGACCAACTGTCAGATGATCTTCATCGACCAGCAGCCGCAAATGGCTTTCGGCGTGCAATCGATGGACCGCCAGGTGCTCAAGAACAATACCGTGGCGCTGGCCAAGGCCGCCAAGGTATTCGGCATTCCGACCATCATCACGACGGTCGAAACGGAAAGCTTCTCCGGACACACCTATCCGGAATTGCTCAACGTCTTCCCCGACAGCGACATCCTGGAACGCTCGTCGATGAATTCCTGGGACGACCAGAAAGTACGCGATGCGCTGGCCGCCAACGGCAAGAAGAAGGTCGTGGTCTCCGGCCTGTGGACCGAAGTCTGCAACAACAGCTTTGCGCTGTGCGCGATGGCCGAAGGCGGCTATGAAATCTACATGGTGGCCGACGCCTCCGGCGGCACTTCAAAGGAAGCCCACGACTACGCCATGCAGCGCATGATCCAGGCCGGCGTGGTGCCGGTGACCTGGCAACAAGTGATGCTGGAATGGCAACGCGACTGGGCCCGCAAGGAATCCTACAACGCCGTGATGGACATCGTGCGCGAACACTCGGGCGCCTACGGCATGGGCGTGGATTACGCCTACACCATGGTGCACAAGGCGCCGGCACGCGACGTCGGCAACCACAAGACGCTGGCGCCGGTTCCTGCGAAATAAACGCAACGATATCGTTGCTTCATCGTCCGCCGGTTGCGGTCCGGCCGGCGGACGGAATCGAATGTTGAGTCCATGCAGGACATGCGCAGATCATGACAATTTATCTTTTATCGCTGGGTGCGGGAATACTGATCGGCGTGATGTACGCGCTGTTCAAGGTCCGCTCGCCGGCGCCGCCGGGCATCGCCCTGATCGGCCTGCTGGGCATGGTGCTGGGCGAACCGCTGCTGCCGATGCTGCGCCACTGGTTTGCCGGCTGATGGTCCGGCTGACTGCCCGGCTGATTGTCCGGTTGATATTGCGCTTCAGGAAAACCATATGAAACCTTATCTGATCTCTCTGTTGATGGGCGTGCTGGCAGGCGTGGTCTATGCACTGCTGGAAGTACGTTCGCCGGCGCCGCCCGTCGTTGCCTTGCTCGGCCTGCTCGGCATGCTGATCGGCGAACAGCTGGTGCCTGCCTTCAGGCGCAAGTTGTCGGGCGAGCCGCTGACGGCGGCATGGTTCCGCAGCGAATGCGTGCCGAAGATCACCGGTGCGCCGCCCAGGGATCGCGCTGCGGAAAAAACCGGCGACAAGCGAACGCCGCAATAATCGGGGCAGGACAATCAAGGCAAGGACACCCGCAAGACAACAACAAGAGTGAGACGGTCAGGCGACCAGAACCGACAATAACAAAGCGCCTGCTTTCCCGCCAACAGCTTCCGGATGCAAAACCGCCCGATTGGCAGCGACGAGAGACGAAGGAAGAGAACTTCCGATCCGATGTTTGTCGCTACAATCGTGCTTTTCCAAAAAAATCTGCGCGGCAGGATAGGTCATCCCGGCGTCATCCGATCCGGGTCGTCAGATAAGTCAGCGGTGGAGGCACCATGCACAACGGAGAGCATCACCACGCGGCGCAATCGCTGATCGCCGTCATCGACGACGATCATGCCGTCAGGACCGCCTTGCGCAATCTGCTTCATTCCGCCGGCTATGAAACCTGCAGCTTCGAGTCGGCCGAAGAATTCCTGGCCGGCGACTGCCTGCACACGGCCAAGTGTGCCATCATGGACGTCAGGCTCAGCGCCATGAACGGCTTCGAACTGCAACAACACCTGACCGGCCTGCAGGTCGTGCTGCCGGTGATTTTCGTTTCCGGCAATGCCTCTCCGGCCGAGCGGGCGCGCGCAATCGAGCTGGGCGCCGTGGCGTTTTTGTGCAAACCTATCAATGCCGATATTTTGTTGACCTATATCAAGCGCGTCGTCGCAACTTCCGGAGAACAAGAGTGAGCAAGTCGCGCGCCCTGTCCCTGGACAACACGCCCATCCCGGCCGCCGGCGACGCCGAGCTGCGGTTTCGCATCACCGATTATTCTTATGCGCCCATCAGCGAGACCGGCGCCGTGGCCTACCTGCGGGCATGGCGGCAAAATGCCCGCCCCGACGCCCATGCGCATCCGCTGACGATTGCCAGGGCGAAGTCCGATACGCAGGCTGCCGAGGCGGCGCGCCAGTTGCGCAACGAGCTGGCCTTATGCGCCGCCATCGACGACGCATGGGCGCTCAAGCCGACCGGTTCGGTAGTCGGCGCCGGCGCCGTGGTGCTCTTGTACGACGACGCCGATATCCTGTCGCTGGACAAGGTCGCGCCGCACGCACTGACGACGGCATGTTTCATCAAGCTGGCGCCAAAACTGGCGCGCGTGATGGAATCCATGCATGCCAACGGGCTGGTCCACCGCAACGTCAATCCTTCCTGTTTTTTTATCGGTATCGACACGGCGGTCGACGAAGCCGCGCATTTCCGCGTCAAGATCGGCGGCTTCGGCCTTGCCGCCACCGTCGCGGAGATGTCCGGCGACGATGACGCTGCCGCTGCACTGCTGTGCGGCGAGCTGGCTTATATGTCGCCCGAACACAGCGGCCGCACCCAACGCGCTATCGACGCGCGCAGCGATCTGTATTCGCTGGGCGTCATCTTTTATCGCCTGCTGACGGGGCATCTTCCCTTCGGCATCAGCGGCGTCGACAGCGATGCCGCCGAGTGGATACATTTCCACATCGCCTCCGAAGCCGTCGCGCCGCATCTGCTGAGCGATACGATTCCACCGATGCTGTCGAACATCGTGATGCGTCTGCTGGAAAAAAATCCCGACCGCCGCTATCAGGATGCCACGCAATTGCATGCCGACCTGGAGTACTGCCAGCACGCACTGTCTGCGGAATCGAAAGACGGCGGCGCTGTCCGCGGCGACATCACCGCCGCGCCTCCGCTCCCTGTCCCTGCTACGCTTCACAGCCTGCTTCACAGTACGGAGCATGCCTCGCCGTCGATCACCTCTGCCGCCGTGCATGCAAGGAACCGGATGCAAGAGGCGGTGCTGCACTATCACGCGGGAGAATATGCCCAGGCCGGCACATGCATGGCCTTGATCGAAGAGCCGGAGCTCCTGTCGGAACTGCACGCCGAATTCCATTTTTTCAGCGCCCTCATTCTCGCCGCCGGCGACGCGCCTCCCGCCCAAAAGGAACAGCGGCGGCATGCGCTGACACAACACTGCGAGAAGATCTTCTTCCCCAGCGTCGCCAGCACACCGGTGCTGTCCGTGCAGACCACCGTCTTGCTGGGAGAGATTGCCCGTCTGAATGCGGACCCCGGCACGGCGCAGCGGCATTACGAACAGGCTGCGAGCCGCGCGGAAGAAAATCAGCTGTGGCACTACGCCGGCATCTCGCATGAACTGGCGGCGCGCGTCTGCCAGGAACAAAGCCTGCCGACCTCGCTGCTCGCCCATCTCAAATCGGCGCGCCGCGCTTACAGGAAATTCGACGCGCCGGAACTGGCGGAGCAACTGGCGCGCCGCTTCCCGGAAGCGATGGCGTCGCTGCCGCGCAGCCAGGATGCGGCGCCTCTGTCCGAGACTGCCAATATCCGCGATCTGGAAAGCGTCATCCGGGCGGCGCGTGCGCTGTCGGAAGAAATCCGGCTGGATGAACTGATGCAAACCATCATGTCGGTCACGCTGGAACACGTCGGCGCCGAACGCGGCCTGCTGATCCGTCTCGACGAACAGCTTGCCTACATCGATGCCTGTGCGCGCACCACTACGTCCGGTATTGCGGTCACGCTGGGGCATACGCCGGCAACAGAAAACGACATGCCCATGGCCATGCTGCACCAGGCGCTCAACACAGGTCATCAGGTCTATGCCGGCGACGACGGCGTGCTGCAGACATTTCAATCCGGCCTGAACAGCCGTTCGCATCAGACCGGCGGCCCGGCGCCTGCAGCGCGTTTCAACGCCATCTGCGTGCCGATGCTCAAGCAAGCGCGCGTTGTCGGCGCGCTGTATCTGGAAAACCGCGTGCTGCCCGACGCCTTCACTGTCGAGCACACGCAAATCCTGCAGCTGCTGGCGTCGCAGGCGGCGATCTCGCTCGAGACCGCGCGGCTGTATGCCGCCCTGCTGGCGGAAAACGCCCAGCGCAAAACGGCGGAGAAGGCGCTGAGATCCAGCCAGACCTCGCTGATTCAAGGCGAGCAGTTCAACCACATCGGCAGCATGCGCTACGTGCTGGAAGAAGGGCTGATGTACTGCTCCGCCGAGCTGTGCCGCATCTACGAGCTGGAAGCCGGCAAGGACGTCATTACCTACGAAGAATTTTCGGCCCTGCTGCATCCGGACGACCGCCATGGCGTGCTCGATACCGTCGAGGCCGCGGTCGCGGTGGGCGGCGTCATCCGCGTGGAACACCGCATCTGCCGCAAGAGCGGCGAAGTGCGCTATATCTCCGGCATCGGGAAACCGTTTTACGTCGACGGCAAGTTCACCGAATATGTCGGCACCGCCACCGACATCACCAGCCGGCGCCAGGCGGAAGATGCGCTGCGCGTCGCCCAGGCCGACCTGGCGCGGGTGTCGCGCGCCACTACCGTCGGACAGCTGACGGCGTCTATCGCGCATGAAATCAACCAGCCGCTGATGTCGATCGTCTCCAACGCCGGCGCCAGCCTGCGCTGGCTGGACCGCACGCCCATGCATCTGGAAAACGCCCGCGCCGGGCTGCGCGACATCGTCGCCGAAGGACAGCGCGCCGGCGACATGATCCAGAGCCTGCAGCGGCTCACGCGCAATACCGAGGCGGTCTTCGAGCGCATCAACCTGAATGCGGCGATACGTCATATCCTGGCCATCTCGCGCAGCGAGATCGAGCGCCACGGCATCTCGCTGGTGCTCAACCTGACGCAAGAAAACTTGTATGCGATGGGAGACTTCGTACAGATTCAGCAAGTGCTGCTCAATCTTGTGATCAACGCGATTGAAGCCATGGCGGAGATCGCCACACGTACACGCATCCTGTCGATATCATCGGCGAACGCAGACGGCGCGTTCATCAGGGTGATCATTGCAGACACCGGGGAAGGCATCGCTGCCGACGCCGCCGAACGGGTCTTCGAAGCCTTCTATACCACGAAGAAAAACGGCATGGGCATGGGGCTGGCGATTTGCCGCTCGATCATCGAAACCCATCGCGGGCGGCTGCAAGCGGCGGTCAGGCAGCCGTTCGGCAGCACGTTTTCGTTCGAGCTGCCGCTGGCGCAATAGACAGTGATCGGCAGGCAGCCATTGCGCTAGCCTTGCGCATTGCGCCGCCAGTTGCCCGGCGACGTCCCCGTCAACTGCGAGAAAACCCGGCTGAAATGGCTTTGGTCCGAGAAGTAGCACACGATGGCGATCTCGGCCAGCGGCAGGTCGGAGTGCAGCAGCAGCTCGCGCGCCTGCTGCACGCGCTGCATGAGCAGCCATTGATGCGGCGTGTGTCCGGTCGTCGCCTTGAAGGCGCGCAGGAAATAACTGCCGGACATATTGCATTCCTTGGCGATCTCGGCGACCGAGATGTTTCCCCGCACCTTGTTCATCAGCATCTGCTTGGCGCGGTCCTCATGCAGGCGCGACAAGCCCCGGCTCTTGCCCGGCATCGTGAGCGTGGCGCCGCCGTAGTGCTGGATCAGATAAGTGCCGATGGCCGTGCCCAACTGATCGACAAACAGCATGCTGGCTTCGCGCGGCCGGGCCAGTGCCGGCGCGAGCGCCTGCGCCAGATGCGCCAGCACCGGATCACGTTGCCCGGTCACGGTTTTCAGGCCGTTGATGCGCACACTGCTGATGCCCTCGCCGACACACGCAAGAAAAGCGCGCGGCAGTTCGCACAGCAGGAAATCGAAGCCGCCGTGCAGATCGGCGCGATAGTCTTCGGAGAAATCGCGCACGTACACGGCGCCGGCGGCGAAGTCGTGCCGCGACGCCTGCCTGCCGCGGAATATGCTGCGGCGATGCCCGTCGGACATGGAAATGCCGACCAGGAAGCCGCGGTCCGACGCCGAGGTGCTCACTTGCGAAGTGTGTGTCGCCTCGACATGCTTGCGGTAGAAGGCGATGCCGCCGCCATGCAACTCCTGATCCTTGTGCAATTTGCTGGCGACGCAACCCAGGGAATCCCTCGCCCGGACCGGCACCAGAGGCGGGGTCGCGCCATCGATAAATGTAGCTTGCATGGTCGGGACCTTTTCCGGAAATAAAACGCAGGGGCAATAACAATTGCACATTGCCAGTCATGAAATAGACGACGCTGCCACATCATGACTCGCCACCGGAAACTGCTAGCAAGACTGATACCCGCACCTGTCCGGATACCGCTTGCATGCATGTTTTTCTTCAGCGCAACAGGATATCCGGTATCAACTGTCTTTGCAGCCGCTGCAGCCACCACTTCTTCGCTTCGCCCATCGCCTCCGGCTTCCACGCCAGCCAGAACGACTCGTCGGGACGCGACTCTTCCGACTCCACCTCCACCAGCGCACCGCTTGCCAGCTCCTTGCGGATACAGGCGCGCGGCAAGAATCCGTGACCGATGGCTGCCAGCTGGCAAGCGATCTTGGCTGACATCGAGGGCACGGTGATGCGCTTTTGCCCCGCCAGCAGACCGATGGTCCGGTCCGACATGGTGCGCGCACCGTCGCCGACCACAATCGCATTGTGTTCCAGCAGATCGGCCCGCGTCACGGCGCGGCGCAGCCTGGCCAGCGGATGCGTGGGCGCCACGCAAAACACGAACGCCAGCTTGCCCACTTCAACCGCACGGTAACCGCCGCCGGACGGGCCGTCGCCGGCGGCGACGATCATGTCGGCGCGACCGTCGCGCAAGGCTTCCCAGGTTCCCATCAGGGTTTCACAGGCGATGCGCAACCGGGTGCCGCAGTGCAGATCTTCAAAGGCGCAAATGTCTTTGGTGAACGAATCGGTCGCGATCAGCGAGTCATGCACCAGCCGGAACTCGGACTCGAAGCCGGTCGCGATCTGGCGCAGGCGCGATTCCAGCTCGGCGGCCGCAATGACCAGCCAGCGCCCTTCCTTCAGCAATTCGCGTCCTGCCGCCGTAAGGTGCACGCGCTGCCCCTGCCGCAAGAACAAGGCCAGGCCCAGTTGCTCTTCCAGCTTGTTGATGGCGTAGGAGATGGTCGACGGCACCTTGTGCAGACGCTCGGAGGCCGCGGCGAAGGAGCCGTAGCGGTCGATGGCGTCCACCAGTTCGATGGCTTCCAGACTGAGTTTGAGCATGGCGATTCTCCGCAATCCGACTTGATCGAAAATTTCGATCATTAGAACACAAAAGCTTCAATCCGAAGCACCTTTGAAACGCGCAAACTTCTTTCCATGGCGCGATGGTACAGGCAGGAAATCTTGCGGTGTGCAATCAGCCCGGCAAATAACTTGCTGAATTTAATCGAATTGAAACGAAAAAAAGGCGCACATCATGATCGAACTACGCAAAGCAAACCAACGCGGCATCGCCGATCACGGCTGGCTGCATTCGCATCACACATTTTCGTTCGGCCACTACCGCGATGCCAAGCAACAAGGCTTCTCGGACCTGCTTGTCATCAACGACGACCGCGTCACCAAAAGCCAGGGCTTCGGCACGCATCCGCACCGCGACATGGAAATTTTTTCCTACGTCCTGGAAGGCGCGCTGGCGCATCAGGATTCGATGGGCACCGGGTCGGTAATCCGTCCCGGCGACGTGCAGATGATGAGCGCCGGCACCGGCGTGAGCCACAGCGAATACAACCACTCGAAAGACGAGCCGGTGCATTTCCTGCAGATCTGGATCGTGCCGAACGTACGCGGCGTGCCGCCCCGCTATCAGCAAGTGCATTTCAGCGAAGAAGAAAAGCGCGGCAAGCTGCGCCGGATCATCTCGCCTGACGGTACGGACGGCTCGCTGTCGGTCTATCAGGACGCCACGGTCTACGCCGGCCTGTTCGACGGCGCGGAAACCGCCGCACTGAACATCGCGGCAGACCGTTATGCCTACGTGCACGTGGCGCGCGGCAAGATCAAGGTCAACGGCGTGCAGTTCGGCGCAGGCGACGGCGCACGCATCCGCAACGAAACCCTGCTGCAACTGAGCGACGGCGAACAGGCGGAATTGCTGGTGTTCGACCTGCGTCCCAACGAACTGCCGCAACCGGTTTGAAATTGAACCCGCGCCGTCACCAGAAAAACAAGCCGCTGATGGGACACTCAGGACGCAGAGCATGAATGCGAAGAATTCTGCTCCGGACTATACGTTCAGATAATGGTTTTTCGCGGCGACGGCTTCTACCATCACGTCAGATTCCGGCATGCCGAAGAAGAATCGGGCGAGACAAAAGAGCAACAATAAATAGTAACTGCAGTCCCTGCAAACCATCTCCTCCACCTCACCACAACACAAGAGAAAAATCATGTCAAAAGATCAGCAAGATTCCGAAATCAGCAACTCCCGCCGCAACGCCCTGAAGGGCGCGAGCCTGGTCGCCGCAGCCGTGCTGCCGACGGCATCGTTCGCCGCCGACAAGAAAGCTTCCGCGCACAAGCAGCACAAAGCCGGCCTGACCGAAAACACCTTCGTCACCAAGGACGGCACCCAGCTCTATTACAAGGACTGGGGCTCGGGTCAGCCGGTGGTGTTCAGCCATGGCTGGCCGCTGAGTTCGGATAGCTGGGAATCGCAGATGTTGCATCTGGCGTCGAACGGTTTCCGCGTCATCGCCCATGATCGCCGCGGCCACGGCCGTTCGAGCCAGCCATGGAGCGGCAACGACATGGACACCTACGCAGACGACCTCGCCGGCCTGGTCGAAGCGCTGGATCTGAAGAACATGATCATGGTGGGTTTCTCCACCGGCGGCGGCGAAGTTGCCCGCTATATCGGCCGCCACGGCACCAGGCGCGTCGCCAAGGCTGCGCTGGTGTCGTCGGTGCCGCCGCAAATGCTGAAGACCGCCGCCAATCCGGGCGGCCTGCCGATTGAAGTATTCGACGGCATCCGCGCCGCATCGCTGGCCAATCGCGCCCAACTGTACAAAGACCTGGCTGCCGGCCCGTTCTTCAACTTCAACCGTCCGGGCGCCAAGGTGTCGCAGGGCTTGATCGACTGGTTCTGGGCGCAAGGCATGCAAGGCGGCCACAAGAACACCTACGACTGCATCAAGGCGTTCTCGGAAACCGACTTCACCGAAGACTTGAAGAAGTTCGACGTGCCGACGCTGGTCATCCATGGCGACGACGACCAGGTGGTGCCGATCGCAGCTGCCGGCATGATGTCGGCCAAGATCGTGAAGAACGCCAAACTCATCGTCTATCCGGGCGCGCCGCACGGCCTGACCGATACGCACAAGGACAAGCTGAATGCCGATTTGCTGGCGTTTGCAAAGTCCTGAGCGATGCCGGCTTGAGCGCTGATTGACGCAAAAAAAACGGCGGACACCCTGTGTCCGCCGTTTTTCATTGACGCACTTCAGCGTCGGCGGTCTTCACTTCATCAGGCCGCCGCCCACTGCCCGGCGATCGCTGCCAGTTCCGCCTTCGCGCGCAGCAGCGCCGCTTCACGTTCTTCGACCGCGCTGAACGTCAGCGGCTGGGCGTCAACAAAAGTTGGCGCCGCGACGCCGATGAAACCGAATGCCGCCCGCAATGCCGGCGTCAACGCATCCATCGCGCTGAACGGCGTACCGGGCCGCAGATCGGCGCCGCGCGTGGTGATGAACAGCACCTTGCCCGTCATCTGCCCGACATAGCTGCCGTCTGCGGCTATCTTGTAAGTCAGGTTGGTGCGAATGATGTTGTCGATGAAGGCCTTGAAGGACGACGGCATCGAGAAGTTGTACATCGGCATGGCGAACAGATAGGCGTCTGCCGCCAGCAGACGTGCGCACAAGGCGTCGGAGGCTTGCAGCGCCTGCTTCATGGCCGGCGTGCGATCCGCCTCGGGCGTGTAGGTGGCGATGGTGAAGAGTTCATCGACGTGGGCCGGCGTGTCCACGCTCACATCGAGATAATCAACCTCGACATCGGGACGCTGCTGCTGCAGCAAGTCGATGAAGTGACGCGACAGCGCGCGCGAATTGGACCATTCGCGCTTGGCGCTGGCGTCGACGTGAAACAATTTCATGAAACATTCCTTTGAAAATAATAGTGAATAAGACGCTCAGGCTGTCGCCGCTGCTGAAGCAAGCGCAGGCGTAATCGGCTTGCCGAAACGCATCGATCCGGTCAGCAATCCCTGGCGGAAATAGAAGCGCTGTGCCAGCGCATTGGCCAGACCGGTATCGAGCACCAGCCGCACGCAGCCCGCCTGCTCCGCCACCGCCGTCAGCGCATCCAGCAAGCGTGCGCCCCAGCGGCTTCCGCGCGCGGTTTCCGCCGTGACCAGATCGTCGACATAGAGAAACTTTCCATACACCAGGTTTTCCTGGAAACGGTAACCGGCCAGCGCGACCGCCTGGTCGCCGTCCCATGCCGCCAGCAGGCGGTAGGACTGCGCCTGCTGGCGGGCAATGCGCTCAAGGAAATCGTCTTCGCCCTGCAGATGCGGCCGCAACTGGCGCATCACGGCATAGCAGGCGCGCAGGGATTCTTGCGTGTCGGCATGGCGCAGGGCGGCGTCGTTTATCCCTGCCGGTTGTTCAACGGCATGCGGGTTCTGTTGCATGGTTGCTCTCCTTCTGTACACAAGCTTATCGAGCCTGCATCTTAGCGATCCGATGGCATAATGCACAGATCCAAGAAATAACATATGGACTGGTCCATGATCAAATCCTCCCTGCATGAGCTGTTGCCGCTGAACCTGTCGACCGGCGAGCCCTTCTATCGCCAGATCTACACCCGCTTTCGCAATGCCATCGCCGACCGGCTGCTCAAACCCGGCGACCGCATTCCGTCGGCGCGTGCGCTGGCCGAAGAACTGGGCGTGGCGCGCGGCACCATCGAAGCGGCCTATTCGCTGCTCAGCGCGGAGGGTTATGTGGAAACACGCGGACAAGCCGGCACCATCGTGACGCTGGGGCTGAAGCCCGGCTTGCACGCCGGTCCTGCGCAACAAGAAGCGGCTGCACCGACAGCACGCCCGCGCACTGCGGCGGCGCCCGTGCTGCACCTGCCTACGCCGCAGCCGTTGCCGTTCCAGATGGGGTTGCCGGCGCTCGACGCCTTTCCGCGCAAGCTGTGGTCGCGGCTGGCGGCGCGCACGATACGCGCCACGGCGCACAGCGACATGACTTATCCGCCCTACGCCGGCGTCGCCGCGCTGCGCAACGAAATCGCCACCTATCTGCAATTGTCGCGCGGCGTGGCCTGCACCCCGGAACAGGTGTTCGTCACCTCCGGCTACCGCGAGACGCTGCAATTGATTACCGGCGCGCTGTTCAAGGGCGGCGACAAGGTCTGGACCGAAGATCCCGGCTACCTGCCGACCGCCAACGCCCTGGCGCAGGCAGGCGTGACGCCGGTGCCGGTGCCGGTTGACGGCGAAGGTATTCGGGTGGAGTTGGGCGTGCAGGCGGCGCCGCGTGCACGCGCGGCCATCGTCACGCCGGCGCATCAGAGTCCGCTGTGCGTGTCGCTGTCGCTGCAGCGCCGTTTCGCCCTGCTCGACTGGGCTGCGCGCGCCAATGCCTGGATCGTGGAAGACGACTACGACGGCGAATACCGTTACGTCGGCCGCCCCCTGCCGGCGCTCCAGAGCCTGGACCGCGACGGCCGCGTGCTGTATGCGGGCACTTTCAGCAAGGTGCTGTTTCCCGGCATCCGGCTCGCGTATCTGGTGGTGCCCGTGTCGCAAATCGAACGCTTCGCCGCCGTCAGCCAGACCATGTTCAGCGGCAGCCCGGCGCTGACGCAAAGCATCGTCGCCGACTTCATCGCCGACGGCCATTTTGCGCGCCACGTGCAGCGCATGCGCAAGCTCTACGGCGAACGGCGCAAGATTGCGGCGGAGGGCCTGGACAGCCTGCTGGGAAAATACCTGCGCGTGGATCCGCAACCCGGCGGCATGCACCTGATCCTGCGCATGCGCGGGCGGCGTTCGGACAAACCGCTGGCGGACGCCATGCGCAAGGACGGCATGTATGCGCACACGCTGTCGCAACGCACCGTCCGGCATCAGACTCAGCCGGGATTGCTGCTGGGATTCACCAATATCGACAGCGCCGCGACCATGGAAAACCTGGCGCAGCGCATGCTGAAATTGGTCAGCAGCTAACTTACATCGACGTCGCCGAACGCGCCGCCTGCTCGTACAAGCCGGACAGGATGCGCAGGAAGCGCGCCAGCTCGGCCAGCTCGAAACTCTCCGCATCGTCGCCCGTCAAGCCCGAGACCAGCAGGCGCTCGCGGATTTCGTAGTAGCGCTTGCACAGATCCTGCCCGGCCTCATTGGTGGAATACAGCACTTCCTTGCCGCGCCGTTCGGTGTTGACGAGGCCCTGCGAGTGCAGCTTCTTGAGCGAATAATTGACGATGTGCGCATCCTCGATGTTGAGTATGAAGGCGATGTCGGCCAGCTTCTTTTCGCGCGCGCGGTGGTTGATGTGATGCAGCACCAAGACGTCAGTGGCGGTCATGTCCTTCATGCCGGCGGCGGAGATGCAGCGCACTATCCAGCGGTTGAAGGCGTTGTTGGCGATGATCATGCCGAATTCGAATTCGCTCAATTCCTTGCTTCGCCCCGAAGCCAGGTGCAGCGACGACACGATGGGCACCTTGCGGGCGCTGCCTGGCTGGGCGAAATTGGCCTTTACACTTTTCTTTTCGGTGGGCATGGTGAGTATTCAGTCTGTTTTCAAAAATCGACAGGGGACAAGCGGATAGGCGGATAGGCGTCAGCCGTGCAGGCGGCGCGCCGACGCCATGCGCAACAAGCCGCGCTTGCCGCCTTCGGAAATTTCCAGCGTCTTCAATTCCAGCGGCGCCGCGCCGTCGGCAGATGCTTCACTGCCCAGGTCGGTCTTGAAAATCGCCACGGCGCGGCCCAGCGCCACCGACTGGTCGTGCATGCTTTGCGCGGCAGCCGCGGCCTGCTCCACCAGCGCCGAGTTCTGTTGCGTCATGTCATCGATCTGCTCGATGGCGTCGTTGATCTGGCGGATGCCGGCGCTCTGCTCTTCACTGGCGGCAGAGATTTCCACCATGATGTCGGCCACATGCTTCACGCTGCGCACGATGTCCTGCATGGTGTTGCCGGCGGCATCAACAAGTTCGCTGCCGGCGTCGACCTTCTTGACCGAGTTCTGGATCAGGCCGGCGATTTCTTTCGCCGCCGAAGCGCTGCGCTGCGCCAGTCCGCGCACCTCCGCCGCCACCACCGCAAAGCCGCGGCCCTGTTCGCCGGCGCGCGCCGCTTCGACGGCGGCGTTCAGCGCCAGGATATTGGTCTGGAAAGCGATGCCGTCGATGACGCCGATGATCTCGACGATCTGGCGCGAACTGTCCTTGATTTCCTTCATGGTGCTGACTACCTGCGTTACTACCGCGCCGCCCTGCATCGCCACTTGCGACGCGTTCAGCACCAGCTGGTTGGCCTGGCGCGCATTGTCGGCGTTGTGGTTGACGGCGTCGGTCAGCTCCAGCATGGAACTGGCGGTTTCTTCCAGCGTGCTGGCTTGCAGCTCGGTGCGCGCCGACAGGTTGGCGTTGCCGTCGGCGATTTCGCGCGCAGCCACGGAGATGGCGTCGGAGCCGTCGCGCACTTGCGTCACCGCGCTGACCAGGCCGTCGCGCATGTTTTGCAGCGCTGCCAGCAACTTGCCGGTTTCGTCCTGCGCGGTGCTTTCGACACGCACCGACAAGTCGCCGCCGGCCACGCGTTCGGCGATATTGATGGCGGCATTGAGCGGACGCGTGATGCTGCGCATGACCGAGTAGCCGACCAGCACCGCCAGCAAGGTGGCGATGCTCGCCATGGCGATCATCAACACGCTGGCTGCGCCGGAGACCTGCTCCGCCTCTTGTCCGGCCTGTTCCATGCCGCGGCCCTGGAAGGCGATCAGGTTGTCCAGCGCCTTGAAGTAGGCTGCCTGATAGGGAGCGATCTCGGGCAGGATCAGGTCGCGCGCCTGCTCGACCTGGCCGTCCTTGACCGCGGCCAGGAAATTGTTCAGCACCGGCGTGTATTGGCCGCGTGCGGCGCCGACGGCGTCGAGCATGCGCTTTCCTTCCACGGAACGGGCGTCTTTTGCGAGACGTCTGAGCGTCTCGTCGATCACGCCGCCGGCGCGCGCGATGGTGTCCAGCTCGCCCTTGATCTCGTCGACGGTGCTCATGAACAGCAGGTTGCGCATGCTGCGCGCAGTCTCGTCGAGCGCGCCCTTGACGGCGTTGGCCATCACGGTGCGCGGATAAATGTCGTTGGCGATGCCGCGGATGTTGCCGTTGATCTGGTTCAGGCGATAAACCCCGATCACGGTCAGCGCCAGCATCAGCAGGATGACGATGCCGAAGCCGAGGCCCAGGCGCCGTCCTATGTTCAGGCGAGTCAGTTTTTTCATTTGCTACCCCTCATGTTCCATGATTCACAAATACAGAGATACGGAGATGCAAGCACACAGCACTCACCTGGCCGGCGGCTTCCCTCAAGAAAGAATCTATCCGTCGCATTCGGGATACCGGCCCGAACACAATGGACAACTCTCAAAGCCGCCGGCAATCAGGCCCGGAACGCGGCGCCGGGGGAAGAGTGTTTTTCCAGGAACCACTCCCCGCCCCTGCGCAGCCTCCGGAGAGACGCCTAGAACGTGTGGCGGATGCCCAGGTTCCAGGCGCTGTTGCCGCTACCCGCTTCGATCGAACTGCCGACGGTGTAAGGCGCACCGTTCTTGTTCTTGATGTGGGCATACATGGCGTACAGGTCGGTGCGCTTGGACATCGCGTAGCGATAGCCCAGCGCGAACTGATCCGCATCCTGGTTCAGCTTGGTCTTGTCATCCTTGTGGATGTAGGACGCCAGGAAGGTATGCTGCACGCCGAACGGCACAGTCACGCCGACCAGCATGTCGGCGCTGTCGGTGGACGCGACGATGGCGCTGGTGCCGTAAGGGTTGGTGGTGTTGCGCAACGGCGAGCTGTTGAGACCCTTGTTGATACCGTAGGCGGCATGCAACTTGACCGGACCGAAGTTGTAGGTTGCGCCCAGCAGCGTGCTGCGGCCCGATCCCGTTTCGGTGGTGGTCGTGTCGTTGTTGCGACCGTGAAAGCCGAGGCGGACATACAGCGGACCGTTGGCGTAACCAACGGCTGCACCGATCTGGCTGGCGGCCTTGGTGCTGCCGGCGGTTTCGCCGAAGCCGTAAGCCAGTTCGCCCGTGACGCCGCCAAAGCTCGGCGACGCGTACTTGACGGTGTTGTCCATGCGGCTGGCGCCGTTGCCGGTATTCGGCATCAGGTTGGCGGCATCGCCGGCATAGCCGGTGCCGAAAGGATCGACGGCCGACAGCACCAGGTATTGCGGCGTGTACTGGCGACCGGCGGTCACCGTACCGAAGCCGCCGCCCAGGCCGACATAGCTTTGACGGCCGAACAGCAAGCCGCCCTGACCCAATGCGCCGGTGTCGTTCTGGAAGCCGGTTTCGAGCAGGAACAGCGCAGACATGCCGCCGCCCAGATCTTCCGTTCCCTTGAAGCCGATGCGCGAACCGCCGCTGATGCCGCTGGTCAGTTTGGTGACATGACCTGCCGCGCCGCCGCTCTCCACCACCAGACCGGTGTCGATCAGACCGTAGATCGTGACCGACGATTGCGCCAGCGCAGGTACTGCCTGGATGCCGACTGCGGCAAACGCCGCTGCAGCCAAGACTTTATGTTTCATTGAAACTCCCCGATTAAATGAAATTGCGTCAAACCCAAAAACCGCTTACCGGCCAAGCTTTGTGCGCGCCCTTCCTCTTTGCCGATATGCGCCTGCTCTCCTCCGGCGACGACAATGGCCGTTGTCTTGTCGCCTTCAAAGAGAACTCCCGGACGCGCAGCGATGTCTCGTTCTGCGCGCCGCTATTCTTTTCCTACGCCGCCAGCTACACAGCTAGGCCGACAGTCGCTCGCGCGGCAGCTCGAACTTGTTGCTCCTGAATTCGTTCAGAAAGGCGAACGACGGATTGCTGTCGCCGATGAAGCCGAAGGACGAATCCAGCACGCGCGACGGCAGCCACGGATAGGGCAAAAACGATTGCAGCGTCTGCAGCAGGTCGCCGGCGATGTCGGCGATGAGCATCATGTGATCGATGCGGATATGCATCTCACTGGCGCGCCAGAGTTGTTCCGGATGCTGGTTGAGCTGCCAGTTGTAGTAGCCGCGCCCGATGCGCAGCGACGCCGTTTCTTCTTCGCGCATCAGCACCAGCCACGGCAGTTGCTCGATGCGGCCGTTGCGCACGTCGAACCCGTCGCAGACGTAATAGGTGCGGCAGTGCGTAAAGCGCCTGGCGAAATCGGTGACCAGCGTCTGCGCGATGCCGTCCGCGCCCACCACCAGCGGCGGGAAAGCCACCGCGCTGACCGAGGTCGAAATGCTCAGCACCGCGTTGGGTTCATAGATGTCGTGAATCAGTGAAGGACAGCATTTGTCTTTTGCATGGACGTAGGCTTCCAACAGGGATTTATGCGTCAACATAAAATTCCTCGGTTCTTGGCGGGCGAACCCGCCGCTGGGGTGGATGGACGATCAGCCGATCTGGCGATCGCCGTTGCGCTTGTGCTTAGCTCATTCGTTCAGCCGGTCGGTCACGAACATCTTGCCGGGTGCGTGGGTGATGCAAAACGGCAGCCGGCTGAGTTCGGCCACATACTGAGGCGTCACGCCGCAGGCCCAGAACACCGGCAATTCGTCATCCATGAGCTCGACCGCGTCGCCGAAGTCGGGACGCATCAGGTCGGCTATGCCGATGGCTTGCGGATTGCCGATATGCACCGGCGCGCCGTGCACCTGCGGCAACCGCGCAGTGATTTCCACCGCACGCGCGACGTCGCGGCTCTTGACCGGACGCATGCTGACCACCGCATTGCCGGTAAAGCGCCCGGCCGGCACGCATGGCATGCTGGTCTTGTACATGGCGACGTTGCGTTGCTGCTCGATGTGGCGCAAGGGAATCCCACCCTCGATCAACGCGCTCTCGAAGGAAAAACTGCAGCCGATCAAAAAGCTCACCAGATCGTCGCGCCAGTAGGCGGAGATGTCAGCGACTTCTTTGGTCATCACGCCGTTTTCAAAGATGCGATAGCCGGGCAGGTCGGTCCGCAGATCGGCGCCGGGCGCCGTACGCGGTTCGACCGCGCCGGCTTCCAGCACTTCCACCAGCGGGCAAGGCTTGGGATTGCGCTGGCAGAACAGCAGGAAATCGAACGCATATTCCTTCGGCACGATCATCAGGTTGGCCTGGACGTGGTTGTCGGCGTAGCCTGCGGTCGGTCCGTCGAATTCGCCGCTGCGGCACAGTGCACGCAGGTCGGCGGCAGACAGCGCATCGTCGAAAATCGCCATATCCATTTTCATGTTGCTCATCTCACAGTCCTCCGAGGTAGGCCTTCTTGATGTCTTCGTTATGCAGCAGCTCGTCGCCGGTGCCCTGCATCACGATGCGGCCGGTCTGGATCACGTAGCCGTAGTGCGCAATCGCCAGCGCCTTGTGCAGGTTCTGCTCCACCAGCAGGATCGACACGCCCTTGGCGTTGACCTGCTGGATGGTGTCGAGCACCTTGGTCACGAACTTGGGCGCGATGCCCCAGGACGGTTCGTCCAGCAACAGCAGGCGCGGCTTCGCCATCAGGCCGCGCGCAATCGCCAGCATCTGCTGTTCGCCGCCGCTCATGGTGCCGGCCAGCTGGTGGCGGCGCTCCTTGATGATGGGAAAGGTGGCGTACATGTCTTCGATCGACTCGGCGATCTCGTGCTTGTCGCTGCGCGTGTAAGCGCCCAGCTCCAGATTGCGTTGCACGGTCAGACGACCGAACAGGCGGCGTCCTTCCGGCACCAGCGACAGGCCGAGGCCGACACGATCAAATGGCGGTATTTTTCCGATGTCGACGTTGTCGAACATGATGCTGCCGGCGTCGACCTTGTTGAGACCGGCAATCGCGCGCAGCGTGGTCGACTTGCCGTTGCCGTTGCCGCCCACCAGCGCCACCAGGCTGCCCGGTTTGACGTCGATATCGACTTTGGACAGGGCCAGTACGCCGTCGTAGCTGGCTCGCAGATTTCTCACCTGTAGCATCATTCATCTCCCAAATAGGCGGCGATCACATGCGGATCGTTGGATACATCCTGCGGCGAACCGTCGGCAATCTTCTTGCCGTAGTCGAGCACCACGATCTGGTTGGCGATCGGCATGATGCCCTCCAGCACGTGTTCGACGATCAGGCAGGAAATGCCCTGGTCGCGGATCTTCAGCACCACGTCGACGGTCTCGCGCACTTCGGTCGGGTTGAGGCCGGCCATGACTTCATCCATCAGCAGCAACTTCGGTTTGACCGCCAGCGCACGCGCCACGGCAAGGCGGCGCTGTTCGCTGATGGTCATGCTGCCGGCCGGCTTGTCGGCGAAGCGGCCGAGGTTGACGAAGTCCAGCAGCTCCTGCGCGGTGCGGCGTGCGGCGCCGACGCTGCGCTCGTTGAGGAAGACGCCGACCATCACGTTTTCCAGCGCGCTCATGCTGGTGAAGGTGCGCGCCACCTGGAAGGTGCGGCCGATGCCGACGCGCGCGCACTGCTCCGGCGTCATGCCGGAAATCTTCATGTCCTCCAGCCAGATGTCGCCGGTGGTCGGCGGCGAGTAGCCGGCGATGCAGTTGAACATGGTGGTCTTGCCGGCGCCGTTGGGGCCGATCAGGCCGACGATCTCGCCGGCCTGGACCGTGAAGGAAATATCCTGGTTGGCGGTCAGGCCGCCGAATTTCTTGTAGACGTTTTCTACGCGTAGCAGACTCATTTGGATTCCTCCCGGGCGGCGTTTTCCGCTTGCGCCTTGACGGCCTTGCGGCGTGCGAACGTGCTCTTCAGATAACCGAGGATGCCGTTCGGGTAGTACACCGCGATCACGATGATCAGCGCGGCGTAGATGATCAGGTCGGTGCCGCGGCCGGAGCCGCCGAACATGGTGCGCGTACCTTCTTCAATCGCGGTCAGCAAGCCGGCGCCGACCAACGGGCCGAACAGGGTGCCGATGCCGCCGAGGATGGCGACCAGCGCCATCTTGATCGACATGCCGGTGCCGAGCACCGAGGCCGGATCGATGTACAACTCCTTCTGCGCATACAGGCTGCCGCCCATCGCGGTGAAGAAACTGCTGACGGCGAACGCGATCTGCTTGTAGCGCGACAGGCTGACGCCAAGGCTGCGCGCCGCATCCGGTTCATCCTTGATGGCCCGGAAGTAGTAGCCGAGGAAGCTGCGCTCGATGATGAAATTGGCCAGCAGCGTGATCAGCAGCAAACCCAGCGCGATGTAGTAGTAAGGCTCCTTGCCGGCAAAGATCATGCTGGCCCAGCCGCCCTCGCCCATCGGAATGGTCAGGCCGACGGCGGCGCCGGCGAAGTCCCAGTTGGTGAAGACGATCTGGATGATTTCCGCCACCGCGATCGTGGCCATCGCAAAGTAGTGGCCCTTGAGGCGGAAGCAAGACCAGCCGATCACCAGGCTGACCAGCGCAGCGAGCACGCCGCCGACGACCATGGCGAGCCAAGGATTGACACCGTAGACCGAGAACAGGATCGCCGAGGTGTAGGCGCCGATGCCGTAGAAGGCGACGTGGCCGAGCGACACCTGGCCGGCATAGCCGCCGACGATGTTCCAGGACACGCCGATCTGCGCCGCCATCAGGATCAGGATCGCCAGGTTCTGATGCGACGGGCTGGTGATGTAGAGCGGCAAAGCCAGCGCGAGTACGAGCAGCGCGACCAGCAAGGCGTGGATTTTGTTGAAGCCGCCGGCTGACGCACCCGGCGTCAGCGGCAGACTGGAAGTAGTTTTGAGCATGGATTCCTCTTTCATGTAGTTGGCGTTCAGGCTCAGGTCTTGCCCATCAAACCTTGCGGGCGGAACATCAGCACCGTCAGGAACAGCACCAGCACGATCGCCATCTTGTATTGCGGCCCGAGAAAGAGACCGCCCATCACTTCGATCACGCCCACCAGCACGCCCGCAATCAGGGCGCCGACCACGCTGCCGAAGCCGCCCAGATTGACCACCACGAAGGCGATCAGGATGAAGTTGGCGCCGACTTCCGGAAAGATCGGAAAGAAAGTCGACAGCAGCGCGCCCGCCACGCCGGCACAGGCGGCGCCGACGCCCCAGGCCAGGGCGAACATTTTTTGCGAATCGATGCCCATGAGCTGCGCCGCTTCCTTGTCGGCGGCGGTCGCTTCCAGTGCGGCGCCGAGCTTGGTGCGGGTCAGGAAGGTATAGATCACGCCGGTGACCACAATGGCGCCGATGCCGGCAGTCAGTTGCGGCGAGCCGATCTGGATGCCGCCGATAGCGACATGGCCGGCGACCATCGAGTTTTCGATGGTGCGAAAATCCGCCTTCCAGAAGAACTGGGCGATGCCGCGGAACAGGATCATCAGCCCGAAGGTGGTGAAAATCTGCGACACCATCGGCGCATTGGTGATCTTGCGGATCACCAATTTGTACAGCAAGGTACCGAGCGCAAACAGGAACAAGGCCGTCAGCGGCAAGGTGAAAATCGGATCCAGCGCATACAGCGCGAACAGCCAGAAGCTGGAATACATGCCGAACATCAGGAATTCGCCGTGTGCGAAATTGACAATGTCCATGACGCCGAAGATCAGCGTGAGACCAATCGCTACGAGCGCATAAATCAGTCCGATCAACAAACCGGACGCCAGGGTCTGCACCAAAATTTCCCAAGTCATAAATTTCCCCTTAACGATATTTACGCGCCGTAAATACCTGCGATAAAAATTGAATCTGAGAGGAAGGCCGCAATGCTGCGGGCGTTGCCAATATTGCCGATGCTGCGGGCATTACTGCGGCCTTCCGTCGACTGCCTGAAGCTGATTACTTGCGTTGATCCCACTTCGGCATCGGCCACACGATGTCGCGCGTGGCCATGTCGAACGGCCAGACGGTGTAGTACTTGCCGTTGATGACCTGCAGCAGGATGCCGGAGCTCAGCGTGTTCTGGCCGTGCTCGTCGAACTTGACGCCCTTCCACGGCATGATCAGTTTGTTGCCGGGGATGCTGGTTTCCGACAGCGCCTTGCGGATCGCTTCCGCATCGGTGGAACCGGCGCGGTTGATTGCGTCGGCCAGCGTCATCAGACCGGTGAAGGTGCGCGACGAGTTGCCGGTGAAGTTGATCTTGAAGCGTGCATTGAACAGGTCGTTGACTTGCTTGATCAGCGGATTCTTGCCGGCCAGGTCGAGCGACCAGACGTCGCGGGTGATGATGTAGTCGGCGTCCTTGCCCAGGGTCTTGACGAATTCCGTGTCGATGAAACCGGCGTCGTTGGCCAGGATCATGTCAGGCGTGAAGCCCAGTTCCTTGTAGGTCTTCATCGACAGGATGGCGTCGCCCAGATAAGAGGACTGCAGCACGACTTGCGGCGCGGCGGCTTTGAGCAACTGCACTTCCGAGGTCAGCTGTGTGCTCTTGGCCGGATAGACGATGGTCTTCACCAGGTCGTAGCCGCGGTCCTTGGAGAGCTTGGTTTCCAGCTTGGTGGTCTCGTTGCCCCACAGGGTATTTTCGTTGAAGGCGCCGAGCTTGCTGATCTTGATGTTCTTCTTGGCTTCCAGCTCCTTGAAGAATTCGTAGAAGTTGGTGACGAACAGATCGTCATGCGCCGTGGTGCGGAAGAACCACTTGAAGCCGCGCTGGGTCAGCGACGCCGACGACGATTCCGGATTCAGGTAAGGCACCTTGTAGCGTTCCGCAACCTGGCTGGTGGTGGCGGTGACGTTGCTGAAATAGGCGCCGACCACGGCGACCACTTTCTCTTGCGTGATCAGGCGTTCGGCTTCGGTCGCGCCGACTTGCGGGTTGCCTTGCGAATCGGCGAACACCAGTTTGATCTTGGCGCCCTTCAGGTTGGGCAGACCGCCGCCGGCCGAGAACGGCAGGTTGGGCACGCTCTTGGCGCCGTTGTTGATGATGTCGGCGGCCAGTTCCAGCGCGTCTTTCATTTCTGCGCCGGTAGATGCCGCGGCGCCGCTGAGCGGATAGATGACGCCGATCTTGATTTCCTGTTGCTGTGCATGCGCCGAATAGGCAGCCATGCAAAAAGACACGGCGAGGCCGGCTTTTGCGAGATGTTTAGCGTGTTTGAAGACGAGACCTAACATGATGAGACGCTCCTTGTTGTATCGATGAATGACATCTAAAAATTCCCCCCACTGCTTGAAGCCTGAAGCGGGAGCTACCCAAAAATCACCACGGTTGCTGCCAATCCCCATCCCTCGCAAAAGCGAAGGATGTGTTGATCCACTCCAGTCCGGTAAGCCGGCTGGACTTGTTTGCGCTGCTCAGCACGCGCAGTACGGATGCGATGCGGCCGCCTGCAAAGGCTGACCGGCACGCAGGTGCACGACAGACCGTGCACGGCGCTGCTGAAGCTGCTGACTCTTTTCGATATTGCTGACGCTACTGGTGCTGCTATTGACTGCCCGACTCAGGATTCATCGAACTTGCCCGCTCTTGCCTCGTTCTTGCGCTACTGCTCGCCGGCATTTCGCCGGCGTCGAGGGCACGTTCAAAAATGGCGGCGGTGTGTGCAGTGATTTGCGGCCCGCTCTTTTTTGCTTGGTTCTTGTCCATTTTTTGTCTCCTTGATTTTTTTCTTGAATCCTATATGTTTCATCGATAATATGTCAATAAATTATTAATATTAAAAACAATAAATGATCGCCAAATCATTGACGAGTTATTAGCAAAGCGCGTGCCAGTTTTCTACCGCGATCGCCACTTCAGACGCAAACACAGACGCAGCAAGGCTTTAAGGAGGATTTGACGGGTTTCCCCGATGTTTCCTCAGCAAAACGTTCGGCCCTTACCGCACGGTTTATGTGCAAAGTGTCGATAATTCATCAACAAAAATGCACCTGAAAGTTCATTCAAGAAAGGCAATGCACCATGAATCAAGAGCAGACAAAACTGGGGGAACAACGCTGGCAGTTCTGGATTGACCGCGGCGGCACGTTTACCGACATCGTTGCGCGCCAGCCGGACGGCACCTTGCTGACGCATAAACTGCTGTCAGAAAATCCCGAGCAATATAAAGACGCGGCCGTGGCCGGCATCAAGCGCCTGCTCGGCCTCAAACCTGACGAAGCGATCTCGCCGCAACAGGTGGAAGCCGTCAAGATGGGCACCACCGTCGCCACCAATGCACTGCTGGAGCGCAAGGGCGATCCGACCGTGCTGGTGATTACCAAGGGTTTCCGCGACGCCTTGCGCATCGCGTATCAGAATCGCCCGCGCCTGTTCGACCGCAATATCGTCTTGCCGGAACTGCTGTTTGAAAAAGTCGTGGAGGTCGATGAACGCCTGAGCGCGCACGGCGACGTGGTGCAGCCGCTCGATACCGTCTCGGTGCGTAGCCAACTCGCCGCTTTATATAAGGAAGGCTATCGCGCCGTCGCGATTGTGCTGATGCACGGCTATCGCTTCACGGCGCACGAAGAAAAGCTCGCCGAAATCGCTGCCGAACTCGGCTATACGCAAGTCTCGGTGTCGCATGAAGTCAGCCCGATGATGAAGCTGGTCTCGCGCGGCGACACCACCGTGGTCGATGCTTACCTGTCGCCTATCCTGCGCCGCTATGTCGATCAGGTCGCCGGCGAAATGGACGGCGTGCGCCTGCTGTTCATGCAAAGCAACGGCGGCCTGACCGATGCGCATCGCTTCCAGGGCAAGGATTCGATCCTGTCCGGCCCGGCCGGCGGCATCGTCGGCATGGTGCGCACGGCGGAAACGGCCGGCTTCGACAAGATCATCGGCTTCGACATGGGCGGCACCTCGACCGACGTGTCGCACTATGCCGGCGAGTTCGAACGCGAGTTCGAGACCCAGGTGGCCGGCGTGCGCATGCGGGCGCCGATGATGAGCATCCATACGGTGGCGGCAGGCGGCGGCTCCATCCTGCATTTCGACGGCTCGCGCTATCGCGTCGGCCCGGACAGCGCCGGAGCCAATCCGGGCCCGGCCAGCTATCGCCGCGGCGGCCAGCTGGCGGTCACCGATTGCAACGTCATGCTGGGCAAGATCCAGCCGGCCTATTTTCCCAAGGTGTTCGGCCCGGCTGCCGATGAAGCACTGGACCGCGACGCCGTGGTGCAGAAGTTCACCGAACTGGCCGATCGCATCTTTGCCGAAACCGGCAATCGCCGCACGCCGGAAGAAGTCGCCGAGGGCTTCATCGATATTGCCGTCGGCAACATGGCCAACGCGATCAAGTTCATTTCGGTGCAGCGCGGCCATGACGTCACCGATTACACGCTGACCACCTTCGGCGGCGCCGGCGGCCAGCATGCCTGCCTGGTGGCGGATGCGCTGGGCATGACGCGCGTCTTCGCCCATCCGTTTGCGGGCGTGTTGTCGGCCTACGGCATGGGACTGGCGGATCAGACCGCGATGCGCGAACAGGCGATGGAACTGGCCCTGTCAACCGGTTCGGTCGGCACGCTGGACGTGGAACTGAACAAGCTCGCCACGCAAGCCGCCGACGACCTGTTGTCGCAAGGCGTGATGCCGACCCAGATCGACGTCATCAAGCGCGTCCACCTGCGCTACGACGGCACCGATTCGGTGATCGTGGTGGCCTTCGGCGATATCGCGAGCATGGTGGCGCAATTCGAGTCGGCCTACAAGAAACGATACTCTTTCCTGATGCCGGACAAGAGCATGATCATCGAAGCCATCTCGGTGGAAGCGATCGGCGTGTCCAACGACCGCGAAGAAAAAGCCGAGCTACTGCCGCCGCGCGCCGGCGCCTTGCAATCGACCGAAACCGTGAAGCTGTTCTCCGGCGGCCAGTGGCACGACACTGCACTGTATCGCCGCGAAGACATGCGCCCCGGCGACGTCGTGCACGGCCCCGCGATCATTGCGGAAAAGAACGCGACCAACATCGTCGAACCCGGCTGGCTGGCCGAAGTCACGCCGCTGAACCATCTGGTGATGCAGCGCTATCAGGCGCGCGTGCAGCGCAAGGCCATCGGCACCACGGCCGATCCGGTGATGCTGGAAGTGTTCAACAACCTGTTCATGAGCATCGCCGAACAGATGGGCCTGCGCCTGCAGAACACCGCCTTCTCGGTCAACATCAAGGAGCGCCTGGACTTCTCGTGCGCGCTGTTCGATGCACAGGGCAACCTGATCGCCAATGCGCCGCACATCCCGGTGCACCTGGGTTCGATGGGCGAAAGCATCCGCACCATCATCCGCGAGAACGCCGGCAAGATGCAGCCGGGCGACGTCTTCATGCTCAACGATCCCTACCACGGCGGCACGCACTTGCCGGACATCACGGTGATCACGCCGGCCTTCGACAAGGACGGCAAGGACATCCTGTTCTACGTTGGTTCGCGCGGCCATCATTCCGACATCGGCGGCATCACGCCGGGTTCGATGCCGGCCAACAGCACGGTGGTGGAAGAAGAAGGCATCCTGATCAACAACTTCCAGCTGGTGCGCGCGGGACGCTTCCTCGAACAGGAAACCGTGTCCCTGCTCGGCTCCGGCCCCTACCCTGCGCGCAACATTGCGCAGAACCTGGCCGACCTGCAGGCCCAGATCGCCGCCAACCAGAAGGGCGTCGACGAATTGCTGAAGATGGTCGATCACTTCGGCCTGGAGGTGGTGCAAGCCTATATGGGCCACGTGCAGGACAACGCCGAAGAAGCCGTGCGTCGCGTCATCACGCTGCTGAAAGACAGCAGCTACGACTACCCGCTCGACAACGGCGCGGTGATCAAGGTGGCGATCCGCGTGAACCACGCAGACCGCACCGCCGACATCGACTTCACCGGCACCTCGCCGCAGCTGAACAACAACTTCAATGCGCCCAGTGCAATCTGCATGGCGGCGGTGCTGTACGTGTTCCGCACACTGGTGGACGACGAGATCCCGCTCAACGCCGGCTGCCTGAAACCGCTCAACGTGATCATCCCGGAAGGCTCGATGCTCAATCCGCGCTATCCGGCGGCAGTGGTCTCGGGCAACGTCGAAACCTCGAGCTGCATCACCAATGCACTGTATGGCGCGCTCGGCGTGCTGGCCTCGGCTCCGGGCACGATGAACAACTTCACCTTCGGCAACGGCGAGTATCAGTACTACGAAACCATCTCGGGCGGCTCGGGCGCGGGCCAGGGTTTCAACGGCACCGACGTGGTGCAGACCCACATGACCAACTCGCGCCTGACCGATCCGGAGATTCTGGAATGGCGTTATCCGGTTCGTCTGGAGAGCTACGAGATCCGCGAACACTCCGGCGGCGCCGGCCAGTGGCATGGCGGCAACGGCGGCGTGCGCAAGATTCGCTTCCTGGAAGCGATGACGGCCTCGATCCTGTCGAACAACCGTATCGTCCCGCCCTTCGGCGCGGCCGGCGGCGAACCGGGCCAGTGCGGGCGGAACATGGTGATCCGTAACGACGGCACGCAGGAAGAGCTGGGTTTTGTCGCCAGCACCGAGATGCAGCCGGGCGACGTGTTCGTCATCGCCACGCCGGGCGGCGGGGGTTTTGGCAAGCCGCAGTGAAGCCCTTGCATCGTTATAAATAGTTTTTCCTGAGCAAGTCGTCCCTTTGCGGTATTGCCGTTCTTTCCGAACAGCAATACCGCTTTTTTTCAGGAAAAGACTGAGGCTTTACCCGTCAATTCGACGCTTACAAAGACCTGCGCCGTGCTAAGATTTTTTCATCACAAGTACGACCCGGTATCTTCGGTGAACGTCATTCAGAAACAATAACCAGCCTGGTGTGGGAAGCATTTGCTCGTCGCAAGACATCTTAAAAAGGGGAACACGCAGTGAACAATTTGTCTCTGAAGCAGAAGCTCTGGCTTCCGCTGATTTTCTCCTGGGTCGCGCTGTTTGCGCTGTCGCTCTGGAACATCTACGAAACCCGCAATCTCCAGATCGCCGACCGCCAGCACGCGCTGGTGGATATCACGGAGATGTCCTATTCCATCGTCAGCGGACTGGCGCAGCAAGCTGCCGACGGCAAGATGTCGGTCGACGATGCCAAGAAAATGGCGATCGCCCGCGTCGCCGACCAGCGCTATACCGGGAGCGGCTACATCACACTGGTCGGTGCCGATTCGGTCGTAGTGATGCATCCGACCAGCCCCAAGCTCAACGGCAAGAACATGTACGACTTCAAGGACGCCAAGGGCAATGAGCTCTACAAGATGATCGCCGCCACCGGCTCGTCGGCAGCCGGCGAAGGTTTCCTCGAATACTGGTGGCCGCGTCCCAAGGAAGAAAAGGCCAGCTCCAAGATGGGCTTCGTCAAACGCTTCAAGCCGTGGAACTGGGATTTCATCGCCAGCGTGTATCAGGATGACATCCAGGCCGACTTTTACCGCTCGCTGATCAAGGCCGGCGTCGTGCTGCTGATCCTCGGCGCGGTGATGTCGGGCATTGCCGTGCTGGTGGTGCGCAATATCTACCGTTCCATCGGCGGCGAACCGAGCGAAGCGTCGCAGATCGCGCGCAAGATCGCCGAGGGCGACCTGACCGGCGTGATCGCCGTGCGCAAGGGCGACGAAGCCAGCCTGGTATCGTCGATCGCCTATACCCGCGACCGCATGGTCGACACCGTCAACAGCATCCTGAGCGCAACCGGCTCGATCAAGCAATCGGTCGACGAAATCGCCAGCGGCAACATGGACCTGTCCAACCGCACCGAAGAGCAGGCGAGTTCACTCGAAGAAACCGCCTCGGCGATGGAGGAAATCACGTCCACCGTGAAGCAGAACGCCTCCAACGCCAGACAGGCCAGCGAACTTGCGGTATCGGCTTCCGAAGTCGCCGAGCAAGGCGGCAACGTGGTGCAGCAAGTGGTGAAGACCATGGACTCGATCAACGCTTCATCGAACAAGATCGTGGAAATCATCAGCGTAATCGACGGCATTGCTTTCCAGACCAACATCCTGGCGCTGAACGCCGCGGTGGAAGCCGCCCGCGCCGGCGAACAGGGCCGCGGCTTTGCCGTGGTGGCGTCGGAAGTGCGCAGCCTGGCGCAACGCTCGGCGGCCGCGGCCAAGGAAATCAAGTCGCTGATCGACGGCTCGGTGCAGGAAGTGCGCGCCGGATCCGACCTGGTCGGCCAGGCCGGCAAGACCATGGGCGAAGTGGTCGACAGCATCCGCAAGGTCAGTGAAGTGATCAAGGAAATCGCCGTCGCCAGCCACGAACAAAGCGAAGGCATCGATCAGGTCAACCTCGCCATCACGCAGATGGACGAAGTCACGCAGCAGAATGCCGCGCTGGTGGAAGAAGCCGCCGCCGCATCGAAGTCGATGCAGATGCAGGGCGACAATCTGGTGAAGGTGGTCAGCGTGTTCAAGCTGTAAGCACGCGTTTCATTGAAAAAGCCCACGGTCTTGCGGCCGTGGGCTTTTTGTTTTTGTACTGCCAATCTTTACTCTCTACTGCTGATTCATTCCGCCAACTCAGTAAGGTCCGCGAATCGCCGCATGAATCTTGTCGCGATACAGCGCCGCCAGTTTCTCGTGCAGCTCCGCCGGCAAGCGCGGCAAGGCCGATGCGCTGGCATTCGACAACACCTGCGCCGGCGAGCTGGCGCCGGGAATGATCACCGACACGGCGTCGTGATCGAGGATCCAGCGCAAGGCCATCTGCGCCATGTTCATGCCGGCAGGAACCAGCGCGGCAATCTCTTGCGCCAGGTCGACGCCGGTGGCGAACTCCAGGCCGGCGAAGGTTTCGCCGACATTGAATTGCTGGCCGTCGCGGTTGAAGTTGCGATGATCGTCCGGCTTGAAGGTGGTGGCGCGCGTCATCTTGCCGCTCAACAGGCCGCTGGCCAGCGGCAGGCGCACGATGATGCCGACGCCCTTCTCTTTCGCCTTCGGCAGCAACTCCGCCAGCGGCTTCTGGCGGAAGATGTTGAAGATCACTTGCAGCGAGGTCATGCCTTCCTGCTCCAGGCAGAGCAGGCCTTCTTCCACGGTCTCGACGCTGGCGCCGAAACGGCTGATCAATCCATCCTGGCGCAGCTCGCGCATCCAGTCAAAAATCTTGCCGTCCTTGAGCACAGCCGGCGGCACGCAATGCAGCTGCGTCAGGTCGAGCTTGTCGACGCCGAGACGTTCCAGCGAGCGCTGGGTCGCGGTACGTACGGCCTCGCGGCTGTAGCCATCCGGATAAATCGCGCCGCGTCCGAGCTTGGTGGCGACGGTGAGATCCTTGTGCGAGGTCAGGAACTGGCCGATGGAACGTTCGCTGGCGCCGTCGCCGTAGACGTCGGCCGTATCGATGAAGCGCACGCCGGTGGCATAAGCTTGCGCCAGCGTTTGCTGGGCGACGTCGTTGTCCCAATGATCGCCCCAGCCGCCGCCGAGTTGCCAGCATCCGAGGCCGACTTCAGGAACGGTAAGGCCATCGCTGGCGAGCTTGCGTGTTTGCATGTGTTGTCCTTGTTGTTGAAACCACTGAATGCGCCGCCGATGTGCAGTCAGCGCGGAGGCGGCTATGGTATGCCTGCTGCGGCGCGCTTTCCAATGAATTATTTACTGCGGCGAATACGTTTTTTGACATCACTTGCATGACACACCGGTCACCCGCAAACAGATTCCTCACCGCAAGTCGGCATGGTACATTTATCGGAAGAATTTTGCAGACGGCAGGGACAACTACATAAAAATGAACAGGGGAAGTCAGATGGCATTTTTCAATGCAAGGTGTTTTTCACGTTCGTTCACCCTCGGCATTCATGCACTACTGATCGCCGCGAACGGCCTGATTTCAGCACCGGCAGTGGCCCAGGATACAAGTGGATTCAGCGTGCCATATGACGCAACCTTGTTTACGCAGCAGGCGGCGACCAAAGGCGTTGTGCTGATGTCTGCCGACTGGAGCAGACACTGGGGCTGCGGCCGCTACGAGAATGCGCAACTGCAATTCCTGGCGTTCGATAAAAACGGTGTGCAGAAAGCATCCGCCGACGGGCAATGGGATGTCATGATCAAGGATGGATCGATTTTGCCGTCGAAGAAGAATTACGGAAATTATGCCTATATCATCGAACCCGGCGAATATTTACTGACCGGCTTCCGCATCAAACTCGGCAAGTCTGTCAGCAATGTCGGCAACTTTTACGGCGACCGCAAGAACATGCTGGAAAACGGCAAATCGAAGGGCGGCAGCTTTACCGTTGCAGCGGGAGAAATCGTCTACATCGGACATTTCAGTCTCGATTGCGCCAAGGCGCCGATGCCCTGGCGCTTCTATCCCGAGACCCGCGACGATTTCGACAAGTATCTGGATGAGATCGGGCAGGAATATCCGGGCATCGAAAAGAACAAGGTGCAATTCCGCTTATTCGATACCCAGATCATGGGATATCCGTTCAGCTTACCTTGATAGGGGACGAAGCTGTCACCAATAAAAAAAGGCCGGTATCGCTACCGGCCTTTTTCAATCTGATGTGCTCCTGCTCAGCGCGCAAAGAACGCAATCACGCCATACACAAAACCGGCAAACGGGCCGACCACGACAATCGTGACCAGCAGCACTTCGGCCAGCACGTAGGCGATGGCGCCGGCGGCGATGCTCGACAGATAGGCTGTCGCATCGAGCGCGCCCGGCACGAACAGGTTGATCAGCGCCAGCACGATGGCGGCGATGCCGAGGCCGACGATGACGCGGAATTTGGTCGGACGGTAGGGGTTCAGCCAGCGGAATGCCGGCGCGGCGGTTTGCGAATTGGGAGACAAGCTGTTGGATGTAGTCATGGCAGTACCGGATTCAGACAGAAAACAGATAGAACAGATTAAAGCGGCGGCGTCATTTCATACGTCGAATAAAACGCCGGACAGACGATCATGGTCGCCATTATAAGCCTTTGCGGCGTATCGACAAAGACGGCCGGCCGTGACGTACTGTCAAGTTAATCAGAACAAAGGACTGTCTTCAGAGGCAGTACAGCAAAAAATGTTGCTGAGTTTGCAATCGATATCGCTTGCACCAGAGGCCAAATAACTGTCGTCCTGACGAACGTCAGGACCCAGCGTCGTATCGACCGTCTTTACGACGTTTTACGACACTGGATCCCCGCGTTCGCCGGGACGACGGCAGGAGACGAAACAGCATTGCCGTCGCCGATTCGCGCTTTGTTTAAGCGCTTCTGATCAGCACCGGCTCTTGCGTTTTTTGCAATGCCGCGCCCATGTCCAGATCGGCGCCGAAGTCATCCACCTGCACCGTAATGTTGCCGTAGTGGGCGAAGTCGTCCAGCACCACCCGCTCGTCGGCGCTGATCAGGCCTTGCTCCATCGCGCGCGCATTCCAGCGCCGCATCTCGATCAGGCTTTGCGGTACGGGCGGCAAGACGCCTTCCTTGATGGATGGCTTGAGGCGCGTTTCGATTTCATGCACTTGCGGGAGCAAATTGAAGGCGCGCTCGCCGCTGCCCAAGGGATCCGTCCCGGCGTCGGGCTGGTAAATGTCCGCCACCAGACGGTCGCGCGACGCGCCCGGGGTCTGCATCGCCACGGCGACTTCGCTCGCCAGCCGGTCCGACGGTTTGCGATACGACAGACCGAGCGGGAACATCCAGATGCGCAAGGCCAGCGCGATGAAGGGATTGGGGAAGTTGTCGAGCACTTCGAGCATGGCTTCCTGCGCGCGGTACAGCGCGTCCTGCACCGACCATTCCAGATACGGCAGGTCGTTGCGCTGGCGGCCGTCGTCTTCATAACGCTTGAGCGTGGCGGAGATCAGGTACAGCTGCGACAACACGTCGCCCAGCCGCGCTGAAATACGCTCGCGGAATTTGAGCGAGCCGCCCAGCACCAGCATCGACACATCCGTCAGCAACGAGAAACAAGCCGACATGCGCGACACGGCGCGGTAGTAGACGCGCGTCTCTTCCGCTGCCTGGGCCGGCGCGCCGGCCAGCAAACCCGCGCTCAGGCCGAAAACCAGCGAGCGCGCCATGTTGGCGGCGACGAAGCTCAGATGGCCGAAGAAGGCCTTGTCGAAATCTTCCAGCGCGCGATCATGGTCAGGATCGTTGGCCGCCGCCATTTCCTTGAGCACGTAGGGATGGCAGCGAATCGCGCCCTGCCCGAAAATAATCAGGCAGCGCGTCAGGATGTTGGCGCCTTCGACCGTGATGGCGATCGGGATCTGCTGATACACGCGCGCCAGGAAATTACCCGGCCCCATGCAGATGCCCTTGCCGCCGATGACGTCCATGCCGTCGTTGACGACGATGCGGCCGCGTTCGGTGACGTGGTATTTGGAGATCGCCGAAATCACCGACGGCTTCTCGCCCGCATCGACGGCCAGCGAGGACATGCGGCGCGTCGCATCCATCATGTAGAGATTGCCGCCCATGCGCGCCAGCGCTTCCTGTATGCCTTCGAACTTGCCGATGGCGATCTTGAATTGCCGGCGCATGGCGGCGTAGGCGCTGGTGCCGCGCACCGCCATCTTGGAAAAACCGACGCTGGACGACGGCAGCGAAATGGCGCGGCCGGCGGCCAGACATTCCATCAGCATGCGCCAGCCCTTGCCGACCTGCGCCTGCCCGCCGATGACCCAGTCGAGCGGGATGAAGACATTCTCGCCCGAGGTCGGGCCGTTCTGGAACACGGCGTTCAGCGGCCAGTGGCGGCGACCGGTGACGACGCCCGGATGCTTGGTCGGAATCAGCGCGCAGGTGATGCCCGGTTCTGCACTGCCGCCCAGCAGATGGTCGGGATCGAGCGCGCGGAACGCCAGGCCGAGCACGGTGGCGACCGGCGCCAGCGTGATGTAGCGCTTGTTCCAGGTGACGCGGAAGCCCAGCACTTCGCGGCCTTCGTGCATGCCCTTGCAGACGATGCCGACATCGGGAATCGCCGCCGCGTCGGAACCGGCATAGGGGCTGGTCAGGGCGAAGCAGGGAATTTCCTCGCCGCGCGCCAGGCGCGGCAGGTAGTGGTTCTTCTGTTCTTCGGTGCCGTAGTGCAGCAGCAATTCCGCCGGTCCCAGCGAGTTGGGCACCATCACCGAAATCGCCGCGACCGAACAGCGCGACGACAGCTTCATGATCACCTGCGAATGCATGTAGGCGGAGAACTGCTTGCCGCCGTATTGCCTGGGAATGATCATGCCGAGGAAGCCCTTGTCCTTGACGAATTGCCAGGCTTCGGGCTGCAGGTCTTGCCAGGCGACGGTGGTGTCCCAATCGCTGACCATGGCGCACAGTTGCGTGACTTCGTTGTCGAGGAAGGATTGCTCTTCCGCCGTCAGTGTCGGCGGCGGCAGCTGCATGAGCTTGTTCCAGTCGGGCTTGCCGGAGAACAGGTCGGCATCCCACCAGACCGTGCCAGCTTCGATGGCGTCGCGCTCGGTGTCGGACATGCTGGGCAAAATCTTGCGGAAGACATCCAGCGCCGGCCGCGTGATCAGGGTCTGGCGTATCGACTTGATGGCGATCAGCAAGGTCGGCACGCACAGCAGAATCGCCAGCAGCACGCAGACCACGGCGTTGGCCTGGTCGGTGACGCCGCCTATCCATATCCAGGCCAGTTCGGCCACCAGCCAGGTCCACGCGCCGACACGCATCATCATCAATGCCAGGGCGCCCGCTACGAAAACAATGAGCCACAAAATCATGAGAGTCTCCCGTTCGAAATTGCTGTTATCTGCGTGACAACACTGCAACATGCAAAGTGCAAAGTGCAGGCTTCACGCTGCTTATGATGCAAAGAACGATGCAAACGAGGATGCGGTAAGAACGCTCAGTCCCGGGCATGCCAGGCACTGAGCGTATTGAGATCTTCCCACAGAAGTTGCGATTGTGAAAACCCTCGCACCAGTTCCATGTGCGATGTTTGCCGCTTCCTTCCTGCGCTTATCCTTGATGACCGCATTTCTCCGCAGAAATTCATTCTTTCCCGGTTTCCGGCGATCTGGATGTGCGGAAACCATCCCGCCGGGCCCGCGTCCATTACAATCTCGCTTAATCCGCTTATTCAGCAGAAACTCGGCAGAACTTCAGCAGCAATCAAGGAAACGATCATGAAATGGGAAGGCAATCGCGAAAGCGACAACGTGGAAGACCGCCGCGGTGAAGACAGTAGCGGCGGAGGCGGCGGTTTCTCCTTCGGCGGCGGCCGCTCGATCGGGCTGGGCGGCATCGCGGTGGCGCTGGTGGCGTCCTACTTCCTCGGCATCAATCCGCTGACCGTCATCAACATGCTCAGCGGCGGTGGCGGCCAGGTGGCTCCCGTGCAGCATTCGGCGCCGGCGCACAAGCCGCCGCCGGACGATCAGATGGCGCGCTTCGTCTCGACCGTGCTGGCCGATACCGAAGACACCTGGGGCGAAATCTTCAAGGCCGGCGGTGCGACTTACGTTCGTCCGAAGCTGGTGCTGTTCTCCGGCAGCACGCCGACCGCCTGCGGCACCGGCCAGACCGCCACCGGCCCGTTCTACTGTCCCGGCGACCAGAAAGTCTATATCGACCTGAGCTTCTACAAGTTGATGCAGCAGCGTTTCAACGTCACCGGCAATTTTGCGCAAGCCTACGTGATCGCGCATGAAGTCGGCCATCACGTACAAAACCTGCTCGGCATTTCCGGGAAGGTCGACAAGGCCCGCCGCAACATGTCGGAGAAACAGTCGAACGCGCTGTCGGTGCGGCTGGAACTGCAGGCCGATTGTTTTGCCGGCGTCTGGGCCTACCACGCCAATGAGGCGCGCCACATCATCGAGCAAGGCGACATCGAAGGCGCGCTCAACGCCGCTTCGGCCATCGGCGACGATGCGCTGCAACGGCAGGCGCGCGGCGAAGTGGTGCCGGACTCGTTTACGCACGGCACCTCGGCGCAGCGCGTGAACTGGTTCAAGCGCGGCATCACGCAAGGCAAGGTCAGCGCCTGCAATACCTTCGAAGCCAAGACGCTTTAAGAGCGGGACATCCATGCATATTTCCTACTGGTGCATTCTGGTCGCCGGCCTGCTGCCGATGCTGACGGTTGCGGTCGCCAAATACGGCAAAAGGGATTTCGACAATTCCGAACCGCGCGCCTGGCTGGACAAGCAGACCGGCCTGCGCCGCCGCGCCGATTATGCGCACCGCAATCATTTCGAGGCGCTGCCCTTCTTTGCCGCCGCCGTGCTTGTCGCCCAGCAGACCGGCGCCGCGCAGCAATGGATCGACGGCCTGGCGATGGCTTTCATCGCTGCCCGCCTGATCTACACTGCGCTTTATCTGAACGACTTGCCGAGCCTGCGCTCGCTGTCGTGGACCGTCGGCTATGCCTGCGTGATCGGCTTGTTTGCCGTTTCCGCCCTACACTCTTGATATTCCATCCGCCATGAGCAACGCCAGCATCCAAAACCTGCACGACGCCCTCAACGCCCTGCGCGACGGCGACATCAACGTCGCCGCTTTCTGCACCGCCTGGCGCGCGCAGAGCGACTTGCTCAAGCGCCTGCCGCCGCGCTACGAAGAAGTCGCCGAAGACCTGCTCGGCCGCCTGGAAGCAGGCAGCCTGTTTACCGAAGAAAGCTGTTCCTTCAGCCAGGAAGACCTGCTGAATAATCTGGCCGTGTGGTTGCACAAGGCTGAGAAGACGCTGGTTTGATTTTTTGAGTTTTGAAGTCTGTTATTGATATTGAAGTACCCACGATAAGGTTGATATGCAACACCTGGAATTCCAACTGCAAGGCCCCTACGTTGAACTGAACCAGTTGCTGAAGCTGGTCGGACTGTGCGACAGCGGCGGCGCCGGCAAAGCCATCGTCGCCGACGGTCACGTCAAGGTCGACGGCAAACAGGAGCTGCGCAAGACCTGCAAGATCACCGCCGGCCAGACCGTGGCGCTGGGCGACGTGCGTATCCGCGTGCTGGCAGAATGAGCGCGACGGAAAATATCGACGCCATCCTGGCGTTCTGGTTCGGCGCCGACGGCAGCGGAACCGATACCGATGTCGCTACCATCGCTGCCCGCCAGTCGGCGTCGTGGTGGGGCAAGGACGCCGCCGTCGACCGGGACATCCAATCGCGCTTTGAAGCCGACCTGCTGGCCGCGGCCGACAACCAGCGCGACGACTGGGCCGACACGCCGCAAGGCATGCTGGCGCTGATCCTGCTGCTGGACCAGTTCTCCCGCAACATGTACCGCGATACCGCCAAGGCCTTCGCCTTCGACGCGCTGGCCCAGCAATGTTGCCATCTCGGGCTGGCGCAGGGTTTCGACCAGCAACTGTCGCTGCTGCAACGCGTTTTCTTCTACCTGCCGCTGGAGCATTCCGAAGACCTCGACGATCAGGAATATGCGGTGCAACTGTTCCGCGCGCTGGCCAAACAGGGCGCCAAGGACGATCCGGCCGGCAAGGCCAGTTTCGACAACTACCTGAAATACGCCGACCGGCATCACGCCATCATCGAACGCTTCGGCCGCTTCCCGCATCGCAACGCCATTCTCGGCCGGCCTTCCACTGCCGAAGAAACCGCGTTCCTGAAAGAGCCGGATTCGTCCTTCTGACATTCTTCTGTCGCTCCCACGCCTGCCCTCGCCTTGAATATCGACATTATCGACATTCAAGGCGAAATATCACCAAGAGGCATCAGCAAAAATTTTAGGTAGCGGAGAAATTGCGCCTTGCCGCCCTGATAGCGCACGGCGGCATGTTTTTGGCTGCTGAAATTCCCTCACAATCGAGGCTTTTTTACATGAACACGCCATGCGATTCCATGTGAACGAAGTCCGCCGACAATCCCCTCAACACGGTTTCACCCTCATTGAAGTCTTGGTCGCTATCGTCATCCTGACGCTGGGTGCAAGCGGTGTCGCCGCGATGCAATTGCACGCTTTGCGCATGGCGCAGCAAAGCGGTTTTCAAACGGCGGCAACCCAACTCGCCGTCACGCTGGCCGAACTCATGCGCGCCAATCCTGCACTGGCGCGCTCCGGCAGCAGCCCCTATCTGTTTGCCTACGACGCAAGCGCAAGCTCGGCCACCACATCGGCTTCCTGCCTGCAACACGCCTGCGACAGCGTCGCCATGGCTGCTGTGGAAGTGCAAGGCTGGCAACAGCAATTGCAGCAGGCGTTGCCGCGCGCCAGGGCGGTGGTTTGCCGCGACGGCAAACCGGCAACGGCGGACAGGCTGCAATGGTCCTGCGATCATGCCGGCGATGCCGCCATCGTGATCAAGATAGGCTGGTCCGCCAGGGAGGCATCGCCGTCGGCGGATACCCTTGTGCCGGCGGAATCGGCGCCCATGATTGCCGTCGCCGTCGCCATCTGAATGCGATACGCCTGCCACCACCCACATCTGCCGCATCTGCCTCGATGCCGGCAAACAGGCCTGAGCCTGATCGAACTGATGATCGCCATGGCGCTCGGCATGGGTGTTGCGCTGGCCTCGCTGGCATTGCTCAACGCTGCGAAATCCAGCTATGTGGCGGTCCATGACGGCGCGCTGGTGCAGGACACGGGCCGCTATGCGATCGACGTGCTGAGCCGCGCCATCCGGCAAGCCAACTTCGTCCCTTATGACCATCCGGCATTCACGGATTTCGCATCGCTCGACATGCGCTTGCTTGCTCCCGGCATCGCCGGACTGGACAACGCCAGACTGGGCGATCAGACGGACGCTCTCACCCGACCGATAGAGAACACTGCCAACTACAACAGCGATGTGCTCGCGATCCGTTATTTCGGTTCCGGCGCCGGCAACAAGGCCGACGGCAGCATCCTCAATTGCGCCGGCTTCGCCGTGGCGGCGCCTGCCGATGCAACGGCGATCGCCACGTCCACCGAGGCGGAGAAGAAACGCGGCTGGAGCATTTTTTACGTCGCCGCCGACAGCCGCGGCGAACCGGAATTGCGCTGCAAATACCTCACCAGAAGAAACAGCTGGGATGCCGAACCCATCGCGCGCGGCGTCGAAGCCTTCCAGGTGCTGTACGGCATCGGCGACCGCATCGACGGCCCCGTCACGCAATACCGCCATGCCTCGCACATGACGGAGCAACAATGGCGGCAAGTCGTCGCGGTGCGCATCGCCATGCTGGTGCGCGGCGAACAGCACAGCGGCAATGACGCGCCGAAAGCAGCATACGAACTCTTCGGCCCGGCCTATCGCAACAGCCTCGATCCCGGCGTCGTCATCACCGAACTCAAACAGCCGCACAGGATGCGCAAACTGTTCCAGACCACCGTTCGCCTGCGCAACGTGACGCCATGATGAAACACCATCGCCAGTCCGGCGCGTCCCTGCTGATCGCTCTGGTCATGCTGGTCGTGGTCATGCTGCTGGGCGTCACGGCGGCGCGCATGTCGCTGACGAATGAAAAATCCTCACGCAGCGATCGCGACCGGCAGATCGCCTTTGAAGCGGCAGAGGCCGCCTTGCGCGATGCGGAGCTGGATGCTTCCGGTCCCCGGGGACGAATCGATGCGTTTCCGGAATTGCGCGGCGCCTGCCATGAAAGCGGCGCGTCCACAGGACTTTGCCGTGCCGGCGCTACGCCGCTCTGGAGCGCATTCAGCATGCTGGCGCCGACGCCCTGGGTGGAATACGGCCGCTATTCGGGACAGCATTTCCCCTACGGCGCAGCGTCGCTGGCCTCGCGGCCGCCGCGCTATCTGGTCGAACTGATTGCGGTCGGCAAGCCGGGCTCTGCTGCTGCGCCCGTGCTGCAACGCTTGCGCATCACCGCAGTGGGCTTCGGCACGCGAGAAAGCACGCAAGTCGTCCTGCAATCCATCTACGCCATCGACACCGACCCCGAGCGCGCGAGCAAGCGGCCCGTCAGGCTCAGCTGGCGCGAACTCGGCAACTGGCAGGAAACCTCCCGCACCACACCATGAAAGAAAGCCTGATCCCCATGACATCGCGCCTGCGCGGCTTCACCCTGATCGAACTGATGTGCGTCGTCAGCATCATTGGCCTCCTCTCGCTGGCGGCCTATCCGTCCTACCGCGGCGTCATCCTCAAGGGCAAACGGGCCGAGGCCCGCGCCGCGCTCATGCAGGCCATGCAGCAGCAAGAGCGTTTCTTTTCCCGCTACAACAGCTATCAGGCCTATACCGCCGGCGATGCAGGCGTGTTCATCTGGCATTCCGCCGGCACGGCGGCAGGCAGCGGCTATCAGATCAGCGCGGCGGCCTGTCCCGGCGACCTCATCCGCCATTGCGTGCTGCTGTCGGCAACGCCAGGCGGCCCGCAAGTCGACATCCGTTTCCGGGATGAGATCTGCGGCACGCTGACCCTCAACAGTCTCGGCGAAAGAAGCGCCGCCGGCTTGCCGGCCGCATCGGCGCCGGCGGCGTGCTGGTGAAAGGAGCTACGCGACATGCCCGCCCATCCAGTCCGCCATAAGGGCTTCACCCTGCCCGAATTGCTGGTCGTGCTCTCCATCGTCGGCATCCTGCTGGCCGCCGGCGTTCCCAGCTTTCGCTCCTACCTGCAAACCCAGCAAGTCGTCACGGCATCGAGCCAGTTCCTGTTTGCACTGAACCTGGCGCGCAGCGAAGCCATCCAGCGCAGCGCGCGCGTCGACCTGGCGCCGCGCGACGGCCTGCACTGGGAGAACGGCTGGGTAGTGTTCGTCAACAAGAACGGCGACAGTCGCCCGCAGTTCGATGCCGGCGACGAGCTGATCTACAGCCACGACGATCTCGCGACCGGCTTGCAAGTCGCCACCACGCTGAGCGACAAGTCTTATCCCTACATCGCTTACAATGGCAACGGCAGACCGCGCAGCAATCTCAATGCGCTGACGTCGCAGTGGGGCTCCTGGCAGTTTTCGCTCAACGGCAAGGCAAGAGTCGTGCGCCTCACCCTCGCCGGCCGCGCCCGCCTGTGCAATCCGTCCGACGACGCCGGTTGCCGGTTCAGCGGCAGCAGCACTGGTGTCAGCACCGGCGCCGGTACCGAGACGGAAAGCAACTGACCACGATCACCAATCCAGACAACGCAACCATTTAACGTGTCCACCAACTTGTCCCTCTATTCCATCGATATCGACAGCGACCGGCAAGCCATGACGCTGGCGCTGGAGCAAGCCGCACTCGGCATGTTCACCACCACCCCCAATCCGCGCGTCGGTTGCGTGATCGTCAAGGACCGCCGCATCATCGGCGCCGGCTACACCCAGCCGCCCGGCGGCAACCACGCCGAAATCCAGGCCATGAAAGATGCGCAGGAACGCGGCAACGATGTGCGCGGCGCCACCGCCTACGTCACGCTGGAACCCTGCAGCCACTTCGGCCGCACGCCGCCCTGCGCCGATGCCCTGGTCAAGGCCGGGCTCGGCAAGGTGGTCTCCGCCATGACCGATCCCAACCCGCTGGTCGCCGGCAAAGGCCTGGAAAAACTGCAGGCCGCCGGCATCGCCGTGGTCTCCGGCCTGCTGCAGGAGGCCGCTTATGAAATGAACATCGGCTTCTTCAAACGCATGCAGCACGGCACGCCGTGGATACGCATGAAATCGGCCGCCAGCCTCGACGGCAAGACCGCCCTGCACAACGGCAAAAGCCAGTGGATCACCGGACAGGCGGCGCGCGACGACGGTCATTTCTGGCGTGCGCGCGCCTGCGCCATCGTCACCGGCATCGGTACCGTCAAGGACGACAACCCGCAGTTGAACGTACGCGCAGTCGACACGCCGCGCCAGCCGCGCCGCATCGTCATCGACAGCAAGCTGGCCGTCTCGCCTGCCGCCAACATCCTGGCCGGCGGCGGCACCTGGGTATTCACCGCCAGCGAAGACCGCGCAAAAATTTCCGCATTGGAAGATCAGGGAACCGAAGTTATCGTCCTGCCCAATGCCAATAACAAGGTCGACCTGCCGCGCATGATTGCCGAACTGGGCAAACGCCAGCTCAACGAAGTCCACATCGAAGCCGGCTCCAAACTCAGCGGCTCCCTGATTCGCGAAGGCTGCGTGGACGAACTGCTGCTGTATTTCGCGCCCACCCTGCTCGGCGACGGCCGCGGCATGTTCGACCTGCCGGCGCTGGAGGATCTGTCCGGCAAGATCCCGCTGCGCTTCCACGACGTCAAGCAAATCGGCGAAGATTTGCGTATCCTTGCACGATTCCGTTAATTTATCTGGGCTTCAACATGTTTACAGGCATCGTCGCCGCTGTCGGCAAAATCACTTCCGTTCAACCCCTGGGCAACACCGCCGACGCCGGCGTGCGCCTCGACATCGATGCCGGCGCGCTGCCGATGGACGACGTCGCGCTGGGTGATTCGATTGCCCTCAACGGCGCCTGCATGACCGTGGTCGAAAAGACCGCCAAAGGCTTCACCGTCGACGTCTCGCGCGAAAGCCTCAACCTCACCGCCGGTCTCGATGCCGCCGGCGAAGTCAACCTGGAAAAAGCCCTGACCCTGGCCGAACGCCTCGGCGGCCATCTGGTGTCCGGCCACGTCGACGGCCTCGGCGTGGTGCGCAAGTTCGAACCGGTCGGCGAATCCTGGGAACTGATCGTCGAAGCGCCGGCGGCGCTCGGCAAGTACCTGGCCTACAAAGGCTCGATCGTCGTCAACGGCGTCTCGCTCACCGTCAACCGCGTGGAAGACGTCGCCGGCGGCTGCCGCTTCTCCATCAACCTGATCCCGCACACGATCCAGGTCACCACGCTCAAGCACCTGAAGGTCGACAGCAAGGTCAATCTGGAAATCGATCTGATTGCGCGTTATGTCGAGCGCATGCTGTCCGCCGCCAAGTAATTCCCATCAAATGAATCCGGACAGGCTGCGGTCTGTCCGGCTACATCCTCTTTTTCCGCTCGCTCCTGCTGCTCCCTGCCCTCATTACCTTCTGCAGGGTTGAAAATACAGACCCCGTCTCCACATAGCTCATAGTTCCACAAAGCAAGAATCCGCATTTAGACGACCGGTCTAATTTTAAGGTATGATGAAACTCAGTCGCGATGCCGCGATCCGGATTTCCAGGCTTCCGTTTTAAAGACAGTGATACCCCCACTGTCTTTTTCATTTTCAAAAAAGGATATGTTCATGACATCTTTATTCGATCCCATCAAGTTCGGCGACATCGCCCTTGCCAATCGCGTCGTCATGGCGCCGCTGACACGCAGCCGCGCTATCGACGGCCTCAAGCCCGGTCCAATGACGGTCGATTATTATCGCCAGCGCGCGACTGCCGGCCTGATCATTGCGGAAGCGACCCAGATCTCGCCGATGGCCCAGGGCTATATCGGCACGCCGGGCATTCATTCCGAAGAACAAGTCGCCGCATGGCGCGAAGTCACCAATGCCGTGCATGCAGCCGGCGGCAAGATCGTGCTGCAACTGTGGCACGTCGGCCGTATCTCGCACAGCTCGTTGCTGCCGGACGGCGCAGCGCCGGTTTCCTCGACCAACCGCGCCGCCAACGCCAAGACCTTCACCGCCGACGGCTATTCCGACGTGTCGACGCCGCGTGCGCTGCGCGACGACGAACTGCCGGGCCTGGTGGAAGACTATCGCAAGGCTGCACGCAATGCGATCGAAGCCGGCTTCGACGGCGTTGAAGTGCATGCCGCCAATACGTATCTGCTGGAGCAATTCCTGCGCGACAGCGTCAACGACCGCAGCGGTCCTTACGGCGGCAGCATTCAGAACCGCGCGCGCCTGCTGATCGAAGTGATGCAAGCCGTCACCAAGGAAATCGGCGGCGGCCGCACCGGCATTCGCCTGAGCCCGATGACCACCTTCAACGACACCGCACTCGACAGCGCGCCGCAAGCGCTCTACAACTATGTGGTGGAACAGATCGCACCGCTGGGTCTGGCTTACCTGCACGTGGTCGAAGGTGAAACCGGCGGCGTACGCCAGCCGGCCGGCACCAGCTTCGACTACGCCGTGCTGCGCAGCCGCTTCCCGGGCGCCTTCCTCGTCAACAACGGCTTTAGCGGCAGCGAAGCGCAATCGGTGCTGAGCGACAAGCTGGTCGATGCCGTGGCGTTCGGTCGTTTGTTCATCGCCAATCCGGATCTGGTGCGTCGTTTGCGCGAATCCAAGCCGCTCAATACGCTGCGCGAAGAAGGCATGTACGGCGGCGGCGCGGAAGGCTATATCGACTATCCTGCGCTGCCTGCATAAGAAGCCTCAGGCGTATGAAAAACTCCGCGGCATCACGCGGAGTTCGCAGTAAAAAAATAAAACGCCGTCGGTATCATCGACGGCGTTTTTATTTGCTTTTTTCTTTCCCCACATCCAGATCCAGATGATCGCGCGCGGCCAGCTGACCGGCCCAGAGCGATTCCAGGCTGGGCAGGTTCCAGCGTTCGCGCGACTCCCTGCCGACGATGCTGTCCTTCACCGCAGGGTCGGACAAGTCCACCAGCTCCACATCGATCGGTCCCGGCGGTTCTTCGCGAAAGAATACCCTGACAATCGGCTTGGTCAGCGAGGCCTTGGTTTGTTCGACGACGACGGCGAGCCGCCCTGAACTCAGCTTGACCAGCGCGCCGGTCGGATAGATGCCGAGACTCTTGACGAAGGCCGACAACACGGTCTGGTCGAAATGCCCCTTCCACGACGCCATGCGCGCCAGCGACTCGGCGGGATCCCAGCCGTCCTTGTAGGGACGATTGGAGGTGATGGCGTCATACACGTCGCACACCGCACCCATGCGCGCGAGCAGCGAGAGTTTGCCGCCGCTCACGCCTTCCGGATAGCCGCCGCCGTCGATGCGTTCGTGATGATGCAGGCAAACTTCGCCGGCCGCCGCGGGAATGCTCCGGTCGCCCGTCAGAAAAGCATGGCCCAGCACCGTATGCCGTTTGATGATGGTGAATTCTTCGTCGCTCAGCTGGCTGGGCTTGTTGAGGATTTCAGCCGGCGTCAGCGCCTTGCCGATGTCGTGCAGCAAACCCGCGATGCCGGCCTCCCGGCAAGCCTCTTCGTCGAACCCCAGCGTGCGGCCGAGCGAGACCATCAGCGCACAGACAGCGACGGAATGCATATAGGTGTAATCGTCGCTGGTCTTCAGGCGCGCCAGGCTGATCAGGGCGCCGGGGTTGCGCAACACCGATGCAGCGATGTCGGCCACCAGCGGCAGGCAACTGTCGACGTTGATGGCGTTTCCCAGACGGACTTCATTGAACATCGAGATCGTTGCCGCGCGCGCGCTTTTGCACAGGATGGCGGCGCGTTCGAGTTCTTCGTCGAAGCTTGTCGCTTCCGGTTCCGCCTCCGTTTCAGGCAATTCGAAGGCCTCTTCCTGCGCCTTCTTGCTGACGTCGCGCCCCTTGCTGAGATCGATCCAGCAAGTCTCGATGCCGGATGTCCAGGCCGCCTGCAGATCGGCATAATCGCGCAGCAGGAATTTGCTCTTCCAGAACGGATTCTTGATCCAGGCTTCATCGAAACCGTGCAGATACATTCCCAATCGAAGATCGGCGACATTGATTTTCTTGAGATGGCTCATCTTTTCCTGCGGCAATGCAACCGTATTGTCCCCGCGCCTGCATCCTGCGCTGCCGCCGGAACCGCCGCAGCAACCAGGAGAATGCGCAACCATGTGGCCGATATGTCCACGATATAAGCATTACATGGAAGACAATATCGCAACAATAGGAAAATCCCCTAAATACAAATGTCCCATCGGGAAACGCGCTGCAAAATGATGCCGGGGGATGTACGAAAAAGAAGAAAACACGCGCTCGCCAAGGGACCGCAGGTGCAGCACCCATTGGACGCAAAGCCATCAGCCGGATGTAAAGCGCCGCCGGAGTGTGGCTTATTTGCTCGTGATTTTCGGCAACGAAAAACTGGCGACCTGATTGTGCCCGCGTTGCTGTGCGGTGTTCAAGGCATGGTCGGCCGACCGTATCAGGTCGGCGCCAATATCGTTCGCATCCACCGGGTCCAGGCAACTGACGCCGATGCTGACGGTCACCACGCCCTCGTCGCTTTCCCAATGCGGCACCGCCAGATCGCGCACCGCCTCGCAGAGTTTTTCGGCAAAGCCGACTGCCGCCAGTTGCGTGCAATTCGGCAAGATGACGCAGAACTGCTCTTCCCCGTAACGCGCGGCCAGATAAGGCGATTGTCGCAGGCTCGTCTTGATTGCCGCAGCGATGCTGCGCAGGCATTGGTCGCTGTTGGTATGACCGTACAGATGGCTGAACACTTTGAAACGATCGATATCCAGCATCATGATCGAGAGCGCCGTCTGTCCGTCCCTGGCGTGTTCGAGTTCGCTCTTTAGCAGCGCATCGAATTGCCGACGATTCGGCAAGCCGGTCACCTCATCCTTCAAGGCCAGTTGTTCGAGCGACTGGTTCAGGCGCTCGGCCTTTGCCTGCGCATCCAGCGCATCGATCTCGGCCTTGGAGCGGCGGCTTACCTGCGTGATCAGTTTATTGCCGGCAAACAGCAAGGCGACCAGCAGCAGCGCCACACTGCCGCCATGCAACAGCGACTCGCGCCACCAGCCGGCCAGGACTTCATCCTCGGATTTTGCGACTGCGACAAACAGCGGGTAACTGGCGACGCTGCGATACACGTTGATACGCGTAACGCCGTCCTGGGATGACTTGATCAGCGCCGTGCCGGTCAGCGGATTGGCCTGGTATTCGCGAAACAGGACGGTGCCGCTCATGTTTTTACCGGCGAATTCGTCGCGCATCGGGCGGCGGTACAGCAAGATGCCGTCCGCACGGACCAGCACGATGGCGCCGGCGCTGCCGATGTCGAAGGTGCGATAGAATTTTTCGAGATAGGCCATATCGATGTTGGCGACGACCACGCCGCCAAAACTGCCGTCAGGCCGGTTGTAGCGCCGACTGATGGTGAAGCCCCAGCGGCCGCTGGATCTGCTGAGTATGGGCGCGTCGATATGGGGATCGAGATCCGCATGGTTGCGGTGATAAAGAAAATAGGCGCGGTCGCGCCCGTTCAATTCCTTGTCCAGCTTTTCCTGCGATGTCAGGATCAGATTGCCGTCCTGATCCAATACATACACGCCGTCGATTTGCGGCAACGAACTCAGCCGCGCGCGCAATGCCTGGTGCGTGCGTTGCGCCCCCTCGGGCGATCCGCCGTCGCGCGGCCAGCGTTCAAGCACACCGCCGATGACGATGTCGGCTTCTTTCAGCGTATCTTCAGCATGCTGCGCCAGGGCGCGCGTAACGTTGGAGATGGATGCCCGGCTTTCTTCTACCTGCGCCTTGCGGCTGTAGGTGATTCCCCACATTTCAAGAACCACAATCGCCAGTGCAATGGCAGCAATGAAAATTCGTGCTCGCGTTCCTGTTGCAACGTCATTTTTGTCTGACATGGTTCTTGAGTGAAATAAAAAGTGGCTCCAGCAGCATAGTATTTTGAAAACATCGGCAGCGATACAACTATTAGCAGCGCCTGTCCGCCCCGCCCGGCCAGGGCATAAGATGAGCGCCGCGTGATAAAGTTAATAAAAGGAAACGCGATCCGATAGCGCTCCTTGTCTTGTCAATCCCATCATTCCAGAGGCCTTCCCCTTGTCGAGTCAACCAGAACCCCGGCGCCAAACCAATCAAGTGGCAGGCATCCTCGGCACGGCGACCGTACTCGCCCTGCTCTACTTCGGGCGCGACGTACTGATCCCGATTACGCTCGCCATCATCCTCAGCCTGCTGATCACGCCCTTCATCCATCGCCTGCGCCGGATCGGCCTGGGCCAGACCCTGTCGGTCGGCGTCGCGGTGGTGACGCTGGCCCTGTCGCTGGCGGCGGTCGGCCTGGTCATCGGCGTGCAGGTGGTGCGCATCGGCGGCAGCCTGCCGCAATATGCCGACACCATTCGCAGCAAGGTCAATGTGCTCGATCAGCTGACGCTGGGCAAGCTCGGCGAACTCAACGGCCAGGCCGGACGCTGGATCGATCATCTCTCCGATGAAAAGGATGCCAAGGCGACCGCCTCTGTCGGCGCCGCCCCGGCATTGCGCGCCGGCAGCAACGTCCCCATTCCGGTCGAAATCCATGCGCCGCCGCAAAAGCCGCTGCAACTGCTGACCCGCATCGCATCGTCGGTATGGGCGCCGCTGGAAACGGCCGGCATCGTCTTCGTGGTACTGATCTTTGTCTTGCTGGAACACGAAGCCTTGCGCGATCGCTTCATCCGCCTGGCCGGCGGCAATGACCTGCGCGCCACGACGATTGCAGTCAACGACGCCGGCGAGCGCTTGTCGCGCTTCTTCGTATCGCAGTTCGCGGTCAACATCGGCGTCGGCGTGCTGGTGTGGCTAGGCCTGAGCATCCTCGGCCTGTCGCAGGCTTTGCTGTGGGGCGCGATGGCGGCGATCCTGCGTTTCATCCCCTATGTCGGCGTGTGGATCGCGGCCTTCTGCGCGACCTTGCTGGCGGCGGCGATTTCGCCGGGCTGGTCGCTGGCGGTGATGACGCTGATGCTGTTCCTGGTGATCGAAGTCGTGTTCGCGCAACTGGTCGAGCCCAAGCTGTACGGCCACACCACCGGCTTGTCGCCGTTGTCGGTCGTGATTGCGGCGATTTTTTGGAGCTGGATCTGGGGGCCGGTCGGGCTGGTGCTGTCGACGCCGCTGACCTTGTGCCTGGTGGTCGCGGGCAGATATTTCCGCGCGCTCAACATGTTTGAAATCCTGCTCGGCGAAATTCCCGCGCTGACCTTGCCGCAGAATTTTTATCAGCGCGCGCTCTCCGGCGATACGCAGGAAATCATCGCCAGCGCGCGCCAGATCCTCAAGCGCAAATCCTTTGCCGCCTATTGCGACTCGGTACTGGTACCGGCGCTGCATCTGGCGCGCGCGGACCTGGACGCCAATGCCATCAGCAAGGGCGAACAACTGAAAGTCGGCACCGCCATCGCCTCCGTCATCGAAGCGCTCGGCGAGAATCCGAAGTGGTGGCGGCAGTACACCCGCATCTCCATGCTGGAAGACGTCAACATCGGACGCCAGCTGCGCCGTCGCCGCGAAGCCGTCATCGGCGGCACGCAAGGTTCTTTCGACGTGCCGGCCGGCACCATCGTGCTGGGGATCGGCGCCGGCTCCGGCGGCGACGAGCTGGCCGCGGAAATCCTGGTGCGCATCCTGCGCAAACAGAATGTAGACGGTCGCCACGTCACGCTCGGCGAAATGGGCGATGCGCCGCCGCCCGACGTCAAGCCCGGCATCGTTGCGATGTTCTGCCTGGTCAGCATCGAGCCGGTCAAGGAACAGGCGCAGATCGAAGCTGCACTGATGCAGATGACGCAGCGCCTGCCGCATGTCAAGCAGCTGGTGCTGCAGATCGCCAGCCCGTTCGAGCAATTGCAGCTGCAGGACAATGCCATCGACGGCGCGCATGAAGTCGTGCATTCGTTTGAGGAAGCGGTGCAGAGCTGCCTGCGCAACTTGCACGTCTATGACAAGCCGGGACTCATCAGCAAGATCTGAAACCTCTCAGCCTGAACAGGATGGCCGCCGACGACTTTTGCCGGCGGCTTTTTTTGCGTATTTTCAAAACTGACTATGTGCTGACAAAAAAGCGAATTACTTATTTTCAATATCGCTTATAGCCTTTTATTCTGGAACATTTATTGCATTTAGAAAGCAAGTCGATACCCAGTCAACTCTGCAAACCCAAGCCCATAGCGACTTTCAGATACTGACAAATCGCTGAAGAAATGCCGCACAGCAAACAGATCCACGCGATTCTATCTATAATTGCGCTGCAATTTTGAGAACTCATTTCGCCAATATCCGTGAGATGCGTTCTTGTCCAAAGAGGCGCTGGCAAGGCGTGCGACGCGTCGCGTAGCGGTGCTACGCGCAAGGAGCACAACGCCGCCAGCGCCTCTTTGGACAAGAACCCTTCGGGAACGTCCTGTTTGGGTGTATTGCTGCGTTGCGCCGCTTGCCAAGGGAACCACCCTTGGCTGCGCGACGCGCCTTGCACTACCTCCCAAACAGGATCGTTCGCACTCGCGGCTATTGGCGAAATGAGTTCTATAACAATCCTTCCACCAAAAGTTTGAGGAGAATTTCTATGCGGCTCTTACTCCTGTTGCCGTTCATTGGTCTATTGTGGGTCCCGTTTTACAACGACGAATTGCCCGCACTGTTCGGCTTTCCGTTTTTCTACTGGTATCAGTTCATGTGGGTTCCGCTCACCGCGCTGATCATCTGGATCGTCTATAAAGACGGTCTCAAGAAGGGAGTCGAATAATGAATTCCTCTTCCATCAACTGGACGGCGCTCGGCGTCTTCATCTTCTTCTTCGCACTGGTCACCGTGATGGGCTTCTGGGCCTCGCGCTGGCAAAGCGGTGGCAAGGCCAACAAGGGCGCGCACCTCGACGAATGGGGTCTGGGCGGCCGCAACTTCGGCACCTGGATTACCTGGTTCCTGGTCGGCGGCGATTTCTACACGGCCTATACCGTGATCGCGGTGCCGGCGCTGGTGTATGCGGTCGGCGCTTACGGCTTCTTCGCGCTGCCGTACACGATCCTGGTCTACCCTATCGTGTTCCTGATCATGCCCAAGCTGTGGCACGCCGCGCACAAGGCCGGTCACGTGACTGCTGCCGACGTGGTGTTCGGCCGCTATAAATCGCGCAAGCTGGAACTGGCGATCGCCCTGACCGGCGTCGTGGCGACCATGCCTTACATCGCGCTGCAACTGATCGGCATGGAAGTGGTCATCAAGGCGCTCGGCGTCACCGGTGAACTGCCGCTGCTGGCGGCTTTCGTGATCCTGGCGCTGTACACCTACTCGGCCGGCCTGCGCGCACCTGCGCTGATCGCCTTCGTCAAGGACCTGATGATTTATATCGTGGTGCTGGTGGCGGTGGTGCTGGTGCCGATGAAGCTCGGCGGCTATGGCATCGTGTTCAACTCGGCGCGCGAGGCGTTTGCAGCCAAGGGCGGCATGACCGGCCTGACGCTCAAGCCTGCACAGTTCCTGCCGTTTGCGACGCTGGCGCTGGGTTCGGCGATGGCAGCCTTCATGTATCCGCACACCCTGACCGGCATCTTCGCGGCCAAGAGTGCCGACACGATCCGCAAGAACGCCGTGTTCCTGCCTGCGTATACCGTGCTACTGGGCCTGATCGCCTTGCTGGGCTACATGGCCTACGCGGCGGGCGTCAAGGTCGAAGCCAACAACGACATCGTTCCTGCGCTGTTCAACGCCATGTTCCCAAGCTGGTTCAGCGGCTTTGCGTTTGCTGCGATTGCCATCGGCGCGCTGGTGCCGGCGGCGGTGATGTCGATCGGCGCGGCCAACCTGTTCACGCGCAACTTCTGGAAGCCCTACGTGAATCCGAACGTGTCGGCCGAAGGCGAGGCCAAGGTCGCCAAGATGGTGTCGCTGGTGGTCAAGTTCGGCGCGCTGGTGTTCATCCTGTTCCTGCCGACCAAGTTTGCGCTTGATCTGCAGTTGCTGGGCGGCGTGTGGATCCTGCAAACCTTCCCGGCGCTGGTGTTCGGCCTGTTCATCGGCTGGTTCGGCGCGAACGCGTTGCTGAGCGGCTGGGCAGTCGGCATCATCGGCGGCAGCTGGCTGGCGTACGCCGACGGCATCAAGCCGGTGCACACCTTCCACATCGGCGCCGACGCGTACACCATGTACACCGGTCTGATCGCGCTGGCCTTGAACATTGCGGTGGCGGTCGTGGTGCAACTGGTGTTCGGCAAAGGCGGAGCGAAAGCGCCGGCCTTGAAACATTGATGTTGTAGCCTTACCCGCAACAAGAAAAAGCCACGTTCTCCGGAACGTGGCTTTTTTATTTGCGACGCCTGCCGAAATTCAATGATTCAGCGATTTACGATCTTGGCCGGAATGAAGCACAGCACCAGCACCGCCGTCACCACGCCCATGGCGCCCTGTCGAACATGGGCCGGATTATATTGACGCCATATCTATGGAGATATAGCGAAAAACCCTTATCTGCATCATTACAACAAGCTGACAAGCATGTTTTCGACTTGCCTTTCTGATCCCGATTACCCGCTGCGCGCATAAAAAAAGCCGCTCTGGCGAGCGGCTCTTTCACAGCTTGAACAGCTTCTCAGCCGAAGCTCAGTTGCACCTTCATCATCTTCGAACGGTCGCCGGCGATCTCGAACGCTTCTACCGATTTCTCGAACGGATAAGTTGCTGAGATCAGCGGCTTCACGTCGACCAGCTTCTTGTTCATCAACTCCACCGCCAGCGCGAACTCTTCATGGAAGCGGAAGGCGCCGCGCCACTCCAGCTCCTTGCCGACCAGCAAATTCGCCGGGAAGTTGATGTCGCCGCCCAGGCCGACTTGCACGATCACCGCACCGGGGCGCAAGGTATCGAGCGCGCCGCGCAAGGCTTGCTCGTTGCCGCTGGCTTCGAACAGCACGTCGAAAGTACCCTTGTCTTGCGTGAAGGCCTTGAGCGCATCGGCGTCCGTCGCCACGTTGATGGCCTGGTCGGCGCCGACGGTCAGCGCACTTTCCAGCGGCATCTTGGCGACGTCGGTGACGACGATCTGCAAGGCGCCGGCGCGGCGTGCGGCGATCACGGTCAGCGCGCCGATCGGGCCGCAGCCGGTGACCAGCACGCGTTTTCCGAACAAGGGGCCGGCGCGGCGCACGGCATGCAGCGCGACCGACAACGGTTCCGCCATGGCGGCTTCGCCGTCGGTGACGTGATCGGCGACCACATGCGCCTGGGCGCGTTCGATGATGATCTCCTGACGGAACGCGCCCTGCACGTGCGGCATGCGCATCGCGCTGCCGTAGAAACGCATGTCGAGGCAGTGGTTGTGTTTGCCTTCCTGGCAGTATTTGCACAGGCCGCAGGGATTGCTCGGGCTGATCGAAATACGCGTGCCCGGCTTGATGTCGCCGATGGCGGAGCCGGTTTCGGCGATCACGCCGGAGACTTCATGGCCGAGCACCATCGGTTCCTTGATGCGCACGGTGCCGAAGCCGCCGTTGTGATAGTAGTGCAGGTCCGAGCCACAGATACCGCCGGCCTTCACTTTGACCTTGAGCTGATGCGGTTGCAGTTCAGCGGTTTGCAATTCTTGTACGCGCAGATCGTGCGGCGCGTGAATGACGATGCCTTGTTGCATGATGTTGTCCCTTATCTCTTATAAAGTTGCGGTCACGCCGCCATCGACGTACAGGATGTGGCCGTTGACGAATTTCGAAGCATCGCTGGAGAGGAACACCGCCGCGCCGACCAGATCTTCCACATCGCCCCAGCGGCGCGACGGCGTGCGGCCGATCAGCCACTCGGAGAATTTTTCATCGGCCACCAGCGCCATGTTCATTTCGGTCTTGAAGTAGCCGGGGCCGAGGCCGTTGACTTGCAGGCCGTACTTGCCCCAGTCGATCGCCATGCCCTTAGTGAACATCTTCACCGCGCCCTTGGTGGCGGTGTACGGCGCGATGTTGGGACGACCCAGTTCGCTTTGCACCGAGCAGACGTTGACGATCTTGCCGCGGCCGCGTTTGATCATGCCTTGCGCAACCGCTTTGGCGGTGAAGAAAACGCTGTTGAGATTGGTGCTGATCAGGTCGTTCCAGTCGGACTCCTTGAAGTCTTCCAGCGGTGCGCGGCGCTGGATGCCGGCGTTGTTGAACAGGATTTCGATCGGGCCGATGTCGGCCTCGATCTTCGCCACTGCCGCTTCCACCGATGCCGACGAAGTCGCATCGAAAGACGACTCGTGGATGGTATAGCCCTCTGCGCGCAGCTTCGCGGCAACGCCGGCCAGCTTGGCGGCATCGCGGCCGTTGAGCACGATGGACGCGCCCGCAGCCGCCAGGCCGCGCGCCAGCGCCAGACCGATGCCGCCGCTGGAGCCGGTGATCAATGCCAGTTTGCCGGTCAGCGAAAAACTCTGCAGACCTGCGGGTAGTGTTGCGCTCATTCTGTCTCCTTGTTTGTTATGCGTTGCGGTATTGGTTATTTGACGCTCAGCCGCTGGAACTCGGACAACGCCCGGTATTCATCGGCCAGCTTGTTCGGGATAGCCAGGAAAATCGGACGCAGGCGCTCGTAGATCGCGACGTTTTTCGCTATCGGTACATGGCGGTTGGTCGAACCGACCATATCGGAAATCACATCCAGCGAGCGGATCATGCCCAGTGCAAACAGGCCGAGCACGGCGGCGCCGAGGCAGGAGGATTCGACGCTTTGCGGCACCACCACTTCGCGGTTGAAAATGTCGGCCATCATCTGACGCCACAAGGCCGAACGCGCAAAGCCGCCGGTGGCCATCATGCGCTGGGTCGGGCCGATGAGGTCTTCGACCGCCGGCAGGATGGTGTAGAGGTTGAAGATCACGCCTTCCAGCGCGGCGCGGATCATGTGTTCCTTGCGGTGGTGCAAGGCCAGGCCGAAGAAGGAGCCGCGCAAATCGGCATTCCACAACGGAGCGCGCTCGCCCGCCATGTAGGGATGGAACAGCAGGCCTTCGGCGCCCGGCGAGACTTTTTCGGCGATGTTGGTCAGGGCGTCATAAGGATCGACACCTGCCTTGCGCGCTGCGTCGGCTTCGGCCGTCGCCAGCTCGTCGCGCACCCAGTGGAAAATGTTGCCGCCATTGTTGACCGGACCGCCGACGACCCAGTGTTTTTGCGTGAGCGCATAGCAAAAGGTACGGCCGGAAGGATCGGTTATGGGGCGGTCGATCACGGTGCGCATCGCGCCGGAGGTGCCGATGGTGACCGCGACCTGGCCCGGGTGGATGGCGTTGACGCCGAGGTTGGACAAGACGCCGTCATTGGCGCCGAGGACGAACGGCGTGTCGCTGTTCAAGCCCAGCTGCGCGGCGACGTCGGCCGGCAATCCGGCGATGTGATGCGTGGTCGGCACCGGTTCGGACAATTGCGCGGCGTCGATGCCGAGCAAGGCCAGCGCGCCCTTGTCCCAGTTCAGTTCCTGCAGGTTGAACAGGCCGGTTGCGGAGGCGATCGAATAGTCCACCAGCCAGCGGCCGAACAGACGGAAGAACACGTATTCCTTCACGCCGACGAAACGTTCGGCGCGGGCAAAGATATCGGCATGGTCATAACGCAGCCACATCAGCTTGCACAGCGGCGACATCGGGTGGATCGGCGTGCCGGTGCGCTGATAGATGGCCTGGCCGTCATGCTCTTCGCGGATGCGGCGCGCCCACAGGCTGGCGCGATTGTCGGCCCAGGTGATGCTGTTGGTGATCGGCCGGTTGTCGTTACCGATGGCGATGACGCTATGCATCGCGGCGCTGAAGGACACCAACGCGATCTCGCCGGCCGTGGCCTTGGCGGCTTTCACGGCCTGAGCGATGGACGCCAGCACGGCGTCGTAAATCTGCAAGGGATCCTGCTCCGCCATGCCGGGCACGGTGCAGAGCAAGGGGTATTCGACTGCATGCTGGGCAACGACCTGGCCGTCCAACGTGAACACGACAGTTTTGGTGCTGGTGGTGCCGATATCGACGCCGAGCATGAAGTGCGACATGAGTATTTCCTTTGTTTCCTTGTGCTTCTTCCCGTCGTACAACGGAACTGCTTTACACCACGAGATTCAGCAACATGATGAAGATCAGCGCCACCACCGAGATGATGGTTTCCATCGCCGTCCAGGTCTTGAAGGTTTCGCCGACGCTCATGTTGAAGTATTCCTTGACCAGCCAGAAGCCTGCATCATTGACGTGCGACAGGATCAGTGAGCCGGCGCCGGTGGCCAGCACCAGCAGTTCGCGGTTGGTGCCGGGGATCAGTGCCACCAGCGGCGCCACGATACCGGCGCCGGTGATGGTCGCCACCGTGGCCGAACCGGTCGCCACGCGAATCACGCCTGCCACGAACCAGGCCAGCAGCAAGGGCGAAATCTGCGCATGCACGGCCAGTTGACCGATGGCCGTACCGACGCCGCTATTGACCAGCATTTGCTTGAAACCGCCGCCGGCGCCGATGATCAGCACGATGGCCGCGGTCGGCGCCAGGCTTTGATCGACGAACTTCAACACTTGCTGACGCGTAAAACCGCGCGCCACGCCAAAAGTGTACAGCGACAGCAGCAACGCCGCCAGCAAGGCCACGATCGGGTTGCCGATGAAATCCATCAGGTCGCGCATGGCGCTGCCTTCCGGCAAGGTGACGTCGACGAAGGTTTTCAGCAACATCAGGAATACCGGCGACAACACCGTGATGAGCGTGATGACGAAGCCCGGCAGTTCCTTGGTTTGCGGTTCGCGCGCCAGTTGCTCCATCAGTTCATCCGACGGCTTGATGTCGACATACTTGGAGATGAAAGCGCCGAACATCGGACCGGCGATGATCACGGTCGGCAGGCCGACGATGAGGCCGTAGAAAATGGTCTTGCCGATATCGGCGCCGAAGATGCCGATCGCCAGCAACGGCCCCGGATGCGGCGGCACCAGGCCGTGCATCACCGACAAGCTGGCCAGCATCGGCATGCCGATCTTGAACAGCGGCACACCGGAGCGGCGCGCGACGATGAAGACCAGCGGGATCAGCAGCACGAAGCCGATTTCAAAGAACAGCGGGATGCCGACCAGGAAGGCGCCGATCATCATGGCCCAGTGCACGCGCTGCTTGCCGAAGGCGCGCACCAGCGTCTGCGCGATCTGGTCGGCGCCGCCGGATTCGGCCATCATTTTGCCCAGCATGGTGCCCAGGCCCAGCACGATGCCGACGAAGCCGAGCACGCCGCCGAAGCCGTCCTGGAAGGACTTGACGATCTTGGGCAATGGCATGCCGGAGATCAGGCCGAGGAAGCCGGAGGTGATGATCAGGGCGATAAAGGGGTGAATACGCAGGCGCGTGATCATGACGATCAGCACCACAATGGCGAGGAAGGCGTTCAACAGCAGACTTGCTTCGTTACTCAATCCGAACATGGGGATGTCTCCAGGGTCAATAGCGCACACGGGCGTTCAGAAGCAAAAGCCGCCATTGCCACGCCGTCAACACCATGCCTGCCATCCACTACGGAGTCTTTACATTGTCTCGACGACGCGCCTTGCCGCTCAGTGCTGCATCCAGGCTGCCGTGCCACTATCTGTGTAGTGTTTATAAGGTTTATTTACTAAGAGAAATTTTTTGTTAAACGCTATCCGTACACCGACTACATTTCTGGATGTTAGCGTTAACATTGGCCGCGATGATAACGCTACCAAAATTTATGTGTCAAATCATTTGTATGAATATCTGCACGTGGAGAAGCCCGCGGCAACTGCCATGCGGCGGCGCAGCATGATTGGCGACGGCGACTGAATCGTCTGCAGAAAGAGCGCTCGGGTATGATGTCGGCAATAGAAAAATCCGCCCCGTCATGAACAAAAAATCCGCCGCCGAAAAAACCGTCAAAACCGCTAAAGGAAGCCGCGCCACCGGTCGCGTGACGATTGTCGACGTCGCCGCCGAAGCCAGGGTCAGCCCGATGACCGTTTCGCGCGCGCTGAAGACGCCGGAGCTGGTGCAGCAGGAAGCGCGCGACCGCATCGCCGCGGCCATCAAGAAACTCGGCTACGTCCCCAACCAGGCCGCCAGCACGCTGGCTTCGGCGCGCTCGCAGGTCATCGGCGTGCTGGTGCCGTCGCTGACCAATGCGGTGTTCATCGAGACGCTCAGCGGCATTCGCGATTACCTGTCGCAGGCAGGCTATCAGTTCCTCATCGGCGAGACCGGCTACTCGAAAGAGAAGGAAAGCCGGCTGATCTCCACCTACCTGGCGCATGCGCCCGCCGGCTTTTTGCTGTCGAGCTCGGATCAGCACGACATGCTGCGCCAGCAACTGGCGAACAGCAATATCCCCGCGGTCCGCATGTTCGACCTCGGCAAAAGCAACAGCGACATGTCGGTCGGATTTTCGCAAACCAAGGCCGGTTATGCGGTGGCGCAGCATCTGATCGAACGCGGTTATCGCCGCCCTGCTTTTCTTGCCGCGCAGCTCGATCCGCGCATGATGAAGCGCCGCGAAGGTTTCCGCAAAGGCCTGTCCGAAGCAGGATTGGATCCGAACGTCGAAGTCTTGCTGCCGACGCCGACCACGGTGGACATGGGGGCGCAATTGCTGGCGCGCGTGCTGGAGATGTCTCCCGATTGCGATGCGGTTTTTTGCTGCAACGACGATCTCGCGCTGGGCGCACTCTTCGAATGCCAGCGACGCGGCATCAAGGTGCCGCAGCAGATGGCGATTGCCGGTTTCAACGACTTGTCGTGGGCGGCCTGCGCTACGCCCTCGATCACTACCATCATCACGCCGCGCTACGACATCGGCTACAAGGCGGCGGAATTGCTGATCCGTCAACTCAAGGGCGAGCCGGTCGAAAAGGCGCGCCTCGATCTCGGCTTCCAATTGGCCGTACGTGAAAGTACGTAGGACTGAGGCATCTGCCGGCTGTCCGTCTCGTGCAACTCATCAATGATGGTGCCTCGCAAAAGATTGATGAAAGGCCTGCAACGCATGCTGTACCGCACCGAAAATTTATCCATAAATTCTATGGACACGACACCTCCTGAGGCTACAATCGTCGGGTGCAAAAGCACGTGTAGCACCATAACTAGATAACCTCAGGAGAATCACCCATGCGGAAAATCAACGGCTTGCTCAAGCCGGCCACCATGGCATTGCTGCCCCTCTGTACTTCCCTCGCCTTCCTGCCTGCCCACGCACAGACCGCTGCACCAGCGGCCGCGCCGGTAGTCAAGTACGACCTGACCTACGACATCATCAGCCCGGTGATGGCGAAAAACGGCATGGTCGCTTCCGAGCAGGAACTGGCGACGCAAGTCGGCCTCGACATTCTCAAGCGCGGCGGCAATGCGATCGACGCCGGCGTTGCCGTCGGCTTCGCGCTGGCGGTCGTGCTGCCGAACGCAGGCAACATCGGCGGCGGCGGCTTCATGATGATTCACGATGCGAAGACCGGCAAGAACGTCGCGCTCGATTTCCGTGAAATGGCGCCTGCCAAGGCCAGCCGCGACATGTACCTGGACGACAAGGGCAACGTCGCGCCGGGCCGCTCGCTGTACACCCACCTGGCGATCGGCGTGCCGGGCACGGTCGCGGGTCTGACCCACGCGCTGCAAAAATACGGCACGATGAAACTGTCCGACGTGATCGCTCCGGCTGTGAAGCTGGCGGAAAAAGGTTATCCGGTCAGCCCAAGCCTGGCGCTGATCCTGGCGGCAGAACGCGACCACCTCGGTCAATGGGAATCCAGCAAGGCGATTTTCTTCAAGAACGGCCGTCCGCTGGAAGCCGGCGACAAACTGGTGCAGAAAGACCTCGCCAAATCGCTCAAGCTGATCGGCAAGAAAGGCCCGTCCGTGTTCTATGAAGGCGAGATCGGCAAGAAGATCGTCGCTGAAATGGACAAGCACAACGGCCTGATCACCGCCGCCGACCTAAAGAACTACAAGGTCGTCGAACGCGAACCTGTGGTCGGCAATTATCGCGGCTATCAAGTGATGTCGATGCCGCCGCCAAGCTCGGGCGGTATCCACATCATCCAGATGATGAACATCCTGGAACGCTATCCGCTGAAGCAATACGGCGCCGACAGCGCACAGACCATCCACCTGATGGCCGAAGCGATGAAGCTGGCCTATGCCGACCGCGCCGAATACCTGGGCGATCCGGATTTCAACAAAGTGCCGGTCAAGGGCCTGACCTCGCGCGGCTATGCCGACGAACTGGCGAAGAAGATCAATCCCGATCGCGCAACGCCATCGTCGGAAATCAAGCCGGGCAAGCCGCAACCGTATGAAAGCGACCAGACCACGCACTTCTCGGTCGCCGACAAGGAAGGCAACCTGGTCGCCACGACCTACACGCTGAACCTGAACTTCGGCAGCGGCATCGTCGCCACCGGCACCGGCATCACGCTCAACAACGAGATGGACGACTTCTCCGCCAAACCGGGCGTACCGAACGCCTTCGGCCTGGTCGGCGGCGAAGCCAACGCCGTCGGCCCGGGCAAGCGCCCGCTGAGCTCGATGTCGCCGACCTTCGTGCTAAAGGACGGCAAGCCTTTCCTGGTCACCGGCAGCCCGGGCGGCAGCCGCATCATCACGACCACGATGCAGACCATCCTGAACGTGATCGAGCATGACATGAACGTCGCCGAAGCGACCATCACGCCGCGCATCCATCATCAGTGGGCGCCGGATCAGTTGCGCATCGAAAAGGGCATCAGCGCCGATACGATCAAGATCTTGCAGGACAAGGGTCAGAAGATCAGCGTGCAGCCTTCGATGGGACGTACGCAAACGATCCAGATCAAGGATGGCGCTTTCTACGGCTATTCGGATCCGCGTAATCCGGATGGACGTACGCTGGGGTTCTGATGGGTTAGCAGCTTTACTTGATGGAATGAAAATGCCGCCTGGTGAGAATCAGGCGGCATTTTTTATTGTTGAGCAGATTTTGTGTTTTTGGCTGTCAGGGCCTTCTTGTCAGCCTTCTTGTGTTTTGTTCCGACTGGTTTTCTTTGGTTGCCGATTCTTTTCTTTCTTCGATCAACCCTG
>NZ_LFLU01000008.1 GCF_001189965.1 Herbaspirillum rhizosphaerae
ATCATTGCCATACTCGCCATATAAGGTGTCATTGCCATTGCCGCCGTAGAGCGTGTCTTCACCTGACTGACCGTAGATGGTGTCATTGCCTTCTTTTCCCAGCAAGATGTCATTGCCATCGCCACCGTAGAGATAGTCGACTCCCATAGTTCCCACTAACAAATCTGATCGTATGGTGCCAGAGAGGTTATGTTCGGTGGAGGCGGCAAGGCGGACCGTCCAGCTGCTCAGTTCTTCGCTGAATGTGCCCAGATCGGGAGTGGAATTGAGTTGAGTAACAAGGAATCTCATTGATACCCAGCCAGATCTGGCTAAACGCGCTTCACCTATCGAACTAATAAACTCGACGAGATCGACGATTCCTTGTTGGGGATTAGCCGAGATTGCCTGTTTGAACGCATTCTCCAAAGATGTAAATTTTGATGCGCTTTGGCAGTCTTCCAGAAGGAGTTTGGAATAGGACTTTAAGTGCGTTTCCGAGACAAGGGATTCATAAATGTCTGTCTTAAATCTGTCGTAGGCCAACGAAATGTTTGAGATTTGCTCAGCAGTCAGCGAAACGGTGACATTGCCTGAGTTGGCATTCAATGGCGTGAACCGGGCTTGTCCACTGGCTCCGCCATAAGTGAAACCCATAAAACGCTCGACTACACCCAACTTGCGGATGAAATCGTCGTAGGCTGATGTACCTAAGGGCAGACCTGCCAAGCTATAAGTCAATTTGACTCCACTGCTGACGAGGGCGTCGGCCTGTACTTTGAGTGACCTTAAGTCGGACGTGTTGGCCCATCTTTCGATCAAGCCGTCAAGTTTGTCGATCTGCCCTTGGCGAGTGGTTTGCTGGGTATAAGTTTGCACCCAATTACCGAGGTCAGTCGAGAGGCTAATAGCTTCATTCAGGTCACGTACGTGGCCTGAGCCTCTCAGTGTCGGAAGCGCCTTGGCCTGGTCGGTGAGAGTGATCTGGTTGGTAAACTGACGATGAAATGTGTTGACAAGCAAGTCCAGATTGGCCGTTGCGCCGTTAGTTTCGCCTGTCGTACCCGTGGTGCCATTGGCCCGGGTAAAGGTACCTGCTGCTGTTTGCACGTTGCCGTTGCCCAGATCGGTGCGCACAGCGTTTGAGTTGACGCCAATCCCGGTAATGTTGTTGATGCCGAGTGCGGTCAGCTCATTGGCTTGGCTAATGCCGTCTTGGTTCAGATCGCGCCAGATGCGCAAATTGGCAAATACGCTGTCTGCTGAGTCGATCTTGCCGTCTTTGTTGGTGTCAAGGTCTTTGAGTGCGTCGAAACCGTCCGTGGCCAATTGGCCATTGCTCTTGAGTGTGTCCACACCGAAGAGTTCGCGGCCTGAATCGATGGTGCCGTTGCCATTGCGATCCAGGACCAGCCAGCCGTCATCTGGCTTGACCCAGCCGGTTCCGGTCTTCACGCCATCGGCATCGTGGTCAAACACAATGACCTTGCCATCGCGAGTGCTCGTTGTTTCGATACCGTCACCATCGAGGTCGAGAACTAACGGATCGCGACGGGGAGGGATGGTTGCACTTGCACCTGCGTTGCCCCCGGCGTTGCCTATACCGCCAGCAGCGCCGTTGCCACCACCAGATCCTCCAGCCCCGTCACCCGTACCGTGATCAGTGTAGCCTCCCGGCCAAGGCAAGCCTGTAAAGGGATCACCTCCGCGGGTTGTGTCAGGCGGTGTGCCAGGTGGTGTAGTCAGGTTGCCGATATTTTTTACATCGTCGATATTGTCCTTTGGCCACAAGTCGCCCTGAAATCCGCCTGGATTGAGGCCGCCTTTTTCCAATGCTTTCCAGGTGAAGTCGATACAACTATTGTTGAGACCGTTGTAATAAGTGTTAAACCCTCCCGCAGACGGATTTTTACCGAAATTCGCCATCGCATCATATTGCGCCTGAGTGATTTCGATGGTGCGAGAATAATCTCTTCCTTGGTAGTAGGAATCATCAGGGCCATGTGCATTTACTGTGCCAGATCCAAACGGGTCATTGAGTGGATTATTGTCTGCGACGGGGGAAAATCCGTAGCTCGCGGCATTTCCACTTGCATCATTCAGGGTGTACCACATGTGCCCAACTTTTGAGAGGCCATCTGAAGTTGGTGTACCAGGTCCTACAATATTGATGGTTACTGTTGGCATGGTTCATTCCTTGTAGGTTCTTTCTGGGGATTAAAATTAACTTTGGCTGGCATCGCTATTTCGAAAGAGGTAGGGATGGATGAAAATTCTGGAGATGCTCGTTTATTTATAAGGCGTGCTCTATACATGCCAGGGGATAAAACATGGCTGCCTATATTTTTTTCGAAATGACTTTGCCCCCAAGATGTCAATATTGGATCCGCATCTTGGGAGTAAACTTCGACTTCTTTTTCTTCCGTGCATATCGCAAAGATGATTAAATTTATTGGCGTTGGCGTGCCAGATTCCAGCGGCTTACCAGTCTTGTCCATCGTATTCCCACCTAGTATTTTTCGAACGCGTTCCCGTTCCACCTGATCATTTTTTGGAAAGCCAAACCTCATCGAGTACCAGTAAGGAAAATGCTTTCTTACTTCAAATTTAAAATCAGCAACAACTCCACTTTCAGTAAGTTTAATTTGGACAGAACTTGGCTCTGGTGATCTGCAATGCATATATGTGGAGACCGATATTGCGGATGCCACTAAAAGTCCAATCAAGATGCACTGAAAAATCGAAAACCGATTTTTTGAATTCGACATCCATCATTCCTTCAATTTTTCAATTTTTATCGCGCGACCGCGTTCAAAGTAGACTCTGAACGGGGCATTATTACGGCCAGGGAATTGGGAGGAATTCTTGAACATCATCCAGATTTCACTATTGTCGGCTTGTATGGATTGTGCCCACATGACTTTAAGTGGATCGCTATGCTCAGGCCACTTTGCTTTATCAGCAACTACCTTGTAGGCAAAGGCACCGCCTGCCAACTTCGCTTCAAACGGCGTCATGCCGACTGATACAACACCGCTCAAGATCAATGCTCGTCGCTCTTCCGGGAAGAGCTCTGGGTGTTGTGTGAACATTCTTTGCGCGTATGCCCCGCGTTCGATTGGTGGCTTGTGAGACGGGGGCTCATTAGCATATGATCGGAATGAAAATGAAACTAGCGTTATCGAAAATAGCATTCGAAAAATCAAGAAAAAATTCCCCATTTTCAACATTCTTTACTCCTCTAATTTTTCAATCTTTACAGCACGCCCACGTTCGAAGTAAACGCGAAATGAGGTATTGCTCTTGCCAGAAAACTGGGAAGAATTTTTGAATGTCATCCAGATTTCACTATTGTCAGCCTGCATGGATTGCGCCCACATCACTTTAAGCGGATCGCTATGCTCAGGCCACTTTGCTTTATCAGCGACTACTTTGTAGGCAAAGGCACCGCCTGCCAGTCTCGCCTCAAATGGCGCCATACCGCTTACTACCACCCCATCTAAAATGGACTGGCGCCGATCATCTGGGAAAAGCTCTGGGTGCTGCGCGAACATGGTTTGCGCATAGCTGTTACGTTCTTCGGGTGTCATCTAGATTGCCCCTCCAAAATTTAATCGATCACTACTTAGTTAACTTGATTTTTTAGATGTGCTGCGAGATGAACGAACTTGGCAGATCAGGCAAGACGATGCTCCTGAGAAAGAAAATGTGTTCGTTATCCTAATGGGACTTGTTGCAAAAATGAATGGGCCAAATTGGCAATAGGTTCTTTTTTTGTAAGTATTTCTAAAATTAGATTAATGTCGATTGCACTCTAGTTGTAATGCAGTTGCGTCTTAATGAAAATTTGTGTGGAGTGATTTCTCTTCAAAATAGTTTGGCTAGATGATTGCCGTTAAGCGTGTAATGGGAAGTTCAAAATAAAAAAGCGCTCGTTCTTATCAGGAACGAGCGCTTTTTCGTTAAGCGAGGCAGATCAGTGAGCAGCAGCTGCTGCCTCCGCGCCGGCATTGCCCTTGGCCGGCTTGATGATCCAGATCACGGGGATGATCACGATGAAGATCACCGCCGACAGCCAGAAGATGTCGTTGATGCCGATCATCGCCGCCTGCGCATTCAGATTGCGTTCGATCAGGCCGGTTGCCTGCTCGGTGCTCATGCCGAAATTGCCGGTGAGATTGCTGAACATCTGTTGCAGCGCCGTGCTGTAGGGTGTCGCATGTTCCGTCAACTGGGCATGGTGGACGATGGTGCGGTTGTTCCACGCCGTGGTTGCCACCGAGGTGCCGATGGCGCCGCAGAACACGCGCACGAAGCTCGACAGGCCGGCCGCGGCGGGGATGCGTTCCGGCGGCAGGCCGGACAGCAGCAGCACCGTCAGCGGCACGAAGAACATCGCCGTCGGGATGCCTTGCAGCAGCGTCGGCAGGATGACGGTCCACTGATCCACTTCGAGCGTGTAGCGCGAACGCAGCCAGAACACCAGTGCGAAACAGACGAAGGACGCCGTCGCCACTTTGCGGGCATCCACGCGCGGCAGGAACTTGCCGATCAGCGGCATCAGGATCACCGCAAAAATCCCGAGCGGCGCCGTCGACAGACCGGAGTCTATCGCGCGATAGCCGAGATATTGCTGCAACCACTGCGGCAACAGCACCAGATTGCCGAAGAACACGCCGTAGCCGATCGAAATCGCGACTGTGCCGCCGAAGAAGTTGCGCCTGCCGAACAGCCGCAAGTCCACTACCGGGTGATCGTTGTTCAGCTCCCAGATCACAAAGTAGGCGAAGGCGACTGCTGCAATGATACCCAGCGTGACGATGGTCGGCGAGGAGAACCAGTCGAGATCCTTGCCTTTGTCGAGCATGATCTGGAATGCCGCCACCCACGTAATCAGCAACAGCAGACCGATGGTGTCGATCGGCAGGTTGCGGGTAGGACTTTCTCTATCCTTGTAGATCGCCATCGTCATGCCGGCAGCCAGCAAGCCGACCGGGATGTTGATGTAAAAGATCCACGGCCAGGTGTAGGCGTCGGTAATCCAGCCGCCCAGCGCGGGTCCGGCCACCGGCGCGACCACTGCGGTCATGCCCCATAGCGCAAGGGCGAATGAGGCCTTGGATTTGGGGTAGGCCCCCAACAGCAGCGATTGCGACAACGGCACCATCGGACCAGCCACCAGGCCTTGCAAAACCCGCGCCGCCAGCAGGATCGGCAGCGTCGGCGCCAGGCCGCACAGCCACGACGCCAGCACGAACAGCAGCACCGACGACACGAACAGGCGTACGGCGCCGATGCGTTGCGTGAGCCAGCCGGTCAGCGGAATCGAGATCGCATTGGCCGCCGCGAAAGAAGTAATGACCCAGGTGCCTTCATCGATCGAGACGCCGAGGTTGCCCGAGATGGTCGGGATCGCCACGTTCGCAATCGACGAGTCGAGGACGTTCATGAACACCGCCAGCGACACGCACAAGGTGCCGAGCACCAGCTTGCCGCCGGTCAGCGGCGGCGGTGGTGTATAGGGTTGAGGACTGCTCGCCATGGAGGATGCGTCCGATCAGGTGTGTGGAATGACGATGGCGGCAGCCTTCTTGCGCACCGGCATCGGCAAACCGCTGGCGTTGTCGCTGATGATGCGGTCGACGATGTCATCGGCTTGCTTGCCCAGATCGGTGTAGACGTTGGTCTGGTAGTCGGTGGCGGCTGCCTGCAGCGCCTTGCCGTCGCCGCGGATGTTCACGGTGGCGGTGGTCGACAGGCCGATGCGCAGCGGATGCGCCTGGACTTCTTGCGGGTCCAGCGCTATGCGCACAGGCACGCGCTGGACCACCTTGATCCAGTTGCCGGTGGCATTTTGCGCCGGCAGCAGCGAGAACGCGCCGCCGGTGCCGGCCGAGAAGCCAATCACGGTGCCCTTGTACTTGACGTCGGAACCGTAGACATCGGCGATGACTTCAACCGGCTGGCCGATGCGGATGTGCTTGAGCTGGCCTTCCTTGAAGTTGGCGTCGATCCAGATCTGTTCCAGCGGCACGATCGCCATCAGCGGGCTGCCGGCGGCGATGCGCTGGCCGAGCTGGACGGAACGCTTGGAGACGAAACCGGACACCGGCGCGACGATGTTGACGCGGGCGTAGTTCAGATAAGCGTTACGTACTTGCGTCGATGCCTGCAGCACGTTCGGATGCTCGGTCACGCTGGTGTGGTCGGTCAGTGCGCGGTTGGCGGCCAGGCTGGCGCGAGCCTGCTCCAGCGATGCGCTGGCGTTCTTGACGGCGTCTTGGGCGTGCGACAGATCTTCTTGCGAGACGGCGCCGGAGGCGATGCCGGCCTGGCGGCGTTGCAGGTCGTCACGGGCGCGGGCCAGATTGGTTTCCGCCGCGGTGACGTTGGCCGACAAGGTGTCGTTGTTCAGGAAAGTCTGGCGTGTCTGACGCACGGCCTGGGCCAAGGCTGCTTCGGCTTGCGCCAGTGCCAGCTTGGTGTCGGCGGCGTCAAGCGCGACCAGCTGCTGGCCGGCTTTGACGATTTGCGTGTCGTCCGCCTTGATGGCGGTAACGGTGCCGCCGACCTGGGCGGAAATCTGGATCACATTGCCGCCGACGTAGGCGTCGTCGGTTTCTTCGTAAAAGCGGGCGACCAGGAACCAGTACAGGCCGAGCGCGATGGCAACCAGGATAATGACCAGCGTCAACAGGAGCAACTGGCGTTTGCGTTTGCCGTTGCCATTGCTGTTGCCGTTTTGTGGAAGGGCTTCACTCATGAATTACTCCGTGTATTTCTTGATTTTGTCTGGGAGGTGCAACCGGCGATATCGATCAGTCTCGATCTGAAGGCCGGCTGCTCCACGCTTGGAACAATTTTGTTAATAATTTATTGGGTCTTGGCGACGCCGGATCCAGTGTCGGGGGCTGCAACGGCCAGTCCGGCTTGCTGCGCATCGAATCCGCCTCCCAGCGCCTTGAACAAACCGATTTGCTGGTTGCGGCGGCTGGCTTCCAGATTGATCAGCGATTGTTGCTGGCCGAGCAGGGCGGTTTCCGCATTGAGCACAACCAGCTGCGAGGCCAGGCCGATGCGATAGCGTTCCTTGGCCAGATCGTAAGCGCGCTGCGTTGACGCCAGTGCTTCGCGGCGGATCGGCAACTGCTGATCGATGGAACGGATGCCGGTGATTTGCTTGGCAACGTCGCCGTAGGCATCGTTCAGGGTCTGGTTATACGACGCGACCGCCATGTCGTAGGACGCATACGAGCCTTTCAGGTTGGCGCGCAGTGCGCCGCCTTCAAAGATCGGCAGGCTGATGGCCGGGCCGTAGGCGATGCTCTTGCTGGCGGCCGTGAACGGGTTGGCGTTGAGCAGCGAGTCAAAGCCGATCATCGCCGACAGGTTGATGTCGGGATAGAAACGCGCCTTGGCGACATCGACGTCCTTGCTGGCGGCTTCCACCTGCCAGCGTGCGGCGACGATATCAGGACGGCGTCCCAGCAGGTTCAGCGGCAGGGCGGATGGCAAGGCCGGTGTGGTCAGCGTGGTCATGCGCGGTGCGGCGACTTGCAGGCCGCGGTCCGGGCCTTTGCCCATCAGCACGCCGAGCTGCTGGCGCGTGAGGGTGATCTGGCCTTCGCTTTGCACCAGCTGGGCGCGGGCGTCGGCGCTGCTGCCTTGCGACTGGCTGCGTTCGATTTGCGTATCGAGACCGGTCTTGACACGGTCGGCGGTAATTCTTTGCAAAGATTCGCGCTGCGTGACGGTACGCTGCAAAATGTCATGCAAAGCGTATTCGGTGGCGAGCTGGTTGTAAGCCGATGCGATCGAGCTGGTGATGACGAGGCGGGTTTCCTGTGCGCTGGCTTCGGCAGCTTTTTTCTGCGAGACGGCTTGTTCGAGCGCGGCGTGGTTCTTGCCCCAGACGTCCAGCTCGTAACCCAGATTCAGGAAAGCCTTCTTTTCGTTGTACCAGCTGCCGCCGTAAGGGGCAGGGTAAATCGTGGTTGCCGGGAACAAGTTACGGGTGAACGATGCTTCGGCGTCGACCGTCGGCAGCAGCGGCGCGCCTTTGCTTTCAGCCAGTGCGCTGGCGGAAGCGATGCGGGCCTGGGCTTGCTGCAGGCTGGGGTTGTTTTCCAAGGCTTCGGCAATCAGGGCGGTCAGTTGCGGATCGCCGAATTGCTCCACCCAGTTGGTGGCCGGCCATTGTCCCTGGCTCTGGCCGGACAGGCTGCGCTCGACGGCGTAGTCGCCGGGTTGCGCCATGTGTTTGTCGCTGTTGATACCGCTGAAACTGGCGCAGCCGGAGAGGCCCAGCATGCCGATCGTCAGGGTACACAAAGCGATCACCCGCAAACGCAGTGCAGGCGATGAGGCGGATTTCATGTAATTCTCCAATTTTTGTTGCAGTATCCGGGTGAGAACAAGTGATGCGTCTGGTTGAATTCGTCGCCGGGTCATTGCCGTGCGCCGATACATTGGGCCGGTCTCCGAGGGGGCTCGCGGAAGCATTTGCGAGCTGGCGAGTAAAAACTCATCTTTTGTATTATACTCGTATATACGAACATTAGCTCATGTTGTAAATTGGAATAAAAAAATGAAACTGCAGCCCAGGAAAGAACCGCGCCAGGCACGCTCCAAAGCCATGGTCGACACCATTCTCGACGCCATGGCGCGGGTGCTGGTCGAGCGCGGTTACGCCAAGACCAACACCAATCTGGTAGCGGAAGCCGCCGGCATCAGCGTCGGTTCCTTGTACCAATATTTTCCGAACAAGGACGCGCTGATTTTTGCGCTGCGCGAGCGCCACGTGGCCCGCATGCTGCACTTGTTCGAAGAGGTCGTCGCCAAAATGGATGCGTCCGGTAGCCTGGAAAGCGATTTCGAGGCGCTGATCGAGGCGCTGGTGGCGGCCCATCTGGTCGAACCCGAACTCAACCGCATCCTGGAAGAAGAATTTCCGTCTTTTCACCTGCCGGTTTCCAACCACGTACGCCAGCGTTTTTTCGAGGCGATCAAGGGTGTACTAACCAAGCATCGCAAGACCATTACCTCGCCGGATGTCGATGTGGCGGCCTTTGTGGTGCAGCGCATGCTTAAGGCGTTGGTCAATGCGGTGGTGTTGATCGCGCCGCCGGGACTCAACGCCGCCCACGTTCGCTCTGAAATTGTTCCTGCTGTTGTTGGTTATTTAACTGCGCAAAGATCGAATTTAATTGCATAATGAGCCTCGCTCAGTGCGGGTTCATCAAAATCCGGAATGAGTGCGTCGGCAGGAATTTCTGCCCAATTTTCGATTCATTCCGATCATGCGTTTATCGTTCGTTCAAAAGCATGCTTGCCGCATGCTGAAGGGGACTGTTGTTCTGATGGTGTCGGCGGCTGCCATGCAGGCTGCGCCTGCCGCAGCGGCGACGGTCACCGTGCAGGTGCTCGACGTGGCCGGCACGCCGGTGCCCAATGCCGTGGTGTATGCCGAACCGACCGGCGGCCAGACGGTGCCGAAGTCGCTCAAGCAAGCCGAAATTGAGCAAAAAGATATCAAATTTTTCCCCTTGGTAAGCGTGGTGCAGGTGGGCACGCCCGTGTTGTTCCCCAATCACGACAAGGTGCGCCATCACGTTTATTCGTTTTCGCCAGCCAAGACCTTCGAGCTGAAACTGTATTCCGGGGTGCCGACCAGTCCCATCGTTTTCGATAAAGTTGGTACAGTCGTCCTGGGCTGCAATATTCACGATCAGATGGTGGCCTACCTGCAAGTCGTGAACACGCCGTATTTTGCCAAGACCGACATGTCGGGCCACGCCAAGCTGGAAGGGCTGGTTGGCGGCAAATATGCCTTGAAGGCCTGGTACTTCAAGATGGCGCCCAACGAAGCGGCAGTGGAGCAGGCGCTCACCTACCAGGGCGCGGATATGGCGGCATCGGTAAAACTGGCCGTCAAGGCTGTGCCGGTACAATAAGCAAAGAATAACGAGGGGACAAATCCAAAGTGCGCTGGCATCGTCTAGAAAATCGCATCGTTGCGCTGTTCATCGTCCTGATCCTGCTGGTGCAGTTGGCAGGTTTCGTCGCCATTCGCAAAGCCATCGATGAAAACGCCCGCGCTTCCATCCGCGATGAACTGATCATCGGCGAGCGCGTGTTCCTGCGCCTGCTGGATCAGAACGCCGACAAGCTGACGCAGGGCGCACGCCTGCTGGCGTCGGATTTCGGCTTTCGCCAGGCGATCGGCACCGATGACCGCGGCACGATTACCTCCGTCCTGGAAAACCACGGCGCCCGCATCGGTTCGACATTGTCGATGCTGATCGGCACCGACCAGCAGATCAAGGCTTCAACCCAGGCGTATCCCAGCGCTGACCTGCAGCGTAACGCTCTGGAGCTGGTGGCCAAGGCGGCCGAGACCAATGGCGCATCGGATACGGTGATCGTCGACGACAGCCTGTTCCAGATCGTGGCGGTGCCGGTGCGTGCGCCGGTCATCATCGGCTGGGTCGTCATGGGCTTTCCGGTGGACCAGAAACTGATTTCCGACATGCGCGCCTTGTCTTCGCTGCAAGTCAGCGTCATGGTCAGCACACGCGGCGGGCAGTGGCAGCAGGATGTGTCGACCCTGCCGAAAGACGAGTCCGGCATGCTGATGCATCAGTTGCCGCAAAAGCCCAACACCAGTTCCTTCATCCCGCAACTCACGATCGGCGACAACGACTACAGCGCGCGCCTGCTGGTGCTGGCCAAGGGATCGTCCAATCAAAGCGCGGTGGCGGTATTGCAGCGCTCGATCAGTGAAGCGGTGGCGCCGTACCGGCGCCTGCAACTGATCCTGTTGACCATCAGCGTGATCGGCGTGGTGATGGCGATCTTCGCCAGCGCTTTCGTGGCGCGGCGCATCACCAGTCCCTTGCGTTCGCTGGCCGACATCGCCAAGCGTCTGGGCGCCGGCGACTATCGGGCCCGCATCGACATCAAGGGCGGCGATGAAATCGGCAAGTTGGCGGAGGCCTTTGAGAGCATGCGCACCGGCATCGCCAACCGCGAACTTGAAATCAGGCGGCTGGCGTATTGGGATCCGCTGACGGATTTGCCCAATCGGGTGCAGTTTGCAACCTTGCTCAATGCGGCCATCGAACGCGCCAAGGCCAGCAACGGACAGTGCCATATCCTGATGATGGATCTGGACCGCTTCCAGCATGTCAACGATGTGCTGGGCCACAGCTTCGGCGACAGCCTGCTGCGCGAAGTCGGTCGCCGCCTCGAGCAGCAGCTGGAACGCGAGAACGACAAGGTCGCCCGGCTCGGCGGCGACGAGTACGCCATCCTGCTGCCGGCCACCGATGCCACCGAAGCGATCCGCCAGGCCAAGCGCATCCTGCATTCGCTGGAAATGCCGATTTCCATCGGCGACCAGACGGTCGATCTGGGGGCCGGCATCGGTATTTCCGGCTATCCGGAAAACGGGCAGAACAGCGACACGCTGCTCAGCAGCGCCGAAGTCGCCATGTACGTCGCCAAACGCCGCGGCAGCGGTTTCACGGTCTACGACCCGTCGATCGACAAGAGCAGCCAGGAAAGCCTGAGCCTGCTGAGCGAGCTGCGCCGCGCGCTCGACCGCAATGAATTCCTGCTATACGCCCAGCCCAAGGTGGAGCTGGCTACCGGCAAGGTAGTGGGAGCCGAAGCGCTGGTGCGCTGGGTGCATCCGGAAAAGGGCTTCATCGGCCCGGACAATTTCATTCCCTTTGCCGAGACCACCGGCTTCATCCGCATGCTGACTTCCTGGATGCTGAACAAGACGGCAGTGTTGTGCGCCGAGCTGCAGAAGAGGGGGATCACGCTGAAATTCTCGGTCAACCTGTCGACCCGCGATTTGCTCGATCAGGATTTGCCGACGCATTTCGCCGACATCCTGGCGCGCAATCAATTGTCGCCGTCGTCGATGTGCCTGGAAATCACCGAGAGCGCGATCATGGACGACCCGATACGCGCGCAGCTGACGCTGGAGCGCTTGCACGGCATGGGCGTGGAACTGGCGATTGACGACTTCGGTACCGGCTATTCGTCGCTGGCCTACCTCAAGCGCCTGCCGGTGGACGAGCTGAAAATCGACAAGTCCTTCGTCATGAACATGGAGCATGACGCCGACGACGCCAAGATCGTCAAATCGACCATCGACCTCGGCCACAACCTCGGCCTGCGCGTGGTGGCGGAAGGGCTGGAGACGCTTGCGGTCTGGCATCTGCTCAAGCAAATGGGCTGCGACCAGGCGCAGGGGTATTACATGAGCAAGCCGATGCCGGGCGACCGCTTTATCGAGTGGCTGGAGCAATGGAAAGCTCCGGAGATGCCAAGCCAGTCGGAAAATATGGCAATATAATTTGCCGGACGGCAAAGTCGTGCCACCAGGGGGGAACATGACGCACAAGCAAGTCAATAAAATATCCAATTCATTCAAACCGCTGATCGCCATATCGGCCTGCGCGCTGACCATGGTTGCGGCCTCGGCTGCCGCAGAAACCACCGGCACGGCGCCCAGCATGATGCCCGACATGGGCAAGCTGATGGCCACGGCCGGCGTGATTCAGGTCGAAGGCGCGAGCGGCGGCGGCCTGGTGCCGTGGGCAACCATCACCGGCTACGGCACGCGCGACAGCTATGGCGCCAACGCGCATTACACCTATGTCGGCACCCAGGATTACACACTCGCCTCGTACGGCGTTGCGGTCGGCATCGCCGATCGGGTCGAGCTGTCGCTCGCCAAACAGCGCTTTACCGGAAGCCAGGCTCCGCTCAACAATCTGCGCATCGATCAGGACATCTACGGCATCAAGGTCAAACTGGCCGGCGACATCGTCTACGACCAGGACAGCTGGCTGCCGCAGATCGCCGCCGGCATGATGATCAAGCGCAACAACGGCATCGGCGGCCTGGGCGCGGTCAATAACGTCAAGCTGCTGGGCGCCAAGGATGATTCCGGCATCGATTACTATCTGGCGGCGACCAAGCTGTTCCTCGACCAGAGCCTGTTGGTCAACGCCACGGTGCGCGCCACCAAGGCCAACCAGATGGGCATCCTCGGTTTTGGCGGCGACAAGGGCGACCGCTATCAGGCCATGCTCGAAGGTTCGGTGGCCTACCTGCTCAATCGCAAATGGGTGGTCGGCGCCGAATACCGCATGAAGCCGCGCAATCTTGCCGCGGATAACGAAAAGGATTACTACGACGCTTTCGTCGCCTGGTTCCCGAGCAAGAACCTGTCGCTGACGTTGGCCTATGTGTCGCTGGGCGACATCACTATCTATAACCCCAGACGCCAGGAAGGTGTCTATCTCTCTGTGCAGGCAGGCTTCTGATGAAAACTCTCACAAGCAAATCCGGCTGGCTGGCTGCGGCCATGGTTGTCCTGATGACAGCCTTGCCGGCGCAGGCCCAAAAGGCCGACGACAGCCTGTATCGCGACCTCGGCGGGCTGGAAGTGCTGACCAGGGTGGTCGACGACACGCTGGCGCTGGCGCTGGCCGATGCGCGCATCAAGGACACCTTCAAGGATACCGACATGAAGCGCCTCGCCAAGCTGATCACGGAACAGTTCTGCGAACTCAGCGGCGGCCCGTGCAAATACAGCGGCGACCCGATGAAGGAGGTGCATCAGGGACTGGCCTTGAACAACATGCAATTCAATGCCCTGGTGGAAGATCTGCAGGCGGCAATGGACAAAGCGAATATTCCGTCGCGCACGCAAAACAAGCTGCTGGCCTTGCTGGCGCCGATGCAGCGCACCGTGGTCACCAGATAAGCGAGGGCGGCAAGCCAACGGGGAAAAATATTTTCAGTCGCGTGGAATAAAGCCGTCATGCCCCACGTATACCGGGTCATGGGTAAGGCAAACCGCGTAACCCTGAGACCAAAGGAATACTGAAATGAAACTGCTCCCACTTTCCCTGTTGACATTGTCCTTGCTGTCGTCCGTGGCGCCTGCCGCCTTCGCCGAAGACATGGCCGTCAAGAAGATGGACGACGTCCTCGTCACCACCAGCGGCATGACGGTCTACACTTTTGATAACGACCCTGCCGGCAAGAGCGTTTGCAACGGCCCGTGTGCCGCCAACTGGCCGCCGGTTGCACCGACCGGCACGCCGAGCGCACCGTTTTCCGTGATCAAGCGCGACGACGGCAGCCCGCAACTGGCCGTCAACGGCAAGCCGCTGTACACCTTCGCCGCCGACAAGAAAGCCGGCGACCGCAACGGCGACAACTTCAAGAACATCTGGCACGTCATCAAGAACTGATTAGCCAACTCACCGCGTTCACATCGCAAACTCATGTCCGACGAAAGTCATTTGCTAGCCTGTATCCCACGCCTGCGCCGTTATGCGCGGGCGTTGGTGGGCGATCGCGCCGGCGCGGACGACCTCGTGCAGGACACGATGGAACGCGCCTGGCAAAAGCTGTCGAGCTGGCGCAAGGGCACCGACATGCGGCCGTGGCTGTTCAGCATCATGCACAACCTGCATGTCGACCAGCGCCGCAAGCCGGTGATCCCGACCGTGACGCTGGATGACGAAGACGCGCTGGCAACGCCGGCCTATGCGCCTGACCGGCTGGTCGGCTACGACCTGGAATCGGCCCTGCGTCTGCTGGCCGCGGAGCAAAGAGAGATTTTGTTGTTGGTGGTGCTGGAAGAAATGACGTATGAAGAAGTGGCTGCGACCCTGAACATCCCGATCGGGACCGTCATGTCGCGCCTGTCGCGCGCCCGTGAGCGCTTGCGCACGCTGGTCGAGGGACGGCCCCAGCATTCGCCGTTGAAGGTGGTCAAATGAAACCGATGCCGATTACCGAAGCCGATTTGCAGGGTTATGTCGACGGCCTGCTGCCCGAGGAGCGTCTGGAAGAAATCGCCGCCTATCTGGAAAGCAATCCGGACGAAGCCGAGCGCCTGCGCACTTATCGCCATCAGAATCAAGCCTTGCACCTGCTGTTCGACCCGGTGCTGGACGAGCCCGTGCCGGCGCGTCTGTCGGCGCGGCCCAGCAGCAACTGGGAGTTGTTGCAGCGTTATGCCGCGATCCTGATCGTGGCCGTGTTCGCCGGTGCGGGCGGCTGGTATCTGCACGGCGCGGCACAGTCGTCGTCGGTGACCTGGATCGCCAGCGCCGCCGGATCGGTGGCGCGCGTGGATGCGCCCTTGATGATGGCGCGCCGCGCCGCCGTCGCGCATGCCGTCTACACGCCGGATCCGCGCCGGCCGGTGGAGGTCGGCGCCGATCAGGAAGAGGCTCTGGTGCGCTGGCTGTCCAAACGCATCGGCGCCGATGTCCGCGCGCCCAAGCTGGCGCCGCTCGGCTATGAACTCATCGGCGGCCGTTTGCTGCCGGGACAGAGCGGGCCGGTGGCGCAGTTCATGTATCACGACGGCGCCGGCCAGCGTTTGACGCTGTACGTTTCCACCGATCAGGTGCAGAACAAGGACACCGGTTTCCGCTTCGCACAGGAAGGCACGGTCAACGTGTTTTACTGGATCGACGGTAAGTTCGGCTACGCCTTGTCCGGCAGCATCGACCGGGGCGAACTGGCGCGGATTGCCAATACGGTCTACGAGCAGTTGGACAAGCCGGCGAAATAAAGATTCAGGGCGAAAGCTTCATGACAATTCCGCTCCGTTCTCCTGCTCCGGCAACGGCGCTGTCTTTGGCGGAATGAAGAAGTCCACCGGTTTTTTCAGGAAGCGCCGGCACAGCGACTTCAGCAGCGGCCAGCTGTGGCGGAATTTCACCTGCCGCGAACGCAGGGCCACGAACAGCGCCAGCGAAAAACTTACCCACAGGTTCACCGTGCCGATCGCCAGCACACCGAAGGTCGACACCGCAATCACATGCCAACTGACTGCATGGTCGAGCGCGACCAGCGCAATCGCAAAGTTGGTTGCCGAGAAGGTGATGTGACGAATGTCGATCGGCAGGCCGATCATGAAGCCGATGGTGCCGATGGTGCCCAGCAGAATCCCGAAGTAGAAATTCCCCATCAGGCCGCCCAGGCCGGTCTCCAGATAATCGCCCAGACGCGCGGTGCGCGCCTTGCCAAGCAAGCCGTTGAGCCAGCGCGCACGCGCCACGCGCTGCGACATGCGGGTGTAGAGCGCCTTGTTGTCGTAGTAACCCGAAATCAATCCGGCCAGGAACAGGCAGACCCCGGCGATGGCCGCATGGAACAGCGCCAGGCTGGCAAACGGATCGATGTCGTGCAGCAGGTGTTGCGCCTTGTCGGGAGTGACGAAGTGATGCCCGGTCACGAGGAAATAGCCGTAGACCAGCAGATACGCCACGGGGAAGGCAATCGTCAGGTTGCCCAGCACCGCCACGAACTGGGTGCGGATCACTTTGACGATCAGTTCCGTCAGGCTGTCGAGATCGATGTTGCGGCCGTCGCGGCTGTGCAGGCCCGCGGCGATGCGCGAGGCAGTCATGGCGGGCTGTTTGGTCGCCACCGTGAAATGCAGCACGTGGATGAACATGAATCCCAGCGAATAATTCATGCTGAACAAAAAGGCTTCCACCAGCGGCGCCGCGCGCAGGTACGAAAACAGGATCTTGATCAGCGACATGAACCCGATGATGAAGCCGGCGCCCGCTGCCGAGCGGTACATGGCGGCGTATTCGCGGCGGTCTTCGGCAATGTAGTGTTCGCCGGTGCGGCTGGCGTTTTCGGTGATGTTGCGCGCCAGCAGGTTGATGTTGGCGGCAAACAGATCGCGCACGGTGTATTTGCGGTTGTGCGCTTCGATCAGTTCCAGCCCCAGTTCGAGGCCGATGCTGCGCTTTTCGGCCGCTGCCATGGCGGGCGTCTCGGCGACGCCGACGTCGACCAGCGACAGCAGCTTGTGCAGGCGATCCAGATGCTGGTCCAGGCGCACCAGGCGGTAGGTGACGGAGATGCTGGTGCCCAGGCGCAGCGTGCTGTTGCGGATCTTCTTCACGACGTCCTGGCATTGCTCCAGCATCACCAGTACATGGCTGGCGTCTTCGATGGGCGTCGGGTCGCCGTTGAGGTGGCGCATGTAGCCGTCGAGATAGCGATGCAGCTCGACGTTTTGCATCAGGAAGGGCGATTCAAAGGCCTTGATGTCGCTGTAGATGCGGATCAATTCCGGTTCGATGCCGATGGCGCTGATGCGGTAGGACAGGACCTGGATGGCGAGCAGGATTTCTGTGAGCGTCTTTTGCCCATCAATCTGTTCCAGGTCGGGCAATTCGATTTCAGCGCGACTGAGCACCTCAAACAGCGCTTCCCAATCCGATGGCGGGACCGCCCGCATCCACAGGTAATCGGTATTGAAGGGGAAGATCTTTTCCAGGCAATCCGGCAGGTAGCGATCGTCCAGCGCCGGCGGCAGGATGCGGTAAGCGATGCGGCGATGCAGCTCCGAGAAGAAACCGTCGTTGGAGAGAATGCCGATGTCGGTGTACAGGCTGGTCTGACGCCGCGCCGACAACAGATGCAGCAGGTAATGGCGCAGCGTTGCGGCGTAGTGCGGATGCTGTTGCAGCAAGTGCGTCAGGGTACGGACGTTGGTGATGGCCAGTTCCGGCGCTTCGCGCTTTTTCGGGCGAATGGCCTTCATCAGTTCGATCAGAAGATCGAGTTCGGCGTTGACGGGGGACGTGCTGATTTTTTCTAGTGTGTGGAGCATGGGGAAAGCAGAGGACGAGGCTTGAAGCGATCTTAATCGATCGGATAAGCTAAGTGTAAGGCTTGGGAGCTGCTTGAGGGCGGCGAAATCTTAACCTGTGTAAAACAAAGATAAGGACATGTGTAATTCGTTAAGAATTGTCAGATTGTGTCGCTAAAGGGAAGTTGCACCTGCAGAACTCATCGAGAACGCATCTCGCGCCTATTGATGAAATGAGTTCTAGAAAGGAGTCATCATGGAGATCGCATCTCTGGCAACTGGTGTCGCAACCGCTTGGCTGGCGAAAAAAGCCGTAGAGGGAATCGGGCTGGACCTGACCAAAGTGGCCAATCATGTCGTTGATGATGTGGTTGCTCTTGTCAGCCCGGCCCTGCCAGCCAACCCGAATATAGGCCGTAATGTCAACACCAAGGCCTGAAGGGGGAAACCCGGCACATCAGGGTTCATTTTTGAAATCGCATCCTCGTGATGCGATTTTTTTTGCATGGACGTCGTACTAACTATTTGTTTTATTGGCAATATTTTGAAATTATTTTTGTAAAAAATCTTGATTGACGTAAAGAAATACGGAAATATGTCGTTAAGAAATGCAGTCAAGCAGTTACTCTAGGAGTTGTCATGGATATTGGAAACATACCCGCCGTTGCCTCCGCATTGTCCGCCGCTGAAACTGCCGATGCAGTCAGCATGGCGATGCTGAAAAAAGCCCTGAACACCCAGGCCGCAGCGGCTATCGGCGTGCTGCAGGCATTGCCGCCGCCACTGCCGGCCAATCCGAACGTCGGCCGCAACGTCAATACCGTGGCCTGACCGAAGATCGGCACGGTACCGGCTGGCTTTATCAAGATCGCTCCTCGTGGGCGATTTTTTATTTGTGGTTTTCCTCATTGATAGGAATTTTTGCATAATTAATTGGTCATTTTAAGTAATTGACTAATTAATTGTGTCATTCCTTGATTTTCTCAAAATGCATAATAGAATGGTCTTTAAGATCATTCGCACAGTTTATTATGCATTCCGTTCAAGCTCTCGGCGCACGCATCCGCGCAGCGCGCAAATCGCAAAAGCTCAGTTCGGCCAATCTGGCCGAGCGTAGCGGCATTCACCGCAATACGCTGCAGGCGTTGGAAACCGGCAAAGGCAACATCGAGCTCAGCAAGCTGCTGTCGATCTGCAGCGAGCTCGGTCTGGAGCTGCTGCTGGTGCCGCAGGAAGTCTCGGCGCAACGCGCAGCGGAAGGCGAGGGCGAGCGTACCGAGCTGTCCGAACGCCTGCAGCTCCTGATGGGGAGCACGCCATGAGCATGCTGCGTTCCTTGCGTATCCGTCTCGGTGTAACGGAAGTCGGCTCCTTGTTTGCCCTGGACGATGGCCGGGTGTATTTCCGTTTTGACGACGGCTACGCGACCGACGCGCAGCGGCCGGTCTTGTCGCAGCTGTATCGCGCCTCGACCGAAGACCGCACCGTGGCGCAGCTGCTCAATCCCGCACTGGAGGTCAATCGCGGCGACGGCAAAGGCGGTTTGCCGCCGTTCTTCCAGAACCTGCTGCCCGAAGGCCAGTTGCGCAAGCACCTGATCGAACGCGCGGGTCTGGCTCCCGATGATGAATTCGGCTTGCTGGCTTTTTGCGGCAAGGATTTGCCCGGCGATGTCTCGGCCTTGTCGGAAAACCTCGACGATGCCCATCTCGGCCGCCTGATCGGGCAGGGCCGCGACAGCTATGAAATGAGTGCGGGGCAGTTGCCGACGCCGGAAGGCGAGTCGATTTCCGGCGTGCAGCCCAAGATCGGTCTGGTGCGCGCCTCGGGAGGGCGCTATGTGATGCGCTCCAGGGATGCCCAAGGCGCCCACTTCATCGGCAAGCTGCCGGCCTCCGATTATCCGCACATGCCGGAGGTGGAATTCTCCTCGCTGGCGCTGGCGCGCGCGGCCGGCGTTCAGGTCTGCGACCACGAGCTGGTGCCGCTGACGGCGATTGCCGATCGCTTGCCGTTCGGCTTGCGCAGCGATGCAGAGAATTTCTTGCTGATCCACCGCTTTGATCGCGATGCAAGTACTCCGACCGGGCGGCTGCACATGGAAGACTTCGCGCAGATTACCGGCACGCCGGCTGCATCCAAATATGCGGGGACATATGCGGCGTTGGGCGTGGTGCTGCTGGAACGCAGCAGCAACGGCGAAGACGACCTCTTTGAATTATTGCGCCGGATCAAGGTGAACGAGCTGCTGGGCAACTTCGATGCGCATCTGAAAAACTTCAGCATGCTGTACCGCACGCCGCAGGCCGCGCAGCTGTCGCCTGCCTACGACATCGTCGCGTATTCCGCCTATCTGGCAGGACACGGCCACGCGCTGGCGTTTGCACCGGGAGAGAAGGCGCGGCAATTGCTCACGCCGGCGGTCCTGCGTGAACTGGCCAATATCTGGAGCATTCCGGAGCCGAAGCTGCAAATGGTGCTGGTCGACACGGTCGAACGCGCCATGCAAAGCTGGCCCGAACTGCTGCGCACCTTGCCGCTCACCGACACCCAGCGTGCGCGCATCAAGTCGCACCTGGACACAAACCCCAGCGTCATCGCGTGGCAACGCCGCGCCGCGCGCAAGCTCAGCGGCAAGGCATGAAACCGAAAGCACCCTTGCCGCTGAAAGACGGCGTCGCGCCGAGCTATCTGTGGCTGCAGCAAGAACCGGGTTTGTGGGAAGGCGTCGGCATGCTGGCCTTCCTGTGCGCACGCTTTCCGGCCATCTCCGAAGCGGCCTGGCGCCAGCGCATGGCGCGCGGCGAGGTCGTCAATCAACAAGGCGAAGCTCTCACGCCGATGTCGCCGTATCGGCGCGGCGACTGTATCTTTTACTACCGCGATCTGGACGGCAGCGAAGAAGCGATTCCCTTTGAAGAAACCATCCTGCATCGCGACGACCATCTGCTGGTGGTCGACAAGCCGCACTTCGTGCCGGTGATTCCGACCGGACGCTTTTTGCACGAAAGCCTGTTGGTGCGCCTCAAAAAGAAAACCGGACTGGCCGATCTGACGCCGATCCACCGGCTCGATCGCGAGACTGCCGGCGTCATCATCTTTTCGCATAATCCGGACAGCCGCGGCGCCTATCAGTCGATGTTCCAGCAACGCACCATGGACAAGACCTATGAAGCGCTGGCCGGCATGCTGGAAGGGCGCGATTTTCCCTTCGTCTATCGCAGCCGCCTGGTGGACGCCGACAAGTTTTTCCTGATGCGCGAAGAAGAGGGCGAAGCGAATTCAGAAACCCATATCGATCTGATCGAACGGCGGGGCGAACGGGCGTTGTACCGGCTCAATCCGGTGACCGGGCGCAAGCATCAGCTGCGGGTGCACATGGCTGCGCTGGGTGTTCCCATCGTCAACGACAACTTCTATCCGCACACCGTACCGGCGGGCGCTGCAGACAACTACGACACACCGCTGAAACTGCTGGCGCGTTCGATCGCCTTCACCGATCCCTTGAGCGGGGATGTGCGGTATTTTGAGAGCCTGAGAAAGCTTTGATTGCCGATGCGGGCGACGTTCTTGAATGTCGGTAGGTCACGCTCGTCAAACCTGCCAGGCCCCATCCCGATACACCAGCGCATCATCAAGGTAAACCGCCTCCGTCACCGCAAACACGTCAATGTGATAGCGCGCGGTGGTGCGCCTGATATTGGGCTTGCTGTAGACCCCGTGCTTGGCGCCGAGCGACAGGTGGATGCCGCACATCCGTTCATAGGTGCCGATATCGTCGACCATGCGTTCTCGTGAGAACGCGCGGTTCATGCCGAAGCCCAGTTCGCGCAGCCATACCTCACCCTCGTCGGCGCGGATTTTCTCCAGCACCTGGTCGAAATCCGGGGTGGAATCAATCACCTCGCTGACCCGGCCCTTGGCGATCACCAGGGTGATGGCTTGCTCCGGTTTGTTCACCCGGAACGAGGTATCGCCAAAAACAAAAATGCGTACGCGCCCGTTCACCGCCTCCAGATCCCGGGATTCGGTGAATACCTCGCCGATCGGAAACTGGCCGCCGACGTTGTTCATCTCGCTATAGTCGCCGATGTTCAGCTTGGCCGGCTCAAACGGCGCGGCAAATACCAGGCGTTCGCCGCCGCTGTCGACCACGCCGCCTTGTGCGCGATCGATGCGCGCCTTCAGGGCGTAGCCGACGTCGCGGTAATACGCCGGGTCATAGGCCAGCGACGCGATATAGTAGTCAGCCTGCGGCCCGGGCATGCGCGACAGATGGGGATGTTCGATCACCTTGAGCGAACGTTTGAAGAGCTCGACGCGCAGCCGGAAAGCCTCAAGACGAAAATTGGTCGATTGAATCAGCACCACCAGATCGCCGGACGTCAGCAGGGCAAAGGCAGCCAGAACCGCGTCCGGCGCAACCGTATCAAAATCGATGAAGCTCGCCGCCGGCAGGCAGCGCCGATAGGCTTCCGTCAAGGCGACAGCGAGATCGCAGCGCGTATCGAATACCACCACGGCGGCGCGCGACGGCGCATGCTCGATCGCAATGCAGAGGATGTCGTGCAAATGTTTTTGTGCAGCATCCACCGACTCCCCGGCGATTGTGCGGAAGGAGGGCGAGGCTGGTTCTTGGTTCTCTATCGGGAGCATCGTCAATGTATCGCGTCAGGAAGTCGTGGAAAGGACATGGATGTGAGGTTCTTCTCAAGGGATCACTTATTTCCTATCAGGCTTGCATTTTAATCGACATCGGCCGGGGTCTCCCGGACCAAGGGTTTTCGTCATGCCGGGAAACAGCCTTGTAGCGCGCGGCTAAAACGCCGGGATGCGAATCAGATAACAGGGCTGAGCCGCCGTCGAACGGCAGTTGCGCTAGACGAAAGGCAGAGAATTCCATCTGCTTTTCCGCCTGAAGGAGGGGACTATTTTCGTTCGGTTTTATAGTCACGAATGGTCTGTTCTGATTTATGCTTTCGCGTGTGTTTCCTTTTATTCTGTTTTTCAACATCATCACCGACAATTGCTCATGACGGCAACCGGTCAGGAGCGGACCTCTTTTAGATAGATCAATCAATAACGACATGAAAATTTATTTTTCCCTTGCGGCCATCGCGATGAGTATTTGTATGGCGTTTTTCGTCCCATTGGTTTTTTTACGACGGAAGGGATATCTGACAGCATTCGATGTCGCTTTGCCATTTACTCCGCCGATTTTTCTGCTGTTCGGAATGGCATTTTTGAATGAACCGGCCCAAATTGGGTGGGGGGCTATTCTGTATCCCATCATCGCTATGATGTTTTGTATTGGGCTATTGAACGTGCGAGCTTTTATATTCACCAAAATTAGATTGCCTGCGCGAGCCACATCCAAATGGACACTTATTCTCACTTCATTTTTTGCATTTTCCATCGGAGCGATTGTTCACCCTTGGTATGACTAAAATGGGTATGTCTACAACCTGCCATAAGCCTCCGTTCTTGGGTTGCCATTGTCTTGTAAACCGCCACTGCATACAGGGAGAAAACAGTGCGTCTAACTGCCAAGTCGATATTCCGTAATGTGTCTATGCTTGGGGGCGCTGCCGTGATTGGCGTGACTAGCGCCACATTTTCCACCTGTGGCATAGGGCTAGCCCGCGGAACGGGAACTTGGTGTGCCGCCTTGCCGCTGATGTGGTTCATTGGCTTCCCTCTCGGGATAATTGCGGCGCTTATCTTTGGCTTGCCGCTTGCGCTTTTGTTTTGGAAGTTTCGTCTAACGCGTTGGTGGCAGTTCGGAATGACTGGCCTTGTCTGTGCCATACCCCTCTGGATCGAGCTTGCGGTACCGTTCACATCTGCTCGCTGGGTACAATCCGGTCTTTATGATTCGCTGAACTATCTGGGATCAGGGCTTGCAAGTGGACTTGCGTACTGGTGGATATGTCAGAAGGTAGGCATTCATGACGGCACTCATGAGATAACCCTCGAATCCGATCGGCTCACGTGACTATCCGCACGCAGTCGGCCAGTAACCGGCATCCCCACCATTGCATGAAGACTCACATGCCATCAGATTCGCTCGGCATTGAATCAATACAGGTGGCTCATTTCCAGCCGCGACAATCCTCATACCGCTAAGGATACCCATGAATGAACATGATTCCATTGCTGCAGAACTGATCGCTCGTCTTGAACTTCTGCCGCATCCGGAAGGAGGCCATTACAGGGAAACTTACCGTAGTCAGCAAAGAGTACTGCGGGCAGGTAACTGATGTCCGCAATCGGGCAGGGGACGTTTGCGCGCACCTGGTTTAATGAAAGGTAAATATGGGTGTACCTGCATCTAAAGAAGAACTTGTAGCGTTATTTTCAGAAGTTGGAGCAGGCTCCCCGGAGTCTTGGGCTAAATCTCAAATTGAAGAAGGCGTTCCGCAATTTTTGAGATTTCTATTTCTGAAAAATGCTTGGGACAATATTCCAATGGAGGGCGACAATCGTTGGATTGACCGAGCAATTTCGCAAACTCGGAAAATGCCGTCAGCACCTTATTCCGGTCTCGGTGGAATAATGTCGGCCTGCCGGGAGAAAGGTGTGACAGATAACGACTTGACTCACATGGCCCGTTGCTTGCAGGTTCAAATACTTTTTACAATTAGTCATCTGCTGGAAGGACCGACCAGTTATCCGGATTCCATTGAAAATATCTCATGGCGTTTTTTTGAAACGGATGAAGACGGACGTCCGTTCGGAAAAAGAATTTCGGGACTGCATGAATCCGTTCTTGAGCTCGATCCTGCTGGACGAGAAATGCGTCCGCTCAGCAATCCTTGACATTTGTCTTAAAACGGCCAGGACCGGAGCTCTTCAGCTTCAACATTAAGTACGATCGTAAAAGCCAACCCGATTGATCCATAAAAATTATTCGCCATGCAACTGCACTTATTAAAATCGTCTCCACGATCAGCCACTTGGACTATTGTCAACGTGACCGGCATGGGGCTTTATTTACTGCTGGCTTCCCGTCTCTGGCCTACGTGGGGCGAGAAGAATACTCCTGGCGGTCCAGGGGATGCCTTCTATTACCTTTTTATTCTCGCTCCGATCCTACTGTTTTTTGCAACGATCAATCTCCTGGAGCTGTATCGAATCATGCGCCAGCCCAATAATAAACGGACTGCTGTACTTGTTTGGTGCACGGTGTTATCGCTTTGGATCGCGGTTTTTTTGGTTGATTACTTCCAAGGCGCACGCAATATATCTGCCGATTTTTCGTGACTAAGAATGTCTGCGATTGGCCAGAAGCGTCCATCATGAGAAGAGAATAAAATGAATGCAGGAATATATTTCACCAAGATATGGTCGGATGACGATCTGTTGGAGCTGCGAATTGAAATCAATGAGGGGCGCTTCCGATTTCAGACGGAAGTCTATACAGGGCACGAACAACTAGGCCAGCTTGTTTTAGCCTTGGAGGCATTCAAGGGGGAGACTCCTGGCAGCCAATATGACTTACAGTTCGGAGAGTTTGATCCGCAATTCGCTGCAGGAGCTTGTCATTTTCTGCTGAAATTCAATGCCCGGGGGATGCTGATCATCACCGCACATTTGCAGTCGCAATTTTTCGACTGTGATGGGAAGCAAGTTGCAAACGAATGCACATTCCATCTGCGATCCTAGTCAGCCAACTCAAAGAGTTTGCAATTGGCCAGTACCATTTGATCGTGAAAAATTATAAAAATGAAAAAAACAATTATCCTGATGCATCCATCCAGAAAAGTAGCACACGTCAATGTTGGTTTCAGTTGGCCAGCCTTTTTTCTTGGGCCGTTATGGGCGCTCATCAAGCGGCTCTGGTGGCATTTTCTTGTTCTGCTTCTGGCGCTCACAGTGACCAATTTTGTTACCGACTATGTAATTTCCAGCAAGAGTCTGCTCTCCGTATTTTTAGATCTTGGCATCACGCTGATTTATATGCTTGTTTGCGGGATATATGGAAATAGATGGCTGATGAATACACTCTTAAAACGTGGATATATAGTTGTAAATTGACGCTGATAGAGAAATTCATTTGATTGCCAAAACGCTCTAAATCGGCGCAGTGTTGATGTCTACTGCCGGCCAAATGCAGGCACTCAAAAAATGGACTCAAATTTGATAACAGAGGAACGTCGGCGTGTTCAAAAAATATTGGGATTTAGCAGCCTTCTTCGTCGCATGGCTGCTTATCTTCTTTGCTCCAGAAATCGTCGAAAAAACATCATCGTCTTATCGCAACCTGATAGGGTTGGCGTTCATATTCATCGTCTTTTCGCTATTAAGGGCGGGCTCTAGATTCAAAATCTCATTGAAGCAATTTTCGTCGCACTCTGATCCGGATGTCGCCGCTTTGGCAGATGGTCGGATCGATATAGCCGAATATCGCAAGCGGAAAGAAGATAGAGAAAAGGCGGAGTAAATCAAATCGGAAAACTAAGGTCCGCAACCGGCCAGAAACGAACATAGTCCCCAAAGGAGGTCAGTGTGAATATATTAAAGACCTTATTGATACTTTTAACGACGATTGCGAGTTTCAATGGCTGGGCGCAGGGTATCCCTAAAGAAGTCAGTTCCTTCGTCGATACGAGGAACACATGTGATCATTTTCGAAGCGAACCTTTGGATCTCGGGGGCGATCCGGAGGTGAAAGAGCGAAGAGAGTTTCTGTTCAAGATTGCACTGGCACAGATCGACGCTTAAGTGTCTTGCGTAAAAGTACCGAAATAACCGTCAGGTTCTCGCGATACTCGAAGGTTTTAACGAAACAATCGAGTTGATCGGAAAACATTAAATTATTTAATATAGGGTGCCCCTTATCGACCAAGAGCAACTATGTCAGAACGATCATCAGACCGATTTTTAAGGAACTTCCAATTGGAGGCACTCATCGCCACTTTGAAAACCATAAGAAAAAGAGCGTTGCTACGGGTGTTTTTTCTTCTCAGTCTGGCATCCGCAGCAGGCGGATTCCTTGGCATGGTAGCTGTCGCAATCTTGCTTCATCGCTTTAGATTTCCGCTTGATACTTGGCTTCCTGGCGCGTCTCAGGTGTTTCTTCCTGCGTATTTTTTAGGAGGGATTCTTATGGCGCTCACGCTCTATGTTTGCAAAGACCAGGTATCTGCAAAAGCAGTATTTTTTCCAGGAGTCATAGCCGGGGTCATCGGGCCATGTTGTGGCCTGATCTTGTCCGTGCCAATTGTCTGCCTCATTGCGTCCGAGTGCTTATGAACGGATTATTGAGTGAAAAATTCTCAGGGCCGCTTCCGACCAGTAGCGGTCGTTGTTACCAATTCTTGTAAACGACAGCCTCAAGCGCAATCACTATCTGGTTCGATAATATGTATAACTTGTTAAACCTGTTTGCCGATGGAATAGAGTTGGAACTGGTGATTGCCTTCGCTCTGCCCATTATCTACACAGTGCTTTCTTTAATCTTCTTTTGGGGGCGAATCAATTACCCGTGGATTTTTGCGTCCCTGTCGTTGATCGTGCTTTTTATTTGCTATAGCCTGGTAATCGGCTGGACTCTTCCTGAGCCTCCGGCAGAGCATTTTCGGATCATAGAAGAGCCCCCACTGTTCGGCCCCCTGAGAGTTCCGATGTTGATATTTACTTTGCTCTCGTTACCGATCTTGTATTTTTTAGGAACTCAGTTTCGCAAGTTTCGAAAGTGAAACCAATCGAAGCCTGCAATCGTCCAGCTGCAGGTACTGTGCCCCATGCAGAATCGCCCGTCAGTCCGATAAAAAGCCCGATTCAGCTCATGCAGAATCGGGCTTTTGAATTTAGTCCCCCAGCGTATCTGAGAGTCCTGGTTTCTTCAGAAGGCGCTCTTGATGACGCCGCCGTCGACACGAAGCGCTGCGCCGGTGGTGGCCGATGCGAGCGGGCTTGCGACGTAGGCTACCAGCGACGCGACTTCCTGCGGCGTGCCGAAGCGCTTGATCAGTGAGGTCGGACGAACGTGCTCGAAGAATTCCGCCTCGACCTGCTGGAAGCTTTTATCGCTCGAGCGGGCCATCTCTTCGACGAAGTCGCCGACGCCGCGCGATTTGGTCGGGCCGGGCAATACGCTGTTGACCGTGATGCCCGTTCCGGCAACCGATTCCGCCAACCCGCGGGAAACGGCAAGCTGGGCGGTCTTGGTCATGCCGTAGTGGACCATCTCCGTAGGGATCTGTACCGCGCTTTCGCTTGAGATGAAGATGATCCGTCCCCAATTCGCTTGCTTCATCCCGGGCAGCACCAGGCGGGCAAGGCGCACGCCGCTCAGTACATTGACGTCAAAGAAACGCAGCCAGTCTGCGTCTGGAATATCTTCAAAGGCCTTGGGCTCAAAGATGCCGAGATTGTTCACGAGGATGCTGATGCCGGCATGACGTCGAACGACTTCATGCGCGGCGTCGGCCTGGCTAAGGTCGGCAGCATAGCCCTGGACGTTGCCCTTCGTTTCCGAGCGTATGCGGTCCACCGCCTCGTCGACCCCCGCCTGCGTCCTGCCGTTGACGATCACGCTCGCGCCTTCCTGGGCAAGCGTGTGAGCGATCGCGTAACCGATGCCCGCGGTGCTGCCGCTTACCAGGGCAATCTTGCCATCAAGTTGCAAATCCATGTCACTTCTCCTTGGTTGACTGCAGAAAATGCTGCCGGAATCGGCCATCTGTTGTTGCTTGCCATCTCGGCTGCCGCATCACTCTATCAGGAAGTCGTCATCTGCATCGGACGGCTGGGGGAACCGTATCCGGTTGATCCTGCAGGCAAGACTCACTGCATCGTGAGCGAAGGGGGAATTCGTGTTTCAGATCTGAGGGGCTGAACATAGGTAAAATCACGCAGGGTCAATAAAGCATGCTCAATCCATGCATATCCGCGCCAGTCATTGCCAAAACACAATCTGCAAGCACCAGAAAAATGAAACCCGAGAATCCGGCTGACGATCAGCAAGAACTGCGAGCGGCGCGCTCATCGTTGCGACAACTGCCGCCCCGGCCGTCGTCGTCGGATCTGTCGCCGGAAGACGCCATGGCGAGAAAGCAGGAGCAGGAAAAGCGGGATGCGCTGGTTCGCGGCGTGACGTCCATCGAGGAAATGCGCCAGGCGATCAGGCGCGCCGGTCGCGGTCTGCCGGGCATTATTGAAGTGCCTCGCATAGGCAGGCTCGATGCTGCTGCATTTCATCAGCGTGCAAAAGAGGGCCTGCCATTCGTCATCACCGGGCTCGTCGGGAAATGGCCGTTGTCCGCGCTGACGCCGCAGACGCTGCGCGAGCGCTTCGGCGAATTGCCTGTGCGAGCACGGGTGGGGGACTATATCAACACTGCGTTCGCGCCTGACCGGGCGATGCAGGACATGTCTCTGCTGGCTTACCTTGATCTCGTCGCGGACAACACGCAGGACTTGCCGCCTTATGTAGGCAATCTGGCGCTGCGTGAATTGAACGGTTTGTGCCACTGGCCGGCTTACTTCAGGAAAATGGGGCCGCCGCGATTCTGGCTCGGCCCTGCGGGGACGGTGACGCCGCTGCATTGCGACTATGACGATAATATTTTTGCGCAGATCTGGGGCAGCAAGCGCATCTTCCTGGCGCCGCCGCATCATGACGCATTCCTTTATCCGCGCGAGGCCAACGCCATCCTGTTCGGCTCGCCGTTTGATCCCGAGGCGCCTGACTTCGAGAGGTTTCCGCTTGCCCGCCAGGCTGCAATGATTGAATGCATCATGCAGCCGGGCGAGCTGTTGTATGTGCCGGCGGGGTGGTATCACCAAGTGCGCTCGCTGACGTTTTCGCTGTCGGCCAACCGGTGGGCAAGGGCGCTGCCCCTGGCGTTGCAGGGAGATGCTGCGCTGAAGGCCGGCTAAGTCGGCCGAGTCCGGGCGGGCACGAGCGCGTTCGGTATTGATCTGAGAGTTATCTGGGCGTGAGTCGATAGAGCTGGAAGTTTTGCCGCACCTCGAAACCTAGTCTTTCGTATACGCCGATGGCGGTTGGGTTGTGGGCAAACACGTGGAGGAAGGGCGTGTCGCCGCGCGACCGGATTTCCTCGCGCAGGATGTTGATCAGTCTGCCGGCCAGGCCTTTGCCTCGATGTGCGTCGTCCACGCAAACGGCGCTGATTTCGGTATGCCCGTCCAGCCGCATGCGTTCTCCCGCCATGGCGACAAGTTGGCCCTCGTGGCGCACGCCAATGTAGCTGCCCATTTCGCGTGTCCGTTTGCCGAACGGCCCAGGTTTGGTCTTCTCGGTCAATGCGATCATGTCCGGCACATCCTGTTCGCCCAACCTGACGACATCGTCGATCGCGCCGCCGCTTGGCGAACTCATTGGCGCACCCATGTCGATCATCTGAAGAAGAACGCCGGGCGACTCCATCATCAAGTCATCGATCTGGGGCAACGCAGCAAGAGAGGGGAACACGACGAGTCCGCTCGACCGGGTCAGTGCCGCCAGTTCTCGCAGAGATTCCTCGGTGAGTCTTTCCACGGCAGCAAACGGCGCGATGTCGGCGCGATAGCGGAATGCGTGCAAGGCGCCTTCGCGCAGGTCTGCTTGCCTGGTCGTGAGCGCCGACCAGGCGGCGTTGTCGAGAGGGTGAGGGGTATGCTGGTTCATGATGATGTCGATGATGGTCTGGTAACGATCCGTGAAGATCGGAGAAATCGATACGCCGCACGATTTTAGATGGTTTCGGCGACCGATGTTGTCGAGGCGGCAAGCAAGGATTGCGACCCGCGCCGAGGTTCTGCCAACGTCATACCAAGGTCATATAAATGCGTTCTACTTTTCGTGCAGACCTGATCTGCCGGAAAGCCGCTGTCAAGGTGATTTCCGCTCAAAGCGCTTTGCATTTATCGCCGGCGAGACCAACCGTTAAGAAAAGAGAACTCATGATTCGCAAGTCGACCGTATTTTCGCTTTCACTCTCACTGTCGCTGATTGCCGCTGCCGCCCTGATCACCGGTTGCGCCGGTCCGCAGGGAGCATCCGCAGATATCAAGACCCTGGACGGCAAAGCACCCTTGATCATCGGCCATCGCGGTTTGCCGGGCTTGTATCCGGAAGAAATCATTGCCGGTTACCAGGCCGCCATCGCCGCCGGCACCGACGCGCTGGAAATGGATCTGATGTCGTCCAGCGACGGCGTGCTGTTTGTTTGCCACAATCCTTTCCTGAGCGACACCACCGACGTGGCGGATCATCCTGAATTCGCATCGCGCAAGAAAGCGCGCACCGTGGATGGTGTGGCGGTTCCGCCGGATTGGTACATCAGCGACTTCACGGCTGCCGAGCTGAAGACCTTGCGCGTCAAGCAGCCGGTCGCCGTGCGCAGCCATCAATACGACGGCAAGTATCCACTGGCGACCTTCCAGGAAGTCATCGACCTGGCCAAAGCAACGCGCGCCGCCAACCCGGCCAGCAAGCTGCTGGTTTATCCGGAAACCAAGAACCCGATCTTCCAGCGCCTGCTGGGTGTGCCGCTGGAAGAAAAGCTGCTGGCCATGATCAACAAGGAAGGCTGGAACAGCTTCGACGCGCCGATCATCGTGCAGTCGTTCGAGCCGGAAAGCCTGAAGATGATGCGCCGTCTCGGCCTGAAAACACGCGCCGTGCAACTGATGGACGGCGACGGCATCAACTTCAAGACCGGTTCCCTGACTTACAACTCGCCCGATACCGCCAAGCCGTATTCATGGCTGCAGCACGGCGATCCGCGGACCTTCGCAGCGATGGCGACGCCGGAAGGGCTGGCTGAGATCAAGACTTATGCCGACGGCATCGGCCCGTGGAAGGTGTACATCATTTCGGCGCAGGGCGTGGATGCGGAGGGTAATCCGGTCAAGGCGCTGAGCCAGGCGTCGAACATGGCGCCGACTTCGCTGGTCGCCGATGCGCACCGGCTCGGCCTGTTCGTGCATCCGTTCACATTCCGCGACGAAGCTGCACGCCTGACCGATACCTACAAGGGCGATCCGAAGGCGGAATACAAAGCATTTTTCGATGCCGGCGTGGATGGGGTGTTTACCGATTTCAGCGGCACCGGCCGGGCGGCGCTGGAAGAATGGCTGGCGGCGAAGAGAGCCCGGTAAGCCGGATAAGCGATTCACCAATGTAGAAGAACCCGCTTGTGCGGGTTTTTTTACGGGCAAAAAATTTTTCTCCAAATAGTTTGCCAAATGGAGAAGTATTGATTATAGTTCTCCACATGGAAAACTATTCTTCAGCGCTCAACGACGTATTCCACGCATTGGCTGACCCCACAAGGCGATCGGTGATTGCGAGGCTCGGCAACGGCTCGGCATCGATCAAGGAGCTGGCGGAGCCTTACGGGTTGGGGCTGCCTTCCTTCCTGAAGCACATCAAGGTCCTGGAAAACAGCGGCCTCATTGACTCGGAAAAAGTAGGGCGGGTGCGAACCTGTACATTGAAACGCGGGACGCTGACCGCTGCGCAAAAGTGGTTCGACGAGCAGCGCGCAGTCTGGGAAAGCCGGTACGACAATCTCGATAATTTATTAATGACCCTGAAAGGCGAAAACGATGAAAGCTGATCTCCAATTTGACTTCCTTGTCGACAAAGTGAAAAACACCATCACGGTCAAAAGAGAGTTTGCGGCCAAGCGGCAACTGGTGTGGGACTGCTATACCAAAAGCGAACTCCTGGATCGCTGGTTTGCGCCCAAGCCGCTGACCACGAAAACCAAATCCATGGATTTCAGCGAAGGCGGGCATTGGCACTATGCGATGGTCGAACCCAACGGGCAAGAGTACTGGGGCCGCATGGACTATCAAACCATTCGTCCCATCGATGGTTACACTTCGCTGGACGGCTTTTCCGATGAGACCGGCGCAGTGAACCCGGACTTGCCGAGGTCCACATGGGATATCACTTTCTCGGATGCTGCGACGCATACCCTGGTTGAGACAGTCGTCTCCTACGCCTCGCCGCAGGCGCTCCAGCAAGTCATCGACATGGGGCTGCAGGCGGGGCTGGCCTCGACGCTGGAACGTCTGGACGAACTTTTGCTGGTTCTGAACTGAAGACTGAACTGAGTACGGGAAGACGCTCAGGATTACGGATGCGGGATGGATATCGGGGAATAATCTCCATATCCGTCCGGCCAGGGCGTCAGCACTTCAAAGCCGGTCTCGGTGACGGCAACCATGTGTTCCCATTGGGCGGACAAAGAGTGGTCCTTGGTGACCACCGTCCAGCCGTCCGGCAGTTCTTTGGTCTGCCGCTTGCCGGCGTTGATCATGGGTTCAATCGTGAACACCATCCCGGTCTGAAGCTTCAGGCCTTCGCCCGGCTGGCCGTAATGTAGCACCTGCAGGTCTTCATGGTAGATCTTGCCGATGCCGTGACCGCAATACTCGCGGACCACGCTGAAACCTTCCTTGTGCGCCACCGACTGAATCGCGTAACCGACATCGCCCAGGGTGGCGCCGGGCCGCACGGCCAGAATCCCTGCGCGCATCGCTTCGTAAGTCGTGTCGGCCAGGCGCCTGGCCAGGATGCCCGGCTCGCCCACAAAGTACATGCGGCTGGTATCGCCATGCCATCCATCCTTGGTCAGGGCGACGTCGATATTGACGATGTCGCCGTTCTTCAACGGCTTGTCGGAAGGAATGCCGTGGCAGATGACATGATTGACCGACGTGCAGATCGTTTTAGGGTAGCCGCGATAGCCGACATTAATGGGCACCGCCTTCAGAACGTCGACGATATAGTCGTGGCATAAGCGATCCAGCTCATTGGTGGTGACGCCGGGACGAACGTGTTCGGCAATCATGCTCAGGACCTGCGCCGCCAGGGCGCCGGACTTGCGCAGCATCGCGATATCGGACGGCGATTTGATGATGACTTGCATGGCCGTCAGACTTTCTCAAGCGACAGGGTGATTTCCCGGGGCGCCTCCCCGGCCTGCTTCTCGGCTTCGATGAGTTTCTGGCAGATCTCGCTGTAGCAAAGACCGGGATTGAGCTCCGCCATCATGCCGACGCGCAGCCAGTGCTCAGCCTGCGAATTGATGGAGCGGCTCATTGCACCGCTGGTGAGGCGCAGATTCGTATGCATCTGCTCCGTGATTTTGACGATTCCCATAAGATGCCTGTTTATATGGTTGATATATGGTTTGTATATGAATCGTATATTATCACGGCGATGCCGGGCGCGCCGGCAGTTGGTGGCGACACAATAAAAAAGCCCCGCGTTTGCGGGGCTTTCTACTGCAGCTGAAACGGCATGCAGGTGCCGATCAGCCGTGCGCCAGCATCAGATCCAGATTCTGCACCGCCGCGCCGGAAGCGCCTTTGCCCAGATTGTCGAACACCGCCGACAGCAATACCTGCCCGTGCTCTTCATTGATGAACACTGCCAGCTCCATGTTGTTGGTGTCGTTCAGCGCCTGCGGATTGAGCTGCGTCAGCGTTTTGCTTTCTTCCCGCGAAATCACGCGTACGTATTGGGAACCCGCGTAATGGCTGTTCAGGGCGGCGTGCAGTTGCTCGCCTGTTACTCCAGGCGCCAGCAGGCGCAGTTCCAGCGGCACGGTCACGACGATGCCCTGGCGGAAGACGCCATAGGCCGGCACGAAAATCGGACGATGAGCCAGCCCTGTGTAGCGTTGCATCTCGGGTGGATGTTTGTGCGCGAGCGCAGTGCCGTATACCTGAAAAGCCAAAGCCTGTGCTGCCGATGAGCCTTCGTACTGCTCTACAGAAGGACGACCGCCGCCGGAGTAGCCGGATACCGCATGCACGCTGATCGGATAGTCGCGCGGCAGCAAGCCGGCTTGTATCAGCGGGCGCAGCAGGCTGATCGCACCGGTCGGATAGCAGCCTGGATTGGTTACGCGTTGTGCTGCGGCGATCAGTTGTGCTTGTCCGGCATCCATTTCAGGAAAACCATAGACCCACCCCTCTGTCGTGCGGTGGGCGGAACTGGCGTCGATCACCCGTACGGCCGGATTCTCGATGGCGGCGACCGCTTCCTTCGCTGCTGCGTCGGGCAGGCAGAGGATGGCGATGTCGGCGGAGTTGATCGCTTCGGCGCGGCGCAACGGGTCTTTGCGTTCTGCGGCCGGCAGCGTGACCAGCCGGATATCGCTGCGATTGCGCAGGCGTTCGTGGATTTGCAGGCCGGTGGTGCCCTGGTCGCCGTCGATGAAAACAAGAGGAGAAGCCATGATCGAGATCCTTTGGTCTAAGGTTCATAAGAGAACCCCGATCTTGCTCGTATTGATAGAATAGGAAAAGTTGAATTTAATAATGATAATGTTCAGTTTTTCTGATCTTTGAAATATTCGAGAGGAAAACATCGATGCGGGAAATCAACCTGGACCGTCTGCGCACCCTGGTCGCCATCGCCGATCTCGGCTCTTTCGCCGAAGCCGCGCGCGTGCTGCACCTGGCGCCGCCGACCATCAGCCTGCATATCGCCGATCTCGAAGAGCGCGTCGGCGCTGCACTGCTGTCGCGCCAGCGTGGCCAAGTGCGTCCCACCACGATAGGCGAGACCCTGATCGAACGCGCGCGCCGCCTGCTGGCCGATGCTGAACAGGCCTTGCAGGACGTGCAGCGGCAAGTGCAGGGGCTGGCCGGACGTGTGCGTCTGGGCGCCTCCACCGGGGCGATCGCGCATTTGCTGCCGCAGGCGCTGGAAGTCTTGGGGCAGGACCACCCCGGCATCGATGTGCAGGTCGAAGTGCTCACCTCGCAAGAGACACTGACCCGCTTGAATGAGGGAACGCTGGACGTCGGTCTGGTCGCCTTGCCGCAGTCGCCGATGGCGCGCCTGTCGGTCCAGCCGTGGCGGCGCGATCCGGTGATGGCCTTCCTGCCAGCGGATTGGCGTTGTCCCGCGCGCGTCACGCCGGAATGGCTTGCGGCCCAGAAGCTGATTCTGAACGACTCAGGCACGCGGCTTTCGCATTTGACGCAGGAATGGTTCGCTACCGGCGGGCAACGGCCGGCGCCGCGCATCCAGCTCAATTACAACGACGCAATCAAGAGCCTGGTGGCGGCCGGCTATGGCGCTACCTTGCTGCCGCATGAAGAGGGCGCTTCGCTGCCGGATGCGCGTATCCAGATGCGGCCGTTGCGCCCGGCCTTGTGGCGGCAGCTCGGCATTGCGCACCGCGCGGAAAACATCGAGCGGCCGACCCAGCATGTGCTGGACGTCTTGTGGGGGTTCAGCCTCGATTAGGATGGGGCGGGATATGCCCGCTGTCAGGCCAGTGCGTCGCTGAGCGACGGTTTTTCACCGTCAGGCGTCGATTTCAACTGGTGCAGCGACGCCACCAGGTCGGCAAAGCGCTGTCCCTGCACCATTACGTGCTGGCGCAGCAGTTCCACCGTGCGTTCGCTGTCGCCGGAGACGATGGCGTTGACCACGCCTTCGTGTTCGTCGTAAGACCTTTTCAGGCGATCGCGCACGCGCAGTTGCAGGCGGCGGTAAGGGCGCAGGCGGCGTTGCAGGACGCGCGCCTGTTCTTCCAGGAAAGCATTGTGGCTGCCGGCGTAGATCTGGCCATGGAAGTCTTCGTTCTTGTAGAAATAGGTATCCGGATCGGCGGCGTCGCGCGCATCCTTGCAGGCCTGGTGCGCCGCCATCAGCGCGGCGTGTTCGGCGGCCGACATGCGCCGTGCCGCCAGGCGGCCGCACATGGCTTCCAGCTCCGCCATCACTTCAAACATCTCGATCAATTGCTGCGGGCCGATCTCGGCCACGATGGCGCCGCGCCGCGGCCGCATCACGATGATGCCCATCGACGCCAGCTGGATCAGCGCTTCGCGGATCGGCGTGCGGGACACGCCGAACTGCTCGGCCAGCACGGTTTCGTCGAGATGCTGGCCGGGCGTCAGCTTGCCGACGGCGATCAGCTCTTCAATCGATTCGCGCAATGTCTCGGAACGCTTCTTGGGGATGTCCATAAGTGATATCAAGTATGCAATGAATCAATTCTAAATCATCTTTGATGCTTGACAATGTATTTGTTTTGTAAGAACGTGTATACAAGAAAGATACATAAAAAAGCAAAGACAACAAAGCAAGTGCAGAGACAACGTCGCAAGGCAGCTACAGTTCGGCGACGTAAAGGCAGCAATAAGCCGGTGAATCCGCCGGCTGCATCAGCAATAAGCCAGCACCGAATAATTAAAAAGCCGTATTTCTTTCACCTTAAGGAGGAGCAGCAATGACTTCGCAAACCCGTAGACGCATTATCGGAGCGCTGGCAACAGCGCCGTTGTGGACAGCCGGCACATCGGTCTGGGCACAGACCACCTCGCTGAAAATTTCCCATCAATTCCCCGGCGGCACCATCAACGAAGGCGATTTCCGCGATCGCCTGACCCGCATGTTTGCCGAAGAAGTGACCAAGCGCACCAAAGGCAGCCTGAAGTTCGAGATCTATCCCGGCTCCTCGCTGATGAAGGTCAATGCGCAGTTCTCGGCCATGCGCAAAGGCGCGCTCGACCTGTCGCTGGTGCCGCTCAACTACGCCGGCGGCGAAGTCCCGGAAACCAATATCGGCCTGATGCCTGGCCTGGTGACCTCGTACGCGCAAGGCTCGGCCTGGAAAAACGCCGAAGTCGGCAAGGAACTGGCGCGCATCCTGGCGGAGAAGGGCATCCTGATCGTCAGCTGGATCTGGCAGGCGGGCGGCGTGGCTTCGCGCGGCAAACCCATCGTCGATCCGGCCGACGCCAAGGGCATGAAAGTGCGCGGCGGTTCGCGCGAGATGGACCTGATCCTGAAAGAAGCGGGCGCCGCCGTCGTGACGCTGCCGTCCAATGAAATCTATGCCGCCATGCAGACCGGCGCGATGGATGCGGCGATGACATCGTCGACCTCCTTCATGTCCTTCCGTCTGGAAGAAGTCGCCAAGGCCTTGACCACCGGCCGCGACAAGGCCTACTGGTACATGTTCGAGCCGCTGATGATTTCCAAGGCCGTGTTCGAAAAACTGAGCAAGGACCAGCAAGCCGCCATCATGGCCGTTGGCGCCGACATGGAACAGTTCGCGCTGAAGGCGGCGCAGACCGACGACGTCGCCGTCGCCGCCGTGTACCAGAAGGCCGGCGCCAAGGTGGTCGACCTCGACGCCGCGACCGTCAAGAAGTGGCAGGACATCGCCCGCGCCACCGCCTGGAAAGATTTCGCCGCGCGCAACGCCAACTGCGCCAATCTGTTGAAACTGGCGGAGAAGCTCCTATGAGCCACGGTTTCGAGATGCAGCCGCAGGCCAAGCCTGCGGTGCCGGCCAACGCCGTGCTCGCCGGACTGCACCACGGGCTGGAGAAGTACAACAAGCTCGCGGTGTTCCTGGCGATGATTGCGCTGATGCTGACGTCCATCATCCTGACGTACTCGGTGGTGGTGCGTTATTTCTTCCACCAGCCGACCGACTGGCAGGACGAGGCCTCGGTGTTCATGCTGGTCGGCGTGATCTTCCTGTGCTCGGGTTATGTGCAATCCTTGCGCGGCCACATCGGCATCGAGGCGCTGGCGGGCTTTCTGTCGCCGGCCGCCAACAAGGTCCGCATGTTCATCGTCGATCTGATCTCCTTCGTGTTTTGCGCCTTCTTCGCCTGGAAATCGTGGACGCTGTTTCACGAAGCATGGGTGGACGGACAAACCACCTCGTCAACCTTCGCGCCGCCGCTGTGGATTCCGTATTCGATGATGGCGCTGGGCATGACCATGCTCACGCTGCAATTGCTGGTGCAGGTGCTGACCCGCATAACCGGCACCGTCCCCGCATCTGTCGCGGCAAAGGAGGCAGCATGACGCCATTGGTTCTGGGTTCCCTGTACGGGATCGTCACCATCCTCGTGATGTGTTCCGGCATGCCGATCGCGTTTGCGCTCGGCGTGGTGGCGACGTCTTTCATGTATTTCTTCATGCCGGCGTCGTCGCTCGATACCGTGACGCAAAACGTCTATGAAGAAATCGCTTCGATCACCTTGCTGTCGATTCCGCTGTTCATCCTCAAAGGCGCGGCCATCGGCAAATCGCCGGCCGGCAAGGACTTGTACTCGGCCATCCACGCCTGGTTGAATCGCGTGCCGGGCGGCCTCGGCATCGCCAACGTGTTTGCCTGCGCCTTGTTTGCGGCAATGGCGGGGTCGTCGCCGGCGACCTGCTCGGCCATCGGTTCGGCCGGCATTCCGGAAATGCGCCGTCGCGGTTATTCGCCCGGGTTTGCCGCAGGCATCATTGCGGCGGGCGGCACGCTGGGCATCCTGTTGCCGCCGTCGATCACCATGATCCTGTACGCGGTGGCGGCGGAGCAATCGCTGGGACGCTTGTTCCTCGCGGGCATCGGTCCTGGCGTCTTGCTGGTGATCCTGTTCGCCGGCTACGCCGTGTTCCGCGCGCGCAAGGAGTACAAGATGGCGCACGCCATCTATACCGGCGGCGGCGTCAAATCGGCTTACCTCGACGACGAGCATTTCATGCTGGCGCAAAAGGTGGAAATGCTGCCGCGCGTGCTGCCTTTCCTGATCCTGCTGATCGGCGTGATGGTGGCTTTGTACGGCGGTTTTGCCACACCGTCGGAAACCGCCGGCCTGGGCGCCTTGCTGGCCATCGTGCTGATCGCCGTCGTCTACCGCATCTACAAGCCGCGCGAGCTGGTGCCTTTCCTCAACTCGACCATCAAGGAATCGGGCATGCTGCTGCTGATCATCGGCATGTCGCTGCTGTATTCCTATGTGATGAGTTACCTGCACATCAGCCAGTCGGCGGCGCAGTGGGTGGTGGACATGCATTTGTCGAAATGGCTGCTGCTGGCGGTGATTCTGCTGATGGTGATCGTGCTCGGCTTCTTCCTGCCGCCGGTATCGATCATCCTGATGACGGCGCCGATCATCTTGCCGCCCTTGCGTGAAGCCGGGTTTGACCTGATCTGGTTCGGCATCGTCATGACCGTTGTGATGGAAATGGGGCTGATCCATCCGCCGGTCGGGTTGAATCTGTTTGTCATCAAGAACATCGCACCCGACATCCCGCTGTCGGAAGTCATCAAGGGCACGATTCCTTTCCTGGCGCTGATGTTCCTGGCGGTGATCCTGCTGTGTTTCTTTCCGGGCATCGCCACCGGCTTGCCCAATATCCTGATGGGAGTGAAGTAAATGCCTGTAGCCACCCCGACCGGCCACGTCTGGAATCGTCGGCAAACCAATCGCAATGAACGCCTGGCGCGCGCAAGCGGCGTGCTGGGCAATTCGCTGGAAGGCAAGCTCCTGCCTTCGGCGCGCATTGCCGATTTGTTGTACGCCGTCATTGAATCGGGCGATCGCGTTTGCCTCGAAGGCAACAACCAGAAGCAGGCCGACTTCTTGTCGAAGGCATTGGCCGGGCTCGATCCGGCGCGCGTGCATGACCTGCACATGCTGTTTTCCGTGCTGGCTCTCCCGGAGCATCTGGACGTCTTCGAAAAGGGCATCGCCTCGAAACTGGATTTTTCCTTCTCCGGTCCCCAGGCCGGTCGGCTGGCCAAGCTGGCGTCCGCCGGCAAACTCAATATCGGCGCGATCCATACCTATCTGGAATTGTTCGGCCGCTATTTCGTCGACCTGACGCCGCGCGTCGCCCTGGTGGCGGCGCAGGCGGCAGATCGCCACGGCAATCTCTACACCGGCCCCAATACCGAAGACACGCCGGCGATTGTCGAAGCGACGGCCTTCAGCAGCGGCATCGTGATCGCCCAGGTCAACGAAATCGTCGACGTGCTGCCGCGTATCGATATCCCGGCCGACTGGGTCAGCTTCGTGACCAAGGCGCCGACGCCGCATTACATCGAGCCGCTGTTCACGCGCGATCCGGCGCAAATCTCTGAAATTCAGGTGCTGATGGCGATGATGGCCATCAAGGGCATCTACGCGGAATACGAAGTGCAGCGCCTCAACCATGGCATCGGCTTCGATACCGCCGCGATTGAACTGATCCTGCCGACCTACGCCGAATCGCTCGGCCTGCGCGGCAAGATCTGCAAGCACTGGGCGCTGAATCCGCATCCGGCATTGATCCCGGCAATTGAAGCCGGCTTCGTGGAGTCGGTGCATTCCTTCGGCTCCGAGCTGGGCATGGAAGACTACATCCGCGCGCGTCCCGACATCTTCTTCGTCGGTCCGGACGGTTCCATGCGCAGCAACCGTGCGTTCTCGCAAACGGCGGGCCACTATGCCTGCGACATGTTCATCGGCTCGACCTTGCAGATCGACTTGCAGGGCAATTCATCGACGGCAACCCTGGGACGCATCGCCGGTTTCGGCGGCGCACCCAACATGGGCGCCGACGCCCGCGGCCGCCGTCACGCCAGCCCGGCCTGGCTCAAGGCCGGCCAGCAGGCCAGGGCCGGCAAGAACGCCATCCCGCGCGGCCAGAAGCTGGTGGTGCAAACCGTGGAAACCTTCCGCGAGCACATGCAACCGGCTTTCGTCGAGCGACTCGACGCCTGGCAACTGGCGGAGCAGGCCAAGATGCCGATTCCGCCGGTGATGATTTACGGCGACGATGTCACGCACATCCTGACCGAAGAAGGCATCGCCAACCTGCTGCTGTGCCGCACCGAGGAAGAGCGCGAACAAGCCATTCGCGGCGTGGCCGGCTATACGCCGGTCGGCCTGGCGCGCGACAAGCGCATGGTGGAGAACCTGCGCGACAGGGGCATCATCCGCCGCGCCGAAGACATGGGCATCGACAAGCGCCTCGCCACGCGCGACCTGCTGGCGGCCAAGAACATGAAGGATCTGGTGCGCGCTTCCGGCGGCCTGTACAACCCGCCCAAACGTTTCAGGAACTGGTGATATGGAAACCTTGAACTATCGTTTTGAAAACGGCGCCCGCAAGCTCTCCGCCAAGGCCGAACTGGTCGGCGTAGTCAGCTCCGGCAATCTGGAAGTGCTGATCGAACCGGCCGAGCTGCAAGGCGGCTGCTCGGTGGAAATCAAGACCGCAGCACGCGGCTTCGGCGCCATCTGGGAAGCCGTCATCGGCGACTTCAACAAGCGCTGGCGACTGGCCGATGCGCGCATTTCGATCAACGACATGGGCGCGACGCCGGCGGTGGTCAGCCTGCGTCTCGATCAGGCGGTGGAAGCGTTGGTGGAGGACAAATGATGGCGGTGAAAACATCCAGTTATCTCGAAGCCAACGCCCGCGAACGCATTGCGCTGGTGTTCGATGCCGGCAGCTTTGAAGAATTCCTGCCGCCGTCCAAACGCATCGTCAGTCCGCATCTGGGGCAGCTCGATGCGCCGGTGTCGTTCGACGACGGCGTGGTGGTGGGGCGCGGCAGTCTCAACGGCGCGAAGATGTTTGCGGCAGCGCAGGAGGGCGGTTTCATGGGCGGCGCGGTGGGCGAAGTCCATGGCGCCAAACTGGTCGGCTTGCTCAAGCGCGCCGTGCTGGAACAGGCCGAAGGCGTGATCCTGCTGCTCGAAACCGGCGGCGTACGCCTGCATGAAGCCAACGCCGGCCTGATCGCCGTGTCCGAAGTGATGCGCGCCGTACTCGACACGCGTGCGGCCGGCATCCCGGTGATCGTGCTGGTGGGCGGCTCCAACGGCTGCTTCGGCGGCATGGGTATTGTTGCGCGCTGCGCCAACGCCATCATCATGTCGGAAGAAGGCCGTCTGGCGATGTCGGGACCGGAAGTGATCGAAACCGCCAACGGCGTCGAAGAGTTTGACTCGCGCGACCGTGCGCTGGTGTGGCGCACCACCGGCGGCAAGCATCGCTACCTGCTGGGCGATTGCCAGGGCATCGTGGCCGACGACACCGAAGCGTTTCGTGCGGCGGCGTCACAGACCTTGCAGGCATTCAAAAACCATCCGACGGCATTGACCTTGCAAGCGCTGGAAGCGGAACAAGCCATGCTGGAACAACGCATCGCACGCTTCGGCGACGCCGCCGATCCGCAGGAGATCTGGGAGCGTCTGGGCGTAGCACAGCCGCAGCAGATCCCGATGCTGGAAGCCGGACCGTTCGTCGCACTGGTCGAAGCGCATCGCGTGAAAGGAACACCATGAGCTGGCAAACATTGGCGGACGAGCTGTTTCCGCAGGGCCACAGCATTACCGAGCAGGCCGAATTCTTATCCGGCACGGCGCAGGTTGGCGGCGAGACCGTGACCGTCGTCGGCACCACCGGCCATACGCCGATCGGCATCGAGATCGCACTGTCGCAGGCGCAGGCCATCCTGCAAACGGTGCGCGCGCATCCGGGCCGCGCCATCGTCATCCTGGTCGATACGCAAGGCCAGCGCCTGCGCCATCGCGACGAGATGCTGGGCATCAACAGCTACATGGCGCATCTGGGCAAATGCATCGCCCTGGCGCGCCAGGAGGGGCACAAGATCATCGGGCTGGTGTACGACCAGGCCTTGTCGGGCGGCTTCATCACCAGCGGGCTGATGGCCGACGCTTGCTACGCCTTGCCGAATGCGACTATCCGCGTGATGGGCTTGCCCGCCATGGCGCGTATCACCAAGGTGCCGGAAGAGCGCCTGGTCGAACTGGCGAAGAGCAATCCGGTGTTTGCGCCGGGGCCGGAAAACTATCGTCGCATGGGCGGTGTCGCCGAGATCTGGAGCGGCGATCTGGCCGCGCAACTGAAGCAGGCGCTGGCCGATGCAGACAACCGGGACGGGCGCGCCGCCCTCGGTCAGGAACGCGGCGGCCGCAACTGGTCGCAGCGTGTCGTCAATGCCATCGTCGGCGGCAGCGATGTCCAGCCGCTATAAGCGACACAGTCTGGTCTGGCTGAGCGAGCGCGGCTGGCAGGATGCCGCCTCGACACTGCCGGACCAACACCGTCGCCATGCGTTGCAGTGGCAGACGCAGGACTGGCCGGCGCTTGTGCGTCGCCAGGATGCGGATTGTCCGGTAGACGAAATCTGCCTGGGTGTGGCGCTGCCTCCCGATGCGGAGGGCCACAAGCTGCGCCTGCCTTTGCGTGTCGCAAAGGAACACGTGCGCCTGGTGCGGGATCCGCTGGAGATCCGTGACGTAATTTCGCATGTGACGCCTTCATGGCGAGACGGGTTGCGCCAACTGGACGGCGAAGTTGCAGCGCAAGGATTGTCCGTAAGCGTCTATGGTTCGTTGGCGTTGCAGGCGCTGACAGGGCAGGCGTATCTGCGCGCATCTTCCGATATCGACTTGTTGTTCCGTCCGTTGAGCGAGTCGCAGCTGACGGAAGGGATGCATTTGCTCGAACGTCATGCGCAAACCTTGCCGCTGGACGGCGAAGTGGTTTTCCCCGACGACGCCGCGGTGTCGTGGAAAGAATGGGCGCAAGCCCGCCGTCATCCGGATAACCGCGTATTGCTCAAGCGCAGCCGCGACGTGGCGCTCGTGCGCGTCGGCGAGCTGCTCACGATGCTGAACAATCGCGAAGCACAGAAAGGGGCGACATGTCCGGCCTGAATTCTCTCGTCAATCAGCCTTTGATGTCGACATTGCCGGTAATGCGTCTGGCGACCGCGCCGCACTATACCGAGCGGCGACGGCGGCAACGCAGCCTGCGCGATTTTTGTCGCAGGCTGGCGCGCGAGGCGGTGCGCAGCCTGTATCAGGAGCTGGTGCTCTATCCCAAGCCAGGATTGGTCTCGCCGGTCGACAATGGCAGCCATGACGACATGGATGCAACGACCTTCATGCGCAGTCTGTTTTCCTTGCGACGTTACTTCATCGACATTGCCGAGGCCGGGGCGCGCAGTGCGCCATTCAGCGAACTCAAGCAGCTCGGCATCAGGGCCGAGCAGCGCATGCTGCGCGCCACCGCCGGCGTCAACACCCATCGCGGTGCGATCTTCGGCCTGGGTATGCTGTGCGCTGCGCTGGCGTCGTGCCGGGCGCAAGGCATGTCGCTTTCTCCGCAGGCCGTGCGCGCCACGCTGCTCATCCAATGGGGCGACGCTTTGACTGCGCACACCGGCGCCGGCGATGCCCGCAGCAATGGCTTGCAGGTCGCGGCGCAGCATGCCGTCGGCGGCGCGCGCGAAGAAGGCGCGCTGGGATTTCCCTCGGTCTTCGACATCGCCTTGCCGCAATTGCAGGCGACGCTGGATGCCGGACGCGGCTGGCAATGCGCCAAAGTCGACGCCTTGTTCGCGCTGATGGCGCACGTCAGCGACACCAATGTCTACCATCGCGGCGGCAGTGCCGGAGCGGCGATGGTGCAGGAGTACAGCCGCGCGTTTCTGGCCGATGGCGGCACCGCCAATGCCGGCTGGCAAGCCAAGGCGGAAACCTGTCATCGCCAATTCGTGCGACATCGCCTGTCCCCCGGTGGCGCTGCGGATCTGTTGGCGGCGGCTTGCCTGCTGCACGCGGTTTGCTTCGGCAACGCCGGCGATCGCATCAAGTCCGGCAGCGGCTTGCCGGCATGAGCGAAGGTTTTGCCATCCTCTGTCCCGGACAAGGCGGCCAGCATGCCGCCATGTTCGATCTGTTGCGCAATGACGCAAGCGGCGCGGAGATCTTGCAAGGTTACGCGCTGGAACAGCGCCTGGGACATCCGCTCGACGCCGTTCTGCAAGACGACGCGCTGCTGTTCGCCAATCGCCATGCGCAGCCGCTGGTGGTCGCTGCCGGCCTGGCGGCGTGGCAGGTATTGCGCAGCGCGCTGCCGGCGCCCGATCTGGTGGCCGGCTACAGCATCGGCGAACTGACGGCGTATGGCGTTGCCGACTCGCTGCCGCCATTTGTCGCCATCGATCTGGCGATTGCGCGCGCCGGCAACATGGATGCATGCCTGCACGACGAACCGCAGCAAGGTCTGATGTCGGTCAGCGGCTTGCCGGTGGCAGAAGCGGCCGCGATATTGCAGCAGCACCATGCCTATGTGGCGATCCAGACCGGTTTCGATACCCTGATCGCCGGCGGCCGCAGTGCGGACTTGCAGGCAGCCGGGCGGCAATGCGAAGGAGCAGGCGCCAGGACGAGTTCGTTGCCGGTCGGCATTGCCTCGCATACGCCGCTGATGGCGTCGGCATTGGCGCCGTTCTCGACGGCATTGGATGGCGCCGATTTTCATGATCCGGCGATTCCGGTCCTGGCCGGCATTTCGGCGCAAGAGATCCGAAACAAAGATGCCGCCAGGCATTGTTTGCTGCAGCAATTGACGACCACCATCCTGTGGTCGGCCTGCATGGATGCGTGTGCTGAACGCGGCATCACGGTCGCGCTCGAGCTCGGTCCGGGATCGGCTTTGTCGCGCATGCTACGTGAACGTCAACCGCATATCGAGTGCCGTTCTCTCGCCGATTTTCGCAGTCTCGCGGGAGCAAGGAAGTGGCTGGAAAGCCGCATCGGGTAAGCGTTTCAGCAACCTACCCGGAAGTTGTTTGTTGACTAAAAATCAAGCTTTGCACACGCCTATTCAAAACTCCATACGTACGCTTGAAATGTAACTATCAATTAGGTACATTGGACTCGTCATTCAGGTTTCCTAAAAACATACACAAACAATCAACCTTGCTCCACTGACAGCGTTTCGGATGTGTCCGCAGTATCCGGCGATGAGACAAGAACCAGGCGGCCATCGAGTGGCTCAAGCAGATCAATAAGATCAAGCAGAAAATGAATTCATCCTGACTAACGATGCATTGCTCGCGCAGGCATGCGACTTGGTACTCGACTTACTTACGGCTCTTTCAAGATACGGACATAAGCGATGACTTCACAAGTCTCCGAAATGGAGATTGCAGATTTTCGGCGGCTATTCGAATCGGTGCCGGGATTGTTTCTGGTCCTGCTGCCGGACTTCACCATTACCGCCGTCAGCGACGCTTATCTCCAGGCAACATTGACGCGGCGCGCGCAGATTGTCGGGCGGCATCTGTTCGACGTGTTCCCGGACAATCCGGACGATCCCAATGCAGACGGCGTCGCCAACCTGCGCCGCTCGCTGGAGCGGGTGCTGGCGACCAGAATGCCGGACGCCATGGCGATGCAGAAATACGACGTGCCACGGCCCGATGGCAGCGGTTTTGAGGAGCGCTACTGGAGTCCGTCGAATTTTCCCGTGATGGATACCGATGGCAACATCCTCTACATCATGCATCGTGCGGAAGACATCACCTCCTATGTCCTGCTCAAGAAAAGTCGCGATGAACTGCAAAAAATCGTCTGCGCCAATGAGCTGGAGTTGCCGGAGCTGACAGAAGACATCAGCGCCGACAACCAGCATCTGCATGCGCTGAACCGCGCCCTCAAACTGGAAATCCTGGCGCGCAGCAAGCTGGAAGAAACCAACCGCGAACTGAATCGCGAGCTCAAGCGCAACAACGAAAAGCTGGAAACCAGCAACAAGGAACTGGAAAGCTTCAGCTATTCGGTCTCGCATGACTTGCGCGCGCCGCTGCGCGCCATCGACGGTTTCGCACGCATGCTGGAAGAGGATATCGCCGACCAGCTGGACGAGGAGGGAAAGCGCAAGCTGGACGTCATCCGCAACAACACGCGCAACATGGGGCGGCTGATTGACGAGTTGCTGGAGTTTTCCCGGCTGGGACGCAAGGAACTCAGCTTCGGCCATCTCGACATGTCCGCGCTGGCGCAGGCAGCTTTCACGGAAGCGACGAACCTTGCCGTCAACGATACGACATTGTCGCTGGGCGAGTTGCCGGCGGCGCGCGGCGACATTACGCTGATCAAGCAGGTCTGGTTCAATCTGGTGTCGAATGCCTTCAAATTCAGCGCCAAGCGCGAACAGGCGCATATCGCCATCAGGGGGGCGGAAGAAAATGGCGTGCTGACATACACCATCAGCGACAATGGCGCCGGCTTTGACATGCGCTATTACAACAAGCTGTTCGGCGTGTTCCAGCGCCTGCATCGCGTCAGCGAGTTCGAAGGAACCGGCGTCGGCCTGGCGATCGTGCACCGTATCGTGACGCGGCACGGCGGGCGGATCTGGGCTGAAGGCGTGGTCGGCGAGGGCGCCACCTTTCATTTCACTTTGCCTGCGTAGCGCGGGAGGACGGCAATGACCAACTTTGAAAAAATCGACATCCTGCTCGTCGAAGACAGCCCCTACGACGCCGAGTTGTCGATGCGCGCGCTGCAAAAGAAGAAGCTCGCCAATAACGTCGAGTGGGTGCAGGACGGCGCCGATGCGCTGGATTTCATTTTCGCCCAGGGGGCCTATGCGCATCGCGCGCAGAATGAGCCGCTCAAGCTGATTCTGCTGGACATCAAACTGCCCAAAGTCAACGGCATCGACGTATTGCGCAAGATCAAGGAAGACCCCGCCACCCGCTCCATCCCGGTCGTCATGCTGACGTCTTCTGCGGAAGGTCAGGATCTGAGCGAGTGCTATCAGCTTGGCGTCAACAGCTACATCGTCAAGCCGGTGGATTTCGAAAGCTTCCAGGAAGAGGTCGAGAAAGCCGGCTTCTACTGGATGCTCGTCAACCGCGTACCGGCATCATAAAAACAGGGCATGGGATGAGAAGAGGCACACTCAAGATTCTGATGGTGGAGGATGACCCCGGCGATGTGGAATTGTCGCGCTATGAGCTGGTGCGCGCCGGTATTGCCTGCGACGTTTATCAGGTGGAGACCGAGGATGCTTTCCTCGATGCCCTGAGCCGCTATCAGCCCGACATCGTCCTGGGCGATTTTTCACTGCCCAATTTCGACGGCATGTCGGCGCTGCAGATCGTGCAACAGATCACGCCGGCCACGCCTTTCCTGTTTGTCTCCGGCACCATGGGCGAAGAGCGTGCAATCAAGGCGCTCAAGCAGGGCGCCTACGACTACGTGCTCAAATCCAATCTGGCGCGTCTGCCGTCGGCGGTGGAACGCGCCTTGCAGGAAGCGCACCAGAACCAGATCCGCCACAAAATGGAACAGGCGCTGCAGGCCGAACGCAACCTGCTGTCCGCCATCTTCGACACCACCGGCGCATTGGGCATGATGCTGGACAAGGACGGCCGCATCATGCGCTTCAATCAGGCCGCCGAGCGCACCACCGGTTATACCCTCTCGCAGGTGCAGGACAAGCAGTTCTGGGAGGTGTTCTTTCCGACCGAAGAGATGGAGCAGGTACGCAATCATTTCCTGCACTGGCACCTGCAGTCGCAACCGCTGCAATATCAGAGCCGCTGGCTGACTACCGGCGGCGAGCGGCGCGAGATTCTGTGGCTGACCACTTTCCTGCAGGACGACAGCGGCCTGGCGCTCAATTTCATTTGCAGCGGCATCGACATCACGCAATGGCGGCAGGCGGAAGATCGCGTCCATCGCCTGAGCAACTACGACGTCCTGACCGGCTTGCCCAATCGCAGCCTGTTGCGCGACCGCCTGGAGCAAGGCATCACGCGGGTGGAACGGGAGCAGCGTCCGGGACTGATCGCGGTGGTCCTGATCGGCGTGCGCGGCGCCATCGCCGTGCGCGAGAGCCTGGGCTTGCAGCTGAGCGAAGACGCGCTGGTCGAATCCAGCCGCCGTCTGTCGGGACTGATGCAGCATGACGCCACGCTGGCCCGGTTCGGCGACACCAGCTTTGCGATGGTGTTGCATGTGCATGCGCAAGACCAGATCGCCATGGTGGTGCAGGAGATCATCGATGTGCTCGACCTGCCGTATCACGTCGACGGTCATGAAGGCGTGTATCTGGAATCGAGCATCGGCGTGACGGTGTATCCCAACGACGGCGACAGCGGCGATGCCTTGCTGCAAGCAGCCGAGGTCGCGATGCATCGCGCCATGGACAACGTGCTCGAGCGTTTTCAGTTTTATACCCCCAGCCTGAACAGCCAGGTCAGCCATCGCTTGCAGATGGCATCGCAGCTGCGCCAGGCGGTGCAGAAGCATGAACTGATCCTGCACTACCAGCCGCAAGTGTCGCTGGCGAGCGGGCAGATCGTCGGCGTCGAAGCCTTGCTGCGCTGGCAGCATCCGGAAAAAGGCATGATCTCGCCGCTGCAGTTCATCCCGCTGGCGGAAGAAACCGGGCTCATCGTGCCGATCGGCGAGTGGGTCCTGCGCACTGCCTGCGAACAGGGCAAGCGCTGGCATGACATGGGTGTGGAGGGGCTGACCATGGCGATCAATTTGTCGGCCAAACAGTTTGCATTGAATAATCTGGCCAGCGTGGTGCGCCATGCCCTGGAAGACAGCGGTTTCGATTCACGTTGCCTGGAGCTGGAACTGACCGAAAGCGCGTCCATGGAAAGCCCGGAAAAAAGCATCGAGGTCATGAAATTGCTCAAGGCCATGGGCGTGCGGCTGTCGATTGACGACTTCGGCACCGGCTATTCCAACCTCAATTACCTCAAGCGCTTCCCGGTGGATCAGTTGAAGATCGATCGCTCCTTCGTGCAGGACGTCACCACCGATGCCGACGATCTCGCCATCGCCAAAGCCGTCATCGCGCTGGCACGCAGCCTGCATCTGGAAGTGCTGGCCGAAGGCGTGGAAGATCAGGGACAGTACGATGTGATGAAACAGAACGGTTGCGACAAGGTGCAAGGCTATTATTTCAGCAGGCCCTTGGCGGTGGATGCCTGCACTCAATTCCTGTTGCAGCATATCAAGGGTAGCTGAGGCTGTGCCACCCTGACGCAGCGCTGACGCCTGCGACATGGCCGTTGCACGGAGACGATTTTGATGGATAATCGGCGTCCATGAGCTCTGCAATTTCTTCTTCCTTTCCCCCATCTTCTTCCTTTCGCGGCCTCTTGCTGGCTGCCGGAAAAGGCTCCCGCTTCGACCCCGGCGGGACCGACAACAAGCTGCTGGCGGCCTTGCCGGATTCGGATGACTGCGTCGTTGTCGCTGCCGCGCGCAAACTGCTGGCGGTCGTGCCGGTCGTGGCGGTAGTCAATGACGCGCAAGGCGAAGTGGCCCGGCGGCTGTCGTCGATCGGTTGCGCGCTGGTGGAATGTGCCGATGCAGGCGCAGGCATGAGCGCCTCGCTGATGTGCGGCATCCGGCATGCGCAGGATGCGGGCGGCTGGATCATCGCGCTGGGCGACATGCCGCATGTGCAGACCTCGACGCATGGCGGCCTGCTGGCGGCGCTCAGGGACGGCGTCGATATCGCCGTGCCGGTTTATCTGGGCCAACGCGGCAATCCGGTGGCTTTCGGCCGCACACATCTGGACGGCCTGCTGCAATTAAGCGGCGACCGCGGTGCGCGTGAATTGCTGAAGGCTTTTCCGGTCAACGAGATTCCCGTCAACGACCCCGGCATTCACCGCGACATCGATACGCGCGCCGATCTTGCTGCTTACGGCAACGCCGGTTGACGGCAAACACCCCGTCTCTTATCTGGTGAATTCACCGACCATGCAACTGCCGCCGCCTTCCGCGTCCGGCAGGGGATCGGTGCGTGCGGCATGGGTCTGCGAGATGGAGACGCCGTTGCGGATGGCGGTCATTTCGGCCAGGATGGCGACGGCGATTTCCGGCGGCGTACGCGCACCGAGGAACAAGCCGACCGGGCCGTGCAGCTTGTCGATCTCGGCGTTGCTGATGTCGAACAGGGCCAGCCGCTCGCGGCGCTTGATGTTGTTGGTGCGCGAGCCGATGGCGCCGATATAGAAAGCCGGCGACTTGAGCGCTTCGATCAGCGCCATGTCGTCCAGCTTGGGATCATGGGTGAGCGTGACGACGGCGCTGTTGGCATCCAGTTGCAGGCGCAGCAGCAGATCATCGGGCATTTCGTCGGAGAGTTCGACGCCGGCGATATCCCATTCCTTCAGATATTCTTCGCGCGGATCGCAGACGATCACCTGGTAGTCCAGCGCCAGCGCAAACTGGGCCACATAACGCGACATCTGTGCGGCGCCGATGATGATCAGGCGATAGCGCGGGCCGAACGGCGCAATCAGTTGTCGATCCTGCACCAGCGTCTGGCGCGCGTCGCTGTCGGTGGCCAGCGTCGCCGCGCCGGTGTCGAGATCCAGCGTGCGCGTCACGCGCAGACCCTGGCGCACGGCGGCCAGCAACTCGGCGATGCGCGATGCGGCCGAGACCGGCTCCATCATGATTTCCAGAGTGCCGCCGCAAGGCAGGCCGAAGCGATGCGCTTCGTCGGCGGTGAGGCCGTACTTCAATTCGAACGGCAAGGCATCCTGCAATTCACCGCCCTGGATGCGGCGGATCAGATCGTCCTCCACGCAACCGCCGGAGACGGAACCGCGCACATGGCCGTCGCCGCGAATCGCCATCATCGAGCCGACCGGGCGCGGCGCCGATCCCCAGGTGTGGGTGACGGTGCCGAGCAGGACGCGGTGTCCCTGCTCGTGCCAGGCGAGGGCGGTATTGAGGACGTCGAAGTCGATGGATTCCATGGGTGCTCCGGATTGACTAAAACTGACGGTTTGCCTTGCTTGTTGCGCTCATCATGCTTTTTTCAGCTGCTCGCGTATCGGCAACTGGCGGATACGCTTGCCGGTTGCCGCAAAGATCGCATTGCACAGCGCCGGCGCGATGGTCGGGGTGGCCGGTTCGCCGACGCCGCCCAGCGGCACGTCCAGCGTATGCGGCACGATGTGCACCTGGATCTGGCCCGGTGCGGCGAAGGCGCGCAAGACTTCGTAGTCGTGGAAGTTGCTTTGCTCCACGGCGCCGTTCTTGAACGAGATCTCGCCCGTCATCGCCAGGCTGATGCCCATGATGCAGGCGCCCTCGACTTGCGAGCGGATACGGTCCGGGTTGATCGACGGGCCGCAATCGACGGCGACGTCGACGCGTGGAATCGATACTTCGCCTTCGTCGTTGACGACCACTTCAACCACCGCCGCGATATACGTGACGAAGCTGTAGCATACCGCCAGACCCAGCCCGCGGCCCTTGGGCAGCTTGCGTCCCCAGCCGGCCTTCGCGGTTGCCAGCTCGATCACGCCGCGCATGCGGCCGGTGTCGAGCGGATAGCGTTCGGGCGATTCGCCGTAGTTCCAGCCGTCGGACATCTCCGACGGACTGATCTTGCGTGCCGGACCGATCAGTTCCAGCAGGTAGTCGCGATGGTCGCGCTTGGCGGCGGCAGCCAGCTCGGCGCTGAACGATTGGACGGCAAAAGCGTGGGGAATGTTCGATACCGAGCGGAACCAGCCGATGCGCGTATGCGCTTCGACTTCCGGCGCTTCCACCCGGAAATTCGGAATCGCGTAAGGGATGTTGATCGCCGACATGCCCAGTTCGAACGGCGCTTCGCCCTTGGCGCCGGCGACGAAGATCGACGCAATGGTCGGCGCCACCGTGCGATGCAGCCAAGCGTTGACCTTGCCGTTGGCGTCGAGCGAGGCTTCCAGATGTTCGACCGAAACGGTGTGCAGGTAATCGTGATGGATGTCGTCTTCGCGCGTCCAGGTGACCTTGACCGGCGCGCCGTTCATGGCCTTGGACAGCAGGGCCGCTTCCGCAGCGAAGTCCGGCTTGGACTTGCGGCCGAAGCCGCCGCCCAGCAAGGTGACGTTGACGGTGACTTGTTCCGGCTTCAGGCCCAGATGGCCGGCCACGGTTTCGCGCGTGGCTTGCGGCGCCTGCACGCAGGCCCAGACTTCGCATTTGCCGTCGACGATGCGGGCGACGGCAGCTGGCGGTTCCATGGTCGCGTGAGCGATGTGAGGCAGATAATATTCGGCCTCGATGCGGCGTGCGGCGCCCGACAGCGCCGCCATCGTGTCGCCGTTATTACGCACGACCTTGCCCGGCTTGCGCGCAGCGGCTTCCATGGTCTTGCGGTATTCGGCTGAATCGTAGGATCCATTGGGGCCGTTGTCCCAGGTCAGCTTGAGCGCTTCGCGGCCCTTGATTGCAGCCCAGGTATTGCGCGCGATCACGGCGACGCCGCCGAGCGGATTGAACAGCGCCGGCGGCGGGCTGCCTTTGAGTTCGACGACGCGGATCACGCCGGGGATTTTCAGCGCTTCGCTGCTGTCGACGCTGGCCAGTTTGCCGCCGAACACCGGCGGACGGGCGATGACGGCGTACACCATGCCTTCGAGGCGGGTGTCGATGCCGTATTGCGTGTTGCCGGTGACGATGTCGTGCAGGTCGATGCCGCGGGTGCTGTCCTTGCCGATGTAGCGGAACTGCTGCGGCGTCTTGAGACGAACTGCCTCGCGTGCCGGTAGCGGCAGTTTGGCGGCGTCAGCGGCGACGTCGCCGAAGCCGAGCTTGCGGCCGCTGGGCTTGTGGATGAGCTCGTGGTTTTTGGTTTCGACTTCGGCGAGCGGGACTTTCCAACGCGCGGCGGCGGCAGTCTCCAGCATCAGGCGGGCGGTGGCGCCGACCTGGCGCATGGGGCCGAAAGAGTGACGCATGCTGCGCGAGCCGTCGGTGTTCTGGTTGCCGTATTTTTCCTGGTCGCCTTGCGCCTGCATCACGCGCACGCGGCTCCAGTCGGCTTCCAGCTCGTCCGCCACGACCATGGGCAGGCTGGTGCGCACGCCCTGGCCCATTTCGGAGCGATGGGCGACGATGGTGACGATGCCGTCGGCGCCGATGGAAACGAACAGCAAGGCGCTGTCCTTGAGGCCGCCGGGCATACCGTCGCCGCCGTATTTGGGCGCGTCGGCGGCCGTGACAATGCCATTGACGCCAACCGTCAGCGCCAGGCCGGTGAAGGAGGCGATGCCCTTGAGCAGGCTGCGGCGGCTCAGTTGCACTTTGCCTGCATTATCGAAGACTGCGCTCATTTTGCGCCTCCGTTCTGTGCCGCGGCCTGCTTGATGGCGGCCTTGATGCGCGTGTAGGTGCCGCAGCGGCAGATGTTGCCGCTCATGGCGTCGTCGATGTCCTTGTCGGTCGGATTCGGCGTGGTCTTCAGCAGCGCCGTGGCGGACATGATCTGGCCTGCCTGGCAGTAGCCGCATTGCGGCACGCCGAGCGCCATCCAGGCGTCTTGCACCGATTTGCCGACTTTGTCTTCAGCCACTGCTTCGATGGTGGTGATCTGTTTGCCGGCAGCGGCGGAAATCGGCGTGATGCAGGAGCGGATCGGCTGGCCGTCCAGATGGACCGTACAAGCGCCGCACAAGGCCATGCCGCAGCCGAATTTGGTGCCGGTCATGCCGAGCTGGTCGCGCAGGGTCCAGAGGATGGGGGTGTCTTCGGGCAAATCGACGTTGTGCTGTTTGCCGTTGATGGTGAGCGTGGGCATTGTTCTTATACCTTTCCGACTTGGGGGGGACCTAATGAAGGAATATTTCGCTGCCATAGGCAATGTAGCAGCAAATCCTTAGCGATGTCGGAGTATCGCAATGATTACCAAGCGTTGAAATGGAAAGCTTTGGAATTCTCGATTCCTATTTGAGGAATAATTCTGCGGGGAGGCCTACGTGGCCGATTTCGAGTCGATCGGAAAATCTCCCGAAGCGGAAAGTGCATCGACCAGCGCGTCAAACACCAGCCGCACACGCGCCGGCACCGGTCCGCGCTGAGGACGGTAGACATAGAGGTCCCACGGCGTCGGTTCCAGCTCCGGCAGCACCGTCACCAGTTCGCCGCTGCGGATGTAAGGCATGGCCATGAAGGCCGTCAGTTGGCCGAAGGCAACGCCGTCGAGCACGGAGCGCCGCTCGGTGTCGGGATCGTCGGTGATGAAGGCCGGCAGGCGCGGACCGACTTGCTGGCCGTCGGCGAAATACCAGGGCCAGATGCGGCCGGTGTTGCGGTCGACGATGGCGCTCATCGGATGTTCCACCAGTTGTTCCAGCGTGGTGGGGACGCCGCAGCGCGCGATCAGCGCCGGGCTGGCGCAGACGAAAAAAGCCACCTTGGCGACCGGACGCGCGACATAACGGCTGTCGCGCAGGAAACCGACGCGGATGCCGATGTCGATCTTGTCGTCGACCGCATCGGTGATGACTTCCGACAGGCGCAGATCCAGAGTGATGTTGGGATGCGCGAGCGCAATCTTGTTCAGCAGCGGCAGCAAATGAGTGCGTGTCAGCGTGCTGGGCGCGGTGATGCGGACCAGGCCGCGCAACTCGTTGTCGTTGCGGTGGTTGTTGTCGAGGAACAAGTCGTCGAGTGCGTTGATCGACATCTTGGCGCGATGCATGAGGCGCTCGCCGAACGCCGTGATGCGCACCTGGCGCGTATTGCGGTGAAACAGCAGCTCGCCGAAGGCTGCTTCCAGCTCCTTGACGGCGCGGGTGACCACTTGCGGCGAGATGCCCATGCGCACGGCAGCCTCGCGAAAGTTGGTGCTTTCTGCGGCCATGCAAAAAATCCGTAATTGCTCGATGCGGTTCAGCTTGCTCTCCCTGTTGCAGCGTTTTTATGCCCGCTTGAGGGAGCATTTTGCGCGTCAGGCATTATTCCACAAACGGGAATTTTGGATGCGAACGAGGCAATTCCTGCAATCCGGCGCGAATGGTCTATGGTGAAGAGAGGAGTGGCGGAGAGGCCAGAAAAGCCGTTGCGCATACCGAAAGCAAGGCAAAAGCGCAGCTCGATGACGGTCCCGGAATGCCGCGGAAATCCGGTTGAACTAATGATTTTTACCCTAGTCCCACTTGAAGATCATGCTGAAAAGCACGTATTTCCGAACGTAGCAATGATTGACAAACCGGCAAGGGAGAAATGATGAAAGTGGATGTGTACAAAAGGTCTGAAGACAGCAATCTCTGTTCTTATCTCGTTGTTCCGACCGAAAAGCCTTTGCCTCAGGAAGTTGCCAGTACCGATTGGCTGGTACACGAACTGAACGTGGATTTTGAGCGCGACGGCAAGAAACATTTCACGCTCAATCCCGATGACGCCTTTCACCAGATCGGTGAAAAGGGTTATGCGATCAGCCATCTGGGCGACCGCACTACCGATACCGACGCACATTGATCGCCGCTTCAACTCAGTGAAAGAACAAAACAACAGGAAAAGAGCGTAATGTAAGGAAGCCATCGCTTCCGCCAACAGATGGAAAACCCGTGGCAAGCCCATGGCAAACCGCACGCAAACGAGGAGACATACCATGCCGATAGAACACGTAGGCGATTATGAAATCGAGTATTCGGGCGTGAAGCTGGTTTCGGACTGCAATAACTGGGCGGCGACGGTAGCGATTTTCGGCCCGTCGACCAATCCCATGCATCGCAACGCCATTTTCCCGTCGCAGCGGGTCTTGCTGGATACCACTTTTGAAGATGAAAAGTCGGCCGAGCAGGAAGCCCGCAAGGCGGCGGTGGAGATGCTGCCGCACCACTAGCCACAGGGCTGGCCGGAACATATCCGCAGCGCCTAGCTGCGATCAGGGGCCGCAGGCAGGAGGAATCTCGTCGTCGCTGCTGCACACCTGGTCGCGTCCGCGCGCCTTGGCGGTGTAGAGCGCCTTGTCGGACGCGCTGACGAGATCCATCAGGTTGCAGTTCTTGTTCGGCACGATGGACTGGACGCCGACGCTGATGGTGACGATGCCGGTCGGGTTCTTGCCGTGCGGAATATTCAGATTGCGCACGTCGGCGCAGATTTTTTCCGCAACAACGATCGCCCCCCTGAGGTCGGTATTGGGCAGCAGGATGGCGAACTCTTCGCCGCCGTAACGGGCCGACAGGTCGCCGGGACGGTTCATCTGTATCACCTTGCCGATCTTCTGCAGGCACACGTCGCCGGCCGGATGGCCGTAGGTATCGTTGTATTTCTTGAAATGGTCGACATCGATCATCAGCAGCGCCAGCGGCTGGCTCTCGCGTTTGGCGCGGTTGAATTCATTGGCCAGCGTGACATCGAACTGGCGCCGGTTGGCGACGCCGGTGAGACTGTCTTCCAGCGCCATCTTCTGCAAGGCCTTGTTCATTTCCACCAGCTTTTCACGTGCGGACAGCAGCTTTTGCTGGGCCTGGGCGCGCAGTTTGATCTGATCGACCAGACGTTTTCCCAGCCAGGCCAGCATCGCCACCAGGATCAGCACGCCTATCGATTGCAGTAGCGTCTCGGTGCGCCAGCCGGCGAGGACTTCGTCGTAAGACACGCCGGCAGTGACGAACAGCGGGTATTTCTCCAGCCGCTTGTAGCTGTAGATGCGCAGCAGGCCGTCGCGCGACGATTGGATCATGGCCACGCCGCGCTTGTTGCGGCGGGCGTGTTCGCTGACCAGATTGCCGTTGCTGATGTTCTTGCCGATGGAATCCACTTGCAAAGGATGCTCGGCCAGCATGATGCCGGCTTGCGACGCCAGCAGGATTTCCCCTTTTTTTCCGGTATCGAGGCTGGTGTAAAACTTCAGGAAATACGCAACCGGCACCGTCGCCAGGGCGACGCCCGCAAAACTGCCGTCGGGGCGGTTGATGCGGCGCGATACAGGGATGATCCAGTCGCCGGTGGAGCGGCTTTTGACCGGCACGCCGATGTGCGCGTTGCGGTCGGTGTGGGTCATGTGGAAGATGAAATACTCGCGATCGGCGTTATTCAACATCCAGGGAGAGTCATCGAGCGAATTGACCAGCCATTTGCCGGTCTGGTCGTAAATGAACAGGCCCTGCAACTGCGGCAGTTCCTTGACGTAGGAAGCCAGCAAGGGATACAGGCGCGCCAGCGCTTCGCGATCGTTGCCTTCCACTTCCAGCCGCTGCACGATGCCGAACAGCACCGAATCGGCCGAGGTCAGCGTCGCTTCCGCATGTTCGGCCAGCGCACGCGACAGGTTGGCGGTGGCGACCTGGGCGTCGTCGACGTCCTTGTTGCGGACACTCCAGGAAAAGAAGATGTGCAGCGCAAGGATGGAAATGCAGACCAGCCCGACAAAGACGGTAGCAAAAATGCGGATGTTGACGCGCTTGGCGCTGGAGGAGGCCGGAGCCTCTTCAGGGGTAGTCATCTATATCGATTCCATTTTCGTTCTGTGAACGGATATCGGTGAAACATAACTACGGGCTAAGAGTTTCTACTGCCTGTGCAATTTACTTGTTTTAGCGGCATTGAGAATAGCAACGAAGTATTTACACGATAGCAGCAATGGCAGGGAATGTGCGCAAAGAGAAGACGAATTAATCCCGCTCATTTCTCTTGCTTGTGGATTGGCATTCGCTGTTTGCCGGAGACTTATGTCCCCGACAGCAGCGGCACACCGCAAGGCTCAGTCCCGCGCGCCGGGAACGCTTTGCCAGCGCACGCTGCGTACGCATTTTTCCAGCCCGAGGCGGCTGACCAGGCGCACCAAAGCGGCGCGTTCGGTCGTGGTGCAGGTCAGCGAGATGGTGTAATCCACCAGTTGCTGACGCGCGCGCGGTTTGATTTCCAGTTCATAGCCCTGATCGAAACCGTCCTGCAATTGCAGCAGGATCAGCTCTTCGATGTGCTGGGCCTGCTCGTTGCGGCACGACGCAATCACCTCGTAAGGCAAGCGTTGCAGCGGCGCCTGCGACGTATTGCTCAGGAAATAGTTGCCGTTGAAAAAGGTATCGAGTTTGGTTTCCAGTTTGGTGATGCGCATGGCTTTGCTCCCTTCCCCGGAACATTCCGCGTTGCCCTCGGGGCGCGGAATGTTCCTTTTTATGTGTGACTTCTGTGTAACTGCGGTGCTGCTGTTTTTACTGTAACGCCCGGCGCCTATACTTCGACGACATTGAGCACGGCCCAGCGCGCCGCGCTGACGCCTTTTTCCAGGCTGACCCGGCTGACGATCTGTTCCAGCTGCAAATGATTGCTGGGCGAGGTGATCAGGTCGGCGCGCACTTCCAGCTGATTGCCGGAAGGCAGGTCTTCGCTGTGCAGCGATTGCACGACCAGGTGCGGCATGCCGTTGAGCATATGCAGCATCAGCGTGCGGACCTGGACTTCATCGTCGGGACGGCAGACGATGGAGAGACGGTAGACCTGCTCGACTTCGGTGGCGCGCTGCAGGTCCTGCTTGTTGATCAGGTGGGCGACGCTGCGCAACAGCACGTTGGCGCCCAGGATGGCGCCGGCGCCGATGCTGGCTTCCAGCGGGTGGCCGAGGCCGGAGAGCACGCCGATGGCGGCGGAACACCACAAGGTGGCGGCGGTGTTGAGCCCGCGTACGTTGGCGCCTTCGCGCATGATCACGCCGGCGCCGAGGAAACCGATGCCGGACACGACATAAGAGGCAATGCGCGTGGCGCCTTGCGGGTCGGTCTCGAATGCCGAGACCATGACAAACAGCGCTGCGCCGGTCGCCACCAGCGCGTTGGTGCGCAAGCCGGCCATGCGCTGACGCATCTGGCGCTCGGCACCGATGATGGAACCGAGAACCAGCGCCAGCAAAATCCGCAGCGCGAAAACGTGTGCATCCATGGGCAAAATCCTTCCACATCCGGATGCGCACACCGCATGATCCTGCAAGGCCATGGGCGTGCACATCGTGCTTGCCGGCGCGAACAACAGCGCGCCTGCGCAAGCATTAAAAATGAAAAGACGGGAAGAAGAGGGAAGGGTGAGAATTCACCGCGACACTGCAGCCGGAACAACTTCGGCTGCAGCAATGATGGTGCTGCGAGAGGAAGCGTGTCCGGGTTATCGACCCGTCTGCGTTAAATAGCTAGAGCAACTGTCCACTTCGTGTTAACACCAAAAAATTAAGATGGGCGCAATATAAAGGATGAGAAATAACGCGTCAAGCGCAAGCGCCGCCGGTGTTGCTTTCAGGGCATCGATGCAGCGCTGAGCGTCGCAACGCAATTCGCCATAAAATTGTATGTCTGCAGATTACGCCTTTCTCTTCCATTTCAATCCGACAATGAAACCTCAACTCCTGGTCCTTATCCATCTTTCCGAACAAAGCAAGGCCACCATCGGCAGCGCTTTTGAAATCCTTTACGCACCCGACAGGCAGTCGCGCGACGCCGCCATTCCCGGCGCCGCCAAAGACGTCAAAGTGGTGCTGACCAACGGCTCGACAGGGTTGACTGCCGCCGAGATGGATACCTTGGGCAAACTGGAGCTGGTGTGCGCGCTCGGCGCCGGTTTCGAGAATATCGACAGCGCCCATGCCGAAAAGCGCGGCATCAAGATCGCCACCGGCGCCGGCACCAACGACGATTGCGTCGCCGATCATGCGATGGGGCTGGTGCTGGCGGTGATGCGCAATATTCCGCAGCTCGATATTGCCTGCAGAAGCGGCATCTGGCGCGACACCCTGGTCTTGCCGCCGCAACTGGCCGGCAAACGTCTGGGTGTGGTCGGCCTGGGCACTATCGGCAAGAAAATCGCACGCCGCGCCGCCGCCTTCGATATGCAGATCGGCTATTTCAACCGTTCGCGCCGCGACGACGTCGATCACCAGTATTTTGAAAGCGTGCCGCAACTGGCAAGCTGGTGCGACGTGATCGTGATGGCCACGCCCGGCGGCGCTGCGACGCGGCATCTGATTGGTGCGCGCGAATTGCAGGCGCTGGGCCCCAAGGGCTTTCTGGTCAATATCTCACGCGGCAGCGTGGTCGATACCGCGGCGCTGGCCGAGGCCTTGCGCAAAGGCGAAATCGGCGGCGCCGGTCTGGATGTCTATGAGAGCGAACCGAATCCGCCGCTGGAATTGCTGGAATTCAAGAACGTGGTGCTGACGCCGCATATGGCAGGCTGGTCGCCGGAAGCCATTACGGCATCGGTCGACAAGTTCTTGCGCAACGCCGAGGCGCATTTCTCCAGCACCGTCTGAGTACAGGCCAAGGGGCATAGCGGAGCGGCTGGGCAGGGAACTTGCTTAGCTTTTGACTTGCCTGGCAGGATGATTCCAGTTAGGCTTGCCGCTTTGTTGCGCTGCGTCGGGAGATGCAGGGGCGCCCGCTTTTTGCAGGGGGGCTGCTTCAAGTTAGCCGGCGGCGCGACGTAAATAACGCATACAACCTGAATTCATCGAAAAAGAGAAAGCCGCGCACCATGGACATGCCATCTCACCAACTCACCATGACCGTCCTGATGACGCCCGACATGGCCAATTTTTCCGGCAACGTGACGGCGGCACCATTCTCAAATTCCTCGACCAGGTCGCTTACGCGTGCGCCAGCCGGTATGCCGGCCAATACGTGGTGACGCTGAGCGTGGACCAGGTGATGTTTCGCCAGCCCATCCACGTCGGCGAACTGGTGAGCTTCCTGGCCAGTGTCAATCACACCGGCACCTCGTCGATGGAAGTCGGCATCAAGGTGGTGGCCGAGAACATCCGCACCCAGGAAGTGCGCCACGTCAACAGCTGCTTCTTCACCATGGTGGCCGTCGACGGCGAGCGCAAGCCGGTGGCGGTGCCCTCGCTGCGCCCGTTCACGGGGGAAGAAAAGCGCCGTTTCGAAGCGGCCAAGCTGCGCAAGAAACTGCGCGCCGAACTGTCGCAGCGTTTTGAAGAAGCCAAGCTGTCCTGATTGATCACATCTAGCCAAGGGGAGTGAAATGCTTGCCAGTTTCGCGACCCTGCTGGTGTTCCAATGTCTCGGCGAAGGCATCACCTTCGCCCTGAAACTTCCGATTCCCGGTCCCGTCGTCGGCATGCTGCTGCTGTTTTTCAGCCTGGTGGCGTATCCGCCTTTGCTGGAAAAAGTCGAAGCGACGGCTTCCGAATTGCTGCGGCATCTGTCGCTGCTGTTTGTGCCGGCAGGCGTCGGCATCGTCGCCGCGGCAGGCCAGGTCAAAGGGCACTGGATGACGGTTATCCTGGCGGTCGCAGTCAGCACCTTGCTGACGCTGGCCGTCACAGCGACCGTCACGCGCGCAGTCATGAACTGGCAGAAGCGGCGCGAAGCTACGCTCGGCGAGCCGGACGAAGCCAAGAAAGACGGCAAGGAGGATGGCCATGCGTGAGTTGCCGCCGTTCGGCCTGATCTGGGTCTATCTCTCGGCGTCGCCGCTGCTGGGCCTGACGCTGACCTTGTGCGCCTATGTCGTGGCCTATTGGATCTATGGCCGTTGCAAATTCTCGCCGCTGGCCAATCCGGTGGCGATCGCCATCGCGCTGGTCAGTACCGCGTTGCTGGTGACTGGGATGCCGTACAGCGAATACTTCGCCGGCGCCCAGTTCGTCCACTTTCTGCTGGGACCGGCGACAGTGGCGCTGGCGATTCCGCTGGCGCGCCAGCTGCCGCGTTTGCGCAGCTCCTTTTTGCCTTTGCTGTGCGGCTTGCTGGCCGGCTCGGCCACGGCGATCGTGTCGGCGGTGACCTTGACCGTGCTGCTCGGCGGATCCTACCAACTGGCGGTGTCGATCGGCCCCAAATCCGCCACCACGCCGATCGCCATGGGCGTGGCGGAAAAGCTCGGCGGCCTGCCTGCGCTGACGGCGGTGCTGGTGATCAGCACCGGCATCTTCGGCGCGATTGCGGCGCGCTTCCTGTTCAATCGCATGCGCATCGATTCGGCGGAAGTGCGCGGCTTTGCGCTCGGCGTGACTTCGCACGGCATCGGCACGGCGCGCGCCTTCCAGGTCAGTCCCGAGATGGGCGCCTTCGCCGGCCTCGGCATGGGTCTGAACGGCGTGCTGACGGCTTTCCTGGCGCCGTGGCTGATTCCGGTCTTTGCGGGGCTGCTGGCGCGCTAACGCTTGCTTTAAGGGGCCTCGGAAGAGAACTGCTAAGCGAGGAGTTTCGGCAAGGACGAGGCGAGCAAGGCGATGCCCGACAAGGTCAACAGGCTCAGCACAATCCTGCGGAATGCTGCTTCGCTGATGCCCACATAGAGACGGGCGCCAAGCAAGGTGGGAATCAGCATGGCCGGTGCGACGATGCCGAAGAGCGGCAGCATTTTGCGGGTGATGATGCCGCTGAAAATGTAGATCGCGAGCGTCACTGCCTGCATGCTCAGGTTGAAATTCTGAATCACGGAGCGCTGCTCGTCTTTCTCGAAACGGCGCAAATTGCACCACAGCGTCGGAATCACACCGCTGAAGCCGCCAATTCCACCCATGACGCCGCCGACGATACCGACCATGCCGTCGGCAATCCTGCCGCCGAATCGCAGCGGCGGCAATTTCGGCGCCAGCAGCATGACCGGACACCAGACCGCCAGCAAGACGCCGAGAAAAGCTTTGAAGATGTCGGGGTTGAGCGCTGGCAAAATCAATACGCCGAGCGGAATGCCAAGCAAGCCGCCAAAAATAAAGGGCAGCAACAGTCTCGGCTTGAAACCGCGCCGCACGGAAAAGACCGCCAGCAGTTGACCGATCAGCGAGCCAAATACGACCAAGGCAGCTGCCACGACAGGATCGACGGTCCATACCCAGAACGACATCGCCACCAGGGCAAATGCAAATCCCGACAAGCCTTGGACGAAACCGGCTGCCATGGCGCCGATGACGATGATAAGAATCGATGAATCCATATTGTTGTCGCTATCCCTTTGCTTTTCTTCAGTGTTTTTTTGGTTCAGCGCCAGACTTTGGCAAGCGTCTTGATCGATGCTGCGATTTCCGTCTCGTTCGCTCCGCCGAAGCCCATGACCAGGCCGGCGCCTTCGTTGCCGTTGCCGAGTTGATCCTGCAGCCAGAAGCGCGTCAGTGCGTCGATTTCCACGCCGGCCGCCAGGGCCTTTTCGATCATGTCGTCCTGCTGCCTGACCGTCGGCAGGCGCACGGTGCAGTGCAGCCCGGCGTCGATCTGCGGCAACACGATGCCGCCCGGACGGATACGGTCCCACACCTCGGTCATGGCGTCGCGGCGCGCACGGCTGGCGCGGCGCATGCGGCGTACATGGCGCTGGAAATGGCCCTGGGCGATGAATTCCGCCATCACCGCCTGTTCCGGTACGGAAGAGTGGCGATCATATTGCATGCGCAGATTGACCAGGGTAGTGGCCAGCGCCGGCGGCGCGACGATGTAACCGAGGCGCAGGCCGGGAAAGGCGATCTTGGAAAACGTCCCCATGTACAGCACCCGTCCGCTGCGGTCCAGCGACGCCAGCAAGGCCAGCGGCGTGCCGCTGTAGCGATACTCGCCGTCGTAGTCGTCTTCGAGGATATAGCTCTGATTGGCTTCGGCCCAGGCCAGCAATTCCAGCCGGCGCGCCAGCGACAGCGTGACGCCGCTGGGGTATTGATGCGAGGGCGTGACGTAGGTCAGGCGGATGTCGCGATGCGCATGCAGCTCTTGCGCGATCAAGCCTTCGCCGTCGACGCCGATGCCGACCACCTTGCCGCCGGTCAGCGTCAGTGCCGACGCCGCACGCGGATAGCCGGGGTTTTCCATGGCGGCCAGATCGCCGGGGTTGAGCAGCAACTGGGCGCACATGAACAGCGCCTGCTGGGTGCCGGCGGTGATGATGATCTGGTCCGGATCGCACACCAGGCCGCGCGCATTGCGCAGATAGCCTGCCAGCATCGCGCGCAATTGCGGATCGCCGGCCGGATCGCTGTAGCCGATGCAGTTCTCCGGCGCGCGTCGCCAGAAGTCCGCCTGCAGCCGCGCCCACACGTCGCCCGGAAACAAGTCCAGCGCCGGTACGCCGAGACGGAAGGCGCGCGGCTTGCCGGGCTGCGGCATGAGCTTGGCGTGGGTGGCGACGCGTTGCCCCAGCGCCGACAGGCGCGGCTTGGCGACGACCTTGGCCGGCAATGGTGCTTTGGGAATATCGCTGGCCGGCGCCGACACGTAGGTGCCGTCGCCGACGCGCGCGCTGATGTAGCCCTCGGCATACAACTGATCGTAGGCGCGGACCACGGTCGTGCGCGATACCTTGAGCGCCTGCGCCAGCTCGCGCGTGGTCGGCAGTTTGACCTGGCGATCGATCTGGCCGCCGAGGATGCGGTCGCGCAGGCTCTGGTACAGCTGCACCGCCAGGCCTTTGCCGGGCGCGAGATGCATTCCCGTCAGGTCGAACGGAAAAGGAGAGGGCGAGGTACTCAGATTGTTTTGCATTGGTTTGATGAAAATACTGAATATTGGCTCTTTTGAAGGACCAAATTTATCATTAATCTATGTTCCATGGCACGGATTCGTGCAGATTCATTCAACAATTCGATGCTTCATTCGATCCTTTACTTCTCTCTTCCTGACATGACAACCTCTACCGCTCTTCACGCCCAAAACGAATTCGGCCAACCGATAGGCCTGCCGCTGGCCGACTGGACGCCGCGCCAGTTGCCGCCGCCGGTCGCCATGTACGGCCGCTATTGCCGTGTCGAGCCGATCAAGGCCGGGCTGCATGCAGAGCAACTGTTCGACGCCAACGGCGACGATGCCGGGGGCCGCAATTTCACCTATCTGTTCGCCAATCCGCCGGCCACTTTTGCGGAGTATCGCGACTGGGTCGAGAAGATGAGCGTCAGCAAGGATCCGATGATGCACGCCATCGTCGATCTGGACAGCGACCGCGCCGTCGGCGTGGCGTCCTTCATGCGCATGGATCCGAACTTCGGCGCCATCGAAGTCGGCAACATCAATTTCTCGCCGCGCCTGCAGCGCACGCGCGCCGCCACCGAGGCCATGTTCCTGATGATGCGCCGCGCCTTCGATGAGCTGGGATATCGCCGTTATGAGTGGAAGTGCGACAGCCTCAACGCGCCTTCGCGCGCCGCGGCGCTGCGCTACGGCTTCACCTTCGAAGGCATCTTCCGCAAGGCCGTGGTGTACAAGAACCGCAGTCGCGATACGGCGTGGTTTTCGATCACCGACAGTGAGTGGCCGCAGATCAAGAGCGCGTTCGAACACTGGCTCGATCCGGATAATTTCGATGCGCAGGGCCGCCAGCGCGACAGTCTCGGCGCCTTGATGGCGCGTCATCGCGAGGCCGGCAACGACGGCGAGAAAAGCGCTGCATAGTTGCGCCTTCCGTCATCACTCACAACGAGATAACAAAGAAAATATGCGCGAATCAAGTTTGTCCTCCCGCCAGGCGATCCTCTTGCTGGGCGTGGTGGTCATCATCTGGGGCACCACCTGGCCGGTCAACAAGGCCATCCTGCATTACATGTCGCCGATCTGGTCGACGGCGATCCGCTCATGCATCGGTACGGTCGTGCTGCTGGTCATCTGCCTGGCGCGCGGCCGGCTGATCCTGCCGCAGCGCGGCGATTTGCCGGTGGTGTTCAGCGTCGGTTTGCTGCACATGACGGCGTATTCCATCCTCGGCAACGTCGGCATGCAGCACGTGGCGGCCGGCCGGTCCGTGGTGCTGGCGTATACCACGCCGATGTGGGTGGCGCCTTGCGCGCGCCTGTTCCTCGGCGAGGCGTTTACCCTGCGGCGCGCCATCGGCACGGTGTTCGGCTTGCTGGGGCTGGTGCTGATCTTCAATCCGCTGGCGTTTGACTGGAGCAACCATGCCTCGGTGCTCGGCAACGGCCTGATCCTGCTGGGCGCGATGTTCTGGGCGGCGAGCATTTTGTATGTGCGCGGCCACCGCTGGATCGGCCAGCCTTTCGATCTGCTGGTATGGCAGGCATTGACGGCAAGCTGCGTGCTGGTGCCGTGCGCCTGGCTGTTTGAAGGACCGCCGCAAGTCGACCTGAATGCGCAGGTGATCGGCCTGCAGTTGTACAGCGCCACCTTCGGCATCGCGATTGCCTACTGGGCGATCAACAAGGTCAATCAGGCGTTGCCGGCGATGACGACCTCGCTCGGCCTGCTGGGCGTGCCGGTGTTCGGCATCGTGTGTTCGTCGCTGGCCCTGGGCGAACCGCTGGAATTGAGCCTGGTGGCGTCGATGGTGCTGATCATCATCGGCATCGCCATCGGCGCCTTGCCGGAGCGTCGTGCAGCCGCTACTACGGCCACCACGAGCTAGGCCGCGTCCTCCAGATCCTCGGCTTCTTCGTTCACGATGCGTGCTGACGGCCATTCGCCGAGTATGCGGCGGCGATGGATGCCGGTGGTCAGCCATTGCAGGGTCTCCGGCCAGAGGCTGCCGCGGAAGCGGTCGTGGAAGAAGGCGAAATGGCCGATCTGTTTCAGGTGCAAATCGTGCGGCGTCAGGCTGACCAGCGTGCGTTTGCTGTTGACGTAATAGTCGAGCAGGCGCGTCACCGCTGCCGGTGTGCCGAAGGGATCGTCGCTGATCGTATAGGCCAGCGTGGGGCAACCCAGCAACGCAAAATGATCGGCGCGGGCAGGCTCAGGATGTTCCAGCCGGGCGCGGCGAAACGCCCATTCGCAGGCGACGCCGGCCGGCAGATCTTCCAGCCATCCCAGCGCGCGGCCGGGAAAATAGCCGAGCAGCTTGCTCAGCAAAGGCATCGCCACATGCCATTTCAGGAACATGCGCCGCCGCACAGCCTGTGCGTAATCGCGCCAGTAAGCGTATTGCGCGCCGACCGCCAGCAGCCGGTCGATGCGCCAGCACGACGCGGCATAACCCGGCATGACGCCGCCGATGCTGTGGCCGACGACGTGGATCTCGCTATCGGGGAAATTGTTGGCGGCCCATTGCAGGACGCCTTCGAAGTCCTTGCTGCCCCAGTCGAACTTGCCGGCCTTGAAGCCACGCAATGATGCCGGGCGCGAGGCGCCGATGCCGCGATAGTCCCAGGTCAGTGCCAGGTAGCCGTGGTCCGCCAGAAAGCGCGCATAACGGGCGTAATACACGGCCTTGACGCCGGTGGCGCAGTTGACGATGGCCAGCCGTTCAGGATGCGGCGAGTCGTCGGCGTAGAACAGCGTGGCGCCGAGCGGATAGCCGTCGGTGGCGGCGATCTGAATGCTGGATTCGATGTGCATGAGGTCTCGGGAAGCGGTAAGGAAGCCGTCGGGATGCAAAAGATTTGTCTTGCCCTCATTGTAGGAAGCGAAATTGTTTCGCATAAGCTATGCTGACTTCATCAGTTTGTTGAGTTTGATTCACCAATAAGTAAGCAAACATCACCATGAACCTCGATGCCAACTCCCTGATCATCTTTTGCCATGTCGCCAAGGCCGGCAGTCTGAGCAAAGCCGCCAAGGCGCTGGACTTGTCGCGTTCGGCGCTGAGCCATCGCATCAAGGCGATCGAGACCCGGCTGGGCTGCCAGTTGCTGATGCGCACCACGCGCCGGGTCGGCCTGACGGAGGCCGGCTACCGGCTGGCGGCGCACGCCGACCGCATGGCCGACATCCTCAAGGATGCCAACATGCTGGCGCACGGGCTCAACGAAGACACCACGGGGCTAGTGCGCATCTCGGCGCCGCTGGCGCTGGGCGCGGTCTGGCTCAAGCCTTTGCTGATGTCCTACATGAAGGCCAATCCGCGCGTGCAGGTCGATTTGCGTTTCAGCGAACAGGCGGTCGACATCACCAGCGATCCGGTCGACCTGGCGATCCGCGTGGCGTCGCAGTTGCCGGAGAACGTCGTGGCGCGCAAGCTGTTCGGCATTTCGTGGCGGCTGTGCGCCAGTCCCGACCTGGCAGGGCGCTATGCGGCCGAACTGGCGAGCGGCGATCTGCAGGCGATCCCGCTGGCCGGATTCGCGCGCAGCAGGCAATTCGTGCAGCCGCTGATTCAGCAGGCCGGCAAGAAACTGCAATGTCCTGCGGAACCGGTGTTGCTGTCGAACGATCTCGACGTGGTGCGCGAATCGGCGCGCAGCTCATTGTGCATGGCGGTGATGCCCGATTATTTCGTCAACGACGATATGGCTGCGGGGCGGCTGGTGGATCTCTGTCCGGAGGCGCGCGTCGATGTCGGTTTCGGCGAGCAAGTCTATGCCTTGCATTTGCCGGGGCGTTTGTTGCCGGCGCGGGTGCGCAGCCTGATTACCTTCCTGGTGCAGGAAAGTGCAGAAAGCGCAAAGTAAGGATTACGACGTAATCTGATTGTTGAGGTTTTCAGGACAAAATACGGCGCAACATTTTTGCAAAAAATCACTTCACAAGCGCAAAAGAATTGACGTAGTATCGTTGACGGATCTCATCGATCCAACGTCGCTCGGACGGTTCCGGGCGCTCACGTGAAAGTACAACATGACTCAATCCCGCAGTCCGCGCAGCTTTGCGCGCATCGATCGTCTTCCTCCCTACGTTTTCAATATCACCGCCGAGCTCAAGATGGCTGCGCGCCGTCGCGGCGAGGATATCATCGACATGTCGATGGGTAATCCCGACGGCGCCACACCCAAACATATCGTCGAGAAGCTGGTCGAAGTGGCGCAGCGTCCCGACACCCATGGTTATTCGGCGTCCAAGGGCATCCCGCGCCTGCGCCGGGCCATCACGCACTGGTACAAGAGCCGCTACGACGTCGACTTCAATCCCGACAGCGAAGCCATCGTCACCATCGGTTCCAAGGAAGGTCTCGCCCATCTGATGCTGGCGACGCTGGACAAGGGCGACACGGTGCTGGTGCCCAATCCGAGCTACCCGATTCATATCTACGGCGCCGTGATTGCGGGCGCGGACATCCGCTCTGTGCGCATGAGTCCGGATGTCGATTTCTTCTCCGAGCTGGAGCGCGCGATCCGCGAGAGCTATCCCAAACCGAAGATGATGGTGCTGGGCTTTCCGTCCAATCCGACGGCGCAGTGCGTGGAGCTGGAATTCTTTGAGCGCGTGGTCAAGCTGGCGCGCGAACACAATATCCTCGTCGTGCATGACCTGGCTTACGCCGACATCACCTTCGACGGCTGGAAGGCGCCGTCGATCATGCAGGTGGAAGGTGCGCGCGACGTCGCCGTGGAATTCTTCACGATGTCCAAGAGCTACAACATGGCCGGCTGGCGCATCGGTTTCATGGTCGGCAACAAGGAACTGGTGGCGGCGCTGGCGCGCATCAAGAGTTACCACGATTACGGCAGCTTTACGCCGGTACAGGTGGCGGCGATTGCGGCATTGGAAGGCGACCAGAGTTGCGTGGAAGAGATCCGCGCCAATTACGAAAGCCGCCGCAACGTGCTGGTGAAAGGCTTGCACGAAGCCGGCTGGATGGTGGATGTGCCGAAGGCGTCGATGTATATCTGGGCGCGTATTCCCGAAGCCTACCGCCACCTCGGTTCGCTGGAGTTCTCGCGCCAGCTGCTCGACAAAGCCAAGGTCTGCGTATCGCCGGGTATCGGCTTCGGCGAGTACGGCGACGAATACGTGCGCTTTGCCCTGATCGAAAACGAATCACGCATCCGCCAGGCCATCCGCGGCATCAAGGCGATGCTGCGCGGCGAGAAAATGGACAAGACGGACGCGGAAGAAAAACCCGCGCCGACCGTGACGGTCAAGCCAAAAAGGCCGGGCCCAGCGCACCAAGGGTAATCACGACCAGGCCGAGGATCAGGTTGATGCCGACGATGCGGCGAATCTGCGCGAGCGCCGCACCGCCGGCGCTCCAGTCTTCCGCTGCGACGGCGCGCTTGAGGCGCTTGAACGGCGCGAAGAACACGTGGGCAAAGATCAGCATCATCAGGATGCCGAGACCGGCCATGGCCGAAACATGCAGCGGCGGCTTGCCCATCTGCGCCATCATGAGCAGGCCGCTTGCCAGGATCAGCAGGATGGACAGCCATACCCAGGTGAAAAACTTAGCGAATACGCCGGCCCACAGCGTCAGCCGCTGGGGCGCTTGCAACACGGCGCCGGCGACGGGGCGCAGGCACTGGTAGGCGAAAAACATGCCGCCGACCCAGACCGTGAAACCGAGGATGTGCAAGTACTTGGCAAAGATCATCATGGCAGAGGAAGTAAAAGAGTAAAGGAAGAACGGTGGATGGAGAGGGCGGTTTTGTTGAAATTGTTAGCGTTGTCAAAGCGCTTCATTCTGGCTTCTTCGCACTTTTTTCGCACTTTCTACAATTCATCGCACCGGCGAATCCGGATTGTCGCATGTCCGGGACGATGCGATACGCTACTATCTTTGCAACAGACAAAAGTAAAAAACGGTAAGGATCGTATTTCATGGTCAGCTTAAGCGCATTGCATATCTACCCGATCAAATCCTGCGGCGGCATCGACCTGGCCGAAGCGGGCATCAGCGAGCAGGGGCTGTTCATGGACCGGCACTGGATGCTGATCGACCGCGATGGCCGCTTCTTGTCGCAGCGCGAACATCCGCTGATGGCGACCGTGAAGACGGCGTTGACCGGCGAGGCCCTGATCGTGCGCGCGCGCGGCATGCCGCAACTCAGTCTGCCGCTGGCGCCGGCAGCCGCCGCCGCCGCCGTGTCTGCAAGCATTTGGGACTATGCCGTGCAGCCGCTCGACTGCGGCAAGCAGGCGCATGAATGGTTCTCTTCCTATTTCGGCGCCGATGCGCGTCTGGTGCAATTCAATCCCGCCGAGCGGCGCATCTGCAGTCAGAAATGGACCGGCGATGCGCTTGTCGCGACGCAGTTTGCGGATGGTTTTCCGTTGCTGGTGGCCAATGAGGCCTCGCTTGAAGATCTCAACCAGCGCATGAAAAAGAAGGGTGCGCCCGCGATTCCGATGAATCGCTTCCGTCCCAATGTGGTCCTGTCGGGGCTGGACGCCTACGAAGAAGATTACGTCGACACGCTGACGCTGGGCGAGCCGGGCAGTGAAATCGTTCTCCGCATGATCAAGCCCTGTGCGCGTTGCCCGGTGCCGGGGATCGACCAGGAGACGGGCCGCAGCAGCGCGGAATGGCCCGGCGAGCCGCTCGACACGATGGCGACCTATCGCGCCAACGACCGCGTCGACGGCGGCCTGACCTTCGGACAGAATGCTATTGTGGTCCGGGGCCAAGGCAATCTGCTGCGTGTCGGGCAGGAAGCGCAGGTTGAATTGAATTTCTGACAGGCATCGCCCGTTCTTGTTTCATGCGGGGAACGTCATCGTTTGTCACGATTCTGAAACATTCCCGTCGTTCTCATTTTCGTCTCTTTCCTGTACATTCTTTACCGCTGTCTGTGATCGCGCAGGCATGGAACTTGCGATGTTTTTCTGACGATCGGCTCCTCCGATCAAGATACAGACGAGATTAAGAATCTGGGGAATGCAAGAATGAAACTGCTGGATTCTTTGAAGTTGTTCGGCCTCGGTGCGGCGATGCTGTTGTCATCGCAGGCGATGGCGGCAGACAGGACAGTATTGATCGGCTACGCGGCGCCGTTGACCGGCGCGTCGGGCTCCATCGGCGCCAGTCTGGTGCATGCGGCGGAAATCGCCGTCGACGACGCCAACCGGCAAGCCATCCACATCGATGGCGACAAGCTGGTATTCAAATTGCTGACGCAGGATGACCGCTCGGATCCGCGCACCGGCTTGCTGGTCGCCGAATACTTCGTCAAGAGCGGCGTGGTCGGCGTCATCGGCCATTGGAACTCCGGCGTCGGCATTCCGGCGTCGCTGATTTACAAGAATGCCGACATCGTGCAGATCGCCCAGGCGACCACCGCGCATGCCTATACGGAACAATCCTTCCCGACCACGTTTCGCATCGTTCCGCATGACGATGAAGGCGCCGGCTACACCGCAGAATATGTGGTGCGCCAGATGAAGTCGCAGCGCATCGCCATCATCGACGACCAGACGCCGTTCGGCGCCGGGTATGCCAAACACTTTGCGCAAATGGTGACGTCGCTCAAAGGCAATATCGTCAGCCAGTTCGGCGTGAGCAGCCGCACTTCGGATTTCAATGCGGTGCTGCGGAACGTTCAGAAGCAGAATCCCGATGTCGTCTTTTTCGGCGGACTTGACGCCCAGGCAGGGCAGCTGGCGAAAGAGCTGAAACGTTTCGACATCAACGCGCCGCTGGTCAGCGTGGGCGGCACGGTCGGGGCGCAATACCTGAAGATCGCCGGCGAGGCGGGCAATGGCACCGTTGCGCTGGAGCCGGGACAGCCTTCCTACAAAGGCGCGCCATGGCAGCAGTTTGAGAAGACATACAAGAGCAGGTTCGGCGGTGAGATGGGCTTGTATGCGCCGTTCTCCTATGATGCAGTGCAGGTCCTGGTGGCGGCGATCAGGCAGGCCAACTCACTGGATCGTCAACGGATCATTGCTGCGATGCATCAGGTGCGTCACAACGGATTGACCGGCACAATCGCCTTCGATGCCGAAGGCAATCTGGCCAATCCGGTCTTCACTATCTTCCAGGTAAAAGACCAGAAATGGGTGCCGCTGAAAGTCATCGGCGGGAAAAAATGAAGCATCCGATATACCGCGCCGGAAAGATACGGTGACATAATCGGGGTTCCACTTTTTGCTTGCCTGAATCCATGCCTATCATCCGCGTCATCACCGCCGTCAACTACAACAAACAAGGCCAAGTGCAATACGTGCGCTGGGGATTGGCAAACACGGACACCAATCGCTGGAAGGTCGCGCCGAGCGAGAGCCATGTGATTCACGTGCTCGAAGCGCTCAAGTACGGCGAAGAGGTCTGGACCGTATTTGCGGAAGGCGACAAGATCGTGCCGGGCCCGCGCGTGCAGGTCGTCAAGATCCAGCCGGGACTGAAAACAATCGCGCTGATGCATCCGGAAGGCGAAGAGCCGAAGCATACGCTGGAGCGCATGGCGGTGTTCTGAGCAGGGCCTGCATCAGCCGGCATCATTGAGCGTCAACATCAGGTTCAACAACGACGAGACGCTGCAACGCAAACGATCGTATTGCCGGATGCCGTCCGGCGTCAATGAATCGCGTCTGGAAGAACTATTGAGATTGGGTGTTGCGAGGAGGGCGGTAAGGCGAGAGGAACTGCGGGACGAGGTGTAGTGCAGGGATCGCCTCCGAAAACGCCGGCGGCATCTTCGGAGGGAGGAACGGAAGGCGGGAAGAATTATTTCTTCGGACGGCCGACCTTCAGCGGCGTCAGGCCAGCCAGCAGCGTCTTCAGCTTGCCGGTTTCCAGGTTCTTGATCAGCGATACGCCGATGCGCAGCAGGTCGCTCTTCTTGATTTCAAAGCCGGCCTTCAGGCATGCCTTCTTCACCTGGCTCAGCACTTCGTATTCAGTTTCCGGCATGGTGAAGCTGTCGCGGACTTGCTTGATCTTCTTGATCTTTACTTCTGCTTTTTTCTCGGTCTTGGCAATCGCCTTGACTGCAGTCTTTGCCACTGGCGCCAGTGGTTTCTTCAATGCCGGTGCGATGGCTTTGGTTGCGGCTTTCACTGCAGGCTTCTTGACGATTTTTGCCTTGGCAGGAGCGGCTGTTTTCTTTGCGACGACTTTTGCAGCCGGTTTTGCAGGTGTCTTTGCAGCGATTGCGGCTGGCTTGACTGCCGGTTTTGCCGTCTTCGCCGGTGTTGCGCGCACAGCGGTTTTTGCTTGAGGATTTTGTGTTGCCATGGTTGCTCCCGAATAAATAATATAAACAATATATATATATTTTGCTTGTTACGCAATCATAAAACGCACTACTGGTCTGATTTCAAAGAGATTTCTGTTTTTTCTTTCAAGTGAAAACAAATGTAAACGTTGTCATCGACATATGAACATGTTCGCTATGTCTCCTCTTTTGCTGCATCTGCCCACGCGTGAATTTGCTGCGCGACCCAGGCCGGTTCGTCGAGCGTGAGGTCGTGGCCTGCCGTGTCGTGCACGCGCAGCGGGGCTTGCCAGCGGCTCGCCAGCGCCGCTGAGCAGCGCGTATTGACCAGCCGGTCTGCCTTGCCGGAAAGGATCAGTACCGGTGCACGGGGCGCTTGTCGCGGCGCGTGATACCGCATTGCCGCAAGCAGCTGGCGCAAGGCGTTCTCCGGTGCGACGGGATGCTCGCGCGCGTAGCGCATCCACTCGCTGAGCAGGCTGGCGGGCGTGTGACGGTTGCTGGTGAGCCTGAGTATCGTGCGTTCGCGCGCGGCTGCATCGGAATTACCCAGCGCCAGTTTCAGCAGCGCCGGATAGTTGCGCGGCCGCAGGCGCTGATAGAACGGGCTGAATGGGCGCAGGCTGGTGTTGATCAGCACGGCTCTGCCGATCTCTTCCGGATAGCGCGTGCTCCAGTCGCAGGCGACCATCGCGCCCAATGACAGCGCCAGCAGATTGAACGGCGGCGCGACGCCGCGTCCGGCCAGCTGGCGGCGGCAGGCTTCCGTCATTTCCTGCACGTGCGACGGACTGCGCTGGCGATGCAGGCTGCCGTTGCCGGGCAGGTCCAGCATGACGATGCCGGCGCCGGGGAAGTGCTCTGATAGCATCTGCGGAAACTCGCCCCAATGGCGGGTTTCGCGCATCAGGCCGCGCAACAGAATCCAAGGGCTCATGCGCTCGTCATCCTGACGGGTGCGCCGCCGTCCTCGCCGGGCAGCCAGTGCTGGTGCGCGCATGCGGCGCGGGTCAGGAAATCGAACCAGACCAGATGGCTGCGCAGCACGCGCTGCAAGCGATGCGGAGCATTGGGGTTGAACATGCCGGTGCGCGAAAACAATTGGCGCGGATTTTTCTTCACCCAGCGCCACGATCCCATCTCCAGCGTCAGCGGCAGGAAGACATTGTCGGTTTCGGCCGCCGTCTGCATGTAGAGGTAATCCCACAGGTCGCCGTGGGTCAAGTATTGCAGGCTTTGCGGCTCGAACAGATAGTTGTGGTCGGCGTAGGTCTGGCTGAACAGATCCTTGAGCGCTTCGATCTGCGGCATGTGGCGTATCGGTTTCGAGCTGTGCGCAAAGGGAAACCAGATCCGGTCCTGCAAACCGAAGCCGGAATGGCAATCCAGCGCGACGCTGAACGGGCGGCTGCTGAGTTCCCCGCGCACGATGTCGCACAGCGCCTGCGCCTCGGCTTCCATCGGCGCGTCGGCAGCGCCGCGATACCAGGGCAGGCGCGCGCTGAAGCGCTGACCGCCGAGCATGAAGGGGACTTTTTCAAGGGAATCGACAGGCGCGTTGCGCATCAGGTCGACGCCGCTGGCATTGCAGCGGGTGTTGTTCCACATGCCGGCCGGATTGACCAGCGGCATGAAGATCAGGCGCACCGATTCCAGCTGGTGATGCAGGACCTTGTCCCACTTGAGGCGGCCGATCAGGCTGCGCAGGAAGGCCAGCAGGATGCGCGTGCCGATGCGCTCCAGCCCGTGCACGCCGCCGAAGAAGCCGACTGCCGGCGCGGCGGGATCCTTGCTGCCGATGCTCAGCACATAGACCGGGAAATGCCGCCCCTGAAATTCGACGTTGCAGGCGGAACGCGCCTCCAGCCACGGCGAGCCAGCCTGAATGATGCGTTCCAGTTCGGTCAGTTCGGGTAGCTTCAGATCCATGCGGTTTGCCGGCTCCATGCGCTCAACGGGATGCGGCCTATTCTTGCACAGAATTGTCGCAGCAAAATGACAGTATTGTTTTATTTGTCAGTCGGGGAGACGCGCGAAGACGGAATGCGTCGAAGAGGCCCAGGAGATGCGAAAAAAAAGGACCTGTCCCCGTCACCTTTGCGGCGACGGCGGACAGGCCAAGAGGGGGAAGGTGAAATGAAAAACTTCTACTGCACGGGGACTGCACTACACAACACGGTAACGGGACCGGCAGGAGCGGCGAGGGGAATTCATCGGGGGCGAATTCTTCAAGGCGCTCCGCGCGGCATCACGCAATCTTGGCCAGGCGCACCGGCATTTGCACCGGTTCTTGCGCGGCTTCTTCATCGGCGGCATGCACTTCGCGCAGATATTCAGAGAATTCCTCGCCGACCTCGGGATGTTTGGCGCCCATGGCGACCGTCGCCTTGAGGTAACCCAGCTTGGAGCCGCAGTCGTAGCGCTGGCCTTCGTAGCGATAGGCCAGCACGGTTTCGCTTTGCATCAGGTCGGCGATGCCGTCGGTCAGCTGGATCTCGCCGCCGGCGCCTTTGCCGATGTTTTCCAGGCGCTCGAAAATCGCCGGCGTCAGCACATAGCGGCCGACTACGGCCAGCGTCGACGGGGCGACGTCCGGCGCCGGTTTTTCGACGATGCCGCTGATGACGTCCAGGCGATCGCTGCGCGGGCTGTCGGCGTCGGTGCTGACGATGCCGTATTGTTTGGTTTCGCTGCGCGGCACGTCCTGCACCGCGAGCAGGCTCTTCTGTTCTTGCTCGAAGACATCGATCATTTGTCCGAGCACATTCTTGCCGTGTTCCGGCGCATCCATGAAGTCATCGGCCAGGACCACCGCAAACGGCTCGTCGCCGACCAGCGATTTCGCGCACAGCACGGCATGGCCGAGGCCCAGCGGCGAGGACTGGCGGATGTAGACGCAATTGATATGTTTGGGAATGACGTTGCGGGCAAATTCCAGCAGCTTGGTTTTACCGGCGGCTTCCAGTTCGGTCTCCAGCTCGTAGGCTTTATCGAAATGGTCTTCAATGGCGCGCTTGTTGCGGCCGGTGATGAAGATCATTTCGGTAATGCCGGCCTCGACGGCTTCTTCTACGGCGTATTGAATCAGCGGCTTGTCGACGATGGGGAGCATCTCTTTCGGTTGTGCTTTGGTCGCCGGCAAAAAGCGGCTGCCGAGCCCTGCAACGGGGAAGACGGCTTTGGTAATTTTTTTCATGATGTTTGTTCCTTGGTAAATACCGGGTCGGACCGGAAGAAAAAATCGGCGTCGTTCTGTGGTCTTTTGCTTTGTCCAACTGTCTTGCGACGCGCAACGCAGCCAGGCATTTTTCGCTATTTCGCGTTGGCGGAATTCTTGCCGTGTCGCGATTTGCGCAAAGACACCAGCATGGCGCAGGAATGAAACAGGGGCGCCGCGCTGGGACAGGCCTGACTGAGAAACCCCGCAGCGAGCAGCGGCCAGGATGCGCTCTTGTCGACGCTGTCGGTGACGGTGTGCGTTCGCCCCTGTATCCGTTCGTTTTGCTCTTGCATGTTGTTCCCCCAGTCAGATTAGTTGCTGCCAGCTTAAAAAACCGGCAGGTCTTTGGCTATAGGAAACATTCCTTTTGATTTGTAGGAATCGGGGAAGCTGCTTGCAAAGCGGGGCACTCGTCGCAAAGGCGCATGAGGGCACGGCTTGCCGCTTGTCCTACAAGGGAATTGGCCGCTGTCCGATATGTCGGACCGGCGGCGGCAAATAAGATTCTTCCAACCGCTCAATCCGGCGGTGTTCGAAAAAAATAAACTGAAAGGAACATCATCATGTCTCACGGAATCATTGCCTGGCTGGTCATCGGCGCCATCGCTGGCTGGCTGGCCGGCGTACTCGTCAAGGGCGGCGGCTTCGGCCTGCTGGTCGACATTCTGGTCGGCATCATCGGCGCATTCATCGGCGGTTGGCTGGCAGGTCTGTTCGGTATCGGCGTCGGCGGCGGCATTGCGGCCTCCATCGTGACCGCCACCATCGGCGCAGTCGTCCTGCTCCTGATCTTGCGGCTCATCCGGCGAGCGTAGCCGTCCACATGAAGTGCGGGCGGAAGGGTGTTTCTTCACGGCCATCTGCCCCCTTTAAAAAACGGTGCGTTACCACATTTTAAAAAGCACGTACAGCAAACGAAAAACGAACGTTGTCACTCATCTATCGTCCGTTTTCACGATCTCGTGTACATTGGGATTTATGCAGAAGATTCCTTCATTGCGGGAGTGAAGATCATGCAGACCACAGCACATACCGACAGACTCAGGTCCGTCCATTCCTCCGGTGTATCGGCGCAGTCGATAGACTCGGCGCAAGCTGCGCGTGCGGCAAGCAGCGTGCCGCAGCCGTATCAGCCCAGCCAGCCGCATGTATTGACGGACGATCTCAAAGCGCAACTGGCGGCAGAGAACCAGCGCCGGCGCGCCAATCTTTACCCCCGGCTGGCGCAGACGCTGGCGACCATAGAGCCGAGCAGCGCACCCCAAAGCTATTCGGAACAGCGCGCCATGTCCTTGCAGGAGCTGGCCGCCGCCAACAAGGCGAGACGCAACAGGCTGCGTGAAGCCGGTTATGCGGTGTCTGTGCCGGAGATGGCATAGCCTTCATTGCCGCGCGCGCTTACAATACCGTTCATCGATGGCGCCCCGACGGCGAGACAGTGCATGCGTGTGCGTGATGACTGTCGCGCCGTCTCCTTATCTTTTACAACCAGGCAATTCCAGAAACAGCAGGCAAACGATAAAACATGAGCAGCATCAGTCCTCTGGCCGGTCAACGCGCCGATACATCTTCCCTGGTCAATTTGCCTGTGCTGGTGAGCAGCTACTACAGCTTGCATCCCGATGCCGGCATCGCCGCGCATCAGGTGGCTTTCGGCACATCCGGCCATCGCGGCAGTTCGCTGACCTGCAGCTTCAACGAGTGGCATGTGCTGGCGATCACGCAAGCCATCTGCGAATACCGCACGGAAAACGGCATCACCGGCCCCTTGTTTCTGGGCATCGATACGCACGCCTTGTCGGCGCCGGCTTTTTCCAGCGCGCTTGAAGTGCTCGCGGCCAACGGCGTGCAGACCATGATTGCGCGCGGCTCGCCGTACACCCCGACGCCGGCGGTGTCGCATGCAATCCTGATGCACAACCGCGCCCATCCTTCGGCATTGGCAGACGGCATCGTGATCACGCCGTCGCACAATCCGCCGGACAACGGCGGTTTCAAATACAACACCCCCAACGGCGGACCTGCCGATACCAACGTCACCAGCTGGATCGAGAAGCGCGCGAATGTATTCCTGCGCGATGTCGTGCGCAACGTCAAACGCATTCCGTTCGATCGCGCCTTGCGCGCATCGAGCACGCATCGCTACGACTACCTGGAAACCTACGTCGACGATCTGCCCAGCATCATCGACCTCGCCGCGATACGCGACGCCGGCATCAGCATCGGCGTCGATCCGCTCGGCGGCGCGGGCGTGCATTACTGGGGCGCGATTGCAGATCGCTACGATCTCAAGCTGGAAGTCGTCAATCGCGAAGTCGATCCGACCTTCCGTTTCGTGCCGCAGGATTGGGACGGGCAGATCCGCATGGATCCGTCTTCGCAATATGCGATGCGCGAGCTGATTTCGCTCAAGGACAAATTCGATATCGCCTTTGCCTGCGACACCGACCACGATCGCCACGGCATCGTCACCAGGAGCGTCGGCCTGATGCCGTCGAATCATTATCTGTCGGCGGCGGTTTCCTATCTGTTTCAGCATCGTCCTGAATGGCGGGCGGAGACCGGCGTCGGCAAGACCCTGGTGAGCAGCCAGATGATCGACCGCGTTGCTGCGCAATTGCAGCGGCCGCTGCAGGAAATGCCGATCGGCTTCAAATGGTTCGTGGCCGGCCTGCAGGACGGCAGCCTCGGCTTCGGTTGCGAAGAAAGCGCCGGCGCTTCGTTCCTGCGTTTCGACGGCACGCCATGGAGCACCGACAAGGACGGCATCACCGCGGCGCTGCTGGCGGCGGAAATGACGGCGCGCACCGGCCGCGATCCCGGCGAAATCTATCAAAGCCTGACGGAACAGCTGGGGCTGCCATGCAACGGACGCATCGAAGCTGCAGCCACGCCTGAGCAGAAAAAATTGCTATCGGGCTTGTCGTCCGACAACGTGCGCTCGACCGAGCTGGCGGGTGAAAAAATCCGCCAGATCCTGACCACCGCGCCGGCCAACGACAAGGCTTTCGGCGGCGTCAAAATCATCAGCGACAACGGCTGGTTTGCCGCGCGTCCCTCCGGCACGGAAAATATTTACAAGATCTATGCCGAGAGCTTCCGCGACGAGTCGCATCTCAACAGCATTTTTGCCGAAGCGCAGCAGATCGTGAGCGATGCGCTGGCGGGCGGTGCTGCCTGATCTGATTTCGTCCGGTCCAATCTGATCTGCCGGTGCCGGCAGACTCCACGGCGGCGCGAGACTTCATTGTCTTTGCCGCCGTTCTTATTCCTGCTCCTCCTACAGCCGAATAAGTGCCTGTCCTGCTGGCATATGGGGCAGGTTTGCCTAAGATGAAGCTGTGCTTTGTTTTTCAGGCAATTTCACAGGAGAGCATCATGCCAAGAGGCGATAAATCTTCCTACACCGACAAGCAGAAGCGTCAGGTAGCCCACATCGAAGCGGGTTACGAGAAGCGCGGCGTCAGCCATAAGGAGGCTGAACGACGCGCCTGGGCGACCGAAAACAAGATCTCCGGAGGCGGCCGCAAATCCGGCTCCGGCCGCAAGCACTGAGCTGCTGACCCATACAAAGGCGGCGGATATGTTTGTCGACAGCATGATTTTGCACGCCATGGCAGAGGCGCAGAGCGAACAATCCGGCGCCATGAACGGCCCGGCCCCGGCGTCGACAACAGGCGCCGGGAATCCAGACGAGGAAATGAAGATGCCTACGCAAAAGCAGATGCAACAAGAGATGTCGCAAAGTCAGCAACAGGGACAACAAGCCCCGCACGTACAGAAAGATGTGCAGGAAACCGCGCCCGCCAAACCATATACGGATCCTCTCGGGCGTCCGCTGTATCAAGGGACGCCGCGCTTTACCGATCAGCAGGCAGGCGGTGATCTGACCGGCGACGAATCCGATGCACGCGATGACAATTACGTCGCAACAGGTAGCGGCCAGAACACGCGCGACGTTTCTGCCCATGCCGACAGATTGCCGGCAGCGTCTCAGGAATTGCTGCGGTCGATCGCAGTTCCTTCCGCGTCTTCTGGAGTCAAAGAGAAGAGCGGTTTGCCGGCGGTAGCGCAGCAGGCCGCAACTGTTCCGGAAACGCCGGAACCTGACGGCACCGAAGATCCGGGCGCCAACGTCGACGACGGATTGATGCCGGGAAAGAGAGACGGGAGTGCATCCGAGCAGCACTGAGCCGCGCTCGCCACAGCGTCGCGTCATTTCGTCAGGATGGATGTTTCCTTGACGGCGGACATTATTTGACGCCTTTGTTCCTGTTGTTGCATGTCATTCCGGCAGCTGATACCCGCACGTGTCAGCTGCCGTTTTGCTTTTGTCTTCGATTTCCGACGTCCGCGCCGCATCGCCCTATCTGCCGGAGACTCTCATCGACATTCCTACCGTCTATTTTCTGATCGCCGGCGTATTGCTGACCTTCATGGTGTTTCTTGAATCGGTGCTGGAACGGCTGCCGTTCAATGCCGCCATGTTGTATCTGCCGATAGGCTGGCTGCTGGGCTCGTCCGGCGTCGGCCTGATCCATATCGATCTGCGCGCACACGCCGACGTGCTGACGGTCATCACGCGCGTGGCCTTGCTGTTGTCCCTGTTTACGGTCGGATTGAAATTGCGCGTGGCGTTTCGCGGCGAGGGCAGTCGTTTGTGGTGGCTGCCCTTGCGCCTGGGCGTGCTGTCGATGCTGATCACGGTGCCCTTGCTGGCGATCAGCATCAGCTTCCTGTTCGGTATGCCGTTTGCGGTGGCGATGCTGTTGAGCGCCATCCTTGCACCGACCGATCCGGTGCTGGCCTCCGACGTGCAGGTCAAGAATGTCGATGACCCCGACCAGTTGCGCTTCAGCCTCAGCGGCGAGGGCGGTCTGAATGACGGCAGCGCGTTTCCCTTCGTGATCCTGGCGCTGATATTGCTCGGCGTGACCGACGAGATTGCGCAAGTCCATCATTTCGGCTGGTTCGTTGCCTGGGGCGTCGCCGCAGGCATCGGATGCGGAGCATTGTTTGGCTGGGCGATGTCGCGCCTGGTGCTGTTTGCACGGCAGCGCTTCGGCCTGGCGCTGGGTATGGAAGAATTCATGGCCATCGGCATCATCATGCTGTCGTATGGCGTCGCCGAGCTGGTGCACGGCATCGGCTTCCTGTCGGTGTTTGCCGCCGGCCTGGCGATGCGCCAGGTGGAGTCGGCCAGCAGCGGCAACAAGCCCGCCGGAGAGTTGATCGCGGCAGCAGAGGATAGCGGCAAATCCGCCGCTGCCGTGCATCCCGAACAGGCGCCGGTCTACCTGACCGAGACCGTGCTCGGCTTCAATCAGCAGCTCGAGCATTTCGCCGAATTCTTCATGGTGCTGTTGATGGGGATCCTGTTGTCCGAATTCGGCATCTCGGGCGAGGGTGTCCTGATCGCCGGTTTGCTGTTTTTTGTGATCAGGCCGATTGCCGTCGGGCTCGGCTTGCTTGGTTCCGATACCGAAACCTCGCACCGCTGGCTGATCGCCTGGTTCGGCATCCGCGGCGTCGGTTCGCTGTATTACCTGTGTTTCGTGCTGCAGTTCTGGCACGACAAGCTCAACGTCCGCATCGCGCAAGATGTGCTCACCGTGCTCGCCTTGTCGGTGCTGTTGCATGGAATGTCGTCGGCGCCGCTGATGCATTTGTATTGGCGCAAACGTGCCAAATCCGGCAGGTGAAGTAACAAAACTACATTTACTACATCGACATTTTTTACTTTGCGATGCTCGTTAAACGCAATAAATTGCTGATTTCCAGCGGAAAAAACTAGAGGCAAAGCCGTCTCTGTGCCAGAATAATCAAAAAATATAGTAAAACTACATAAAATAAAGCCGGTTGAATTGCCTTGCGCACAATTCGGCTCTGCACAGAACAGGAGACTTCATGACTTTTTCCCGCCTTCGGATCGGGCAGCGCTTGTCGCTTTGCTTCGGCATCATTTTGGTGTTGATGGCGGCGGTGACCGCATTGGCCGGCTTTTCGGCGCATCGCGCCCAGCAGCAGTTGGCGGCCGCGCTCAGCCATACCAACGGCAAGTCCGAGATCGCTGCGCTGATGCGTCAGAGCCTGTTCCGCCAGGGCCAGGCCGCGCGCAACGTGGCGACGCTGACCGACCTCAACGCCATGCAAAAAGAGATGGCGCGCATCGGCGTGGAGCGCAAGGCCTATCGCGTCAATCAGACTGCCTTGCTCCAGCGCGGTGTGAGCGCGGAAGAGCAGGCCATCATCAGCGACATGGACGGCCTCGATCGCCGCAGCGAGCCTTTCATCAAACAGGCGGAAGAATTCGTCGCCGGCTTCAATGCCGGCCAGGCCACCAAATTGCTCAATGCCGAAGTCGCGCCGTTGCAAAACCAATGGCTGGAAGCGATCGACAAGCTGGTCAAGCTGGAGCAAAGTCAGATCCAGCGCGATCTCGACGACTTCGCCGCCAGCGGCAGGCAAACCACCATGGCGACCATCGTCATCTGCGGCGTCGCCATGCTGTTGGCGGTGCTGGTGGCATGGCGCCTCAATCGCAGCATCACGCGTCCGCTCAATGACGCCGTGGATCTTGCCAGCCGCGTCGCTGCAGGCGATCTCACTGCGCATATCGCAGAAGGCGGCAGGGACGAAACCGGGCAGTTGCTTGCGGCCCTCGGGCGCATGAACCAGAGCTTGCTGCAAACTGTCAGCGAAGTGCGCAACGGCACGCAAAGCATCTTCCGGGTCTCGCAGCAAAATGCCGCCGGCAATACGGACCTGGCGGCGCGCACCGAAGCGCAAGCCGGTTCGCTGCAGCAGACCGCCGGCGCCATGGCCGAACTGACCGGCATCGTCAGCCGCAATGCGCAGCAGATCGGCGAAGCCAATCGCCTCGCGCAATCGGCCGCCGGCGTGGCCTCGCGCGGCGGCGACATCGTGTCGTCCGTGGTCGGCACCATGACGGCGATCAAGGATAGCTCGCGCAAGGTGGTGGATATCATTTCGGTGATCGACGGCATTGCTTTCCAGACCAACATCCTGGCGCTGAATGCCGCGGTGGAGGCGGCGAGGGCGGGCGAGACAGGGCGCGGCTTTGCGGTGGTGGCGACCGAAGTGCGTCATCTGGCCATGCGCAGCGCCGCCGCGGCCAAGGAGATCAAAGTGCTGATCGGCGACTCTGTCGAACGCATCGACGCCGGCAGCCGCCAGGTCGACGACGCCGGCCAGACCATGCGCGAGATCGTCGACTCCGCCGAGCACGTAGTCGGCATCATGGATGAAATCGCCGCTGCCAGCGATGCGCAAAGCCACGGCATCGCCGACCTGAATCAGGCCATTACGCAAATCGATGCCGTCACGCGCACCAATGCGACGCTGGTGGCGCAGGCGGCGGTGGCGACGGCCGACATGCAGGAGCAGGCGCATAAATTGTGGGATGCGGTCAGCGCTTTTCGTGTTGGCGAAGAGCCGGCCGATTTGCATGAAAATTTACATCAGCTGTCCGCCGGCCTGAATGTCTTGCCGGCGGCCAATCCTGCAGCGATGCTGCCTCGCCGGGAATCTCCGATGATCGCGGGCGCTCCGGCCTGATTGTCCCTTTCAACAGTTGCTTGTCGCTCTTGCGTCGGCCCTGGGCCGGCGTAAGAGTTGATGAAGCCCGAAAAAGTGTTTGTCCTATACGCAGCACGCGGTTGAGCGCGTAGCCTGATCTTGTGTCGCCGCGCCGACGGTTTCGCCGGCGTTGCCTGCGCTTCATTGCGCCAATGCATCAGAAAGGACATCCCATGCACAAGCCACAAGACATCCCGCCGGTCGAAGTGCCGCCGCTCGATCCGACTCCTCAGCAGGATCCGATTCCCCACCAGAATCCGCAATGAATCTGCATTGAGGAGCCGCACGCATGCATACCCCGCAAGAGATCCCGCCGACCGCGCCACCGCCGCCCAAGGATATCCCGCCGGATGAGTACAACCCGGTGCAGGACCCGCCGCTCAATCCGACCGAGCCGGGCATTCCCGACACGGATCCCGCCGAGCCTCCGTTGAAGATGGCCGGTCCTCGATCTTGAAACTGAAACTTGTGTCTTACCCGATATAACCAGGAGTAATCATGGCTACCAGCACTCTCGATCTTGATGTCTTGCCGATCTCGGATCGCCAGCTCAACAAAGGTCACGACAACCACGCCCTCGGACCCAGCGACACCTCCGACAGCGGCAGCGACATGACCAACATCGCCACCGAAGCCGACAGCGATTCCACCGGCACCGGCGAACGCGCCTCGGTTGAGCGCGGAGGTCGCGACCGCGCACCGGAAACACCGGAATCGGTCGAGCAGGTGGCGAGCGACAACGAAAGCGGCGAAGATATCGTCGCCGCCGACGAACGCGAGCTTGAAAAACAGACCGACAGCGTCAAGGACGCCAAAAAAACCAGGCGCGACCGCGATCTGGACGATGCGCTGGAAGACACCTTTCCGGCCAGCGATCCAATCAACCTGACGCCGGAACCGCCTAAAAAGGTCGCAAAAGGCCCTAACTCCAACTGATCTTGCCGCTAAATCCATCGCTCATCACTATTTGATTGCCATGGAATCCTCCGGGACTGCGCCTTGACCCCGCTGCGGGTCTTGCGCATCCCGTCCCCGAAGCCAGGTTTTATGCCGCTTTTATGCCGCTTTCAAGCCGGCTGCAGGCTGGTTTAAACATGGTTTCAGCGCCTCTTCCGGTTGCCAGAATCCCTCCGCGCACCTATACTGCCGGGGTAGCATTGCCTTGGGTATCCGGCGTATTTTCTTTCGCCGGATTTAATCGGGAAGCCGGTGCGTTCATCCAGATCATCCATCTGGAAACCATTCCGGCGCTGCCCCCGCAACGGTAAGCGAATCAGCGAATCTGCATCCAGCCACTGTGCATGAAGTGTTAGCAAACGTGTTAACAACACGGCATGGGAAGGCGCAAATTCCGGTTCCGGTCAGATCACTCTCGCCGCGAACCCTTCGCAAGCCCGGAGACCGGCCCTCGGTACACGACTTGTTTTGCATCGCGGAGGGCGATCGACGGACTGCTTCCCGGATTGCGTGATTGTCCTGCGCCCCGCGTCGTTTCCTCATTTTCCTTCGTGACGTTTCCGTTATTTCCGTTATATGGGCTGCGGCAGTTTTGTCGGCGTCATCGGCGGTTTGGTTTCAACGCTCATTCGAAGGAACACACATGGCTCTCATCACCGGCGCATCCGCCAACGACACCAGCACCATCGATTCCACTACCGGTTCCAGCCTGTGGCGCGACCGCATTTTGCCCGGCATTGCCGCCGTCGTGCTGGGCGCAGGCCTGATCTACGCGGCCGGTTTCGCCTCCGCGGTAGAGCTGCACAACGCCGCGCATGACGGCCGCCATTCGGCCGGCTTTCCCTGCCACTAAGAAAAATATCCAGCGGAACAATTGAATGATGAATCTCGCAGTATTGCGGCGGATCGCCTCCACCGTCCTGTTGGCGGGCGCTTGCGCCGGCGTCTTGCTGACCGGCGTGCAGCAGTTGCAAGTCTCCAAAATCATCCTGCAGGCGGAAGTCTACGAAGAAGCTGCGGCGGCCAAGGCGCATGAGCAGGCGCACGAACAGGCCCATGCCGCAGCAACCGCGCCGGGCGCGCCGGCACAAGCCCATGAGCACGAACATGAAGGCGAAGAGTGGGAACCGGCCAACGGTTTCGAACGCACTGCCTACACCGTGCTGGCCAACATCAGCATGGCGATCGGTTTCGGCTTGTTCCTCGCTGCTGCGATCGTGATCAGCGGCAGGCAGGTGACATGGCGTTCCGGTTTGCTGTGGGGCGTGGCCGGTTATCTGGTGTTCTTCGTCGCGCCGTCGCTGGGCTTGCCGCCTGAAGTGCCGGGCACCATGGCCGCGCCGCTGCATGCGCGTCAACTGTGGTGGGTAATGACGGCAGGCATGACCGCCGCCGGCCTGGGCCTGGGCGTGTATGCGCGCCACTGGGCGCTGAAGCTGCTGGGCGTGGTCTTGCTGATCGTGCCGCACCTCATCGGCGCGCCGCATCCGGCGGTGCATGGCAGCGCCGCGCCGGAAGAGCTGGCGCAGGCCTTCATCCACGCGACAGCCTTGGCCAACGGCTTGTTCTGGCTGACGCTGGGCGGACTGATTGGATACTTTTACAAGAAATTCGCCTAAGGCTTTTAACGCTAAGCGCAAATGCCGATCCGGCCGTCACAGGTCAGATCGGCATTTGTGCCATTAAAGAACAGAACTCATGAGAACCCACCACCGGCACGTCCTGATGTGCACCGGCCCACGCTGCACCGAAAACGGCGTGCTGGCCGAAGCCATGTTCGCCGTCCTCGGCGAGCAGATCGATGCGCGTCCCGAGCTGCGCGTCAAGCGCACCCGCACGCACTGCATGGTGGCCTGCAAGGCGCAGGCGCCGGTCGTGGTGGTGTATCCCGAAGGCGTGTGGTACCGCTGCGAAGATGCCGCCGCGATTGAGCGCGTGGTGGTCGAACATCTCGAAGGCGGGCAAGAAGTCACCGACCTGATTTTTCACCGCCTCGGCAGCGGCGACGTCAATCCCGAGGAACCGGAAAATGTCTGACCGTGCAACACAATCTATCGCTGCGCCATCTGCACCGTCGGCACGCATCGCTCTGCTGACGCATGCATCCACCGATCTCGCGATTCTCAATCATGCCCTGACGCAATTGCCGGGAGATTTCCCTGCGACGATAGGCATCAACCTGCAAGGCGTGGAAAACGAAGCGCGCATGAGCGAGCTGCTGCAAGCCGAGCTTGCCGACGCCGACATCATCGTGCTGCGCATTCTGGGCCGCCTCGGCAGCGTCGCCGGCTTTGCCGAGTTGCTGCGCCACGCGCAACGCCGGGGACGTCACCTCATTGCGCTCAGCGGCGCCGGCGAGCCGGATGCGGAACTGGCGGCGGTCTCGACCGTACCGGCCGACGTGCTGCGCGAAGCGCTGGCGTATTTCCATGGCGGCGGCAGCGTCAACCTGGCGCAGTTTCTGCGTTTCGTATCGGACCGCCTGTTGCTGACCGGCTTTGCTTACGACCCCGCAGTGGCCCTGCCGGACCACGGCATCTATCATCCGGATCTGGAACAGGATGCAGGCATTGCGGACTGGTTGCGTTTGCGGATTGACGTAGCGGGTCGCCGCAAACCGGCGGTCGGCATCATCTTCTATCGCGCACACTGGATGAGCGGCAACACGCGCTTCGTCGACGCGCTGGTGACGGCGCTGGAGCAGCGCGGCATGGACGTGCTGCCGGTCTTCACGGCATCGTTGCGCACCTCCTCTGCGGATTCGGATTTGCCGGCGGCGCTGGCTTATTTTGCGGGTGAAAAGGGAGCGCACGTCGATGTGCTGATCAACACCACCTCCTTCGCCATGGGCGAGATCACGCCGGGCGGCCCGACGCCTGCCGGCTGGTCGGTGTCGGTGCTGGAAAAACTCAATGTACCCGTGTTGCAGGCCATGACCAGCGGCATGACGCAGGATCAGTGGGAAATTTCCACACGCGGCATGAATCCGCTCGACGCCGCCATGAACGTGGTGCTGCCCGAATTCGACGGCCGCATCATCAGCGTGCCGTTGTCGTTCAAGGCGCAAGCGGCGGGCTTGTCGGGCGACGTGGTGGAGTTTCATCCGGTGGCCGACCGCGTCGAACGCATCGCCGGTCTGGCGGCGCGTTTCGCCCGTCTGCGCGCGCTCGATAACGCCGACAAACGCATCGCTTTCATCTTCACCAATTCCAACAGTAAGGCTTCGCAGATCGGCAACGCCGTCGGCCTCGATGCGCCGGCTTCGCTGATGCGCATCCTGGAGTCCATGCGCGACGCCGGCTACGCCATCGGCGACTTGCCGGAGAGCGGCAGCGCGCTGATCCATACGCTGGTCGATCGCTGTTCCTACGACAACACCTATCTGACCAGCGAGCAGTTGCAGCACGCCGTCGGCCGCGTGTCGGCAGAGCGTTACGCCGAATGGTTCGCGGAACTGCCGCAGGCGCTGCAACAAAAGATAGAAGCGCAATGGGGCGCAGCGCCCGGCGTCGCCTACGTCCATGACAATCAACTGGCGTTCGCCGGCGTCGAGCTCGGCAACGCCTTCGTCGCCTTGCAACCGCCGCGCGGCTATGGCATGGATCCGGATGCGATCTACCACCAGCCCGATCTGCCGCCGACGCATCACTACTACGGCCTGTATCGCTGGCTCAGCGACGAGTGGGGTGCAGACGCTATCGTCCACGTCGGCAAGCACGGCACCCTGGAATGGCTGCCGGGCAAGGGCGTCGGCCTGTCCGAGAATTGTTTCCCGGATGCGTTGCTGGGCGACATGCCGCTGTTCTATCCCTTCATCATCAACGATCCGGGCGAAGGCTCGCAAGCCAAGCGGCGCGGCCACGCGGTCGTGGTCGATCACCTGACGCCGCCGATGACCACCGCCGACAGCTACGGCGCACTGGCGCAACTGACGCAACTGGTCGACGAGTACTACCAGGTCGAAGTGCTCGATCCGTCCAAACTGCCGCTGCTGCAGCAGCAGATCTGGGAACTGGTCAAGCAGACCAATCTCGACAGCGATCTGCAGATGAAGCTGCTTCATCATGATCACGATCATGATGACGAGCATGGACATCACCATCATCACGGACACCACCACCACGATCACGGCGACCACGATCATGACCACCCGCACGATCACAGCCTCGAGGGCGAGCTGCCCGAGGCCCTGAGCGGCATGGGCGGTTCCGACGTCGCCCACCTGATCGAAGACCTAGACGGCTACCTGTGCGAACTCGGCGCTGCGCAGATCCGCGACGGCTTGCATATCCTCGGCCGCGCGCCCGATGAAGCGCAGATGCCCGACATGCTGGTGTCGCTCACGCGCCTGCCGAATCAGGACATCCCCGGCTTGCAGGAAGAAATGGCGCGCCTGTTCGGACTCAAGCTCGACATGCTGCTGGAGAACAAGGGGCAGCGTCTCAACGTCGACAGCGCGTTGGCGCGCATCGCCGGTCGCGCCGTGGTCACGCGCGCCGACGCCATCGAAGCCATCGACGCCTTGTGCGTGCGGTTGATGCAGACGCTGCAAAATAGCGGTTACAAAGTCGACGCCATCGACGGCATCCTGCAATCCTTGTTCGGCGACCTGAGCATCGATAAGCCGCGTTTGCAAACTGCTTCCGTGCGTCAGCCCGGCAGCATGCTGGGGCAGATGAAAATGCAGGCGCGCGTCAAGCCTTCGGTTGCTGCGGCGCCGGTTGTCATCGCAAAACCGGCAACGCAATCAGCTGCGGACAAATTCGCATCCCTGCGCCGCGTCCTCGATTTCACCTGCCGCCAGTTGCTGCCCAATCTGCACCGCGCCGGCGACGAAATCGGCAATCTCTTGCTCGGTCTCGCAGGCGGTTACGTGCCGGCCGGTCCCAGCGGATCGCCCACACGCGGCATGGCGCATATCCTGCCGACCGGCCGCAATTTCTATTCGGTCGATCCGCGCAGCGTGCCGTCGCAGTCGGCCTGGCGCGTCGGCCAGCAACTGGCGCGCGAAGTGCTGGAGCGGCATGTGCGTGAAACCGGCACGTATCCGGAAAGCGTCGCCATCAGCATCTGGGGCACCAGCGCCATGCGCACGCACGGCGACGATGTCGCGCAGATTCTGTGCCTGCTCGGCGTGCGTCCGCTCTGGCGTCCCGGCAATCGCCAGGTCTCCGGCATCGAAGTGGTGCCGCTGCAAGAGTTGCAGCGGCCGCGTATCGACGTCACCACGCGCATCAGCGGCTTCTTCCGCGACGCCTTCCCGCAGCTGATCGATCTGATCGACGATGCCGTCAACGCCGTCATCGCACTGGACGAGCCGCCCGAGCAGAACTTCGTGCGCAAGCATTACCTGCAAGAGCTGGGCGAGTGGATTGGAAAGGGCCTGGACAAGGACGAAGCCGAGGAGCGCGCCGCCTATCGCATCTTCGGCGCCAAGCCGGGCAGCTACGGCGCCGGCATCCTGCCATTGATCCAGGAAAAGAACTGGCAGGCCGATGCCGATTTTGCCGAGGCCTACATCAACTGGGGCGGCTACGCCTATGCGCGCAAGCTGGGCGACAAGCAGGGCAGCGACCAGCGCGATGCCTTCCGTACGCGCCTGTCGGGCGTGCAGGTGGCCTTGCATAACCAGGACAACCGCGAGCACGACATCTTCGACAGCGACGATTACCTGCAATATCACGGCGGCATGATCGCGACCATCCGCGCGCTGACAGGCCAGCAGCCGCGCCACTATTTCGGCGACAGCCACGACCCGGCGCGCGCGCAGGTGCGCGACCTGAAGCAGGAAACGCTGCGCGTGTTCCGCTCGCGCGTGGTCAATCCGAAATGGCTGGACAGCATCCAGCGCCATGGTTACAAGGGCGGACTGGAGCTGACCGCGACGGTCGACTATCTGTTCGGCTACGACGCCACGGCGCAAGTCATGGATGACTGGATGTACGAACAACTGGCGCAGACTTACGCTTTCGATCCCGGCATGCAGCGCTTCCTCGAAGAAGCCAATCCCTGGGCCCAGAACGCCATCGCCGAACGCCTGCTGGAAGCGGCCAGCCGCGGCATGTGGGCCGAGCCGCAGGCGCAGACGCTGGAAGACCTGCGCCAGCTTTATCTCAAGAGCGAAACCTTGCTGGAGGCGCGTGGCGAAACCCCGCGCGGAGTCTGATATGAGTCTTCCCTTGTTTCCATTTTCTGCCATCGTCGGCCAGCCGCAGCTGAAAAATGCCTTGCTGCTGTGCGCGGTCGATACGACCCTGGGGGGCGTCCTGATCCGCGGCGACAAAGGCACCGCCAAGAGTACCGCTGCACGCGCCCTGACGGCGGTGTTGCCGCCGGTGGAACGTATCGCCGGCTGCGCCTTCAATTGCCTGCCGGGCCAGCCTGCGGAGCAATGTGCGGTGTGCCGGGGCGAAGCCGAAACAATCTCGGCAGGCGTGCCGTTCGTCACCTTGCCGCTGGGCGCGACGGAAGATCGCGTGCTGGGCACGCTGGACCTGCAGCGCGCATTGAAGGGCGAAAAAAACGCCTTGCAACCGGGCCTGCTGGCCGCCGCGCATCGCGGCATCTTGTACATCGATGAAGTCAATTTGCTGCCGGACCATCTGGTCGACGTGCTGCTCGATGTTGCCGCCATGGGCGTCAACTCGGTCCAGCGCGAAGGCTTGTCGGTATCGCATCCGGCGCGCTTCACGCTGATCGGCACGATGAACCTGGAAGAGGGCGACTTGCGTCCGCAACTGCTGGATCGTTTCGGCCTGATGGTGGAAGTTGTCGCGCCGCGCGACAAGACACTGCGCGCCGACGTCGTGCGCCGCCGTCTTGCCTACGAAGCCGATCCACTCGCCTATGCCGCGCAATGGAACGACGAACAGGACGTCTTGCGCGCCCGCATCGCCGCCGCGCAGACCTTGCTGCCGCAAGTCGTGCTGAGCGACGCCTTGCTCGATCTGATCAGTCACTTGTGCTGCGAATTCGAAGTCGCCAGTCTGCGCGCCGACATCGTCATGCACAAGACGGCGCGCGCTTTTGCTGCCCTGGACGGCCGTTTGCAGGTCACCCCCGACGACGTGCGCGCCGCGGCGGAACTGGTGTTGCCGCATCGTCGCCGCCGCAAACCGTTTGAGCAACCGGGGCTGGATCAGGAGAAGCTGGATGATCTGATGCAGGAAGCAATGCAGCCGCCGGAACAGCAAGACGGCAACGGCCAGGATCAATCGGATTCTTCATCCGATAGCGAGAAGCAATCCGAAGGCGGCGACAATCAACAAGTGTTTACTGCTGCCGCCGCCGGCAACGCGCGCCAGCTCAAAGTCGATGCGCCGGCGAACAACGTCGCCACGCTCGCCGGCCGCCGCAGCGATTCGGGAGACGCCACACGCGGCCGCATGATACGCGCCGTGCCGGACAGCAATCCGGCCAGCCTCGCCGTCGGTGCAACGCTGCGCTCCGCCGTGTTGCGCAGCGCCGCCGAAGGACTGGAAGAGGGCGCCGCCGTGCAATTGCAGGCGGGCGACCTGCACGGCAAGGTCAAGGCCGGCAAGAACGCCAACCTGATCCTGTTCGTGGTCGATGCTTCCGGCTCCATGGCTGCCCAACGGCGCATGGAAGCAGTGAAGGGCGCGGTGCTGGCCTTGCTCACGGATGTCTATCAGCGCCGCGACCAGGTGGCGGTGATCGGTTTTCGCGGTGACAAGGCATCGCTGTTGCTGGCGCCGACGCGCAGCGTCGATCTGGCGGAACAAGGCCTGCGCGAACTGCCGACCGGCGGCCGCACGCCGCTGCCGCACGCCTTGCAACTGGCCTTGCAGACGCTGGAACAATCCAACGGGATAGCACCGCCATTGCTGGTGTTGCTGAGCGACGGCAAAGGCAACGTCGCGCTGGAAAACGGCGGCGATCCCTGGCGCGAAACACTGGCGCTGGCCGAGCAACTGGCCGCACGCGGCACGCCGGCGCTGGTGCTCGATACCGAAACCGGCTACGTCAGACTCGGTCGCGCCGCGCAACTGGCGCAGGCGCTCGGTGCGGAATGCATGACGCTGGAAGAATTAACTGCCGACAACCTGGCGCTGACGATTCGCGCCCGTATGACTCAATAGAGAATTAATCAAGGAACAAGAAATGATCATTTGCATAGGCGCAGGTCCCGGCGACATCGGCTACCTCACCCAACGCGGCGCCGAGCTGATTCGCAATGCCGACGTGGTGGCGGGTTTCAACGCCGTCGTCGACGTGGTGCAAAGCATTATCCCGCCGACGGCGGAAGTCATCCTCATGGGTTATCGCGACCAGGTGGCCCAGCTCGATCTGGTTGCCGCTGCGCACCATGCCGGCAAGCGCTGCGTGGTGGTGTTCATGGGCGACATCCATTTCAGCGGCTTCCAGTATCTGGAACGCGTCGAGCGCGCCTGCGGCCATCCGGTCGAGACTTTGCCGGGTATTTCCTCGGCGCAAATCCTCGCCTCGCGCGCCAAGGTGTGTTTCGACGAAACAACCTTCATCACCTTCCACCGCCGCGGCGACCTGACGCCGTTCAAGCGCCATTTGGTGCATGTGCTCAATGACGGCCGCAATGCGATTGTGATACCGTGTCCCTGGGATGCGGCGCGCTCCTTCATGCCGCGCCATATCGCGGCCTATCTGCTGGAAAACGGCGTGCGGCCCGACCACCCGACCGAAGTCTGGGAAAACCTCACGCGTGGCGACGCCGAGTGGCATGGCTCACTGGCCGACTGCGTGGACAAGGAGTTCACCGACATGAGCATCATGCTGATTCGCACCCACACGCCCATGGACAGCCAGATCGAGCCGCCGCCGGAAAAATCCGTGGAGGCGGCGTGAACACGGCTGCCGACATTGCCAACGTAGTTGACGACAAGACAAGCTATGGCATCGTGATCGCCGGTCACGGCAGCCGCGACGCCGACGCCGTGCGCGAGTTCGAAGCGCTGGTCGAGATCGTGCGCGCCCGTGCGCCCGGCCGCGTGGTGACGCACGGCTATCTCGAATTCTCCAGCCCGACCATCGGCGAAGCGGTGGAAGCCAATCTCGCCGCCGGCAGCAAACAGGTCGCGGTGGTGCCCGGCGTCCTGCTGGCTGCACGCCACGCCAAAAACGACATGCCGGCCGAAGTGCTGGAGCTGGCGCGCCAGCATCCCGGCATCGATTTCCACTTCGGCGCGGCAATGAATTTGCATCCGCAACTGCTGCAGCTGGCGCAGGAACGTGTGCTCGCCGCCGAAGCGCAATCCGCGCAAACCATCCGCCGCGACGATACCTGCCTGGTGCTGGTCGGACGCGGCACCACCGATCCGGATGCCAACGGCGAGGTCTCGAAACTGGCCCGCATGCTGGAAGAAGGCATGGGCTTCGGCGGCGTCTATGTCTGCTATTCCGGCACGGCCAAACCGCTGGTTGCCGACGGCTTGCGCGCGGCGGCCTTGCTCGGTTTTGCGCGCATCGTGGTGTTGCCGTTCTTCCTGTTCGACGGCGTGCTGGTCAAGCGCATCTACGCCGCAGCAGACGACCTGCAGCAGCGCGAACCAGGTCTGGAAGTGCTGAAGGCCGGTTATCTCGGGGTGCACCGGCACGTTGCCGACGTCATGCTGGAACGCGCACGCGAAGCGGTCGAAGGGCGCGCGGCCATGAATTGCAGTCTGTGCAAATACCGCGTGCAGATCGTCGGTTTCGAAGAACAGATCGGCGAACCGCAGCGCGCGCATCATTTGCAGGTGCGCGGTTTGCTCCATCGCGAGACGCTGGCCGCTGAACCGAAGACAGATTTTCCGCCGTATGTACCGCATCCCATCGAGAAAGAAAGTTTCGAGATCATTGCCGCCGGTCGCGACTGGTCGATGTTCCCGCCGGCGCATCTGACGGCCTTGCAACGGCTGGTGCATACCAGCGGCGACTTCAATGCGGTCGACGACATTTACTTTTCCGCCGGCGCCATCGAGGCCGGCATTCGCGCCATCCTGCGCTGCAAGCGCGTGGTGACCGACGTGACCATGGTGCAGACCGGATTGAAACGCGCACTGGTCGAGCAGCTGGGCGTTGAAACCTGGTGCGGCGTGCACGATCGCGAAACGCATCTGATGGCGCAGGCGCAAGGCATCACGCGCTCGGCTGCAGGCATGCGCCGCGCGTGGGAAAAATTCGGCAACGACATCATCCTCGCCATCGGCGATGCGCCGACTGCGATTGTCGAGACTACGCGGCTGATCCGCGAGCATGGCTGGCGTCCGCAACTGGTTATCGGCTTGCCGGTCGGTTTCGTCGGCACGCGTGAAAGCAAGGACGACCTGCGCCGCTGCCTGCAAGTGCCGCGCATCACCAACAGCGGCACGCGCGGCGGGTCGCCGTGGGCGGCGACGGTGGTGAACGCCCTGATGATCGACGCCATCGGGCAAGTCATCGCTGCACAGCAAGCGGAGTTGCAGATAAATGCAGGAGCTTGAACGCGCCGAATTCGACCTGACCGTGCCGGCCCCCAACGGCCTGCGGCGCGGCAGGACGACCGGCAGTTGCGCCACTGCGGCCGTCAAGGCCGCATTGACGATGCTGTTGCGCGACGAGAAGATCGACAAGGCGGAAGTCAGTCTGCCGGACGGCAAGCACTACCTGCTGGTGCCGATACAGGACGTACGGAAAATCGATGACAAGCGCGTGCGCGCCGAAGTCCTGAAAGACGGCGGCGACGATCCCGACAATACGCACGGCGCGACGATTTTTGCCGAAGTGGCGCGCAACGACATCGGCGAGATCCGCTTCCTGGCGGCGAACGGCGTCGGCACCGCGACGCAGCCCGGCTTGCGCGTGGCGGTCGGCGAACCGGCCATCAATCCGGTGCCGCGCCAGATGATGCGGCTGGCGGTGAAGGAAGTGCTGGAAGAACTGGGCCTGCAGGGCAGGATAGTCTCGGGTTTCGATCTCGCCATCGGTTGCGAGGACGGGCAGAAGATTGCACAGAAGACCTTCAATCCGCGCCTGGGCATCGTCGGCGGCATCTCGATCCTGGGGACGTCCGGCATCGTGGAACCGATGTCGCTGGCCTCGTGGATCGCCTCGATTGAAGTGTATATCCGTGTGGCGCTGGCGGATGACAGCAGGCCCGGCGGCGTCGCTGCCTGCGTGGCGTATCTGCCCGGCAAGATCGGCCGCACTTTTGCGCGCGATGCGCTGGGCTTGCCGGAAGCGCGTTCGGTGCAGATCGCCAATTTCCTCGGCGACGCGCTGGACTTCACCCAGATGGCCCTGGCCGAGCAGGGGGTGGAACTGGAGGTATTGTGGCTGGCGGGTCATCCCGGCAAGCTGGCCAAAGTGCTCGACGGCGTATGGGATACGCATTCGAGCAAGAGCAACATGGCGATGGGCGGCGTGGCCCGCGTGGCGTCGGAACTGGCGGCGACGCTGGGATTTTCCGCCGCACTGATCGCCGACATAGAAAGTGCAAACACAGTGGAAGCAGCAATCGAACGTTTGAAGGATGAGCCGGGATCAGTTGGCTTGTGGCGCGACATCGAAGCACGCATCGCCGTGCTGGCGCAGGCGCGCGTGCCTTCGGTGAAGCGCGTCGAGGTGCGCCTGTTCGATCTCGACGGCAATTTGCTGGGAGGCCATTGATGAACATGGGAATGTTCTGGGGCATCGGCGTCGGCCCCGGCCCGGCAGGCTATCTGCCGCTGGCGGCGATGCAGGCCTTGCAGCAGGCCGATCTGATCTACGTGCCGCGCGCCAGAAGCGCCGACACCTCGGTCGCCCTGCAATGCCTGGAAGGCGTGGCCGTCGCGCCGGAGCGGCTGCGCGAAGTCGAATTCAACATGGATCCCGACCGCAATGTGCTGCGCGAACACTATGCGCAACTGGCGCAGGACATCGCCGTCGAATTGCAGGCCGGCCGCAGCGTCGCCTATCTCACCATCGGCGACACGCTGACGTATTCCACCTACGGCTACATCCTGGCGGCGCTGAAGGATTTGCTGCCGGCGTTTCCGCACCGGACCTTTCCCGGCATCACCAGTTATGCGTCGGCTGCCGCTGCGCTGGACTGGCCGCTGGGCGTGGGCAAGGAGCGCACGCTGATCCTGCCTTGCCCGGACGATCCGGCCAGTCTGCAGCACGAGATCGAGACGCACGACATCGTGGTACTCATGAAGGTCGGCGCGCGCCTGCCGTGGGTGCTGGCCTTGCTCAAGGAAATGGACATCGCCGAACACTGCGCCTTCGCCCGGCGCATCGGGCTGGACGGCGAGGTATTGGCAAACGATTTGCGCGAACTGGAAGCAGGCGACCGGGACCATGCCGTGAGCGGCTACCTGGCGACCATGCTTATTCGCAAGACGCCATTGGAAAAAAGACATCAGACATGAAGGCAAATTTATGAAGGTCTACTTTGTAGGCGCCGGCCCCGGCGCTCCCGATCTGATCACCTTGCGCGGCGCCAGGCTGCTGGGCAGCGTGCAGATGGTGTTGTACGCCGGTTCGCTGGTGCCGACCGAGATGCTGCAGCATTGCCGTCCCGATGCTGAACTGATCGACACCGCGCAGCTCGATCTGGAACAGCAGCAAACCTGCTACCAGCGCGCAAAAGCACAGGACATCGACGTGGTCCGTCTGCACTCCGGCGATCCGGCCATCTACGGCGCGACCGCCGAGCAGATGCGTCGGCTGGAAGCGCTGGATATTGCCTATGAAGTCGTGCCGGGCGTGTCGTCGTTCACCGCTGCCGCATCGGCGGTGACGGCCGAGCTGACCAAGCCGGAAGTGTCGCAGACCGTGATCCTCACGCGCGTCTCGGGGCGCGCTTCGGCGGTGCCGGAGCTGGAGTCGATTGCGCGCCTGGCCGAGCATCAGGCCACCATGTGCATCTTCCTGTCCGGTCCGCATCTGAAAAAGATCGTCGCCGACCTGCGCCTGCATTATCCCGATACCACGCCGGTGACGCTGGTCTACCGCGCCACCTGGCCCGACCAGCGCGTGTATCAGGGCACGCTGGCGACGGTGCTGGAAGAAACCAAGCGGGGCGCCTGGAACCTGACCACGATGATGCTGGTCGGCGCGGCGCTGGATAAGGGGCAGCAGGTCGAATCGAGTTTGTATTCCAAGGATTTCACGCATCTGTTCCGCGTCGTGAAGAAGAACAAAAAAGACGATGCCGCAGCAGAACCAGAGGAAATTTCCGCCAACGGAGACGAGGTCTGATCATGAGCAATTCCCTGCAAAACACGCCATCAACTTCTCTCGGCATCTGGTTGGTGCGAGCGGAGAGCGAGGCGCTTGCAGCACGCTTGCAGGGACAACTGGGCGGGACGCTGTACCGGCCTTGGCTGAACGCGGGTATCCCGCAGAAGCAGCAATTCCGCGCCTCCTACCGTAATCAAGGGCAGTGGGTGATGCTGGCGGCGAGCGGCGTGGCGGTGCGTTTTCTGGAAGGCTTGCCGCAAGACAAGCTGACCGATCCGGCCGTGGTGCTGCTTGATGAAGCAGGACGTTTTGCGGTGTCGCTGCTGGGCGGCCATGAAGGCGGCGGCAATCGTCTGGCCTATCGCGTCGCCAATGTCGTCGGCGCGGTGCCGGTGGTGACGACCGCAACCGAAGCCTTGAAACCGCTGGTGCTGGGCATCGGTTGCCGCAAGAACGTGCCGGTGGAAAAGATCTCCGCCGCCGTCACGCGTGCACTGGCTTTGCTGGGACGCCCGCTGAGCGACGTGCGCGAAGTGGCGACGATCGATCTGAAGGCGGAAGAACCCGGCTTGCTGACCTTTTGCGCCGCCAATGAATTGCCTTTGCGCGTGATCGCGGCGTCCGATGTCGCCGCGCGCGGCTGGGTGACGGCGCCGTCGGAATGGGTGCAAAAGAATGTCGGCGTCGACGGCGTATGCGAACCCTGTGCGTTGATCGCCAGCCCGCGCGGCGTGCTGGCCTTGCCGAAGACGGCGCTCGACGGCGTCACCGTGGCGGTGGTGGAAGATATCGGACTACCGGATACGGATGCTCCGACGCGCATGGAATAAGTAACGTAAACAAATAAGCAAGAATCAAAGAGAAAGCAGTTTTATGAGTGGAGTTTTAAACCTGGTATCGGTCGGCCCCGGCTTCGAGGATCTGATCGTGCCGCGTGCCATCGCCGCCTTGCGCGACAGCAACGTCATCGTGGCATACGAGTTGTATCTGCGCTGGATTGCGTCGCACATCGAAGGCAAGCAAATTTTTACGCCGCCGCTGACGCAGGAGCGCGAACGCGCCTTGCTGGCGATCGACAAAGCACGCAGCGGCGAAAAGGTCGCGCTGATTTCCAGCGGCGACATCGGCATCTACGCCATGGCGGCGCTGGCCTTCGATGAGATGAAGGAGGACGACGACTATCAGGTCAACGTCATCCCCGGCGTGACCTCGGCCAACGCCTGCGCCTCCTTGCTGGGTTCGCCGCTGTCGCACGACTTCGCCACGCTGAGCCTGTCGAATCTGCTGTGCCCGTGGGAGTGGATCGAAAACCGCGCGCGCCACATCGCCCAGGCCGATCTCGCCTGCGTGCTGTACAACGTGCAAAGCGCCGGACGCCAGGAAGGTGTCTATCGCATCCTCAAGCTGATGCTGGAGTCGAAGGCGCCGCATACCCTGTGCGGCGTGGTGAAGAACGCCTATCGTCCTGGGCAGGAAGTCAGCATCCACAGGCTCGACGAATTGCCGTCCTTGCAATTCGACATGCTCACCAGCATCGTCATCGGCAATCGTTTCACCCAGCGCAAGCGCGGTTACATCTTCACGCCGCGCGGTTACAACGACTGGCATGACGAATCGAAAGCCGCGGCGGAAGAACCGGTATTGCCGTCGCAGGCGGTGTGGGTCTTTGCCGGCACCAGCGACGGCAACGCGCTGGCCCGGCAACTCGCTGCGCAAGGTCATCAGGTGGTCGTCTCGACCGCCACCGAATACGGCGGCGAATTGGCCTTGCAGGATTGTCCCGGCGTCACTGTCTGGGCCGGCCGCCAGGGCGTGGAAGCGCGCAAGCAGGCCTTGCTGCGCCATGAAGCGCGCGTGCTGGTCGATGCCACGCATCCCTATGCAACGCTGATGTCGCAGCAACTGATGGGCTTGTCGCAGAGCCTGGATATCCCTTATCTGCGTTATGAGCGTCCGGGCAGTATCGTCGGCGACGATGCGCTTGTCTGCGACTCGATGGAGCAGGCGGCCGTGCAGGCGATGGCAAAGAACGAACGTATTTTCCTCGCCACCGGCTCCAAGGACCTCGCTTCTTTCCTGCAAGCGCCGGGCGCGGATAAAAAACAATGGTTTGTGCGCGTCACCGCGGAGCCGGAATTCATCCAGCGCGCCATCGATCTCGGCATCCCGCGCAGCCGCATCTGCGCCATGCAAGGGCCGTTTTCGCAGGGCTTCAATGAGGCATTGTGGCGCGACTGGAACATCGATTGCGTGGTGACCAAGGATTCGGGCGACGCCGGCGGTTATCGCGCCAAGGCGGATGCGGCGAAGGCCTTGAATATTCCGCTGCTGACGGTGCGCCGTCCGGCGCTGGATTATCCGGTGCAGGCGGGCAATCTGGATGAAGCCTCGGCGAAGGTGCAGGCGTGGTTGCAAAAAGGCAAACACGCATGACGCCGGCGCAACCGATCCCCGTCACCATCGTCACCGGCTTCCTCGGCGCAGGCAAGACGACCTTGCTGCGCAGCCTGGTGCAACGTCGCCAGACGCGCCGGCTGGCGTTGCTGATCAATGAGTTCGGCGAGGCGACGATAGATGGCGATCTGATGCGGGCGGCGAGCAACAGCGGCGATGACGCGGAACAGGTGCGCATCCATGATTTTTCTTACGGCCTGATCGCTTACGGCGACGACGAACGTTTTGTGCCGACCATGCTGGCACTGGCGGCGCGGCGCGCGCAGGTCGATCATGTGCTGATCGAAACTTCCGGTCTGGCCTTGCCGACGGCGGTCATGGAAAGCCTGCAGACGCCCGAGCTGGCGGCGCATTTCATCCTCGATGCCACGCTGGCGGTGGTGGATACGCCTTTGCTGCTGGACGACCGTTTTGCACAAGGAAACAACACGGACAACGCCGTCGCCGACATGTTCGGGCGGCAACTGGAATATGCTGACGTGGTCGTGCTCAACAAGATCGACGATCTCGGCGAAGAACAATTGCTCGATGCCGAACAACGCGTGCGCTCATGCGCGCCGAATGTGCGTTTCTTGGAACTGGCGTACAAGGCACAGCTCGACATCCGCCTGGCGCTCGGCCTGCGACTGCATCAGCCGACCTTGCAGGCGCATCAGCACACCTACACGCACGTGCGCATGCCCGGCGTCGACGCCAGCGTGCTGGCCGACCAGGGACGGCTCAACGGTCATGCGCATTCCGGTCTGGGAGCGCATAGCCACGGCTTGGCGACGCACAAGCATTTTCACGAACAGGATCCGGGCTGGCTGTCGTTTACGCTGCGCAGCCAGTCGCCGCAGCCGGCGGACAAGCTGAAGCAGGCGATCGCCGAAGCCGCAAAATCGGAGCCCATCCTGCGCACCAAAGGTTTCGTGCGCACGCTGGAAGGCAAGCATGCGCAGTTGGTGCAAGGCGTGCGCACGCGCGTGACGATCAATACCGATGCGGCAAACGAAACCGTGGAGACCGAAAAATCCGAACTGGTTTTTATCGGCTATCACCCGAGCCGCAGCAAGGTCGCCGCCTTGCTTTCCGAACTGACCGGTACACACTGGAAGTAAAGCAAAGAGAGAACATATGAAAACCGATCCCGAATCGCACAAGCGCATGACCCAGCGCCACAAGGAAGGCTTCGAGAAAAAGAAGGCCGCCGCGCAAAAGGAAAAAGGCTTGCTGATCGTCAATACCGGCACCGGCAAGGGCAAGTCCAGCGCCGCGTTCGGCATGGGCATGCGCATCCTCGGCCACGGCATGAAGCTGGGCGTGGTGCAGTTCATCAAGGGCGCCTTGTACAGCGCCGAGCGCGATTTTCTGGGCGGCCACGCCAATTGCGATTTCCACGTGGTCGGCTCCGGCTACACCTGGGATACGCAAGACCGCGATGCCGACATGAAAACCGCCGCCCACGGCTGGGCCGAAGCGGTGCGCATGATCCGGGACCCGTCCTACGACATGGTGATCCTCGACGAGATGAACATCGTGCTCAAGTATCAATACCTCGATCTGCAGGAAGTGCTCGACGTCTTTGCCGCGCGCCGGGAGATGCTGCATATCGTCATCACCGGTCGCCACGCGCCGGATGCGCTGATCGAGCAGGCCGATCTGGTCAGCGAGATGCGGCCGCTCAAGCATCCCTACAAGGAACAAGGCATCAAGGCGCAAAAGGGTGTGGAGTTCTGATCATGTCGGCCTTGCCTTCCTTTAACTGTCCGGCGCTGTTCATTAGCGCGCCCGGCTCCAATCACGGCAAGACCACCGTGACGGCAGCGCTGGCGCGCTGGCATCGCGATCAGGGACGCAAGGTGAGGGTGTTCAAGACCGGACCGGATTTCCTCGATCCGACCATCCTTGAGCGCGCCAGCGGCAACACCGTGTACCAGCTCGACTTGTGGCTGATGGGCGCGGCAGAGTGCCGTCGCCTGTTGCATGAAGCTGCGCAGGATGCCGACCTGATCCTGATCGAGGGTGTGATGGGCCTGTTCGACGGCGAGCCGTGCAGCGCCGACCTGGCGGAGCTGTTCAAACTGCCGGTGGTCGCGGTGGTCGACGTCGCCGGCGTGGCGCAGACGCTGGGGGCGATTGCCTACGGTCTGGCGCATTACCGGCCCGGCTTTCCCCTGATCGGCGTATTGGCCAACGGCGTTGCCAGTCCTCGCCATGAAGAAATGCTGCGCCAGGGTATGCCGCATGGCGTCGACTATCTCGGCAGCATGCCGCGCAACCTGCAATTCAAATTGCCGGAACGCCACCTCGGCCTGGTGCCGGCGGCGGAAGTCGCCGATCTGGATCAACGAATCGCCGCTGCGGCCGCAGTCATCGGCCAGACCGAGCTGTCGCGCCTGCCGGCGCCGGTGGAGTTCGCCGCCATCGATCCGCAGGAACATCCGCCGGTGCCACGCTTATTGCAAGGACAACGCATTGCGATTGCGCGCGACGCGGCATTCTCTTTCCTCTATCCCGGCAATCTGGATTTGCTGCGGCAGCTGGGCGCGCAGCTGACTTATTTTTCACCGTTGCGCGATGCGCGTCTGCCGCCGGCGGACAGCGTCTATCTGCCGGGCGGCTATCCGGAGTTGCATCTGCAGGAGCTGCAAAACAATGCCGCCATGAAGCAGGCGCTGCGCGACCATTGCGCCGCCGGCAAGCCTTTGTATGCCGAATGCGGCGGCCTGCTGTATCTGCTTGAGAGCCTGACCGACAAGAACGGCGCCCGCGCACGCATGCTGGGCATCCTGTCCGGGCGGGCGGTGATGCAGCGCCGCTTGCAGGGCCTGGGCTACCAGACCATCCCGTTTGCCGAGGGCGCCTTGCGCTGCCACACCTTCCATTATTCGACCACCGTGACGGCGATGGCGGCGGCCTTTACCGGCGAGCGCCTGTACGACACCTCGGCGGGCGAGCGTGTTTATCGTTCGCGCGGCGTTACGGCGACTTATCTGCATGCCTGTTTCGCCTCGTCGCCGCAAGCGACTGCGGCGTTGTTTACCGGAAAAATTGCGATGCCGGAACAAGCGCATGAAGAGGGCGCGCCGGCATGAGCCATCGCTACAGCCAGGGCGACATCGACGCCGTCTATCGCGTCATCGCCGAGCGCCGCGACATCCGGCATTTTCTGCCGGATCCGCTGGATGCCGACTTGCTGCAACGCCTGCTGCAGGCGGCGCATCTCGGCCCCAGCGTCGGCTTCATGCAGCCGTGGCGTTTCATCCGCATCGCCGATCGCAGCAAGCGGGACGCGATTCACGCGCTGGTGGAGCAGGAACGCATCCTGACCGCGCAGGCGCTTGAGGAGCGCGAAGACGAATTCATGCGCCTGAAAGTGGAAGGCATCCGCGAGTGCGGCGAAGTGCTGGTGGCGGCCCTGATGGACGGTCGCGAGCGCCATGTGTTCGGCCGCCGCACCTTGCCGGAGATGGACCTGGCGTCGGTCGCCTGCGCCATCCAGAACATGTGGCTGGCGGCGCGCGCCGAAGGCATCGGCATGGGCTGGGTGTCGCTGTTCGATGCGGACCAGCTGGCGGCCTTGCTGGCAATGCCCGCGGGTGCGAAGCCGGTGGCGGTGCTCTGCCTCGGTCACGTCAAGGAATTTTATGCGCGCCCGATGCTGGAGCAGGAAGGCTGGGCGGCGCGCCGGTCGCTGGACGATCTGGTCTATCGCGACACATGGGGCATGAAGGAAAAAGAAAAATGAATCAGAGAACCTTGGTATTCGGCGGCGCGCGCTCAGGCAAGAGCGCGCAGGCGGAACGGCTGGCGGCGGCCGGCGGCAAGCCGGTGGTCTACATCGCCACGGCCGCGGTCGGCGACGACGAGATGGCGGCGCGCATCGCCTTGCATCGGCAACAGCGCAGCGCGCACTACGCCGATTGGGAAACCGTGGAAGAACAGCTGGCGCTGGGCGATGCCATTGCGCATCACAGCACGCCGGACAATGTGCTGCTGGTCGATTGCCTGACGGTGTGGCTGTCGAATCTGCTGTTCAGCGAACAGAGGGACTATCCCGAGATCGGCCGGATTGAAGCGCCGGCGCGTTTTGTTGCCGAGCGTGAGCGCTTTCTGGACGTCTTGTCGCAGGCCAAAGGCGAAGTCGTGCTGGTCTCCAACGAAGTCGGCATGGGCATCGTGCCGCAGGGCGCCGTCTCGCGCTGGTTCGTGGACGAAGCGGGACGGCTGAACCAGGCCGTCGCGGCGATCTGCGATCGCGTGCAGTTTGTCGCCGCCGGCTTGCCGCTGGAACTCAAAGGGCATAAGGGACATAAGGCATGATCGGTCTGGACATGACGCTGCTGGCGTTGCTGATGGTGGCCGGCGTGGCGCTGGACTGGCTGCTCGGCGAGGTATCGCGTTGGCATCCGCTGGTCGGTTTCGGACGTTACGCGCAGTGGCTGGAACGCCGTCTCAATCGCCTGCCCGGAAGTCATGCGCGCGGCGCGCTGGCATGGTCGCTGGCGGTGTTGCCGCTGGCGGCGCTGTCTGTTTTGATGACGATCTTGCTGGCGCGGCAATCATTCTGGCTGGCGGCGGCCTGGCATGTCGTCCTGCTGTATTTCTGCATCGGCTTGCGCAGCCTGCGCGACCATGTGATGCCGATTGCACAGGCCCTCAAAGCCGGCGACCTGGCGGCGGCGCGCAGCCTGACCGGACGCATCGTCAGCCGCGACACTACGCAATCGCAGGAGACCGACCTGGCCAAGGCCGCAGTCGAGTCCTTGCTGGAAAACGGCAACGACGCCGTGTTCGGCACCTTGTTCTGGTTTGCGGTGGCCGGCGGGCCGGGCGCCTTGCTGTTTCGGCTGGCCAATACCCTGGACGCCATGTGGGGCTATCGCACGCCGCGCTTCCTCGCCTTCGGTTGCGTGGCGGCGCGCATCGATGACGGCCTGAACTGGATTCCCGCGCGCCTTACCGCCTGGTCGTATGCGCTGCTGGGCAACTGGCGTCAGGCACGCACGTGCTGGCGCACCCAGGCGCCGGCGTGGAGTAGTCCCAACGCCGGGCCGGTCATGTCGTCCGGCGCCGGCGCCCTGGGGCTGGCCCTGGGCGGTGCGGCGATCTACGACGGCGAAGTGGAACAGCGGCCGCCGCTGGGCATGGGCCGCGACGCCGTTGCCGGCGACATCGTGCGCGCGTGGAAACTGGTGTCGCGCACGGCGATGCTGTGGCTGACGGTGATGTTGACGATATCGATGCTGATGACAATGCTTTTTACGATTTCCACAACGGGAGGCCCGCATGCTTGAACATGGCGGCAACCTCAACGACGCGGTAACGCGCTACGGCATCGCCCGTGCCGACTGGCTGGATCTGTCGACCGGGATCAATCCCAATGCTTATCCGGCGCCGGTGCTGCGCGCCGATGCCTGGCATCGCCTGCCGGAATCCTGCGATGCGCTGGTCGCGGCGGCATGCGCCTATTACGGCGCGCCGCGCATGCTGGCGGTGGCCGGCACGCAGGCGGCGATACAGGCTTTGCCGCAGCTCAGGCTGCGCGAGCAAGGCGTGTCGCGTGTGATCGTGGCTGCGCCGGCGTACGCCGAGCATGCGCATCGCTGGCAGCAGGCCGGACATGCGATGCGCGAAGTCGATTATGCGAATTTGTCGAAGGAACTGGACGCCTGCGACGTGATGGTGGTTTGCAATCCCAACAACCCGACCGGTGCGCGCGTCGCGCCTGAAATCCTGCTCGGCTGGGCGCAGCAACTGGCGTCGCGCGACGGCTGGCTGGTGGTCGATGAAGCCTTCGGCGACACCACGCCGCAGCTGAGCGTGGCCGGACAAACGGGCGTGCAGCCCGGACTGATCGTGCTGCGTTCGGTCGGAAAATTCTTCGGCCTTGCCGGCGTACGACTCGGCTTTGTCGCCGCACAAGATGCGCTGCTGGCGCGCCTGCAGGAGTGGCTGGGACCGTGGTCGGTCAGCGGTCCGGCGCAAGAGATCGGCATCGCGGCTTTGTGCGACGGCGACTGGCAACGCGCCACGCGCGCGCGTCTGCTGGCCGATGGCGAGCGGCTGCGCAGCTTGCTGGCCGACATCGGCATAGCGGCCAGCGGCAGCGCGATGTATCAGTGGTGGCCGGAGCGAGACGCCGCCCGATTTCACGACTGGATGGCGCGGCAGGGGATCTGGGTGCGCCTGTTTACACGCGGCGCCGGCGGCATACGGCTGGGCCTGCCGCCGGATGAAGCCGGCTGGCAGCGTTTGCAGGCGGCGTTGCAAACCTGGGGCCGGAGAACGGAGCAAGCGGCATGAGCCAGCTGCCTTTTCATACATTGATGGTGCAGGGAACCACCTCGGACGCCGGCAAAAGCACGGTGGTTGCCGCCCTGTGCCGCCTGCTGGTGCGCCACGGCGTCAAGGTCGCGCCGTTCAAGCCGCAGAACATGGCCTTGAACAGCGCCGTCACCAGCGACGGCGGCGAGATCGGCCGGGCCCAGGCTTTGCAGGCGCAGGCTGCGCGCATCGCGCCGCACACAGACATGAACCCGGTGCTGCTCAAGCCTTCCAGCGATACCGGCGCGCAAGTGATCGTGCACGGCAAGGTGCGCGCCGACATGAATGCGCGCGACTACCATCGTTACAAGACCAGCGCCATGGAAGCCGTGCTGGAGTCCTATCATCGCCTGCGCGGCCAATACGACGCGGTGCTGGTGGAAGGCGCCGGCAGCCCGGCGGAAATCAACCTGCGCGCGCGCGACATCGCCAACATGGGCTTTGCCGAAGCCGTCGGCTGCCCGGTGATCCTGGTTGCCGACATCGACCGCGGCGGCGTGTTCGCGCATCTGACCGGCACGCTCGATTGCCTGTCGGAGAGCGAGCGCAAGCGTATCGTCGGCTTCGTCATCAATCGTTTTCGCGGCGACATCAGCCTGTTGCAACCGGGGTTGGACTGGCTGGAAGAACGCACCGGCAAACCGGTGCTGGCGGTACTGCCTTACCTGCACGGCCTGCATCTGGATGCCGAAGACGCCGTCGCCTCGGCACAGAGCGTCAGAGGAAAATTCCGCGTGCTGGTGCCGGTCTTGCCGCGCATCAGCAACCACACCGACTTCGACGCCTTGCGTGCACATCCCGATATCGATCTGCAATTCATCGGGACGGGCCAGCCGATCCCGTCGGGCGACCTGATCATCTTGCCGGGCAGCAAGAACACGCGCAACGATCTGGCCTGGCTCAAGCAGCAAGGCTGGCCGGACGCCATCAGGAAGCACCTGCGCTACGGCGGCAAGCTGATCGGAATTTGCGGCGGCTTTCAGATGCTGGGCCAGAGCGTGGACGATCCGCACGGCGTGGAAGGCGCGCCGGGCAGCATGGACGGATTGGATCTGCTGGCGATGCGTACCGAGCTGACGCAGCAGAAACAGTTGCTGCAAGTCTCAGGGCGATGCGCGTTCAGCGAAGAGGAAGCCGGCGTCGCCGGTTATGAAATCCACATGGGCGTGTCGGCGGGCGAGGCCATGCGGCATCCCGCGTTCCATATCGACGGTCGTCCTGAAGGCGCACGCTCCGCGGACGACCAGATTCTGGGAAGTTACCTGCACGGCATGTTCGACACGCCGCAGGCTTTCTCCGCCTTGCTGGCATGGGCCGGGCTGGACGGCGTCGAGGCGGTCGATCTGGATCAGTTGCGTGAGCAGAGCCTGGAGCGTGTTGCCGACGCTACCCAGCCTTTGTTCGATGCCTTGCTGAAAGTGAACTACCGCTTTTAGCGGAAGGCGCCGAGGACGTCGTAGCCGACATTGTTGCCGGCGTCGCCCGGCTTTTTCGGTGATTTGCTCGCGGAGCCGTCTTCGCGCCATGCGCCGGGCTGGAAGTGCCAGCCGTCGGCGTAGCGCTCCCAGCTAGGAGCAGAATAGCTTTGCCCGGGGCGAGACAATTCCCAATGTCCGGCGCACCAGACAAACCAGTTGTTGACGAATTTCCAGTAGCCCGGACTCCAGATGACGCCGTCGCGTTCGCTCGGCGCGGCTTCGTTTTTCGGCGGAGGCGGCGGCATGGTGGCAACGAGGAAGGAGTCTTCGGATGCAGCGGGGATGGCGGCCGGTTTCTTGCCGGCAAGGATGGAGGAGACGCAGAGTCGGAACGTCAGCATGATGGTCTTTCGGTAGGACGATGGTGCACTGTAGTCCTATCGCCGCCGAAAGCCATCTGCCGAATCCATTTGTTACACCTGTCCTACAGTTCATTACTTGCCGGAAAAGCTTTGTTACAGCCCCGGCGTGCTGTCAGGAATTGATTCAGTTCAACGCTTCCTTGGCGGCTTCCTCTGGCGTCAGGCCGTCGTAGAACAGATCGGTAAACCATTCCACTTCTTCTTCGATATGCTCTTGCGCCTGCTGCAGCGTGGCGCCGCCTTTGACCAGGAATTTCTCGACTTCGGTGCACCACTGGATCAGCGCTTCGGTTTCCGGATCCAGCTTCTCTTCTTTCTTGGGCATGATCTTTCCTTTGGCAATACGATGTTTTCAACGTGATCCTTGCATTGTAGGGGAGATTTCATTGCAACCAAATCTTGTTGGCGTTGATTTCTTTGATGGGTGTTCCTCGGGGGCTGTTGAGTGGTCGTGCGCCCCGTAGGGAAAAGACGCCTGTGATTGGTCCGGGAGCCCGGCAGCTTGACTAAAAACAGGATCAAAATAAAAGCCCGCCGTGGATGACAGGGCGGGCTTTCGGGAGCGGAGTGAAACGTTACAGGTACTGGACTTCAATGGTGGCCGAGCCGTCCAGTGTGACGTCGCTGGTCAGATTCAGATTGGAGGTTTGGTCAATGACAGCCTGGACTGTCAGGCTGGCATTGAAAACTTTATAGCTACCAGGAGTTGTCGACCCGGTTGGCGCAAATGAGATGCGTGCTGTTCCATCGTTGCGCACATGTGCGCCGGGCCTGTACCCCCACGTACCGCCATGATCACTAAGAATATCTGGAGTGGTCCCATCTGCAGTAGGAGAGGAGACGAAAACGCGATAGGATCCCACATTTTTTCCAGCAGCGGTACCAAGACCAAATGCCCATGCATCAACGTACCTACTATTTATGGTAGCCAAAATACCAGGGACCATAGATGCTTTGCGATTGTCAATTGCTCGTACAGCGATTTTAGTTGCTGCATCGCAAGTGATGTTGAATGGTACCGTCTTTGCCGCCAAGACAGTTGGTGCAGTAGCGCTTAGGGTATTGGGAGGAATCACGCCGTAATCGATTGTACCGCCGCCGGTGAAGCTTGGCGTGCAGGCAGCGGGGCGAATGACGCCGGTGACTTTGAGTTCGGTGGTGGTGGCTGCGTGGGTCAGGGCGGAAGCCAGCAGTGTGGAAGTCAGTGCAGCGAGGGTGATGAGCTTGTTCATGGTCGTCGTCCTTGATCGGTTTGTTTGAAATGGTTTCGTGTTTCAGTGAAGCCATTGTCGCGATTCGGGGGCGGCGTTTATATGAGAAAACTCTCAAAAACAGTCTGGATTTAATAGATGTTTATTGCTGATTATTGTTAAAACAATTCCATAAATAAAGAAAAAATTTAACGGCGCAGTAGTTGAAGAACCGGGATCTGCAAGCCTCGCAGCCGACTGCGCCGAGTCAACCGAATGTTCGATATCGGGTGCGCTTGCCGTCAGGCTTGCCTTAGTTTTCCATCAACTCAAAAGTCCCGTTTCCCCGCCAGATGGTTTGGTCGGTGATACGGTTGGTGGTGGTCGGTATGCGTGCTTCAATATGGACTTGAAGCGACAGATTGCTGCCCCGGGCCGGGAGTTCGTTGATGACCGCAATGACGCCTTCGTTAGGGAAAAGCGGGGCGCTGGAACTGACCGATTCAGGGTTTTGTCCCGCCACCTTGATCCGGCCGAGGTTGATTGCTTTGCCGTCGAGTTGGGCACTGGAAACCGTCAGCAAAAAACTGCCGGCATTTCCGAAGCGATAGCTCATGTTGTCCGCGGCGTTTCCTCTGAAAAAGAGCGACATGAATACCGGCTGGCGACAGACGGCGGTCAGGGTCACGCTTTGTTTGCCGACCGACATTTGCAACGGAGAAATCTGGCGCTTCATCAATTCCGGACGCGTGACATTGCCGTAGTCCACCACGGGGTTGCTGATCTGCAGACGGCAATTGTCCGAAGCGGCGGCGAAGGCCGGCGCAGGAGAGAGCGGCAGCAACAAGGCCAGAGCGACGGTCCACGCCGATAGGCAAGGGATGGGGTTAAGAGCGTGCATAAGACCTGCCTTTGCTGTTGGCTTGTACGTCCGGCTGGCAGACGGCGTCTGTGGTTTCATAGAACATGTCGAGATCGGGTTTTTCCGGCAGGGTATAACGCAGCGTGCAGTGCTGATTGCCGGGGAGCGCGACGTGCAGCTGAACCGACGGACCGCTGCCGTTCAGAAAAATCTGGCCGTCGTCCACGACCGTGGTGACGAACTGGTTGTCGGCATCCAGGACGAAAGCGCCTTTCGGCAAGGGCTCGCCGTTAGGACCTTTGGTGTTGAGCAAAATGCGGCGGACCTTGATGACGTCAAAGTTGACCATATTGACGGAACCGCGTCCGGGCTCCACCACCTTGTAGCCGTTCTTGATATCCACGTTGCGCGGCAGGCTCTTGGTGTTGATTTCAACCCGGCTGCTGACATAGGGCGGCAGTTGCGAGATGACGGCCTGTCCCCATGGATCGGTCCAGACCGGGCCGTACGGCGTATCGACCTTGACGCCGGAGACGTCGCCCACGGACAGGATGCCGAACGTATCTTGCACCGGATAAGGAGAGAAGGTGAGGCCTCCCTGATGCATGACGACGCCGCCGCGCAAACCGCCGCTGTAGGTGTCGGCGCCGGCGCCGGTATGTGCATAGCCGAGATTGACCTGCGCATAGCGCGGCAACAAGGCCAGTTGGCCGGAATAGTCGGTTTCCTGGTTTTGGGTATTGCGTTCTGCCGAGACCATGTAGGTGGCGTAGTCGTTGACTTGCTCGTTGACCGATGCGCCCATGCGGGCGTACCCGCTGCTGTTGTTGACGTAGGTGCGTACGCTGCGCTTGCCCAGCGGGATCGACAGTGTCAGGTAATAGGTGTTGGCGGTGGGCCCCTGATTCGACCCGCCCATGCTGTGGTCAACATTGAGCGACACCGTGCCGAATTCGAAGGTTTTGCCCCAGGCGCCGAACAGGCGTTGCGTGCTGGCCCCGGTAAATTGCGTGGAACGCGAATACGACAGGTTGAAGCCGCCGAACGCCACGTCGGTCCAACTCAATGAGGCCGTATATTGACCGCGATAGCGCGTGCTTTGCCAATCCGGCGCCGTATTGTCGATCGTGGTATCCGACAGGTCGCGGTAGCCCAGCGTCTGCTGGGTGGCCGACAGGCTGCCCGATAGCCGCGCCGTCAGGATGCTGCTGCCCGACAGCGTCAGCTGCGTGCCGCGGACGCCTTCGCGTGATGCATGGGCCAGCCGCTGTTGCAGGCTGACGCTGGTGTTGTCCAGCACCCGCGTATCGGCGCCCCAGCTCGCGGCCTGATAGCCGGTTGCGCTCATGAGGCCGGCGCTGAGATTGCCGTCTTTGCCGAGCTTCCAGCCGCCGGTGCCGGTGATTACCCACGGTTGCCGTGCGTTGCTGTTGCCGACACTGCGCAGCTTGCCGAGCGCAAAGGAGTAGCCGCGCTGGTTGCCCAGCGAGCCGCTGTGCAGCGAAGCAGCCGGCACGATGAATTTGCGCTGTGCGTTGTTGGCCTCGACGATCGTGACCTCCAGGTCGCTGTTGCCGTTCAGCAGCGGCAGATCGGCCAGGCCGAAGGGGCCGGCCGGCACCACCGTCGAATAGATGAGCGCCCCGGCCTGGCGGACTTCCACGCGGGCCTGCGATTGAGCAATGCCTTCCACCATGACATTGTTGCGGTTCAGGCCCATCAGGGCAGACTCCGGAATAAGCTGCACCCCCGTGATGGCGCCGCCGGAGAATGCCGAGTTGGCGATGTTGATTTGTCCGCCCTGAAAAATCGACTTGTAATCGACCAGCGTATGTTGAGCGTAAGCATAAAGATGCTGGCGCTGCGAGCTGGCATCTTGAGCGGTATAGACTTCCCGGCTTCGTACAATCCAGTCTTCGAAATTGAATCCGAGCTCAGCATTGGCGGACATGAACCGGCTGGAACTGGTCGCAAAGCGGCTGCTGAGGCCCAGCAGTTCGTAGTTGAGGATGGCGGCAGTGCCGCCGCGGCCGTAACCGCTCACGTCCTGTTCGCTGGGACGCAAGGCGTCGGTAGGCACCACCAGGGAAACTTCCTCCTTGCCGGGACGCAGTTCGATCTGCATTTCAGGAAAAGCCGCTTTCAGGTCGTAGCAAACCGGGCCGGCTGCTGCGCGGACAACTGCGGAGGAAGAGGCGGACGGCGACGCCGGCGTACCCAGGGTCTGCTTTGGCACGACCAGGCCAGCCTTGTCCAGCAACTCTTTGTCGAAACACAATTCTCCTTGCGCATTGAAGTGGGCGTCGGCTCTGCCGCGCTTGTTGCCGTTGACGAACAGGCTCACGACATTCACACCCGGCCGGAAGCGCGCCGCTTCGCGAAAAAAGTCAGCTACCGCAGGATCGAGCCCCCGGTCTTTGAGATAGTCGAGATCGAATCCCGGCGGCAAATCGGGCGCTGTCGGCGTGGCGGCATATGCCAAAGGCGAGACGATATTGCCCAACAGAAGCGAGCATGCCAGCGTGCGCAGCGGCAATAGTCTTCGCGTCTTGCGGTGCGACAGACGCGCATCGGTAGTTGTTATTGTCATGATATTAAACGTACCGATCACGGACAGCCAGTGACCGGCGTGCTGCATGCATCGGGCTTACCCCCAAGCCTGCACTGGTGCGCAATCCGTTACGGGGCGCTGCGTGCGAGCGGAGCATCGTAGGTGTCGACCGAAAAACCGTAGACCGTGGCCGGCGACAGCTTGACGGTGGTCGGAGCCGGTCCGGCGCCAAGCGTTACCGCGGCATTGAGCACCTCTCCCGGCAAGATGTAGGTCTTGCCGATATCTACCGCCACCTTGCCGGGTTGCAGCTCCACGGCCTGCGCCAGCCGGACGACATAGGCGCTGCTGTTTTTGATGACCAGGGAATTGCCTTGCAGCGACCATTCCAGCAGTTTCCATGGCTCGCGGTTGATCGCCAGATTCTTGGGGTGAATGATCACCGGCAGGTTTTGTCGGACATTCATCGTGACCTTGACGCCGCCTTCTCCCGATTTTTGAGGAATGCCTTCAAAAATCACGCGTTTCAGACGCTGCGTTTTCAGCGGGACCTTGCTTTGCAGGATAAATCGCACCAGCTGTGTTTCATCCGGCTCCACGCGCGCCACCGGGGGCGATACCACCAGCAGGGGTTCTTTGTCTTCCGGGAGGTTTTGCAGCGACGTATAGAGCAGTGTGGGCGTGCTGTCCGTGTTTTTGACGTTCATGCTCGTTTCGCCGTCTGCCTCATTGAGGATCACCACCGAGGTTTCCGGCAACATGCCGCTGGCGTGTGCTGCGCCGGTCGCAAAGAGGCTTGCGGTAACCAGGATAGCTGCGGCTTTTTTTTGATTGAGGAACATGAAATTACTCCCTTGATAGCTCAGTAAAATTTTTTTGGATTTTCTTGGAAATGAGCGACGCGCGATGGCAAATTTTTACAGATAGCTCAGTTCCAGCGTCGCCGATCCGTCCAGTACGACTTCTTGCGAGAGCGCGAGATTTTCCGGTCTGTCGATATAAGGCTGTACGGTGATGGTGCCGACGATGTTCTGATATGCGCCGATGGTGCCCGCGCCTGCCGCTCCCCAGGAAAAGCTTCGTCCCTTGGCCACCACGCCGCTGCTTGTGGTTTGCCAGGTGGCACCATTGTCCGAGGAAGCAAACAGCTGTACCGCTGCGTAGTCGCCCGTATATGAACCCGGCCGCAAGGTAATCGTGTAGCCGCCGATTTTCTTGCCCGAAGCGACGCCAAGCCCGTAGTTGAATGCATCGTTCAGGTTGCCGTCTCCGGAGCCTGCGGCAACGATGCCGGCGACAATTGATCCGCCGCGATTGTCGATGACCTTCAAACTGATTTTTGCCGAAGCGTCGCATCCGATGCTCAGGGACAGCGAGCGTGTCGGCAGCGCGGTAATGCCGCCTGATTTCAGGATGCCGGCGGGCATCGCGCCGTAGTCGGCAACGCCGCCGCCCGACAGGATAGGCGTGCAGGCCACCGGCGTCACGGTGCTGACGACGGTCAGGTCGACCGTGGCCGCCTGCAATTGAGCATCCGACAGGCAGAACAAGCAGGCGATGCCGGCGGCGATATATCGAATGCGGATGGAAGCGATCTTTGTCATTGCATTTTTGGTCGGCTGAGGGGTGTGCAGGATACGGCTGCCGTGGCAGCACTCAGTCGCACAAGCCAGCCAGAGCCTGGCGTAGCGCCACAGGTGATCATGATGTCGGCGATCATCTTCACTTGGTCCTTCCCTTCGTCATGCAACGGCAGCGTTGCCTGCCGCGCGCGCATTTGTTTATGAATTGTTATCGGGAGCTGGAATCATCATACGAGCTTGGTTTCCTGCCGATGCCGCGAAATACACTGCTTATACGGGTCTTTTTCCGATAAGGGCAACGATAAGGCGGGGAGGATGCCGCCGGAAGCAGTTCGGCGCCGGCTTGGTCGCCGTAACGGCATCGGCACAGCCGGATTGCGAAGCCCGCCATTGACGACAGGCGGGCTTTCAGGGGCGGAGTGAAACGATTACAGGTATTGCACTTCGATGGTCGCCGAACCATCCAGAGGAACGTCACCTGTCAGATCCAGGTTGGAAGTCTTGTCGATGACGGCTTGTACAGCGATGGTGCCGGTCATTGTCTTATAAGCGCTTGGAACGATGGTGCCGGCGGTGGCAAAAGAGAGGCGACCTGTTCCATTGCTGTACAAATTACCACCACCTGACCTTTTCCAGGTGTTGTCATTCAACAGGTCATAGATCAAATCGGGAGTTGTGCCATCTGCAGTGAAAGAGCCTTGAGGCATGCGAATCTTGTATGCGCCAACTTTCTTGCCGCCGACAGTGCCGAGACCGTACGCATAGTTATCTACAAACCCAGCACCAGCTGCTGCCAGTACGCCGGGAGCGACAGACGCGCTACGATTATCGATTGCGCGGACCGCAACTTTGGTTGCTGCATCGCAAGTGACGCTGAAGGGGACGCTTTTCTCAGCCAGAACGGTTGGCGCTGTTGCGCTCAGAGAGGTTGGGGGAATCACGCCGTAGTCGACGGTGCCGCCGCCGGTGAAGCTTGGCGTGCAGGCAGCGGGACGAATGACGCCGGTGACTTTGAGTTCGGTGGTGGTGGCTGCGTGGGTCAGGGCGGAAGCCAGCAGGGTGGAAGTCAGTGCAGCGAGGGTGATGAGCTTGTTCATGGTCGTCGTCTTTAATCGGTTTGTTTGAAATGGTTTCGTGTTTCAGTGAAGCCATTGTCGCGATTTGAGCTCGGCGTTTATATGAGAAAACTCTCAAAAATAGTCGTGACTGAATGGATTTTTGTTGTTTATTTCTAAAATAATTCCATGGATTTCATCAATAAATTACGTGGTGATGGCAGCACGCTCTGGTGAATCGAGAAACATCATGTCATCAGCGCAACGCCTGCCAATGTCGCTATCGTGGCGACAATCAGGGCTTGGCGTCGTGTCGGCGCCGCTCGCGATGTAGACTTATTTCGATAATATTTATTAATTGAATTGTATTTTTCATATAAATATTTTTATATTCCGTTAGCATGCAAGGGTGAGAATAAACACGACCAGCGTCCGATTCACGCACGCTGGTCGCGCCTCTGAGAGGGAGTAATGTTCAAGAGTTGGATTGCGTGTCTGTTGTTGCTGGGAAGTTTTTCGCCGGTGGTATGGGCGGGAGACCTCATGGAGTTGCGAGTCGTCGGCCGCATTGTTCCGGAGGCCTGCGTGCCGGCGGTTTCCGACGGCGGCATCGTGCGCTATGGCAATTTCCCGGAAGACGCACGCCTGCCCGACAGCACCACCGTTCTGGGTAAAAAGACCATGACGCTCTCGGTATCCTGCAGTTTCAATGCCAATCTGGCGATCAGGATCATCGACAATCGCCGCAAAACGGCACCGGTCCGCCGGCTGGTGGTGGCCAACAGGAGTTACAGCGACGCTTATCATTTTGGACTGGGGCGACCGACGGAGGACAGCGGCGGCTATCTGATGGCGTTTGAATCTTCGGGAGCGGAGCGTGGTGCGGCCACCTTCCTTGAGTCGAACCCAAAGAACCCATCCCCTCGTTGGGAGTTGATGAAAGACAACTTCATCAAGAAAAATACGCTGTATACCTGGGCACAGCATGGCGCAGTCGCGACAACAGGAAGCAAAAGCTTTCAGGCCGACCTGAGTTTGCAAACGGTAGTCCAGGGCGAGCAGAACCGGGCTGACAAAGGCTCGGCTGATCTGGATGGATCGGTGACGCTGGAGCTGCTCTATCTCTAAAGCCCGCCACCCACACAAGGCGGGTTTCCCGGGCGGGATCCACAATCAAAGGTATTGCACTTCGAGGGTAATTGAGCCGTCCAGAGGCATGTCGCCGGTCAGGTCCAGGTTCGATGCCTTGTCGATGACCGCCTGGATGCTCAAGGTGCCTGCGATGGTTTTATAGGCGCCTGGGGTTGTCGTGCCGACGGCGGCAAACGATTTGCGGGAAGACCAGTTGTTGAGGAAAGCGCCGCGGTTTGAACGGGTCCACACGCCTGCAGCAGCGGTTTCCTGGATGACGTCGACCAGGGCGCCGTCGGCAGTCACGCTGCCCTGTATCAATCGAACGACGTGGGTACCGATTTTTTTGCCGCCGACGGTGCCCAAACCGAATGCATGGTTATCGTCAAAGGCTGCGCCGCCCGAGTTTGCATCGGCGGCCAGGCCGGCAACGACCGAGGTTTTGCGGTTGTCGGTTGCGCGGATCGCGATTCTGGTTGCAGCATCGCAGGTGACGCTGAATGGCACAGTCTTTTGCGCCAGCGGGGTTGGTGCAGACGGATTCAGGGATTTGGGCGGAAGTACCCCGTAGTCGACCGTGCTGCCGCCTGCGAAGCTCGGCGTACAGGCGGCCGGGCGGATGACGCCGGTGACTTTGAGCTCCGTGGTGGCCGCCGCGTGAGTCAGCCCGGAAGCCAGCAGCGAACAAGTTACCGTGGCGACGATGGTGCGCTTTTTCATGGAGTGTTCCTGCAATCAGTTTGAAATGGTGTTGTGCGGCAGTCAAACCGGTTACAGGTATTGCACTTCGATAGTTGCCGAGCCATCCAGAGGGACATCGCCGGTCAGATCGAGATTGGCTTTTTTGTCGATGACGGGGTGGATGTAGAGGTTGCCGCTGACGGACTTGTAAGAGCCAGGGGCCGTTGTACCCAGAGGGGCAAAGGATTTACGCAGGCTGCCGTCATTGGCGAAATAACTGACGGTGGAACCAGAGTTCGCCCAGACACCTGCATTGCTGGTGTTGTCAGACAAAATAGAGGGTGCGGCCCCGTCGGCCAGGAGCGCAGTCGTACTGATGCGGATGATATAGGCGCCTACTTTTTTGCCGGCCACGGTGCCCAGGCCGAATGCCAGATTGTCGCCGGGGGTGGTCGGCAATACTGCTGCGACGCCTGGGGCAATAGAAGTTTTGCGATTATCGAGAGCACGAATGGCGACCTTGGTGCTTGCATCGCAGGTGATGGTGAAGGGGATATGTTTGCCTGCCAAGGGGGTTGCCGCCGTATCGCTCAGCGTATTGGGAGGAATCACGCCGAAGTCGACGGTGCCGCCGCCGGTGAAACTTGGCGTGCAGGCAGCGGGGCGAATGACGCCGGTGACTTTGAGTTCGGTGGTGGTGGCTGCGTGGGCCAGGGCGGAAACCAGCAGGGTGGAAGTCAGTGCAGCGAAGGTGATGAGCTTGTTCATGATCGTCGTCCTTAATCGGTTTGTTGAAAATGGTTTCGTGTTTCAGTGAAGCCATTGTCGCGATTCGGGGACGTCGTTTATATAAGAAAAGTCTCAAAAATAATTGATATTAATGCTTGGAAAATAATTGTTTTAAATTGCAAATAATTGCATTTTATATACGGTGAATTGCCGTTTTCAAATGTCGGCTTTGTGTTCTTAACCGTCGTTTGAGCCAGTCGGCGCGGATTTTATGCCTTGGCTCGACGGTATTTCCCTTGCATGCAATTGCCCTGCTTTCAGGGGCCGGGCAATTGCATGAAGTTTAGGATCAAGGACGTTCGCCGGCCTTCAGTCGTTCCGCAATCTGTTCCACCACGCCAGGCAGATCGGCGACGGAGTCGATCACGTAGTGTGCGCCGGCGTCGCGCAGGCGCATTTCGGCCAGGGTCTTGAGCGCGGTGATTTCTTCCGGCGACAGTTGCGCCAGTTCCGCCCGGGTGCAGCCGACTTCGTTGCCGGACAGGGACAGGCCGACGGTCCACATGCCGGCGTTGATGCCTTCTTCGATGCCGGGCGTGGTGTCGTCGACCTTGATGCAGGCGGCGACGTTGCCGATCTTCAGCGCCAGCATGTTGGCCAGCGCCATGTAGGGGCCTGGACGGCCGCCTGCCGGCAGTTCATCGCCGGCGATGACGTGGTCGGGCTGGATGCCTTCGGCTGCGGCCAGGGGCAGCAGCACGTCCAGCACCTGGCGCGGATAGCCGGAGCAGGAGCCGATTTTCAGGCCGCGTTGGCGCAGCCAGGCCAGCGTCTGCTGCACGCCGTCGATAGGCTGGGAATATTCACCGACCTTGGCGATCTGCATCGGCATGAAGCGTGCATAGATGGCGTCGACATCGGCGTCGGTCGGCAACTGGCCGTGATGTTCTTTCCATTGGCGCGCGATGTCGGGATTGTCGAGCAGGGTGCGGATGTGCTGCCACTTGGACAGGCCCATCGGTCCGCGCGCCTGCTTGAGCGAGATGTTCATGTCGAAGCTCTTGAAGGCGTCGACGAAGATCTGCGTCGGCGCCAGCGAGCCGAAGTCGACCAGCGTGCCGGCCCAGTCGAAGATGACGGCCTGGAGCTCTTTGGGAGCGGTGCTTGTACGGGGCATGGATATTCCTTTCTGGTTCACGGATGGATGGCGTGGAGTACGGCGCCGGTGTCTTTGGTGTCTTTTGCTGCAGCAATGAAATTGCGTCCGCGCGGCCCTTGCAACGCACGCTGCACCAGCGCCTCCCAGGCGTCGGCGACGCCGTAATGCGCCGGGTCGGTGCTTACGCCCAGGCCTTCGAGGAAGCCGGATAAATTATCGATGGCTTCCTGTGCATCGGCGGCGCCGAAAATATCCAGCAGCAGGGCATCCACATCGTCAGCATTGCCGAAGGCCAGCGCCATCACATGCGGCAGCGAAAACGAGCAGGCGATGCCGTGGGTGACGCCGTGGTGCAGCGTGATGTCATAGGATAGCGAATGGGCCAGCGCCGTCTTGGTATTGGAAAACGCCAGGCCGGCTTGCAGTGCGGCCACCGCCATGCGTTCGCGCAGCGGCAGGTCGCGCGGATGTTGCAGCAAGGCGGGCAGCGTGTCGACGATGCTGCGCGCAGCCGTCGCTGCCAGGCTGGCGGAGACCGGATTGCGGTTGACGTTCCAGATCGACTCCAGCGCATGCGAAAGCGCATCGAGTCCGCTGGCCAGCGTCATGTCCTGCGGCAGGCTCAGCATCAGTTGCGGATCGATGATGGCGGCCTGCGGCCAGGTCCAGTCCTGATGCAGGGAATACTTGTTGCCTGCGGCAGCGTCCCAGATGGTGGCCCATGGCGTGACTTCGCTGCCGGTGCCGGCCGTGGTCGGGATGGCGATCAGGGTCTTGGCGCCGTCGCCGGACAGCGGCGCATTGTCGTGCAAATGAGAAAGCAATTCATCGAAGCGGCCGGAAGGCGTCTTGCCCAGCATGGCCTTGGCGCAATCGATCACGCTGCCGCCGCCGAAGGCGACGATGCAGTCGACGTCGGCATGATCGCGCCAGACGCGCTCATACATCGCGGCAAGCCAGCTGACGTCCGGATTCGGTTGCACGGCGTTTTCGATGCCAGCCAGTTGGTCGCCGAGCAATGCGGTGATGCGCGCTTCCATCCCGAGCGCGGCGGCCTGGGGGAAGGTGATCAGCAGGGCGCGCCGGCCGTTCAGCAAGGTCGGCAACTGCGCCAGACTGCCGCTGCCGGCCTGTACGGCGACCGGGTTGTGATAATTCCACATGGAGTTCTTTACTAAAAAATGTGACTGAAAATTAATGCAGTTAAATTAATGTACCTTGCCGTCCTGGATCATCTGGCGCAAACGGCTGGAGATGGTGTCGGCGATCACCACCATCAGCGTGACGACCACGATGCAGGTCGCAGTGTCCTGGTACTTGAACAGCTTGAGACTGTTGACCAGTTCGAAACCGAGACCGCCGGCGCCGACCATGCCGAGTACGGTGGCCTGGCGCAGGTTGACCTCGAAGCGATACAGCACGGTGGCGATCCAGGCCGTGATGACTTGCGGCAAGACGCCGAAGACGATCACCTGCAACGGACGGGCGCCGGTGGCGCGCAAGGCTTCCAGCGGGCCGTCGTCGATTTCCTCGATGCTTTCGGCGAAGAACTTGCCGACCATGCCGACGCCATGCAGCGCCAGCGCCAGCACGCCGGGGAAGGGGCCGAGACCGACGGCGGAGACGAACACCAGCGCCAGGATCAGTTCATTGATGCTGCGCGTGACGTTGAGCATCTGGCGCACGGCCTGATAGACGACCCGGTTGCGGTTGAGATTGCGCGCCGCGAGGAAGGACACCGGAATCGCGACGATGACGCCGAGCAGCGTGCCCCAGATGGCGATCTGGACGGTTTCGATGGCGGGGCCGACGAGATTGCCGAGGATTTTCCAGTTCGGCGGGAACGAGCGGCTCAGGAAGTCGCCGATCTGCGGCAAGCCGTTGGCCAGTTCGCTCCAGCTCAGTTGTGTGCCTTGCGCGCTCCACGTCAGGACGAAAGCGACGGCGGCGACGGCGGCGATGCACAGCAACCAGGAGCGCAGGGTCAGCGGGCGGGCGCCGGTCCAGACGTAGTCGTGATAACTGGCGCGGTCCATGTCGGTTTGCAGGGGGATGCTCATGACAGGGCTCCTTCCAGCACCATTTCAGTGGGCGCGGCAGGTTGACGGGCGTGATGCAATTCGTCCTGCGCCTTGACCTGGTCGAGGCCGGAGTAGATCAGGTTGAGGTGGGAATCGCGCAATTCGTCGCCGCGGCCGTCGAATACCAGCTTGCCGCCCGACAGACCGACGATGCGGTCGCCGAATTCGCGGGCGTAGTCGACCTGATGCAGGTTGCAGACCACGGTGATGCCGAGTTCGCGGCAGGCGGCGCGCAGGTATTGCAGCACCAGGCGCGAGGTTTTGGGGTCGAGGCTGGCGACCGGTTCGTCGGCCAGGATGACTTGCGGACGCTGCGCCAGGGCGCGGGCGATGCCCACGCGCTGACGCTGGCCGCCGGAGAGCGCATCGGTGCGCTGCTCCGCCTTGTGTTCCAGCTCGACGCGGCGCAGGCAATCCATCGCCAGCGCCACATCCTGGCGGCTGAACAATTGCAGGATCGAACTGAGCGTCGAGGTCTGGCCGAGCCGGCCGGTCAGTACGTTCTTCAGTACCGACAGGCGCGGCACGACGTTGTGATGCTGAAAAATCATTGCCACTTGCTGGCGCAACTTGCGGACGTTGCCGTTGCGTGCATCGGTGGCATCGAATCCGGCCGCCACCAGCTCGCCGGAAGTCGGTGTCGCCAGACCGTTGATACAGCGCAGCAAGGTCGACTTGCCGGCGCCGGACGGTCCCAGCACGACCAGGAATTCTCCGGGAGCGACATCGAGATCGATGCCGCGCAGCACGGCATTGCTGCCGTATTGCTTGGTGAGCGAACGGATCCTGATCATTTCATTGCCTTGAGGTCGAGATTGAGGATCTTGGCGGTGTCGCGCACGACGTTGTAAGCGGCGTCGTTGGTCGGCACGAAGCCGTTGAGCACGCCCTGGTCGCCCCATTCGACGTTCTTGACGTTGGCGAAGGCGGCGGCGATTTTCTTCTTCAGCTCAGGATCGAGATCCTTGCGCCAGACCATCGGCGACTCAGGGATGTCCGGCGAGGTCCAGACGATGTTGAAGTCGGCTTGCTTGACCACGCCCTTGGCGACGGCGGCGGCGAAGATGCGGTCGGCCACGGCGGCGGCGTCGACCTTCTTGTTGGCGACGGCCAGGATGCTGGCGTCATGCGAGCCGGAGAAGATCACGCGCGAGAAATACTTGCTCGGTTCAATGCCTTGCTTTTGCAGGCCGGCGGTGGGGAACAGATGGCCCGATGCCGACGATGGATCGACGAAGGCCATGGTGTGGCCCTTCAGTTGCGGCACGGTTTCGATGCCGCTGTCCTTGCGCACGATGATCAGGCTCTTGTAGGAGCTCTTGCCGGTCTTCTTGGTTTCAGCTACGGAGAAGGCTTCGACGTTGGCGATCGAGGTCGCCAGCACATAGGAGAACGGGCCGAGATAGGCGACGTCCAGCTTCTTCGAGCGCAGCGCTTCGATGATGCCGTTGTAGTCGGTGGCGATGAAGGGCTTGACCGGCATGCCGAGCTGTTCTTGCAGGCTGTCGATGACTTTTTTGCTGTTTTCCAGCATGGCTTGCGAATCTTCAGCCGGGATCAGGCCGACGGTCAGCTGTTGGGGCTGAGCGGCGAATGCGGACGTTGCGGAAATCAGGCTAAGGCACAAGGCCAAAGGACGGAAAAGGGCGGAGAGGCGTTTCATGATGCTCCTGTCGGTGGTGAGTGAGGTCCGCTCCGGCTGGGGTAACCGGGACGGGCTTGTGTTCATGACCGACAGAATAGGGAGCTATTGTGACCGCTTTATTATCGATATAATCAGGAGATTGACGCTTACCTATTGATGGAATCTATAGATGACGCCTTCGCAACTCCGCGCCTTTCTCGCCGTCGCCCGCAATCGCGGCTTTAGCGCCGCTGCGCGCACACTCGGCGTGAGCCAGCCGACCCTGACTTCGCAGGTGCAGGCGCTGGAGCGTCAGCACAATGTCGAGCTGTTCTACCGGCGCGGCCGCCGTCTCGACCTGACCGACACCGGCCAGCGCCTGTTGCCGATTGCACAAAAGATCGCCGAGCTGGAGCTGGACGCCTACAACCTGCTGTACAACTCTGGCGTGCTTAACATCGGCCACCTGAAGATCGGCGCGGTCGGTCCTTTCCACGTGATCGAAATGGTCGACGCCTATCGCCGCAAGTTTCCCAATGTGGAGCTGTCGATCCGCATGGGTAATTCGGCGGAAACCATGGCTGATCTGGAAAATTACGTCACCGACGTCGCCGTACTGGCCAGCTTCAATGACGATCCGCGTTTTATCGCGGTGCCGTATGCCGATCACGCCATCGTGGTGTTCGCCCACGTCGATCATCCATTTGCCAAACGCGACTCGATCAGTTTGCAGGATTTGCACGGCCAGCCGATGGTGATGCGCGAACAGGGTTCGACCACGCGGCTGGCGCTGGAGAAGGTATTGAAGGAAGCCGACGTCATGCCGCGCGTGGTGATGGAAATCGGCAGCCGCGAAGCCCTGCGCGAAGCCGTGGCGCGCGGCATCGGACTGGGCACGGTGTCGGAGGCGGAGTTCGTGCCGGATCCGCGTTTCAAGCTGTTGCCGATCGAGGGCAATCCGGTCAGCACGCATACCTATATTTACTGCCTGGCGGATCGCAAGGACAGCCGGCTGGTGGCCTCGTTCCTGCAGCAGGTTTCTGCTATGCCGGCGACCGAATGAAGGTGTCCATCAGTTCCAGGATGGCAGCGGCCTGTTCCTGATGCGGCGTATGGCCGCATTGTTCCAGTAACTGCATGCGCGCACCGGGAACGCCTGCGACGATGGCGTCGACCTGGCGGCGCGTGCCGTACTGGTCGTCTATGCCTTGCAATATCAGCGCCGGACAAGCGATGGACGGCAGCACCTCTTCGATATTCCACTTTGCAAAATCCGGCGTCAGCCAGGTGTCCGACCAGGCTTTGAAAATCTGTTCGGTCTTGTCGCCGTGATATCGGGTCAGGCCGCGCAATTTGCCGTCGGCATAGGCTTGCTCAGCGACGCGGATGCCGTCGAGGGTGAGGGTTTCGACAAAGACATGCGCGGCTTCGGTGACGATTGCGCGTAGACCTGGCGGTTGTTGTGCGGCGTGCAACAAGGCGATGCTGCCGCCGTCCGAGTGGCCGATGACGATGTAGGGTTGCCCGGACGGCAATGCGTGCGTCAGAACCAGAGGCAATTCTTCGAGTGCATAGCGATGAAGATAATCTGTCTTACGACTCTGCTGCAATGCATCAGAGAGGCCATAGCCGAGGCGGTCATACAGCAGTCCCGGACAGCCTGTTATCTCACACAAACGTCGCGGAAAATCCTTCCACATTGCAGTGCAACCTAAACCTTCGTGGAGGAAGACCAGACAGGGCTTTTCAGCTTGTCCATCGATCAATTCGTAGTAGATCTGGTGAGGTCCGCCGACCGCTGGGTGGATGCTGAGATGGGGCATGGAAGAGGGAAATGCCGATGATGAGATGCGCTAGTTTTCCATGTTTTCATGCGGAAGTGCAAAACAAGCCGAAATCTTTGTCCCGCTCAAAAATAAATCTGCTATCTTTATATCCGGTACTGACCTGAACACAAAGGAGACACGTATGGATTTGGTTGAGAAATTCGACGCTAAAGGCAAGACCGGAGCTGCCTACCACGTAGAGGTGTACCAGACGCCCATTGAAGAGGCGGACAAGAGTGCGCCGGAAGGTCTCAAGACCTACAAGCTGAACGACGGACGGGCGCTCGATCCTTTATCGGACGCCAAATTCAAGATCGTCCAGACCGGAGAAAAAATCTATCGCGTGTGACGATATCCAAGTCAGCAACGCACAAACTCAAACGGCAGACATCGCGTCTGCCGTTTTTATTTATATCGTTTCCATCAGGCTTCGATCAACCTTCGATCAACCGCCGCCGCTCGGCTTGCGATAGCCGCCTTCCACCCAGCGTTCGGCGCTGGCCGCGCTCAGCTTGAAATTCGGCGCGACCTGCACCTTGGCCAGCAATTCGCCGGCTTCGTCCCATGCTTTCAGATCGGCATAGGGGAAATCGTCGTCCGGCACGATATCCAGCGTCACCCTGATGCTGCCTTCGGCGCTGTCGACGGTGATGTTCTTGTGCAATTGCGCGTGCAATTGCTGTTCGCTGCGGCGGCGGAATTCGGATGCCGTCTTGACCAGCGTATTGAAGGCCGGCTTGTCCATCGGCTTGGGATTCTTCTTGTCGCGGCCCATGGTCCAGGGACCGATCAGCGTCGGTTCGCGCTCGCCTTCACGCGTCATCTCGACGGCCCAGCCGTCATCGTCGTCGTTCTTGATGATGCGCGCGGTCCAGCCTTCGTCGCGCCACAGGCGCGGTTCGTGGATGACGTCGGAAGCGTCGGTGGTCTGAGCGTCGGTGTCGGAGGTATCTGGCGTATCGGGGGAGAGGGCGGACATGGATGGCAATAAAGGTGGAACAAGGTCCGCCATCATAGTGGAATATGCCGGGCGGCGCTCATCCGCAAAGCACTCCGCGCATGTCCGGGACGATACAAAACGATGAAAAATTGCCATTCATGTAACAGGTGTGTCATGAAATCCGGCCGCAATTGCGGTTAAACTCGCGCCATGGAAATCGAACTCAAACTATCCATCGCTCCGCGCGATGTCGACGCCTTTCATCAATTGCCGCTGCTGAAAGAATATTCATCCGGCGCCCCGGAGGTGCAGGAACTGTTTAGCATTTACGTCGACACCCCCGGCCTGCATCTGAAGCAACACCGTTCGGCCTTGCGTGTGCGCAAGGTCGGCGACATGTGGCTGCAGACCTACAAAGGCGGCGGCAGTGTCGAAGCCGGGCTGCATCAGCGCCATGAGTGGGAGTGCGAGGTTTCCGGACCGGAAGTCGACCTGGATCGCCTGCTGCCGCTGATCGATAACCCGTCCGCACGCGCGGCGCTTGAGATCGCCGGCCTGGCGGAGCAGTTGCGCGAAGTCTTCACCACCAGCTTCCAGCGCACCGTCTGGATGCTGCATCTGCCGCAGGATACGGTGGTCGAGCTGGCGCTGGATCAGGGCTTCGTGTCGGCGGGTGACGATTGCGTGCCGCTGTGCGAGATCGAGCTGGAGCTCAAGTCCGGCCAGACCGATGCCTTGCTGGCGTTTTCACGCACGCTGAGACAGGTCATCAGCCTGGAGCCGAGCAATATCAGCAAGGCCCAGCGCGGTTTTGCGCTGCGCTTTCCCAAGGCCGACAGTTCCTTGTAACGTTTTCTCTCAACAATTCTCCCCGACATGTTGCGGATGTCTTTTCCGGCAGTGGCATGGATGCTGCTTGCCGGAAGAGGACGGCTAAGTGTGCACAGGTCTGGTGCGCAATAGCCTTGATTCCGTCTGGGGGGACACATGAATACCATTGCAGCAAGCGCGCCGCTAGCGACCGTCGGCAGCGTCGAGGAACGCGACGTCACATTCCGCCGCATCGTCTGGCGCATCATTCCATTTGTTACCCTGATCTGGTTCCTGGCCTGGGTGGACCGCGTCAACGTCGGCTTCGCCAAGCTGACCATGATGAGCGACCTGGCCTGGTCGGATGCCGTTTACGGCGCCGGCGCCGGGATTTTCTTCATCGGCTATTTCATCTTTGAAGTGCCGAGCAATCTGGCGCTGCAAAAGTTCGGCGCGCGCAAGACCATCATGCGCATCACCATCGGCTGGGGCATCACCTGTGTGCTGATGGCCTGGGTGCAGACCTCCACGCAGTTCTACATCCTGCGTTTTCTGATGGGCGCCTTCGAAGCCGGGCTGCAACCGGGCGTAATCCTGTATCTGACCTACTGGCTGCCGACGCACCGGCGCGGCAAGGCGCTGGGCGTGTTCGTGTCGGCCTCGGCAGTGTCGCTGGTGCTGGGCAGTCCGCTGGCGGCGTACATCATGGAATTGTCGCAAGGTCTGGGCGGTTTCAAGGGCTGGCAATGGCTGTTCATCATCGAAGGGATTCCATCGATCCTGGCCGGGCTGGCCGCCTATTTCTTGCTGACCGACCGTCCGCGCGATGCGAAATGGCTGAGCGAGCGTGAAAAGGCGCATGTCGAAACCGAATTGTCGACTGAAGACCAGACGCTGGGGCCGCGTGAGCACAGCTTCTTCGCCTCGTTGCGCAGCGCGCGCATGTGGGCGCTGATCGCGGTGTTTTTCTGCATCATCGCCGGCAACGCCACGCTGGTCTATTACGGGCCGAGTCTGGTGAAGGAGGTTGGCTTTACCGACATCAAGACCCTGGGCTGGGTCATGGGCGGGATCTATTGCTGCGGATGGTTCGGCATGCTGCTCAACGGCTACTTGTCGGATCGCAACAAGGAAGTGCGCATCCACACGGCAGTCGCGGCGGCCATCGGCGCCACCGGCTTGCTGCTGGCGGCGTATTTTCTGGGGCAGAAGAGTGCGGCCGGCGTGATCTTTGCGCTGGCGTTGTCGTCGGCCGGCACCATGGGCGCGATTCCGGTGTTCTGGCAGTTGCCGGGGCGCTTCCTGTCCGGCACCGCGATTGTCGTGGGGCTGGCGGTGATCAACTCGGTGGCGAATCTGTCGGGCTATTTTTCGCCGCAGTTGCTGGGATACCTGAAGACCACCACGGGGCAATACGGCAAGGGCCTGACGACCATCGCGATCGTCGAATTCATGGCGACGGTGATGATCTTTGCCTTTATCAGCAAGACGGTCAAGTCAGAAAAATAGAAACGATTCAAGATCTGTGATCGTCGTCCCAGCGAACGCTGGGACCCAGTGTCGTACAACGGTTGTTACCACACTGGGTCCTGACTTTCGTCAAGACGACGGCGATGCAGGTTTGCTTACAAGTCAGGAGGCGGCGGCGCAAGCACATCGCGCGCGCCGCTCTTGGACATGGAAGACAGGATGCCTGCCGCCTCCATCTGTTCCACCAGCCGCGCCGCGCGGTTGTAGCCGATGCGGAACTGGCGCTGCACCGACGAGATCGAGGCGCGGCGGCTGCGGGTGACGTAGGCCACGGCTTCGTCGTACAGCGGATCGCTTTCGTCGCCGCCCGCCTCGCCGAACATGTCGCCTTGCTGCGGCTCTTCCGAGGCCGGGCCGGCCAGGATCGCTTCCACGTATTGCGGCTCGCCGTGGGCCTTCAGATGTTCCACCACGCGGTGCACTTCTTCATCCGATACAAAAGCGCCATGCACGCGCTGCGGGTAACCCGAGCCCGGCGGCAGGAACAGCATGTCGCCGTGGCCGAGCAAGGTTTCTGCGCCCATCTGGTCCAGCACCGTGCGCGAGTCGATCTTGGAGGACACCTGGAACGCCACGCGCGTCGGGATGTTGGCCTTGATCAGGCCGGTGATGACGTCGACCGACGGCCGCTGGGTTGCCAGGATCAGGTGGATGCCGGCGGCGCGCGCTTTTTGCGCCAGGCGCGCAATCAGTTCTTCGATCTTCTTGCCCGCCACCATCATCAGGTCGGCCAGCTCGTCGATGACCACCACGATCATCGGCAGGCGATCCAGCGGCTCCGGCGCATCCGGCGTCAGCGAGAACGGATTCTTGACGTATTTCTCGGCGGCGACGCCGTCGGCGATCTTCTGGTTGTAACCGGCCAGGTTACGCACACCCAGCGCCGACATCAGGCGATAGCGCTTGTCCATTTCCGCCACACACCACGATAGCGCGTGCGCCGCCAGTTTCATGTCGGTGACGACCGGCGCCAGCAGGTGGGGGATGCCGTCATAAACGGATAATTCCAGCATCTTGGGGTCGATCATGATCAGGCGAACTTCATCCGGCGTGGCCTTGTAGAGCAGCGACAGGATCATGGCGTTGATCGCCACCGACTTGCCGGAACCGGTCGTGCCCGCCACCAGCATATGCGGCGCGCGCGCCAGATCGGTCGCCACCGGCACGCCGGTGATGTCCTTGCCCATGGCCAGGGTCAGGTGCGAGGCCGAGCGCGCATAGGCTTCGGACTGGATGATTTCGGCCAGGCGGATCATTTGCCGCTTGGGATTCGGCAGCTCCAGGCCCATGCAGGTTTTGCCGGGGATGGTTTCCACCACGCGAATCGAGGTCAGGCCGAGCGCACGCGCCAGATCCTTCATCAGGTTGACGATCTGCGCACCGCGCACGCCCAATGCCGGTTCGATCTCGAAACGGGTGATCACCGGCCCGGCGTAGGCGCCCAGCACGGTGACCGGGACTTTGAATTCCTTCAGGCGCTGCTCGATCAGCTGGCCGATTTCCATTAGCTGCGCTTCGTCCATCTCCACCGGCATGTCGCTGCCCTGGTCGAGCAGCTCGATGCCGGGCAGGGGGACGTCGGACGGGTGATAAGACGTCAATGTTTCTGCCGCAGCTTGCGCTGCCTGCTGCGCAGCTGCAGCCGGAGCTTGCGTCCATGTGCGGATTTGCATGGGTGCTGAAGGCGTCGGCGCTGCAGGGGCAAGGTAAGACTCTTCGGGCATTTCGAACAGCGGCGGCGTATCGGCAAAAGGAGCCGTCGGCGCAATGGCGGCGGCAGGCGCAGCGACCGGTTCCCAGACGGGCTCAACCCGTGCGTCGACGATGCTGAACGGCTCCGGTGCGATGACCGCCTCCGGCTCCGGCAGATCAAACGGCAGCGATGCCGGCGCCGTCAGGATGTCGACCGGGGTCTGCGGCGTCACTGTCGCAGCTGAGGGCGCTACCGGCGCTACTTGTGTCGGCGACGGCAGCGGCGTTACGGGCACGGCTGCCGCAGCAACCATACCGGCAGCGGCCTGAGGCAGGGCTTGCACCACCGGAGAAGCAGCCGCGTGCGAAGGAAAGCGTGTCCCCAGCGTAGCGCTCAGCGACGTCGGAATCGACTGGCTGCGATCGCTGGCGGTGCTGATGCGCACCTTGGTGCTGCTGCCGGGAATCGGTGTAATGCGCGGTTTGCTGATGATGCTGGTGGCAAGCGACGGCTTGGGCGCAGCCTGATGAGCCGGAGCCGGTTCGGCTGCCGGCGTCGCGGTGGAGCGCGCCAGCATGGCTTGCGTCGGGCGCAAGGCTTCGAACGGCGCCCATTCGGAGGCGGGACGCGCCGGGCGCTTGAGCGGTTCGCTCGAACGCGGCGCCGACGGCCAGTTGCCGGCGGGTGTTTGCGATGGATTGGCGCTGCGCGGCATTTCATTGGGCAGCGGCCAGGGATCGCGTTTGCGGGTCAAGTTGCCGAAAGGCTGCGGCGCAGTTGATGGCTTGACGGGTTTGGGCGCCTGGCTGGCAGGCAGGTTGCGCACAGTCGGCGGGATGTTGGCCTGCGTGCGGCGCGGCACCGAGGCCTGCGCCGGCAAACCTGCGATATCCGACTCGTCGTCGACGACAACTTTACGGCTGCGTCCGAACAGCCAGAACAAACCCAGCAATCCGCTTGCCAATAAGGCAAGTACGCCGACCAGCTTGCCGAGACCGGCGGAGACGCTGCGCGCCAAGGCCTGGCCGACGAAATCGCTTTCCAGTACGCCGTCGCCCTGGCTCCTGAGCATGGCTTCGATGGCGCTGCTGGCGCACAGGACAATCAGCGTGCCCAGCCAGATGCGGATGGAGCCGCGTCCGCGCAGGCCTTTGCCGGACAGCAACGACACCAGTACTCTGCCGAGCAGGGGCAGTATCCACAAAAACGACCAGCCGAACCAATCAAGTAAAAATAAGCGCATCCGCTAAGTTTACAGGAAGCCGGGACGCAAACTGAAATTTCCGACGGGGAAAAACAAAAAATCAGAAAACGGCAGGCAGAAAAAAGCCCGCTTCCCGGGATGCCGAGGCATTGGTCTGGCGGAAGCGGGCTGGAGGAGGCTGGTTTTCGCCGCTTACTTTTGCAGCGGCACGGTCAGTTGCTGACCATCCTGCACCAGCGACCAGACCAGCAACTTTGCCGGTTTGGTGCTGCTGGCATTGCGCGAGACCAGGTGCGGCGTATTCGGTGCTTCGTACCAGGACTCGCCGGCCTTGTAAGTCACAGTCGCACCGCCTTGCAGCTGCGACACCACTTCGCCTTCAAGCACATAGGCGAAGATCGAACCGGGATGGCGGTGCGCGACCGAGCTTTGGCCCGGGCCGTAGGCCACCACGGCCATCACGCCGCTTTTGCCGGGCGCATCGGGAAGGGCCTGATGCTGCAAGGGCGTGACGACTTCATCGCCGTGTTCGTGGGCGCCGGCGCCGGCAGCCAGAGCCAGCAAGGCTGCCAGCAGGGCGCTCTTGGCAGTAGAGATCAATCGCATGTCAGGCTCCTTGTTCCTTGTCGCCTCAGGCGACCGGCATCTTGCGGAAACCGATGGCGAAACGGTTCCAGGCGTTGATGGTGTTGATCGCCAGGGTCAGGTTGACCAGTTCGGCGTCGTTGAACTGTGCGCGCACCAGGGCGTAGTCTTCATCCGGCGCGCCGGTTTGCGAGATCAGGGTCAGCGATTCGGCCCAGGCCAGGGCGGCGCGTTCGCGTTCGGTGAAGAACGGGGTTTCGCGCCAGACCGGCACGGCGTAGAGACGGCGTTCGGTTTCGCCGGCTTTGCGGGCGTCGGCGGTGTGCATGTCGACGCAGAAGGCGCAGCCGTTGATCAGCGAGACGCGCAGGCGGACCAGTTCCAGCAGGGAGGTTTCGAGGCCGAGTTTGCCGACCACGTTTTCGAGGGCGATCATGCCCTTCAGGACTTCAGGGGAAGCTTTGTAGAAATCGACGCGTTGTTCCATGGTAATGCTCCTTGAGAGTGAGTTGAGTCAGTGTAAAAGTTACTTAAAAATCGTTTGGCGTTTGCGGCAGCTGCTATCCGCTTTCGGTTGCCGTTTTGCTGAGCCAGTGATGTCATCTTAAGGAGTCCAATACCCTGGGCGAATAACCAATTTCCTGAAAAATGAGGAGACCACTTCCGGCGCGGAGGCTAGAATCAGCGGTGACAAGAAAAAGAACAAGCACGAGCACAAGCACAAGCACAAGCACAAGCACAAGCAACAACAAACACCGGGAAGACTCATGGAGCTGCACATCGTCATCGAAGGAAGCAAGGACCTCGCCGGGCAGGTCTATCGCCAGTTGCGCGACGCCATCCTGACCGGCCGCCTGGCGCCGGGCGAGCAGGTGCCGCCGTCGCGCTTGCTGGCGACGCAGCTCGGCTTGTCGCGCAAGACGGTCTCCGAAGCCTACAGCCGCCTGACCCTGGACAAATTGCTGGTCGGCCAGATCGGCAGCGGCACCTTCGTCAATGCGCCGGCTGAGTCCAAACCGAAGACGAAACGTTTTGAAAGCCAGGATCTCGCAGCCGGCAAGCTCATCTCGCACTGGCTTAATCAGAGCTTCCCCTTGTCCATGCGGCATGTCGGCCCTGAGATGCGGTCGCAGTATGATTTTCTCGGCGGTATTCCGGTACGGCGGCAGTTTCCGCAGGACGAATGGCGGCAATGCGTGCTGTACGGCTTGCGCCAGAGTAGCGAATCCAGCGGGTTTTATGCCGAGACGGAGGGCTTGCCGGCGCTGCGCGAAGCGATTGCGCGCCACGTGTCGTTTTCGCGCGGAGTCCAATGCACGGCTGCCGACGTGCTGGTCACCAACGGCGCGCAGCAGGCGCTGGACCTGATGGCGCGCGTGCTGGTTGAACCCGGCAGCATCGTCGCGGTGGAAGATCCTGGCTATCCGCCTGCGCGCATGCTGTTCGGCGCACAGGGAGCAAAAGTCGTCGGCATGCCTGTGGATGCGGAAGGGATTCTGGTCGATCGCATTCCGGAGGGCACGCGCCTGATCTACGTGACGCCGGCGCATCAGTTTCCGCTCGGCATGCCGATGAGCCCGGCGCGCCGCGAGGCATTGCTGGAACGCGCGCGCGCCTTGCGGGCCATCGTCATCGAAGACGATTACGACAGCGAGTTCCGCTACGAAGGACGGCCGCTGGATTCCCTGCAGAGCATGGACCAGGACGGCCTGGTGGCCTTCGTCGGTACCTTTTCAAAGACCATCAATCCTGAACTGCGCGTGGGCTACGTGATTGCGCCGCCGGCCATCCGGCGCGCCATGACCATCGTCAAGGGACTTTCGGATTGGCATACGCCGACCATGACGCAGTGGGCCATGACCAAATTCATCGACGAAGGCTATCTGCAAAAGCATATCCGCCGCTGTCACGGCATCTACGTCGCCCGGCGCGAGAAGCTGCATGCGGCGTTCAACGGCGACCTCAAGCCGTGGATGCGCGCGGTGCCGACGAATGCCGGCTTCCATCTGGCGGCAGAGATGACGGCTGACGTCGACATGGTGCAACTGGTCCGGCTGGCGCGGCGCGTGGACGTCGCCCTGTATACGCTGGACGAGTTCTACTACGAGGCCAAAGCGAAGCCGGCCCTGTTCTTCGGCTATGGCGCCATCGAGTCGCTCGACATCGAGGTGGCGCTGGGGCGGGTGGCGACGATTCTCAATGAGCTGACTTCCTAGGCAGTCTCGATCATCGGATAGAAATCGCGGTCCTCGCGCTGCATGCGCTCAAACAAGATCTTCAGCACGCGGTTAGCCTCGGCGCGGAATCCTTCCGGATCGGCGCTCAGGTGGCCGGCATCGTTCCATTTGCGCGCAAATTCGCCGTACGTCTCGGCAATGTGCGTCATCTCGTGCTGATACTGCTTGCCCAGCATTGCCAGACGCGGATTATTGGCCTCCTGCAGCGCGGGATAGAGGAATTTGTCCTCGATGGACAGATGCAGCTTGATGACCGAACTCATCTTGATCACCAGCGCCGCGATGTCGGCGGCGTTCTGGGGAATGCCTTCGTGAGACAGTTCCTTGAGCTTGCGGATGCTGTTGAAGATGGCGGTATGTTGATGTTTGTATTTGTCGATGTTCATGGCGATGACCGTTTGACCATTTCTGGCCGGAAATGAAAAATGATTAAAAAAAACGCCGGATCATGCTTTTTGCATGCAGCCCGATCCGGCGCAAACCTCACAACGCTGTTGTCGCTATTGTTGACACGACGCGCTTCGTCAATCCAGTGAAGCCGCCGGACCGAAGAACTCGTAACGGCTCTGCGCCGCCGGCACGCCGAGATCGCTGAGATGGCGCTTGATTGCTTTCATGAAGGACTTGGGGCCGACGAAATAGGCGTCCACATCCATCGAGGGCGGCAGCCAGTTGCCCAGCTTGTCGCGGTCGAGGTAGCCGATCGCGTGCGGGGCCGGGTCCTGCTCGCGCTGCTGCTCGTAGCAGAAGTAGTGCTGCAGTTGCGGATGCGCTTGCGCCAGGTCTGCAATTTTCTTGCCGAAGGCATGCACGCCGCCGTGGCGCGCGGCGTGAATGAACACCACCGGACGCCCGGTCGGCAGCGCCGCATCCAGCATCGCCAGCATTGGCGTGATGCCGACGCCGCCGCTGATCAGCACCAGCGGCTTGTCGCCGGGCGTCAGCGTGAACTCGCCGGAGGGCGGCATCAGGGCTATGGTTTTGCCGACCGTCATGTGGTCGTGCAGATAGTTCGATACCTTGCCGTTCGGCTCGCGCTTGACGCTGATGCGATACATCTTGCTGTTGGGCGCGGCCGAGAGCGAGTATTGGCGACGCATTTCTTCGCCGTCGACATCGACGCGCAGGCCGATGTACTGGCCCGGCTGGTAAGCCAGGATCGCCTTGCCGTCTTCCGGCGCGAAATAGAAGGACGTGATTTCGTCGCTTTCGTCGACCCGGCGCACCACCACGAACTTGCGTACGCCGCGCCAGCCGCCGTCGGCGGTTTCCTTGGCGGTATAGATGCCTTCTTCGGCGCCGATCAGGATGTCGGCCAGTTGTCCGTAGGCAGCGCCCCAGGCTTCGATCACCTGGTCGGTGGCGATCTCGGCGCCCAGTACTTCGCGGATGGCGCGCAGCAGGCAGTCGCCGACCATCGGATAATGTTCCGGCAGGATCTGCAGCGCGACGTGCTTGTTGACGATGGTGCTGACCAGGCCGCCCAGTTGTTCCAGCTGATCGATATGGCGCGCATACATCAGCACGCCGTTGGCCAGCGCGCGCTGCTGGTCGCCGCTGCCCTGGTGCGCTTTGTTGAAGTAGGGGATGACCTGCGGATAATCGCGCATCAGCATTTTGTAGAAATGCGTGGTCAGTGCTTCGCCGCCGCTTTCCAGCAGAGGGACGGTGGATTTGACGATGGCGCGGTGAGCATCGGATAGCATGGAGAACCTCTTTTTGTGTGGGTTAGCCGGGTAAAACCGGCAAAAACATCGAAATGTCGCTGCAAGAAATCATTTCGTCCCTGTTCTCTATACAATCTCCATGCCAGAAGAAAAATCCTTTACAATCAGTTGCTTAGAAATTTGACGAGTCAAATTGACCCGAGTCAAATCGACACGAAAAGAGTAAAAATGACTCCAAAGCTCTTGCTGGACGCGCTGATTCCCCTGATGGCCGACCTGTCGCGCGAGATGCACGACAGCGAACGCTACCGTCGTCTGCTCGACACCTTGCGCATGCTGTTTCCGTGCGACGCCGCCGCCTTGTTGCGGCTCGACGGCGACCTGCTGGTGCCGCTGGCGATCAATGGTTTGAGCAGCGACACCCTGGGCCGGCGTTTTCGCGTGAGCGAGCATCCGCGCTTTCGCATCCTGTTATCCAACGTGCCGCCGACGCGCTTCCCGGCGAACTCCTCGTTGCCGGATCCTTACGACGGCCTGGTCGAGGCGCATTCGGGCGAGCTGCATGTGCACGACTGCATGGGTTGCCAGATCACGATGAACGGCCGGCCGTGGGGTTTGCTGACGCTCGACGCACTGGGGCCGGGGCGTTTCGACTCGGTCGATACGGCGTCCTTGCAGGCTTTCGCCAGCCTGGCGGCGGCCACCGTCAACGTCGCCGAACGCATCCACGATCTGGCCACCACCAGCGAGCAGGAGCGTCAGCGCGCCGAAGCCTACCGGCTGGCGGCCAACCAGAGCCGGCGCGAGCTGATCGGCCAGAGTCCGGCGCACAAGAAAATGATGAAGGAGATCCGCCTGGCGGGGCCAAGCAACATGACGGTGCTGATCACCGGCGAAACCGGCGTCGGCAAGGAACTGGTCGCCAACGCCATCCACGCCGCCTCGCCGCGTGCGCGCAAACCCATCATCAGCCTCAATTGCGCCGCCTTGCCGGAAACCCTGGTCGAAAGCGAATTGTTCGGCCACGTGCGCGGCGCGTTTTCCGGGGCAGTCAGCGACCGCCGCGGCAAGTTCGAGCTGGCCGACGGCGGCACCCTGTTTCTCGATGAAGTGGGGGAATTGTCGCTGGCGGTGCAGGCCAAGCTGCTGCGCGTGCTGCAGAGCGGGCAAATCCAGCGCGTCGGGTCGGACGAAGAGCACAAGGTCGATGTACGCGTCATCGCCGCCACCAACCGCAATCTGGAAGAAGAGGTGCGCCAGGGCCGCTACCGTTCCGACTTCTATCATCGGCTGAGCGTCTACCCGCTGGCAGCACCGCCCTTGCGCGAGCGGGGGCACGATATTCTGCTGATCAGCGGATTTTTCCTGGAAGAAAACCGTTTCCGGCTGGGTTTGCTGAGCCTGCGTCTGGCCACCGATGCGCAGGAAGTGCTGCTCGGTTACCGCTGGCCGGGCAATGTGCGCGAGCTGGAGCATGTCATCGCCCGCACCGCGCTCAAGGCGCTGGCGAAACATCCGGAACGCCCGCGCATCCTGACGCTGGCGGCGGAAGATTTTGATCTCGTCAATGAACGCAAGCCCCTGATCTCGGAGCTGGAAGAGCAGGTCCAGACCGAGCTGGACCTGCAAAACGGCAGCAGCCTGCGCGATGCCGTCAGCGCTTACGAACGTCGTCTGATCGGCGCCAGCCTGGCGCGCAATGGCGGCAATGTCGCTTCCACCGCACGCGAGCTGGGGATAGATCGCGCCAACCTCAACCGCATGGCCAAGCGTTTGGGATTGAAATAAGCCGACTGAACATAGAGCCGTCGTCCCAGCGTCGTGACCGAAGTCCACGACGCTGGGTCCTGACTTTCGTCAGGACGACAGATTCGGTTTCAAGCTATCCGAATTAAAACTGCTCCCACGAACCGGTGTCATCCGCGGCCGGAGCGGTAGTTGAAATCGCTTTCCTGGCTGGTGGTGTGGGCTTGGCCGGCAACGGTGCAGGTTTCGGCGTGATGTTGACGGTGCGCTTGGGCGTCGCGCCGGCGTGCGCGTAGGAAGACGCAGGGGACAAGGCATTGCGATCCAGCTTGAACACGCTGACCGTGTGCGACAGGTTGCTCGCCTGTTCCTGCAAGGACTGCGCGGCAGCAGCGGCTTGTTCCACCAAGGCGGCGTTTTGCTGCGTCACTTCATCCATCTGCGTAATCGCGCGATTGATCTCGTCGAGGCCGACGCTTTGCTCGTGGCTGGCGGCGGTGATTTCGCCGACGATGTCGGTCACGCGCTTGACGCTGCTGACGACCTCATCCATGGTCGAGCCGGCCTGTTCGACCAGCTTGCTGCCGACGTCGACCTTGGAGACGGAATCGTCGATCAGGGTCTTGATTTCCTTGGCGGCTGCCGCACTTCGCTGCGCCAGCGTACGCACTTCGCTGGCCACAACCGCGAAGCCGCGGCCCTGTTCACCGGCGCGGGCCGCTTCCACGGCCGCATTCAACGCCAGGATGTTGGTCTGGAAGGCGATGCTGTCGATCACGCTGATGATGTCGACGATCTTGCGCGACGATGCGTTGATCGAGCCCATGGTGTCGACCACCTGACCGACCACATTGCCGCCCTGGACGGCGACGGCCGAGGCCGACACGGCGAGCTGGTTGGCCTGGCGTGCATTGTCGGCATTCTGTTTGACGGTGGCGGTCAGCTCTTCCATGGCCGAGGCGGTCTCCTCCAGCGAACCGGCTTGCTGCTCGGTGCGCGAGGACAGGTCCATGTTGCCGGTGGCGATTTCGCTCGATGCGGTCGAGATGGTGTCGGTGCCGGTGCGCACGCTGCTGACGATGCGCAACAGATTGTCGTTCATCAGCTTGAGCGCACCCAGCAGCTGGCCGGTTTCGTCATTGCTGTCCTGGCGGATGTCCGCTGTCAGGTCGCCGTCGGCGACCTGACGCGCCACCTTGACAGCTTCGCCCAGCGGCTGCGAGATCAGGCGGGCAATCCAGATCGCCAGCGCCAGCGCCGCCACCACGCACACTGCCAGCATGCCGATGATCCACATGCGCGAGCTGGCGTAGGTGCTGTCGGCCGTCCGGCTGGAGACGTCGGCGCCGTGGTCGTTGACGTCGACCAGCTTGTCGATCAGCTCGATCATCTGGCGATAATTCTTGGTGGAGTCGCCCCTGAACAGGGTGCGCGCCTCCTGATCCTTGTTCTGGCGCGACAGGGCGATGATCTTGGGATGCTCGCCGACGAAAATGTCGATGGCTTTGGCAACGTCCGGATAGATGGCGCGCTCTTCCGGTTCGGTAATCTCTGCTTCATACTTCTTGCGCAAGGCAAGCAGTGCGTCGATCTGCTTGTTGACGCTTTGCTCGATCTCGTCGAATTCCTTGGGTTCCGACGCCATGATGTGCTGCTGCTCGAAGCTGCGCACGCGGGCGGCGGTGAATTTCAGCTGCGCCAGCGTGCGGATGGTCGGCAGCCAGTTGGTCGAGATGTCGGTAGAGGCCGTGTTGACCTTGTCCAGTTGGACGATGGCGAAAATACCCAGCGCAACGACCAGCACGATCACGGATAAAAAGGTCGCGATCAGTTTGGTAGCGATTTTCAAGTTATAAAACCATTTCATTATTATCTCCTCGCTGTAGGATCGCAGATGCCCATTACATTCCCGGAGGAATGTGCGTTTCTAGAATTGCATAAAAATTAACTTTATTCAAACGAATGTGAATATTTTTTCTATCTTTTTTGCTAATTTGTATCTTGCAATTTCTCGCTGATTTGCAGGTGGCATAGCAGTTGCTTCGCATCAATGAAGCGTTATTCAAAAACATGAAAAAGGGAGCGAGTCATGCAGCAAGCATCGGATTTTCCGGAACAAGGTTTGAGCCCGAACCGGGACCAGATTCGCCGCCATTTGCATCGCTCGAACGAGGTTGCCAAGCGTGCGGTGAGTATCGGCCATCATCCGTTCGGCGCCATCCTGGTCGGCCCCGATCAGGAGACCGTGCTGATGGAGCAATGCAATGTGGATACGGTCAATCACGCTGAAGCCGTGCTGGCGCGCACGGCTGCGTTGAACTATCCACCGGCATTTCTGTGGAGCTGTACCTTGTACACCTCGGTCGAGCCGTGCTGCATGTGCGCCGGCACCGCGTATTGGGCCAACATCGGGCGGGTGGTGTATGGCATGACGGAGCGCCAGTTGCTCGACGTGACCGGCGCGCACAAGGAAAATCCGACCATGAGCGTGGATTCCCGCTATGTGTTCGACCATTGCCAGAAACCGGTCGAGCTGATCGGACCGATGCCGGATATGGTGGAGGAGATCGTGGAGTTGCAGCGCAGCTTCTGGGCCTCTCGCTAAAGATCGCAAACAGGTTCTACGTGAGGCCAAGACTGGCTGAGAGCGTTAAGCCAGCGTGATATCGATGCCTTGCGCCTGATACGGTGCGATCAGCTCGGGCGCGGTATCGCGATTGACCACGATGCGGCCGACTTCGGCCAAGGGGACGATTTCGAAGGGGGAGGTCGTTTCCAGCTTGTCGGGTGAGGCCAGCACCACGGTTTCGGCGGCGGCGCGGCTGAAGGCGCGCTTGATGGCGGCTTCTTCAAAATCCAGCGAGGTGATGCCGGTGCGCGGATGCAGGCTGCATACGCCCATGAAATATTGATCGGCGCGCACCCTGGCGATGTCGTCGATGGTGCTGCTGCCCATCGCCACCACCGAATGCTTGAACAGCTTGCCGCCGATGATGATGACCTCGATGTGGGCGTGCGTGGACAGTTCCACTGCAATGGAGGGGCTGTGCGTGACCACGGTCGCATGCAGATCGGGGGCGAGATGGCGCGCCAGCTGCACGCAGGTTGTGCCGCCGTCGATGAACACCACCTGGCCGGATTGCACCAGCGCTGCTGCGGCACGGCCGATGTCGGCCTTGGCGCCGGGTTCGATGCTCTGGCGGTTGGCGAACATCACCATCGGCGGCGTGAGCGGCAGCGCGCCGCCATGCACGCGCCGCAACAGGCCTTCTTTCGCCAGTTCCCGCAAATCTCGCCGGATGGTGTCCTCGGACACCTCCAGTTGCTCGCTCACGGGCTTGGCGACGATGCGGCCGTCCTGGCTCAGCAGGTCGAGCAAATGTTTTTTTCGTTGGCTGGTCAGCATGTATTTTCCCGCTTCATTTCCGATTGAAACCGGCGTCAGTGTACAAGAGAACGTGCAAATTCGTGCAGTATCGTGAATTTATTCATTAATTATTGCACGAATATTCTTGATATTTCACGATATTGCATGATAATTTAAATAAAGCAGGCATGTTCGCGCATGCATCGGTGCATGTGGAAACCGGCCTGCATTCATGTATTCACTGCACAGGAGCAAACAGATGGAAAACGAGCGCGTTCGCATCCGCAACGTCGAGGTCTTGTCCGACGATTGGTATCTGCTGAAGAAAACCACCTTCGACTATCGTCGCGCCGACGGCGTCTGGCAGACACTCAACCGCGAAACCTACGATCGCGGCAACGGCGCCACCATCCTGCTCTACAACCTGCAAAAGCGCACCGTGATCCTGATCCGGCAATTCCGCTTCCCGACGTATCGCGACGGCCATGACGGCTTCCTGGTGGAGACGCCGGCCGGGCTGCTCGACAACGCCAGCCCGGAGCAACGCATCCGGGAAGAGGTGGAAGAAGAAACCGGCTATCGCGTCGGCGACGTGCGCAAGGTGTTTGAAGTATTCATGAGCCCCGGCTCAGTGACCGAGAAGCTGCATTTCTTTGTCGGCGAATATGCCAGCGACGAACGCGCAGGCGAGGGCGGCGGCAACATCGCTGAAGGCGAAGACATCGAAGTGATGGAAGTGCCGATCCAGCAGGCCTTGATGATGATCGCCGAGGGCGAGATCGCCGACGGCAAGACCATCATGCTGCTGCAATATGCGCAGTTGCACCTGTTCGGCGCCCGGCCGAATTAAGAAGCGCTGATCGCGCGCCACTGATGCCGGATCTGGCGCGTAACAACGATCATCGGCACGCCCAGGATGACGGCGATTGGTGTCAGTTCGCGTCAGATGACGTGGCTGCCGAGGCGAGGGAAAATAAAAGTAATTCGTATCATTGTCGGAAATTGTTCTAAGACAAAAACTAATTAAATCCATGATGATGGAGGTGAATTGCTGCTTGAAGGGCGACGTAAGCGTAAGAATTTCATTTTCAGCAACAGGTCGAATGGCAATCCGGCAAGCAATAACGACCCGCAAAGCGGCTCTGGTGGCGGCTCTTTACACTGCAAGGGATTGTGTCGCCGGCCTCATGTGAATTAAAATGATAAGCATTCTTATTTGATGTTTATTTGACTGATTATCCCCGCCGTGGCCCAACCCGCACTGCAGCAAGACATGCACGAACTCTACAGCAGCCATCACGGCTGGCTGTTCGGCTGGCTGCGTAAAAAATTGGGATGTACCCACAATGCGGCGGATGTGGCGCAAGACACTTTCCTGCGCATCATCGCTTCCCGTGACGCCCTGATCGGCATGCAGGAGCCGCGCGCCTACCTGACCACCACGGCCAAACGCCTGATGCTGGACCGCGCGCGCCGGCAATTGATAGAACAAGCCTATCTGGCAGAGCTCGCCTTGCTGGCCGAGACCGTCGCCAGCTATCCCAGTCCGGAAGAAGTCCTGCTCGCAGTCCAGGCGCTGGAACAGATCGGCTGCGCCTTGCAAGCGGTTTCCGGCAACGCGCGCAATGCTTTCCTGCTGCACTATCTGGACGGCCAGAGCCATGCGGAAGTCGCTGCGCAGCTCGGCGTGTCGACGCGCATGGTGCAAAAATACCTGGTGCAGGCGCTGGTCAAATGCCGGCTTGCCGAATCATGAAACTGCATCCGGCAACGGCGGGCGCCGCAGAGGAAGCGAAGGATGAAGACAGCATCGCCGAACAGGCGGCGCAGTGGATCGTCCAGCTGACGGCGGATGACATCGATACGCGCAACGCGGCACAGCGCGGCTACGATGCATGGAAGCAGGCCGACCCGCGCCATGCCGCCATGGCGGAACGCCTGCAGGATTTCATTGGACGGGTGCAACGCATCCGCGGCGCCGATGGCGGCAAGAGCAATGCCCGGCCTGCACGCGCCGCCCTGGATGCGGTGTTCGCCCTGAGTGGAAAAGCCGGCCAAAAGCGCCGCGCCAAACGCATCATCGCAAGCATGCTCGTGGCGCTGTGCGTCGCCGTGCCGGGCTGGGTTGCGACCAAGGCATATTCGCCGCGCTATCTGATGGCCGACATGCATACCGCCACCGGAAAATGGGAAACGCAGGTGCTGGAAGACGGCACACGCATCACCCTCAACAGCGCCAGCGCGGTCAACCTGCATTACGACGCCGGACGGCGCGCGCTGGAACTGGTGCAGGGCGAGATCCTGGTCGATGTCGCCAGGGATCGAGCCCGTCCTTTCATTGTGGAAACGGCGCAGGGCAGCATCCGTGCGCTCGGCACGCGCTTCGTGGTCAGCCGCGAGCCGGACGCCACCGTCCTCAGCATGCTTGAGTCGCGTGTGGAAGTCCGTCCGGCGAAACGGACGGCAAGCATGGCGATCGGGTCAATGGAGGCGGAGGAACCCGTGGTCGTCAGCGCCGGCCAGCGTGTGCGCATGACCGCCGCCGGCATCGGCGCCATCGAGCAAATCGACGCGCGCAGCATCGCCGACGCCTGGAAATTCCATCAATTGGTGGTGCAGGAGCAAAGCTTGCCGGATGTGCTGGACGCGCTTGAACGTCACCGCCCGGGCGCGATCAGCTACGACCGCGCCGCGCTGGAAGGCATCCGGGTGTCGGCCGTACTGCCGCTGGACGACACCGGCCGCGCCTTGCAATTGCTCGGCAGCAGCTTCCCGATGCTGCGCATCCGCACGCTGTCGCCGTATCTGGTGCGCGTCGATGCGCCGGCGCAGCCGTGATTTTCGGTGGAATCCAATGCGGGATCCAAAGCGAAATGCGCGCCATGCCGCAACAATATTTACACAAACCGGTTCCACTTTTCGTTCGCCGTGCGTCAAGGAAGTATGACCAACGAAAAGAGAGTCTCCAGCATGCAGTCCCGACGTTTCACGCATTCCACTTCGCCGGCTTCCTCGGCGTCTTCCGCGCGTCTCAACCTGAAGCCGCTGGCGTTTGCCGTCCGGCTGGCGCTGTCCGCCGCCTTGCTGGGCGGCATCGGCAGCCAGGCCCATGCGCAAGTTGCCGCGCAAGCCGTCTCTTACGATATCCCCGCCGGCCCGCTGGGCGAGGCGCTGAACCGTTATGCGCAGCAATCGGGAATTTCCATCGCGATCGACGCGAACAAGGTGCAGGGCAAGCGCACGCAAGGCCTGCAGGGCGCGTACAGCGTGGACGACGGTTTCCGCACGCTGTTGCGCGATACGGGATTCGACATGCGCAAGACTGATGCCGGCTACGTGCTCGTCGCGCCCGATCAGCGCGACAGCCGCAGCGATGCGAGCAGCTTGCCTGCGGTGAGCGTCACGGCCGCCGCCGACAACACCCTGCACCTGAGCGAGCGCGTCGCCAGCGGCGCGCTCGGCACCCGTTCGCAACTGGACACGCCGTTTTCCATGGCGGTGATCAAGTCCGAAGACCTGGCCGAACGCCAGGTCACCAAGCTGGGCGATGTATTTGCCCTCGACGCTTCGGTCACCGACAACAGCGGCGGCTACAGCAGCTGGGCCAGCTACGTCACCGTGCGCGGCCTGGCGCTGGACTGGCAAAACGCCTACCGCATCGACGGCAAGCCTTTTCTGACTTATGCCATCACTTTGCCGTACGAGCATTTCGAACAGATCGAATTGCTGAAGGGATCTTCCGGCTACATGTACGGTTTCGGCTCGCCGGGCGGCCTGATCAACTACGTCACCAAGCGTCCGACCGAAGAGCCGGTGCGCAGCATCGAAGTCGGCTACAAGTCCAACAACATCTGGAGCGAGCATGTCGATCTGGGCGGACGTTTCGGCAACGACAAGATGTTCGGCTACCGCTTGAACGCCACGCACGAGCAAGGCCAGACCTTCAACGACGGCCACATCACGCGCGACTCGGTATCGCTGGCGCTGGATGCGCGCCTGACGCGCGATCTGACCTGGGATTTCCAGGCCTTCTACCAGAACCGCAAGTCCGAAAACCAGACGCCGTCGATCTATACCGGCAGCTACACGCTGTCGCAATTGCCGCGCGTACCGAGCAGCGACGACCAGAAGCTGCTGGGGCAAGGCCAGCATCTGAACACCAATTTCCAGATGTATTCCACCGGGCTGAACTACGTCATCAATCCTGACTGGAAAGCCAGCGCCTACTACAGCCACAGCACCTCCAAACGCAGCCGCAACGAGTCCTCGCTCTACCTGAGCAATCCGGCCGGCGACTACGCCAACGATTACCGTTCGGACACGCGTGAAGGCCATACTTTCGATCAATGGCAAGCCATCGTGGAAGGCAAGGCGAAGACCGGCTTCATCGGCCATCAACTGGTGTTCGGCGCTTCCTGGCAAAAGCAGGTCAACGACTACAGCGTGGCGAGTTTTTACCAGTCGCTGGGCAGCGGCAACCTGTATCAGCAAAATCCGAACAACTATTACAGCGCGACCTACCTGAAGACCTACCATGCCGGCGACATCACGCAGCAGGCGCTGTTTGCCAGCGATACGCTGAAGTTCTCGGATCAATGGTCGCTGCTGGCCGGCGCCCGCTACACCAACTTTGAACAGAACAGCTACAGCACCACCGGCGCGCGCACCGCGCAATACAAGAAAGACGGCGTGATCACGCCGACCGTGGCGCTGATGTTCAAGCCTGAACCGGGCACCACCATCTACACCAGCTACGTCGAATCGCTGGAGCAGGGCAGCGCACCGACCGTGACCAACTCCAACTACGGCAGCACGCTCAATCCGCTGACCAGCAAGCAATACGAGTTCGGCGTCAAAACCGACCAGCAGCGCTGGAGCGCCACGGCGGCATTGTTCCGCATTGAACGCGCGTCGGAATACACCAATCCGACCACCCAGGCGCTGGTGCAGGACGGCCGTTCCACCTACCAGGGGCTGGAACTGGGCGCAGCCTCCAGGCTGGGCCACGACTGGCAGGTATCGAGCAATCTGATGTTCCTCGATACCAAATACAGCAAAGGACTCACTTACAATGGCAATCGCGTTGCCGGTGCGCCCGACTTTGTCGCCGCCGGCCAGGTGACATACCAGGTGCCCCAGCTGAGCGGACTGAAGCTTTCGGCCGACACCAAGTACACCGGCACGACCATGCTGCGCGCCGCCAACGACATCAAGCTGGCCGGTTATACGCTGTTCAACGTCGGCGCCAATTACACGACCCGTATCGGCAAGTACGATACGACGTTCCGTGCGGCCGTCAACAACCTGACCGACAAGCATTACTGGGAATACCAGTACGAAAACTGGATCAAGCCCGGCGATCCGCGTACTTTCAGTCTCAGCGCCAAGGTGGATTTCTGATCGCCTTGAATGGACGCTGAATTTGGTTTGAATGTGATGTGAATCGCTCGCTGCGAGCTGAACCTGCCGGCGGTCGTGCCTGAAATCGGGCACGACCGCTTCGGCGTTTTTTTGACATGACGTTTTTTTGAAGTGAATTTATGCGCGCAGTTCTCGTCCTCTTGCATCGCTGGTTCGGCCTTGGCGTCGCGGTGTTCCTGTTCATCTCGGGCGCTACCGGCGCGATCATTTCCTGGGACCACGAGCTCGACGCCGCGCTCAACCCCGCGCTGTTCCACGCCAATAGTGCGCAGCAGAATGTCGTCGGGACGCCGAAATCCGGGCTGGAGCTGGCCAACATCGTCGAGGCCAGGGAGCCGAAGCTGCGCGTCACCTATGTCCTGAATGAAGCCGAGCCCGGCCACACCATCCCCATGATGGTCGAGCCGCGTCTCGATCCCGCCACCGGCAAGCCATATACGCTCGACTACAACCAGATCGCCGTCGATCCGGTCAGCGCCGAGATCCAGGGCCAGCGCATGTGGGGCGCCGTCTCGGTCAGCCGCGAGAACCTGCTGCCTTTCCTCTACAAGCTGCACTACACCATGCACCTGCCCGATATCGGCGGCTTCGAAACCGGCATCTGGCTGATGGGCATCATCGGCATCGTCTGGGCGCTGGATTGTTTCATCGCGCTGTGGCTGTCTTTTCCCAACTGGAAGAGCTGGCGCAAATCCTTCGCCTTCCGCTGGAAAGACGGCGGCCACAAGCTCAACTTCGACCTGCATCGGTCCGGCGCGGTCTGGGTCTGGGGACTGCTGCTGGTGCTGGCCGTCACTTCGGTTTCCATGAATCTGAACATGCAGGTCATGCAGCCGGTCATCAAGATATTCTCGACCATCACGCCGACCGCCTTCGAAACGCGCACGCCGGTTGCCGCCGACAAGGTCGTGGAACCGAAGATCACGCGCGAACAGGTCACCCGGCTGGCGGTTGAAGAAGGCAAACGCCGCGGCTTCGATGTGCCGGCCGGGGGCGTGTTCTATTCCTCGATGTTCGGCCTGTACGGCGTCGGCTTCTTCGAACCCGGCAACGATCACGGCGACGTCGGCCTGGGCAATTCCTGGCTGTATTTCGACGCTGCTACCGGCAAGCCGGAAGGCGCGCGCATTCCCGGTACGGGAAGCGCCGGCGACCTGTTCATCCAGGCGCAATTCCCGCTGCATTCCGGCCGCATTCTCGGCTTGCCGGGGCGTATCTTTATCTCGTTCATGGGCGCGCTGGTCGCCATGCTGTGCGTCACCGGCGTGATCATCTGGTTCCGCAAGCGCCAGGCGCGCATGCGCCAGAAAATCAAGGCGCGGGAGCAGGACGCGACATCGGGAGGTGCGCCTTCCGGCGCCCAGGCTGCCGCGGCCAAGACGGCCGCCGGCATGGACGGCAGGGAGCGTACGTCGCTGTCGTAATCTGTCATAGACACCGCGCAATCCGAGCAAAAAAAGAGCCGCATCAACCTGGTTGAGCGGCTCTTTTCCTTGATGCAATCGTTTTCATCTAACGCACAGGCAGATTGCGCGTCGTCCAGTACGACACCGCGTCGGCCACCGTGTCCATCATCGTGCGGGCATCGGCCGATTTCACCAGATAGCCGTTGGCGCCCAGCTCGTAGCTCTTGCGGATGTCTTCGCGGTCGGTCGAGGTGGAGAACATCACCACCGGGATATGCGAAGTCGCCTTGTTGCCCTTGAGCATGCGCAGCAGATCATGCCCGCCCAGGCGCGGCATGTGCAGGTCGAGCAGAATGAGGAAGGGATGCAGATCGCGCCGCGCCGTGTATTCATGGCGAAACAGCACATCGGAGGCATGCTCGGCATCGCTGAACCATTCCCACTTTTCAGTGAGTTTCTTGCGCAGAATCGCAAACTTGGTCAGTTCAGCCACTTCCGAGCTGTCGTCTACCAGCAGGATGTCGGATTGTTGCATGCTCATCACCTTCACAAAAATAGGGCCCTGGCAGAGAGCCCGATCTTGTGGATGAGCCCATGAACGCTCCGACTGCACAACACGGTCCGGATATTGCGCTTCGCTTACCGAGTGTTCATGAGTTCATTCTGGCACGCTCGTACAGAAAGACTATCGGGGGATTCCTGAATAAATACTAATCAGTAGGTTTTGTTGCGTCCGAGTCAATGTGCACTAAGCGATTTCATCCGTCCACACCTTGAACCGGCTCAGGGTATTGGGTCCGAAGGTGTTGTTGAGCGCCACGTCCGCGGCATCGCGGCCGCGGGCGATCAGCACCCGGCCGATGCGCGGCGTATTGTTGCGGGCGTCGAAGGTGTGCCAGCTGCCGTCCAGGAAAACCTCGAACCACGCTGCAAAATCCATCGTGCCGTGCGGCGGCGGCGTGCCGATGTCGCCCAGATAGCCGGTGCAATAGCGCGCCGGGATATTCATGCAGCGGCAAAAGGCGACCGCCAGATGGGCATAGTCGCGGCAAACGCCGACTTTTTCCTGAAACGCTTCCAGCGCCGTGCGCGTCATGCGCGCATTTTCATAACCGAAGACGATATGGCGGTGGACGTAGTCGCAGATCGCCTGCACACGGCCCCAGCCGGCGGGTGCATGTTCAAAGAGCTGCCAGGCGGTTTCCGACAAGCGGTCCGTTTCGCAGTAGCGGCTGCCCAGCAAGAACAGCAAGGGCTCTTCCGGCAGGTCTTGCACGGCCAGCTGCCGCGCCTGCGGCGAGAGCACATCTGGAATGCCGCTGTCGTTGACGACGGCGTCGGCGGAAATGCGGATGCGGCCTTGCGGCGCGACGATGCGCGTGCACCAATTGCCGAAACTGTCGCGGTACGCCATTCTCGGCACCGGCGGATCGAACATCAGATCGTCGCGGCTGACCAGATCCGATACCCGCGTGAAGTGGACGTTCAGGTTGAAAATCATGGGCGTGGGTTTCGGGCAATCGTAGATCATTTCAAAACCGATATGGATTTTCATGACGGGTTCCGGTGTTCAGCCGTATTGCACAAGCGGCAGAGGTTAAGTTGCTGGAGGTGACAAGCTTGTTTGCAGTAAATCATGCGGCAGCCACGGCGCATGCCGCGCGCAAGCTGTCCGGCAGCAAGGCGCCCAGCGTGGTCCACATTGCGGCGTCCGACTGCACGATGTGTTGATTGACCTCCAGTTCGATCCCGATATAGGAGGACGCGGAGAAGCGCAGGCGCAGATAGGCGGTCAGGCCGTCGCCTTTGCCGGCATAAGGGTAATTGCGGCGTACGCGCAGCGCGGGCGCCAATGCCGCCAGGCTCGCCCGCCAATGCGCGCAAAGTTTGACCTCGCCATCGCGCGCGGGGTGATAGAGCAAACCGATATCGGCGCGCCGCACCTTGCCGTCCAGTTCAGGCGTAAAACTGTGCGACGAAATGTGAATCACGCGCTTTCCCTCTGAGACGGCTTGCCTGACCAGCGTTTCGACCCGCTCGCGATAGGGGCGATAGTAGTGCGCCAGGATTTCCTCGCGCATCGCCGGCGACAAACGGCGCGTCATTGCCGAGAACAGCTGCGGATGACCGATCGACCGGTTGAGATCGACCAGCAAACGGCTCACGGTGGCAGTCACCAGCGCGCCGTCGAAGGCTGTCGCCAGTTTCTGCGCCATCGGCAGCGCACCGGCGTCGTAGCCGCGATGGGAGTCCAGCAGCGCCTGCTGGTCGCGAAACAGGTCGTGGTAGGGCGCGGGGATGGCATTGCCCCCGTGTTCGCAGGTGACGATGAAAAAGTAAATCGGGATCCCTTCGCGCGATGTGTTCGGATACACGGCGGCACATTGTTGCTGCACTGCGCCGACTGGAAGGGAATGTGGTGTTGCAAAACGACGAAAGCTAAGGCCGGATACGCGTTAACACACAGTAACACGTATGCGCTGCGGAGCAGCTATATCGGGGTTCGAGCCGGTTGGCGCGGTGCAATTGCGTCCGGAGAACGGCGATGCTGCCGTTCGCTACCAGCTTGAGCATCCTGAACGAAGCCGGGAGCCGCTGTTGAACTGCGACGCCCCGGCCGGACTCACTCCAGCATGGCGTCCAGGCCTTCGGTCAGTTCCTTCAAGGCCGGCATGGCGCGATCCGCACGGTCCTTCGCATGCGCGACCAAGGCCGGCACCCAGCTGGCGTCGACGCCGAGCTTCTTGGCGACGGCGGTCGGGTAGCTTTCCACCAGCTCTTCGTCGCTCAGTTCCAGCACCTCGGAACGGGCGCGCCAGGCGCCGAGGTGCACCCAGGCGGCGGATCTGTTGAACGGGCTCGGTGTCAGCGGATCGGGCACGTCTTGCAGCGTGGCGCTCAGCGATTCGGGGAAATTCCAGATCTTGGCCAGTTCGGCCGAGACGTCGCCGTAGTGGAAGCTGAGCTTTTCCTTTTCCAGCGCGGCGCGGCCGGCGTCGAGGACGTTCAGCTGTTTGTCCAGCGGCGCCATCTCAGCCGGCGCGACGGCGTGCATCTGCAACTGGCCGATGCCGTGCATCATGCCCAAAGTGAAAACGGCATCGCCGTTGTCGCCGCCCTTGTGGGCCAGCCAGCGCGCGGCGCAGGCGGTGTAGAGGTTGTAGCGCCAGAATTGCTGCAGGTCCATGCCCTTGGTGTTCTTGAAGGCGGCGACCATGCCGTTGCCCAGCACCAGGTTGCGCACCATCACGAAGCCCAGCATGCGCAACGCATCGTCGACGGTGCCGACCGTGCGCGAAACATGGAAGTAGGCGGAATTGGCCAGGCGCAACAGTTTGGCGCTCAGGGCCGGGTCGCTGGCGATGAGATGGGCGATTTCGTTGGCGGAGATGTCTTCGGAATTGAAGCTCTCAATGAGCTGCTGTACGACTTTGGGGACGGTGGGCAGCTTGTTGGGCTGATCGACCAGGCTCTTCAGTTCCATGCGGCGTTCCCCTTTTTGTCAATTCGGTAACTCTGGTTTCATAAATTCTGCGTACACTCAATTCAATGAATTGCGGTTTTATTGTCGCAGAGATCAGACATTTTGATCGCGTCTTTCTCGGTATGATGTTCGAGATCGTTGTATAAATCGTCACACCATCATCGAAGGAGTGGATCCATGGCAACGCGCAAGAAACCTGGTCAAACCGAGGAACCCGCGTCGCAAGCCGCTCCCGCTTCCGTTTTTCCGCAACTGGGCGACGTCAATGCCTACCTGACGGACGCCATGCAGCGTACCTATCTGTTCCTCGATACCTTGCTCGATCGCGGCAATAACTATCTGGAGCATCTCGACCAGGGCACGCCGCCGTTGCTGAAGTTCGCGCATGAGGTGGTGATGGATGGGCACGACCTGCCGAATCCCTGCAATTACGCCTTGCTGCGCCTGCAGCCGCCGGCCAGCATGCCGGTCAAGCCGGATGCACGTCCGGTGATGGTGGTCGATCCGCGCGCCGGGCATGGTCCGGGCATCGGCGGTTTCAAATTCGATTCGGAAGTGGGCATGGCCATGCGCGCCGGGCACACGGTGTATTTCGTGACCTTCCGCCCTGAGCCGGAGGACGGCCAGACCTTGCTGACCGTCATGGATACCGAAGCGCTGTTCCTGGAAGAAGTCATCAAGCGTCATCCGCAATGCACGGCCAAGCCGGTGGTGATCGGCAACTGCCAGGCCGGATGGGCGATGATGGCCTTGAATGCGCGCCGTCCCGACCTGTTCGGCCCGCTGATGATCGTCGGTGCGCCGGTGTCTTACTGGGCCGGCAGCTCTACGCTCAACCCCATGCGCTATAGCGGCGCGTCGCTGGGCGGCTCCTGGCTGGCGTCGATGACCAGCGACCTGGGCGCGGACCGTTTCGACGGCGCATATCTGGTCGAGAATTTCGAGAAGCTCAATCCCGCCAACACGCTGTGGAGCAAGTACTACAACCTCTGGTCCAACGTCGATACCGAAGCCGAACGCTTCCTCGAGTTCGAACGCTGGTGGGGCGGCTATTTCCGCATGACCGGCAGCGAGATCGAGTCCATCGTCGAGAACCTGTTCGTCGGCAACAAGCTTGCGCGCGGCACCATGATGGCGGGCGACAAGCCCATCGACCTGCGCAACATCACCTCGCCCATCGTGGTGTTCGCCTCCTGGGGCGACAACATCACGCCGCCGCCGCAGGCGCTGAACTGGATCATCGACACCTGGGGCGACGAACGCGCGATCGCCGCGGCCGGCCGCACCATCATTTACGTGCTGCACGAAAGCGTCGGCCACCTCGGCATCTTTGTCGGCGGTTCCATTGCGCTGAAGGAACACGACCAGCTGGTGACCTCGCTGGACGTGATCGAGAGTCTGCCGCCCGGATTGTATGAGATGAAGCTGGAAGCCAAAGCCGGCAAAGAGGAACAGCGCTGGGACGAGCTGGAGCCGGGCGACTATACGGTGCACTACCAGCACCGCACCATGGACGACATCCGCAAGATCAATCCGGAAGGCCGCGACGAAGAAGCGATGTTTTCCACCATCGCGCAATGGTCGGAATTCAACGCCAACCTCTACAAGACCTATGTGCGTCCATGGATAAAGATGAGCGCCACGCGCGAAGTCGCCAACACCATGGTCAAGCTCAATCCCTTACGCATGCAGCGCCAGATGTTTTCGGATTCGTTCATGCTGGCGCCGTTCATCCGTCAGAAGGCGGCCGAAGCGCGCGCCAATCGCGTCACGGTCGGCAAGGATCATCCGCTCAAGCAGTTCGAACAAAAGATGGCGGAACAGATTACCGACGAACTCAACGCCTACCGCGATCGCCGCGATGCGCGCACGGTCAAGACCACGCGTCAGGTGTTCGGCCCGGAAGGCCTGGGCGCCTGGCTCAAACCGCAGGAACCGGATGCGGACGTGGCGCATGCACGCGCCTTGCGCGAGCTGGACGACTATCGCGAGCGGGCGCTGGAACACATCGCGGAAGGCGGTTTTGCCGAAGCGGTGTGCCGCATCGTGGTCGCCGGGATGATATCCATCGGCGCCTTTGAACGCCGCAGCCTGCGCCTGGCGCGCCTGCTGGCGCAATTGCCGAGCATGCATGCGAGTGTGTCGACCAAGACCAACTGGGTGCAACTGCTGAAGGAGCAGGCGCGCATCACGGCCGTGGCGCCGATTGAAGCATTGAACGCGCTGGAGCAATTGCTGCCCGATACCGCAACACGCGAACGCGCGCTGGCGGTGTCGGCAGCGGTGATGATGATCGAGCCGACACTGGCCAATCCACGTTCGGAAATCATCGAGTTCCTGATCGGCACGCTGGGCGTCGATCCGCAACGGGTGATCGGCCTGGCGCGCAAGCTGACCGATGCGCTGGAGAAGCCGGAGCCGAAGGCGGCCGCCAAACCGGCAGCGAAGCCGGCAGCGAAGCCGGCGGCCAAGGTAGCGGTGAAGGCGACCGCTGCCAGGGCAGCTAAAACAGTCAAGACCACAATCAAGGTTGGAGCAAAACCTGCAGCAGTAAAAAAAGCTGCCGCCAAGCCCAGAACAAGCAGAAGCAAGACGGTCGCATAGACAGCGCAGGTCTTTGACTGCAAGGTCCAGGTCGGTTCGTACGTAGGTAAAGCTTACCGGCGCAAGACTTGGTAGGTTTCTTGTCCGGCTGATGTTAAGATAATTTCAAGCAGAAAAATAACAGCAAGGGGTGCGTGAAACGGCGCAATGCGGTGGGATACGTTGCGTCGGCACGCGTTGGGGATTCACTGCATTTTCCATTCCGGAAATACATGCACGACACGCGTCCTTCCGTCTGGGACATGTTTCCTCCTTGTTTTATTTCTAATAATGACAGGGGTGAGCATGGTGGATTTCTTGAAGGGGGCGACCTGCGTCGTCGTGTTGTCTTCTCTGGCGGGTTGCGGAGCTCTCGATCCGGTCAATATGATTCTTTCCGCGCGGGCGTCGTCCTACGACATGGTGGCGGAAATGACCTCGCCGGAAATGCGCAACATCACGTTGACTTCCTTGCGTACGGCTGATTGCCAGAGTCTGGCCGGCGTCTTGCCTATCTATCAGGAAGATCTGAAAAAAGGCACCGCAAAAGCCGATCGCGTGGATATTGCCGTCGCCGAAATGAACATTTCCGTGGTGAAGCAGATTCAGGGCGAGAAGTCGTGTCCCGTCACGCCTCCACCGTTGCAGGCGAAGACACCGGCTGCAAGGTCGGCATCTGCGCCCGCAGCGGCAGTTGCCGCTTCACCCGCCCTCAAGGTCGCGCAAGGCTCGCTGGAGCTTACCGTCGACAGTGTCCCGTCGTCATTGGCAAAATCGCTGGGTATGACCGATTTGAAAGGCGCTTTGGTCGTCGATGCGAAAAAGGGCAGCGCGGCTGACAAGGCAGGCATCAAGCCGCTCGACGTGATTCTTGAAGTCAACGGCCAGCCGGTGGTCACGCCGACTGACTTTGACAGCATCGTCGGTCGTATGCGCCCGGGCTACAAGGCGCCTTTGCGCGTCTTCCGCGCCGGCAAGACACGCAACGTCACGGTTGTGGTGAGCAAAGAAGAGCGCGCTGTCCCAACCGCTATTGCGGCGGCAGCCCCGGTGGTTCCCGAGCCGGATACGGCGCCGTCGATGGCCAGTCCGGTTCTGGCCGAGCATGGCTGGATGGGGATGCAATACGTGATGGGCGCCAAGGGCTTGTTCGATGATGTTCCGCCGTGGCTGGCGAGTTCGCTCGGCCTGGGGCAGACGCGCGGTGTGGTAATGGGCGGCGCCATCCCGAATGGCGCCGCCGACAGGGCCGGTCTCAAAACCCTGGACGTCTTGCTTTCTCTGAATGGCCGTCCGCTGGAGAATCGGCAACAACTGATCGAGTTGCTGGGGCGCGTGCCCGGCGGCACGTCGCTCAAGCTGGGCGTCTGGCGCAATCGCAAGCTGGAATTCGTACAGGTGACCCTGAGTCCCCAGGCGACGCAACTGACACTGCCTGCGGGGATGTCGGGCTATTGTTTTGCCTGGGTCAACGCAAATACTGCGACAAAAAACGGTGCAATCAGTTATGAATTCATCGTGCCGGCAGCTGACGCCGTCGATGACATCAATCAGGCGATAGGCGCTCAGTTCCGAGCCGCCATGGTCGAACGCGGGCTTGGTTCCGACTTCGGCGATGCGCCGGGATATGCCGTCTGCCGCAAGACACGGGAGGCGATCGTCAAATTGCGTGAAGAGGCAACGACGGCCTTGAGGCAGAGCTTCGCCGCCACAGGAAAAGATACGCTTTCCCTGTACTGGGTGCCACGCTGAATAGCGCAAGCCGACGCTCAATGTTCCGGGACATGTCATGACAACATACTCCAAGCTTCTTGCCTGGGCTGCAGCAGCCTGCGCTGCAATCGCATTGTCGGGCTGCATGGCAGTGCATTCCGTGGTCTCGCCGATGATGCAATCGGCGATGCAAAACTCCGTCGAAGCCAACGCGACGCCGGAGAGCATGGGCATATCGACCTCGGCTTATCGCGGCAAGAGCTGTACCGAACTTGCGGCCCTGGCGCAACAATTCGCCAAGTCGCAGAACGATCCGGGCACGGAGCCGTTCACCAGGAAAACCTTCGGCTGGCATATTGACGCCATCAATCAGGTTCGTTCCGAGCAAGGCTGCATCGCCGGTGGCGGGACGCCGAAGGTCGGCGCATCCGGCGAGGTGCCGATGTTCGGATTCTGCTGGTATGCCGAGCCCGGGGGCACCGGCACGTTCTACGCTTCCCCGGTATTTCCGTATGTGGATTGGTACGTCGATCGCGGCGACCATGAAACAAAAGAGTTCGTGGCCTATCTGAAGAGCCGTTATTCTCCTGCAGCGGCGGCAGGCTATTGCCAGGCGGAGGATACGCGTGCGCGCGCCGATGCAGCGCGTGAAAAATTATGGGGCCAGATGTTTGGCAACCTCAGTTCCCGCCGCGTTGCTGTCGCCTGGACACCGGTCAGCAAACCGCCGCCACGCAAGCCGGTGACAAAGACCGCCGTCGCAACGCAGCCCTCAATGCAGCCCGCCATGCCACTTGCACCATCCTCCGGAGCAAACGCGAACCCGGGCACAGGTGCGGCAAAAACCATGGGATTGCAACTGGTAAGTGTCGACGAAGCCAGCGCAAAAAAACTGGGGCTTAAATCCGTTCAAGGCGCCTTGGTCAGCGACGTCGCCAAGAACGGAACTGCGGCAAAAGCCGGGCTGCGTCAGTTTGACGTCATCGCCGAGATCGCTGGTCAGGAAACCCGTACACCCGAAGAAGCGCAGGCCATCCTCGAGGCCATGCGTCCTGGTTTCAACGCGCCGTTGCGCGTCTGGCGCGCCCGCAAGATGCTGGATCTGACGCTGGAAGTCGCCCCGGCGCAATAAGGCTGTTGCCAATCCCTTGCGGTTTGCCGGCACATTTTCCGGCAGGACCGCGACGCTGGCATCCGGCAATTCGTTGGCAAAAAAGCTGCCGCCAAGCCCCGTGCAACAAGGAGCAAGACGGCAGCAAAGGCGGCTTAGGCCTTGCTTGCGAAGTCTGTTCGGTATGGGACGAACAGACTCTAAGCCGCTTCCACAACTACTCTTAACGGGTTACTGGTCGGACGGCCTTTGAAATCCGTCCAGCACAGGCGGTCGAAGTCGTACAGCTTGCAGCGCCGCGCCGTGTCGAAATACCAGCGCCAGGAAAACTTCTGGATCACGATGCGTCCGGGCAGCATGGTTTCCAGCATCTGTTGCGCCTTCTTCAGGCGGTACAGCGGTACGCTCATGTCGACGTGATGTGCGGTGTGCTCCATGATGTGATGCAGGGCGGCGCCGATGCCGTTGCGGAAGCTCAGGTGCACGGTGGTCGAGACGAAGGGCTGTGCCGCGGCCCATTCGGATTTGTCCTGGTACCAGGCGACGTCGACGTGCGTGTGATGCACGTAGACGACGAAGCCGATCATGGCTTTCCAGAACAGCACCGGCACCGCGAACGCCGTCAGCAGCAAGGTCCAGAACGACTGGTCCGAGGCCTGCGCGGCCCATCCCAGTCCGGCAATCCAGATCGCCGCTGCAGCGCTCACCAGGATGCCGTCCAACATGAACTCCGCGCGCCGTGTCGGCATCTGCTTTCGCGAAGGGAAGTACATCTTCTTCCACCACATGTCGATCGTGTAATACAGCCACGGCGCCCAGCCGCTGCGATAGAGGCGCTCCAGCTTCTGGCGCCAGCGCGGCAGCGCCTGGAACTCCTGCAGCGAATGCGGCTGCCAGACGAAGTCGAACCCCTTGAGATTGGTATAGCCGTGATGCACCACGTTATGTCCGACCGCCCACAGGCTGTAGGGCGTCAGCGACGGCATGAAGACCAGGCGGCCGAGCCAGGTGTTGAGGCGGCGATTGGCGGTAAAACTCTGGTGGCAGGCGTCATGCCCGAGGATGAACAGGCGGCCGATGATGAAGCCGGTCAGCATGCCCAGCAGCAGCTTGGCGATCAGATTGGACACCCATACCGTCGCCGCCATCGACAAGCCGAACAGGCAGAAATCCAGCATCACCAGCGCAATGGCCAGCGGCGTGCTGCGTGCGACGATGGGTTCCAGCCAGGAACGGATGATCTTCCGGTGCGGCATGGGGGCGTGCGGAGAAACCGGAGTAAGCGGCGTCAATGTGGAAACGAGATGCGGCATGGGATAAAACCTTAAAACCTTAAAACCTTGTGGTGGTGTTATTTTGTGTGAATCTGTGCGTGAATCAAAACCGATAACCCACGCCGACGCCGATCAGCCAGGGATCGATCTTCACCGTGCTCAGCTTGCTGCCGTCGGCCGCCAGCACGTCGCTGCGGATCTGCACTTTTTTCACGTCGAAGTTGATCAGCCAGTGACTGTCCAGCTTGACGTCCACGCCGGCCTGCAAGGCGCCGCCGATGCTGTGATTCTCCAGGCGGGCGCCGCCGTTGAGCAGGTTGACGTCGGAAATGCGCGTGTAGTTGATGCCGGCGCCGAGATATGGGCTGACGGTCGAGGCGGGCGTGAAATGGTATTGCGCCAGCAAGGTCGGCGGCAGGTGCTTGAAGCTGCCGATGTTTTGGCCGTCCAGGCGTACGTCGTGTTTTTGCGGATAGGTCAGCACCAGTTCGGCAGCCCAGTTGGGCGTGAAGAAATAGCTGATGTCGACTTCAGGAATGGTCTTGGAACTGACGCTCAGGCGATCCGAGGCGCCCATGCCGCCGATCGGATCGGACTTGTTGTCCGGGCTGATGTTGACGGCGCGCACGCGCACCAGCCACGGACTTTCTTGTGCGGCGGCTAAGGATGAGGTGGTCATGGCGCCGGCGAGGGCCAGCAGCATTGCGATCTTTTTCATGATGATTTCTCCGTTTTTTCTCTCGATGAGAACACCAGGTTGTGAACGAGGTTGCGACGCAGCGAAATGTACGCGTGATGCCGGCCAGGCGATTTGATGTCGATCAAAAAAGCAAGGGAAGTAGCCTGCAGCGTAGCGAGGTGACCGGCGGCAAGCCGTGCCAGGTGGGTATTTCATCTGCGTTTGCGGGCCTTTTGATGTAGGTCAAGATGGCGGCGGGAGGAGGTCTTTAGACTTGCCGTGATCGGGCCGCTCGCCGTGTCGCCTCGGCACGGCAACCCAGCAAAACTGAACACGTCGCGGTCGCCTCTGGAGCTAAAAACATGGTGGTATCCGCAATGCCGATGGTCGCCGAACCATCGGTCGAATTCGACGCGCAACTGGTGCGCAAGCTGAGCCAGTCGGGACCGAGATATACGTCTTATCCGACCGCCGACCGCTTCAGCGACGCCTTCGGCTACCGCGACTACCTGCAGGCGGTGGCCGGCATGCGCACCCGCGGCAGCCGCAATCCCTTGTCGCTCTACGTGCACATTCCGTTCTGCGAGAACATCTGCTACTACTGCGCCTGCAACAAGATCGTCACCAAAAATCGCGACAAGGCGGCGACTTACCTGAGCTACCTCAAGCACGAGATCGAAATGCAGGGAAGACTGTTCGACGGCATGAACCAGGTCGAACAATTGCATCTGGGTGGCGGCACGCCGACGTATATCTCCGACGCCCAGATGGCGGACCTGATGGCGCACTTGCAGCGCTGGTTCCGTTTTGCCGATGACGACGCGGGCGAATATTCCATCGAAGTCGATCCGCGCACCGTGTCCGCCGCACGCGTCGCCAGTCTGCGCAAGCAGGGCTTCAACCGGCTCAGCCTGGGCGTGCAGGATTTCGATACCGTGGTGCAAAAGGCCGTCAATCGCCTTCAGCCCGAACACCTGACGCTGGACATCATCCGCGCCGCGCGTGAATCCAATTACCGCTCGATCAGCATCGACCTGATCTACGGCCTGCCGGGACAGAACGTCATCAGCATGGCGCAGACGCTGAACAAGGTGATTCGCGCCGCGCCGGACCGCATCTCGCTCTACAACTATGCGCATCTGCCGCATCTTTTCAAGCCGCAGCGCCGCATCGATCCGGATGCGCTGCCTGGCGCAGAGGCCAGGCTGGACATGCTGGCATTGGGCATACGCCGCCTGACCGACGCGGGTTATGTCTACATCGGTATGGATCATTTCGCGCTGCCGACCGACGACCTTGCCATCGCCCAGCAGCAGGGACGTTTGCACCGCAACTTCCAGGGTTATTCCACCCATGCGGAGTCCGACATGGTGGCGTGCGGGGTCTCGGCCATCAGCGCGGTCGCCTCTACCTACAGCCAGAACGTCAAGACGCTGGACGAGTACTACGACGCCATCGACAAGAACGAGCTGCCCATCGTGCGCGGCATCCGCCTGAACATGGACGACGTGCTGCGGCGCCTGATCATCCAGCGGCTGATGTGCAATTTCGAACTGTCGATTGCCTCCATCGAGACGGCTTATCCGATTACCTTCGGCGATTATTTCGGCAGCGAGCTGGAGAGTTTGCGCCGGCTGGAGCAGGACGGTCTGGTGATCATCGATGATGAATGGATCACGGTTACGACGAGAGGGCGTTTGCTGATCCGCAATATCTGCATGGTGTTTGACCGCCACTTGCAGGGCGCGCTGCAGCAGCAGGTTCAGCCGCAGCGATATTCGCGGACTATCTGAACAGAACGTGACATCTTATGGCTGTCGTCCCAGCACAAGCTGGGACCCGGTGTCGTGAAGAAGGTGGATACGACAGAAGGCCTACACGACGCCGGATCCTGACTTTCGTCAGGACGACAGTAATGTGCGGTCAGGCTGCGGGGCAGGTTTCCGCTCCGGCCGCCAGCGCCTTGAGGCGATCCGGATCGAGCAGCTGGATTTCGCGCTTGTCGACGCCGAGCCAGCCCAGCTTGCGGAAGCGCGACACCAGGCGGCTGATGCTCTCGATGGTCAGGCCGAGATAGTTGCCGATATCTTCGCGCGACATGCGCAGCTGGAAGCAGGTCGATGAATAGCCGCGCGCCGCATAGCGCGAGGACAGATTGACGAGGAAAGCCGCAAAACGCTGCTCGGCACGCATGTTGCCCAGCAGGAGCATGGCGTTTTGTTCGCGCGTGATTTCCTGGCTCATGATGCGGTGGAAATGGCGCAGCAGCGTCGGGATGACGCCGAACAATTCCTCCAGCCGGTGAAACGGGATCTCGCACACCTCGCTGTCTTCTAGCGCCGCGACGTTGCAGTGATGCTTGTCGGTGCTGATGGCGTCCATGCCCATCAGTTCGCCGGCCATCTGGAACCCAGTGATCTGCTGCTCGCCGGCAGGGTTGAGCTGGTAGGTCTTGAAATGGCCGAGACGGATCGCGTACAGGCTGCCGAACGGATCGTCCATGCGGTACAAGGTGTCGCCGCGGGCGACGCGGCGACGGCGGCCGATGATCTGGTCGAGCTTGTCCATGTCGGCATTGTCGAGCCCCATGGGCAAACACAGCTGGTGCATGCTGCAGTTGGCGCAACTGGTTTTCATGGGTTGGAAACTGGCGGATCGCTGGATCAGTTGAGGATTGCTCATGGCGTGGAGACGTACGAATACCCGCACGGATGGTTGTTTTGTCCAATATAGCGCAGGGAGCAGGGCGACAGAGGCCGCAGAGCGGGGTATCTGACCGGTCCTTGATCTGGATCAAGAGATGGCGCCGGATTCGGACGAAATACCTTCATCGCGTGTGTGTCGCGTGTGTGCGCAGCGCGCAGTGCATGACGCCGCTTGCCTGAAAAGAATTGTAAAGATTCTCCATGGATAGCCGTAAAGCACCTATCGGGGAGTGAGGTGCTCTCCGTCCGCACATCAGGTCCGTACATTAGATTGCCACTATGACAAACGTGTCTTCGCTGGGGGCGGCGAGCCCCGCCGTATCGTCTTCGATACCGGCAGCCAAAGCAGCAACGCCATCCAGCAGTTCTTCCGGCCAGAACACCGCCCAGTCGTTCACCACGGTGACGCTCGGCCAGTCCGGCGGCAGCGCGCAGGTGTATACCTTGCCGACCGCCAAACCGCCGGAGCCGCCGGTATGGGAGAACGCGTCCAGCGATGCCGTCAGCAAGCTGATGGGGGCGAACAACAATGCCTCCACGCCGGCGCTGCGATTCAAGGATCTCGGCGCGGCCTTGCTGGGGCGTTTCGACACCGACGCCAGCAATTTTTCGCAATCGGTGATGCAGTTCGCCTCTGGTATGGCGCCGGGCAATCTGATGGAAACCACGATGCAGTCGCAGTTGCACAAGACGCCGGACAATCAGATCAGCCTGAGCATCCAGACCGTCGGCGGAGCGCAGGTGGAGTTGACGCTGGGCAGCACCGACACCGGGCTGGCGGTCGATGTGAAGGTCACCAAGGGCACGCTCAGCGACGGCGACCGTGCAGCGCTGTCCAAGCTTTCCGGGGCCTTCCAGAAAGCCATCGACGGCTTGACTGCCAATCCGCCGCACATGGACCTGACGGGACTGACGCAGTTCGACACCACGGTGCTGGCATCGGTCGATCTGCATGCGAGCGTGAAAGTAAACGGCGACAACCAGATCATCGATTTCCATGCCGACAGCAAGACGCGCTCGGTCAATTCCAGCGGGCCGATGGGCGCCATGAAGGTGGCCGTCGACCTGAGCAATCCCGCCATCCTCGGCAACGCCAAGCAGCAGGCACAGGCGATTGCCGGTTACCTCAAGCAATTCGACTACGAACAGACGCGCGGCCATGGCGACGCGTCGCTGATGGGGATGTTCAAGGATGCGTTCTCGCAGATGAACAGCAACTATCCGGCTTCGCAGCAGCAGGCGGGCATGCCGGGCGTTTTCAAGCTGAACGCCGAAGACCACAGCCTGCTCACCGGCCTGGCAGATTTCACGGCTTCGGTCACGCAGAACACGCAGTTCAGCAATCCCATGCATTCGAACGAATCGGACACCTTTGCCTACGACGTTTCGCAAAACAGCAGCGTCACCGGCAACGGGCAACTGAACCGCGCCATCACGCAACGCCAGCAGTCGCACCTGAGCGCCAGCTACCATGAACCGCTGTCGCCCGGGCTGCAACTGCGGCTGACGACCGACAAGAATTCGCAAAACTACTATTACACCCAGATCGATGACCACGCGAGCAGCGAGGCCAGCATCGCCTACCAGCTGGGCGCGCTGACCAAGGCATCGCTGACGCAGTCGGCCAGCCAGTCCAAACGCGTTCAGAAATATGTGATGGGAAATCTGGAGTCGGATGTGACGACGCCGCAGTCGTCATCATGGGTGATGGACTACCTCACGCAATTCAAGGCTGCACAGTCCGCCAACAGCAAGCGCACCGCGCAGGACAGCTACAGCTGGGAGCTGACCTTGGCGTCGATCAACAGCATGGCCGTCTTGCAGTCGGATCCGGCGCAGCTAAGCGGGCGCACATCCAAGTCATCCTAGCCGATCTCATGCAGCCTGTGCGCCGGCAATCGCCTTTGCCTGACGGCGGTAGGCGCCCGGCGCGATGCCGCTCCAGCGTTTGAAGGCTTTGTTGAAGGCGGCTTCGGATTCATAGCCGACGTTTTCCGCAATTGCCGCCAGCGCCCGGTCTGAGTGCAGCAGCATGTCGCCCGCGCGAAACATGCGCCAATGCGCCAGATAATCCAGCGGCGGCCGTCCGACCTTTTCCTTGAAGCGTTGGGCAAATGCCGAGCGCGACATGCCGGCCGCAGCGGCCAAGGTATCGACTGTCCATCCGGCCGCGACATCGCGATGCAAGGCCCGCAGCGCCAGGCCGATGCGCCGGTCGGACAGGGCGGCCAGCCACCCGGCCTCCGTTTCCGGATCCAGTGCATGCATGTAGGCGCGCACCGCCTGGGCAAAGATGATATCGGCGAGGCGGCTGATGATCAGGCCTGAGCCAAGGTCTCGTTGCGCCGTTTCCATCGCCAGCAATTGCAAGGAAGCCTGCAGGACTTGCGTGCGCGCATCGTCCATACGGATGTGCAAGAGCGGCGGCAGGGCGTCCAGCAGCGGTCTGGCGCCGCGCTCATCGTAGTGAAACCAGCCGCTGACAATCGTTGCTGCCGCCGCGCCGTTGCCGGCTCCCAGCGTGACCAATCCATCGATGCTGTTGCGTACCGCATCGACGCAATTCTCCAGCGGCGAGCCGGGTGCATCCTGCAGTTGGTAGGCCGCGCCATGCGGAATGAAAAAACAATCGCCTGCCACCAGCTCAACAGGCGGTACCTCATGGTTGTCGGCCATGGTCAGCAAGGCGCGTCCGCGCACCATCAGGCCGAAACGCGTGGTGCCGTCGATGCGCCGGGTATTGAGTCCCCACGGAGCGCTTGCCTCGAGTCGGGCGTAGAGCGCGCGTTCTACGCGCATGGCGGCGAGTGCTTCGTCGAGAGGATCCATGATGTGTGCGAAATGGACGATGGGACAATGAATTTATCGTATTGAGCATGGGTCGTCTATTTATCTCTGCCTACACTGGCGTATCAATCAAGGTAAAGCACATCTCCATGTCGTTGCCGATTGGCGATTGTTATCTCAACCCACAAGGACACGAACATGACTCTTCAGGCTCAAACATTGGCGGACCGCTACGTATCGGTGTGGAACCAGCCGGACAAGGTGATCAGGCGTGAGCAGATCCAGGCCCTCTGGGCTGTCGATGGCGCGCATTATGTGAAAACGCGCGAAGCACGCGGCTATCGCGAGCTGGAGGAGCGTATTGCCGGCTCTTTTGAAAAGAACGTCGACATCAATGGCAATGTATTTCGCGCCGTCCCCAATGCGCAATTGCTGCGCGACGTCGTTACCTTCAATTGGGAAATGATCCGGCCGGCGACCGGCGATGTGCTGGCAACGGGGCTGGAGGTCTTGCATGTTGACCAGCAGGGTAAGATTCTGATCGACTATCAGTTCATTGTGAGCTGATTTTTCCATGGCCTTTTTCAGGCATCCATAAAAAAACCGAAGCCGCAGCTTCGGTTTTTTTTGATGGCAGCAAACCTGAATCAGGTCGGCGCCGCAAAACGCACCGCCTGGCGCGCCAGCAGATGCCAGTGGCCGCCGGATTTCTTCCAGACCATCAGGATCTTCAGCGACACATTGCCCGGCTTGCCGGAGTCGTTGGTCGCCGCCGTCAGGGTGTGGCGCACGACCGCCACGTCTTGTTGCACGTTGACGGTCTGGTCGGACAGCGTGATGCTGACAAAGGTCGATTCGCCGCTGACCAGTTGGCCGATGAATTCGGCCTTGGTCTGCACCACGCCGTTCGAGTGGCCGTAGCTCAGATGATTGTCGACCAGTTGCTCCAGCGAAGCGCGGTCGATCGGCGAGGTCATGGCTGCGCGCAGTTTTTCAACGGCGGTCGCAACGGCTTGTTCGTCGGCTGTCGGTGCCGCGGCGGCGCCTTGCGCAATGACCATCGAGCATGCCATGGCGCTGCAGAGATACATCCATTTCTTGAACATCTAGTCTCCTTAGGTTATAGGGCCTGTTAACAGTGAATTTGTGAGATGCGTTGTTGCCGTATAGCGTGCTGGCAAGGCGCGTGGCGTAGCAGGTGGCGGGCCCACCTGCAAGCCATGCAACGCAGCCAGCGCGCTATACGGCAACAACCCTTCGGGAACGGCTGCAGGCGTCGCCTGCCGTTGTTGCAGCTCCTTGCCGTAGCACCGCTACGTCGCGTCGCTGCGCCTAGGCAGCCAACGCCTGCCGCGCGTTCGCACTCGCAAATTCACTGTTAACAGGCCCTGGTGGGTACGGCGGTGATTTCTGTATTTCTTATTGCGGCCCCATCTTGGCGATCAACGCTGCCAGCGCGTCGCACTCGGCGGAGTTCAGATCCGTCAGCGGTGGACGCACCGGACCGGCGTCGTGGCCGACCAGGCGGGCGCCTGCCTTGACGATGCTGACCGCGTAGCCTTGCATGCGGTTACGGATCTCCAGGTAGGGCATGAAGAACTCGCGCAGCAGGCGATGCTGGGTGCTCATGTCGTCGTTGGCGACGGCGTGATAGAACTCCATCGCGGTTTTCGGGATGAAGTTGAACACCGCCGAGGAGTAGACCGGCGTGCCCAGCGCCTTGTAGGCGGCGGCATAGACTTCCGCCGTCGGCAAGCCGCCGAGGTAGGCGAAGCGATCGCCCATCTTCATGTAGATAGAGGACATCAGTTCGATGTCGCCGATGCCGTCCTTGAAGCCGACCAGGTTGGGGCAGCGCTCGGCCAGGCGCGCCAGGGTGGCCGGCGTCAGGCGGCATTGGCCGCGATTGTAGACGATGACGCCGAACTTGACGCTCTTGCAGACGGCCTCCACGTGCGCCGCCAGACCGTCCTGGCCGGCTTCGGTCAGGTAGTGGGGCAGCAGCAGGATGCCGTGCGCGCCGGCTTTTTCCGCGGCTTGCGCGCATTCGATGGCATAGCGGGTGGGGCCGCCGGCGCCGGCGATGATCGGCACCTTGCCGCGACAGGTTTCGACGGCGGTCTGGATGATGGTCGGATATTCCTGTCCGGTCAGCGAGAAAAACTCTCCGGTGCCGCCGGCTGCAAACAGGGCGCTGGCGCCGTAAGGAGCCAGCCATTCCAGGCGCTCGGCGTAGCTGCGGGCGTTGAAGTCGCCGTTGGCGTCAAAGTCGGTCAGGGGAAACGAAAGCAGGCCGGAGCCCATGATGGATTTAAGTTCTTGTGGCGTCATGATGGCATTAAGGATGGCATTAAGGATGGCATTAAGGATGGCATTAAGGATGGCATTAAGGATGGCATTAAGAAGTGGCAGGGGTGGCTGAAGAGAGTCTCGATTTGGATTGGAATTATTTGTTATCAGTCATCATACAATGCAGTTTCTGCATTTGCCAATGGCGCTGAGTAACTTTTTACGAAGAAGATGGGGAGGCGCGAGCGGTGCCGAAAAGTTTGGTGCAGTGCGCTCAGAGGCCGTCGGAACGCTTGATTTAATGGTCATAAATAACTTTAAATATCATTCTTAGTAAATTGAATTTATTAATATTTTTAAAAATTAAATACTTAAAGTAATTTCTCATTCCCGCAGCCGCTACGCGTGCCGGTGAAAGCGCCGATTTGATGCGTCGCAGCGCAAGAATATTTAATTTTTGTCTCGGACTTTGTTTGACAAGGAAATGAAGCGAGACCGATAATCCTTGCTCGCGTTATAAGACAACGTATCACGCGCAGCAAGGCAAGTCCGGAAGAAAAGTCGCCCGCCTGCTATCAAGGCAGAAAAGACCGCCGGCAGATACAGAGCAAGTGCAAGCAGCATCCCGAATACCCCACCAATACTGGAAACACTGAACATGGCCGACCAAGCAACAACCTCAAGCACGGCAGCATCCGATTCGCATTCATCCCAAGTTGGTCAAAAATTCGGTCGCCTGTTGCTGACCGGCGCCGGCGGCGGCCTGGGCAAGGTGCTGCGCCCACGGCTGGCGGCATTTGCCGATATCGTGCGCGTGTCCGATCTGGCGGGCGCGCTGGCCGACGAGGCTGCAGCGCATGAAGAAGTCGTTCCCTGCAACCTGGCCGATCGCGCGGCAATGGACGCGCTGATCGCCGGTTGCGACGCCATCGTGCATCTGGGCGGCGTCTCGGTCGAGCGTCCGTTTGAAGAGATCCTGGAAGCCAACATCAAGGGCATTTTCCATGTCTACGAAGCGGCGCGGCGCCATGGCGTCAAACGCGTGATTTTCGCCAGCTCCAACCATGTGACCGGTTTCTATCGCCAGGATGAGAAGATCGACGCGCGCGACCTGCGCCGTCCCGACGGCTATTACGGCTTGTCCAAGTCCTACGGCGAAGACATGGCGCAGTTCAATTTCGATCGCTACGGTATTGAAACCGTCAGTATCCGCATCGGCTGGTCTTTCCCGGAGCCGAAGGATCGCCGCTCGCTAGCCAGCTGGCTGAGCTATGACGACCTGACCGAACTGCTGCGTTGCTGCCTGTTCACCCCTGACGTAGGTCACACCGTCGTCTACGGGATGTCCAATAATCCGTCGACCTGGTGGGACAACCGTTACGCCGCGCATCTCGGCTTCCAGGCGCGCGACACCTCAGACGTGTATCGCGCCCGGATCGAAGCGCAACCGATGCCGGCGGCGGACGATCCGGTACGTGTCTATCAGGGCGGCATCTTCACGGCTACCGGACCTTTCGATCCGAAATAAGCGCATCGGAAAAGCGCGCCTGTTGCCGCGAAATAAACGCTTGAATGGCGATAGGTGAATACGCACATTTTTTAATTGTATGTTATCGTACATCTATGCTATCTTTGCTCCGCTTGTGGCAAAAGCCGCAAGCGAGGGTGGATAGCAAGATAGTCAACCTGGTTCAGCATCCGGCAGGAGACAGCGCAATGTTGCCGGTCATGAACGGGGAGTAGCGAGACGGTAGTAGTGACGGTGAGCGACAGTAACCAATAACAATAACGCCCACACCGCATGCACGCGACGCCATCGGAGGGGAGCCTTAGTAATCCCGCTGACGACGCCGCAAGCTCAGGGAAATCGATCGGTTTTTCGATCAGTATCATTCACGGCGGTTCGCCTTATTGTCGGCGGTTTCCTCGTGTCCTCCACTGTCATTACATCGCCGAGCAGAGTAGACCACGTATAAAGGGCATCATCGGCATGGGTTTTTCACTTAATTTCGGTCCTCTTGCGCCATATTGGCCGGTCTTCCTGACCGGTGCATGGCTGACGCTGAAGATGACCACAGTCGCCATCGTGGTCGGGGTGTCAGCCGGCACGCTGATCGCATTTCTCAAACGCGGCAGCAACCGCTTCGTTTCCAAAGCCTGTTCCGCCTATATCGAGGCGGTGCGCAACACGCCTTTCCTGGTGCAGATCTTCCTGCTGTACTTCGGGCTGGCCAGCCTCGGCATCCACATGCCGACGTTTGCCGCTGCGGTGCTGGCGATGATCATCAATATCGCTGCCTATGCGGCGGAAATCATTCGCGCCGGGCTGGAATCGGTACCAAAGGGGCAGATCGAAGCGGCGGAATGCCTCGGTCTGTCGCGCTGGCGCATCGCGTGGCACGTCATGCTGCAACCATCGATCGAACGCGTGTATCCGGCGCTGACCAGCCAGTTTCTGCTGATGATGCAAGCCTCGGCCATGGCGTCGCAGATCTCGGCCGAAGAACTGACCGCGATCGCCAACACCGTGCAGTCGGATACCTTCCGCTCGCTGGAAACCTATATCGTGGTCGCCTTCATGTATCTGGCGCTGTCGATCCTAGTCAAGCTGCTGGCATGGGGTTTCGGCGAGTATCTGTTCAAGCGCCGCCGCGTCATCCGCCGCGCCGCATTGGAAATGGCGCGCCGTCGTCCTCCTGCGATCCCGCCGTTTCAGGCCACAGTTGCCACTGCAGCCGCCAATACCACCAACACCAACGGGAGCGCATCATGATCGGCAGTTTCTCCTGGGGACATTTCCTTTATCTGGTGCAGTCGATCTGGTGGACGCTGGTCCTGTCCGGGCTGGCCTTCATCCTCGGCAGCATCGGCGGTTTCGCCGTCATGCTGGCGCGCATTTCGCCGCGCCGCTGGCTGTGGATGCCGACGCTGGTGTACATCGAGTGCATCCAGGGCATTCCGCTGCTGATCCTGTTGTTCATCGTCTACTTCGGCCTGTCGGTGTACGGCTTTGCCTTGCCGGCATTGGTGGCCGCCGGGCTGGCGATGATGGTCTATACCAGCGCCTATCTGGGCGACATCTGGCGCGGTTGCGTGGAAGCGATGCCGCGTCCGCAGTGGGAAGCCGCCGAATGCCTGTCGCTGACGCGCTGGCAGACGCTGCGCCTGGTGATCATTCCGCAGGCGTTCCGCTTGTCGCTGCCGCCGACCGTGGGTTTCCTGGTGCAGGTCATCAAGATGACTTCGCTGGCGTCCGTGATCGGCTTTATCGAACTGACCCGCGCCGGTCAGATTATCAACAACTCAATTTTTCAGCCTTTCCTGATTTTCAGTCTGGTAGGGGTGTTCTATTTTGTACTGTGCTACCCGCTCTCGCGCTGGAGTGAATCGATGGAGAATAAGCTCAATGTCAGCAACCGTTAATACCGCCGTTACCAGCCCTATCGTCAAGCTGGATCAGATCTACAAGAGTTTCGGCTCGAATCAGGTACTGAAGGGTGTTTCCTTTGAAGTGCAAAAGGGCGAGATGATCGCCATCATCGGCGCCAGCGGTTCCGGCAAGAGCACTGCGCTGCGCTGTATCGACCGTCTGGAAAAGGTCGATTCCGGCACCATCGAAGTGTGCGGCATGCGTGTGGACGATCCCGCGATCGATCTGCACAAGCTGCGCCAGGAAGTCGGCATCGTGTTCCAGAGCTACAACCTGTTCCCGCACCTGACCGTGCAGGAAAACATCATGCTGGCGCTGCGCCACGTCAAGCAGCAGCCGAAGGCGCAAGCCCTGAGCGTGTCGATGGCGGCGCTGGAACAGGTCGGCCTGGGCAACAAGGCCGACGCCTATCCCGAGCAGCTGTCGGGCGGCCAGCAACAGCGCGTGGCGATTGCCCGTTCGCTGGCGATGGCGCCGAAGGTCATGCTGTTCGATGAAGTCACCTCGGCGCTCGATCCGCAGCTGACCGGCGAAGTGCTGCGCGTGATGGAAGACCTGGCCGCCGGCGGCATGACCATGCTGCTGGTGACGCACGAGATGGCCTTCGCCAAGCGCGTGGCCGATCGCATCATTTACATGCACCAGGGCACCGTATGGGAAGTCGGCCCGGGTGAAATGCTGGACAACCCCAAGACGCCGGAACTGCAAGCCTTCCTCAACAACGGCCTGTAATTCCAAACGTAATTTTTCATTGCAACACAATCAAACCAAGGAGACCTGCATGAAACTGAATCAACTCTTCGCCCGCACCTGCATCGCTGCATTACTGACCGCCGGTCTGGCCCATGTCGCCATGGCTGACCAGCTCGACGACATCAAGAAGGCCGGCAAGGTCCGCGTGGCGATCGCCATGGGCACGCCGCTGTTCAGCTTCGCCGACGCCAACCTGCAACCGGCCGGTTCCGACGTCGAAACCGCCGAGCAATTCGCCAAGGACCTGGGCGTGAAGCTGGAAATCGTGCCGGTGACCAACGCTGCGCGTATCCCGACACTGCAAGCCAACCGTGCCGACGTCGTCATCGCCGACTTGTCGATCACGCCTGAACGCGCCAAGGTTGTCGACTTTTCGGTGCCATACGCTGTCATCACCATCATCGTCGGCGGTCCGAAGAATATCCAGATCAAGGATTACAACGACCTCAACGGCAAACGCATCGGCCTGACACGCGCCACCGTCAACGACACGCTGACGACCGCACAAGCCAAGGGCGCGGAAATCGTGCGCTATGAAGACGACGCCACCCTGATCACATCGATGGTCACCGGCCAGGTCGAAATCTTCTCCAGCACACCGTCGAACCTGTCGGAAATGATCAAGCGCGCACCGGGCAAGAACCTGGAACTGAAGTTCGCACAAAAGGACTTTGACCTGGGCATCGCTTTCAACCAGAACCAGCCGCGCCTGAAGGAATGGATCAACAACTGGGTCGTGTCGAACCACCGCAACGGCAAGCTGGACGCGATCTACGTGAAATTCCACGGTCGTCATCTGCCGGCAGCCGTCGCCAAGCAATAATTTTCGTATAACCAATAAAAACGGTTCTTGTATCGTCCCTGCGCTGGCGGGGATGAACTGAAAGCCGCTCTGAGGAGCGGCTTTTTTATTGCCGGCAATACGGATCAGGATTGGGGAAGTGCCGGAGCAAGGCGGCGTACGCCGCTAAAACGGCGATGCCAGTAGGGTTCGTCGAGCTTCGACTCGTAGATGGTGCCGTGCTTGCGCGAGGCATGGATGAATTTTTTGCCGCCGACATAGACGCCGACATGGGAAGCGCTGCGTTTGCCCTTGCCGAAAAAGACCAGGTCGCCCGGCTTCATGTCGTTCAGGCTGACCGGTTCGCCGACATCGCGAATTTCCCGCGCGGTGCGCGGCAGCGAGCCGCCGCTGGCTTCGCGAAACAGATAGGCGACAAAGGCGCTGCAATCGAGCCCGCTGTCGGGATCGGTGCCGCCGAAGCGATAGCGGATGCCGCTCGACAGGCTGTTGAGCGCTTCCACTGCCAGCAAACGGTTGATCGACGGTATCCTGGACTGGGATTCGCCGGCTTGGACGGCACAGGCCGGCAACATGAGTGCGAATACGAAGAGCAAGCGAGCAGGCAGGAAATGCATGTGGTATTCCGGAAAAGACAATGAAACGCCCCCGCATGGCGCGGAAAGAGCAGGCTGAGCGATAAAAGGCAGGGGAAGGCAAGAAAATGAAGCGAACCCGAAGCACGCAGGCAAGTGTAGGAATTTGTAGACCGGGCTTATATAAGAAGATTCTCAAAAACAGGAAAATTCTCAGAAGATCACCGTGATCATCCCAGGAACCGCGGGTTGACGGCCATGAGCATGGTGATCGGTGCTGTCGGACGGGCGGTAAGATCGGGGCTGGAAATCGGGATGGGAGAAAGTCCGACACGGCAATCGGAGGATGTCTTCTGCAATCCGGTCATGCCCTGCGCTAGGATGAAAGCGTTGATACCGCACGGGCTTTGCCGCCTCAGGGATGCATGTATTCACCAGACCTCATTTTCGACCGACTGCGCCATTCGCAATTTCGCGTGGGCTTCACGCTGAAGCCCACGGAGTACCGCTACCTGCAGGAGCATGGTCTGGAGACAGTCTTGCAGCATGCCGAAGGCTTCATTGCGACCCGCCTGACGCCGGCTTTTCCGGTCAACGACGGCAAGCAGACGCCGTTTCGCGGGCATCCTGTATTTGTCGCCCAGCACGCTACTGCGACCTGCTGCCGCTCGTGCCTGGAGAAATGGCACGGCATCGGCAAAGGGGAGGCGCTCACCACGTTGGAACAACAGCATGTGCTCGATGTGCTGGCGCGCTGGCTGGACGGCCAGCCGCCGCCGGCCGAGGCAAGCAGCAACACCATTTACGATCGTGATGGCGGCCGCGAACCAGCGCGGCAGGGCGTCTTGTTCTGATCGCTGACTTGATTGCACAAATAGCGGCGCGGCTGAACGTGTCCGCTCAGGACAATTCCCTGCCGCCGACGCTGTTGTCGGCCCCGTTTGACGCCGCCGCCAGTATTGCCGGCGGCATATCCGTTTCGCTCGTTTCGCCCGGGCGCACGATCAGCGTGGTGCGGATCAATTCCTCCACCACATCGATGTCCACCGGCTTGACCAGATGATGGTCAAAACCGGCGTTGGCCGAACGCAAGCGGTCGCTGGCCTGGCCATAGCCGGTCAGCGCGATCAGCCCTATGCCTTGCAGATGCGGCAGGGCGCGCAAATGGGCGGCGACTTCATAGCCGTCCATGATCGGCAGGCCGATATCCAGCAAGGCAATACGCGGGGTGAAATGCTGGACGATATCCAGCGCCGAGGGACCATCGTAGGCGACACGGACTTCGTGCCCCTGCATGGCCAGCAATTCGGCGAGGATCTGGGCGGCGTCTTGGTTGTCGTCGACCACCAGGATAGCGCAGCCTTCGGCCGTCGGGGCAAGGGCGATGGCGTCTTCTGACGGCCGCGGCAACAATAGCGGCGAAGTTTCGCTCATCACGGCCGGCAGCTTGATGGTGAACACGCTGCCCATGCCGGCGCCGGCGCTATGCACATGCACCGATCCGCCATGCAGTTCGGTCAGGCTGCGCACGATGGCCAGCCCCAGCCCAAGGCCGCCGCCGGCGCGGTCGATGGCTTGCGTTTCCTGGGCGAACATTTCAAACACATGCGGCAGCATTTCGGCCTTGATGCCGATACCATTGTCGCGCACGTCAACCACCACCTGGCTGTGGTCCAGCGTGGCGTCGATGCGGATATGGCCGCGATTCTCGGTGTACTTGCCGGCGTTGGTCAGCAGGTTGGCGAGCACCTGGGTCAATCGTTCCGGATCGGCGTGCACCGGCAGGCCTTGCGAGGGCACATTGACGGTCAGGCGGTGATGGCGTTCTTCCAGCAGCGGGCTGGCGGTTTCGATTGCCTTGGCGATGACGTCGGCAATTTCTATTTTTTTCTTTTGCAAGTTGATCTTTCCTTGCGCTACGCGCGATACATCCAATAAATCGTCGACCAGCCGCACCAGATGGCGGGCCTGGCGTTCGATGACGCTGCATTCTCTTTCCACGCCGCCGCCGCCGCGCAAGCGCATCAGGTGCACGGCAGTCAGGATCGGCGTGAGCGGATTTCTCAATTCATGGCCCAGCATGGCCAGGAATTCGTCCTTGGTGCGATTGGCGACTTCCGCCGCCTGGCGCGCCCGGGTCAGTTCGGTGACTTCGAACGCCACCACGGCGATGCCTTCGATGCTGCCGTCGGGCTTGAGCATCGGCTGGTAGACGAAATCGAAGAAACGTTCTTCGGGCATGCCGGTGCTGCTGCGCCGCAGGCTGACGGCGAGCGAGCGGCCGATATACGGCTCGGCGTGGCGGTAGACGTCGTCGAGCAGGTCGAGCACGCTCTGGCCCTCCAGCTCCGGCAGGGACTCGCGCACGCTCTTGCCGATGATGGGGCGATTGCCGATCAGCTCCAGGTAGGGGGCATTGGCCAGCTCGAATATGTGGTTGGGGCCGCGGGTGATGGCGATGGCTACCGGCGCCTGCGCGAAGATGGTGCTCATGCGGTCGCCGTGGCGCTTCTCCATGGCGCGGATCTGCGAACGCAGCAGCATCGATTCGATGCGGGCGATCAGCTCGCGGCTGGAAAACGGTTTGACCAGATAGTCGTCGGCGCCGGCCGCCAGGCCTTCCAGCCGGGCTTCTTCGCCGGCGCGGGCCGACAGCAGGATGAAAGGAATATCGCGCGTGGCCTCGTCGGCGCGCAGTTGCGCCAGCAGGCCGAAGCCGTCCAGCTGCGGCATCATCACGTCGGACAGGATCAGGTCGTGCGGATAGGCGCGTGCGGCGGCCAGCGCATCGGCGCCGTTGGCGACGCTTTCCACTTCCCAGTGCGGTTGCAGCAGGTTGCTCAGATAGTCGCGCATGTCGGCGTTGTCGTCCGCGACCAGAATGCGGGCGCCCGAACACAGCGCCGGATCGCGTCCGGCATTGGGGGGCGGCAGCAGCGCCTTTTGCTCTTCGTCCTCGCTGCGGTTGGCGGCAATCCAGCGGTCGGCTTCCGCGGCATAGGCATCCGCCAATGGGCTATGGGCGGAACTGACGGCTTCGCCGCTGTCGCTGACGCGATCGGCCGGCAGATGCGTGCGCCCGGCCGGGATGGTCAGCACGAATGAAGAACCGCGTTGCAGCTGGCTGTTCACGCTGATGGCGCCGCCCTGCAAATTGACCAGGTCGCGCACCAGCGCGAGGCCGATGCCGGAACCTTCATGCGTGCGAGCATGGCTTCCTTCGACGCGGTGGAAACGTTTGAACACCAGCGGCAACTGATCGGCGGCAATCCCCACCCCGGTGTCGCTCACGGTCAGCATCACATGGTCGCCATGGCCGCTCAGTTGGAGGCTGATCTTGCCCTCAAAGGTGAACTTGAAGGCGTTCGACAGCAGGTTGAGGACGATTTTTTCCCACATGGTGGCGTCGATATACGTCTCTTCCTGCAAGGGCGGGCAATCGACTTCGAAGATCAGTCCGGCGCCTTCGATGGTGGAGCGGAAGGTGCTTGCCAGGTCCGAGGTGAAGGCCGCCAGATCCACCCGCGTATAGGATGCCTGGGTGCGCCCGGCCTGGATCCGCGAAAAATCGAGCAGGGCGTTGACCAGCTTTTGCAGGCGCTGGGTATTCCGCCGCAGCATGCGGGCGCGCTCGCGCTGGGCCGGCGCCAGTTCATGTTCCTGATCGCTCAGCATGTCGTCCAGCGGTCCCATCATCAGGGTCAGCGGAGTGCGGAACTCATGGCTGACGTTGCTGAAGAACGCGGTCTTGGCCTGATCCAGCTCGGCCAGCAGGTTGGCGCGCCGGGTTTCGGCTTCGGCGGCGCGCGCCTGCTGGATTGCTGCCGTCAGCTGGCCTGCCAGGAGGTTAAAGAAGGTCTGGTAATCGTCGTCCAGCGGCCTGGTCGGGTTGATGCCGCAGATCAGGACGCCGATCGGCCGATCTTGGCCGGGCGAAGCCAGCGGCAACATGATGGCCTGGCGAATATGCTGGTCGGCCAGGCCGAGCGGCAGCGTATCGATATGACGCACGTCGACCAGTTCCTGCGTTGCTTGCGACAGCACGCGCGCGACCGGCCAGAGTTGCCCGTCGTCAGTCTCGTCGGTATGAAGGGAGATGCACTCGGGAGCAATCCCGCTCAGCGGCAACAGGTGCACGCTTTGTTCCAGCAGCGCCTGGCGCTGGCTGCAGTCGCTCAGGTAGAGCAGGGCAAAGGGAATATCGTCCGGATTCTTCGCCAGAATGGTCGCCGCCGTGGCCGCCGCAGCGCCGGCCGTGCGTTCCATCAGGGCGCCGGAAGCCAGTTCGGACAAGGTGCGCAGGCGGCGTGCATTGAGGTGTTTGGCGGTCATTTCGGCGTTCGGGCAGAACAAGCCGCCGACTTCGCCTGACTCATCGCGGATCGGCGAATAAGAGAAAGAAAAGTAATTCTCTTCCGGCCCGCTTGCACGGCTCATGAACAGGCGCACATCGTCGACGAAGGTGGCTTCGCCGTGCTGGAACACCTTGTCGGCGATAGGACCGCAAATATCCCAAATCTCGGCCCAGACTACGGCAGCCGGCCGTCCCAGCGCCCAGGGATGCTTGGCCTGGCTCAACACATCGATATAAGCGTCGTTGTAGAGGAAGGTGACCTGATCGCCCCAGCCCAGCCACATCGGCTGACGCGAATTGAGCATCAGGCTGACGGCGGTCTTGAGGCTTTGCGGCCATTGGCTGATCGGCCCGAGCGGAGAATCCGACCAGTCATGGTCGAAAATCAGCTGGCCAAGCGTTCCCGTACCTTTAAGAAAACCATACTGGGCCGATGCGGGATCGAGATTCATGGGCAACCTCTGCATTCACTGGGATGAATCATATTATTAGATTGTGGAGAGTGAATTCTCAGGATGACTGGGAGAGCAAACATGGCAACAGCAGTGCGCAGAACATTCCGGCGAAATGCTTCGCTTGCTATCTTACGAAGGAATCGCGGAAAAGTGCTGGCCGGCTCTTGCGGCGCAGGCTTTCTTACCGGGGAATGAGTGTTTGTCCTACAACGAATGTTGTCGGGAACGCAAACATGCGGACGCCGCCGGAATGCATGAATCCGGCGAAGCGTCCGCACTCGTGACCGATAAAAGTGATCGCTTGAATCAGATCCAGGCCGGGTTGAGGTTCCATGCCGCCAGCCACTGGCGCAGCTTGGGGCCGGGCATCGGGCGGGAAATGCCGTAGCCCTGGGCCAGCTCGCAGCCCAGTTCCATGAGTTTCTTGCCGTGGGCTTCGCTTTCCACGCCTTCGGCGATGACCTTGCGCTGGAACGCCGTCGCCAGGCCGATCACGCCGCAGACGATGGCCAGGTCTTCATGGTCGCTGAGCATGTCGCGCACAAAGCTCTGGTCGATCTTGAGCGTCTTGGCCGGCAGGCGCTTGAGGTAAGTCAGCGACGAATAGCCGGTGCCGAAATCGTCGATGGAAAACTGCACGCCCAGGTTGCGGCAGGCCTGCATGACGCGCGAGACGGCTTCGATATCCTGCATGGCGCTGGTTTCCAGCACTTCCAGCTCAAGATCGGCGGGGTCGAGTTCGGGATAGCGGGACAGCAGGTTGCCGAGGATGGTCGGGAACAATTCATCCTGCAACTGGTTCGGCGCCAGGTTGACGCTGACCGGCATGCGGATGCCCTGGCCGCGCCAGGTTGCCATCTGCGCCAGCGCACGGCCGATGACCCACACGCCCAGTTCTTCGTTGATCGAGTGGCCGTCGATCAGCGGCAGGAAAGCGGAGGGCGACAACAGTCCGCGGTCCGGATGCTGCCAGCGGATCAGCGCTTCCACACCGACCACTTCGTTGGTCTTCATGTTGATCTTCGGCTGGTAGTGCAGCAGCAGCTCGTTGCGCTCCAGCGCTTCGCTCAGGCGGCGCACGTAGACATGGCGGCTCTTGCCTTCGGCTTCGCGGAAGGCGTCGAAGATATGAAAACGATTCTTGCCCGACTGCTTGGCTTCGTACATGGCCAGGTCGGCATGGCGCATCAACTGGTCTTCGTCGGCGTCGTCATGCGGATAGGTGGTCACGCCGATGCTGGCGGTGACTTCCAGGCGCTTGCCGTCGATCATCACCGGTTCGGCGCAAGCGCACAGGATGCGGCCGACGATGCGCTTGAGTTTCTCGGCATTGTTGATATCCATCAGGACCGCCACGAACTCGTCGCCGCCTATGCGCGCCAGCGTGTCGGCTTCGCGCAGGCTGCCGGCCATGCGGCGCGACAGGGCGACCAGCAACGCGTCGCCGACATCGTGGCCGTGGGTGTCGTTGATTTGCTTGAAGCCATCCAGATCCAGGTACAGCACCGCCAACTGCTGGTTGCCGCGCTTGCACAGCGCCATGGCCTGGCGCAGGCGATCGGTCAGCAGCAGGCGGTTGGGCAGGTCGGTGAGGCCGTCGTAATGGGCGATGTGCTCCAGCTTTTCCTGATGCTGGCGCAGCGGGGTGATGTCGCGCGCGATCTTCGACGCGCCGACGACATTGCCGTAACGATCGCGGATCGGCGAAATCGTCACCGACACATGAATCTGCTTGCCGTCCTTGCGGATGCGCACGGTTTCGAAATGGTCGACCTTTTCGCCGGCAAGGATCTTGCCGAGAATGAAAGTTTCTTCCTGAATGCGTTCCACCGGGAACAGGCGCAGCATGGATTCGCCGATCATTTCTTCTTGGGTGTAGCCGAAGATGGTCTGGGCGGCGCCGTTCCAGCTGCAGATAACGCCGTTGATGTCTTTGGTGATGATGGCGTCGTCGGAGGAACTGACTAGTGCGCGGAATTGCTCGGCGGCGCTTTCCAGTTCAACCTGGGCGGTGATGTCGCGGGCGATCTTGGAAGCGCCGACGACATTGCCGTCCTTGTCGCGCACCGGCGAGATCGAGACCGATACATGGACCGGCTTGCCGCTCTTGTGGATGCGGACGGTTTCAAAATGGGAGACATGTTCGCCGGCGAGGATTTTTTCGAGGATGTAGTACTCCTCATCCTGGCGTTCGATGGGGAACAGGCGCAGCATCGGCCGGCCGATCATTTCGCTTTCGGTATAGCCGAAGATCGCCTCGGCGCCGGGGTTCCAGCTGGTGATGATGCCGGTCAGGGTCTTGCTGATGATGGCATCGTCGGAAGATTTGACGATGGCTTCGAAGCGGTCGTCGGACACCGTGGCAGTCACCAGTTGCAGCGGCGGGACGCGCTGCTTGGGCGGACGCCGGTGCTGCATGCCGCCGAAAGTGCGGGCCGCGGATACACGCTCACATAAGTTGGTTTTCATGGATTGCTATCCTTTGCATGCAGTCGGTTTGGGGAACGGCGCCGGCGCTTCATTGCTGCGGCGCTGTGCTGCATGCCGCATCGGCGCCGGTCGGTGCCATGAAGAAATAATACGCGGCGAGGCGAGGCGTTTGTATCGGGGATTTCCTGAAGGAATCGTCGCCGGCCTGAAGCGCTGCCGCACCTGCATGGTGAAAATAATCTACTATCTGTAGTGCAACTATCACTAGGCAGCCGCCGTCCGCTAGCAATTCGGCAGCACCCCGGCAACGACACAACAACGGAGAATCCATGCTCACGCTTCCCGACTACAGCGACGTCGTCGCAGCAGCCAAACGCATCGAAGGGCACGCCCACAAGACGCCGGTGCTGACTTCGCGCACCGCCAATGACGAAATCGGCGCGGAGATTTTCTTCAAATGTGAAAATTACCAGCGCATGGGCGCCTTCAAGTTCCGCGGCGCCATGAATGCGCTGGCGCGCTTCACGCCCGAACAGCATGCCGACGGCGTCGTCACTTTTTCGTCGGGCAACCATGCCCAGGCTATCGCGCTGGCGGCCCGGGTGCTCGGCATGCCCGCCACCATCGTCATGCCGGAAGACGCGCCGGAAGCCAAAGTCGCCGCCACCAAGGGCTATGGCGGCATGGTGGTGCGCTTTAACCGTTACACCGAAAATCGCGAAGAGATCTGCGCCAACCTGGCGGAAAAGCACGGCCTCACCATGATCCCGCCCTACGACCACCCGGATGTGATCAGCGGGCAGGGCACCGCCGTCAAGGAATTGCTGGAAGAAACCGGCCCGCTCGATGCCTTGTTCGTTTGCCTCGGCGGCGGCGGCCTGTTGTCCGGTTCGCTGCTGTCGGCCAGGGCGCTGGCGCCGGACTGCAAAACCTACGGCGTCGAGCCGGAAGCCGGCAACGACGCCCAGCAATCGCTGCGCGCCGGCAAGATCATCCACATCGACACGCCGCGCACCATCGCCGACGGCGCCCAGACCCAGCATGTCGGCAATTACACCTTTGAAATCATCAGGCGCGACGTTGCAGACATCCTCACCGTCAGCGACGACGAGCTGATCGCCTGCATGCGCTTCTACGCCGAACGCATGAAGATGATCGTCGAACCGACCGGCTGCCTGAGCTACGCCGCCGTGCGCAAGATGAAGGAGCAACTCAAGGGTAAGCGCGTGGGCGTCGTGGTCAGTGGCGGCAACGTCGATCTGGCGAAGCTGGCCGGCTATTTTGCCGACGCATGAAATCCTCCTGCAAGAACCTGCTGCAAGACCGAAACTTAAGGAAACACACCAATGACAAGTTCGACCGCTGCACCTCAAGCATTGCGCAAGCTCTACCCGCCGATCAATCCCTACGACAGCGGCATGCTGGACGTCGGCGACGGTCATCAGGTGTATTGGGAAGTCTGCGGCAATCCCCAGGGCAAGCCGGTGGTGTTCCTGCATGGCGGCCCCGGCGGCGGTTGCGGTCCGTCGCACCGGCAATTGTTCAATCCGGAGAAATACCGCATCGTGCTGTTCGATCAGCGCGGTTGCGGGCGCTCGCAACCGCATGCCAACCTCGACGCCAACACCACCTGGGATCTGGTGGCCGACATCGAACGCCTGCGCGTCATGCTCGGCATCGACAAATGGCAGGTCTTCGGCGGCTCGTGGGGCAGCACGCTGGCCATTGCCTATGCTGAAACCCATCCCGGGCGAGTCACGGAAATCATCTTGCGCGGCATCTTCCTGCTGCGCCAGCGCGAGCTCGACTGGTACTACCAGGAAGGCGCATCGTGGCTGAGTCCGGACCGCTGGGAAGCATTTCTGGCGCCGATCCCGGAAGCGGAGCGCGGCGATCTCATGACGGCCTATCACAAGCGCCTGACCGGCAGCGACGAAGCCGCCAAGCTGGAAGCCGCGCGCGCCTGGAGCCAATGGGAGGCGGGGACCATCACTTTGCTGCCGAACCAGGGCATGATCGACCAGTTCGGCGACGCGCATTTTGCATTGGCCTTTGCGCGCATCGAGAACCACTACTTCGTGCACAAGGGTTTCATGGAAGAAGGCCAACTGCTCGCCAATGTCGGACGTCTGAAAGATATCCCCGGCGTCATCGTGCAAGGCCGCTACGATCTCGCCACACCGGCCGGATCGGCCTGGGAGTTGCACAAGGCCTGGCCGAACGCGCAGTTCCATCTGGTCGAGGCCGCAGGTCATGCCTATAACGAGCCCGGCATCCTGGACAAGCTGATCGGCGCCACCGACAGCTTTGCCGACAATTAAGAATTAAGGAACGCCTCATGAACATCTTCATCACCGGCGCCAGCGGCTACATCGGCGGCTCGATTGCCTTGCATCTGATGAAATCGGGTCACCATATCCGCGGCCTGGTGCGCGACGCGGCAAAAGCCGAACGTCTGCGCGCACTGGGCATCGAACCGGTCCTCGGCGACCTCGACAACAAACAGCTGTTGATGCAGGAGGCGGGCAACGCCGACGCCGTCATCAACTGCGCCAGCAGCGACCATCGTCCGGCAATCGAAGCATTGCTGGAAGGATTGGCGGGCAGCGGCAAGCCCTTGCTGCATACCAGCGGATCCAGCACCGTCGGCGACGCCGTGGCCGGCAAGTCCTTGAGCGACAAGATCTTCGACGAAGACACGCCGCTGATCGTGGCCGAGGGAAAGCAAGCCCGTTATGAACTCGACCGCCGCATTATCGATGCCGCCGGCACGATGGACATCAGGACCGTCATCCTCTGCAACACCCTGATCTATGGCACCGGCAAGGGCCTGCATCCGGACAGCGTGCAGATTCCCGCGCTGGTCGATCATGCGCGCGCCTGCGGCATCGTGCAGATCGTCGGCCCCGGCCTCAACCGCTGGGCGACGGTGCATATCGACGACGTGTGCGCGCTGTACCAGCTGGCGCTGGAAAAAGCACCGGCAGGATCTTTCTATTTCGTAGAAAACGGCGAGGCCTCGCTGGCCGACATCGCCGCCGCGATCGGCAAGCGCCTCGGCATAGCGAAAATAGAGGGACTTAGCGAAGAAGATGCCATCGCTGTCTGGGGACTCGGGCGGGCGCGCTATTCGCTCGGCTCCAACAGCCGCATTCGCGGGATCCGGGCCCGCAAGGAACTGGGCTGGCAGCCGCAGCATGCGTCGGCGATTGCGTGGATCGAGGAAGAGATGGCGTGATTTTGATCGTTGGAAAAGTGCATTCTCGGTAGGTTGGATGCCGCGAAAAAATAGGTAAAGATTCGTCAGTCGATTGTCAGCTCCCTGTGCAAACATCCAATAAAAATGGCAGCAAGGGGTGATGCTGTTTCCGTATAAGTAAAAAAATGATTGCAAGAAAAGCAATCGACTACAAGCGATGAAAAAAATAACAAGGGTGGGGTATGTCCGTGCGGTTGCCGCAGGACTTCTTTCCGGTTGCGCATCGACGGTCAGGAACTACGGGCTCGACGATCATTTTTCCAGTACGGGAGCAGCGTCCGGTTCCAACTCTACACGTGAGCAATGCGCGCAGACCAACGATGCGGTGTGGGTCGAAGGAGCGTCGTTCCGGGAATGCATTCGCTATTTCCCGTCCAAAGATTTCAGCAGCGGAACGGTACGCAGAGCCATTGTCTTCATGGCAGGCGATATCCTTTCCACGAGCGGGGACTACCCGCATAGGGACGAACTCGCCCGCATAGCGCGCGAGCAGGGCCCGCGAGGGGCGCAGGAAAACACAAGCCGGGGGAGGTCGCAAACAGGGGATAAATAATAAAGGGAACAGAAAGAACAAAAGCGGTGATTAAAAAATGGGGCCGGTAGTCAACGGCTCCGTCAAATCAAAAACGGATGCTTTATTCATGCTTAAAAAAATCATATTCATTTCAGTCCTGCTGACGACCTTGTCAGCGTTGACAGGATGTGCCGTCAATCGCGCCACCGCCAGCCTCACGCCCGGCACCGACCTGACGGCCATGAAAACCTTCTACGTCGTGAAGTCGCCAAAGGATGAAAAAAATGTCGATCAGCTGATCAAGGATTTCCTGGTCAAAAAGGGATATTCGGTGACAACCGGGCCGGAGCTGGCGCCGCCGTATCAGGCCGACGGTGTGGTGACCTACATCGACAAATGGTTCTGGGACATCACCATGTACATGCTGGAACTGACCATCAATGTCCGGCAGCCGAACAATTTCCCTGTTGCCACCGGCAATTCTTTCCACACCTCGCTGACCAGAAAGTCGCCGCCGGAAATGGTGGAAGAGGTGATGACCAATATTTACAAAGAAGCTAAATAAATTTACGGAGAACCCAATGAAAGTTTCAATGAAATCCATTTTTTCCAGCAGCCTGTTCGGCGTCGCCGCGGTGGTGCTTACTTCTTCCATGCTGGGCGGATGCGCCTCGCCGTCGACAGCGGTGGGCATGACGCCTGCAGCCATCAAGACAACCAACAAGCATGCGCAGTCCGTCTCGCTGACAGTCGGCGGCGGCAAGGAAACCAGCGCGACCGGCAAGTCGCAAATCTCCGATGCCGCTTTCGCCGATGCGATCAGCAACGCCATCACCAGCTCGAAAGTCTTCTCCAGCGTGATCAAAGGCAGCGGCGGCGACACCGTCCTGACGGTCACCATTTTCAATATCGATCAGCCCTCGTTTGGTTTTTCCTTTACAGTGAAAATGGAAGCCGGCTGGACCCTGAAGCGAGCCGACACCGGCGCCGTCATCTGGCAGGAATCGGTCAAGTCTGAACATACGGCAACGACCAGCGATGCCTTTGCCGGCATTGAACGACTGCGCCTGGCAACTGAAGGCGCTGCGAAGAACAATATTGCAGAAGCTTTGCGCAAGATATCGGCGCTTGATTTCTAATTTGTATAGTCGGCCCTGAAGGATCGGTTTGCCATGACCGGTCCTTTTTTTTGCAGAAAAATCCGATCGGACAGATTGGGTTGGCAATAAAAAGGCTCTCCGACCGGAGAGCCTTTTGGCGGCGTTCAGACGAGAACGCCGCCGCCGTCGATCACGACGGTCTGCCCGGTAACAAACGTGTTATTCATCAAATACAGGTAGGCCTGGGCAATTTCGTCGGCCTCGCCGACACGCCCGACCAGCAAGGCCGAACCGGCATGCTGGTACATCGCTTCCCGATCCTGCTCCGGCATGTTTGACCACAGCGGCGTACGAACAAAACCCGGGCTGACAATATTCACGCGCAGCGGCGCCAGTTCGACCGCGAGTGCGCGCGTCAAGCCTTCCATCGCACTGCAAATGCTGGCGCCGATCGTCAAGCCTTTGGGCGCCCGGGAACTGGCGATGCCGCTGGTCAGCACGATGGAACCGCCTTGCCGTATGTGGGGCAGGGCCGCCTTGACCGCCGCAATTGCGCCGAACACCCGCACGTCGAATGCATCGCGTACTGCGCTCATTTCAAGCCCATCCAGATTGCCGAACAACAGGCTCTCGCCGGCCGTATAAACCAGATGGTCGAAATCACCGACGTCCTTGAATAAACGCGCCATGGATTCGGCGCTGTTCACGTCCGCCACCACGCCAATTGCACTCGCGCCCAGTGCAGCGACAGCCGTGTCGACCTTTTCTCTTTTTGAAGACGACACGACGACTTCCGCTCCCTGCATGCGCGCTGCCCGGGCAGTCGCAAAGCCGATGCCGGATGTTCCACCCAGGATGACGATTTTCTTGTTTTGCAGATTCATATCAATTAACTCCCTATCTATTGCACCGGACGGCGCAGGAAGTATTCTGATTGCATCGGTTTTTTTAATAAACTATGATTCTTTTATTACATTCATAACCAAAGCTTGCGAATGGATCGTTTTGTCAGCATGTCGATCTTCACCAGGGTCGTCGAACGTGGAAGTTTTGTTGCCGCGGCGGCAGGCAGCGGGATGACCGCAACCATGGTCGGCAACCACATCCGGGCGCTTGAAGACCGGCTGGGTGCGCGTCTGCTTAACCGCACGACGCGCCAGCAAAGCCTGACTGACACGGGCCGCAATTACTACGAACAGTGCGTCAACATTCTGGCGCAGGTTCAGGCGGCGGAAGGCGAGGCGCGCGATATACGTGAACGGCCGCGAGGTCGCCTGCGCGTGAGTGTGCCGGTGATGTACGGCACCATGAAGCTGGTGCCGGCAATCGGCGAGTATCTTGATGCCAATACCGAGGTGGAAGTGGAGCTGGCGCTGAACGACCGGTTCGTCGATCTTGCCGACGAAGGCTTTGAAGCGGCAATCCGCATTGGCGATCTGCCCGATTCAAATCTGATCGCACGCCCCTTGGCCCGCTCGTCGCTCGTTGCCTGCGCATCGCCGGCGTACCTTGCGCGACATGGGACGCCGGCAACGCCCAAGGATCTGGAAAAACACCAGTGCATTGCGATCGGGTTCGTCAGCGGACTGAAACGCGACTGGCGCTTCACCCTCGCGGATGATTCGCAACAGATCGTACGCGTACCTGGCCGCCTCGATATCAGCGGTAGCGGCAACGCTCTGCGTGAAGCCGCACTCGCTGGCCTCGGCGTCATTTTCCAGCCGGAGATGATGGTCGCCCAGGATATCGCCGCAGGAAGCTTGATCAGACTGTTTCCCGACTTGCCTTCGCCGTCGAATCCCGTACATCTGGTGTATTTGCCGGAACGCAAGCTGACGGCAAAGCTGGTCAGTTTCATCAACTTCATGACTGCGCGATTTGGACCCGAAACTGAACTGGCGGGAGGCGCCGGATCTGGCCGGTGAGTTGGGCCTGCAGGCTCAGTTATTGTAAAAATGCTGTACCCAATGAGGGCGATTAACACTGAGATCGTCAGCACACCGAAGTGTGCTGACGCGGACGCTCTGGCAGGTTTAATCCGCCGGAGGAAAATCGACCACGGTATCGTTGATCCGATTGAACAGATTGGTGAACGTGATGCTGGCAACGGCAAGGGCGATTTCTACAATTTGCGCATCGCTAAAGCCGGCATCTCTGATGTTTTCCAATGCTGCGGCTGGCAGTGTTCCTTTTGTCGAAATCACTTCCCGGGTGAAATTTGCCAGCGTATCCAGGCGCACATCGCTCGATGGTTCTCCTTCGCGGATGGCCAGAACGTCTTCTTTGCTCAGCCCGGTTTTTTTGCCGATCAAGGTGTGCGCTGCCAGGCAATAATCGCATGCTGCGGCCTGGCTGACGACGAGTTTCACGACCTCTCCCTCTTTCGCGCCGAGCGTTCCCTTTTTTAACGCCCCGTCAATATTAAGCAGCGTTTCCAATGCTATCGGGCTATTGCTGCCAATATTGACGTAAGCGTTGGGTACGAGACCTACGGCGGCCTTGATGCCGGCGTAAAGTTGTGCGGCGTGTCCGCTGGATTCGGATACTGGTTGGTTAAATAAACGGCTCATGATTGTTCCTTAAAAAGTAAGAATGGGGGGCGGCCTCAGGCGCGCCTTCAATACGGATGAATGCTTATTCAGCAGATTTTTCGATCGCTGAAACCAGGCCTGGCACGTCGGTCAGGAACGGCGTATGGCCGGTGTTGAGCGTGAACTCCAGGCGAACCGGCGTGGCGGCGACCATTTTTTGCTGCAGGTAAGGGCTGACGACCTGATCCTGTGCGGTGTGGATGTAGACCTTGTCGACCTTGCCGAAGCGTTGCGCGGTCAGCTTCAACGGTGTGACGATAGGCGCCAGCGGCTCATCGATGATCAGGTCCGGCAACACCTTGCGCAAACCTTCCGGCGCACCGTTGGCAAACAGATCGGCGCGGGCCGCGTAGTTGACCGAGACCATGCCTTTGGCTTCGTCAATCTTCAGTGCCGGACCGGCTTTGCTATCCCGGTCTTGCTTCGCCAGTGACAGCATCGATTCGCCGTCCTGCGGCAGATAGGCCGCCAGATACACGGCTGTCCTGACCTTGGCCGGGGCCGCTTCTGCTACCGCCGATATCGCGATGCCGCCAAAACTGTGACCCACCAGCACTACCGGCTTGGATTCGCCATTGATGGCCTTGAGTACCGTGTCGCGATACACGTCGCCGCTGACAAGATTGGTCGCCATCGGCGCACTCGGACGGCCCGGCAGATTGACGTTGATCACGCGATAGCCGTCAGCCTGCAGCCTGGCGCTGACGCCGTCCCAGATATGGGCGTCTTCAAATGCGCCGTGGACGAGGGCAATAGCCGGATTTTCTGCAGCCATTGCATGAACGCTGGCCAAGGCCACGGAAGTCAATATCAAAACGTTTGCTACTTTCATGTCATACTCCTGGAGAAGGTCTATAAGATCGGAAACCACAGGGAGAATGATAGGAGTCAATGACATGACAGCCCATATCCGAGAGCCCGGACTTCATGATCGATCGTCCGGAAGAATGGCGGACTATGACATGGCGGCTACCCGGGCTGATGTCTTGTCCCAAGTGCTGACCCTGATCCGTTTGCGTGGTGAACTGGTGTATTCGGCGCGGCTGAGAGGGCCGTGGTCCATTGCTTTTCCTAAGCGGGCGGCGCATTTCTATTTCGTCGAAACCGGTACGATGTGGATCAAGACGCAGGGTGCCGAGCCGATTGCCGTACATCAGGGCGATATGTTGCTGCTGCCGCATGGCATCGTCCACCAGATTTGCGACGATCCTGCCACGCCGCCGGCAGAAATCGGCAGCCTCATCAACGAACATTTTGATCGCGATAAGTCGGTGCTCGATTACGGCGGCGATGGCGCGCCGACTTCTCTTGTCGGCGGCCTGTTCCATTTCGAAGGCGGATCGCTGGCAGCCGTTATGGCGGCGCTCCCTCTGGTGGTGCATATTCCCAGTGAAGATGGCAAGACGCCGGATTGGTTACGCGCGCTCACCCATTTCCTGGTCAAGGAATCGCATGAGGTCGAGCCAGGTTCATCGCTGATGATCTCACGGTTGATCGATTTGCTTGTGATACGTACGCTGCGTACCTGGGCCGCCAGTCAGACGCATCCGCGCAGTTGGGTAGGCGCACTGGGCGACGAACGTATCGGCCGCGCGCTCAATGCCATCCATGCGGCGCCGTATCAGCCGTGGACGGTCGAGGGATTGGCCGGTATCGCCGCGATGTCGCGCTCGATTTTTGCAGAGCGCTTCACGGCACGGGTCGGCGAGGCGCCGTTGCACTATGTCAAACGACTGAAATTGACGTTGGCTGCGGACATGCTTGCCAGCGGCGGGTTGCGTGTCACCCAGGCAGCGGAACGCGTCGGTTACGCGTCGGATGCGGCCTTCAGCCGAGCCTTCAAGGCGCAGTTCGGCTATGCACCGAGCGAGACAAGCAGGCTTCAGGACAGGGCGTCAGGCGACGCAAGCTCTTAGATGCGAGCAGACTAAAAGGTGTTTTCCAGGCCTCTTGATGGTTCGGCTTACTCGTTCTTCCGATGATATGTTGGGATCCCGATTCGACAGTAGCCGCCATGGATTCCCTTAATTTTTGTTCTCGTGTATTTCTGCAGGAAGCGGCATGCGATAGATTCGGCCAGACGAGCTGGAAATCGAAGTCACATAAAGGACCTGTTCAGCAACCGAGATTGCCAGGTTCGAATGGTGCGCGCCAGGCACCTCTATTGTTTTGATATGTTCCCCTTTTGCATTTAAGACCCAACATCCATCGCCGTTAAATAACGCCACATAGATCAGTCCGTGAGGCCCCACACGAATACCGTCCGGCGTATGGCGGCCAGTAGAAGAGGGTGGGGCAAGAGAGTCGAGCTGAGCAAATATCTTCGGCCTGTCCAACGTCCCGTCATCGTTGATCCGATAGCGGAGGATCCTGTCGGCGCCGCTTTCTCCCATGTACAAAATCTTGCCGTCCGGGGATACCGCAATACCATTTGCATTGTCGATGCCATCTGCGACTTTTTGCGGCACATCGCTGGCGTGCGGCAAAAGAAATACCTGTCCTTCACCGGGACGATCACCCGAGGCCGTGAAATACACATCGCCACGGTCGTTCGTAACCAGATCATTCGGGTGAGAGAATCGCTCTCCCGAACGTGAATGCTTGATCGTCCCCAGGCGCGCCCCATTCAGCGAGATTTTTTCAATCGCGCCGCTATCGTAACAAGCCACCAACAAGCTTCCATTTGCAGCGACAAGCCCATTGGCTCCGCATCCCGGCAATTTTGCGACCGTCGCGTAGCTGCTGCCATTAAGTTTATTCACGGTGGAAGCCTGATAGTCCACGAAATAGAGCGCCCCATTAACGACGATCGTCCCCTCCGGAAAACCAAGACCATCTGCAACGATATCGGTATTCGGCGACCCGGCGAATGCGCCGCTTGCCAGTAACGTTGTAAGTACAAATCCTGCTAGCCATTTGAACATGGGGACATTTCCAGTTGCTGATTGATCGGTGCGAGCAGGCGGCATGGCCTTTTATCCAACGATACCGCCGCGCTGCCTTCGCTCAAGGAAGCATGACAACCCGGCCAAATGCCTGCCTTGAACTTACGTAGGTGTGTGCGGCGCGCGCTTCCTGCAATGGAAAGGTCTTGTCGATGACGACTTGCAACTCTCCAGCCGCAACGCGTTCCAGCAGCGTCTGCACATTGCCGTGGACACGATGGTGCTCAGTGTCCAGAAGTGTTGGAAAGAAGACGCCATGCAAGCTCTGGTTTCCCCTCCATAAGCTCACCGGATCGAGCCGGTCCTGATCACGGCCCGACACGCCGACAGTAACGAGCCGCCCCTTATACGCAAGCGCCTGAACACCACGCGTCAGAGTGCTCCCTGCAATGCTGTCGACAATGAGATCCACACCGCGACCATCGGTCAGCGTCGCAATCTCTTTGACAAAATCGCTGTCGACGTAGTTTATTCCAGCCGTCATGCCGTAAGACGTCAGGCGCGACAAGCGTGTGTCGTCCGACGCGGTGGCGTACACGGTAGCGCCGGCGCGGTGAGCCAGTTGTATTGCGGCCAGCCCCAGCGCACCGGCGCCCGCGTGGATCAGCACCGATTCCCCGCTGACCAGACTGCCCGCTTCAAACAGGCATTCGTACGCCGTTCCCCACGCAACGGGTACGGCCGCGGCGACAGCCATGTCCAATGACTCTGGAATCAGCCAGGTATCGGCCGCCGGAGCCGCCACACGCTGCGCATGCGACCCCCATGAAAGAACTGCTACAACCCGGTCGCCCGGTTGACGATCATGCACGTTCGCGCCAACCTCCAGGACTATCCCTGCGCACTGGTAGCCCACAATGTGGGGAACACGCGCCAGGGGGCGAATTTCCCGGTTGATCAGATCGCCGCCCTCTACCGAGATGGCCTTGATTTCGATCAGTACCTCATTGGGTGCACATGTCGGTTCATCGACCGTTTCATAGCGAAACACATCCGGTGTCCCATTCTCATAATAGACCGCTGCTTGCATTGGATTTCTCCTTGACGTGAGGATTACTGTGCCGCGATCGGGACGATGGCGCCGATACGCCAACCGGCAGGGGTGCGAACCACAACTTCATAGACGAGATACGATGCCGTGCGGGCGTCGGCAGCAGAATGGCCGAGCGTAATCTGCGTGGGTGCGTAGAGCTGCGCCACGTCCGGCGTCAAGGGGATCACCCGCATCTTGGTCAGATCCGGCTCAAACTTCCACACGCCTTTGAATGTTTCCCGAAAATGATCAATGAGCTCCGACTTTCCCCAGAACTGGTATGGCCGAGCCACGAACACGACAGGGTCTCCGACTTCGCTCGGGGCCGCAAAGACTGCGTCAAATGCCGCAAGGTCGTGCGCCGTCGCAGCTTGGGCCTGCCGCTCAAAAACTTCTTTTATCTGCTGTCGGTCGGTCTCGGTAAAGGTGGTTGCCGCGATGCCGGCATGCGAGACCAGCAAGGTTGCGCAAGCAACTGCAACATACAGTGTCGCTTTAAATTGCATTTTCATTTTTTGTTTCCTTATTGAGCGGGGACGGGAAGAATGGCGGTGAAGCGCCAACCTTGGGATGTGTGCACAGCAAATTGATTGATCAGGAAGGTCGCGGTAACGGCGTCTTTGCCCGGTGCTCCGAAAGTCACTTTGGTCGGCACGTAGATCTGCACCGTGTCCGTGCTCACCGTGACTATCCGGCTACGCGCCATATCGGGCTCCAGATGCCATGTTCCCTTGAAAATCTCCTCAAAGTGTTTCATGACCTCTTTTTTTCCCCAGAACTGATAGGCGCGGGCAACGAAGGAAACCGGGGACGATTGATCGTCAAGGCTGTCGGCCAAAATACTGTCAAGTCTGCCGAGGTCGTGCGCGTTCTCGGCATCCACCTGTTTCAAGAACAGGGCGCGAACAGCCTCGCCGTCGCCGGCTCCTTTTTCCTGGGCGTAAGCCATGGCGCTTGATGCCGCTGCTATAACTATCGTCGCAATCAAACGTGTCGCAAGAAATCGCTTAAACATAATTATCCTTATATGCCCCTATATGTAACGCATTGAGAGGCGAGGGCGTGCTGCACAATGCTTTCCGTTTTGCTGCCTGATTTTTGCTACGGTGAGATTTCCAGATCCAAGGTAGTAACGCGATACATGATGCGGCGCATTGCCAAGGCATCCTCTTTGCCGAAAATTGTTTCGAACTGCTGCTGGGCGCGCTCCCAGGCTACTCTACCCTGAGCCTCTTTGGCCTTTCCCGCATCGGTCAAGGTGATTTCCCGTTCTCTGCGATCGCTCGCGCCCACCGCGATGGTGATTAGTCCGTCTCGCTCAAGGGGGCGCAAGTTATGCCCCATTGTTGCTCTGTCAGTGACCAGGGCCTCAGCCAGCTCGGCAATGGATAGCATGCCGCGGGTAGCGATCAGATTCAAAATTGCGTACTGCGTGATCCGCAAATCAGTTGGCGCCATGCATCCATCATAAAACCGCCCCAAATGTCGGGCAGCTTTGCGAATGGCCGTGCTGTTGCAGATTCCGGGTGAAAGGTCTTTGGGCATAAGTCCAGCTTAACGATCGATTTGCGACAATAATAAGGGCATATAAGTATATCTGTCAATCACAGCGCATTTCTTCCTCAACTATCCCCGTACCGAGGTACAAATGCCGGCGAACAGTCATTCACCGAACAGAACCGGACCGATATATTGTTGCAATAAACCGGTCCGGCTGACACTCACCCCACGCAGCGCTTAGCGGCGATCTCCCGGCAGCGGAGCATTCGGCGCAACCAGGCCTTGTTCGCGCAGCTCATGCCAGAATTGCTGCGGAATAATCGCAGACAAGGCCAGTTGATCTTCTGCCAGGCGCTCAGGTTTGCTGGCGCCGGGGATCACCGCGGCGACTGCGGGATTGGCCAGCGAGAATTGCAGCGCCGCCGCTTTGATACTCACGCCGTGACGCTCTGCCGCGGCCTTGATGCGGGCCACCTTGGCGATGATGTCAGCTGAGGCCGGCTGGTATTCGAAGTTGGCGCCGCCGGCCAGGATGCCGGAGCTGTATGGGCCGCCGACAACGATTTCCATGCCCAGCCGGGCAGCGTCCGGCATCACGCGCTGCAGGGCGCGCTCGTGGTCCAGCAGCGTGTAACGGCCGGCAAGCAGGAAACCGTCCGGCTGGGCTTCCTGCAATTCCATCGTCAGTTCAATCGGTTCCACCCGGTTCACACCCAATCCCCAGGCCTTGATCACGCCTTCGTCGCGCAGGCGGGTGAGCACCCGGAATGCGCCAGTGCGCGCTTCTTCGAAACGCGCCAGCCATTCGTCGCCATAGAAATCCTGCGCTATGTCGTGCACCCAGACGATGTCCAGGCGGTCGGTGCCCATGCGCTTGAGGCTGTCGTCGATGGAGCGCAGGGTGGCGTCGGCCGAGTAATCGTTGATGACCTTGTTCTTGCGGCCGTGCTCAAAGACCGTTCCCTTTTCGCCGAATTCCTGAGGGCCGCTCACGATTTCATCGAGCACGATGCGGCCGACTTTGGTGCTGATGACGTAGTCGTCGCGCTTGTGCCCGGCCAGGGCTTGCCCCAGGCGGATTTCCGCCAGGCCGGCGCCGTAGAAGGGGGCGGTATCGTAATAGCGGATGCCGTGCTCCCAGGCTGCGCGAACGGTGGCGGCGGCTTCCGCCTCGGGGATGTTACGGAACATGTTGCCCAGCGGCGCCGTGCCGAAGCCGAGAACGCTGCCTGCAAGTTTGTCCTTGATGCTCATGATCAACTCCTGAAATTGGTTAAGGTGGAGCGATTTTAGGGTGGCTAATTGAGTCTGTCCAAGACATAATATGACCTGGTTGAGTCCTTGGAGGTCTGATATGTTGGATATTCGGCAATTACATTATTTCGCCACGGTGGCAGAGGAAGAACACGTCGGGCGCGCGGCCGAGCGCCTGCATATCTCGCAATCCCCGCTCAGCCGGCAGATCGCCCAACTTGAAGAGCGGCTCGGTCTCACGCTGTTCGAGCGTAGCCAGCAGCGCATCAGACTGACGGCGGACGGACGGACTTTTCTGGGGGAGACGCAGGCGTTTCTGGCGCATGCCAAACGCCTGGAATCGATGGCGCGCCGTCTCGGCAGCGGCGACGACGGCGGCCTGTGCATCGGCTATCTGGAAAACGCCATGCACTCGGGAGTGCTCAACAGTGCGCTGCGCGAACTGCTGACCGAACGGCCGTCGATCCATATCGCGCTCTACAATTACTCCAACACCGCCCAGCTCGAAGGCTTGCGCCAACGCAGCCTGGATGTCGGGCTCATCTGCGAGCCGGTGCCTCCCGACGACCCGGAACTGGTGTCCTATCAGGTGTTGAGCGACCCGATGCTGCTGGCGCTGCCGGTCGGCCATCCGCTGGCGCGCGCAAAGAAATTCACGCCGCAAGACCTGGCGGCGCAAAAGTGGATCGGCGTCATCCACAAGGAAAGCGTCCGCACGCACGACAACTTCATCGCCGCTTGCGCGCAGGCAGGATTCGCGCCGAGCATCACGCTGGAAGTCAGCGAACCGCTGGCAGCACTGGGGCTGGTGGCTGCCGGCCTGGGTGTGACGATGGTGCAGAAGAGCTTGCACCAGCAAGGACCCGAGGGCGTGGTGCTGCATGAAATCCCGTGGCTTAACTACCGCGCGTCGCTGTGGGTGGCGTGGCATAAAGTGGCGTTGCGCCCGCTGGTGACGCATTTCCGCGAACTGCTTCAGCGCTCGCGGATGATTGCGCCGGCGAGGAAAACAAAGGCGATTGCGCTTACGGTGTGAAGCTGGATTGTCGGGCCGGCCGCCATGGCAGGCATCCGCACGGCATGACTGTCGTCCTGACGAAAGTCAGGACCCAGCGGCGTATTGACCGTTTTCACGACACTGGATCCCAGCGTTCGCTGGGACGACTGCTTCAGGAAAACAGGCTTAACTGAACGGCATTAACGCATTTGCGGCGTTTGTCAGACTTCCTGACGACGCCTCGCTGGCGTCGATAGTTATCCCCACATTCTGTGCACAGACCTGTGGACAAGCTGAGGGGAGTTCAACTATCTCCTTGATTTCATTGAGAACTATGACGCTGCACGCAAAGTGTCAGTTTCGTTCGCGAGTAGTCTTCGATACCGCAATCGCGACGCCGCCCAGGAAAGCCGCGCCCCCCAGCATCAGCAAGGACATCTTGTAGTCCGGCGAAATCGATCTGACGTAGCCGACCAGGAGAGGGCCGAGGAACTGTCCGATCAGATTGCCCACGCCGCTGACGAAAGCCACCGCGGGCATCGCCTTGCGCAGAGGCAGAATTTCAGTCAACCGCGAAAAGATCAGCGGCATGAGCATCTTCAGGGTGAACCCGATCAGGATGAAGAGCGCGATCTGTACATAGAACAGGGGCGCCGGGATAAACGCCGCCACCGCCATCAGCAAGCCCGTGATCATGGTCGGTATCGCCGCGTGCCAACGACGCTCCTGGCCGTGCTTGTCGGAGCGGCGGCTGATGTAGTAGATCCCCAGCATGGACATGACGAAGGGTGCGCCGGCGAAGAAGCCGATCGCGGTTTCGCTCAGTTGGCCATACGACTTCATCACCGTCGGCAACCACAAAGTAATGCCGTACAGCAGAATGGTGTTGAGACCGAAGCCCAGGGTCATGAGCCACACGGCAGGTTCGTTGAAAATCGTCCACCAGGAATCCGCTTCCGGTTCCTTGTGCGCAGCCTGCTCTTCGGCCAGCGTCTGCTTGATGGCATCGCGATCGTTCGACGGCAGCCAGCTTGCCGTATCGAGGCTTTTGGGAATCGACTTGAACCAGATCAGGCAAAAGATCCAGGCGGGCAATCCCTCTGCGATCAGCATGACGCGCCAGTCGTAGTGGGCGATGATGGCGCCCGAGATCGGCCCCGCCAGAAAACCTCCCAGCGGCGCGCCCAGATTCCAGATGCCGAATGCCCGGCCGCGCTCGGCCTTCATGAACCACTGCGCCAGCAGGATCGAGGTGCCGGCATACACAGGACCTTCCGCCAGGCCGAGCAGGATCCGCACGCTCAGCACTTGCCAGAATGTCGTGGCCAGCCCGGTCAGCATGGCGGCAGCGCCGAACAGCACCAGGCAGACAGCGACCAGGCGGCGCGCGCCGAATTTCATTGCCAGGTAGCCGGCCAGCAATTGCGTCAGCGCATAGCCCCAGGCGAAGGCGCCGCCGATCCAGCCGCCCTGGGTCGACGTCAGGCCCAGCTCCTTGGTCATGTGCGGCAGCGCCATGGCGATATTGACGCGGTCGAAATACGACAGCATGTAGACGATGAACACGGTCGGCAGAATAACCAGCCACCTGTTCCGCCCGATGTCGAGCCCGTTGTTCAGCTCGCCGGTGATGGTGTTTTGCATGTTGCAGTCTCCTCGGTTCTTACTTTGCAATAGATGCGCCAGCGGTCTCGTGCCGGCGGATCGCAGCTCACGGGCTGCGCTTCCGGTCGACTTGCCGCTTTCAGGCAATGGCTTACAGGACTTCTTTTACATACGATTCGCGTTCCATCTCGATCACTTCCACGCTGAGCTGCACGCTCATGCCGACCGGCCTGGCGCAGCGGGCGCGAATGACGCCGGCGATCCGCTGCGACAATTCGGCGCGCATGGCCGGCGTGCGTCCGGGCAAGACGCGCAGCTGGGCATAGACGAACCCGCGCGCGCCGGCCTCCGTGCCGACCCGTGTCGCCTCCAGCGGAATCATGCGCGACTTGAGATCGCTTTCTTTCTGGATGCTGCCGCTGCCGATGACGGCAGCGTTGAGTTCCAGCAGCGTCTGCGCCACGCTGTCCGGCGCAAACAATCCCGGCGAATAGTCGACGATGAGATGGGGCATGGCGTTTCCCGGTTATTGATCGAGCGGTGCGCCGTCGATGGTGCGGCGCATCGATACGGGGCGATACAGCGGGGCGCGCTTGAGTTCCACGTCGTCCACCAGTTCGACGCCGATGCCGGGAGCATCCGGCACGGTGATGAAGCCGGCTTGCGGCACCGGATGGCTTTTGACGAGATCGGAACCCAGCAACTTCTGGCCGGACTTCAGGACCAGGTTTTCAAATCCGGTCGGATATTCCTGGATGGCGAAGTTGGGCACGGCGGCGGCGACCTGCATGCAGGCGGCAAGGCTGATCGGCGACAGCGGATTGTGCGGAGCGAGATCGACGTTTTGCGCTTCGGCCAGGGCGGCAATCTTCTTGGCGCCGGTAATGCCGCCGCAGACGCACACCGAGGCGCGCGCATAACGCACGCCGCCGCCGGCCAGCTGTTGCTGGAACTCCGCCGGAGTACAGAAACGTTCGCCGGTGGCGATCGGCACCCGGATGGCGTTGCCGACCGTCGTCATCTGTGTGTAGAACTCAGGCCGCAGAGGGTCTTCCAGCCACATCGGCGTCAGCGGCTCCAGCACCTGGCCGATGGCGATCGCTTCGGCCGGACTCAGGCGGCGGTGCATTTCGATCAGCAAGTCGACATCGGGGCCTACCGCTTCACGGAACGCCATGACGCGCTCCTTGGCGTCGCGCACCTTGCCGGCATGCGAGCGGAAATATTCGTGGCCTTCCGGTTCATCCAGGAAAGGATTGATATGGCCGACTGCAGTGAAGCCTTCTTCGCGCAGGCGGCGGCATTCCGACAAGACCTCTTCCAATGTCTCGGCATACACATGGCCATAGACGCGCAGTTTGTTGCGATAGCTGCCGCCCAGCAATTGCCAGACCGGCACCTGCAGACGCTTGCCCAGCAAATCCCACAGCGCGATGTCGATGGCCGACACGGCCGCATTGACTGCGGTGCCGCGGAAGTGGGAGAAGCGCTGCATCACGTTCCAGTGGAGTTCGATCTGGTTGGCATCCTGGCCGACCAGGTACTTGCCGAACTTTTCCAGCGCGGCCTTGGCGGCTTCGATGTGCCCCCATGAACCCGCTTCGCCGTAGCCGGTCAGTCCCGCCTCGGTACGGATGCGGGCATACAGGAATTGGCCTACGTGCAAAGCCTCGACGGAAGCGATGCGATGGATGTGCTTGGTCATGGCGATATCTCAACGAATGAATGAAAGAAATGTCGATCTGCGGCGCGGCGCAAGAAAGCTGCATCTGAAGTAGCGGGCGGCAGCCGCCGGACATCGACATGGAGGACTATAGCGAGGGGAGGAGCAGCTTGGAATCAAATTCTATAGTGTTACTTCTCTATTCTATATAGAATAGAGAAATGACTCCTATCGATCTCAGCCCGGCGTTTGTCCGGCTTGCACGCTATATCCATGAACGCATCATTGCCGGCGAATGGCTGCCCGGCCAGGTATTGCCCGGCGAAGAAGCGCTCGCACAGGACATGAAGGTCAGCGTCGGTACCGTGCGTAAGGCATTCGACGTACTGAGCGGGCAAGGGCTGGTCACGCGCCACCGGGGACGCGGCACCTTCGTGACGCGCGCCACCAATGAGCGCGCCTTCACCAGTTTTTACCGCCTGACGGACCGCTCCGACGGCATGCGACGCCTGCCGGAAGACACCTTGCTGCTGAAAGAGCGCGCCGCTGCCGACGCCGACGAACGCGCGGCCCTCAAGCTCGCGCCCGACGAACTGGTCTATCGCCTGCGCCGCCGTCGCGTTCTTGACGGCGCGCCGCTGGTGCTGGAGACCATCAGTTTTCCTTTTGCGCGGGTAGGGACCAAGGAATGGGGCGCAGACGGTGCGCCGTTTCATCTGGTGTATTCATTCCTGGAGCAGCAGTGCGGCATCTCGGTGAGCCGCGTGGAAGACCGCCTGCGGGCCTGTCTGCTGCCAAAGAAGGTGGCGAAGGATTTCGGTTTACCTGTCGGTCATCCGGTCTTGCTGTCCATTCGCACCGGCTACGACCTGCGCGGAGAACCGGTGGAATTCAGATCCTCATGGATGGCGACCGATACCCACGACTACCTCAGCGAGCTGCGCTGGGCGGCAGCGACGGATCACTGATCGTCCTGCTGGATGAAATCAATGAAGGCCCGCAACGGCGCAGGCAGGTGGCGGCGTCCCGAATAATATAAAAACGGTCCGGGAAAACTCGGCCACCAGTCCTGCAGCACCGGCTGCAACTGGCCGGAGCTCATGTACGGCTCCAGCCATTCTTCAAAAAGATAAATCAAGCCGTGTCCCGCCACTGCCGCGCTCACCGTCAGGTCGGCGACGGTCGGGGTGACGATCAGGGGGCCGTCGGGTTCGACGGTGAGCGTCTGTCCATCGCGCTCGAATTCCCACGGATAGATCGCGCCGCTGAGAAATTTCCCGCGCAGGCAGGCATGTTGCAACAGGTCGCGCGGATGTTCCGGCACACCGCGTCGCGCCAGGTAAGCGGGCGCGGCGGCCACGGCAAAGCGCTGCGTGCGCGGCCCGATGGGCACCGCAATCATGTCCTGTTCCAATCGTTCGCCGTAGCGGATGCCGGCGTCGCAGCCGCTCGCCACTACATCGACAAAATTGTTGTCGACGACCAGGTCCAGCACGATTTCCGGATAGGCGCCGATAAAGGCGTTGACCATCGGCTGCAGGAAGAAGCGCGCCGCGCTGACCGGCACGTTCAGTCGCAAGGTGCCGCGTGGGCGGTCGCGCAGGTCGTTGAGCACGTCGAGCGCGTTGGCGACTTCGTCCAACGCCGGCCGCAAACGGCTGAGCAGCAACGCGCCGGCCTCGGTCGGCGTCACGCTGCGCGTGGTGCGCAACAGCAGCCGGATGCCGAGCTTGTTTTCCAGCCGGCGCACGGCCTCGCTCAAGGCCGAGGCGGACTGTCCGCTGGCGCGTCCGGCCTGGCGGAAGCCATGATGCTGGACGACCAGGGCGAAGGTCGACAAATCTGCCATGGAATGAATGTCGGTCGTCATTGCGTTGGTCGCCTTTATTGTGCGGAATTTCGTACAAGCCGTACGCCATTGCCCGGATTATCACACGGCATCATCTTGATTACCATGTGCTCATGCCGCTACCCCGGCCATGCGCCACCCCTGGCGCGCAGCGAATTCCTCGTCCATTTCGTCACTATCAGGAGCCTGTCATGAACGCCTATTTACCTTCCCGCCACCAGTTTTCACCCGCGCACTGCGACATCCGCTTCAACCGCCTCGGCTACGGCGCCATGCAGCTGGCCGGCCCGCACGTGTGGGGGCCGCCGAAAGATCGTGCCGCTGCGGTGGCCGTCTTGCGCGAAGCCATCGAGCTGGGCATCAACCATATCGATACCTCGGATTTCTACGGTCCGCACGTCACCAACCAGATCATCCGCGAAGCGCTGCATCCCTACCGCGACGGGCTGACCATTGTCACCAAGATCGGCTTCGTGCGCGGCGACGATCAGTCGTGGATACCGGCGGCGTCGGCAGAGCAATTGCGCGCTGCCGTGCACGACAACTTGCGCAACCTGCAATTGGAGGCGCTCGACGTAGTCAACCTGCGTGCGCCCGGCCTGGAAGGCCCGGACGGTTCTTCGCTCGCCGAGGCGCTCGGCACACTGGTGCGGATGAAAGAGGAGGGCCTGATCCGCCATATCGGCCTCAGTAATGTCGATGCAAAACAGATCGCCGAAGCGCAGCAGATCACCGACATCGTTTGCGTGCAGAACATGTACAACCTGGCTGCGCGCGGCGACGATGCCCTGATCGATACGCTGGCGGCGCAGGGCATCGCTTACGTGCCGTTTTTCCCGCTGGGCGGATTTTCGCCGCTGCAATCTGAAACCCTGACGCAAGTCGCCGCATCCCTGCAGGCAACGCCGATGCAGGTGGCGCTGGCGTGGTTGCTCCAGCGCGCACCTAACATTCTGGTGATTCCCGGCACGTCGTCAGTGGCGCATTTACGCGAGAACGTCGCCGCCGGAGCGCTGCAGCTGGATGCTGCGGCATTGGCCGCGCTTGATGCCATGTGACCGGCGTGTGACCGGCGTGTGACCGGCGTGTGATCGGCGTGTGATCGGCGTGTGATCGGCGTGTGATCGGCGTGTGACCGGCGCGCCGACGAGCCGCGAAGTTGGCCACGAAGCCAACTGCTGAATCAGCCGCGCCGGGCGGCCTCGATGGCGGCGATGTCGATCTTCTTCATCCCCATCATGGCCTGGAAGACGCGTTTGGCGGCCGCCTGATCGGGATCGGTGACGCCGGCGATCAGCACGCGCGGCGAGATCTGCCAGGACAGCCCCCATTTGTCCTTGCACCAGCCGCAGGCGCTTTCCTGGCCGCCGTTGTCGACGATGGCGTTCCACAGGCGGTCGGTTTCTTCCTGGCTGTCGGTCGCGACCTGGAACGAGAACGCTTCGTTGTGGCGGAAGGCAGGGCCGCCGTTGAGGCCAAGGCAGGGAATACCCATCACGGTGAACTCGACCGTCAGGATGTTGCCTTCCTTGCCCGCGGGATAGTCGCCCGGCGCGCGATGGACGGCGCCGACGGCGCTGTCGGGAAAGGTTGCGGCGTAGAACGTCGCTGCATCCAGTGCAGCGCCGTCGTACCAGAGGCAAATGGTGTTTTTGCTGAGCATCGCGGGTCTCCTCGATTGGGGATGAATAAAGGGATGTTGCCCGCGCGTTAATGTTTTTATTTGTTTGCGCCGGCGAACAGGTTTTCGATGTTATTTTTCGAAAATAGTGCCGTCAGGCTTGCGCGGCCTTCTCACCACGAAAGTCGCGCTCAATCAGCTTCCGGCGACAAGCCGTGTTCCTGCATGGCCCGGCGCGCGCGGGTATCGGCGAACATCGTCAGGAAGGCGCGCGCCGTCGCGGATGACGAAGCATGGGACGAAACGGCGCCCGCATACACGGTGTAGTTCTGGATGGCGGCCGGCAGCGGTCCGACCAGGTGCGCGCCTTTTACCTGCAGGATCTCGCTTTGCTGATGCAGCGCCAGTGCGGCTGAGCCGTCGACCAGCTTCTCCGCCACCAGGCCGCCGGGCACCAGCACTTCCTTGGCATGCATCTGCGCCGCGATGCCCAGCTTTTCAAACAGTTGTTCCAGATAGATGCCGCTGGATCCGCCGGCCCTGGGATCGATGACTGCAACCGACGGCGCATCCAGCAATGTCTTCCTGAACTGCGCCACGGTGGCAATCGCCGGCGCCGGTGCGCCTTGCCTGACGGCGACCGCGATGCCGACGCGCGCGATCCCGCGGGCGCTGGCTGCATCCAGATAAGCATCCTTGCCGAGACTGTTCAACACGGCATCCGGCACGACCGCCACGTCGAAGGCTGCGCCGGAGCGGATGCGTTTTTCCATTGCGCCACCGGTGGCGTTCTCCACCGTGACGCGGATGCCGCTGCGCTGTTCGAAATCGGCGGCGACGCTGCGCACCACGGGAGCAATGGCGCCGGCGGCGAAGACCTTGAGATCATCGGCGCAAGCAGCTGTCGCAGATGTCGCAATCAGGACCGCAAGAGCGGAGGCAGCGAAAAACGGGAAGGACGACAGGCGCACGATTTTTCTCCTGAACGCGACGGACGATGAATGAAGAAATGCGAAATGCGGCTGGGATTATACGATGGGCGCCTGCATCGCCTTTCCGGCCAGGCAAAAGAAAAACGGCTTGCAACGCTGCAAGCCGTTTTGTCTGACAGGCGCAGATCCGGTTTATTGCAGGAAGTCTGCAATCACCGCCACGGTCGCCTGCGGCTGTTCTTCCATCAGCCAGTGGCCGGCGTTGGGGATCACCGCGCCGCGTACATCGGTGGCGGCAAAACGTGCAACGGCTGCCATGGTGGTGCCGAAGGATTTTTCGCCGCCCACGGCCAGGACCGGCATCGGCAGCAGTCCCTTGGCGACGTAGGCCTTGTTGTCTACAGCATCCTGGTCAAAGGCGTGGAACTGCTCAAAGCCGGAATGCATGGCGCCAGGCAGTGCATAGAACTTGGCATAGTGGCGGCGTGAGGCTTCGTCGAAATGCTTGGGATCGGCGGAGAACTCATTCCAGAAACGATCGAGGTAAATACGCTCGCGGCCCTTCACCAGCCGTTCCATGTCCGGACCGCCGAAACGGAAATGCCAGAGCAGGGGATTCTTGAGGATTTCTTCCCATGGGCCGACACCCGGCAGCGGCGCATCCATCAGCACCAGTTTGGTCACGCGCTCAGGTTGCTCCGCAGTGAAGGCGTAGGCGACCATATTGCCGATGTCATGCGCCACCACGTCGACCTTGCCGATCTTGAGCGCATCGAGCACGCCGGCGATGTCGCGCGCCTGGTTCTTTTTGTCGTAACCGGTTGCAGGGTGATCCGACAAGCCCATGCCGCGCAGATCAGGCACGATGACCGTGTGCGTGGCGGCGAGTTTGGCCGCCAGCGGCGCCCACATGTCGCCGGTTTCGCCATAGCCGTGCAGCATCACAACCGCCGGGCCTGTGCCGCCGACTCTGACATGGATGCGTGCGCCGTTGGTGGCGATCGTCTGTGTCTTGAATCCAGATAGGAAAGAGAAGCCGGCTGCCAGCGCCGGGAAAGAATGGAGTGAAGCAAGTACGAGCAGCAACGCCAATATTTTTCGCATTTTTATACCCCGTTTGTTATTCAGGCCGGTCAGCCTGAGGAAGGATACTGTCACAGATCTCAGGCCTGGAAAATGTATTTTCCAGACTATGTGATCCGGTCGATGAATGCGATATAAAAAGATCAATATTTCGCTGCCGGAAAACATCATGAGCAATCAGAAGCGCGACATCCCCCGATCAACTCACGATGTCATCAGCCTGTCATCAAGGCATCAATGCGTTTGTCCCGCAGCGTCCAGAATCAGATTGGCGATTTCATCCGGATGCGACAGCATCGACAGATGGCTGGAGGCGATTTCGATGGTCTTGGCCTTCATGCGTTGCGCGAGGAAGCGCTCCAGTTGCGGCGACGTGGTGCGGTCATTGGTGGAAACGGCATACCAGGTCGGCTTGCTGCGCCATGCGGCTTGCGTGGTGCGCGAGGCGAACAGCGTGTCGGAGATGCGGCCTTGTTCGGCATACATGACCTTGGCCTTGACCGGATTGATGTCGCCCGCGAAGTCGCGCAGGAAAGCTTCTTCGCTCAACTGAGCAAAGCCGCCCGACTTGACCAGGCCGGCGCTGGCCGGCGGCGTCGGGAATTTTCCTGCCAGCGCGCCGTAGTCTTCACCGGCATCCGGTGCGCGCGCAGCGACATAGACCAGACCTGCCACCTTGGGATCGGTGCCGGCTTCGCTGATGACGGTGCCTGCCCACGAGTGGCCGACCAGGATGGTCGGGCCGTCTTGCAGCGCCAGGATGCGGCGCGTCGCTTCAACGTCGTCGGCCAGAGAGGACAAAGGATTCTGTACGGCCGTCACGTGCAGGCCGGCTTTTTGCAGGCGTTCGATTACTTCCGACCAGCATGAACCGTCGGCATAGGCGCCGTGCACCAGCACGACGTTCTTGACCGGCGCGGTCTTCGCGGCATCTTCGGCGAAAGCGGCGTGGCTCAGGAGCAGGGCGGCGACGCCCGCAATTGTGGATTGCACGGCGGACTTCATGAATGAGCGTTTGTTGAGCATGGCGATAATTCCTTGTGTGTGTGAATCAATGAGTCAGTGAATGAAAAAAGGGAAATGCAGCGATCGGCGAATTCATGCAGGTACAAATGCGCAGGGCGCACGACTCCATCCGCTCCGATCAGCGGTTATTTTTTACAGCGGGAGGAAAGGCTGAATTACATCCGCATCACGTCATGACTGCGGTCGGTTGGGCTCGACGGCCCTTTGCACCGGCAGCGTCGACGGCGTGTCGGACGGGCTGACGACCGCGTAGAAGTAGCGTCCCTGCCGCCAGTATTGCGTCAGCAGATTGCCGTCCTGGCGATTGCCGGCGCCGAAGTTGAACAACTCGCCCGGCGGCCGGACGTAGTAGACGATGGCTTGTCCGGCGTCGTTCTGGTACAGCACCATCGCCGCCGCGCCTTTGTCGCTGGCCATCAGGCGGCCGCCGACCGGCTTGAAACCGTAGGCGCTGAAGTCCGGCATCGGCGCCGCCTGGACGAAATGCCGGTTGAGCCAGCCTTGCAACTGCTCCGGCTCGCTGGTCTTCATGTCGACCTTCTGCGCCATGTCGCTGGTCGCAAACATCCGGTAAGCCTGCGTCGCATCGGCCATCGGCAGATAGGTCTTGCGCATAGCCATGTCGCGCAATTGCCAGCCGCCCAGCGTACCGAGGCTCAGCGTCAACACCAGTGAGGCGGCAATCGCCATGCGGCGCTGCGAGCGGGCGCGCAGTTCGCGGCGGATGCGGAAGGGATCCAGGCGCGGCGGGATCGGCGCCGCAGGCAGGTTCTCCAGCGAGGCGCGCAGGCGCTGATTGTCCAGGCGCAGTTGCTCGACTTCGCGCGCAGCCTGGGGATGGCTCGCCAGATAAGCATCGACCTGGCGGCGCATCGCTTCGTCCAGCTGACCGTCGACGTAGGCGTGCAGGTCCTGTTCGGAGGGAGAGAAAGTATTCATTTGAGGATCCGCAAAGAAGGATTGGCCTGGCCGTCATTGAGCGCGCGCAATGCCTTGCGGGCACGCGACAGGCGCGACATCACGGTGCCGATGGGGATGTCCATGGTGTCGGCGACTTCCTGATAACTGAGTCCTTCGACCGAGATCAGCAGCAGCAAGGCGCGTTGCTCGGCCGGCAGTTTGCTGAAATCCTGTAGGGCCGAGCGCGACATGGCGACATCTTCGGCCGAGGGCGCCAGCTCTTCTTCGGCGCGGACGAACAGCGACAGCAAGCCGGCATAGCGTTTGGCGCGGCGCTCGCCATCGATGAACTGGCGATACATGATCTGGAACAGCCAGGCGCGCAGGTCGCCGTCGTCGCGGCGGCGGTCGGCGCGTGACAACGCCCGCTCCAGGCAGGACTGCACCAGGTCGTCGGCGCTGTTTTCGTGGCGCGTCAACGACAGTGCAAAGCGCCGCAGCCGGGGCAGCAGTTCGCGCAAATCGTCGTCGCTGAAATCTTTGCTCATGGGTAATCAACCGGTAAAGGTAGTGATATCGTTCATGCACAGTAAGACGAACGGCCCGGATGCTTATTCCAGCCGGATGCAATTTATTTAAAAATTTATTTGCCGGAATACGAAAGCAAGATCCGGCAAGCGCACCGGCTTGCTTTGACGCATCATATCGGGTTGCGGCCCATGCCATCTTTATTGCCATCATGACAAAACAACATAGCGACAACGTTCCCGGCCTGATGACTGCCGATGACGGCACGGTCTACTGCGCCTGGCATGCCGCCATGTCTGAGTATCATGGCAACGAATGGGGCAAGCCGGTGGCCGACGATATCCGCCTGTTCGAGAAGATCTGCCTGGAAGGATTCCAGTCCGGCATGGCGTGGATCACCATCCTGCGCAAACGCGAGAACTTCCGGGCAGCCTTCGACGGCTTCGACTTTCATCGCGTGGCGCGTTACGGCGACGACGATATTGCACGCCTGATGGCTGATGCCGGCATCGTGCGCAACCGCGCCAAGATCGTTTCCACCATCAACAATGCTCAACGCGCATTGGAGCTGATCGAAGAAGCCGGTTCGCTGGCCGCCTGGTTCTGGCAATTCGAACCGCCGGCCAAGGAACGTCCCAAGGTCGTGACGCTGGACTACTGGACCGCCAACCCGACCTCGGCGGCTTCCATCAACCTCTCCAAAGCCCTCAAGAAGCGCGGCTGGAGCTATGTCGGGCCGACCACCATCTACGCCTTCATGCAGGCCATGGGGCTGGTTAACGATCACCTGACGGGATGCGCCTGCCGCGATCGCGTCGAGGCGGAACGCAAGGCCTTCATTCGCCCCGTGCAATAGCGTTCAAGACTTCCTGCCGGCCATGCCAGAACATGCGGGTTCTTCTTCATCAAAAAAGGACCTGCACGTGACCGACACCGCCATCGATTCTCCCCAAACCATCCCGCAACGCTGTGTCATCATCGTCGATGCGGCGCTGCCGGTCGGCAAAGCCGCCAACGCCGCCGCCGTCATCGCGCTGACCATCGGCCAGCGCCATCCTGAACTGGTCGGGCCTGCGCTCGTCGATGCCGACGGTTGCGCCCATCCGGGCCTGATTCCGATCGGCATCGCCGTGCTGGCAGCGAGTCGCGACGAACTTGCGGGGATCCGCGCCAAGGGCGTGGAGAGCGGCTGCGATGTGGTGGATTTCCCCGTGCAGGGGCAGGAGACGACCAACTATCAGGCTTTCTGCGATGCGGTCGCCAACATGGCGACCAGCGATCTAGGCTATCTCGGCGTGGCCCTGATCGGCGAGAAAAAGCCGATCAGCCGCATCGTTGCCAATATTGGTTTGCTGAAATAGCGGCAGTCTTATCGGGCGACCATGGCGCTACGGTAGGCGCCGGGCGTGACGCCCATGATGCGGCGGAACCAGCGCGTCAGGTGCGCCTGATCCGAGAATCCCGTCGCTGCGCTGACGTCCGCCAGCGAATGATTCAGCCGGATAAGACTCCTGGCGACACGTACGCGCGCCTGGCGCTGATAGGCATGCGGCGTCATGCCGGTGGCGCGTTCAAAGGCGCGGAACAACTGGAACGCGGGCAAGCCGGCCACCTCGGCGATGTCTTGCAGGTGGACTTGCCGGCCCAGGTGCTGGTCCAGATATTCCTGCGCCAGACGGATTGCATGGCTTTCCTTGCCGACCACGGATGGAGCATCGGCGTCACGCACGTGATGGTCGAACAAACGCGCCGCGAATTTCAGATAGACCTCTTCGCAGTACAAGGCGGAGGCTGCATCGGCAGTCTGTAATTGCGAGCAGTTGTGCATTTCATAGAACAGCGCCGCCAGGGCCTGGTCGCGAATCAGCGGGCCGGCGACGGAGATGCCGCGCACCACATCTTCATCGCGCACCAGCGAACGCAGGTAGTTCAGATCGACATACAAGGTGCGCTGCTGCCAGCCGTCGCTGTCGACCGGCCAGCCGGCGTGCGGCTGATCGGCGTCGATGGCGTAGAGATCGCCGGCGCGTGCGACGAATTCTGCGCCGCGCATGCGGATACGGATCGCGCCGCGCGTCAGCAGGGCGAAACAGGCGGTATCGTGCGTATGGACGTCATAGGAGAAGTCGACGAAGCGGGCGCGCAGCAGCTCCGCCTGCAAATTGGGCGCGTGCCACAGCGTGATGTCGGGGGCTTCCTTGCGCATGACGGAGTCGGAGTGTAGGCGAAGAACAAAAAAATCGGGTACGCCCGAAAGCATACCCGAAATGCATGCACCTCATCCGCGCCGGGCGCAAGCGGCTTAAATGCCGCCCATGCAGAGATACTTGATGACCAGATAGTCGTCGATGCCGTAATGCGATCCTTCGCGTCCCAGACCGGATTGCTTGACGCCGCCGAACGGCGCGACTTCGTTGGAAATCAGGCCGGTGTTGATGCCGACCATGCCGCTCTCCAGACCTTCGGCGACGCGCCAGATGCGGCCGATGTCGCGCGAATAGAAGTAAGCTGCCAGTCCGAACTCGGTGTCGTTGGCCATCGCAATGGCGTCTTCGTCGGTGGTGAAACGGAACAACGGCGCCATCGGGCCGAAGGTTTCTTCCTTGGCGATGATCATCTGCGAGGTCACGTCGGCGATCACGGTCGGCTCGAAGAAGCTGTGGCCGAGCGCGTGACGCTTGCCGCCGGTCAGCACGCGGCCGCCCTTGGCCTGGGCATCGGCGATGTGCTGTTCGACCTTCTTGACGGCTTTCTCATCGATCAACGGGCCTTGCGTGACACCGTTTTCGACGCCGTTGCCGACCTTCAGCTTGCCGACGGCCGCCACCAGTTTTTCGGCGAAGGCGTCGTACACGCCGTCCTGCACATAGATGCGGTTGGCGCACACGCAGGTCTGGCCGGCGTTGCGAAACTTGGACGCGATCGCGCCTTCGACGGCGGCATCCAGATCGGCGTCGTCGAACACGATGAAGGGTGCATTGCCGCCCAGTTCCAGCGACAGCTTCTTGACGGTGGCGGCGCATTGTTCCATCAGCAGCTTGCCGATCGCGGTGGAGCCGGTGAAGCTCAGCTTGCGCACCAGCGGATTGCTGGTCATCTCGCCGCCGATCAGTTTGGCCGAACCGGTAACCACGCTGAACACGCCGGCCGGCACGCCTGCACGTTCCGCCAGCACCGCCAATGCCAGCGCCGAGAAGGGCGTCGCTTCAGCAGGCTTGAGCACCATCGGGCAGCCTGCAGCCAGCGCAGGACCGGCCTTGCGCGTGATCATCGCCGCCGGGAAATTCCACGGCGTGATCGCCGCACAGACGCCGATCGGCTCCTTGGTGACGACGATGCGGCTGGTCGGAGATGGCGAAGGAATGGTGTCGCCGTAGGTGCGCTTGGCCTCTTCGCCGAACCATTCGATGAAGGACGCGGCGTAGGCGATTTCGCCCTTGGCTTCCGCCAGCGGCTTGCCTTGCTCGGTGGTCATGATCAGCGCCAGGTCGTCGGTGTTGGCGAGCATGAGATCGTTCCACTTGCGCAGGATGACGCTGCGCTCCTTGGCGGTCTTCTTGCGCCAGCCGGCCCAGGCCGCCTGCGCCGCTTCAATCGCGCGGCGGGTTTCGGCGGCGCCCATGTTGGGGATGGTGCCGATCTTGTCACCGGTGGCGGGGTTGTGCACGTCGTGCGCGCTGCCGTCGTCGGCATTGCACCAGGCGCCGTTGATATAAGCTTGCTGGCGCAGCAGGGTAGGGTCTTTGAGGTGATCAGATAGCAACATAAAGTCTTTCCTTAAAATTTGGCCGCAGCCTTGTTGCGGCCACGCAGCCATTCCAGCACCAGCAACAGGCAGGTGGAAAAAATGATCAGGATGGTCGCCAGCGCAGCGATGGTGGGGCTGATGTTGTCCTTGATGCCGGCGAACATCTGGCGCGGCAGCGTGGCCTGATTGGGGCCGGCGACGAACAGCGTCAGCACGACTTCGTCGAATGAAGTGGTGAAAGCGAACAGCGCGCCCGAGATCAGGCCCGGCGCAATCACCGGCAAGGTAATGCGAAAGAAGGTGTGCACCGGACTGGCGCCCAAGCTTAGGCTGGCGCGCACCAGATTGTGATTGAACCCTTGCAGCGTCGCCAGCACGGTGGTGACGACAAACGGCGCGCCCAGCGCCGCATGCGCCAGGATCAGACCGAGATAGCTGTCAGCCAGACCGATCTGTGCAAAGAACAGATACACGCCGACGCCGACCACCACCACCGGCACGATCATCGGAGAAATCAGGATCGCCATCAGCACACCCTTGCCGCGGAAGTCGGCCTTGTTGAGACCGACTGCAGCCAGCGTGCCGAGCACGGTCGCGATCACGGTGGCGGCGGGCGCGACGATGAAGCTGTTGCGGGCGGCGCGCATCCACTCGTCGGACTCGAACAGGTTCTGGTACCAGCGCAGCGAAAAGCCCTTGATCGGATACATGAGGAAACTGCTGTCGCTGAACGACAGCGGAATCATTACCAGTATCGGCAGGATCAGGAACAGCAAGATCAACACGTTCAGGCTGCGCGAGACGAAGAACCACGCACGCTCCGGCAGCGACATGTATGGCGGAAAATCCGGCAGGAATGATGCGAACGACAAGGATGGCATTTTGATCATGGCGTTATCCGATAACCGGTGTGATGTTGTTGAACGCGTTAAGTTGCATGACGATGTGACAAGATGGGCTAGGCAATGCCGACATCGATTTTGGCAAAACGGCGATACACGCCATACAGGATCAGCGTTCCCGTCAGCAGCAGCCCGCCCAGCGCGCAGGCCATGCCCCAGTTGATCGTGGTGTTGATGAAATAGGCGATGAAGTAGCTCACCATCTGCTCGTTGGGGCCGCCCAGCAAGGCCGGCGTGATGTAGTAGCCGCCCGCCATGATGAACACCAGCAACACGCCCGCGCCGATGCCCGGATAGGTCTGCGGCACATACACGCGCCAGAACGCCGCGAACGGATGGCTGCCCAGCGAGATGGCCGCCTTGAGATAGGTCGGCGGCACCGATTTCATGACGCTGTAGAGCGGCAGGATCATGAACGGCAGCAGGATGTGCGTCATCGAGATGTACACGCCGACGCGGTTGAACACCAGCTCCAGCGGCGCCTGCGTCAGGCCGCTGAGCATCAGCGCCGAGTTGACCAGGCCTTCCGATTGCAGCAGCACGATCCAGGCCGCCACGCGCACCAGGATCGAGGTCCAGAACGGGATCAGCACCAGGATCATCAGCAGATTGGCGCGCCGCTCCGGCATGGTTGACAGCCAGTAGGCCAGCGGATAGGCCAGCAGCAGCGTGAACAGGGTCACCATCGCGCTCATCCACAAGGTGCGGCCGAAGATGGAGCGATAGATGGAGGCTTCCGGATCGGCCTGGATGATATCGCCGACGGCGTTTTGCTTTAGGTCCAGCGATGCCAGCAGGTAATAAGGAGAATAGATCGAACCGTTACGGGCGATCACTTGCCAGCTATCGAGCTCGGCCCATTGCGGGTTCAGCGCGATCATGGCTTCCTTGATCTGCGCGGCCTGTGCGGGTTGCGACGGCTGTAATTCCTTGCCGTCGGCGTCATGCAAAGGCAGGGCGCGGGCGGTGCCCATGACCAGCGAACGCGCGCCGGAAAGTTCAGTATTGATACGCCGCGCCAGGGGGCCGGCGGTGCTGTCTTGTTTTGCCTTGAGCAGATCGGCAGCCATGGCGGCATAGGCCTGATCGGGCGGCGGACTCTTGCGATCCCATTTTGCCAGTGCGGCGACGGTGCGCGGTAGCGTCGAAGCGATCTCGGGATTCTCGACCGCGCGCACCAGCAACATCACGATAGGCGCGACAAAGGTCATCATCAGAAAGAGCGCCAGCGGCGCAATCAGGATCAGCGCGCCGAGGCGCTTGCGCGTTCCCGCAAGGCGCAAATCGCGTTTGAGCTGCTGCTGTTGTTGCTGCGGATCGGCTTGCGCCGGGCTTCCGGCTTCTGAAGTGATGGGCATGGCCGCGCTCGGGCTGGTGGCGAGAGTATTCATCGTGACTCTTGATTCTGAATGCTGCCTGACAATGGATGGTCGGACGTCCAGGCGGCAATCGAAGCAAACTGCGCTGCAACTGCCGTCCGGAACGTCCTTGCTAGGTGACTAACCGGCGGGTTGATTCACTTCGCGTCCCGGATCTTACTTGGCAACCCAGGCTGCAAAGCGCTGTTCCAGTTCTTCGCCGTGGTCGGTCCAGAACTGCTGGCTCAGCTGGATCGCATCCTTGGCGTTGGCCGTCGATGTTGGCAGGTTCGACAGCGTCTTCGCATCCAGCAGCTTCAGCGTGTTCTTGTTGACCGGGCCGTAAGCGATATTGTTGGCATAGACCTTCTGGTTCTCGGCATTGGTTGCAAAGGTGATGAACTTCTCGCCCAGCGCCTTGTTCGGCGAACCCTTCGGAATCACCCAGTAATCCAGCGTATAGACGCTGCCGGCCCAGACCACCTTGAGGTTCTTGCCTTCACGCTGCGCGGCGTCGATGCGGCCGTTGAAAGCCGTCGACATCACGACGTCGCCGGACACCAGGAACTGCGCCGGCAACGCGCCTGCTTCCCACCACTGGATATTCGGCTTGAGCTGATCGAGTTTCTTGAAGGCGCGATCGACGCCGCCCTTGGCGCTGAGCACCTTGTAGACATCTTTGGTCGGCACGCCGTCGGCCATCAGTGCGAACTCCAGCGTGTACTGGGCGCCTTTCTTCATGGCGCGTTTGCCGGGGAATTTCTTCACATCCCAAAAGTCCGCCCAGCCTTGCGGCGCGGTCTTGAGCTTGTCGCCGTTGTAGGCCAGCACGGTCGACCAGACGAAGGCGCCCATGCCGCATTCGCTGTTGAGCGATTCAGGGATGTAATCGTCTTTCTTGATGGTCTTGACCAGATCGAGCTTTTCGATCAGGCCGTCTTCACAGGCGCGCGCCAGATCGCCGCCGTCGATTTCCACCACGTCCCAGGTGACTTTCTTGGCTTCGACCATGGCCTTGACCTTGGCCAGTTCGCCGTTGAATTCGGCGGTGACGACCTTGGTGCCGGTGCTCTTCTGGAACGGTTCCACATAGGCGACCTTTTGCGCGTTGGCATTGGCGCCGCCGAAATTGACCACGGTCAGTTCAGCCGCCTGGCTGATGCCGGCCGAGAACAGCAAACCTAAAGCGAGCGGGGAGAGCAGAGCGAGAGTGTGGCGTTTCATGTGTTCCTCTTTGGTTGTGGTTCTTGGTGATGAAAGCAAAAATGAAGAAGCGACGAAAAAGTCAGGCAAACACGCGCAGGCGTTCCGGCGCAATGAGCAGCCCGACATGGCTGCCTTCGGCGAGATCGGCCAGCGCCGGGTCGCTCAGCGACAGCTTGACGAAGCAATCGTCCTGGCCGCTGACGACGCAGCGCACGCGCACGTGGTCGCCGAAATAGATCAGGCCGGCGACGCTGGCCTTGATCAGATTGCCGCTGTCGGGCGCAGACAAGGGCTGCAAACGGATGCGCTCCGGACGCACGCAGGCGACCACGCTTTGGCCGACCGCGGCGCGATGCACGTTCAGGCCGGTCAGCGTTGCCCCATCCGGCAAGCGGATCGTGCAGCGTTCGCCGTCGACCATTTCGACGCTCGCATTGAAACGGTTGTTGTCGCCGATGAAGCTGGCGACGAACTGGTTCTCCGGAAATTCGTACAGGTCTTCCACCGGCGCCAGTTGCTGGATCACGCCCTGGTCGAACACGGCGACGCGGTCCGACATGGTCAGCGCTTCGCTCTGGTCGTGGGTGACGTAGACGAAGGTCACGCCGAGTCGCTTGTGCAGCGCCTTCAGCTCCAGTTGCATGTGTTCGCGCAATTGCTTGTCGAGCGCGCCCAGCGGCTCATCCATCAGCACCAGTTGCGGATCGAACACCAGCGTGCGCGCCAGGGCCACGCGCTGCTGCTGGCCGCCCGACAACTGCGTCGGATAGCGGTCGCCGAACTTGCCCATCTGCACCATGTCCAGCGCCTGCTTGACCTTGGCGGCGCGCGTGATGCTGTCCATCTTGCGCACAGAGAGCGGATAGGCGACGTTCTGCGCAATCGTCATGTGCGGGAACAGCGCGTAGTTCTGGAACACCATGCCGATGTTGCGCTTGTGCGGCGGCACGCGGTTGAGCAGTTGCCCGTCCAGGCGGATCTCGCCGCTGGTCGGATACTCGAAGCCGGCCAGCATCATCAGGCAGGTGGTCTTGCCCGAGCCGGACGGCCCCAGCAAGGTCAGGAACTCGCCGCGGCGAATCTCCAGGTCGAGGTTCTTGACGATCAGGTTTTCACCGTCGTAAGTCTTTTTCACGCCGCAGAACTGCACCAGCGTGTCGGCCGGTTTGACTTGCTCCGGCGCTGTCTCCATCGCATTTGTTCTCATGCTTGCTCTTTCTGGATGTCTTGAAATGAACGCGGAGGTATCCAGGCTCAGGCCTTGGCGGTGTTTGCGTCGGCGATTGCCTGCGCCAGAATGACCAGCGCTTCGTCCATGACGGTATCCGGAATCGTCAGCGGAAACAAGAAGCGAATCACGTTGCCGTAGCTGCCGCAGGTCAGCAGCAGCAAACCGTTTTTCAAGGCATGGGTCTGCACGCGCTTGGCGAAATCGGCATCCGGCTTGTCGGTGCCGGGCTGGACGAATTCCACCGCCACCATCGCGCCGAGTCCGCGCACTTCGCCGATGGTCGGAGTGTTTGCTCCCAGTCCGATCAGGAAATCCTTCAGTGCCGAACCGAGACGCGCGCCGCGCACGACAAGATTTTCTTCCGCGATCACATCCAGCACTGCCAGCGCCGAGGCAACCGCCAGCGGATTGCCGGCATAGGTGCCGCCCAGGCCGCCGGGGGCCGGCGCATCCATCACCTCGGCGCGGCCGCACACCGCTGCCAGCGGCATGCCGCCCGCGAGGCTCTTGGCCATCGTCATCAGGTCGGGCAGGACGTCGTAATGTTCCATTGCAAATAATTTACCGGTACGCGCAAAACCGGTCTGCACTTCATCGGCGATCAGCAGGATGCCGTGCTCGTCGCAGATCTTGCGCAAACCGCGCATGAATTCCGCCGGCGCTGCGTAGAAGCCGCCTTCGCCTTGCACCGGTTCGATAATGATGGCGGCCACACGCTTGGGATCGACATCGCTCTTGAACAAGCCGTTGACGGCCGCCAGCGCGTCGTCGCTGGAGACGCCGTGCAGCGCAGTCGGGAAGGGCGCGTGATACACCTCGCCGGGGAAGGGGCCGAAGCCGAGCTTGTAAGGCGCGACCTTGCCGGTCAGCGCCATGCCCATCATCGTGCGGCCATGGAAGGCGCCCGAGAAGGCGATGACGGCAGAGCGGCCGGTGGCGGCGCGCGCAATCTTGACGGCGTTTTCCACCGCCTCGGCGCCGGTGCTGAAGAGAGCGGTCTTCTTGGCGTGTTCGCCCGGCGTGACGGCGTTGATGCGTTCGGCCAGCTCGACATAGCTCGCATATGGAACGATCTGGTAGGCGGTATGGGTGAAACGCTCCATCTGGGCGCTGATCGCTTCCATCAGTTTGGGATGGCGATGACCGGTGTTCAATACGGCGATGCCGGCGGCGAAGTCGATGTAGCGGCGTCCTTCGACATCCCACAGCTCGGCATTGAGGGCGCGGTCGGCGTAGAAATCGCACATCACGCCGACGCCGCGCGGCGTGGCGGCATTCTTGCGAGCTTGCAGTTCTTTATTGGAGAGGGCTTGCGCCGATGTGACTGGTGTGACGGGGGCGACGCTCTTGAGTGCATTGGATGTCATTGCTTGCTCCGGTATCCGCTTTGGAAAAACTGAAAGAAACTGAGTTGAAGCAATACTAAATCTGCAATGGACCTGTAATATAGAGCCAATTCTAAATATTTGATGGAGCCACTTTGCGCATCGTCTCCTTGTCGGATTATTTGCTGCTACGCGTCAATCGCGCCGCTTCAGGCCAGGGAAGTGCTCGCATCCCGCGTGCACCAATCAATCGTCAGATTTATCAACTGATCCGCGAAGCCATCCTCGCCCAGACTTTGCCGGCCGGCCTGCAACTGCCATCCTCGCGCGACCTCGCAGGCGAACTCGGCATGTCGCGTAACACAGTCACCTACGCCTACGAACAATTGCTGGCCGAGGGTTATCTGGAAAGCCGCGCCGGCGCCGGCACCTTCGTCGCCGACACCGCGCCGGACCAGATTCCCGAGACGGTCGAACGCAACGCGCCGCTCACCGACCCATCCGGCAAGTCGGAACTGTCGGCGCGCGGCGCCATGCTTACGCGCCAGGCCGGCGTCAGCGACAAGCAGTGGGGCGCTTTCATGCCCGGCATTCCGGACGTCACGCAGTTTCCCAGCAAGGTTTGGAGCCGCCTGCAAAACAAGCACTGGCGTCGCTCGCAGGCAGAGATGCTGACTTACGGCCCGGGCGCCGGCTACGGCCCGCTGCGCGAAGCCATCGCCGAATACCTGCGCATCTCGCGCTCGGTCAACTGCAACGCCAGCCAGGTCCTGATCACCACCGGCATCCATCAATCGCTCGACACCGTCGTCAAGCTGCTCGGCGAACACGGCGACTCCGCCTGGATCGAAGACCCGTGTTACTGGGGCACGCGCAGCGTATTGAATTCGCTCGGCATCCAATCGGTGCCGATTCCCGTCGACCAGGAAGGCATGCGCATGCGCCTGGCCAATCTGCGCCGTCCGCCGCGCTTCATCTGCACCACGCCGTCGCATCAATATCCGCTCGGCATGGTCATGAGCCTGTCGCGTCGCCGCATGCTGCTTGAGTACGCCGCCGCCCACAAAGTCTGGATCATCGAAGACGATTACGACAGCGAGTTCCGCTACGGCGGCCGTCCGCTGGCGTCGCTGCAGGGCATGGATACGCACAATCGCGTGCTCTACATGGGCACCTTCAGCAAGATCATGTTTCCCGGCTTGCGAGTCGGTTTTCTGGTGGTGCCGGAAGCGCTGGCTTCAGCCTTCGGCACCGGCATGGCGGAGCTTTACCGCTCAGGACAAGTGTTTCTGCAGGCGACCCTGGCGGACTTCATGGCGGAGGGACATTTCTCATCGCACATCCGCAAGATGCGCGTGCTTTATGCGGAACGTCTACGCTTGTTGCAGCAGGCCATTCATCGCAATTTCGGCGAGCAGATGCATATCACCGGCGGCGAGGCCGGCCTGCATCTCACCGTGTCGCTGCCGCCCGAATGCAATGACAAGCTGGTATGTGAAGACGCGCGCAGGGAGGGCATCATCGTGCGTCCGCTATCGACTTACTACATGTCGCCGAAGACGGCGCGCAGCGGTTTGCTGCTGGGTTACGCCAGCGTGCCGGATGAAGCCATCGGTCCGGCCTTCGACAAACTGGCGCAAGTGATTCGCAAACACGTCTCGTAAAACGAGTGATAAAAATCTCGAATTCCGTGATGCTGCGTATGAGGTATTAAACGTTGATCCAGCGCATTGACGACGATCTTTTTATCGCGCATCCTAGCGACTTCACATAGCCATGCGGCAATTTTTATCGGTGGAGGCGGGGACCTCATCCGGCAATAACGAATTTCTGCCCTAGCAAAAACATACATCATCGTAGAAGCATCGACACCGGTATCTCAACGAGCCGGCATCGCGTGATTAAAATCTTGTTATGGGTCGTCTATGCTCAATGCTGTTGCCGCTCTGTTGACGGCAATTCCTGAAATTGCGCTATTCGCTGCACTGGCCATCGGTTATGGCCTGGGGCAAATCAGATTCGGTCCGATTCAACTGGGCGGCGTATGCGGCACGCTCGTCGCTGCGCTGGCGATCGGGCAGTTGGGCGTAGTGCTCGACGCCCATGTCAAGACCGTTTTCTTCGCACTGTTCATCTTCGCGCTGGGCTTCGCCGGCGGTCCGCAATTCTTCGCCAACCTCAACGCAAAGGGCATGCGTCTCGGCGTGTTCTGCCTGGCCGAAGTCCTGGTGGTGCTTGGCATGGTGCTGGCCGCGACCTACGTGCTGCAGCTCGATCAGGGTACGGCCGCGGGATTGATGGCAGGCGCGGCAACCGAGTCGGCGGTGGTCGGCACGGCGACCGATGCGATCTCAAAACTGGCGCTGCCGGCGACGCAAGTCGCGCAGTTGCAGGCCAACGTCGTCACCGCGTATTCCATCACCTACATCTTCGGCCTCATCACCATTGTCATTGCTACAAGCCAGATTTTTCCGCTGCTGCTGCGCATCGACATGCGCGCCGAAGCGAAAAAACTCTGGGCCGAAATGGGCGGCGGCAATGACGAAGGGGAGAGCGCAATCGTCGCCGTGCCGCATCTGGTCGGGCGGATCTACCGCATCGGCGCAGCCGGCGGACTAAGCGTCGCGGAGATCAACGCCCGGCTCGGTGCAGCTCGAAATCAGGCCGGTATCGTGCGCCTGCGACGGCAGGGACAGGACATCGCCGTCACGCCGGAATTGCAGCTCGCATCCGATGACGAAGTACTGGTCGTCGGCCACCGCAAGCACCTGGTGGACGTCGAGGCCGACGCCTTGCTCGGCGAAGAACTCGCCGGCGCCGCCGGGCTGAACACCGGCCTTCACACGCAGGATGTCGTGATCCGCAACAAGGACTGGCGCGGCCGCTTGCTGCACGAACTGATCTCCGGCTTGCCGCCCAATCTGTACGTCGGCGCGATCCGGCGCGGCGATCAGCAATTGCCGGTTCTGCCTGACGTCCAGTTGCAGCTCAATGACATCGTCCGTCTGTACGCCATTGCACCGACGCATACGGCGGCATTTGCTAAGGTCGTCCCGCTGATCGGCAAAGCGCTTCCTGAGAACCGCCGCAGCAACATCGGCGTGCTGGCGCTGGGGATATCGCTGGGCATCTTCATCGGCGGATTGAGCGTGCGCATCGGCGGCATTCCGTTTTCTGCGGGGACGGGCGGGGGCGCCTTGCTGACCGGGCTGGTGCTCGGATGGTACGCGGCAAAACGGCCGGATCTTCCGACCATCAACAACGACGCCCTGATCCTGCTCAAGGACATCGGCCTGACAACCTTCATCGCCTGCGTCGGCTTGCAGGCAGGTCCGCAAGCGCTGACGCTGATCGCTCATTACGGCCTTACCCTGCCGCTGATCGGCGTTGCCGTGGCGCTTGGCCCTGCGCTGGTGTCGCTGACGATCGGCCGTTTCGTTTTCAGACTGAGTGCGCCGGTCCTGCTCGGCGCGATCGCAGGGCAGCAATGCAGCACGCCGGCATTGAGCGCGATCCAGAACGCCGCGGGCAATTCCACGCCCTTGCTCGGCTACACCATTACCTATGCAATTTCCAATGTCGTGCTGCCGCTGATGGGACCGCTGATTGTCGGTCTGGCAGGGTTGATGATCCGGCATTAAGGCCGGCCCAGGATTTTTTAGTACTGAAAGGTGGTAATCATGGAATGGCTACACCAGTTGTTCGCCCGATCTCCCGAGATCGCATTGTTCTTGTCGCTGGCAGTCGGCTACTACATCGGCAAGATCCAGTTCGGCAAATTCCAGCTCGGCGGCGTGGCCGGTTCCTTGCTGGTTGCCGTGCTGGTCAGCCAGGTCGGCGTTAGCGTCGATCCCGGCGTGAAGTCGGTGCTGTTTGCGCTCTTCATTTACGCTGTCGGCTACGAGAGCGGCCCGCAATTCTTCAACTCGCTCGGCAAGCAATCGATACGCGAAATCATCCTCGCCGCCGTGCTCGCCATCACCGGCCTCGCCACCGTGGTCATCATGGCCAAACTGTTCGGCCTGGACAAAGGACTGGCCGCTGGCGTCGCAGCCGGCGGACTGACGCAATCGGCCATCATCGGCACCGCCGGCGACGCCATCACCAAACTTGGCTTGGCCGCCGATGAAGTCAAACGGCTGCAAGGCAACGTTGCCGTCGGTTATGCCGTGACTTATGTATTCGGCTCGTTCGGCGCGATCCTGGTGTGCGTCAACTTGCTGCCCAAACTGATGGGCCGCAGCATCAAGGAAGACGCGGTGCGCGCCGAAGCCGCCATGCAGGAGGGCGTGCAAGTCCTCGCGCCCGGCCAGCAAGCCGCCGCGCCGGACCTGGTCGGGCGGATCTACCAGATCGGCGACCACACCGACCTCAGCATCGGGCAACTGGAAAAGGAGCACGCCGCCCACGGCATCACCATCGAGCGCCTCAAGCGCGACGGCAAGATCATCGAAGTCGCACCGGAGCTGGCGCTGCAAGCCGGCGACATCGTGCTTGCGGTAGGCCGCAGGCAGGCGATGATCAACGTGGAGCCGATTTTCAGCAAGGAGCTGTATGGCGTCGAAGGCATGGAGCTGACCATGGAACGCCGCGACATCGTGCTCTCCAACAAGGAGTATCACAACCGCACGGTCGGCGACATCCGCAGCAATACCTCGCTGCAGGTGCGCCACGGTATTTACGTCGTGCAGCTCATGCGCATGGGCAAGGTGTTGCCGCTGCAGGAAAAAACCATCGTCCAGGTCGGCGACGTGGTCTCGGTGTTCGGTTCCGAGCAAGACGTCAAACGCGTGTCTTCGCTGATCGGTTACGTCATCGTGCCCAGCGCAAAAACCGACTTCGTCTACCTCGGCGCCGGTCTGGTGGTTGGCCTGTTGGTCGGTTTGCTGACGGCGCGCATCGGCTCGATTCCCCTGACGCTCGGCAGCGGCGGCGGGGCGCTGTTGTCCGGCTTGCTGTTCGGCTGGCTGCGGGCCAAGCGCCAGACCTTCGGCGCGATGCCCAGCGGCGCGGTGCAGATCCTGAAGGATCTCGGCCTGGCCGGCTTTGTCGTGGTGGTTGGCTTGTCGTCCGGATTGCAGGCGGTGCAGACCGTCAAGGAACAGGGGCTGACGTTGTTCGGCGTCGGCGTGGTCGTCACGGTGCTGCCGCTGATCCTGACCATGCTGATCGGCCGCTACATCCTGCGCTACGACAACACGGCAGTGTTTGCCGGCGCGCTCAGCGGCTCGCGCAGCGCCAATCCGGCGTTCGGCGAAGTGCTGGACAAGGCCGAGAACGCCATCCCCACGGTTCCCTTCGCCATCACCTATGCGCTGGCCAATGTCTTCCTGACCTTGCTGGGGCCGCTGATCGTGGCGCTGGTGTAGCCGGGACGGATCATCGTTTTTGCATTGCAGTTTCACACCTATTTTTCGCCGCTGGCACAGGGCATTGTTTTAAGAAAAAGGAGCAGCACCATGGATTTTAGCGACCCAGAAAAACTTTCCCTGTTGAGCCCATTCGAGCTCAAAGACGCGTTGATACAGACCGCGCTCCAAAGCAACAAACTCATGCTCAATGCCGGCCGCGGCAATCCCAATTTCCTCGCCACCACGCCGCGCCACGGTTTCTTCCAGTTCGGCCTGTTCGCCATGACCGAAGCAGAGCGTTCCTACATCTACATGGACGGCGTCGGCGGCTTTCCGAAGCGCGACGGTATCGAAGCGCGCTTTGAACTGTTCGCCAAGAGCAATGCCGGCGTGCCCGGCATCCGGTTCATCGAGGCCGCCGTGTCCTATGTGCGCGACCAGCTCGGCATGTCGGCGGGCGACTTCATCTACGAAATGTGCGAAGCCATCCTCGGCTGCAACTATCCGGTGCCGGACCGCATGTTGCGCATGACCGAACGCATCGTCGGCAATTACCTGCACAAGGAGATGATCGGCACGCATCCCTTCGTCGGCCATTTCGACATGTATGCGGTGGAGGGCGGCACCGCGGCGATGACCTACCTGTTCGGCAGCCTCAAGGCCAATCACGTCATCAAGGAAGGCGACACCATCGCCCTCGGCATGCCGATCTTCACGCCTTACATCGAGATCCCGCACCTGGCGGAATTCAATCTGGTCGAGCTCGTCATCGATGCGCCGCAATCCAATAACTGGCAATACACCAAGAAAGAACTCGACAAGCTGCTCGACCCCAAGGTCAAGGCCTTCTTCCTGGTCAATCCGAGCAATCCGCCTTCGGTCAAGATCGACGACAAGACGCTGGCCTACATCGCCGAGATCGTCAAGAAGCGCCCGGACCTGATCATCCTCACCGACGACGTCTACGCCACCTTCGCCGACAACTTCACCTCGCTGTTTGCGATCTGCCCGTACAACACCATCCTGGTGTATTCCTTCTCCAAATACTTCGGCGCCACCGGCTGGCGCATGGGCGTGGTCGCGACGCACAAGCAAAACGTGATCGACGAACTGATCGCCAAACTGCCGGAGAAAACCGCGCTCCAGCTCGACGAGCGCTACAGCTCCATCACCACCGCGCCGCGCACGATCAAGTTCATCGACCGCCTGGTCGCCGACAGCCGCACCGTCGCGCTCAATCACACGGCCGGCCTGTCGACGCCGGTGCAGGCGCAAATGAGCCTGTTCTCGCTGTTTTCCCTGATGGACGAGGCCGGCAACTACAAGGCCGAAATGAAGCGCATCGTCCTGCGCCGCAAGGAAGCCCTGTACCGCGAACTCGGCCTGCCCATGCCCTACGACGCCAACTCGGTGCGCTACTACCATTTGCTCGACATGGAGTTGCTGGCCGCGCAGATGCACGGCGAAGAGTTTTCCAAATGGCTGCTCAAGCGGATGAAACCCAACGAGGCCTTGTTCCGCCTGGCCGAAGAAACCGGCGTCATCCTGCTGCCCGGCAAAGGCTTCGGCGCAACCCATCCGTCCGGCCGCGTCTCGCTGGCCAATCTCAACGAATACGACTATGCCAACATCGGCCGCGCGATCCGGAAGATGGCGTCGGAGTATTTCGCCTTGTTTGAGGAAGAAAAGGGCGGAGGGAAGGGGAAGAGCAGGACGAAAGCCAAGCTTGCCAAGGTTAAACGATAAGCTGGAAATTGTCGGATTGAGAGTAAAAAGCCCGCTTTTAGCGGGCTTTTTTTATGCACGGCGCATGTTCAGGGCACTCCTGCCTCAACATTCAAAGATGCGTGGGAGGATGTTTTATTGTCGTTAAAAATAATGGGAGGATTCGGCTTCTCCTCATCCATTTGAATGATGTTTGACCAAGATATTTCATGAATACTCCAATAGCACTGGAATCTTCGTCCGAAGAGCCATCCAGATAGCGCGACGGCTATCCCGATACCAGCTCTTGCATCGACACTTCCTTGGCTCATATTTGTACGTAAAACAAATTAGATTGGGGAATATATGAGAAGAAATAAATTTGCGATATCAGGTATTTTCATCATTTTCATATTGTCCGGATGCCAGAATTTAAGGCCGCTTCCAGTGCGCGAGCCGACTCCGACGGTAGATGTGATCGATCCACAAACGCTACATGTGACCAAAGTTCGTAGAGAACCGGATGGATTGCAAGGGGGATTGATACCCGCCAAAGACCTTTTGGAGGCGAAGAAAAACGTAAAAATCTATTCTGATTTTTATAACCAAGCGTTCGTCGAGTTAAAACAATCTTCATATTCCATCGACGACACAACTTTCCTCGGCGGCCTTCTTGGCGTTATTGGAGGAGTCGCAAAATCAGTAGAGACAGCCGCAACGGGAGGTGTCATTGCGGCAGGCGGATCGGTAGTTTCTTCAAGATATAGCTTGGAAGTTCAAGCTGCGAACTATCGAAGTGCTTATACGGCAATGCGTTGCATGTGGCGAAAAATCTCAGTTGTTTCTGATAGTGAAGTCAAAGGTGCTGAGGTTGCAGCCGCGACAAACGAGTTGATAGATTCGATACGAGAAAAACTTAGGGATCTTCAAGCCGACATTAAGCTTGTGTCGCCAGATTTAAGCAATTTGAAGAATGCATTGGAACAGTACAGAAGTGCGCCAACTTTTGTCAGATCGGGAGCAATGGAATTTACGAGTGGAACGTCCGAGGTTGGAAACACCGCATCACTTATTTCGGATTTGAAAACCTGTGTCGCAGCATTCAGTTCTTGAATTGAGATGTCTACTGGAGAAATTCGATGAACGAAGAAGAACGCAATGCAAGAAATAATGCTCGCTTGCAGGAGCTCTACCCTACATTCAGGGCAAGGATTGCGAAGGTAATTAATCTTATGGAGCAAGTCAATTTTCGTCCGCGTATTCAAGATGCGTGGCGTTCTCCCGAAGACCAGATCGTGACTTCCGGCTCCACCTTGCGCCCCATTGCACACAATTCAATTCATGTATTGAAGCTGTTTCCATGAACGAAGTTATCTTTCATCGGTTTCATCGGCAACGTTTCATCTTTGTAAGCTCACACGCCTTCACGCATTGATTGGCAGTGAGGAGTACTATGTCTCCGAGCATTAAAATTGGGCAAGGCCAATGCACCGACGTGATTTGCCGGCAATGAAACGGAGATGACAAAGTGAGTGACAAACGTGTAACGCCGGTTCGTCCGATTCAGTCAGTCGACGCGGTTGAACCGACTTGTTTCAGAAAGACGTATTTCGAACAACTCCATTACTGGAAGGAGATGTCCGATCAATATGCACAAAAGCGTAAGGCCAGAGAGGCAGGAATGTCATATAAAGAAATTCTATCCGCAGCCAAAACGGCGAAGGAAGGCTCGTAGTCTAGCCGAACGTCCAGTCTGCAAACTCAAGCAAGACGCCAGATGCAGGCAACGCCAATGCAAGTCTGTCGCTATCTTCCAGCACCGGAAAACCAAGCGTGCGAGCCCGGGTCGAAATAAAACTACGATCGCCGCCACGAAAACGAATCGCCGCAAAAAATGCATCGCGTTGCGGCGCGTGCGCAGCGAGTTCACCGAACCGTTCCGGCAAACTGCCAGCATCCGCAAACTCCAACGCGAAATCCGTCCCCCAACGGCCCATGCGGCCATAGTCCGCTGCAGCCTGTACAGGATCCTTGTCCACCACCACCATGCCGGCAATGCCGGTGACGCCATTCGGATGCACCATCCATTCCGGTCGCCAGACCAGCTCAGGCGTGAGATGGCGGCAGGCATACACGCGACCTGCCGCAAATTGCCCGGGCAGCAGGCGGACCGTGGAAAACCGCGCATCAACCGCGGCGCCATCGACATCGACAGGCCGTGAAAAATGCTGCACCGGCTGCGCCTTCAGCCCCATGGCAATCCAATCGTCGTGACAGGCTTGCACATCCTCCACGGCATAGACCAGACCGTCGATGCCTACCGGGCTGTCGAGGATTTCCTGGCGCACTTTGTCGCTGTCGCGCGGCTGGCCGATCAGCTCAAGATAACCGCCGGCCAGCACCACCAGATGATTGACCGATCCGAGGGTGTGGTAGCCGCGCGGGGTGATGGTGAAGCCCAGGCTTTCCAATAGTGTTTGGGCGGCGTCGATTTCGTAGTGGGTGTTGATGACCAGGTGATCTAGTGCGGCGGGGTTTTGATTAATGAGAGATGGCATTTGGATAGTGGAACAATTCATGAAGGGTAACGCTGAGATGAGCACAAGGGATTTTACTATTTCGCATTCATGGTCCTGGCGCTCGAGGCTCGCTGTTGCGCAGCGCTCATCTGGTAAAACCGACAAAATGGCAATTCATCGCAAGCAGCGATTGTCCGTCAACGTGAGCAAATATAAACCTCTCTCCCGGAGGTTTTTTTTCGTCCTCATGCGGAAGGGACAGAGGACGGTCATGTTTATCAGCGCAAAAAACATACTCGGAAGTTTGATTAAATTCAAAAGATACCCGGCACGATTCACTGCAAATACGGAAAGAAAGGCTGCCGTCGTAATTCCATTATTTGCAGCAAACAGATTATTCAAAATTATTCTAAGAAAAGTACGTAACTTTTGTTGCATTTTGCATGATATTGGGCAACTATCCCTCTCCTAGTAATGAGAATAATTGTTATTTTCATTATTGTTTGTGAGGAGATAAGCCGTGTCGTCAGACCGTGCAGGTACGGATTTATGTGCCGAATTTATCGCTTGCCGGAGCCAGTTGCGGGACGCGGCCGCACGCATCCTGGGCAGCCGCGAGCGCGCCGAGGATGTGATCCAGGATGCGTACTTCAAGATTGTCGAAGTGTCCGCCGCGAATGAGATCCGGGAGCCGGTTGCTTTTTTGTTTCAGGTGGTTCGCAACCTTGCCATCGACCGGCAGCGCCGCCTGTCGATGGAGTCGGTTTTCTTTGCCGAAGAAGACGAGGGGATGCAAGTCTCTTCCGGCGCTTCCGGACCGGAAGCCACCGTCATTTCACGAGAAACCCTGGCACGCGTCGCTGCCGCGCTGGCGACGCTGCCCGCGCGCACTCTCAGCGCGTTTGAAATGCACCGGCTCGATGGCTGCACGCAAAAGGAAGTGGCGGAAAAATTGGGCGTCTCCACGACGCTCGTCAATTTCATGATTCGCGACGCCTTGAATTGTTGTCGGGAGATCATGTTGTAAGGGCATCGGACTCAACCCGGCTCAACACGATTGCACGTGCCCGCGCCAGATGCGTGCGGCGGACAAAAAATATTTTATAAAAAAACGTCGATCTCACTAAATTTGTGCGCACTTGAATCGTCATGTAATGAGAGTGATTCTTATTTGCGTGGCGAGACAAACCTGCACAGCATTTCATGCAGACATCACGCTGGATTCTTCCTGGTGTTACGGCGTCAGGATTGATTCGGCTCAGTGCTGCCGCGCAGGTGGTGATGGGCGCGTCAAACATGGATTCATGTAGTCGTTACAAAAGGAGATGCGATGAGCTGGGACGATGCAAACGCAAGATTCAAGGTAGTCATCAATCACGAGGAGCAGTACTCGATCTGGCCGTCGTACAAGGCCGGTTTGCCTGGCGGATGGCGCGAAGCAGGGAAGGAAGGCAACAAGGAAGAGTGCCTGGCTTATATCGACACGCACTGGGTCGATATGCGGCCGCTCAGCTTGCGCAAGGCCATGGAGGAACAAGGACGTGCGGCAGGGAGCGGCAATTTATCGTCATGAGCGAAGCTGCCGTGAATCTCTTCTGCCTGCCTTACGCCGGCGCCGGCGCTGCGGTGTTTCGTGAATGGCGTGCGAAATTTCCGGCCTGGATCAATCCGATCCCCTTGCATCTGCCGGCACGCGGAATACGTCAGCAGATGGCGCCGATCCACCAATGGCCGCCTTTGATCGATTTGTTGATGGCGGATGTCATGCCGCATCTCGATCGTCCGTTTGCCATCTTCGGGCACAGCATGGGAGCACTGATCGCCGTGGAACTGGCGCACGCCATCCGCGCGCGGTTGCAGCAGACGCCGATCCTGTTGTGCGCGTCTGCCTGCGAAGCGCCGTCGCATCGGCAATGGAACGATGGCTGGCTCAGTTGCTCGCGCGACGACTTGCTGTCTGAGTTGCAGAGCCTCAACAGCACACTCGACGACTTGCTGGCGAACGAAGAATTCATGGCGCTCGTGTTGCCGATGATACGCGCCGATTTTCATCTGTGCGGCACCTATCGGCGGCGAGAACGGGCGCCGCTGGCGTCGCAGTTGCTGGTGCTGGCCGGACGCCGCGACAAGCCCCACTTGTGCGATCCGGAATTGCTGCGTTCCTGGTCGTCCGAAGTCAGCGGCGTGTGCCGCACGGAGATCCTCGACGGCGATCATTTCTTCATGAACTCTCATCGGCAAGAGGTAGTGGATCGCCTCGTTGCCGCGCTGTCTGATGCGAGCATCGCAAACCGTTGCGCCCTCGTGTAATTCATCCCTATTTTCCAGGAGATTGCCTGTGGAACAATTTGCAGCAGCACCTTTATCCGCGCCATTATTTGCGCCTTTATTTGATTTTGCGCCGCACAAGCCGCAGCGCGAAGAAATGCTCGGCCTGATCCGGGAATTCGCTTCGCACGATGCTTTCCGCAGCGCAGTGGTGGACGAGCTGGAGCTGGACGAAGATTTTTACCGCCGCCCGTTGCGGCCGGAAGATCTCGATTTCCTCAAGTTCCAGAAACCGGTCTCTGCGGAAACCGTCAGCCGCCTGCCGTCGCTGGCAAGCAACCGCCTCCTGCTCAGCATCAACGAACTGGGCATTGCGCGCATGCCGCGCAGCGGCGATGCGCAAGAGATGGCGCGCTTCACCGCGTTTTACAGCGACGCCAATCAGGTGCTGGCGCAACGGATACGACCGTTCCTGGAGAACTACGCATTCAACTACCTGGCCGGCGACGACGGCGCCGGGGAGGGAACGGTGGAGAGCAGCATGCGCCTGCAGGCATTGCTGGATGTCGAGCGGGAGCACTGGGACGATTTGTTCGCCATGCTGATCCGCAACAACTATCTGGAGCAAGGCCTCAAATTCATCCTGGTGCAGCGCTGGAGCCTGGGCACGTCCAGACATGCGGCGCTCGCACGCGCCGCCTCGTCGGCATATTTTTCCGCTGTGCCGCAAGAAGACTGGCCGGTCTTCAACGGCAAGTCGCCGCATGAAGGTTTGCTCAACGAAGTCGCGCGCCATTGCGGCGTATCCCGCAGGTCGCATTCGTATTGGCAATTCTATCTGCCGACCAGCCTGGCCAAGGTCAATCTGCTGTATGCGCTGGGCTCGCGTCCCGACCGGGCCTTCGCACTGCTGGGCGCGGCCTTCGCTGCCGAAGCGGAATCGATCGCCTTCGTCGCGGCGCTGCTCAAGGCGTGTCCGCATCTGTCGCGCCTGGGCGGGATCAAGGCTGCCGATTCCAGGCATTCAGCGATCGGCCTGGTCGAGCGTTTCGGACGGGCCCACGCAGCGCTGACGCAGCGTTACGGTGCCGCCGGCACGGACCGCGTGGCCCAGGGGCTGACCGCCGGCATTCGCCTGGCCGAACGCGGCCGCTGGGACCTCGGCGAGCAATTGCGCTGGCTGTCGTCGATCGAACGCTATTGCGACTGGGCGCACGTGATTGACCGGCGCATCCAGGCCGAGTGTCCCGAAATCGACAGGGAAACCTTTGTCGAGCCGCGCGAGATGTGTTCCACCACGCATGTGCACAACGACCATCGACTGGTCGTGATCGAAAGCGGCGACATGATCTTCTGGGGCAACCTCGGCATGCAACTGTCGATGACCGTCGGCGACATGGTGCTGATTCCCGATGGCCGTTTGCACGGATCGACCGTGGTGTCGGAAGAGTGCACGTATCACCAGCCGATCATCCCCAACGAATGGATCGCCGACCTGCTGTCGGAAACCGCCATCAGGCAGCCGGAGCAGCAGGCCCTGGCCACCGGCACGGCCTGACCCGGCGCCGGCTGTTGCTGCCGGCATCAATCATTCGCACTGATTTCGCGATCAGTCATCGCCCATGGCGACATCAAGGACAGAACGGAGCCCAGCATGCCGTTGAACGGAAGCAAAAACATCGATGTCTCGGAGAGCGCAGACGAGGTCCTGGACTGGCGCCGGCGCATCATTCTCGGCGGCGATATCGGCAATGTGGATTTCCCCGACTGGCTGGTCAGCTCTTACCAGACGCTGCGCACCCAGGTGATCAATCCGGCTTATCCCTGCTTTTTCGGAACCCAGGCGGAGAAGCGTGGCGAGATGTTTTACTCCTACGTCGCCGGCGACGACATCGCGCTGCTGCCGCAAACCATGGCCAAGTTCGCCGAGTTGTCGGTACAGCCGGAGTACCAGAAAAACAATATCGCGATCTTCTTTGAACCGGATCCTGAGCCGCTCACGCATGCGCAATATCACCAGCGCTTCTGGAACATCCTGCAATATCTGCACGATCAGGACAACGATCCTTCTGCCGACTACCATCCGGATCCGTCCGACCCGGCCTGGGAATTCACGTTCGCTGCCCTGGAAATGTTCGTGGTCTGCGCCTGCCCGTCGTTCCGGGCGCGCCACAGCCGCAACCTGGGGCCGGGCATGGTGCTGCTGTTCCAGCCGCGCAGCGTGTTCGTCGACAAGGTCACCAATCGCGTGATCGGTGTCCAGGCCCGCAATGAAGTGCGTCGCCGCCTGCTGAAATGGGACGACATTCCGGCGCATCCCGATCTGGGCTTTTACGGCGACCCGGGCAACCTGGAATGGAAGCAGTATTTCCTGCCCGACGAAAACACGCCCGCGCTCGACAAATGTCCATTCCTGAGCCGCATGGCGCCGGCTCCGCAGGTGTCGGACATCCATCACGGTCCCGTCATCATTCCCAATTTTGCGCAGGACGCGTTCAACGAATCCGATCGTCAATAGACGGATTCTTGCCGGTGAAAAATCCTGCACGGTCGGGGCCCGGCCATCCGTCCTGACATTGGCAGCAACAGCACATCTTGAGAATCAGGAGAGTCACACAATGAGTGAGGTATTGACGCAATCGCCCGATGAGCTGCTGGCGGTATCGCGTGCCTACGTCGCGTTGTCGGCGGACAAACGCAAGGCATTTCGCGCGAGAATCAGGGCCAAGGGCATCGATGCCTCACGACTGCCGATTGTGCCGTTTCCGGCGCGCGGTACGCGCTTGCCGCTGTCGCATGCGCAGGAACGGCTGTGGTTCTTGTGGCGGCTGGATCCGGGCAGCGCGGCCTACAATATTTCCGGCGCGGTGCGTATCGAGGGCGAACTGGATGTCGCCGACGTGCGCCTGGCGCTGGAACAGATGGTCGCGCGTCATGAAAGCCTGAGAAACACCTTCCTGGAAGAGGATGACGCGATCTGGCAGACGGTCGGCCAGACCGGCTACGGCTACGGCTGGAGCGAGCTTGCACAACCGGCGGCCGGCGGGCGCATCGAAGACTTGCTGCTGGAGCTGGCGCGAAAACCTTTCGATCTGATTGAGGGGCCCCTGTTGCGCGTGACGCTGATCCGATGCGCGGCGCAGGAGCACGTGCTGCATTTTTCCATGCATCACATCATCTCGGACGGCTGGTCGATGGACGTGCTGAACAAGGAGTTCAGCGAGGCTTACCGCGCCGCCCGCAGCGGCGCCGCGGCATCGCTGTCGTCGTTGCCGATCCAGTACGGCGACTACACCTTGTGGCAACGCGACTGGGTCGACGCCGAAGCGATGGACAAGCAATTGCGGTTTTGGCGGGAACGTCTGGGCAGCACCCAGGCGGTGCTGGAATTGCCGCTCTCGCGAATGCGCACCGGCATGCGCACCGGCGAGGGCGGCCGCGAAGAACGCTTGCTCGCGCCCGAATTGCTGGCGCAGTTGCGCGCGCTCGCACAGCAGCACGACGCCAGCCTGTTCATGCTGTTGCTGGCCGCTTACGACATCTTGCTGGCGCGCTACAGCGGCCAGCAAGACATCCGTATCGGCGTGCCTGCCGCCGGACGCGAGCGGCTTGAGACTGCGCCGCTGATCGGCTTTTTTGTCAATACGCTGGTCATCCGCAGCGAGCTTGAGGGGATGGTCACGTTCGGCCAGTTGCTTGCGCATGTGCGCGAGCGGGTGCTGGAGGCGCACGCGCATCAGGATCTGCCGTTTGCCCGCCTGGTGGATGCATTGCAGCCGGAACGCAGCCTTAGCCACAGCCCCTTGTTCCAGGCCATGTTCAATTTTTCCGTGGTCAGCGACGAAGACATGGCCTTGCCCGGCTTGCGGGTGTCGCGGCTGCAGGGCGCGATCGAGACTTCGCGTTTCGACCTGGTGCTCAATGTGGTCGACGCTCCCGTGCCGGTGGTGGCGTTCAATTATTCCAACGACGTCCTCGATGCGCCGGTGATCCGTCGCCTGCTGGGACACTATGTCGAAATACTCACCCAACTGGCTGCGCATGGCGGGATGCTGCCGCTGGGCTCGCTGCACCTGAGCCCGGAGCGGAAACCGGAGAATGCCCGTGCCGATTACCCCTTCATCCCGGTCGCGCAACGCATCAGCGAGCGC
>NZ_LFLU01000009.1 GCF_001189965.1 Herbaspirillum rhizosphaerae
TAGAACACAATTCTGCTTATGACCATAAGCAGGAGATCGGAGTGATCGACGTGGCATTACTTGGAATTATTCGACGCTGGCACCTTCGTGACCAGGTCCCATTGCGAGAGATCGCCAGACGTTTAGGCATCTCACGAAACACCGTCAGGCGATACATTCGCGCGGAAACCATTGAGCCAGCCTACGCAGACAGGCGTCCTCGAAGTTCTCTGGACAAGTACACACGTAAACTCTCGGCCTGGTTAAAGACCGAAGCGGCCAAATCACGCAAGCAACGTCGTACGTTAAAACAACTCCATCTGGAGCTGCGCGCGTTGGGTTATGAGGGGTCGTACGATCGGGTCGCGGCCTTCGCCAGACGTTGGAAGGTGGATCAATTGGAGAGGGTCAATTCCGCGAGCAAATCAACAGTTTCACTTCTACAAAACGAGGAGGAAATTCTTTCTGAAAACTTCCCCCGCGAATTTCTTCTGGTTTCAGCGTGCAGGACGCTTGGGGCGTTTGTCGAATCGTGTTGCCGAGAACCAGGTTCCTTCAGCTTATTTCACACCACCAAAGGGATAGGGGATGAATGTATATCCGACGCGTGTGCGCAGAAGATGGCCGAGTCCAGGAAATGGCTGGTGAGCGGCGGCGACAATGACACGATCCGCAGCAGCTTCGGCAAAGATTTTCGCTCTGGCCTTGGCGGCCATTGGAGAGTCGGTGTCGAAGACAATCGTGACCTGCGGTTGTGCGAATTGAATAGCACCCACATGCATCACATCCCCCCACACCAGCATGCGTTGTCCCTCCGACTCAACTTTGTAGACGGTATGGCCAAGCGTATGTCCAGCCGCTGAGACAGCCTGAATGCCTGGAGTCAGCTCAACGTTGCCGTCGAAGGGCTTGATGCGCCCCGTCTCCTTGTAGGGTCTGAGCGCAGATTCAGCGAATGGGAAAAATGGCCGATGTCCTTCCGGCGCAGTCTTCGCTTGTTGGGCATCCGTCCAATAGGAAAATTCACGGCGATCGAGGCGTATGACGGCATTCGGAAATGCTTCACCAGATGGTGTCAGCAATCCTCCGACATGATCCGGGTGGAGATGGGTAAGGTATACCTCATCGACTTGTTCGGGGCGGTAACCCGAGGCCGTCAGATTTTTTAGCAGTTGTCCGAGGCTCGGTCCAAATATGCCGCTGGGACCGGTGCCACTATCGATCAGGACAAGCTTGTCGCCGGTGTTGATCAGGAAGCCGTTCACTGAAGCGGGAACCACCGGCCCTTGAAACGATGCGTTCAGCGCATTTTCCACTTTCTTTGGAGTTGTATTGGTCAGCAGCTTGCCTGGTTCAAGATCAATGGTCCCATCGTGAAGGGCTGTGACCTCGAAGCGGCCCAGCATCATCCGATAGAAGCCAGGTGCTTGAAATTTCTGCATGGGTGCCGCGGCCCAGCAAGCTCCAGCGAGCAGAGCCGTGGCCACCAGTGAAGCGCTACGCAGCGCAATTTTTGTCGTCAGATTCATGTTGGTCTCTTAGGTAGTGGAGAGATCGATCAGGCATGCGCGGGTTTGAATGTTCCTGGCGTGATGATCTTGAAAAAGAGTTTAAATGGAATAATTTTCTCCATTGGAGAATATAAAGAAGCACATTGGATAGTTAATTGATCCAATGCTTGAGTCGTCATAAAATCGCTAAAAGAGTACGCACCGCCCGGTCGCGAGCGGGATGACATCAGGCGCGCCCGGGCTACAACTCACGACATCGCAAAGAAACCATGTTTGAAGACAACCTCAACGGCATTGTGACCTTTCTGACGGTGGTCGAGGCTGGCAGCTTCGCCGGTGCGGCGACCCGCATCAACGTCACTCGCTCCGCCGTCGCCAAATCGATCGCAAAGCTGGAGGCTCGCCTCGGTCTCCGCTTGTTTCATCGCACCACCCGGCAACAGACGCTTACCGACGAGGGTGGCCGATACTACGAACACTGTAGTCGGCTGCTGACGAATTTGCGAGACATGGAATCGGTTTTGCAGGATGGGCGACAAGGACTGGAGGGGCGAATTCGCGTGAGCGCCCCCATTCTTTTCGGTCGTCGCTGCGTGGCGCCTGTACTGCGATCGTTGATTCGCGAACATCCCCGGCTTGAGCTGGAGGCGGAATTTTCAGACGTGATTGTGGACGTGTTGGCGGACGGGTTCGACCTGGCAATCCGAATCGGATCTATCGCGGATTCAACGAGCCTGGTTGCGCGCAAGATCGGAGGACAGCAGATGGCAATCTTTGCCTCGCCGGCCTATCTGGCGAAAAATGGCTGGCCGTCCAGCGTGGCCGACCTGAAGCAGCACACGGGTATTCTTTACGGCCGCACGATCCAGGCGCGTACCTGGCGCGTTCGTGATGTGGACGGTTCCAGCCGGGAGGTGCTTTTAAACAGCCGGGAACGTTACGACGATCTCCAGGCTGTTGCCGATTCAGCTGTCCACGACGGCGGATTAGCCTGGTTGCCGCGCTGGTTGGGTGCGCCCTATCTGGCTTCCGGAGAATTGGCACTCGTCATGGATATGGACCGGGTGCTGTCGGTCGATATCTACGCAGTATGGCCGCAGAACAAATATCTGCCTCTCAGGACTCGGACCCTGATTGACGCCCTAGTGGCTCAGGTTCCTGTCCTCATGGGGGAGTAGGTCAATAGCCGGCGCGAGTTTTATGCCGTGCCGGCGCCTCGTATCGCCTGTGAAATCAGCTGTCCCAGTTCTGTATCTAGGGCGCCTGGCCTGGCATCTCGCAATCGGCCGTCATTTCGGTCATCCCGCAGCAATCACGCGCACCAGCGTCCAACGAACAAGTGTGACTTCGGTTTCAACACTATTTCACCGTCTTGATGACGGACATCCTTCCTCGGCGTGACTCTTTTTGTCCGCCTCAAACGTCCTGACTACAAATGCACGGCAGACGTGTTTCATCAACTCTCTCGTGTGTTGCCGGTAAATGCCGGTTCTCGTCATGCCGCTCCTGCGGCAACGGCGTGTCCATCAATATAAGGAAAGGAAGTAATCGTGCAACTTAAAGACAAGTACGCAATCGTTTATGGTGCAGCAGGAGCCGTCGGAAGCTCCGTGGCCCGCGCTTTTGCGCGAGCGGGGGCCACGGTGTTCCTGACGGGCCGGACTCTTGCCAAGGTGCAAGCGGTCGCAACTGAAATCGGCGGCGCGGCTGAAGCTGCCGAAGTCGATGCGCTCGATGAGCACGCAATCGAAAGACATTTGAAATCTGTGGTCGACAAGGTCGGAAGGGTCGACATTTCCTTCAATGCCGTCGGTATTCGCAACACGACATTGCAGGGTACCGCCTTAAGCAATCTGGATATAGAGCAGTTCTCACTGCCGATAGCCACCTATACCAAGTCGTATTTTTTGACGTCCCGGCTTGCCGCCCGACAAATGATCCAGCAAAAATCGGGTGTCATCATGACGGTGACATCGACTCCCTCGCGAATAGGTATCCCATTGATGGGTGGCGTGGGGCCGGCGATGAGCGCGGTCGAATCCTTGACGCGCGGTCTGTCTGCGGAGCTTGCACCTTACGGCATTCGCGTGGTCGGCCTTCGCCCTCACGGAATGCCGGAGTCTGACACGATCAAGGAAGTCTTTGGACTTCATGCCAAGGCATGGGGGATGACCTGGGAACAATTTCAAGGTGTGATCGCTGGAAGAACTCACACCAAGCGGCTGTCGTCGCTTTCGGAAATGGCCCACATGGCAGTCTTTGCCGCCTCCGATCAGGCGAGCGGGCTGACGGGGACGACTCTCAACTTAAGCTTGGGCAGCCTCGACGATTAACCCTGGTGCGCTGCCTTCCACCTGTCAGGCAGGCAGAAATCGATACTTGAAAACGCTGCGCATCGTTTCTGACGCGCAGCGCCTCCACAGCGTAGAGAGCCGGATATCACAAGGATCCTCATGAGACTCACCAATCGCACTATCCTCATCACAGGCGGTTCCGCAGGTATTGGCCTTGCGTTCGCCCTGAAGTTCGCCGACCTCGGCAATACCGTCATCGTGACCGGCCGACGTCAAGCTGCGCTTGACCGGATCAACGCGAAATATCCGGAACTCCATACCATCCGCAGCGACGTCGGCAATCCCGCGGAGATCACTTCCCTCGCTGCGAGGATGAAGGCGGATTTTCCCAAACTCGACGTGCTCGTCAACAATGCGGGGATCAGTCGCTACAGAAACCTCACAACCTCTGCAGCGGGCCTGGACGAACTGATGGAAGAGGTGAACATCAACGTAGGCGGCGTAGTTCGCATGACCTCCGCGTTCATGGACATCCTCACAACCAATAAGGGAACCTTGATCAATGTATCTTCAGGTCTCGCCTTCGTGCCGCTACCGTGCCTGCCCATTTACTGCGCGACCAAGGCGGCGATTCACTCCTACACCCAGTCGCTGCGATTTCAGCTGGAAGATGCAGACGTGGAAATCATCGAGATCATGCCGCCTGCGGTAAAGACCGACATGACGAAAGATGTGTCCGACGACGATGGCATCACGCTGATCACAGCCGACGAACTGGTAGCGCTTTCCATTGACGCCCTCAGAAAAGGGCGGCTCGAAATCCATCCCGGCCAATCCCGGCAACTTTCCTTCATGCGCCGTCTCGCTCCCGATTTCATCAATCGTCAACTCTGGAAGGCCGCCAGAAAATTTGTACCTGTCATTTAGGTATGTCTGACATTGCGCCGGGGCAGCCCGGCCTTCGGAATCACTGTCTGTATCCGGAAAAGAATTTATCATGAACAAACGCAAGCTCTCGCTGAAAAAGACGACGAAGCATCGCAGCTATTCCACCGGTTTCGTGGTGAGCCAGTCGCCCGAAGCGGTTTTCGCTGCCATCAATAATGTGCGCGAATGGTGGTCTGAAAGCATAGAAGGCAGCACCGATAAAATCGGCGCGCATTTCAGACATCATCTCCTGGATGTGCACCGGTGTGACATTGAGATCACTGATCTCGTCCCCGGAGAAAAAGTCGTATGGACCGTCGTCGATAACTACTTTAGTTTTATCCAGGACAAGACCGAGTGGAAAGGCACTTACATTGTTTTCGACATCATCAGGATAGGAGGAAAGACGGAAGTCCGTTTCACTCACGTGGGCCTTGTTCCCGAGTATGAATGCTATGGAGTTTGCACAAATGCATGGGATGGCCTGATCAACGGCAGTTTGCGTGACTTAATTCAGCGGGGAAAAGGGCAGCCTGATTCCAGCACAGATCATGAACCGTTGCCTGCTTACTGAAGGAGACATCAATGAAATCGGTCAGACTGCGAGCGCCCGGAGGATTGAAAAATCTCAGCTTGGTTGAGGAAGATCCTCCTCGCCCTGAATCAGGTGAAGTGTTGGTCAGAATACACGCCTCTTCGTTGAACTACCGCGATCTCTTCATCGTGCGCGGGGAAGCGCCATGCGATGACGGTCGTGTTCCTTTGTCAGACGGTGCGGGCGAAGTTGTCGCGATAGGCGACGATGTCGATGAATGGAAAGTCGGAGACGCCGTTGTCAGTACGTTTTATCCTTATTGGCAGGGAGGAGCCATGACGCCCGCAACCCGGCGGGATATCCCAGGCGAAAGTTTTGACGGTTTTGCCCGCGAGTACGTATGCATGCCGGCGAGCGCTTTCACGAAGGCGCCCGAGGGGTATACACATGTTGAAGCTGCCACGCTGACTTGCACCGGAGTAACTGCCTGGAGAGGCCTGGTGGTATCCGGTCAGGTGAAACCCGGCGATACGGTATTGATTCTCGGGACAGGGAGCGTATCGCTGTTCGCATTACAGTTTGCGAAAGCTGCGGGTGCGCAGGTCATCGCGACTTCTTCTTCCGACGAAAAGCTGGAGAAGCTCAAGCTTCTCGGGGCGGACGCCTTCATAAACTACAAGACCGATCCGGATTGGGGCGGCACGGCCAGAGTTCTTACGGACGGACGCGGAGTCGATCATGTTATCGAGGTCGGCGGACCCGACACGCTGGCGCAATCGATCGCAGCGTGCAGGACAGGCGGCCACATTGCTCTAATTGGCGTATTGACCGGTTTTGCGGGGCAGATATCCATTCCAGCCTTATTCTCAAATCAGATCCGGCTGAGCGGGATCTCGATTGGTAGCAGGGCAGACCAGGAAGATATGATTCGAGCGATCAACGTCAATCGTTTGAGACCCGTTGTCGACAGCTGTTTCCCGCTGCAAGAAATTGCCGCTGCTTTTGAGCACTATCAATCCCAAGTACACTTTGGAAAAGTCTGCCTCGAACTCTGAGATTTCCACGATTGCCGGCCCGCTATTTCAGACGATGAGGTTTGGTCTTGCAGATTGACTCTTTTTTCAAGGTTCATTCGTCTTAGCTAGACTTGGACAATGGAGTGCAAATCATGAATCTCAACAGCAAGAATGTCATCGTTACCGGCGGAAGCCGCGGTCTTGGGCTCGGACTGGTCGAAGCTCTGGTTGCACAGGGCGCCAAGGTGACGGTTGTCGCCCGTGGCGTCGAGGCGCTCGCGTCTGCTCAGGCTCGTCTGGGCGTCGCTACGATCGCGGCCGATGTGACGGACGAAGCCGCTGCTCATCGCATCCTTGGTGAGGTCCGCCCGGATATTCTCATCCTTAACGCGGGTGCGAAGCCTCGGATGGAGCGGCTGGATCAGGTGAGTTGGGCGGATTTCACGGCGACCTGGGATACCGACGTCAAGGCCGGGCTCTATTGGTTGCAAGCGGCCCTCAACCTGCCACTCAATCCCGGAAGTCGTGTCCTCACAGTTTCCAGCGGCGCTGCCGTGAACGGTTCTCCGTTATCGGGAGGCTATGCCGGCGCCAAACGCATGCTCTGGACCATGGCCAAGTACGCCAACGGCGTCGCGGAGAAGAAGAATCTGGACATCAGCTTCCAGACGATCGTGCCGCAGCAAATGGTTCTCGGCACCGGAGTCGGGGACGCGGGAGCCAACGCCTACGCGCATGTTGCAGGCGTCACGCCGGAAGAATTTGTCGTTCGCTTTGGCGCCCCGATGCCGCCTCGCCAGTTCGGTGAAATGGTCGTCTCCCTGCTGGACGATCCGCAGTTTTCCGGCGCCGTCGCATTCGGAATCAAGGGTGCGGGGATCTCGGTACTGGAAGGAGCCGGAGCGTGAGCGCCGGGCCGCCTTCCGGGAACGGCGACCGCAAAGCGGAGATCCTTGCCGTTGCCGGCCAACTGCGGCCCGAGTTGCACCGCTACTGCGCGCGCCTCATGGGATCGGTTATCGACGGAGAGGACGTTGTGCAGGACACGCTCATCCGGGCCTTGGAGGCATTGCCGGATCTGGATGAGGCAACACCGCTTCGACCGTGGCTGTTCCGAATCGCACATAACCGCGCTCTCGACCTGCTGCGCAGCCGGGTGGTGCGAAAAGCCGAGCCAATGGTTGCGGCTTCGGATGTCGTCGATTTGGCCAACCCTGATCCCGTGGAGACGTTGATGCGCCAGGAAGCTGTTAAAACCGCGGTATCCCGTTTTGCGGAATTACCCCTCGTTCAACGCAGCGTCGTTATTCTGAAGGATGTGCTCGACGAATCGCTGGTAGAGATCGCCGCCCTGCTCGATCTTACCGTCGATGCCGTGAAAGGCCATTTGGCAAGAGGACGCACGCGCCTTCGTGAAATCAACGCCCAGACCAGCCAGCGTCAAGAACCGGGGCCGGCATCCGAGGCGGTCGCACGCTATGTGGCTCTGTTCAACCAACGAGACTGGGATGGCTTGCGGGCGCTTCTGGCTGACGACGTTAAACTCAATCAATCCACGTATCCGCTGCGCGTCGGAGCGGCAGACGTCGGCATGTTCTTCACCATTTATGCCAAGATTGACGGCGTGTGGCTTGTCCCTGGCTGGCTTGAGGGACGGGAGGTCATTGCGGTCTTCGAAGACCGCGATAATCCGAAACCGAGCTACATCATGTGGCTGGAATGGAAGAACGGAAGAATCAGTTTCATCCGTGACTATCGCTATTCCCGCTACGTCGCTGCCGATGCAGAACTGGTGTTGGCGCCAGGTATGAAACCATCCAGCGGCAACACTGCTCATTGACGATTGTTGGCTCGGCAGATTCCGGATTTTGTCTGAGATTGAAAGGGATGCCGCCGGATTGCAGAGGCGGCAAGCAATGCGGGCAACCGCACGTTTTTCGTTCTGAAAAAAACGCCCGACCGTGTCTGGCCAGACGCGCTATTGTTGATCAGCCGGGAGGCATCTTGTCGAAGGCAGGTAAAGCGGGATCGAGATAATCCCACGTCTGAGCGCGCATACGGTAAGTGACGACCTGTGGCTTATAACGACCCGGATCGTCCAGGCTCGCCGCATGAACCGTGAAGATTTGCGGCATGGCTGCAAAACGCATATAGACCGGGGAACCGCAGCGTGGGCAGAATGCGCGCGTCTTCACATTCCCGCTGTCGGCGACCATGTCCCATTGCGTCGCTTCGCCGGTAAGCTTTACACCGTCAGCAGCGAAGGTCAGATAGGAACCATGGCCGGTGCCGCTTTTTCGCTGGCAGTCGCGGCACTGGCAGTGATTCATAAAGAACGGCTCGCCGGGAATTTCGTAGCGAATCGCGCCGCAGGCGCATCCGCCGGTGTAGGTATCGCTCATGCATTTCTCCTGTCTTGAAGCATAGTTCGCCGGTGCTTCTCAGTGCACCCCGTCAGTAAAGTTGCCCAGATTGGGCACGACCTTACGCCACCCCTCGCGCATGTTGTGGAACGCGGTGTCATTCGTTGGCGTGACAAAGCCGGAATGCACCAGCCGCAATCGCGTGCCTTCCGGAACTCTGGTCAACGTAAATGCGACGACTGTATCCAACCGCGAGCCATATCCTTTGTTGCTCTCGTGACCGCCTTTCCAGGCATAGACGAAGCGCTCGTTCGGCACAACCTCCAGCACTTCGCAGTGGATGGTGCCGTCCCATTCCCCGGCCGGCTTGGTTTGATAAGTGAAGTGTGTGCCCTGTACGGGGGAGAAGCCGTGCGGCTCCATGAGCCAGCGAGCCATCAATGCTCCCGAGGTAAGAGTCTTCCAGATTGTTTCGGGGGCGTGAGGGAAGACTTCATCCACCACGATTTCCTGCGTAGGCGATTTCAAATTGACATCATTCATGGATCAATTTCTTTCAAGAGGATTCGGAGATCGGCAAAGCGCTTGCTCCAGAACACGCCGTAATGGCTCATCCAATCAGCAAGCGGCGCCAGGCCTTTCGGCTCGGCGCGATAGAACACGTTGCGGCCTTGTGCACGGTCAGCAACCAGACCTGCACGTTTGAGGGAGCCAAGATGCTGTGAGATCGCAGACTGGGTAACGCCGCTGCCCTCGGTCAGTTCAGCCACGCTGATTTCCTGCGCTTGCACAATCCGTTCAAAAACAGCGCGCCGCGTGGGATCGGCGAGTGTGCGCATAACAGTGTCAAGAGAAGTGGTGTGCATGGTGAATATATTAGTAATTGCTAATATATAAGTCAATACTAATTTGTTCAGCGTCGCAAAAATTTTAGTCAATCGGGGATGTGACGGTATGTCTGATGGCATGGCCCGAGGATTGACTCGGTGTCCGTTACTATCCGATAGCTGACTTCTCGCTTCCGTACATGAAAAAGCCCGCTCAAGCGGGCTTTTTCTTTAGACGGGAATGTCGGCTTCTGGCCGAAAGCGGAAGTAGGTCTAAGGGCATTGCCCGAAGTTAGTCTTTCTTGGCTACCAGGATGAAATCCTGAATAGCCACCGATAGCGTGGCCCGCCGTCCTGGCCGTCACGACATCCTGGAGAATGGCGCCGGCGTACTGATTTCTTCTCAGATCGAACAGAGATGGGGCAGCCCGGCACCTTTCCTATACGAAAGTATGTATCGATGCATGACGTCCATCCGGTTATCATTTTTCTTCAGTGATAAATCAATCCGCAAGCGCGATGGAGAGAAAATGAAAACGTATGCACCAGCAATGGATCTGGCTCTGTGTGAATTGCTGGAATTGGGACGCGTCACTATCCCGCCGGGCGGCAATATCAGTATCACCGGTCGCGATCCGGTGTTTCCGACTCCTTTTTTGCTTGGCAAGGCCGCTGCAACGGTATTGGCGGCGCAAGGGGCCGCGATATCTTCCATCTGGCACCAGCGCAGCGGCAGGTCGCAAGCAGTCTCGGTCGATATAGCCGATGCAGCGGTGTCGCTCAAGAGCGTTGTGCATTTGCGTCAACGCGGCTATCCCGTACCCTATCCCGATGAGGCGTACCCGCTGACCAATTTCTTCCGCTGCCGCGATGGCCGTCACATCTTCATGCATGCCGGCTACCCCCATTTGCGCGATGGTTTGCTGAAATTGCTCAATTGTCCCAACGAGGCAGCATCCATCGCAGAAGCCGTGTCGACCTGGGATTCTGCTGCTCTGGAAGACGCCATCGCCAAAGCCAAGCTGTGCGGCGGCATTGCGCGCAGCGAAGATGAGTGGCTGAATACGCCGCAAGGCCGTCTGCTGGCCAGTCAGCCAGTCATCGAAATTGAACGCATTGGCGATAGCGCACCGGAAGCAATGGGCGCGGCAAGACGCCCGCTGGAGGGAATTCGGGTGCTTGACCTCACCCATGTTCTGGCCGGCCCCATGTGCACGCGCACCCTGGCGGAGCAGGGGGCGACAGTGTTGCGGGTGCGTCCGCCTGCCCATCCGGTGATTCCCTCATTCGTGATGGATACCGGCCATGGCAAACTCTCTACGTTGCTGGACCTGACCCAGACACCGGATGCGGAACGTCTGAATGGCTTGCTGAAAAGCGCTGACATTTTTGTTCAGAGCTATCGCCCCGGAACGATGGCGGGGCTGGGCTTTTCGGCTGAAGCCGCCGCCCGGCAGCGGCCCGGCATTGTCTATGTGTCGTTCAGTTGCTACGGCGAGAGCGGTCCGTGGGGCGAGCGCGGCGGCTGGGAACAACTGGCCCAGTCAGTCACCGGCATGGCGTTTGCCCAGGGCAGTGCGGACAATCCCACGCTGAGTCCGGTCTATCCGAACGACTACATCACCGGTTATCTCGGCGCCTATGGCGCGCTGGCTGCACTCTTGATGCGAGCGAGAGAGGGCGGCAGCTACCATGTGCGGGTGTCATTGTGTCGTAGTGCCATGTGGACTCAGTCATTTGGCCGTCTGCTGCCACATGAGTGGCAGCCAGTCCCGGGGCCGTCCGCAGAATTATTGGGGCGGCTGGAGACCACGCGAGAAACGCCTTACGGTATGCTGCGCTTCATGGGGCCAATCACCTCGTATTCAGAAACAAAACCCTATTGGGAATTTCCCTCGGCGCCGATGGCGGCACATTCACCTGTATGGCCAGAGAACTCCCCGATTATCTATAACGCGCCAGATCCGATTCGACTTTGACATCCAGCCTATGCCGCCACTGCGAAGATCGCTAGCACCATGTTCCCGACAAGATCGCTGACGCTGAATATCGGCGGCTTGAGAGCCAAGTTGCTGATCGTCGTTTTCATTGCCGTCTTGCCGGCGTTGGGAGTGATCTTGTACAACACGGCCTCATCCAGGCAGCTGGCAATCAGCGAAGCTGAAAAGTCGGCGCTGGAATGGGTGCATGTGATCAGCAACTACCAGCGCGATCTGGACCGCCAGACCAGAACCATGGTTGAGTTGCTGGCGCGCGACCCGATCGTGTTCAGTAAAGATCACGACGCATGCAACCGGCGCTTCGCCGATTTGCTGTTCAATGCCGTGAACCAGCCGGAAAATTTTTTCAATTTTGTCGCCATTGACTTGAACGGGGATATCTATTGCGCGGCGCGCAAGGGAGAACCTGGAAACATGCACGTCCGCGACCGCGAGTATTTCTGGCAAGTCCGGACCATGGAGAAGCCGGTTACCGGCGGCTACGTGTTCGGTAAAATCATCAAAGCCCCGATCGTGCCGTTCGCCGGCCCGATTTTCGATGCCCGTCATCAGCTGAAGGGGGTGATGCTGGTCACAGTCAATCTCTCCTGGCTCTCCAAAACGATTGCTCCGCGGCTGCCGAAAGGCGCGATTCTGAGCTTGTACGATAGCAACGGGACGATACTGGTGCATAGCTCCGACCAAAGCACCATGGTGGGAAAGAAAGACGCGCTGTTCTCCAAGCTATTGACCGGTAACGATGACGGCGTGTTTTCCAGCAGCGATGTGGGCGATGGCATCGAACGCCTGAATGCTTTTGCACGCATTCCCTACGGCGAACACAGTTTCTACGTGGTGGTCAGCATCCCCAGAGGGGAAGCCTACGCCAATGCCAATGCGACATTGAAGCGCGGCTTGTTGATCTTGTCGGCAGCCATCTGCGCCATTTTGCTGGCGGCATGGTGGATCGGCAATTCGCTGATCCTGGATTCGATTGATCATTTGATGGCCGCCGTGCTCGATATGACGGCCGGGAAATTGTCGGCGCGGGTTACCCTGCGCCGGCGCGATGAAATCGGCTTGCTGGGACGGGCCTTCAACAACATGGCCGGCGTGCTGGAAACCGCGGTGAGCGAGGCCGAGCGCCTGAAGAGCGAAGCGGAGGTGCGCTCGCACCAGCTGGAGCTGGTGAATCAAGCCAAATCGCGTTTTCTGGCCGCGGCCAGCCACGATCTGCGCCAGCCCATGCATGCACTGAACCTGTATCTGGGAGCACTGACCCTGCACCAATTGCCGCCGTCTGCGCTGCCGGTGCTGGCGAACGTACGCCTGTGCGCTGAAACCATGGATGAAATGTTCCGCGCCTTATTGGATATTTCGCAGCTGGATGCCAGCATCGTGCAGGCGGAAATCGGCATTTTCCCTATCGAACAGCTACTGGAGCGGGTCAGAATGGAGTTTCTGCCGGCAGCACAAGCCAAGGGCCTGGCGCTGCATGTTGCACCGTGTTCTGCATTCATCAAGAGCGACCCGGTATTGTTGTCGCGCATCCTGAGCAATTTAATGGCCAATGCCGTGCGCTATACCGAGCACGGAAAAATTCTGCTGGGCTGCCGCCGTAAAGGCAATCAGCTGCAACTGGCGGTGTATGACACCGGTCCCGGGATCGCGCCGGAACACCAGGCGGAGGTATTTGAAGAGTTTTACCAGGTCGGGAATCCCGAACGCGACAGAAGGCAGGGGCTGGGGCTGGGTCTGGCCATCGTGAAGCGCCTGGCAGTGCTGCTTGATACGCATATGACGCTGATTTCCAGGCCCGGTCATGGCTCCATGTTCGCACTCGATCTGCCGCTCGTGCATGCCGAAAACCTGGTGCTCGATCGCATCATGCCGGCGCGCGGCAATGACGGCGAGCTGGCAGGGGCCCTGGTTGTCGTGGTGGATGATGAACCCGTGATTCTGGATGCAACCCGGACCCTGTTGGAGCAGTGGGGCTGCACGGTGATTGCCGCCACCTCGGGGAGCGCGGCGATTGAACAGCTCAGTCTCAGTTCGGAAATACCCGATGCATTGCTGTGCGATTACCGTTTGCGCGGCAACGAAACCGGCATCGACGTGATCAATGCAATCCGGAACGAGTACAACGAAAATATCCCGGCCTTGTTGATCAGCGGCGATACCGGCCCGCAACGAGTCCAGGAAATTCAGGCCAGCGGCTTGACCGTGTTGCACAAGCCGGTTCTGGATCACATGCTGCACGCTGCATTGGCCACGCTGGTCAACGGCAAGCAGGAAGTTTCCGGCGCCTGAGCGAAGCGGCGGGATATCGCCACCACAGTAATGACGCGTTGTTATCCGACTTCGCTGATTTGATACAGGCCCAGGCGCCGCGCGGCCGATACGGCCTGGGTCCGATTCACCACGTTCAAGGTACGAAACACGGCCGAGACATGCATCTTCACCGTGATTTCAGCTAGTCCGAGACGCAGGCCAATTTCCTTGTTGGATTGCCCATACGAGAGCAGCACGAGGATTTCTTGCTGGCGCGGCGTCAGTTTGATGGACGCCTCTTCATCGATGGCAATCTTGCCATTGGCAGTAATCCACTCCGGCTCGAGCAACTCATTGTTCAGCAAGCGCCGCATGATATCGGCCATCACCTCGGTTGACACTGCTTTCGACAGCACAACTTTCGCACCGGCGCGGATGGCCGCCATTGTTTCGCGACGATCTTCCGAGGCCGAGACCACCACAATCAGCGCTGACGGGCATTTGTATCTGAAGGATGCAATCGCATCCACCCCGCGCAATCCCGGCAGCCCCAGGTCAAGCATGATCACGCCGACGTTCTCAGCCTGATCAGCCATACGGAGTCCTTCTTCTGCGGAAGAAGCCGCCAAGGTAGTCGACTCACTGAGGACGACATGCATCAGATGGACCAGTGCGCCGCGGTAGAGCGGGTGATCTTCAACGATAAGAGTGGTCGTTGCCATAAGTTTGAGTTCGGCCCGCGAGGAAATAGCTGACAAATAGGAAAGATACACACAATTCTTTTGCGGCGATACATACGTCTGTATAGATGCCAATGCCGCCTCGTGACGCTATCGTTCTATCACTGTTGAATCAGATCTTTCAGCAGTCCTGTTAATTAAGCAGGCAAATATGCCGATCACGTATAACCGCAAACATGTATTCCCATGACCAGAATTGAGATACCTGAGCAACTGCGCAGCAAACTGGGACCTGAAATGGGTGAGGGTATCCATTGGATCGACGTCAAACTGCATAGTGGCCGTACGCTGAAAAATCTGATGGTTCTGGACGGAAAAGAAATCGTTTTCTCTCAATTTAAATCAGGCAGCGACTGCGGATCGTCATTTTCAAGTCACGATATTTTGCTCATCCGACGCCAGAGCATTTTTCCTTTTTGGTGGCAACGCTTATCTAAATAATCTTCTTGCGATCATGGCGTCGGCCTCGCTTATTCATTGGGTCATTTTCTTGATTGATCATGGAAAGGCCTGCATTTGCGGGCGTTTTTCAGCGTCCCATGCCGGCTTTTGGTCGTAAACCGGCGTCGGCCGGCAATGAATTTTTTCCTTGCCCATCACTTATATTTCAATAATAATTGAAATATTGAATTAATGAGAAAAGCCATGGAAACAAAAGCCGTCATCGCAGCCTTGAGCGCATTGGCCCAGGAATCCCGCCTGAGCATCTTTCGCCATCTGGTGCAGATCGGTCCGGAAGGCTGCGCGGCCAGCAAGATAGGTGAAGCCTTGGAGATTGCTCCTTCGTCATTGTCCTTCCACATGAAAGAGCTGTCGCACGCCGGCCTGGTGACGTCAAGGCAAGAGGGACGTTTCGTCATTTATGCCGCCAACTATGCGGCCATGAACGACGTCCTCGGTTTTCTCACGGAGAATTGCTGCGGCGGCAACGTGTGTTCGCCGGTAAGCGCGTGCTGCCCGCCGTCCGCCTCGGTGGCTTAGACGAGACGATCATGCCGGCGGCGGTTGTCATCTTTTTGTGTACCCTGCTACTGGTCATCTGGCAGCCCAGAGGCTTGGGCATCGGCTGGAGCGCATGCGGCGGCGCAGCCGTGGCGCTGGCCTGCGGCGTGATCCATTGGGCGGATATTCCGACGGTGTGGCATATCGTCTGGAATGCCACCGCGACCTTCATTGCCGTCATCATCATCAGCCTGTTGCTGGACAAGGCAGGCGTTTTCGAATGGGCGGCGCTGCATGTGGCCCGATGGGGAGGGGGCAACGGGAGGCGCTTGTTCGTGCTGCTGGTGTTGCTGGGTGCGGTCGTCTCGGCGATCTTTGCCAACGATGGCGCCGCACTGATCCTGACACCCATCGTCATTGCCATGCTGCAGGCGCTGCGGTTTTCGCCGCAGGCAACCCTGGCGTTCGTCATGGCGGCCGGCTTCATCGCCGATACCGCCAGCTTGCCGCTGGTGGTGTCGAACCTGGTGAATATCGTCTCGGCGGATTATTTCAAGCTCGGTTTCGCCGAGTACGCCGGCGTCATGGCGCCGGTGAATCTGGCGTCGGTGGCCTTCACCCTGCTGATGCTCTGCATCTTCTTCCGCAAGGACATCCCGGCTGTGTACGACATGAAGCAGCTCAAGGCGCCGGCCGAAGCGATCCGGGACCGGGCCACTTTCACGGCGGGATGGTGGGTGCTGGGATTGCTCTTGCTCGGTTTTTTCTGGCTGGAAAAACTGGGCGTACCGATCAGTGTGGTCGCCGGCGGCGGCGCCGTCATCTTGTTGACGGTCGCCGCGAGGGGGCGTGCGATTCCGACGCGCGAGGTCATCAAAGGCGCTCCGTGGCAAATCGTATTCTTCTCCGTCGGCATGTACCTGGTCGTCTACGGCCTCCGTAATGCCGGCCTGACGGCTCACCTGACACAGGTGTTCAACGCCCTGGCAGGACATGGCGTCTGGACGGCGGCACTGGGAACCGGCTTCTTGACCGCCATCCTGTCTTCCATCATGAACAACATGCCGACGGTGCTGGTGGGCGCGCTTTCCATCGATGCCACGACGGCGCATGGAGCGGTACGCGAGGCCATGGTCTATGCCAACGTGATCGGCTGCGACCTCGGCCCCAAGATCACGCCGATAGGCAGCCTGGCGACGCTGCTCTGGCTGCACGTGCTGGATCAGAAGAAGCTCCACATCTCGTGGGGATACTACTTCCGCACCGGCGCCATGCTCACGATGCCGGTGCTGCTGGCGACGCTCGCGGCGCTGGCCTTACGCCTGCAATAGCAACACCTCTCACTATCTGGGAAACATCATGACCATCATCTATCACAATCCGGCCTGCGGCACCTCGCGCAATACACTGGCCATGATCCGCAACAGCGGCGAGGAACCGACCGTCATTGAATATCTGCAGCATCCGCCAAGTCGCGAGCAGCTGGTCGCGATGATCCGCGACGCCGGCCTGAGCGTACGCGAAGCGATTCGCCAGAAGGGCACGCCCTACGCTGAACTGGGCCTGGATAACGCCGCGCTGACGGATCAGCAGTTGCTGGACGCCATGCTGGCGCATCCCGTTCTGATCAACCGGCCGTTTGTCGTGACGCCCAAGGGCACACGTTTGTGCCGGCCATCCGAGCTGGTGCTGGAGATCCTGACCAATCCGCAGTTGGGAGCGTTCACCAAGGAAGATGGCGAAGTCGTGGTCAATGCGGAGGGGCAGCGTGTCGCACCAGCTCAGTGATCTGCCCAATATCGAACCCGATCTGTTCCGGCAGCCGGTCGTCGCCAATTTCAAAGGAATCGGCGCGTCCAGCCACCGGCCGCGCTTCCTGCTGCTGTACGGCTCCCTGCGGGAGCGTTCCTACAGCCGGCTTTTGACCATGGAAGCGGCGCGCCTGCTGGAAGCATTCGGCGGTGAAGTCAGGATTTTCGATCCGCATGGTTTGCCGTTGCCGGACAGCGAACCCGATACACATCCCAAGGTCGTGGAGCTGCGCGATCTGGCCAACTGGTCCGAAGGAATGGTCTGGTGTTCGCCCGAACGCCACGGCGCTATGACCGGCATCATGAAATCGCAGATCGACTGGATTCCTTTGTCGCAAGGGGCGATTCGTCCGACCCAGGGCAAGACGCTCGCCGTCATGGAGGTGTCGGGCGGCTCGCAGTCTTTCAATGCGCTCAATCAGATGCGCGTGCTGGGGCGCTGGATGAGGATGCTGACCATTCCCAACCAGTCGTCGGTGGCGAAGGCGTATCAGGAGTTCGACGATGCCGGCCGGATGAAACCGTCGCCGTACTATGAACGGGTGGTCGACGTGATGGAGGAACTGTTCAAGTTCACCCTGCTGACCAGGGATGTCTCGCCCTTCCTGACAGACCGATACAGCGAACGCCGCGAGACTGCGCTTGAGCTGTCCCGGCGCATGAGCCAGGAAAAGTTGTAGGCGGTATGGGATCGCGGGTCTGCTATTTGCCGGTAGCGAGCGTCAAAGAATGGCAAACAGTAATTCATTTCCTTATCTTTAACGCCGACCGCCATATCCCCGGCACCATCTTCTTTTCTATTCCCGGCCGGGATGGCGCCTACAGTTGCAGGATGGGCTTGCCCACTTGCTGCCGGTTCTCGATTCGCGCGTGCGCCTGTTCGACGTTGTCGAGCGAGTAGCAAGCCTCAATGTCCACCTGCAGCGAACCGTCGAGTAGTGCAGCAAAGACTGCATCGGCCCTGCGCTGCACCGTCTCCCGGTTCGTCATGTGGTCGGCCAGGCGGGGACGGGTGAGAAACAGCGAACCGGCTTCGCCCAGCTCAATGGGGTCGAGGTCGGTGAGCGAGCCGGATACGTTGCCGTAGTTGACGATCAATCCGTGTTTTTTGCATGCGCGGAAGCTGTCCCGCAAAGTCGCCTTGCCGACCGAATCGAACACCACATCCACACCTTCGCCTGCGGTGGCGTCGCGGATCTGATCGGCGACGCCGCCCTGCGAATAGTCGAATGCGTGATCGGCGCCGCGCCGGATTGCCATAGCGCGTTTTTCTGCGGTGCCGGCCGTGACGAAGACCCTTGCCCCGCGCAGTTTCGCCATCTGCACCAGCAATTGGCCGATGCTGCCGGCGGCGGCATGGATCAGGCAGGTGCTGCCGGGCGCCAGCCGCGCGACGTCTTCGATGAGATAGTGTGCGGTCGAGCCCTGGAAGATAGATGCCGCGGCCAACTGATGGGTCATGCCATCGGGCAGTTTGGCAACCAGCGCAGCCGGGACCGAGGCGTAGTCGGCGTAACTGCCCCAGGCGATGCACCAGGCCACGCGGTCGCCGATGGCGATATCCCGGACATCGTCGCCGCACGCGACCACTTCGCCGCTGCCTTCCATGCCCAGCGTGCAAGGCAAGCGCACGTTATAGGTCTGCGAGTTCGCGTACTTTCCCTGACGCGTGTGCACGTCCATGAAATTGATGCCGGCGCACGCCAGCTTGACCAGCACGTGGCCGGCCTGCACTTGCGGCATGGGCGCGTCCTTGCGTTTTTGCAGCACTTCCGGGCCGCCATATTGTTCTATGGTGATCGCTCTCATCGCCTGCCTCCTTATCGGTTCTGGATTTTTCTGTTTCGCTCTGCCAGCAGGCATGATAAAACAGCGAGATTCGATAGAAAATTCCCGATACATTCGCCTTTTCCGTGAAAATATTGACCGATGTTTGATTGGCAAGATCTCTATGTGTTTAGCGTGCTGGCCCGTACAGGGTCGCTTTCCGGTGCTGCGCGGGAACTCGGGATCGAGCATGCGACGGTGGGCAGGCGATTGGAATCGCTGGAGCGGGCCTTGGGTTTGCGGCTGGTCGACAAACTTCCGCGCAGCCGTCCGCTGACGGCCGACGGGCAGGCCATCGCCGCTTTGGCGCAGAATATGGCACAGATCGCGGGCCTGGTAGAGCAACGTGCGCGTCCCTCGCTGATCGGGCTGGCCGGTTCGGTTCGGGTAAGCGCTCCGCCCTCGCTGTCGCGCGCGTGCATCGTGCCCCGCATCGCGGCGCTGAGAGCCAGTCACCCCCAGCTGCGCCTGATCTTGCAACCGTCCACTGCGCTGGACGACATGGGCAAGGGCGAGGCCGATATCGCCATTCGCACCGTCCGCCCGGAAGACGGCGACCTGATCTGCAAGAAAGTCGGCGAGGTGCGCTTCGGCCTCTACGGTACGCGCGAATTCAGCCGACGTCCGGCCGGGCAATGGACGTTCATTTCGTATGACGAATCACTCGACCACCTGCCTCAGCAAATCTGGTTGCATCAGATCAGGGGCGAGCGCCCGGTCGCGTTTTTTGCTAGCGATCTCATGTCGCAGCAGATGGCGGCGCGCGACCACATCGGTGCAGTGGTGCTCCCCACCATGATCGGCGACGTCGACCCTCAGCTGGTGCCGCTGCCGACACAGGCGGCAGCACCGGCGCGCGATATCTGGATCATCGTTTATCCTGATATCCGGCGCAGTCCCCTGGTGGAAATCGTGATGAATTTCCTGATGGATTGCATTGCACGCGAGCCGGCGCTTTCCTCACAGGCCCTGCTGAAATGATGTCGTCCCCGGCAATGCCGCACATGCCGCGGTCAGGCGCACCAGCCGGTATGACCAGCTAGCCGTCAAGGCGTATCTTATTTCCCCGATTATCAACTCCCGGCAGCTTGCAGTCCTGGGGTTTGCCAACGCTTGTTTTCCGGGTTTGCGGCGTGCTTGATATTTTATGTAAGTGTACATATAATACGTTCACTTATATAAGGAGTCGAAATGACCAATGCCACCCACGCCAGCACCTCTTTCAGCCATGAGACCAAAGCATCGCCTGCAACAATCTGGGAAATCTTCAAAGCCGTTTCCGAATGGAAGGATTGGAACGCAGGCGTACATGCATGCACCCTGGAAGGTCCTTTCGCGACGGGCTCATGGTTCACCATGGTGCTTCCCGATCAGGATGTCATCAGGTCAGAAGTTGTCGAAGTCGAAGAGCCGAACTTCTTCACAGACGAAACAAAGCTGGGCGACATCGTGGTTCGCGTGCGTCATGAAATCAGCCCTGTTCCGAACGAACGCCATTGCGTAACCTACAAGATCGAGGTGATCGGAGAGAATGCCGGCGACATTTGCGCGGCGGTATCCTCCGATTTTCCTGAAGTCTTGAAAGCACTTGTCTCACGCGCCGAAAATCGGATGGCGGAATGAGCTGCGCGTGGCTGGGAGCGGTGCCGCGCCGCCATGTCATGCGCAGCGTTGCCGGCGGCTTCGTACAATGGGCGTCAAACTGAATATGGAGCAGGTGTATCGATGAAAGAAAAACCACTTCCCACCGCTCACAGCGGTCCCTCCGACAGTCCTGGTTTTTTGCTATGGCGGATATCCAACAACTGGCAGCGAGAACAGCGCGCAGCCTTGCAGCCGCTTGGATTGACCCACACGCAGTTTGTCATGCTCGCGGTGGCGACCTGGTTCGGTGCAAAAGAACCGCTTACGCAAATGCGTCTGTCCCAACTGACGGGCAGCGACCCGATGACGACCTCTCAGGTAGTGCGCGCGCTTCTCGCCAATGGACTCTTCGAGCGCGATGCTCACCCGACCGATACGCGCGCCAAGATTATTTCCACCACTGCAGCCGGCCGCAAGCTTGCGCATCAGGCGATCAAGGTCGTTGAAGAAGTTGACCGCAAATTCTTTGCGCCTTTAGGTGAAGATCAATCCCATCTCATCACGCTGTTTCAGTCAATGCTGACAAACACCTTGAGCGATTCTTGAAAAGCAGTCCTGCCGACCGCTGCACTCAGCTGCGGATGAAGGGAGCCTCCCGGCCGTTTGCAGACATCCGGTTACAAGCTGTTTCGAACTTTGCAATTACGGTCACAAATGCAGGGCGATATCGCGCGCATAATCAGGATCCGGCCAGCCTGAAGACTGGCCGCATATTGTCATGTTTATCGTTGTGCATTACATCGGCAGGGAGCCAAGCATCATGAGTCCTCAAGAAACGCAAGCGCTTCAAGATTTCCTCAATCAACTGATACAGGTGCGCGGCATCGGCAAAGACGCCCAGGCCGATGCGATGATTGCCGCGGCCGTCGCCCGGCAGCCGGATGCGGCCTATCTGCTGGTACAGCGAGCGCTGTTGATGGACCAGGCGCTCGCGACGTCCAAGGCGCAGGTTGCCTCCTTGCAAAGCCAGTTACAGGCGTTGCAGTCCGGCGCAGCCCCGGCGCACGGTTTTCTCGACAGCAACGCCTGGGGCAATGCGCCGGCGGCGTCCTTACGTTCCAATCCGGCTCCTGCTTATGCACCGACTTACACGCCTGCACCCGCGCCGGCAGCTCCGCCATACCAGGCTGCACCGGCGCCGTCCCCGGGCTTTTTCGGCGGCGGGATGGGCGGCATGCTGGGTACCGTCGCGGCCACCGCCGCTGGCGTTGCCGGCGGCGCCTTCCTGTTCCAGGGAATTGAACATCTGATGAACGGCGGCAGCGGTTCGGGGCTGATGCATCAGAATGGACTGTCCACTCCTGTGGAAAACATCGAAAACACCACCGTCAATAACTACTACGGCAGCGATGCCGACAAAGGGCGTACGCCAGACCGCGCCGACAGCGGCAGCGATAGCGCATCGGGCAGTGATCTTGCCGACCTGAGCAATATCGATCTTGACGACAGCAGCGACGGCGGTGGTTACGACGATTCCATGGCGTAGCTGCACAGCATTTCCAGCCGGTTATTTTGAATGGCTGATGAATGAAAATAACAAAGCCTGCGAATGCAGGCTTTGTCGTTTGAGGATCATCAGGAATTTACAGCGCCGGACAGCCGCTCATTCGCCGGTCGTTCCCGGCAGCGATTTCAGGCCGCTGACGGTTCGCTTTCCTGCGAGACCTGATACATCGCGTTGTCGCGCAAGATCGTCGTCACGAATTCACGGAACCAGACCATCACCGGCGCCTGTGTGCGTCCACGCAGCGTCACCAGCGCAAAGCGTGCGCTGGCCGTCAGCGTCGGGCGGACATCGAGTTCGACCAGCTCGCCTTGCTCCAGCCCGGCGCGCGCGGCCGCCAGTATGCCCAGGTACACCGCGTCGGTGGCGTAAATCGTATCGACCAGGCTGCGGATATCTTCGCTCTGCAAGGTGATCATCTCATCGGCGTTGGCCCTGGCGCCATAGGTCTTGACCAGCAGGCGCACCACCTCGTCCGACAAGGGCGTGGAGACGACCGGGAACTGGAGAATATCGTCGATGCCGATGGCGCCGCGCGCGGCCAGCGGATGCGATTTCTTGCAAACAAATCCGGTGCGCATCTCGATCGCGACGTCGATGTCCAGATCGGCGTGCGGCATGACCCTGCGGGCGTCGACCACCAGGGCGTCCAGCTGCTGCTCGCGCAGTTGGGCGAGCAGCAATTCGACCGGACCGCGGCTGATGAAACTGCGCAGATCCGGATGGTGTTGTGCGACATGGCACAGCAAGGGCGTCATCAGCAGAAAGCCCGGTCCCGATCCCATGCCGACGCGGATATTGCCACCTGTTCCCTGCTGCAGCAATTGCGCCGAACGGCGCAGCTCCGAAGTTTGCAAGACCACTTCCCTGGCGCGCTGAACCACGCCAAGTCCCAGCGGCGTGAGGCTGTTGCGTTTGCCGATGCGATCCAGCAGGCGTCCTCCCAGTTCTTCTTCCAGGCACTGCAGGCTGCGGCTAAGCGCGGACTGCGTGATGAAGAGTTTCTCCGCCGCGCGACTGAACGAGCCGGTTTCGCTGACCGCGATCAGGTGCTCGAGCTGCCTGGTATTCATGGCCTACTCCCTATTCTCAAAAGTCATCGTTGTTATGTAATTAATGCGTTGGACCTGCAAGATTGGTGCCACCTAGAATACAACCCGGTATGAACAATATTAAGAATTTAAACAAAATCTTTCCCTGACAAGAATGCCACCATGAACTCTGCAACCGTACGTTCCACCAGCGAAACTACTTCAGATCCCTCGGCAGTTGTGAGCGAAGAATCTCCCTCGCGCCGCCTGGTTGCCGCCGCAGTTGCCGGCAACGCACTCGAGTTCTACGACTTTTTTACCTACGCTTTTTTCGCCGTCTACATAGGCAAGACTTTCTTCCCGAGCAGTTCGCCGCTGACCAGCCTGCTGCTGTCGGTTGCGGTGTTCGGCGTCGGCTTTGTCACTCGTCCGGTCGGCGCGATCCTCATCGGCCTGTACGCCGATCGCGCCGGACGCAAGCCGGCGATGCTGCTGACCATTGCGCTGGTCACGGTCGGCACGCTGGGGCTGGTGGTCTGCCCCGGCTACGACAGCATCGGCCTGGCGGCTCCCGTCATCGTGGTGCTGTGCCGGCTGGTGCAGGGTCTGGCGCTGGGCGGCGAGATCGGCCCGGCGACGTCATTCCTGGTTGAAATGGCGCCCTCCCGGCATCGCGGACTGGTCGGCAGCTGGCAGCTGGCCAGTCAAGGCCTGGCCATGCTGGCGGGTGGCCTCGTCGGCACGCTGCTGAGCAAGCTGTTGAGTCCGGAGGCATTGCAAAGCTGGGGCTGGCGCGCCGCATTCGCGCTGGGGCTGCTGATTATCCCGGTGGCCATGTACCTGCGCCGCGCCATGCCCGACACCCATGTTCCGGCGGCCAGGAGCAAAGCCGCCGGCAGCCGCTACCGTCTGCTCGCGCAGAACGCCCGCCTCATCGTCATCGCCTCCTTCACCTTGATGTCGCCATCGGTGACGGTGTATGTGGTGCTGTACATGACGACCTACGCCATCGCCACCCTGAAGATGGCTCCGGCCATTGCGATGGCGGCCACGGTGGTGAGCGGCCTGGTCACGCTGTTGGCGTCGTTGCTGGGCGGATGGCTGAGCGATCGCGTGGGCCGCAAGCCGGTCATGATCATTCCGCGCATTCTCTTGCTGCTGGTGGCTTACCCGGCATTCATGCTGCTGGTGGATCAGAAAAGTTACCTGGCCTTGCTCGGCGTCACCGGGGTGCTGGCGCTGCTGAATTCGATCAGCGCCGCCGCGGCTCTGGTCGCGGTGCCTGAGCTGTTGCCGCGCGAGGTGCGGGCTACCGGCATGTCGATAGCCTATACCGTGGGGGGCACCTTGTTCGGCGGCGCGACCCAGTTCGCGATCACCTGGATGATCGGCGCCACCGGCGATCCGACATCGCCAGCCTGGCTGTTGGCGGCGACTGCCCTGATCACATTGCTTGCCCTGTGGATGATGCCTGAAGGAAAAGGCAAACAACTCTGAGCGCCGGCGTCCGTCCGACTTAACGAACCAAGGAATTGAAGATGCACCAATTACTCCTCGCCATGCAAGAGCGCAGTGGCGAGTTTGTCAGCCTGCGCCGCGATTTTCATCAGCATCCCGAGCTGGGATTCGAGGAAGTGCGCACCAGCGACATCGTTGCACAGCGACTGACGGACTGGGGTTACCACGTTACACGCGGCCTGGGCGGCACCGGCCTGGTGGGGCAATTGCGCCGCGGCAGCGGGTCGCGGCGCCTGGGTTTGCGGGCCGAAATGGATGCCCTCCCGATACAGGAAGCGAGCGGCTTGCCGCATGCCAGCCGCCGCGCCGGCATCATGCATGGATGCGGCCATGACGGACATACCGCCATGCTGCTGGCGGCAGCGAAATACCTGGCCGGGGACGGGCGTTTCGACGGCACCCTGAACCTGATCTTTCAACCCGCGGAAGAAGGCCTGGGCGGCGCCAGGAAGATGATGGACGAAGGACTCTTCGAACAGTTTCCGTGCGATGCCGTGTTCGCGATGCATAACTTGCCCGGCATCCCCACGGGCGAGCTGCACTTGCGCGCCGGCGCGGCCATGTCGTCCAGCGAGAACATCAATATCATCCTGACCGGACGCGGCGGGCATGGCGCCATGCCGCAGCACGCGGCCGATCCGGTAGTGGCTGGGGCGGCCATCGTCACGGGATTGCAAAGCATCGTGTCGCGCAACGTGGCGCCGCTGCAGATGGCGGTGATTACGGTAGGCGCCTTCCTGGCGGGCGACGCCAACAACGTCATCCCCGACAGCGCCACGCTGAAACTGAGCGTGCGCACCATGGACCGGCAGACGCACGATCTGGTCAAGCGGCGCATCGCCGAACTGGTGCATGCGCAGGCCGCCAGCTACGGCGTGCAGGCTGAGATCGTGCATGGCCGGGGCTATCCGGTGCTGGTCAACACCGTTGCGGAAACCGCGTTCGCCACGGACGTTGCACTGGCGCTGGTGGGCGCGTCGAAGGTGGTGGCGCCGGCCGCGCCGGTTACTGCCAGCGAGGATTTCGCCTTCATGCTGGAAGCAGTGCCCGGATGCTACCTCTTCATCGGCAACGGCGACGATGACGACGCAGCAGCAGGCGCTCACTGGGCCTGCTCCGTACACAATCCGCAATACGATTTCAACGATGCAAACATCGCCACCGGATCGGCTTACTGGGTCTTGCTGGCGGAACGCTTTCTCGTCTGACGGATTGCCTCGCTGACGGGCAATTCTCTTTCCACCACCTGATGTAGCGCACTGCCGTTTCCGGCGGTGGTGGAAACGCGCGTCCGCATTTTTCAGTTATCTGCAAATGGCTGCTGCAGCCGGTCTCTTCTCGTCCTGAAGATACCGAAGGATAGCGCCGCAGCAAGGGCAAAGATCAAGGGCAGGAATTTCGTGGTCACAACGGGTGTTTTCTTATTTTCTAAAAGGGAGCGAGCAATGAAAAAAATGATGTTGACGTTCGTAGGCGCAGTAGGAATGACGGCGGGTGCGGCGCAGGCGCAAGGTTCGGTGACGATCTATGGCGTGGTCGACGCCGGCATCGTCCGTGAAAGCGGAGGCGTCGCCGGTCCAATCACCAAGCTCACCAGCGGTGTCGAATCGGGGTCGCGGCTGGGTTTCAAGGGGGTCGAAGATCTGGGCGGCGGCATGGCTGCGTTCTTCATCCTGGAGTCCGGTTTCACCATCGACACCGGCGCCCTGGGGCAAGGCGGCGCGCTATTCGGACGCACCTCCGTGGTCGGCTTGCGGCAAGACCGCAGCGCCGTCACATTGGGGCGTCAATACACGCCGCTGGCCAACGCGCAAGTCGAGAACGACCCGTTCGTTACCGGCCTGGCGGGCCAGTCGTCCAACCTCATCAGCGCCGGCGGCGTCAGCGGCAATAATCGCATGACCGACACCGTGAAATATACCTACGGCGGCGTCACCGGTTTGAACTCGGAGCTGGCCTACGGCTTCGGTGAAGTGGCGGGAAGCAGTACCGCGAGCCGCCAGCTGGGCGCGGCAATCGGGTATGGCACCGGCGCCCTGAACGTCAAGCTGGCGTGGGCCAGCGTCAATAGCAGCAGTTCGGCCAACGGCAGGGATATCTTCCTCGGCGCGCGCTACAACTTCGGCGCCGTCACCGGTTACCTCAACTATGCCATCAACAAGAACAACAGCGTGATGGGCACCGTCAACAAAGACTCGCGGGATTATCTGGTGGGCGCCGTCATCCCGGTGGCCGTGGTGCACAAGTTCATCGTCTCTTACATCAAGAAGCAAGACCGGACGGCGCAACACAACGATGCCAGCCAGATCGGCCTCGGCTACACCTATGCCTTGTCCAAGCGTACCGATCTGTATGCGACCTATGCGCATATCCGCAACCACGCTGCCGCAGGAACGACGGGCTTCTATACGGTCGGCAACGCGACGGAACTGGGATCGGGGAACCAGGCCATGGGCGTGGGAATACGCCACCTGTTCTGATGCAGAGTGGACGGTGCGCAGCGCTGAAACCGATGCGCACCGCCATGCCGCTGCCGGGGATCAACATGAACGCTGCGGGTGAGACGGCGCAAGGCCTGCCTGACGTCGGCCATCAGGCCATTTGATACGGCCCGGCAATTTTTGAAAAATCCGGCGGCTTCCCTTGTCAGCTCTTCATGCCATAGGTGCTGAACACCAGATGCACTCCCAGTGCGGCGATGATGCCGGCAGCGAAACGATCCAGCGTCTTCTTACTTCGCAAATAGAGATCGCGGGGGGCTTTGCTTGAGAAACAGAGGGCGACGACCATGTACCAGCCCGACTCGACGATAAAAACCAGCGGCGGCATGACGAGGTAACACCAGAGAGGAGGATGTTGGGGCAGCAATGACGCGAAAATACTGCCGTAGACAATGGCGGTCTTGGGATTGCTGAGCTGAGTCGCGACACCGATCCAAAACGAATGCCTGAGTCCTCTTGATGCTGTGCGCGCGAGATTATCGATGACAAGGGGCGCGCTTGCGGATCGCCATATTTTGGTCGCCAGGAAAACAAGATAGGCTCCCCCAATGATTTTCAAGGTCACGTAGAGCCAGGAGACGGCAGTCAGCAGCGAGTAGAGGCCCGCCAGCGCCACGCCACTGAACAGAATTCCGCCCAGACCCATTCCCAACGCGGTTGCAATCCCGTCTCGCCGCGACAAGCCGATCGCATTTCGTACGACGAGCACAAAACTCGGCCCGGGACTGATTGCACCGATTAACAGCGCCAGTAATATCGATGCGATAGCAACGGAATCAGACACGGTTTATTTCTCCCTATTGGTGGATGAATTTCAGGCCGCTTCCGGCAAAGTTATCCGAATCAACGCGCTGAGACAAATGCTTCCGTCCGCAAGGAGAATTCTGCATGCCGTGCGGCAATTCAGGGGATGAGCCCGGCAACGCGATAGCTGTCGAGGACTTCGTCGTAGACGGCGACGTCGTTCTGTCCACGCGCCAGCAATTGCGCGCCGCCGATGGCGGCAAAGATGCCGAGCGCGCGGTGCCGGAGGGCTTTTTTCTGTTTCGGATCGGCTTGTTCCAACGACAGCAGGGTGGTGATCCAGTCGATGTTCACGGCGTTGAAGCGGTCTACCTCCGCGCTCACTTCGGGCGGCAGATCTTCGTGCTCGGCAGACATGATGCCGCACAGACACATGCGGTTATCGTCGATCAGCGCCGCGCGAAAGATGTCGGTGTACTTCTTCAGGCATGAACGCTGGTCCTTGTAGCCCGCCATCAATTCGCTCAGATACGCGATGCCGTCGTCGGTATAACGGCGCGCGATCGCCGCGCCCAGGTCGCCCTTGGTCGGGAAATGGTAGTGGACGCTGGCGCTCTTGATGCCGACTTCCGCCGCCAGGTCGCGAAAGCTCAGCGCACTATAGCCATGCGCCTGCACGGTCTTGCGTGCGGCGCTCATGATTTTCTCTCTGGTATCTGTCGCATTCATCGTGCAAATCTCTCTATCGATAGATAGTTGTTGACAGGAGCATTGTACTTCTTTAATGTCTATCTATCGATAGATAGATGAATGAGTAAATCGATCAGCCAACCAATTGACCACCAATTAACCAACAGACAGGAGTTTCAACAATGAAGATCTACGACCGCCCCGGTTTCCCCAACCCCGCCCGCATCCGCATCGTTCTCGCACAAAAGGGCCTGGATGCGCAGGTCACGTTTGAATCCGTGGACCTGATCGGCGCCGAGCACAAGCAGGCCGCCTATCTGGCGAAGAACCCCTCCGGCGTTCTGCCGCTGCTGGAACTGGATGACGGCACCCTGATCTCCGAGAGCACCGCCATCACCGAGTATCTTGACAACCTCGACGGCAATCCGGTGCTGACCGGCCGCACGCCCAAGGAAAAAGCCGTCATCCACATGATGCAGCGCCGCGCCGAAAACGGCCTGATCGACGCGGTGGGCATCTACTTCCACCACGCCACGCCGGGCCTGGGCAACGATCTGCAAAAGTACAAGAGTCCGGAATGGGCGCATCGCAAGGAGTGGGGCGAGCGTGAGCGCGAAAAGGCGCTGCAGGGAATGGTTTACTTCGATCAGGTGTTGCGCACCAGCAGTTTCGTCGCCGGCGAGCAATTCTCAATGCCGGACATCACCGTCTTCGCCGGCCTGGCGTTTGCCGATGCAGCCGGCATCCCCATCGCGGAAGAACTCACGGCATTACGTGCCTGGCGCGCCAAAGTGGCGGAGCTGCCCGCCGTCAAAAACCGCAGCGGACAAATGTTCGTCGCGGAAGACCTGCGCCGTCTCGGATTCTGATGACGTTGGCATGCGGAAATCAGGAAATGCCCGATAGTCCGGAAGCGGCGTGATCGATAAAGTAACACCTGACATCACGTCGTCTCCTCTCGGTCGAAAGACTGATTCGCCCGCCGTCGGCCCGCGCCGATCGCGGGCTTTTTTATTTCTTCGAGAATCTAGCCATGCAGACATCCGCCAGATAGGTGCCGTCAGGAAGCTTGATACGTTTCTCAAAACGCCCTTCCTCGACAAAGCCGAAACGCCGGTACAGATGTCTGGCAACGGCATTGCTTTCACGCACTCGCAATTCAATCTTCTCGACCGCAGGATGGTCTTCGGACCACTGCAATACCGCACCCATCAAATGCGTCCCGACGCCGCGCCCGGTATGGCCGGGATGCACAACAACCGTCAGTGAAAACACGTGTGACATCGCACTCAGCGGCAAAGGCTCAAGCAAGGCATGGCCGGCCATCTCGCCGTTCAACTCTGCGACCAGGTAAACGCCGGCGGTCGCCAGCCACGCAATCTTGTCTTCGAAACTGCTGACGGAGAACTCATGCGGAAGAGAAATCAGCAGTCCGGGCGTCTTGCCGGTTTTCCGTTCCGCCGCGCAGAGTGCCTGCGCGTCGCCCGGCACGGCATGTCGGGTAGTGATCGTTCCATCCATATCGATAAGGTCCTTGATGTAAAGACAAGTTTTACACATGAATCGGCAGTAAGAACGCCAACGTCACACGTCTGTCAAAAAGCATCTTTAGAATCCCGGCAAACGCGCAATTCAGCATTGCACCTACCGGAGCCGGCGGTCGGGAAATATACCGGCACCACCATACCATTGCATCATCCGCCACGCGGATGTTGTATTGCGCGACATCGCGATATCGCGATACTCGTCACACTCGCATCAGGCGCGGCAGCGCACGCCCCCATCCGGCTCGCGTTCCGACCTCCCATGTTCACAAACTGGTCATATTCCTTGCTCATACTGCGAGGTCTTTAGCCATGCCAGTGAGGTCGCCCGTGAACGCCCTGTTACTCCCCGCCACCAGATTGATGGAGCAGTTGCGTCTGCTGCCCAAGTTCTTGCTTGTGTCGCTGGTGTTCATCCTGCCGCTGGGTCTGGTGACCGGCTTGCTCTTCAACGAATTGCAAAAATCCATCGCCTTCGCCGAGCTGGAGCAAGACGGCCTGCGCTATGCCGTCAAGGCGGAAGATATCCACGTCCTGCTGCAACGCCATCAGGCGCTGCGCTACATGGAGCTCGGCGGCAACGCCAAGATGCAGGCGCCGGCCAAGCTGTTGCAGACATCGATTTCCAATAAGCTGACCGAGTTCGAGCGCGATGGCGCGACGGTATCTCGCATCGGCCTGCACGACGCGCTCGCCGACATACAGAAAAAATGGACCGCGATGCAGCAACAGACGGACGTGAAAGCCAAAGACGACTATGCTGCGCACGCCGCCCTGATCGCGCAAGTGCAAAAGTTCCGGACCGGCATCGCTGACCGCACTAATCTGCGCCTCGATCCGGAAACCAGCACGCATTATCTCGCGCTGACTCTGCTGGACAACATCCCCGCCGTCACCGAAAACCTGCTGACCATCGGCGGCCGCGGCGCCGCCTACATCGACACCGGCTTGCTGGAAGCGAACGAAGAAGTCATGCTCGCCTCGACCGTGACCAGCGGCAAAATCGAGCTGACGCAATTGTCAGAAAAACTCAATGCGCTGTTCTACGACACGCCGGAATGGAAGGCGCAACTGAGCCGGCAGGTGGCGTCGCTGCCGGTTGCCGCCGCTTTCTTTGAGCGCGCCACCAACGAAGTAATGAAGTCGCTGGACCAGACCTCCGGCGAGCAATTCATCGGCGCCGCCGAGCAGGCCACGCAACAACTGCAGACGCTGTCGGGCGCGGCGACGACTTTGCTTAACGATCAGCTGGCGCAGCGCGTAGGACACTACCAGGAGCGTCGCAACCTGATCATGGCTGCAGTGCTCGCGGTGCTGGCGCTGGCGGGCTATCTGCTGGCGGGGTTTTATAACTCCTTCAGGGAAGAAATCGGCTTCCTGAGCAGTGCGGTGGAAAGCACCGCCGCCGGCGACCTGCGCCTGCAAAGCGTGTCGCACGGCAAGGACGAGATTTCGGCGCTGGTCGGCGCTTTCAGCAACATGAACGTGAGCCTGGCGCAATTGATTTCCAATGTGCGCCGCAGCGCCAAGGTCATCACGGCAGCTTCGCGTGAGATCGCGATCGGCAACAACGACTTGTCGCAGCGCACCGAGTCGCAGGCGTCCAGCCTGCAGGAAACCGCATCGTCGATGGAAGTGCTGACCGCCACCGTCAAGAAGAATGCCGCCAATGCCGAGCATGCCAATGCGCTGGCCTTGTCGGCATCCAACTTTGCCGTCAAGGGCGGGCAAGCGGTCGGCGATGTGGTCGAAACGATGGCGTCCATCAAGCAAAGCTCGGACAAGATCAGCGGCATCATCAGCGTGATCGACGGCATCGCCTTCCAGACCAATATCCTGGCGCTGAACGCGGCAGTCGAAGCAGCACGCGCCGGCGAGCAAGGACGCGGATTCGCGGTGGTGGCGTCGGAAGTGCGCGTGCTGGCGCAACGCTCCGCGGCTGCGGCAAAAGAAATCAAGGGACTGATCGACGACTCGGTCGGCAAGGTTGAAGCCGGCGGCCGTCAAGTGCAGGGCGCTGGACAGACCATGAACGACATCGTCAATTCAATCAATGAAGTGGTCGGCATCATGTCCGAAATCACGACCTCCAGCCAGGAGCAAAGCGCGGGCATTGCCGAGGTGGGCGGCGCGATGGCGCACATCGATTCCATGACGCAGAGAAACGCCGCGCTGGTGGAAGAGGCCGCGGCGGCAGCCGAGAGCCTGCAACAGCATGCCGGTCTGCTGGCCAGCGCCGTGAGCGTGTTCAAGCTGGAAGAGGAAACAGAGAATGCCGACGCCCACGCGGAACATGTCATCGCGGCGCCGACGGCGACCGTGCAGCGTCTCGAGGACTTCGCACACAAGCCGGTGCGCAAGGCGCCGGCATCGCCGGCTGTTGCCGTACAACGCCGCATCGCTTAAGTTCTACCTCAAGCGATACCGCACAGCCCCGGCCTGCAAGGCCGGGCGCAACGGCCGTTTCTCCGGCCGGTTTCTGAATCAGTCGCCGGCCTTGGCGACGATAGCGCCTTCGATACCGTTCTTCGCCAGCGAGGCGGCGACAAAACCGGACGCCTTCATCTCTTCGACAAAGCCGGCCAAATAAGCCGCGGCGGCGTCGCCCCTGGCCTTGGGCACGCCCATCGCCTGGCGGATCACCATGAAGCGCTGCGGCAAAATCCGCATGCCGCCGACCCTGGCTGCATCCTGTTCAAGCTGTTGCTTGACGCCGGCCGCCACGCTCAGGTTCTGGTCGATAAAACCTTGCACCACGGCAGGCGAAGTCGGGATGCGCACGATGGTTGCCTGATGCAGTTCGCGTGAGAGGAACAGGTCGTAGGCGCTGCCCTTGCCGACGGCGACGGTGATGCCGGCCTTGTCGACCTGTTCATTGGCCGTGATCGGCGAGTCGTTGCGCACGGCGTAGAAACCTTCGATCAGCACATACGGACCGGTAAAACTGATCTCTTGCGCGCGCTTGGGATCGACCGCGAAAAAGCCGATGTCGGCCTTGTCCTGCTCGATGTTTTCCACCGAATTGCCGGCCGACTTCACCGCCACCAGTTGCAGCGGCACGCCCAGCCGTCTGGCCAGTTCTGTCGCCAGATCGACCGAAACCCCGACCGGCGCGCCGGTCTTGGGATCCAGGTTCGCCAATACCGGATTGCCGAGATTGATCGAGGCGCGCAAGGCGCCGTGCGGCGCAAACAGCGCCGCCATGGAGGGGTTTGCCGGTGCGGAGGAGGGGGTGGCTTGCGTCATCGTGGTTCCTGGAGTTTGCGCCTGTGCGGCGGCGTTGCATGTCAGCAGAACCGTCAGTGTCGATAGCGCCGCGATTGCCGATATCGCCGCCGTCCGGTTCTTCAGTGTCGTGAATGTCTTCATCATCTTGCTGTGGCCTCGTTATTATCAGTCTTGTCGATTCGTCTTGCCTGATGCACAACACCGGATGATGACACAACGCCGAAGAGCGCGTCCTCGCAGATCCGGCAAGATCAGGCAAACACGCTGCGCCACCAGGCAATCGCGCGGGTGAGGAAGCTTTCTTCCTCGGCGAAGAGATAAGGCTTCTTCACGCGCAGGCGCTCCAGGATTTCCTTCTCGTCCTTTTCCTTGACCGAGCCGTAGGCGATGCCCAGCTTCAGCAGGCTGCGCAACGCGCCGAGCTTTTCATGCGCGACGCTGCCGCGGGCGTGTTCGACGGCGATCTTGGCGTCGTGCAGTTGCTGCGCCAGCGACGCCGCAAGCCGCCAGGCCGGCGTCTTCAGTTTCTCTTCCACGTGGGCGATGCTGACCGCCGACGATTTGATCTGCGCGGCCAGGATGTCGATCTGCGATTCATCGCCCTTGGCCTGCTTGACGATGGCCGTGGACCACGCCTTGGACGCCGCCGTCAGATCGTCCGAGCCCCAGTCCTGGCGCACCGCGATATGGAAGCCGTAGTTCGACGCCTGCGAAATCAGGATCGCCACCACGTCCGGGAAATCCTTGTCCAGCGCGCGCTTGGCCCATGCGTACTGGCCCGACATCATCAGATGCTGCACGGCTTCTTCGGTCAGGAAGGTCGTGTTGTCTGATAGTTTTGCCAACAAAAAATTGTCGAACGACGGCGACACAAAACCGGAGTCGCACTTCAATGACAGGCGGATGAAGTTCTTGAACTCGCGATCCAGCGAGTCATAGACTTCATCCTTGACGTTCATGTTGATTTTTTTCATGTTCTTCTCCCGGAGTACTGCCGTGCACGTTAAGACTTTAGTGGCGAATCCTTCAATGTCAATCTTCGAACCGGTTTGGGGCAAAGACGCTGACGATGGAGAATGTTTCGCACTGGATGTTTGTTAACGGCAAGTATGGCGGAGAACTTTATTGCAGGAAATATTTTTCCGCGTAAAAACCGGCGTGCGCGCCGATTTTGCTCAAAGAGTGATGACTAAAAACAAACGTTGGAAAGGCAGCAAGGTCGTGCCGTCCGCGCCGGCCGGATAGGCCTCGCGCATCTGCTGCGCATACGCTTCACGGAAAGCGGCGAGACGCTCGCCCTGCAATTTCTCCAGATAAGGACGCAGGCTGCTACCGCTGGCCCATTGCAGCACCGGATCCGGATCGCTGAGGACGTGCAGATAAGTTGTCTGCCAGATATCAATGTTCGCCGCCAGCGGGCGCAGCAGATCGTAATAGCCCTGAGGGGGCAGCACCGAACGCCGCTCTGACACATCGCCCAGCACATCGGCAAAAGCCGGCGAGCGCGCCAGTTGCACCTGCGCCAGACGCAAGGGCGCGTCATGCATGACCGGCATCTGCACCGCCAGGTAGCCGCCGGGCCGCAAGAAAGAGATCAGCCGCCTGAACAGCTGCGCATGGTCGGGCAGCCACTGCAGGGTGGCGTTGGTATAAATCAGGTCGAACGGGGCGTCGGGCGTCCATGCGCTGATGTCGGCCTGCAGGAAGGTGCAGCCGGGTGCTTCCTTGCGCGCTTTCTCCAGCATGCTCTCGGAGCCGTCCACGCCGTGCACGTCGGCGTCGGGCCAGCGTTGCTTGAGGATCGCGGTCAGGTTGCCGGCGCCGCAGCCCAGGTCGAGGATGCGCGAAGGTGCCGTCGCCGGTACATGGGTGAGCAGGTCGATGGCCGGGCGCAGGCGCTCATCGCCGAAGCGCAGATATTGCGACGCGTCCCACAAGTCGTTTTTGGCAAGCATGATGTCTTCCGTTTCGTTTCAGACAGGGTGCGACGCCGCCGCTTCGCGGTCGATGGTCGAGCTGTGGCGCGTCTCGGGCATCACAATATACGTCACGAGCGAAATCGCTGCACACAGGCTGGCATAGTAGAAGAACCAGGGCTCGTGGCCGGACGCCTTCAGACGCAGCGCGACGAACTCGGTGGTGCCTCCCATCACCGCCGTGACGATGGCGAAGGGCAGGCCCACGCCCAGTGCGCGCACCTTGGCTGGAAACAGTTCCGACTTGACCAGCCAGTGGATCGAGCTGAAGCCGCTGAGTATTCCCAGCGCCGCCAGATTCAGCAGGAAAGCGGTGCCAAAGCTCTTGGTGTTGCCCAGCGCATGCATGATAGGGATGGTCAGGAAGGTGCCGCCGAAACCGAAGATCATCATCACCTTGCGGCGGCCGATCACATCCGACAGCAAACCGTAGAGCGGCTGGAACACCATGTAGATTAGCAGCGCAATCGTCGCAATCAGCGTCGCCTCGTCGCGGCTGAAGCCGCTGGTGTTGACCATGTACTTTTGCAGGTAGATGGTGAAGGTGTAAAACGCCACCGTACCGCCGACGCTGATGCCGACGCTCCAGATCACTTCGCGGCGATGGCGCAGCAAGACCTTGAGCAGACTTTCGCCGGAACGCTTGCCGCCGTGACCATGCTTGATGAAGGAATCGGTCTCGGCGATGCCGCGGCGCAGATACATCGCAAACACCGCCAGCAGGCCGCCGATGAAAAAGGGAATGCGCCAGCCCCAGGCTTCCAGCTGTTCCGGCGTCAGCAATGCGCGCTGCAGCAACAGCATCAGGCCCAGCGCCAGCAGCTGGCCCATCACCACGGTCACCTGCACGAAACCGACGAAAAAGCCGCGACGTCCCGGCGGCGCCATTTCACTCAGATAAGTGGCGCTGGTGCCGGCTTCGCCGCCCATGCTGAAGCCTTGCAGCAGGCGTGCAAACACAAGGATCGCCGGCGCCGCGATGCCGATGGTGGCGTAGGTCGGCGTTAGCGCAATGATCAGCGAGCCGACGCTCATCATTGCCACCGACAGGCTCAGCGCCAGACGGCGGCCGTAGCGATCGGCCAGCGTGCCGATCAGCCAGCTGCCGAGCGGCCGCACCACGTAGCCGACCGAGGCGATGGCGGCGGCGTTGAGCAACTGCACCGTCATGTTCCCGCCGGGGAAAAAAGCCTTGCTGAAGTAGATCGAAAAGATGGAATACGCGAGGAAGTCGTACCACTCGATCACGTTGCCGGCGCTGCCGCCGATGATGGAGCGCAGGCGGCCCGGTGTGGATTGTGCGGATTGTGTCGATGATGCCGATGCTGCGGACTGCGGATGCGCAGCACCATCGGGTGCTTGCGAAGTTGCGTTCATGTTGTCTCCTGTGTAGGGCAGGCGGGACTCTGGCGTCCCGTCTTGTGCGTTGTGAGCTTGGCGGCGCCCGCAAGGGCGCGCGTGATTTCCGGTTATTGCGGTACGGCCAGCAAATTCACCAGATCGCCGGCGTTGCTCATCTTTTCTGCCTGCATGACTTGTTCAATAATGCGCTCGCTGTGCACCGCCGACAGCCGGTGCGAAGTCAGCTTGCGGAATTTGGCGATCACCTGTCCGGCCGAAGCGAAGGAATGTTCGCTGCCGCGCGGCGTCTCCACGGTTTCCGTGAGCACCGTGCCGTCGCGCAGCGTGACCTTCACGTGCACCATGTGGCGATAGACCGAACCGCGCGCCGTGATGGCCGGATCCTCGATCACCTCCACCAGTTGCGAGACGCGGATGCGTTCCGGATCGGTGACTTTCTCTTCGGTGAACTGCTCGACGAAGGCATCGCCGTCCAGCAGCAGCGTCGCCACGCAATACGGCAGGTTCAACTGGGCCGAGGTCAGGCCTTGCGGCACATATTTCCAGCCGACGTGATCCACCGTGACGCGCGAGCCCTGCACCTGCACCTTTTCCACATCGGCCACGCCGAAGGGATGGCGCGCCTGCATGTTGCGGATGGCGTCCAGCGTGGTGTGGTTGCTGCCGACGCAGGAATAAAACTTCAGCGCAATCTGCGTCGTCTCGAAGCGATCGCCCAGACCGGCGGTCAGCTTGTGCATGTCGAAGCGGTCGGTGGAGCGCGAGAAGGTCGAGCAGAATCCGCCGTAAGGATTTTCAAACACATCCATGATGCCGGTGAAGCCCTTGCGCGCCAGCAGTGCGCCGTACAGGCCGCTTTGCGACGCCCGTCCCGCATGCATGCGCTTGACCATGGCGCCGAACTGCGCCGCCATCAGGCCCGACGCCTGCGTACCGGCGATGCCCAGCGCGTGCACGGTTTGCTCCGGCGTCAGTTTCAGCGCGGCAGACGCCGCCGCCGCCGCCGAAAACACGCCGACGGTGGCGCCCGAATGCCAGCCCTGGGCGATATGTTCCTGGCCCATGCACATGCCGACGCGCGGGCCGATTTCGTAACCGGCGACACAGGCGGTGAGGAACTCGCGGCCGCTCATGCCGGGATTGATCTCCGCCGCGGCGAACAGCGACGGCAACGTCACCGCGCCGACGTGCAGCACGCCGACGCGATGCACGTCGTCCAGCTCGAAGCTCTGCACCAGCGTGCCGTTGACCAGCGCGGCATGCGGCGCCGACAGGCGTTGGCCGGTGCCCCACACGGTGCAGCCGCCGGCGGTGGTGTCCACCTCGCCCAGGGTTTCCATCAGGATGCGGCTCCACGGCAATTGCGATCCGTAGATCGCGCAGCCGAGCGAATCGAGCATCAGCAGCTTGATGCGCTCGATCACCGGCGCCGGGATGGCGTCGTAACGCAGCGTGCTGACGAAGTCGGCAATGCCGCGGGTATAAGGGTTCTGAAGCTGGTCGGAATGACTCATAAGCAATTGACGTAGTGAAGGCAGGATTAGGTCGCAGCCGTCGAAACAAGATTCCGCCATGGAGGAGGCAAGAACGACGCGCTTTGTGGTGACGTCAGTATTGGTCCCCGGACATTCGTTTGTAAATTGCAGGTTTCGTGTTTATTATTGCGTTTCAGGAAGTAATCGCAAGACGGAGACGTACACAAGAAAGAGGCTGCATCCATGAGTCAACAGCAATGAGTCAGAAACAATTCGCCGGTGTCGATCTGGACGGCGTGCGCGGCTTCGTTGCCGTGGCCGAACGCCAGACCTTTGCCGACGCCGCGCTGTCGCTCAACATTTCCGCCTCGGCGCTGACGCGCCGCATCCAGCGGCTGGAAACGGCCATCGGCACGCCCCTGCTGGAGCGCACCACCCGGCGCGTGGCGCTGACCCCGGCGGGCCAATTGTTCCTGCCGGGCGCGCAACGCAGCCTGCAGGAACTGGGCGCCGCGCTGCGCCAGGTCGAGGACGCCGGCAACACGCGGGTCGGGCAGATCGTCGTCGCTTGCATTCCCACCGTCGCCAAGCAGCTGCTGCCGCGCATCATCCGCGACTACCGGCTGCATCGTCCCGACGTGCGCATCCGCATGATCGACGGCACCGTTGAAGTGGTGGCGCGCAATGTGCGCGACGGTACGGCCGACCTCGGGCTGACGTTTCCCACGCTGCCCGAACCCGATTTCGTTTTCGATGCCCTGGTCACCGATCCCTATTGCCTGGTCTGTCCCACGGATCATCCATTGGCGCAACTGAGCACCGTGCGATGGGAAGATCTCAAGCCCTACCAGCTCATCATTTCCGGTTCCGGCAGCGGCAACCGCATCATCCTCGACCAGGCGCTGCAGAGCATCAACTGGCAGCCCGAGCGTCCGGTCGAGATCGAACATCTGACCACCTCGCTCGGTCTGGTGGAAGCAGGGCTGGGGATTTCGGTGGTGCCGCAGTCGGCCCTGCCGGAAGAGCCGCGCTCGCGCATCGCGATCCGTCCGCTGGTTGATCCCGTAGTGGCGCGCACCATCGGCCTGGTGCGCCGGCGCGGCGTGACGCTCACGCCGGTGGCGCAGCATTTCCTGCGCACCGTGCGGCGCATGGCGCCGGAGCTGGAACGGGAGAGTGAGGAATACAGTCGGCGGCTGGCGCAGTTGTCGTCAGCTGGTGCCAAATAGAGGTGCGGGAAATCAGAAAGAGGGTCTCATCGTTGAGATCCTCATGGTGCGTCTAGCGTATTTGCTTCTTCGCAGAAGCAACACGCTCCAGAATCTCAAAGATCGCCATCCCGGCCAACATGGCGATGGTGAACAGCACCGGCTTCATGCTGCCCGTGGCCAGCGATGCCAGCGCCGGACCGGGGCAATAACCGGCAAGTCCCCAGCCTGCGCCAAACAGCAGCGCACCAGCGATGAGGCGGCGGTCGATGCGGGTGCCTGTCGGCAGGTGCAGGGGCGCGCCCGTCAGCGATTGTTTTCTTGCGCCGATAAAGCGAAACACCGGAAACCCGATCAGAATCGCACCGGCCATGACGAACGCCAGCGAGGGATTCCAGCTGCCGGCCAGATCCAGAAAGCCGGTTACTTTCGCAGGATCGGTCATGCCCGATACGATCAGTCCGATGCCGAAGATCAATCCGGCGATGAGTGCCGTCACGATATACATACGGTTCTCCTCAGCCGAGCAAATGGCGCACGACAAACACGGTGACGAACCCGGCCGCCATGAAGGTGATCGTCGCTGCCAGTGAACGCACCGACAGCCGCGACAAGCCGCATACGCCGTGTCCGCTGGTGCAGCCCGAGCCGTAGCGCGTACCCAGCCCCACCAGCAAGCCCGAGATGATCAGCGTCGGCGTGCCGGCTTCGATGCTGACGGTTGGCAACGATGCTACAAGACCATATGCCAGCGGGGCGATAAGCAATCCTGCGATAAATGCCACGCGCCAGAAGACCTCTCCCTTTGATGGCCGCAACAGTCCACCCAGGATGCCGCTGATACCCGCGATCCGGCCGTTGAGCAAAATCAGCAACGCCACGGCCAGCCCGATCAGCAGCCCGCCGGCAAGAGAAGTCCAGGGTGTAAAGCCAGCCCAGTCGATGTGCATGTGTATCTCTTTCTGAATAGAGGGCGTCCGGAGAACGCGGCCCCGGCGCGACGCCAGCAGCATCATCGCATAAGTCCGATGCTGCCGAAGCGAGAAGACAAGCGCGGCTTATCTGGCTGATGTCTTTGCCGGTGCGGCCATCTGCCGCAAGGTCTTCTCGTTGACCGAATCCTGAATGGCGGCCAGGGTTTGCTCCAGATGCTGCTTGACGATTTTTTGCACCAGCCGGCCGTTCTTCTTGTTGAAGCCTTCGAGGATCATGCCGTGTTCTTCGTTGTCCACCTGCAGGATCTTGGGATGCATGAAGATGGAGAGCGACACATAGGGCTCGGCGACGACCAGCAGGTTTTTCACGATCTCGTAGAGCCGCGAATCTTCCTCGCTCATCATCAGCTTGATGTGGAATTCGCGGTTCAGCGCCGACCATTGATGCGGGTCGGTGGAGGCGCACATTTCTTCGTGGATGGCGTTCGCCGCTTCCAGCGATTCAGGGGTGATCAAGCTTACGGCTTTCTTTGCCAGCAGCGGCTCCAGCGCGATGCGCAGTTCGTAGATTTCTGCGACGTCTTTCACCGTCAGCCCTTTGACCACCACGCCCTTGTTGGCATCGATCAGGACCAGGCCTTCCGAACGCAGGCCGCGGAAGGCTTCGCGCACCGGCGTGGTGCTGACTTCAAAACGCTTGGCGACTTCGTCCTGCCGCAGCTTGTCGCCGGGACGGTATTTGCCGGCAAGGATGTCGTTTCTCAGCAGGCTGAGAACGTGTTGTTCAATGGTCTTGAAGGCTTTCGGCATGCGCGGCTTCTATGGGGTGTCTCGGCTGGCGGGCGATGTTCTGGTTCGCCGGTGCTTGCGGCTCAATCGGTTGAGCTCTTGCTATGTTGCTGCAGGCGTATTTTGTCTTGCATGGTGAACCGGCGCAAGCACCGCGCCGGTCCACGTCAGCATCAGAGCGAAGCCGGTTTCATCGACGGCAGGATGGTGCTCAGCCACTGGCCGGTTTGCAGCAGCGCCAGATCGCCGTCGGCGCGTCCGATCAGCTGCACGCCGTAGGGCAGGAAGTCGGCCGAGAAACCTGACGGCGTCGTCACCGCCGGCAAGCCGAGCAGCGTCGCCGGTGCGCAGAAGGACGCGTCGCCGGTCTTCTCCAGTCCCTTGAGCGCCGTGGTCGGCGAGGTGATCGTCATGATCGCATCGAGGTCCTTCAGCAAGGCATCGCGCCCGGCGCGCAGCACGCCGACCTGTTCGATCAGACCCAGATAGGTTTCTTTGGATATCGTCGCGCCGCGGCTCACCAGCTCCCGCGTGTAAGGACCGGCCAGTGCTTCGTCGTCCTTGATGTCGTCGTGAATCGCGGCGCGCGCCTCGTAGGCGAGCACGTCAACCACCAGCGTGTTGAGAGCGCGGATGTCCATGCCCAGATCGGCGTCGACGCATTCCACGCCGAGCGCTTCCAGACGGCGCACCACGGCGTCGAAGTTCTGCTGCACATCGCCTTCCACCTGCGCCCATTGCGAGGAGCGATAGACGCCGATCTTGCGCGGCTTCACGCCTGCAGCAAATGCCTTGGCCGATGCCGGCGCCGCGATCGCGTTGTCGCGCGCGATGATCGCGTGGCAGACGGCGGCCCAGTAGAAGCTTGATGTGATGAAGCCCAGATGATCCAGCGTCGGCGCCAGCGCATGCACACCCTCGGTAGGGATCAGGCCGTAAGTCGGTTTGTAGCCCACCGCACCGCAGTACGATGCGGGACGGATCACCGAGCCGACCGTCTGCGTGCCCAGTGCGATCGGCACGATGCCGGCGCCGACGGCTGCCGCCGAGCCGCTCGACGAGCCGCCCGGGCTGTGTCCGGTATTCCATGGATTGACGGTAGGGCCCGGATCGCGCCAGGCGAACTCCGTGGTCACCGTCTTGCCGAAAATCACCGCGCCCGCTGCGCGCAGCTTGCTGACGATCCAGGCGTCCTTCTGCGGTTGATAGCCCTGAAAAATCTTCGAACCGTAAGTGGTCGGCATGTCGGCGGTGTCGATCAGATCCTTGACCGCCACCGGGATACCGGCCAGCGGACCCGTGCCGGCGTCGACGTCGGGATAGGCGTCCGGACGATGGGTGAAGGCCTTCAGCGTGCCCTCGATGCGGTCCGCCGTCGCGACCGCCATCGCCAGCGCCGCCTGGTTTGTCTCTTGCGTGTATGTGCTCATGATCCGCTCTTCAGAATGAATGGCAAAGTTGCCGACCGGATGCACCAGGCATACCGGTCTGCCCACTTGTTTTGCTACTTGCCTTGCTACCTACTTGCTCGCCTTTTCGGCAAAGCTGTTGTCCACCGCGCTATCGTAAGTGACTTCGCCCGCCTTGATGTTGCCGATGGAAATCTGCAGGTCAAGACCGGCCTGGAATGCCTGCTTGGAAATCGACGGCGTTGCCGGATAAATCTTCTGATCCAGCAGGCGCTTCACGGCGGCTTCCACCACGCTCTTGTCCAGCGAAGGGAATTCCGCCACGGCGACACGATACGCCACTTGCGGATTGCTCTGCATCAGCTTCTCGGCGTCGGCGATGGCGCTGACAAAACCCTGCACCACTTGCGGACGTTTCTGGATCGTCGACTTCAGCGTGTCGATGGTCGAGAATGCATACACGCCGTCATACTGTTTGGCGAAGTCGTAGACGATCTTGTAGCCGTTCGCCAGGGCCTGCTCCACCTGCGGCTGATACAGCGTCGCCGCAGCAGCGCGGCCGGCGGTCACCGGCGAGATTTCGGTGCCGATCGAGACCGTGTTGAGCTTGACGTTGGACAAGCCCTTTTCCTTCAGCAGATTCTGCAGCAGGTAGGTGCTGGTCGACGGCGGCAGCGCAGCGGAAATCGTCTGGTCCTTGAGATCGGCGATCGACTTGATCGGCGAATTCGGCGGCGCCACCATCCACACCGGCACGCCCGACACCACCATCGCCACGTTCACCAGCGATGCGCCCTTGAGGTTGGCCAGCACCGCCGTCATCGGATCCTGCAGCGAGAAATCCGCATGGCCGCCGATCACCGCCGCCACGCCTTGCGCACCGCCGCCGGCAGTCACCTTCTGCACTTCCAGACCGTGCTTGGCGAACAGGCCTTCGTTCATCGCCACATACAGCGGCAGATACTGAATCGACTGGAAGGCCTGATAGATCACCGCCTTTTCTGCGGCATTGCTGACCGGCGCTGCAGCGCAAGCCGCCGCAATCAATGTGGCGCCAAACAAATTGCGAGCGTACTTCATTGTTGTACTTTCCATGAAACGATCCTCTCTTCGATTAATTGGACAACCCAGGTAAGAACTGCGGCCATCAGCGTCAGAATGATGACGCCCAGCCAGACACTATTGAGATCGAACAGCGAGCCGGCGACGAACACCGCATGTCCCAATCCGTTTTCGGATGCGATGAATTCGCCCACCACCGCGCCGATCAGCGCGAAGCCGATGTTGATGCGGAAGATGGAGAAGATCCACGGCACCGACGCCGGCACGATCAGCTTCTTGAAAATCATCGCGCGCGGCGCCTTGAACGACTTGAAAAGATTCAGTAAATCCTTGTCGACTTCCTGCGCCGCCGCGCAGGCCGAGATCATCGCCACCGCGAAGGTCGAGATGCCGGCCAGCCAGATTTTCGACACCATGCCCGAGCCGAACCAGATGATGATCAGCGGGCCGAGTGCGATCTTCGGAATGCTGTTGAGCAGGATGGAAAACTGTTCGACGATGTCCGAGGTGCGCGGATAGAACCACAGCACCAGCCCCAGCACGATGCCCAGGCCGCTGCCCAGCACCAGGCCGAACAGCGTCTCGCACAGCGTCACCCAGGTGTCGTACAGCAGCTGCCCCTTGGTCAGGCCGATCACGGCCGAATGGTAAATACCCAGCGGCGAACCGAGCAGCTGGCCGTTGATCAGGCCGGCCTGCGCCGCCATCTGCCACAGGATGACCAGCACAATCAGGATGGTGGTGACGATCATCGTCGCGCCATTACGTTTTTTCATGGAATCCTTTCCTTCGCTCAGATGGCGGCATGCGCAACATCGCTCGCACGCAGCGCATTCCAGATTTCCTTGTGAAACAAGGGAAACTCGGGCGCACCGCGCGCCGTCACTGCGTCGCGGTCGCCATCGGTGACGCCGTCGACGGTGAGCAGGATTTTTTCTTCGCGCGTGATCTTGGCCGGACGTCCGCCGAGCACCACGATGCGGTTGCTCATCGCGATGGCTTCGTCGATGTCGTGCGTCACCAGGATCACACTGGTGCCTTCGCTGCGGGTGAGGCTGATGACGTCGTTCTCCAGCATCAGCCGCGTCTCATAGTCGAGCGCCGAGAACGGTTCGTCCAGCAGCACCACCGACGGATCGGCCAGCAGCGTGCGCGTCAGGGCAACGCGCTGTTTCATGCCGCCCGACAGCGAATGCGGATAGGCGTTGGCCACCGACTCCAGGCCATAGCGGGCCAGCATCGCCCTGGCGCGCGTGCGGTCGGCCTCGGTCACCGCGCGGTGCAGTTCGATGCCGAGCACGGCGTTGTCGAGAATCGTGCGCCACGGCAGCAGCAAATCCTTTTGCAGCATGTAGGCGATGCTGCCCGGCGTGCCGTCGGCTTTTTCGCCCAGCGCGATCTTGCCGGCGCTCGGCGTCAGCAAGCCCGAGATCAGGTTGAACAGCGTGCTCTTGCCCGCGCCGCTGCGGCCGACGATGGCCACGATCTCGGCCTTGCCGACGCTGAAATTGAGGTTCTGAAAAATACGGATCTCTTCGCCGTTCGCCTTGATGAAGGCGTGGCTCAGATTCTGGACTTCGAGGCGGTTCTCCAACATTTGCTCCGTTAAAAAATGCCGGCGTTGCCGCCGGCGGATGAGTCAAAAGTGTTGCCTGATGTTTCTTTTGGATAACTATGCATAATGCATAATCCATCGTGGTGAACACGACACCAAGCAGAAGCCGTGCCAGAAAACGCGCACAACTGGGCGGTGGAAAATGGAACCGGCGGGAGGCGTAGAAGCGGCGCGGGGTCTGGCCTGCAGGGCTGTCCGGTGTTCAGCTTGAAAGCTGCGTGAACGGCGGCGGGTGAAGCTGGAAGAGGTCGCACACAATACGTGCGAAGACGAGGTTATTCACAAAGTTGGCGCGTGCGTCGCGGTGTGCTGAAGTTGCGTTGACGTTGTACCAATCCTGCGCCGGCACAATCGTTTACGTCTGATCGTTGCGCATCCGGCGTAAATCAGAATTGCATCTGCACGCCCAGGCTGGCCATGTTGCGGCGGAAGTAGCCGTAGGCGATGTTGGAAGGATTGTCGATGTGCGTGTATTGCGCGCGCACCACCATATTGCGGCCGGCGTAGCGGCTGATGTCCCATAGCGCCGACAGCGAGCTGACTACCTGGCGATCGGTGCGCGGCTGTGTAAACAGCGGCATGGTCTGATCGTAGTGCACGTCGGTGTAACTGAAGTTGGCGCCGAGCAGCAGGTCAGGCCGGATACGGTATTGCAGATAGGCGCTGGGGCCGGACAGGCGGCGCGAATACACGGCAGCCTGAGCTTGCTCTCGCTGCAGCAGATACTCGCCGCCTACTTGCAGGTCGGGCGCCAGCTGCGCGATGGCGCCCACGCCGCCTTGCCAGGCATCGGCGTTGCGCGTGCTATCTGTGTGGACTGTACGTTTGGCATAGCCGGCAGTGGCCGTCAGCGAGACGGTGTCGCTGATGGCGCGCGCGACGCGTCCCACGATGCCGGGCGTAGTTTCCTGCAGGCGTCCGTCGAGACGGGTATAGCGCACGTTGGGTTGCAGGCTGGCGGACCATGCCTGATGACTATAGACCAGCGCCGTCGCCAGGGTGGTGCTGTCGTTGTTGTAGTCCTGGCGATCGAAGTAGCCGGTGCCGAACCACCCGGCCTGGAACAGCAGCGAGAAACGATCGTCGAGTCGCAGCGCGTAGCTGCCGTTCAGACCCAGCGCGGCGCCGGCGGATTCGCGCGGCATGGATTCCTGCAGCAGGTCGAAGGTGACCGGAATGCCGCCGATCACTGCCGGCACGCTACGCGACACCGGGCCGGCGTTGGTGTTGTCGTCCCAGGTCAGCCCGGCATACAGCTGCACCGCCCACGGCTTGTCTTTTGAATTCAGGCTGGCCGAAACCGGATCGTTGGGACGCAGCCGCGAGGCCAGCAGGTCGAGGTCCGTACGCGCCTGGCCTTCGCTGGCGTCGGCCGCCTGTCCCAGCAACGGCGCGGCATCCCCCTGGCGACCCATGGCCAGATACAGCCCGGCCAGTTCGATCTTCGGCGTGGCATCGGCCGGCGCCAGCGCGATCGCGCGCCGATAGTATAGCTCGGCCTGGACGCGGTCATGCGTGGCGCTGGAGCAGCGTCCCAGCAGCAGCATGCGCTCGGCTTCGGTGTCGTCCACCGGCGGCGTGTCTTTCAGCATGGCGCAGGCCAGATCGGGACGCCGCTCGGCGAAGGCGCGCCGTGCGAAGGCAAGTTCGGTGGCGTTTTGTTGTTCTACCGCAGCCATCGGAGTAATCGCTGTATCCGCCTCAGCGGCATACGCCTTGCCCGCGGCGGCGGTAATACACAAGACCATCGTCAGCCACGCGACCTGCGGCAGTTTGCTGAAGCGTGCAGGACAATTCTCCGGCGCAGCAGAAGAGCTGGAAGGCCAGGAAGGCTTGAAATGGCGGGGCTGAAAAGAAGCGCGCATCGGTGTCAGTTCAAAGAGATGGGATCAGAAATGCAATCGCCTGGCGGCATGGCGGCGAGACGTCGCCAGCAGTGCAGCGGCGTCATTGCTTGGCCTTGAACGTGCCGGTTGCGCTCAGCGAACCGCCGGTGTTCTGCATGGACCAGGCGCCTGCCAGTTGTTCTGCCGCAGGACCGAAGAACTGCCCGTTCATGATGAAGCCGGTGACGTTTTGTCCCGCATAGGTGCCGGACATGGAGCCGCCGACGTAGCCGCCCAACAGCGTCAGGTTGAACGACGTGCTGCCCTGATTGCCGTTGAACGTGATGCCGCCTGCGATGCTCGGCGCGCCGCTCCGGATGGTGGCAAAATTGACCGATGCCGACAGGGTTCCGCCGATACTCGCTCCGGAATTGAGCGTGCCGTTGACCGGGCCGGTGTAGGTCGCCGACAAGGAAGACGGAATACTCGCCAGCGGGGTGACCAGACCGGCCGTGACATAGTTAAAGGCCTGTTGCTGGGCGGCGGTGGCGGCCGTGGAGGCTTGCTGCTGCTGTTGCTGTTGCAGCGCGCTTTGCGTTGTCGTGGAAGTGCCGTCGCCGCTCGAGACTGCGGCGGCAGCAGCGACGGCGATGGCCAGGGCACCGGCCGCTACTGCGCCGGTGGATACTCCGGCGATGCCAACGGTAGTGACGCCGCTGGCGCCTGCAGCGGTGGCGCTGGTGGGCTCAGAACTCGCGGGCGTGCTGGAACCGCTGCCGTTCCCGGGGGTGGCGCCGCCGGCAGGAGATTGAGGCGCCCCGCCTTCCGGGGCGGCGTCCGCTGTGCGTGCAGCACCGGTCGAGGCGGTCGAGGCGGCCGGTATCGCGGCTTGCGCCTGGGCGGCGCCGTCGCCTTGGCCGGCTGCCAGATGCATCATGACTTCGCTGGTCGTAGCCGGTTTGGCGGGCGACTTGCCAGGCGATTTTTCGACGCCCGGTCTGGCGATTTCCTGCGATTGCGATTCCGGCGCGGTCGTCATCTTGCTACCGGGCGAGGTCTTGGTCTCAGGCTCGTTCTTTGATTCGGTCTGTGTTTTGGTCTGTGTTTTGGTGCTTTCCGGGCTGTTCACCGGACTCCCCGCTGGGTTCCCTGATTGCGCCAGCATCGATTGCACGGACTGCGCGATCTGCTGCAAGAGTTGCTGCTGCTCTTGCGACGTCGATGACGATTGCCCCTGCTTTGCCGGCTGCGCCAGCGCTTGCGTCACTTTTGCGAGCGCGGTCAGGCTTTGCTCCACTTGCGCTAATTGCTGTTTTTGTTCCGCTGTAGGTCGGGGATTCTGTTGCAGTTGCTGACGCAGCACGGTCAGTGCGGCGCTGAGCTTGCTGGCGTAGGCGAGGTTGGCGGCGGTGCCGTCAGACGACTGCTGCTTCTGCACCTGCGTCCGCTGCTGCTGTACTTGCTGCAGGGTCGTTTCCAGATCCATGGTCGCGATGTTGGCCGCGCTGATGCCCGGCAACGTCTGCGCCTGGACTGCATTCGTGAGACCGAGCAGAGGCAGCAGCGATGCGCCGATCAGTGAAGGAATGGGAAGCGCGCGGCTCCGGCGATGGCGCGGCCTGGCGACCGGCTGACGAGTGAATGGCATGCTGACCCCTTGGCGCTGCGCGATGATGCGCAACGATGTTTTTGTGCGCACTCATGTTACGAGTCGGCCACGCCGGGGTAAATACTGCATATGTAGTATTTAGGCATGCTGAAAAAGCTGTTGCCGCGATCCGGCCTCAGGACGAAAGCAGTTTGCTGCGCAGGGCATAGGCCGTGACTTCCGCCACGTTATGCAGTGACAGCTTGCTCATGAGATTCTGGCGATGCTTGCGTACGGTCAGCACGGAGAGATTCAGGCGGTCCGCAATATCGCTGCTGGATTCGCCGTGTGCGATAAGCGCCAGGATTTCCTGTTCGCGTGCCGTGATCGGCATTGCCGCAGCCTGCGCCGGCAGGTCCGCGCCATCCACACGTTCGGCAAAATCGCCCAGGCCCTTGCTCAGATAGACGATGCCCGAGAGCACCAGCGAGATCGCGTAGAGCAGTTCCTCGGCGTTTTCGTGCTTGAGCACATAGCCGTCCGCACCCGCTTCGAAGGCCGCCTTGACGGAAGCCGCGCCGGGGCTGGCGGTGAGGATCAGCACGCGCACCGCACGAGATGCCGTGGAGGACGCCTTGATCCGGCGCGTCAGCTCGATGCCGTGGCAACCCGGCAGGTCGAGATCAAGCAGCAGCAGGTCGGCCTCATGCTCCCGCAACAGCCGCTCGACATCACCGCCGTCGCCGGTGTCGGCCACCACCTGCAGATTGGACCTGCTGGAAATGAGCAGCTTCAGGCCGTCGCGAATGATGGCGTGGTCTTCGGCGAGCACAATTTTCTTCATGCTTTTGTTATCCCTTTATCAAGGCCTTGCGCCTTTTTCCCCGATCGCTGGTCGGCTTCCAACGCCGACAGTACGACGATATTACAATAAACTGTCATTCCGCCCGGCAAGTCCGCCGGCCTCCCGACCACGGCAGTCAAAGACCGCGAACCACGCCAAACAACAATGACGCGTCTGCTTCCCACTCAAAACCAGGCGGTGTACCTGGAACTGGTCAACACGCTCTACCGCCAGTCGCCACCGATTTTCTTCGGCAACATCATGGTGGTCAGTCTGACCATCTTCCTGCTCTGGGGCCAGCTTGCCCATACCCTGCTGCTGGGCTGGGCGGCATCGATTTATCTGCTCACGATATTGCGCATCATCGTGGTCTGGCGCGACCTGCGCGGTCCCGCCGGACGCCAGCCGACCTCCCGGCGCTGCTGGCGCTACGTTGCATGGGCGGCGGTTTCCGGTTGCCTGTGGGGTGCGATGGGATTGCTGTTCTTCGCGCCCGACAATGCAGTGGTCACGGTATACATCTGCATTGTCCTGGCCGGGATGACCGGCGGCTCGGTCGCCTCGCTGTCTTCCTTCTGGCCGGCCTACTACGCGTATGCCTTGCCGACCGTCCTGCCGTTTGCGATCCGATCGTTCGCGCATGGCACGCCGCTGTTCTCGGTACTCGGCGTGCTCTCGCTGTTTTTGCTGGGCGTGAATCTGGCGTACAGCCGCGTGATGCAACGCACGGTGCGCGACGCCATCGCGCTGCGATTTGAAAACGTCGAACTGATCCGCCAGCTGACCGAGGAAAAGGAACGCGCCGAGCAAGCCAATCGCAGCAAGTCGCAGTTTCTCGCGGCGGCCAGCCACGATTTGCGCCAGCCTGCGCATGCGCTCGGGCTTTACATCGCCACCTTGCGCACGGTCGCTCAGGCGCCGCGCATCGAACGCGGCACGGTCGACATGCTCGCCGGCCGGCTGCAATCGGCGCTGAGCAGCATGTCGCAATTGCTCAACGTATTGCTGGACATTTCACGTCTTGACGCCGGCGTCATCCAGACCGCAAAACGCCGTTTCGCCCTGCAGGAAATTTTCTCCGCGCTGGGTAATCAGTTCTCTCAGGCCGCCGCCGCCAAAGGACTGACACTCCACATCAGATCGACATCGGCCTGGACCGACACCGATCCTGTCCTGCTGCACAACATCCTGGCCAACCTGCTTTCCAACGCCGTGCGGTACACGGAAAAAGGAAAAATCCTGCTGGCGTGCCGGCGCCGCCAGGATCAGGATGCGCTGGACATCTGCGTATACGACACCGGCGTCGGCATCGCCGCTGATCAGTTCGAACCCATCTTTCGCGAGTTCTACCAAATCCACAATATCGCCCGCGATCGCGAGCAGGGGCTGGGCCTCGGCCTCGCCATCGTGCAGCGCACGGCCAGACTGATCGATACGCGCGTCGATCTGCGTTCGGTGCCGGGCAAGGGTTCCTGCTTTTATCTGCGTCTGCCGGATTGCCGCGCGCCCGGCATGGTGGTTGCCGAGCCGATAGCCGCCGGTTTACCCGCAAGTGTCGTCGACCGGACTGAGACCGTGCTGGTAGTGGACGACGACAAGCAAGTCCTCGACAGCATGCAGATCCTGTTGCAGAGCTGGGGCTACCGGGTGCTTGCCGCACGCTCACTGGAACAGGCGCTGGCCATGCTCGGCGACGATGCGGATCGCCCGCAACTGGTGGTCAGCGATTTCCGGCTGGCCGCCGACATTACCGGCATCGACGTGATCGGCGCCGTGCTCAGGACGCTGAACGCAGACGTGCCCGCCATCATCGTCACAGGCGATACCTCGCCGCAAGGCATCAGCCAGGCCAGCGCCAGCGGCTATCAGGTGCTGCACAAACCGCTGGATCCCTCGCAACTGCGCACGACCATGTCTCAGCTGCTGGCGGTTGCGCAAGAGGAACGGGCCGCATCAACGTAGGTGCCGAATATCCGCGCTTCGACCTGAGCGCCGATCGCGCGGTAGAAATCGCTATTGCGGTTTTGACCGCTTTACCTTCAACGCAACGGCACATTAATCCCCAGCAGCACTGAAGAATACCGGCCCTGGCCGACGTTCAGGTTGCTGCTGTAGTCGACAATCAGCGACGCGCCGTTGGACAGCAGCAGGCGCATGCCGAGACCGGCGGTCCAGTTGCCGGTGAAGCTGTCGTCCGAGCGGATCACGTAAGCCGGGCCTGACGACGCCAGGTCGGCATAGGAAATCCCCGCTTCGCTGGCGCCGGAAAACTGCCGGCGGTATTCCACCCGCGCGCGCGGCGTCCACATGCCGAAGCGGCTCAGGTACTGGCCTTCGGTGCGCAGGCCGAAAGTGCCGCTGCTGGTGCGCACGCGTTGTTTGAAGTAGGTCAGGGCGTTGTTGCCGGCGGCGGTTTCGGTGTATTGCGCCAGCGTGGTCGACGCCAGATCGACCTTGCCGTAGGGCGACCACATCCAGCTGTCGCCGCGGAATTCATAGCCGCTCGACAAGGCCACGAACAACTGATTGCCGCCGCGCTGACCGGTGGCGAAGCTGCCGTCGTCGGTAACATAGCGCGTCGAATCGAAATTGAGCGCGCCGTAGCCGAGCATGCCGTCGATGAAGATATTAGGCGTCGGTCGCACGCTGCCGTAGACGGTCGCGACCACGGCTTGTCCGACGGTCTTGCTGCCGTTGTCGCCGATATCGCTGCGGTCGCGGCTGTAGCCGGTGCCTACGCCGATCGTGAGCTGATCGCTGAGGCGATAGTCGGCGCCCATGCTGACGCCGTTGGTGGTGAAGCGGAATCCTTCCTGCTGGCCGTTGGTGTTGCGCTGGCCGAAGTCGACCGTGCCGGCGATCCACAGCGACAGCTGCTGTCTGGATTGCTCACGTTTGGACGGCAAGTCGGGCAAGGCGGCAAGGTCTTTGCTGTTTTCTGCAACTGCTTTGCTCTCCGGTTTGCTCGCCTGGCTCAGCAGCGGCCAGCCCACTTTGCGCATGCCGGCCTGCAACGGCGAACCGACCACGCGATCGACTTCGTCCTCGCTCCATTGCGCCAGCAGCGGTTTGACCGGCGCCGTCGGCTGGCCGAATCCCAGGCCGAAACTGGACGGCGCCCAGCCCGTGCCGTGCAGGCTTTCCAGGCGGCGGCTGAAGTTGCCCAGCTGTGCGGTGGCGAAACGGCTTGCAGTCTGGCCGTGCGCGGCGACCAGTCCTTTGACCTGCGGATCGTTAGCGGCATTGGCGCGGGTGCCGACGGTGATCGTGACGGTTGCGGCGGCGGAGGTTCCCGAGGCATTGCTCAGCGTATAGGTCACCGTGGCGACGCCGGAGAATGCCGCCGCCGGCGTGAAGTTCAGGCGATACGACGGACTGCCGGAGCTGGCGGCGTTGACGATGGCAGCGGTGCCGGCAGTTGAGGGATTGATTGCGCCGACGGCCGCAGCGGTGAACGGACCGCCGGTGGCGCCGGCCATTACATCCACCGTAGCCGTGGCGCCCGCAGCGACGGCCACACTCTGGTTCGATACGACCGGCACGGCGCTGGCGCTGACGGTGGCGGTAACGAGCGCCGATGCGCCGAATACGTTCGACAACGTGTAAGTGAATTGCACATTGCCGGTGAAGCCGGCGGCAGCGGTGTAGACGATATCGGTGCCGTTGACCACGGCGCTGCCGGAAGCCGGCGCACCGACGATCGTCACCGCCGTGATCGGACCGTTGGCCGCAGCTGCGCCGACATGCAGCGTCACCGATTGGCCTGCCATGACGCTGGCGCTTTGCGGCGGCGATGTCGGTACCGCCAGCGCCGCGACCGCGACTGTAACCGTGGCCGCGGACGAGGTGCCGCCCGGGCCGGTGGCAGTGTAAGTGAAGCTGTCGCTGCCGAAATAATTGGCGGTGGGGGTATAGACGATGTTCAAGCCGCTGACGACGGCGGCGCCATGTGCGGGATTGCCGGCGACGGTAATGCTGGCGATGGCGCCGGTGTCGTTGGTGGTGACCGGAATCGTCACCGCCTGGTTGGCATTGGTAGCGGCGCTGTCGGCCACGGCGACAGGGATTGCCTGGCCGACCGTCAGCGTGAAAGTCTGCGACTTGGTCGCGGGTGTCGGCGTGCTGCTGTCGGTGGCCGATGCCGTCACCGAGAAGCTGCCGTTCTGCGTCGGCGTGCCGGTGATCGTTGCGCCGGTGCTGCTGGTGCTGTACGTCAGGCCGGACGGCAAGCCGGTTACCGTAATCGCAGTGTAGGGCGCGGCGCCGCCGCTCCAGGTCAGCGTCTGGGTATAGCTCGTGCCTTGTGTGGCGCTCCATGTCGTGGACGGCGTAATGATCACTGTCGGCGCGCCGATTGTCACGGTCACCGTCGCCACGGTGGAGGTGCCGACGGCATTAGTGGCGGTATAGCTGAATGTATCCGTGCCGCTGTAGCCGGCGGTCGGCGTGTAGGTGAATCCCGTGACGCCGGAAGGCGACGCCGTACCGTGCGCCGCCGCCGTGGTGACGGTCAGCGAAGTCGGCGTGCCGCCGGTGATCGTGGCCGTGATGCTGTTGTTGCTGCTGCTGTAGCCGACCGTTGTACTGCTGTTGGCGGTCACCGGTTTGCCGGCGCCGACCGTGCCGCTGTAGACGTTCGTTGCGGTAACGTTGAAGCTGTCGGTGGAAGTTACCGAGAAATTGTACGCGCCGGCGGCCGTCGGTGTGCCGCTGATGAGGCCGGTGCCCGAGACGTTCAGGCCGGCCGGTGTCGCGCCGGCCGTGACGGTATAGGCGTACGGCGCGGTGCCGCCGGAAGTCGACAATTGCTGCGTGAAAGCGATGCCGACCTGAGGCGTGGTCAGCGAGGAGGGCGAGATGCCCAGTGTCGGATTGCCGACCGCCAGCGTGTAGGCGTTGGAGGTATTGAATGGTGCGCCCGCTCCGGTGGAACCGTCCTGGGTCTTGATCGTGAAATTGAAAGTCCCGCTTTGCGTCGGCGTGCCCGACAGTGTTCCGCCGGCGAGCGTCAGTCCGTTGGGCAGGGTGCCGGAGATCACGCTATACGTGTACGTCGGTATACCGCCGCTGCCGGTAAACGTCTGCGAATAGGCAACGCCGACAGTGGCGCCGGAGAGCGCGGGACCGGAAGGCGACAAGGTGAGCGCCGGCAGCGAAACGGTGATGGAGACGGTTGCCGTATTGGATGTGCCGACGGAATTGGTGGCGGTGTAGGTGAACGAATCCGGCCCGGCATAGCCCGGCGTCGGTGTATAGCTGAACGATGTTGCGCTGAGCACGCTGACCGTGCCGTGCGACGCGCCGGAGGCCACGGTCAGCGATGCCGCAGTGCCGCCGCTGGCGTTGATCGATGCCGCAATCGTGGTGGCGCTGCTGCTACCGGTGTTGTAAGCGACCGAGGAACTGACGGCGTTGGCAATCGGTGCGCCGGGGCCGATACCGCCGGACATAGGCAATGATACGGTGAAGCCATTGCTGTCGGTTGCGGTGATCGTGTACGAGTAGCTGCCGGCGACGGTCGGCGTGCCGGTGACGGCGCCGCTGCTGGCCGACAAGTTCAGTCCGGCGGGCAGGCTGGGGGTGGTGACGGCATAGGTGTAAGGAGCGGTGCCGCCCCCGGCGACGAACTGTATGGTGGGCGCAGGTACGCCACGTTCCAGATTGACGTTATTGGCAACCAGAGTAAGGGTGGGCGCTGTTACGCTCAACGTGTAGTTGCGCGAACCGGTGACAGCGGTGCCGGTGGAGCTGTCGGTCGCGTTGATCGTGAAAGAAAAGCTTCCGGCCTGGGTCGGCGTTCCCGACAGCGTCGCCGTGCCGGCATTGAAGCTCAGGCCGGTGGGCAAGGTGCCGGTCTGGCTGTAGGTATAAGGAGCGCTGCCGCCGCTGGCGCTGAATGACTGGCTGAATGCCGATGTCGTCGTCGCACTGAGTGCGGTTCCGCTTGGCGAGACCGTGACCGTCGGCGCCGTCATCGTCACGCTCACGGTTGCCGGCGCCGACGTGCCGCCCGCGTTGGTGGCCGTGTAGGTGAACGAATCCGGGCCGTTGTAGCCGATGGTCGGCGTGTACCGGATGGTGGTGCCGCTGATGAGGATCGCGCCGTGCAGCGGTGCCGTGGGGACCGCCACGGAAGCCACCGGACCGCCGCTGAGCGACAGTGTCGCCGCATTGAGGGTGCTGTTGTAGGCCACCGGCAGATTGACCGGGCCGGCCACCGGCGGCGGCAGGGGATCGATCGTCATGCTGTAGTTGGCTGTCGCGATGGCGGCCGTGCCGGAAGTGCTGTCGGTGACCACGATCCGGAAGGTGGCGGTGCCGGCGGTGGTCGGCGTGCCGGAAATTACACCGGTAGAGCTGTTGATGCCCAAGGGCGTGCCGCCTCCCGGAAAGCTGGTGGTGTCCATCGCATAGCTATACGGCGCAATACCGCCGCTGACGCTCATTTGCTGGGAGTAGGCGATGGTCGCCGTGCCGTTCGGCAGCGTCCCCGGCGAAATGACCAGCGTCGCCGCGCCGACATTCATCTGGTAGGCTTTGGTGAAGGTATTGGGCGTTGCCGCCGAGTCGGTGACCTTGATCGAAAAATTATAGCCGCCGGAGGCGGTCGCCGAACCGCTAAAGGCGCCGGTTGAACCATTGAAGGTGATGCCCGGTGGCAGCGAGCCTGCAACCAGCGCGTACGTATAGGGCGAAGTGCCGCCGGTAGTGCTCATCTGCTGCGTGAAGCTCTGCGCGACGACAGGATTGGCGGACGCCGTCGGGGACACTGTCAGCGGCGAGGTGGGAGCGCTGATCGTGATGTTGAATACCATCGGATTGTTGCTGTCATCCTTCAGGGTGAAGGTATCGGTCAGTTGACCGTTGCCGCTGTTGGAATAGTTGATCCATGTGTTGCTGTCGCCAGCCGCAAGGTCAGCTGCGACGAGAGAGCCGTTTGAGGGAGGGGTAATCACTCCATTCCAGCCAACCGAGCAATTGAAGTTAATCTGGACTTGCGTTCCGGACGGAACATTCGCGCTGATCGGTCCGCAAGCGTAGGCTGAGTTGAATCCACTCCCCAGCATCATCAACGCAAGCGCTGCCGACAAGGTGATCGCACATGACCATGCGAATCTCGTCGCAAATTTCGCTGCAAATCTCGTCGCAATACAGGCACGCCGCCACGGCGACATCGGTGACGATAAAAGAACGCGACTTGCGCCGCCGCTGGAGCTGGCCTGAAACATACATCCCCCTGGATGATCGTGCGGGTGTTCTGGAGCCGGCGTTTGCAATCCGATGTCGCTGTCGCCGGGTTGTTGTCGGTGAAAACGACGTGCGTTAATACACCGGAGAGGCGAAGCTGCGCTCTCAATTTTCTAATCCACTTCTGTGCTGCGCAGGTATTGCCGGATAACGCAGCGAATGTGACAGGCGTGTGACGTCACTCTCTGAAAACCCTTGCGGGTTGTGCTGTGGCGGCTTTGTCTTTGTTTGCAGACAGCCCAGTTTCCGCACGCGAGTGTAGTCCTTTTTTGTCTCGGGACTTGACCGTGTGTCTCACTTTTTGAGATATCCAAAAGAAAAAAATATTCAATGGAAATTAGGCTTGACGCGGCAATACGCGATCCATATGCTTTGCAAAAATTCAGAACTCGCAGCGTCAGAAAACCAGAATGAGAACAGCAATGTTCGACGCTGCGATGACGGATTTTTCATCCGACCGAGAATGTTTGTCATCTGATCGATGAATCCGGACGCGCCTCATTACAAGCGGCGACATTGCAATTGCATGGCTCAGGGAGAAGAAAAAATGGACGGCGAATATTATCTGGGGCAAATCATCACGACTGCTTTCGGTTTCGTACCGAAAGACTTTGCTCTCTGCAATGGACAACTCATGCCGGTCAATGTCTATCAGGCATTGTTTGCGTTGCTCGGCACGCGTTACGGCGGCGACGGTATCCGTACGTTCGCCTTGCCTGACCTGCGCGGCAGAACGCCGGTCGGCGCCGGAACATCAGTCGACGCCGCGTGGCAACCGTCGCCCTACGAGATCGGCACGCTCGACGGCGCTGAAACCGTGGTGCTCAAGGCCAATCAGGTGCCGGGCCACACGCATGACAGTGTCAATGCGGTCAAGACCGGCACCGGCGATCTGCGTACGCCCGTCAACAATCTGCTGGGCGTGAGTTCCGACAAACAGATCTATGTCACCGGCACGCCCGCCACCAAAGTGAAACTCGCCGCAAACACCGTCAACAGCCGCGGCGGCGGTGCAGGTCACGACAACATGCAGCCGTTTCAGGTGCTCAGCTTCTGCATCGCGATCAACGGCATTTTCCCGCCGCGTCCCTGATTCAGTTTCGCCCTAACCAATTTTCAGACAGGACCACCTACCATGCCTAGCCCCATGATTGGAGAAGTTCGCATGTTCGCCTTCGGCCGCACGCCGGTCGACTGGCTTTTGTGCGACGGCAGCCTAAAACAGATCAGCGACTACGATGCCTTGTTCGCCTTGATCGGCACCACTTACGGCGGCGACGGCATGAGCAACTTCGCGCTGCCGGATTTGCGTGGCCGCGTGCCCGTCCATCAGGGACAAGGCATGAGCAGGTCAGGCGCCATGACCGACCGCAAGCTTGGCGTCAAAAGCGGCAGCGAAACAGTGACGCTGCAAGTCGCGCACATTCCAGCGCATACCCATGCGTTCGAGGTCAGCGGCGACCAGGCCAACAGCCTGAAACCCGACGGCGCTCTGCTGGCCAAACCGATCGGCGACAACATTTACGTCACGCCGGAAAACATCAAGACGGCCGCGCCGCTGTCCACCGCCGATACGACGACGTCCGTCACCGGGGTGTCTGCACCGCATGAAAATACGATGCCGACCCTGACGCTGTCGTATTGCATTTGCGCCAAGGGATATTTCCCTTCCCGAGCCTAAGACCTCAGACCGGCAAGACCATCAATACAGGAGTATCGCGATATGGCATTCATCGGTGAGATTCAGATTTTCGGGTTCGGCTACGCGCCGCCGGGCTGGGCGCTGTGCAACGGCGCATCGCTCCCGGTCAGCGGCTTTACGCCCTTGTTTTCCCTGATCGGCACCAGCTACGGCGGCGACGGCGTCAGGCATTTTCAGTTACCCAATCTGATGGGACGCGCGGCTTGCGGCCAGGGCCAGGGCAATGGAACGTCGTCGCGCCGGATCGGCGATACGTTCGGCGCCAACACGGCAGTGCTGGCAACCGAAAACATCCCGGCACACGGTCATGGCCTGGACTTCTTCAGCATCCCCAAGACCACCGACCCCGTTACCGGCGTTATCACGGATAACAGGTCGAACGTGCCGGCGGAAGGGTACAGTCTGGCGCTGCCGGAATCCAAGATCTTTTCTCACACCGCCAGCGACGCCAAGATGAGCAACACGCTCGGCAAGCTCGAAGGCGGGACGGATGCGCACGAAAACCGCCAGCCGTTCGGGGCGCTGGCGTACTACATCATGACCCAGCGGGCTGGCGGCGATGGAGTGTTTCCGGTGTTCGCATAAGAATCAGGAATTTCGGCTGGCCGGCGTCTGCTCAGATATTCCACGCATTCCGTGTATCCCACGCACAAAAGAGGAAAAGATGGAATCCAATTCGCCAGATGCTTCGGCCGGCGCAGGCAAGGATTTAAGTTGCGTCGACCTCAAGACGAAAATTGCTACGCCACGCGGCCATAAGGATTTAGCCAAGCTCCGTATCGGAGACGAGGTGATGACGGCGTCGGTTATTCGAGGCGGAGGAACGCTGGCACTGCAATGGTCACCTTCCAGGGTGGCGCTCATTGACGGAATTCCGTTAGATCTTGCTGCTCCGCTTGTATTGATTTGGGCGGATGCAGCCTTCCTTCTCTGCTCGCCGGATCAGCATTTGTTATTGGCAAATGGCGAATGGATCAGAGCGGATCAATTACGTATCGGAATGCAATTGGCGAGTGAGGATGGCGCCAGCCGCGACGTTCGTTCAGTTAACCTTGAGCATTCCCGCAGAAGTGCTTCCAACATGGTGACCGCCAATCTGGAATGGGATGGCAACCCGGATGGGCATATTCTGCTGGCCAACGGCTTCGTCATCGGCGATTTAATGATGCAGCTACATAGGGATGTCCTGCCGGGTTAGATGAGAGCGCTTGCTCAAAGCAGGGCCGCGGATACGCTTTTCGCGACCTGTCATTCCGCAGGTCCTGGATATCCGATCCACCGGGGCGACGGCATGCAAGCGTCGCCCCGGCTGAAACAAATCCAGAAACAAACTAAAACGGATACGCCCGCGCCGACGTCTGCACCGTCACCCAGCGCAAATCCGTAAACGTTTCAATCCCCGCCTTGCCGCCGAAGCGGCCGATGCCGCTGCTCTTGACGCCGCCGAAGGGCATCTGCGGCTCGTCATGCACGGTCGCGCCGTTGATGTGGCAAATCCCCGCCTCGATCCGCGCCGCCACCCGCAAAGCACGCGCCGTATCCTTGCTGAACACCGCCGACGACAAGCCGTAGTCGTTGTCATTGGCGCAGGCAATCGCCGCGTCTTCGCCGTCCACCCGCACGACGCCTTTGACCGGGCCGAAGGATTCTTCGCTGTAGATGTCCATCGCCGGCGTCACGTGGTCCAGCAGCGTTGCCGGGATCAATGTCGAATCGGCCTTGCCGCCGCATACCAGTGTCGCACCCTTGGCCAGCGCGTCATCGATCAGCGCGTTGCAGCGCTCGACGGTTTTCCGATCCACCACCGAACCCAGCACCACCGGCCCCTGACGCGGATCGCCCAGCGGCAGGCTGTTCGCCTTGGCAGCCAGACGCGCGACGAAATCGTCGGCGATCTGGTTGTCGACGATGATGCGCTCGGTCGACATGCAGATCTGGCCCGAGTTGGCGAAGGCGCCGAAGGCCACGCCGTTGACGGCAACTTCCAGGTCGGCGTCGTCCAGCACCAGCGCCGGCGCTTTGCCGCCCAGTTCCAGCACCACGGGTTTAAGATATTTCGCGCACAGCATGGCGATGATCTTGCCGACATGCGTCGAGCCGGTGAAGTTGACGCGGCGCACCGCCTTGTGCGCGATCATCGCTTCCACCACGGCCGCAGCATCGGCCGGCGCGTTGGTGACGAAGTTGACCACGCCCCTGGGCAAGCCGGCTTCCTGCAAGGCTTCGATGATCAGACCATGCGTGGCCGGGCACAGCTCCGAACCCTTCAGCACCACCGTATTGCCGCACGCCAGCGGCACCGCAATCGCGCGCACGCCGAGGATGATCGGCGCATTCCACGGCGCCATGCCGAGCACCACGCCGGCCGGCTGGCGCACCGCCATCGCCAGGTTGCCGGGCAGGTCGGAGGGGATCACCTCGCCGCTGATTTGCGTTGTCAGCGCCGCGGCTTCCAGCAAGGTGTTGGCGGCCAGGTGCACGTTGAAGCCGGCCCAGATTGCCGACGCGCCGGTCTCGCTCGCCATCGCCTGCACGAAGGCATCGGCCTTCGTCTCCAGCGCATGCGCCGCCTTCATCAGCAGGGCGCGGCGTTCGCCGGGGCCGGTCGCCGCCCATGCCGGAAAAGCCGCCGCCGCAGCCTCCACCGCCTGCACCGCATCGGCCACGCCGGCTGCCGGTGCGATGGTGGCGACGGTGCCGTCGAGCGGGTTGCGCCGCTCAAACGTCGCGCCGTTTTTCGCCTGGCTTGGTTCGCCGCCGATCAGCATCGCTATCTTGTTCATCCTTGTCTCCATTCAGTTATTTGTTCAGGTCTGGTTTATGCGACTTCCACGTCGATCAGCATCGGCCGGTGCGTATCCTTGCGGTTCAGCGCCAGTTGCAGGGCGTCGCGCAAGGCCGAGGCATCGGCCACGCGCAGCGCGGGGCAACCCTGGGCCTGCGCCAGTCCGACAAAATCGATCGCCGGCAATTCCGTGCCTTGCACCACGTCCGTTGCGCTGAAGCCGAACACCGGCGCAAAATCCTGCAGCGCTGCGTAACGGCCGTTGTTGAGAATCACGAACGTGATCGGCAACTGCATCTGCGCCGCACTCCACAGCGACTGGATCGAATACATGCTGGAACCATCGCCGAAGATGCCTATGATACGAGCATCCGGTTTGGCAAGAGAGACACCCAGCGCCGCCGGCATGCCGTAGCCCAGACCGCCGCTGTCCATCGTAAAAAATCCCTCGCTCCGGGTGATCGGCAGATAGTTTTGCATCACCGAGCGCGCGCTCGGTGCTTCTTCGACGATGATGTCGGACGGCTTGCGCAGCTCCGCCAGCGTCTGCATCACATACGCCACCGACAGCGGCGAAGTCGGCTCCACCCTCTGACGCGGCGCGCGCGGCGCAGGCAGCGCGCGCGCCGGCGGCGCAGCGCGCGACAACAGATCCAGCACGCTCAGGCGAATGCTGCCGACCGCCGCCGTGCCCGACGGTGTCCACGCCGCCGTGGTCGGATCATCGGTCAACTGGCACAGCACCGCGCCATGCGGCAGATGCGGTCCGTTGCCTTCCACGTGATACGTGAACGCCGGCGCACCCAGCGCGAAGATGCAGTCGTGGCCGTCCAGCAAGCCGACAATCCTCTCGCGCATCGCCGGCAGGAAACCGGCGAACAAACGGTGGTCTTCCGGAAAGCTGCAACGCCCCGACATCGGCGCCGCAAACACGCGCGCGTTGTGACGCTCGGCCAGTTGCACCACCGCGTCCCAGGCGTTGTCGCGATCCACCGCCGCACCGACCACGAAAGCAGGGTGCTTGCTCGCATCCAGCATCGCGCCGATCTGGTCCAATACAAACGGCTCGGCGCGCAGCTCGGTGCTCACCGTGCGCGGCGCCAGCAACTCCGCCGGTTGATCCCAGTCGTCCGCCGGAATCGACACCAGCACCGGCCCGCGCGGCGGCAGCATCGCGATGTAATACGCGCGCGCAATCGCCAGCGGTACGTCGGCTGCGCGCGCCGGCTCCACGCTCCACTTCACGTAGGGCTTGGGCAACTCGGTCGCCTGCGCAGAAAACAAAAACGGATCGAACGGCAAAATCGAACGCGCCTGCTGACCTGCCGTGATCACCATCGGCGTGCGGTTCTTGAAGGCCGTAAAAATATTGCCCATCGCATTGCCCACCCCCGCCGCCGAATGCAGGTTGACCATCGCCGCATTGCGCGTGGCCTGCGCATAGCCGTCGGCCATGCCCACCACCACCGCCTCCTGCAAGCCCAGCACGTAGCGGAAGTCCTCGGGGAAATCGCGGAACATCGGCAGCTCGGTCGAGCCCGGATTGCCGAACACCGACGTCATGCCGACCCGCCGCATGAAGTCCAGCACGGCGTCGCGTACGGTGATGGCGGAACGTGGTTTGATTGAGGTGGCCGAAGCGGCCGAAGTAGCCTGCGTGGATTGGGAAATGCTCACCCTGGTTCTCCTGTATTCGATGTGGGGATGGCAGCGCAGTGCAGTGTTTGCGCCGCGCGACAGCTGCCGCCAGTATGAAAGCGCAAGCCTTGTTTTGAAATTGCCTTTTGGGATAAAAGACATTACTCTTTCGCATGACTTTCGATCTGCGCCAGCTCACCGCTTTCACCACCATCGTCGCCACCGGCAGTCTCGGCCGCAGCGCCGATGCCCTGCACGTCACGCAGCCGGCGCTGAGCCGCACCATCAAGCGCCTCGAAGAACAAGTCGGTGCGCCGCTCTTCGAGCGCCACTCCAAAGGCATGCAACTCACCGCCATCGGTAAAGCCTTGCTGCCGCATGCAACGCTGCTGCTGCGCGAAGCCCGGCACGCCGCCGAAGAAATCGACGCCATGCGCGGCCTCGTCAAAGGCACCATCCGCGTCGGCGCCGTCGGCAGCATCGCCAGCATGGTCCTGCCGCTGGCCATCGGCGAAGTCCTCAAGAAACATCCGACGCTGCAAGTGCAAGTCATCGAAGGCGTGTGGGACCGCCTCACCGACGCCCTCATCACCCACGAAGTCGACCTCGCCCTCGGCATGGCCGTAGCCGACACCGAAGAGATCTGCGCCATCGGCGACTGCCGCTGGGAAGACACCAGCTACGTCGTCGCCGCCGCCGACCACCCTCTGCGCAGCAAAAAGAAGCTCGCCCTCATCGACACCTTGTCGCAACCCTGGGCGCTGCCGCCGCAAGGCACCGGCCCCTACGAACAGATGCAACAAGTCTTCCACGACCACGGCCTGCCCATGCCCGACAGCGCGGTGGAGACGCGCTCGGTCATGGTATTGAAGAGCCTGGTGACACGCTCAGGATTCCTGAGCTGGATGCCCGCCCCGATGTTCGAAGTCGACCGCAAGGCGCAACTGATTACCGCGCTGGAGATTGAAGGCGCGACGGGGACGAGAACGCTGACGGCGTTCCGCCGACGGCATGGGATTTTGCCGGGGCCGGCGGTTAGGTTGTTGGAGGAGTTGAGGGTGTTGACGGTCACGACTTGATCCAGCTCACGTCGGATGGAGTAATAGATGCGATACTCCCAAAAAACAAAGTGCATCTGCAATTTGCATACTGCGCCACATGCTGCGAAGTATGTTTAGAAGAATGCACCTTTAGTAATAACAAAGCGGGGGTAGTTGCAAACTCTTAGCAGGACATGTCTACTGCGACAATAAGAATCTACGTACCAACTTTTGGGGAAGGTTGATGTATGCGAAAAAATGTTGCCAAGAAAAAAGATGATGCATTGACGTTTGCAATGTATCAGGCAGGTGTCGAAAATACGGATGAAACAAAAAAGACGACTGCATCACTTTTGGGGCTAGTGGGAGAAATCGGTGATCTACACAGCATATTTAAAAGAATGCTTGTTCAGCAAGGTTATCCCACATTTAAGCAAGAACTCATTGAAGAGATCGGTGATGTACTTTGGTACGTGGCGAGTCTAGCATCTAGGCACGATTTATCTTTGCAAGAAATTGCTGAAGGCAATCTGACAAAAGCTCATCAATTTTTCGACAGCGGCGGCCTGACCTTATTCGATAAAGGCTTTCCTGATGATGAGAGATTTCCGCGCAAGTTCTCCGTTGTATTCGAAGAAAAGGATGTGGCCGAAGCTATTCAAGTAAAGATACGAATCAATGAAATATTCATTGGCGATGCCTTAACGGACAACGCACACTCTGATGATGGTTATCGCTATCACGATGTTTTTCACCTTGCTTATGCTGCAGTTTTGGGATGGTCTCCAGTCACACGTGCACTTCTTCATAGAAAACGGAAAAGCAAACCAGATATCGATGAAGTAGAAGATGGCGCTCGGGCCAAAATTGTTGAGGAGGCTATTTCAATCTTCATCTTTAATCAAGCAAATGCGAGAGGTGGTTTTAGAAACGAAAAGGCCATTGATATTGGATTGCTGAAAACCGTCAAAAAATTATGTGAAAGTCTTGAAGTGCGGACATGTACTGCCAAGCAGTGGCAACGAGCGATTTACTCTGGATTTGAGATGTTCCATCAACTCAAAGAAAATCGTGGAGGCATCGTGCATCTCGATTTGGATAGACAAGAAGTCAGATATCAGAAGTCTCTTTAACGATCTTTAAAATAATAAATAAGGGAGGATAAATGCTGGATGTACAAGCAGAAACCTGTCTCGCTGCGTGGAGATCGGCAGCCGCTCAGCTTCTTCAAAAAAGAGATCATCACGCTTTCAATTTGATCTTAGAGATTACAAATCCCTGTCACCTAGATCTAGCTTGGCTAACTTCATATTCACCAGACAGCATCGGAGCAAATACCGAAAAATTATCTGATGTGATAGATACTATTTTTCCAATCACGATAAGAGAGAAGTTTATTGACCGGAATCAGTTTTATTCAGAGTATCTGCGTCGACATCGAAGAGCGATGAAGTGGACTCGGAATCGAGGTCGATGGGGAACATACTTTGAACGTTTGATTGCCTTCGACAAAGCAAATTCAGTCAACCAACTTGAACGGGTCATAGAAAAATTGAACAGTTGGGAGCAAAGAAATACCACCGGGTTAGTATTTCATCTTTCTTCTCCAACTTTAGATGCTCCTCGCGTTAGGGGAGGTCCTTGTTGGCATTTTGGTGAAATAGTGTGGAATCCAGGAGGTGTTTTGGATTTAGTAGTCGTCTATAGAAATCACGACTACTTCAATAAAGCACTGGGAAATTTTCTCGCATTGGGACAATTATTGAAGTTCATTGCAGATGCCTCTAACAAAATACCTGGAAAGTTAATATGCCATTCGGTCCATGCGTATTTTGATAGACCGGTTCAGGAACTCACAGCATTGGCAAGATTAAATTTGGTTGAATAACGAAATGCGACAAACAGAAGAGAAATTTTCTCAGTTGATTGCTGAAGTACAGGCGTGCCGACTTTGCGCTCGCATGGATACAAGTGTTCGGATCTTCGGCCCAGCAAGTGGGAGTTTGAGCGCAAAAGTGATGTTCATAGGGGAAGCTCCGGGACGACTGGGAGCAGACGAATCTGCCATTCCTTTTCATGGGGACAAATCCGGACATAACTTTGAATCTTTAATTGAACAGGTAGATTTACATCGCTACGAAATATTTGTAACGAATGCGGTTCTTTGCAATCCAAAGGACGAGCACGGAAACAATGCGACACCTACGCCGGTAGAGATTAAAAATTGCACTTCTTTTCTAAGACGCCAGCTTGAGCTGATTGATCCTCCAATAGTTGTTACCTTGGGCGCAACAGCATTGAAAGCATGTGGACAACTCGAGGAACACTCTCTAGCTCTGAAAGACAACGTCCGCAAATCCACTAGTTGGTTTGGGCGAGAATTGATTCCTGCATATCACCCAGGACAACGGGCAATGTTACATCGCAGCTTTGCCAATCAGCTTGCCGACTATCAATTTATTAGTGAAAAAGTACGTCGACTTAAAAGGAAATCCAAGTCAATTTCAGCCGGAAAAATAAAAAGAACAACACAGGAATTAGTGCACGAGATTACTAGTAGAGAAAATGACTTATCTTATTTTGCACTTCATAAATTGGTGTTTATGGCGGAGGCAAAAGCATTGGATGAGCTTGGCCATCGATTAACCGATTCCTACATTATTCGCCAAAAAGATGGGCCGTACTGCGTGGACTTGCATCCGAAAAAACTTGCAAATCTTGGGCTAAATTTAACCACTTATTTCAAAGGGGAGCGTCTATTTGTGAAAAGAAAAATTGACTTGTTCTCACCGGGAAAAACTAATCAATCTTTTTTCTCCAGTCTTGAGATTGCTGTTATTGAGGCAGTCATGCAGAAATATAGCCATCTTTCTGATACGGAAATAAAGCGTGCGGCATACACCACTAGGGCTATGCGCGAGATGCTAAGGAAGGAAAAAAAATTAGGACTAAATGTGTTTAATGCACCTTTGCTGGTGCCGTCAATTTATGAATAGCTCCGGCTACTCTCTGCAGTCCTTTTGCAAGAAAGTTTCCTTGCCTCTCTTGCAGATCTAACTATCTGCCGACTGTCGCAAGATATCGCGCCGAGTCGCAGCGCTTTTATTCTTACTGTCTGCGTTACATCGTAATGTGGATGATTCAAATGATCTTGAAACCACGTTGGTAATAGTCCCAGTTTTTGGGCGAAGCTGTGAAGTTCGGTAAGTGAATCTGCAGCCAGATGGCACCAATATCTATTGCGCCATCTGATCTGAGCGTTGTCGATATATACAGCCATAGTAGGGGAGTCTGAGTAATTTAGTCGGCTCGCTATTCTATAGATGTCTCGATCCAATATAAATATTATTGAACTATATTCATTGGCTTTCCTTTAAGACTTCCCTCGGGGCGGCGACTTTAGCTTTAAAAAGACTCGGAATATGCCCCCGCACCACCAGCAACGCCCCCAACACAAACACCATCGCCGTTCCCAGCATCACCAGATAACCATTGGCGCCCGCGCCGGTGATGACTATCGCTCCTGCAAACGCACTGAGAATCGCACCCAGCCGGCCGAAGGCCAGGGCGGATGCGGTGCCGGTGGCGCGTACTCCCGTTGGATAGATGTAGGCGCACAGCGCGAACATGGTGGATTGCACCGCGTTGACGAACAGGCCGTGCAGACCCAGGCCGAAGATGAAGAGGCCGGTGGCGTGCGAGGCATCCACGCCCAACAACAGCAAGGCGCTGGCGACGCCGCCGATGCTGCACAGGAGCAGCGGGCCGCGCGAGCCGTAGCGGGTGATCGCAACGGCGCAGGCCAGTGCGCCGATGACGCCGCCCAGATTGTAGGCAGTCAGTCCGGCGCCGGCGATGGCGACGTTGAGGCCTTCGGCGGCGAGCATGGTGGGCAGCCAGCTGAAGGCGCTGTACACCGCCAGCAGACACATGAAGAAGGCGCACCAGATGGCGATGGTGTCGCGTGCGCGGCCGTCGCTGAAGAGGGCGCGGAAACCCAGGCGCTGTTCGGCTTTCTGTTCGCTCATGTCGGTGAAGCCGGTGGCGGCGTTGACGTTGCGGGCCATGCGCGCGAGCAGCTTGCGCAGTTCGGGCCAGCGTTGTTCGCGGCGTGCCAGGTAGCGTGGCGACTCAGGCAAGGCAAGGATCAGCAGCACGGCCAGCACCAGCGGCAGCGCGCCGCCGATGAAGAACAAACCGCGCCAGCCGTACAGCGGCATCACCGCGCCGGCGAACAGGCCTGCCAGCATGCCGCCCAGCGGCACGCAGACGATGGTGGCGGTGACCGCAACGGTGCGGTGTTTGGACGGTGTGAATTCCGCCGTCATGGTGGTGGAGCTGGGCAGCGCGCCGCCGATGCCGAAGCCGGCGATCAGGCGCAGGATGGCGATGGTCAGTACGTCGGGCGCGAGGCCGATGGCGCAGGTGGCGGTGCCGAAGATCAGCACGCTGCCGATGATGGCCCAGCGGCGGCCGAAGCGGTCGGCGAACAAACCGGCGCAGGCGCTGCCGATGCCCATGCCGATCAGCCCGGCGGCAACCGCCGGTGCAAAGGCGCTGCGGGTAATGCCCCATTCCTTGATCAGCACCGGAATCGCGAAGCCGATCAGCTGGCCGTCGAAGCCGTCCATGACGATGGACAGTGCAGCCAGGCAGACTACGAACTTTTGCATCGCGGTGAAGACGCCGTCGTCGAGGGTCTTGCCGATGTCGATGGAGGCGCTCATGCTGCCGTCTCCGGGTTGGCGAATGCGCCGGCGGCGCCGGGTGTTTCCACTCTGTCTTGCAGCATGGCCTTGTCTCCTTGGATTTCTTGTCGGTATTTTTATCGTGTCTGACATCGCGCGCGGATCATGCCGCCGCGATTTTTGTGCGGCCAAGTATGGAAGAGGGTGGTCCGATTTGGAATTACCTTTTGGGGCCAAAGGCATTACCGCGATGCATGACTTGCCTGCCGGCGTCTATTGTCCGTCAAAGTCGGATAGAGCGAATCCGTGCGGACAGCGCACGAGCCGGCCGGCTTGACATCAGCCTGAAGTCGGCGGGTCGTCGCCGAGCGATACCGGTACTGGCGGCTCGGTCGTGATTGTTTCGCCTCGATGCCGGGCAAGATTGTGCCGGTAGTAAGCGATGAATTCGGCGGCGGGCATGGCTTTGGCGTATAGCCAGCCTTGTACGAATTCGACCTCGTGCCGGCTCAGGTAGTCGGCTTGTTCCTGCGTTTCCACGCCTTCGGCGACGATTTTCAGCTTGAGCGTCTTGGCCATGCCGATGATGTGCGGCGTCACGCTGCTGGTGGCCGAATCGGTGCCGATGGTGTCGATGAAGGACTTGTCGATCTTGAGCGAATCCAGCGGCAGGCTCTGCAGATAGGACAGGCTGGAATAGCCGGTGCCGAAGTCGTCGATGGCGACCGCGTGGCCGAGAGCGCGCGCTTTGGTTAGCGTGATGCGCGCCGGGTCGACGTCCATGAAGCCGCGCTCGGTGGCTTCCAGCCAGATCTGCTGCGGCTCGATGCCGGTGTGCTTCAGCGCGGCCTGCACCGAAGTCAGCGCGCGTCCGGTCTTGATGTCGTCGGCGCTGAGGTTGATGGCGATGTGCAGATGCCGCTCGGCGGCGAGCGTGGCGCGCAGGTCGGCGACCACGTGTGCGATGACCTGGTCGGTGATGGGCAGGATCAGCCCGCTCTCTTCGGCCAGCGGGATGAACAGGTCGGGCCTGACCATGCTGCCGTCCGGACGCTGCCAACGCACCAGCGCTTCGGCGCCGATGCACAGGCCGGTCTCGAGTTCGATGATGGGTTGGTAGTACACGATGAATTCGCGCTTCTTGACCGCCAGCGACAACTCGCCCAGCGGCGACAGGCGCCGTCGCACGGCCCAGATCACCACGGCGATCATCAGTGCGGCGATCAGCAGTCCGACCGGCAGCAGCATCAGTTGCTGGCGATGCAGGCGCTGGAACAGGAAACTGCGCGGCTCCAGCGCCACTGCAATCAGTCCTGAACCCCGGGCGGTGGCGATGAGGTTGTCGTCGTCGATGCTGTTGACCGGGTTGGCGATGATGTCGCGGATGAGCAGCGGATCGGGGCCGTTGAGGTCGCCCAGCACATAACCTTGGTCGGTGGCGGTCGCCAGCTGGATGCCCGGTTCGACGATCACATCGGCAAAGCGCGACGGCACGGTCAGTACGTTGTGCGAGCCATAGTGGAAGGCGACCATCGTGTTGCCCTGGGTGACCGCCGGCATCATGCGCAGACTCACTTGCATGCCGTCGGCGGTGACGAAATCGATGGGCGTCTGTGTGGCGTATTTTTCTGCGTGTCCCCAGGAAGTGCATTTGAGCACGCCTTGCTCGAAGTAACCGACCTCTTCGATGGAGCGCGTATTGACGGTCAGTTGCCGCATGCGCGCGATGTGCTGTTCGGAACAGGGCTGCATGGTCAGCGGTTCCAGCGCATGCAGTGCGGAGCGGATTTCGTCGAGGGAGATGTTGCTGCGCAGGATGGCGCGTTGCGCATAGACCGCGAGCCGGGCCTGTTCTTCGCTGACGGCGCGCTTCCAGGAAAAATACAGCATGCTGGCCAGCGGCAGCGTGGCGCAAAGAATGGTCGCCAGTCCGGTGACGACGATGATGCGTGATCGGCTCAAGGCATCCTCCCTGCCGTTATGCTGTGGAAGCAATCCTGTTTTTAGAGAGAATACGCGGTTTATGTCCGGTTTTCGCGCTTTGTCAGGCCTGTTGTTGTACAACCGTACTCAGAAACTCCAGGAACACCCGCGTCTTGGCCGGCACGTGATGGCGCGAAGGGTAGAGCGCATACAGCGGGTAGCGCTCGTCCGGCCAGTCGGGGAAGAGGTCGACCATGCTGCCGTCGGCCAGGAAACCTGCCGAACCGATATCCATCATCTGCGCGATGCCGTAGCCGGCCAGGCAGGTGCTCCACAGCGTGCCGGCATCGTTGAGCGTGAGCTGGCCGGTGGGGTGCAGTTCCAGCTTCTTGCGGCCGCGGTGGAATTCCCATGAAAACGGCCGGCCGCTTTCCGGTTCGCGGAACAGGATGCAGACGTGGCCCTTTTCCAGATCCTGCGGCGTCGCCGGGCGGCCATGGCGTTCGAGGTAAGACGGCGCCGCCACCGTGATGATGCGCGAGTCGGACAGCTTGCGCGCCACCAGCGTCGACGGCTTGGGATGGCCGAAGCGCAGCGCCAGGTCGAAGCCGTCGCCGATCATGTCGCCGAGACGGTCGCGCGTGACCAGGTCCAACTCCAGCTGCGGATGGCGTTCCAGAAAATTGCCCAACTGCGGTCCCAGCAACAGCCGCGAAAAGAACGGGTCGATATTGATGCGCAAACGTCCGCGCACGGTCCTGACGCCTTCGGAGGCGGCGGTGGCCGCGTCTTCCAGCCCGGCCAGCAACGGCTGCACCTGTTCATAGAAGCGGCGGCCTTCGTCGGTCAGCGTCACCGAGCGCGTGGTGCGGTCGAACAGGCGGATGCCGAGCCGCGTCTCCAGCCGGGCCACGGCGCGGCTCACGCCCGGCGGCGACATGTTGAGGATGTCCGCCGCCGCGGCAAAGCTGCCGCCGTCGACGATGGCGACCAGTACGCTCATGCCGTTCAGGGTGCGTTCGTCAAAGCTCATACCGATTCTCCCATTGATATCTCGCGGCTATTGTCCGGCATGCATGCCGGCATCATTAGTGACATTTCAGCACTTATGAAATGCCATTGATGCTATCGCAAAACCTGTCGCCAGGCCCGAGAATCCACTCCAACCAGCAGTTTGCTGCGTGTTTATTTCAACGTTGAAATCATCAGGAGAAAGCCATGTTTGCCATCACAGGAATTACCGGTCAGGTCGGCGGCGTTGTCGCCCGTCAATTATTGAATCAGAAAAAATCGGTGCGCGCCGTTGTGCGCGACGCCGCCAAGGGCGCAGCGTGGGCAGCGCAGGGATGCGACCTGGCTCTGGCCGCAGTGGAAGACAGCGCCGCGCTGGAGCGCGCCTTCACCGGCATGGAAGGCGTTTTCATCTTACTGCCGCCGACCTTCGACCCGAGCGAAGGCTATCCGGAAGCGCGCGCCGCCATCGCTTCCATCAAGGCGGCCTTGCTCGCGGCCAAGCCGGGCAAGGTGGTCTGCCTGTCGACCATCGGTGCGCGCGCCACGCAGACCAATTTGCTCAATCAGCTCGGCCTGCTGGAAGAAGCCTTGAGCGATTTGCCGCTGCCGGTGGCCTTCCTGCGTGCCGGCTGGTTCATGGAAAACGCCGTCTGGGATGTGGCGCCGGCGCGCGAAGGCGTGATCCCCAGCTACCTGCAACCACTGGACAAGCCGGTGCCCATGGTGGCGACCGCCGACGTCGGCAGTGTGGCGGCGGAACTGCTGCTGGAACAATGGAGCGGCATACGCATCGTCGAGCTGGAGGGGCCGAAACGCATCACTCCGCTGGAGATCGCCGCCTGTTTCGGCAAGCTGCTGGGACGTGAGGTGAAAACGGAAGCCGTGCCGCGCTTCACCTGGGACGACGTATTCCGCTCGCAGGGCATGCGCAATCCCTTGCCGCGCATGCAGATGCTGGACGGTTTCAACGAAGGCTGGATCGATTTTGCATCGGGCCGCGACGGCACGCGCAAGGGCGTGGTCGGGTTGGAAACGGTGTTGCAGGGTTTGATCGAACGCGCTGCCTAGTACTTGTATCTTGCTGCGGCTGATCGAGGGGGGACAGATCAGCCGCAGCGTTTCATCGCCTCTTCATTTGGCTTTTCCTCCGCCGCGCTGACCCCAGGCCACACCGATCAGGACCAGCGCACCGGCCAGCGCATGATAGGCGTGCAGCTGTTCGTCCAGCAGCGCCCATGCCGCCAGCGCCACCAGCAGCGGAATCAGGTTGGCGAACAAGGCGCTGCGCGGGGCGCCCAGATGCTTGATCGCGTTCATCCACATGAAGGGCGCGCCGATCGAGGCCAAGAGGCCCGCATACATCACCATCGGCAGGTTCTGCATGGTCAGCGGCGAAGCCGGCGCCGCCAGCCAGAACGGCAGCAGGATCAGGCTGCCGAACGCCGCCTGCACATACAGCTGCACCCAGGTCGACAGCGGCAGCGCCCAGCGTTTCAGCAGCACGCCGTAGAAGGCGTTGGAGGTCACCGCAATCAGCATGAGCGCGTCGCCGATATGCACGCCGCCGTTGAACAGCCGCGCCGGATCGCCGTGCGAACTCAGCACCGCCAGGCCCAGCAGCGACAACACGCCGCCGGCGATACGCGCCGACGACAGGCGCTCGCCGGCGAACAGGCTGCTCAGGCAGGCCGAGACCAGCGGCATCAGCGCCACCGTCACGCCCATGTTGACCGCCGACGTGGTGCGCGCCGCTTCATACGCCAGCCCCTGGTACATCGCCATGCCCAGCGCGCCGAGCAGCAGCAGGCGCGGCCAGTGAGCCGCAACCACCGCGCGCTGCCGCCATGCTTCGCGCCCGAGGAAGGGCGTCATCACCAGCACCGCCAGCATCCAGCGATAGAAAGCGATGGCGGCCGGTTCGATTGCGGTGGACGCAGCCTTGGTGATGATGGTGTTGCCGCTCCAGATGCAGACCGCCGCCAGCGGAAAGAGATAGAAGCGGATGCCGCCGGCGGGCGCCGATGTGGCCGATGTTGCAGATGTTGCGGATGGCGCAAGTGAAGAAGTGTTGTTCGACATGATGACTCCTTGAGGTTTTGCACTATCCTGCGGTATTGCTATGCATGCATAAAGTGATATTGTTGCAGTTCATCAGTGCAATCTGTGAAGTAGTCAACACGGCATGCACCCCGCAACAATTCTTTTTTGCCGATACCGCAAACCATCACCCGCAGGAGCAACCGTCATGCGCGATCTCGATTTCAACATGGTGCTCGACCTCGAAGCCTTGCTGCGTGAAGGCAGCGTGGTCGGTGCGGCCAAACGCCTGCATCTGAGTGCGCCGGCCATGAGCCGCCGCCTCGCCAATTTGCGCGAGGCGGTCGGCGATCAGCTGTTCGTCCCGGCCGGACGCGGGCTGGTGCCGACCCAGCGCGCGCTGGAGCTGCGCGAAAAGATCGACGCCCTCGCTGAACAGATGCGCAAGGTGTTCATGACCGATGAGGTTGATCTGTCGACGGTGGAGCGCACGCTGGTGTTGCGCACCAACGACGGCTTCGCCGGCGCCTGGGCCGCGCGCCTGGCGCAACGGGTCGCGCAGGAAGCGCCCGGCATCACGCTGCGCTTTTCGCCGCGCGCCGACAAGCACGTCGGCGTCTTGCGCGACGGCCTGGTCGACCTGGAGATCGGGGCCTTGCATCCGGGAGACGATGACATGGCGGAAGAGCTGCACAACCAGGTGCTGTTCAGGACGCCCTTCGTCGGCGTGGTGCGCGCCGGCCATCCGCTGGCGCGCAAGAAGGTCAGCCTCACCGGTTTCATCGCGTGGCCGCATATTGCGGCTTCGCGCACCGGCAGCGACAGCGGTCCGATCGACGATGCGCTGGCGGCGCGCGGCATGCGGCGCAAGGTCAGGCTGGTGGCGCCGGGATTTCAGTCGGCGGTGATGATGGCGGCGTCCTCAGACATGATCGCCGCCGCGCCCGCGAGGTTTGCACGCTGGGCCACGGAGCATCTGGACTTGCACGTTTTTCCGCTGCCGCTGGCGACGCCGGAAGTGGAAGTCTCGCAAAGCTGGCACCCGCGCCGCCATGCCGACCCCGTGCACAAATGGGTGCGCGGGCTGGTGCGGGACTTGTGCAGTGGGCCGGACTGACAAAGCTCAGGCCAGCGTGGTGGTGACTTCGGTCTTGACGCTGGTCATCAGTTTTTGCACCGGGCATTTCTCGGCCACGGCCAGCAACTCCTGGCGCTGCGCGTCGGTAAGGTCGCCGCTCAGGCTGATCGCCGCCGCCAGGCGATAGGTGCCTTGCCGCTCTTCGCTGTTGTCGCGCGTGATGGCGACCTGGATGTCTTCCACCGGGATGTTCTTGCGCTTGGCGTACCACACCAGCGTCAGCGCCTTGCAGGCGCCGAGCGCGGCATCGTACAGATCATGCGGATTGGGGCCGGCGTCGTCGCCGCCTTCTTCCACCGCGCCGTCAACCGAGATGAGGTGGTTGCGCACGTGCACGACGTGACGCATGGCGAGCGACTGGTCGCGCTTGATTTCGATGGCTGGACTGGACATGGGCGTTCCTTGCAGTGGGAAAAGAACGCTCAATGTAGCGCGTTTTGCCGTGCGCGTCTGCGGGTCAGTGCGCGCGCAAATCCGACAGGAATTTTTGCGCACGGAGGCTTTGCGGACGCAGGAAAAAATCCTCAGGCGCGCCGGTCTCGACGATACGCCCCTGATCCATGAACCACACGCGGTCGGCGACTTCGCGCGCGAAGCCCATTTCATGCGTGACGCAGATCATGGTCATGCCGTCGCGCGCAAGTTGCTTCATTACTTGTAAAACCTCACCGACCATTTCCGGATCGAGCGCGGAAGTCGGTTCGTCGAACAGCATCGCCGGCGGATCCATGGCCAGTGCCCGCGCGATCGCCACACGCTGCTGTTGTCCGCCGGACAATTGACCGGGATAGGATTCGGCCTTGCTGGCCAGGCCGACACGCTCCAGCAGTTCCAAAGCACGCACCCGCGCCTCGCTGCGTTTGCTGCCGCGCACATTGACCGGCGCCATGACGATGTTGTCCAGCACCGACAGGTGCGGGAACAGGTTGAAGCTCTGGAACACAAAACCCACGCGGGCGCGGAAGCGATTCAGATTCAGTTTTGGCGCATGCACATCCTGGCCGTCGAACACGATCTTGCCCTTCTGGATGTCTTCCAGCCGGTTGACGGTGCGGATCAGGGTCGACTTGCCCGAGCCCGAGGGACCGCATACCACCACCACTTCGCCCTTGGCGACGCTGGCGTTGACGTCGGCCAGCGCGTGATAGGCGCCGTACCATTTGTTGACCTGATCGAAGCTGATCATGCTGTTTGTACTGTCTGTGGCAGTGTTGCCGGAGAATGTCGTCATGGTGTCGATTCCATTGAGATTGATCAGGCCGCGGTGGTCGCCGCGACCGTGTTGTTGCCTGCGTCGTTGGCGACGCTCGCTGCTGCGGTGCGCGGTCCGCCGCTGCGGCGTCGGGCGATGCGGCGCTCCAGCCAGCGCGCGAATTGCGTCAGCAGCGAGCACAGCACGAAGTAGATCAGCGCCAGCATCACGAATACCGGGAAGGGTTTGGTCAGCAGGGTGCTGTTGATCTGGTTGGCGGCGAAGGTCAGTTCGTTGACGCTGATGACATAGCCCAGCGAGGTTTCCTTGATGGTCGAGACGAACTGGCTGATCATGGCCGGCAGCATGTTGTAGAGCGCCTGCGGCAGTACGATCTTGAACATGGTCTGCAGATAGCTCATGCCGAGCGCGCGCGATGCTTCGACCTGGCCTTTGGGCAAGCCCTCGATGCCGGCGCGGATCACTTCGGCCAGATACGCGGCTTCATAGATCACCACCGTCACCAGCATCGTCGTGAAGCCGGAAATGGTGGTGCCGATCAGCAGCGGTACAAAGAAGTACACCCAGAAAATGAACATCACCAGCGGCACGCCGCGCACCGTATAGATGATGGCGATGGCCGGCGCGCGCAGGATCGCCAGCGGGCTCACGCGTCCCAGCGCCAGCAGCACGCTCACCGGAAAGGCCAGCAGCAGGCCGGCCACGGAAAGGATCAGCGTGATCGCCAGGCCGCCGAGCGGGCCGTTGGGATACTGGCCGATCAGCAGCAGCGTCCAGTTGTCGCGCAGGATATGAAAGATGTCGATGATCACGATGGTCCTCAGCGCGTCTTGATGCGGTAACGGTTTTCCAGCATCGCGCCGCCGGCCATGATCAGCAGCGAAATGCCGAGATAGATCACGGTGGTCAGCAGATAGGTCTCGATGGTGTGGAAGGACTGGCTTTCGATCTCACGCGTGGCGTAGGTCAGTTCGGCCACGCCGACCACCATCGCCAGGCTGGTGTTCTTGAACAGCAGCACGGTGTGGCTGACCAGCGTCGGCAGCGCAATGCGCAAGGCTTGCGGCAGGATCACCAGGCGCGAGGCCTTGAGGTAGGACAGGCCGAGGGCGCGCGCCGCTTCCATCTGCGAACCGGGAATGGCGCGGATGCCGCTGCGCAAGCTTTCAGAGATATAAGCCGACATGCACAGGCCGACCGCGATGACGGCAAACAGGAATTCGCTGTGACGCTGGTTGAACCAGAGCTGCACGCTGTCCGGCAGCAAGGTCGGCACGCCGAAGTACCAGAGAAAAATCTGCACCAGCATCGGCACGTTCTGGTGATACTCGACGAACAGCGCGACGCCGCGCTCGGCCCAGCGATTGCGCGTCATGCGCAGCAGCGCCAGCAGGATGCCGACTGCCATCGCCAGGATCCAGGCGTAGCCGGTCAGCTGCAGCATGGTGCTGATGCCTTCGATGATGAGGCGCGGATAGTCCTCGCGCAACAGCACCGAAAAATCCAGTTTGGTACTCATACAATTCCTTCCCCAATTGCGTTGCTGCCGCCTGGCCGGATGATCCGGGACAGGCGGCAGCGCAGATCGTCATCCCTGCTGTTCAATCCTTGCTTACGTCTTGCTCAACCCTTGATCGGTTCGATCTTGAAGCCGCGTTGCAATTTGTATGCCGTGTTGGGGCCGAGCCACTTGTCGAAGACCTGTTTGGCTTCGCCGGTCTTCTCCATGTTTTCGAGCACGCCGTTGACGTGCTTGATCAGGCCCGGCTCTTCCTTGCGCATGCCGACGCCCCAGTATTCGTTCATCAGCGCCGGTTCCAGGATGTCGATCGGCGAGCTGTCTTCAGTCTGCTGCTTGAACTTGACCAGCATCAGCTCGGACACGGCGAAACCTTCCACCTTGCCTTGCTGCATCGCCAGGAAAGCCGCCGGCGGATCCTGGAAGGTGGTGGTCGACGCCGTCGGCAGGGACTTGCGCACGCCCAGTTCCGAGGTCGAACCCTTGGTCGCGCTGACGCGTTTGCCGGCCAGGTCGTTCAGGCTCTTGTAGCCGGAAGCGCGGCGCGCGGCGACCTTTTGCAGGCTGGCGTAGTAGCCGTCGCTGTAGGCGATCTGCTCGGCGCGTTCCGGCGTCCAGCCGAGATTGGCGATGACGATGTCGACGCGGTTCTGTTGCAGCTCGGGAATACGCGCCGCTACCGAAATCATCTTCAGCTCCAGCTTGACGTTGAGGCTCTTGGCGATGGCTTTACAGAAGTCGACGTCGTAGCCCTGGATTTCGCGCGTCGACGGATTGGGAAAGCTGAACGGTTCCGCTGTACCCAGCGTACCGCAGATCAGCGTGCCTTTTTGCTTGATGTCGGCGAGCTGGTCGGCGCTGGCGGAAACGCTGAGCGTCATCAGGACTGCGGTCGTGAGCGCTGCAATGGCGGACTGCTTGAATGTGAACATGATCTCTCCCGTGGTATTAGTGAAATTGCTGAGACAAATTATTGAGACAGGTTATTGAGACGTCAGCTGAGGTACAAGCTGAAATACAGCATCGCGCAAGTGCCGGCAACCCGATTCGATCTGTTCGATCGAGGTCGCAAACGACATGCGCAAATAGGAAGGCTGGCCATAGGATGCGCCATCGATGGTGGCGACGCCGGCCTGCTCAAGAAAATACATCATGACATCGACGTCGTCGGCCAGTGTCGCACCTTGCGGCGTCTGTCTGCCGATCAGGCCTGCGACATTGACGAAGACGTAGAAAGCGCCGTCGGGCGGCAGGCAGCCCAGGCCGGGAATGCCGTTGATCAGCGCCACGATGGCGTCGCGCCGCTTGCTGAACAGATCGCGTCCCTGCAGCACGCATTGCTGCGGTCCGGACAAGGCGGTAACGGCGGCTGCCTGGCTGACGGCGCTCGGGCAGGTGGTGCTTTGCGACATCAGCAGCGCCAGCGCCTTCATCAGCGCCAGCGGTCCGGCGCCGTAACCGATGCGCCAGCCGGTCATCGCGTAGGCCTTCGACACGCCGTTGACCACCAGCGTGCGGGTCTTCAGCGCAGGGGCGATTTGCAGCGGCGAAAGATGCTGCGCGTCGCCGTAGACGAAGTGTTCGTAGATCTCGTCGGTCATCAGCCATACCTGCGGATGGCGCAGCAGCACGGCGCAGATGGCGTTCAGTTCGTCGGCCGTGTACACCGCGCCGCTAGGATTATTGGGCGTATTGAGCACCAGCCAGCGGGTGCGCGCGGTGATCGCCGCTTCCAGCGCCGCAGCGGTCAGCTTGAAACCGCTGACGGCGTCGCAGCTGACGATGACCGGCGTGCCGCCGTTGATGGCCACCATGTCCGGATACGACACCCAGTACGGTGTGGGGATGATGACCTCGTCGCCGTCGTTGAGCGTGGCGGCGAAGGCGTTGTAGATGATGTGCTTGGCGCCGTTGCCGACCACGATCTCGTCGATGCCGTAGCGCAGATGGTTTTCGCGTTCCAGCTTGGCGGCAATGGCCTTGCGCAATGCCGGCGTGCCGGTCGAGCCGGTATAGCGTGTGTGGCCCGATTGCAGCGCATCGACGCCGGCGGCGACGATGTGCGCCGGCGTCGGGAAGTCAGGCTCGCCGATGGTGAAATCGATGATGTTGCGGCCGGCGGCGCGCAGGGCGTCGACGCGGGCTTTGGCGGCCATGCTCGGCGAGGGTTTGACGGCAGAAAGGCGGTCTGCCAGAAGCTTGTCCAATTGCGGCTCCAGTGAAAGAGAAAAGAAAAAGAGGGGACCAACAGGGAAAAACTGAACTACAGGCCGAACGGCTGCAAGACCTTGCTCAGCCAGGCCTGCTCGACCTTGCCGTTGGCGATCTCGGCCTTGATGGCGTCTTCCATGGCGGCGGTCTGCCGGGCGGCGGCGATCAGCGCGTCGGCCTGATCGGGGGCAAAAGACACCACGCCGTCTTCGTCGCCGACGATCAGGTCGCCCGGACGAATCACCTGGCCGCCGATGCTGACCGGCACATTGACCTGGCCGGGGCCGTTCTTGTAGGGACCGCGATGGCCGATGGCGCGCGCATAGCAGGGAAAATCGGCGGCGTGGAAAGCGGCGCTGTCGCGCACCGCGGCATCGATCACGAAACCGGCGCAGCCGCGCTGCTGGGCGTACAACATGATCAGTTCGCCCACCAGCGCGTTGCTGGTATCGCCGCCGCCATCCACCACCAGCACATGGCCGGGCGACATCATCATCAGCGCCTTGTAGATCAGCAGGTTGTCGCCGGGACGGGTCTTGACGGTGAAGGCGGTGCCGACCAGCTTGCGCTGCGGATGCAGACGCTGCAGGCCGCGCACGCCCGACAGGCGTTGCAGGTTATCGCTCAGGTGCGACACCACCAGTCCGTGCAGCGCATCCAGCATGGAGGCCGGGGCGACTGCGGGTGCAGGGTGGATGACATAGGGGGATGCAGACATGTGAAGATCTCCTCAGGCTCACGTTTTGTTTTGTACCTACTCGTTAGCTTGATAATAGGAGCGTCAAAAAACTAAAAAAAGCGATATTTAATGATCAATTTGCATCTCTTTTAGGAATACAATCGGCTTATTGCACCATCTCAATGCACTTCACTCCTGCGCTCCCATGTTCTCCTTCAAACAGCTCGAAGCCCTGTACTGGATCGCCACCCTGGGCGGCTTTGCGGCTGCCGCGCGCAAGCTCAACACCACGCAGTCGGCGGTGTCCAAGCGCATCAAGGAATTGGAAAGCAGTTTCGACACGGCCTTGTTCGACCGCGACCTGCGGCAGGCGCGGCTGACGGAAAAAGGCGAGGAGTTGCTGATGGTGGCCAAGCGTCTGCTGGAGCAGCGCGACGCCGCTGTCGAACAGTTCAGCAAACCGGAAGTGGTGGAGCGCCGCCTGCGCATCGGCGTCACCGAACTGACCGCAATGACCTGGCTGCCGCGCCTCGTGAAGCAGGTGCGCGAGCACTATCCCAAGGTGGTGATCGAGCCGGACGTGGATCTGAGCGTGAGCCTGCGCGACAAGCTGCTGGCCGACGAGATCGACGCCATCATCGTGCCGGACGCCTTCGCCGAATCGCGCTTCTCGGTGCTGCCGATGGGCAAGGTCAAGAGCGTGTGGATGGCCAAGCCGGGCCTGCTGCCTGACACACGCGTACTGCGCATGCATGAGCTGGCGCAGTACACGATCCTGACGCAGGGCGACAAGTCGGGCACCGGCATCATCTACGACCGCTGGTTCAAGTCGCAGGTGGTGTCGCCGTCCAATTCCATCAGCTGCAGCAGCCTGGTGGCGCTGATCGGCCTGACGGTGTCCGGCATGGGCGTGAGTTACCTGCCGCATCTGTGCCTGCGCTCGCTGGTCGAACGCGGCGCGCTGGAGGTGGTCGAAACCACTCCCGCCTTGCCGGAAATCCCCTACGTCGCGCTCTACCGCGGCGAACGCAAGAGCAACTTCATCTCGTCGATCCTGATGCTGGCGCAGGAATGCTGCGAGTTTTCAGACCTGTTCCAGATCGAGGACGAAGTGGCCGGTATCGGCCAGGTGCATGCGGGCGCGTCGCCGTTCTGAACGGCAGCGGTCGGGCGACGCGGCCTGGTTCAGGCTGCTCGGGCTGCTCAGGCCGCTCAGGCGGTCTTCCCGCCATTGACGCGGATGATTTCACCGGTCAGGAACGGCACCTTGTCCGAGGCGACGAAGACGATCATTTCCGCAATTTCTTCCGGTGTGCCGATGCGCTTCATCGGTACGCCTTCGACAAAGCTTTTCTTGCCGCCGTCGTCGCCGGCGATGCGGTTGAACATCTCGGTCTGCACCGGACCGGGCGCCACCGCATTGACGCGCACACCGAACGGCGCCGCCTCCAGCGCCACCGCCTTGGTCATGCCTTCGACCGCGTGTTTGCTGGCGGTGTAGAGCGATGCGTTGACGGCCCCCTTGACGCCCATGGTCGACGACAGGTTGACGATGCTGCCCGATCCCTGCGACTTCATCACGCGCAAGGCGTGCTTCATGGTCAGGAAGCTGCCCAGCACGTTGACGTCGAAGACGGCGTGATAGCTGTCCGTGTCGTGTTCGGCGATCGGCACGAAGCGGCCATCGAAGCCTGCATTGTTGACGACGGCGTCGACCCGGCCGAAATGGCTGACGGTTTCGTCGAGCAGGTTCCCCACTTTCGCTTCGTGGCGCACGTCGGCCTGGATGAATCTGGCGCTTGCGCCCAATACTTCCAGCTCGGCGACCAGTGCATCGCCGGCTTTCTTCTGGCGGCCCGATACCACGACCCGATAGCCGGCGCGGGCAAACGCAAATGCCGTCGCGCGGCCGATGCCGGCCAGCGCGCCGGTGACGATGGCCACCGGCGCCTGGTTTTGTTCCGAATGATTGTTCATGTCGTTTCCTGTTTTTTTAACGATGAGGTATTCAGCGCGCGCCGTAGTGCGTATCGCGAAACAGCGCGGCATGTCCTGCCGGAGGTGCGCGCCAGTATGGTTGCGGCGCTTCCACGCTGGCGCCGAGTGCGGCGGCGGCATGCCAGCCCCAGCGCGGGTTGTAGAGCATGGCGCGCGCGAGTGCGACGTAATCGGCCTGGCCGTCGGCGAGGATGTCTTCCGCTTGTTGCGCTTCGGTAATCAGGCCGACGGCGATCACCGGCAACTGCGTCGCGCTGCGGATCGCTTTTGCAAACGGCGTTTGATAGCCGGGCGCCGGTACTATCTTCTGCAAGGGCGAGATGCCGCCGGACGACGCCGAGATCCAGTCGACGTCGCGCTCTTTAAGCGCCTGGGCGAAGGCGATGGTCTGTTCGAGATCCCAGCCGCCGTCCACCCAATCGGTCGCCGAGACCTTGACGCCCATCGGCATGCCGGCAGGCAAAACGGTGCGCACGGCGTCGAAGACTTCCAACGGAAAACGCATGCGGTTCTCCAGCGAGCCGCCGTATTCATCGCTGCGGCGATTCGAGATCGGCGAGAGGAACTGGTGCAGCAGGTAGCCGTGGGCGCCGTGCAGTTCGATGCCATCGACGCCGAGCCGCACGGCGCGCTTTGCAGAGGCGATGAAGGCATCGCGAATGCGCGCCATACCGGCATGATCCAGCTCGCGGGGAGGCAGTTCGCCGTCGATCTGTGCCATGGCGGACGGCGCATCGGTGATCCAGCCGCCTTGCTCCAGTGAAATCTGCTTGCCGCCTTTCCATGGTTCGGCGCTGGAGGATTTACGCCCTGCATGGCTGAGCTGGAGGACGAGTTTGGTCGAGGCATAGCGGCGGACGTTCTGGATAACCGCATGCAATGCCGTCTCGTTGTCGTCATTCCACAAGCCGAGATCGCCGGGGGTGATGCGGCCGCCGGCTTCCACGGCTGTCGCTTCGATAAAGATGGCTCCCGCCCCCGAGAACGCGAGGCTGCCGTAGTGAGTCTGATGCCATCCATGCGCGTTGCCGTCTTCGGCGACGTACTGGCACATGGGCGAGACCACGAGACGGTTGGACAAAGGCATCGCTCGCAGCGAGGATGTCGAGAAAAGTTTGCTCGCGGCCGTTTCGGCCGGCGCGGAGGAGGTGGGCATGACAGTTCCGTATCTGGTTGGAGGACAGCGGCGTGTTCAACGCCGCCGGTGCCACCAATATAGGACGCCGCCTCAACAAGAAAAATAGCCCGCAGTTCTCAACATATCGGACATGGATTCCGCAATCTGATTGAACTTGCAGAGAATCAACAGGGGCGGTCCGGATCAGCCGAACTTCACCAGATTCAGCGCCGGCAGAGGACCGCCGGGAAATTGCGCCGCCCGGCCTTCGTTCACGCCGCCGAGATCGATGGGCGCAAAGCCCAGGCGCGTGATCAGATCGCTGACCGTCTTCTTGGCATCGGCGTCGTCGCCGGACAGGAACAGCACGCGGCGGCCGCCTTCCGCTTGCGGATCGCCGGCCAGCACGGCGGCAAGCAGGTGGTTGAAGGATTTGACCACGCGCGCGCCGGGCGCAAACTCCGCCACCGCTTCGCTGGAGGCGCGGCCACCCAGGTCGACGGCCTTGAATGTTGCTGCATCGACGGCGTTGTTGGCGTCGATCAGGATGCGCTGGTTCCACGGACCGGCGTCCTTGAGCGCGTCGGGAATGCGGCCCCAGTTCACGGCCAGGAAGACCAGGTCGGCCTGCGCCGCTTCCTTGACGCTGACGGCCTTGATCTTGGGGCCGAGTTCGTCGGTCAGCGCCTGCAGCGATTGCGGACCGCGGCTGTTGGCGATGGAGGCGGCGATGCCGTTGCGGGCGAGTTGGCGGGCGATGGCAGTGCCGATGGCGCCGGCGCCGATGATGGCGATGTTCATGATGTTTCCTTTCAGGGAGATAAATGGGTTTGCTGAACTGAACTTTAGGCTTTCGAATCCACTAGCGTTAGTCGTGATCGACTAGAATCACTTTCAAGTATTACTTGAAGGTAAAACATGGAAACCCTGGCCAATCTGGAATCGTTCGTGCGCAGTGCCGAGACCGGCAGCTTTTCGTCGGCGGCGCGGCGGCTGGCTTTGACGCCGGCGGCGGTGAGCCGCAACGTCGCGCAGCTGGAGCGCAATCTCGGTGTACGATTGTTCCAGCGCAGCACGCGCGGGCTGACGCTGAGCGAAGCCGGCGAGCGCTTTTTGCAATCGGTGCAGGGCGGGCTGGACAGCATCCAGGGCGCGATCGCGGATATCACCGTCAATGCCGGGCAGCCGGCCGGGGTGCTCAGGCTCAGCACCTCGCAAGCCCTGGGGATGGATTACCTGCTACCGCTCATGCCGGCGTTTCTCGAACGCTATCCGGCGGTAACGCCCGACTGGTTTTTCGACAACCGTCCGCTGGATCTGATCGCCGGCGGTTTCGATGCGGCCATCGGCGGCGGCTTCGATCTGCCGCCCGGCATGGTCGCGCGCGAACTGGCGCCGGTGCACATCGTCGCGGCGGCCTCGCCGGCGTTCTTGCGCGGCAAGCGTTTGCCGAAAGATCCTGCCGGGCTCGGCGACTTCCCTTGCGTCGCCATGCGCTCGCCGCTGAACAGCCGGATACGCACGCAGATCATGCGCAACAGCCGCGGCGTCGACATGGCGGCCGTGCAAAAACCGGTGATGCTGTTCAACGACCCCGAAGCGGTGTGCCATGCCACGCTGCTGGGGATGGGCATCGGCCTGGTCGGCGTGCTGCATGCGCTGCCGCACCTGCAAAGCGGCGCGCTGGTGCGCGTGCTGCCGGACTGGCATGCCGACGTCGGCCCGATTTCGCTCTACTTCGCCAGCCAGAAACTGTTGCCGGGCAAGACGCGCGCCTTTGTCGACTTCGTCACCGAGGCGTTTCGCGAGCAGAAACTGGCGCACCGTCTTTCCGCCCTGAATCTGCCGAAATAAGCAGCACGACGATCAGGTCGCCGGGCGCCTTGCAGGAAGAAATGGGCAAGTGGGCAGCGCTGTCGGTCAACACCGGATTTACGCAGGCGTAACTCCCCGGTAACTGCGCGGCGTAATTCCCCTTGAGAAACCAAATTGCCACGCCGAATGTTCATGGGCATAATGGCCTTCACACCGGGCCAGACCAATAACATCGGCGGCGCTGCCGCCATTGAGCTCCGGGCCAGTGTTTCCATCGGGAGAACGCATGCGCAGGCTGAAGGGGAATCAGCATTACTTTCTGGCGCAGTTCCTGCCGCTGGCCGCCATGGTGCTGGCCGCGGCCGCTTTCCTCTATCACAGTCGCATCGATGCCGAACTGAATCGCCTGCAGCTGGAACAGCGCGAACGTGTGGCGCTGGGCGTGGCGTCGCTGACCAATGACCTGGACGCGCCGCTGCGCCATCTGAGCATTCTCACCGGCGAACCGCCCATCGCGCGCGCCGTCAACGATCCGACGCCGGAAAACCTGGCCACCATGGCGGAGAGTTTTTCCACGCTGATGCTGCGCAATCCCTACTACGACCAGGTGCGCTGGATCGATCAGGACGGCATGGAAAAAGTACGCCTGAACATGGGCAGCACCGGGCCGATGCTGGTCGCAGAAAAAAATCTGCAGAACAAGAAGGAGCGGCCGTACTTTACCGACACCATGACGCTGCCGCGCGGCGAGATCCTGATCTCGCCGATGGATCTGAATATCGAAAACGGCAGGATCGAGGTGCCGCACAAGCCTACCGTGCGGCTGGCGGTTCCCGTGTTTACCAGCGGCGGCCAGGCGCGCGGCATCCTGATCATCAATCTGCTGATGACGCCCTTGCTGGATCGTTTCTCCAATCAGGTCGAACGCGGCGTCAACCGCGCCATGCTGCTCAACGGCGAAGGCTTCTGGCTCTACAGCACCAATACCGCCGACGAATGGGCTTTCATGTTCAAGCGCGACGACAGCCTCAAACGCGACTATCCCGCCATCTGGACGCAGATGCAGGCCAGGCCGACCGGCAATGTCATCGGCGACGACGGCATCTGGTCATGGCAGCGCGTCGACATCGACGGCAACACCGGCCGCTACGGCTTGCATCAGCAATCGCCCTGGACCGTGGCGCTGTTCCTGCCGCAAAAGCGCGTGATCGTCGACAGCCACCGCATCCTGATGCGGCTGGCCTGGTTCGTCGCGCTGATCCTGCTGGCGCTGGCCTTGCTGAGCTGGCAACTGGCGGTGCATCGCAAACGCCGCGAAGCCGCCGTGCACGAACGGCTCAAGGCCGAGGCCGAGCTGGCCGCCAGCGAAGAGCGCGTGGCCGACCTGCTGCGCCATCAGGAGACGCGCTCCATGCTGGCTTCGATTGTGGCGTCGTCGGACGACGCCATCATCGGCACCGGCCTCGACGATCTCATCAACAGCTGGAATCCCGGGGCGGAAAAAGTGTTCGGATATCTCGCACGCGAGATGATCAACCAGTCGATCTATGTGCTGGTGCCGACCGAAAAGAACGAAGAAACGCGCCGCTTCACCGCGCAGACCATGCAGGGCGAAACCGTGGTCAACCACGAAACCGCGCGCTGGCACCGCGACGGCCGTCTGCTCGACGTTTCGGTGACGATCTCGCCCATCCTCGACGGCGAGAAGAATATCGTCGGCACGTCCTACATCGCGCGCGACATCACTGACCGCAAGCGCCTGGAAAAGGAACTGACCCAGTACCGCCAGCGTCTCGAAGGCCTGGTCGAGCAGCAAACCAGGAACTTGCTCGACGCCAACCGCAACCTCGAACTGGCGCTGTCGCGGGCGGAGTCGGCCACGCGCGCCAAGAGCAGCTTCCTGTCCAACATGAGCCATGAAATCCGCACGCCGATGAACGCCGTGCTCGGGCTGACCTATCTGCTGGAAAAAACCGCACTCAACGCCGACCAGCGCGACCTGGTGCGCAAGATCATCACCGCCGGCCACTCGCTGCTGGGCATCATCAACGACATCCTCGACGTCTCCAAGATCGAAGCGGGGCGGCTGGAGGTCGAGCACGTCCCGTTCCGCCTCAGCGCCGTGCTGGAAAACGTCGTCAACGTCACCGCGCCCAACATCGGCGACAAGGACGTGGAACTGGTGGTCGGCTTCAACGATGTCGGCACCGAACATCTGTACGGCGACGCCTTGCGGCTGGAGCAGATCCTCACCAATCTCACCAGCAACGCCATCAAGTTCACCGCGCGCGGCGAGATCAGTATCCACGTTTCCCTGGTCAGCCAGGTCGACGACCAGGTCATGCTGCGCTTCGCCGTGACCGACAGCGGCATCGGCATCCCGGAAGACCGCCAGCAGGACATCTTCCACGCCTTCACCCAGGAAGACACCTCCACCACGCGACGCTACGGCGGCACCGGCCTGGGCCTGACCATCTGCCGCCATCTGGTGCAACTGATGCGCGGCGAAATCGGCGTGGTCAGCGAACCGGGCAAGGGCAGCCAGTTCTGGTTCATGCTGCCGTTCCAGATCATGCCGCATGCCGCCGAGAAATTGCCGCTGGAAGGACCGCTCACAGTGCTGGTGGCCGACGACAACGCCACCGCGCGCGCCGTGCTGGCCGACACCATCAAGTCCATGGGCTGGCAGGTCGATACGGTGGAGTCGGGCGAAGACGCGATTTCCAAAACCATGGTGCGGCTGCGCCACAACCTCGGCTACGACATCTTCCTGCTCGACTGGCGCATGCCCGGCATGGACGGCCTGGAAGCGGCCAGGGCGATCCGCGAAGCGTCGTCCTCGCACTCCCAGCCGCCGATCGTGATCATGGTGACGGCTTACGGACGCGACGACGTCATGACCTCGCCCGACGCTGAACTGCTCGACGCCGTCATCACCAAGCCGGTCACGCCCTCGACGCTGTACAACACCATCGTCCATGTGCGCCAGCGCCGCGGCGGCGAACGCAGTACGCGGATAAAAGCGGGGACCGGCGCCGACAAGGCGGGCGCTCCCATCGTCGCCGGCGACGACCGTATCAACGGCGTGCGCATCCTGGTGGTCGACGACAGCGAAATCAACCGCGAAGTCGCCAAGCGTATCCTCGAAGCCGACGGCGCCGAGGTCATCGCTGTCGGCGACGGCAATGAAGCAGTCGACTGGCTGCGCGAACATCCTGACGGCGTCGACCTGGTGCTGATGGATATCCAGATGCCGGTCATGGACGGCTACTCCGCCACGCACGAGATCCGCCATACCCTGCAGCTGCCCGCGCTGCCGGTCATCGCGCTGACGGCCGGCGCCTTCAAGGCGCAGCAGGAGGCGGCGATGGCGGCGGGCATGAACGGTTTCCTGTCCAAGCCTTATAACGTCGACCAGATTATCTCGGTGGTGCGCCAGCACATCGCGCACCTGTCGGCCGACGAACTGGAACGGCGCCGCCAGGCCAAACCGGCCTACGCCTCGGCCAGCGTCATCACCACCTTTCCGACCATCATCGAGACCGCTGCCAGCGCCACGCCCGGGCTCGATGTCGCCGTCGGCCTGGAAGCCTGGGGCAGCAAGGACGTCTACGGCAAATTCCTCGGCAAGTTCGCCGAGCAATACGGAAAAACCGGCAGCGACATCCTCGCGCACATCCAGGCCGGCGAGCTGGCCCCGGCCAGGACGTTGGCCCACAAGCTGCGCGGCAGCGCCGGCACGCTGGCGCTGACCGACGTGCATCGTCTTGCCGGCGAGCTGGAAGGCTTGCTGTCCGGCGCCGATGCGACTCCCGCTTCCGCGTCCGACTGCAAGGTCAAGGCGGCGGAACTGGACGCCGCGCTGAGCATCGCCCGGCGCGCCATCAACGATTACACCGAAGCCTGAACAACTGCGCATTTGCCAAACCGTTGCGTCGCGTTGTCAGGCGTTGTCCTACAAACCGCCTCCCGCCGCCATTCCAGGCAACATTTGACCGACACTTTCGGTTAAGCTGACATACCGTCGGGCATGCCGATTACATCAAACTACACAGGGAATCAGGGAGCCCGTTGGCCGTGATGGAACAGAAAGAACGAGAACTGCAAGCCGAGGTGGCGTCGGTGGCCCGCATCGACGCCGTGCCGATGATTCTGGACGTGGTTTGCCGCACCACCGGCATGGGCTATGCCGCGGTGGCGCGCGTCACCAAAGAACGCTGGATCGCCGCCGGCGTGCTCGACAAGATCGCCTTCGGCCTGGGCGTCGGCGGCGAGCTCAAGGTCGACACCACCATCTGCGACGAGATCCGCGACAGCCACGAACTGGTCGCCATCGACCATGTCGCCCAGGACCCGCGCTTCTGCAATCATCACACGCCGAAGATGTACGGCCTGCAGAGCTACATCTCGGTGCCCATCTTCTGGCGCAACAATGAATTCTTCGGCACCTTGTGCGCCATCGATCCCAATCCGGCCAGGGTGCAAACCGAGGAAGTCATCAATACCTTCAAGCTGTTCGCCCAACTGATCGGCTCGCATCTCGACAATCTCGAACGCGCCGAAGCCAGCGAAGCGGCGCTGCTCAGCTCGCAGCAGGCGGCCGACCTGCGCGAGCAGTTCATCGCCATCCTCGGGCATGACCTGCGCAATCCGCTGACGGCCATCACGCTGGCGGCGCGCCTGCTGCGCGCCCGCGCCTCGGAAGAGAGCCAGAAGACCGTGACCCAGATCGAGCAAAGCGCCAAGCGCATTTCCGGCCTGGTGGACAATATGCTGGATTTTTCGCGGGCCCGCCTGGGCGGCGGCTTTGTACTCGACAAGACCGCCGACAATGCATTGCGCAAGGACCTGGAAATGGTGATCGCCGAGCTGGGTGCGGTCTGGCCCGAACGCGAAATCCACGCTGACATCGCGCTCTCCGCACCCATCCATTGCGACAGCGCGCGCATCTGCCAGATGCTGTCGAACCTGCTGTCCAACGCGCTCACGCACGGCGCGCGCAACGGCGCCGTCGCCGTGACGGTGATCGGCGACGCCGGGCATTTCGAACTGCAGGTGCGGAATGAAGGCTTTCCGATTGCACCCGATGTGCAGCGACGCCTGTTCCAGCCTTTCGTGCGCGGCGGCGACCGCAAGGAAAAGAACGGGCTCGGCCTCGGGCTGGGCTTGTTCATCGCCGCCGAGATCGCGCGCGCCCATGGCGGCCAGCTGACGCTGGCGTCGGAGCCGGCGCAGACCACGTTCACGTTTCGCATGCCGATGCTGCCGGGCTGATGCCGGCGCGGCCGATGTTTTCATTTCACACTTCAACTTTGCAGTCATTCCGGAACAGACCATGACCTCACTCGCGATCGCGGCGGCACAGACCCTTTCGGTAACCGGCGACATGTCCGCCAACATCGCACGGCACGGCAAAGCCATCGCACAGGCCGGCGAGCATGGCGTCAATTTACTGGTCTTTCCCGAGTTGTCTCTGACCGGTTACGCGTTGCACGTAGCGCGCTCGCTGGCGATCCGTCCGGACGACGCCATGCTGGCGCCGCTGCATCTGCAGGCGCAGCGTCTCGGCATGACGGTGGTGGTTGGCGTGCCGCTGGCGGCGGAGGATGGAGGTTTGCCCCACATTGGCGCGGTGCTGCTGGGTGGATCTGGTGCACCGACGTTCTACGCCAAGCAACATTTGTATGGCGACGAGAACAAGCTGTTCAGCCCAGGCCGGCAAAGCAATCTGTGCGAGGTAGCCGGCACGCGCGTCGCACTGGCGATCTGCGCCGACGTTTCGCAGCCGGCGCACGTCGCCCAAGCCGCAGCGGATGAAGCGGCGCTGTACGCAGCCGGCGTCATGGTGACCGATAAAGGTTACGCGTCGGAAGCCAGCATGCTGCAGGGCTACTCGGCCCGCTACGGCATCGGCGTGCTGATGGCCAACCACGGCGGCCCGACCGGCGACTGGCAGGCGGTCGGCCGCAGCGCCTTCTGGGCCGGCGGCGAGCTGATCGTTGACGCGCCCGGCGACGGCGAATGCCTGGTGATCGCGCGGCGAACCGGGGGCTGGACGGGCGAGGTGGCGGTCTTGCATTGAGGCCGGAAAAATCGCGCGCCTGCTCGCATTTGCCTGCGAAAAACAGCGTGCGTAGTCATCCTGCCGAGAGCAGAATGCCGGTCATTCCGCGCCAAGCAATCTAGTATAATTTTTTGCGATTTCCTAAAAGAAATATAAGAATCTCTTCTGGTGGCCATCTCACCCGGTCACCTTCTCTTTCCAGCATTTATCTTTATTACGGAGTTCGCCGTGCCAGGTTCCGCCATGCAAACTGATGAACGAACGCCATCGGGGCAAGCTCACGGCCGCGGGCCGGTGAGTGGACCGCCGCTGCCGCCGGGACCGCTGGTCGGTTTCGCCGTCGCCATTCTGGCGGTGATCCTGATCGCGCTGTTTTCCTACCGTTCGTTGCAGACACGCGAGAACACCGCGGCGCTGGTGTCGCACACGATAGAAGTGCGCGAGCAGCTACAGCTGCTGGTGTCGGCGCTCAAGGATGCCGAGACCGGCCAGCGCGGCTATCTGCTGACCAACACCGAGAGTTATCTCACGCCCTACATCAATGCCCGCGCCTCCCTGCCGGGCGAACTGGCCAAGCTGCGCAGGCTGGTCAGCGACAGCCCGGAGCAGCTGCAGCGGCTCGACGCCATCGACTCGCTGGTCAAGGTCAAGATGGATGAACTGGCGGAGAGCATCGACCTGCGCCGCACCAAGAACAGCGAAGCAGCGCTGGAAGTCGTGCGCACCGATCGCGGCAAGCTGGCGATGGACCGCCTGCGCACGCTGGTCGACCGCATGGAAACGCACGAGCGCGACCTGCTCGCCGACCGCCAGGCCGAATGGCGCAGCGCCGTTACCCTGTCCAATACCGTCACCTGGGGCGGCTCGGTGCTGTTGCTGGTGCTGATTGCGATCGCCGCGGCGATGACCTCGCGCGACTATCGCGCGCGCGAATTGCAGGTCTGGATGCGCGTCGGCCAGATCGGCCTGAGCGAGCGTCTGCAGGGCGAACAGCGGCTGGAGGTATTGGGCGGCAACGCGCTGGCCTTCCTGGCCGAGTATCTCGACGCCCAGGTCGGCGCGATCTACATTCAGGAAAGCGGCGGCGAATTCCACCGCTTCGGCGGCTATGCGCTGACGGCCGACAACACCCATGCCCGCGTGCAGCCCGGCGACGGCCTGCTGGGCCAGGCTGCCAAACAGAACCGCGCCATGCACGTGCGCGACGTGCCCGGCGGCTATCTGCCGGTATCGTCCAGCCTCGGCGCAGCCAAGCCGCTGGAACTGCTGATCGTGCCGGCCAGCATCGACGGCGGCGTGCAGGCGGTGGCGGAGCTGGGCTTTTTCCGCACATTGAAGGTGGCCGAGCTGAACTTCCTGTCGGGCGTCGCCGACATGATCGCGGTCGCCGTGCGCTCCTCCAAGGACCGCACCCGCCTGGAAGAACTGCTGGAAGAAACCCAGCGCCAGGCCGAAGAATTGCAGACCCAGGAAGAAGAACTGCGCGTCAACAACGAAGAACTGGAAGAACAGAGCCAGGCGCTCAAGACCTCGCAGTTCCGTCTCGAGACGCAGCAGGCCGAACTGGAAGAAACCAACGCCCAGCTCGAAGAACAGGCGCAACAGCTGGAAGCGCAAAAGGACGATTTGTCCAAGGCCCAGGATGTGCTGCTGGAAAAAGCCACCGAGCTGGAGCGTTCCAACCAGTACAAGAGCGAGTTCCTCGCCAACATGAGTCACGAGCTGCGCACGCCGCTCAACTCGACCCTGATCCTGGCCAAACTGCTGGCCGACAACAAGGACGGCAACCTGACCGGCGAGCAGGTGCGTTTCGCCCAGACCATCTCTTCGGCCGGCAACGATCTGCTGGCGCTGATCAACGACATCCTCGACCTGTCCAAGATGGAAGCCGGCAAGATCGACATCCTGCCCGAGCCGGTGGCGCTGATCAAACTGGCCGACGACATGCAAGCCAGCTTCAAGCCGACCGCGCAGCAAAAGGGCCTGGGCTTCAAGACCCTCATCGAAGCCGGCGCGCCGGCGCACATCGAGACGGACATCCAGCGCATCGGCCAGATCCTGAAGAATCTCTTGTCCAACGCGCTCAAGTTCACCGACAAGGGCGAAGTCACGCTGACCATGTATCCGGCCGCCGCCGGCAAGGTGGCGTTCTCGGTGCGCGACACCGGCATCGGCATTGCGCAGGACCAGCATCACTTCATCTTCGAAGCCTTCCGCCAGGCCGACGGCAGCACGCACCGCAAATACGGCGGCACCGGCCTCGGCCTGTCGATCTCGCGCGATCTGGCGCGCCTGCTGGGCGGCGACATCCAGGTGCAGAGCAAGCCGGGCGAGGGCAGCATCTTCACGCTGATCCTGCCGGCGAGGTATTCCGCCGACGCCGTGCAGACGCGCCCCGGCGCCCTGGATGCGCCGGTGTTGCCGGCAGCGTCGGCATCCCCATCATTGCCGTCAATGCCGAAGACCATGCACAGCGCCGCGCCGGTATCCCTGCCGGCTGCGCTGGCCGAGGCGGCGCCGCGCAGCACCGCGATTTCACCGCAGCCGGGCGCCGTCGACGACGATCGCAGCCGGCTGGAATCCAACTCGCGGCGCATCCTGGTGATCGAAGATGACATGGCGTTCTCGCTGATCCTGCGCGACCTCGCGCACGAGATGGGCTACCAGTGCATCGTCGTGCATTCCGCCAACGAAGGCGTGGCCGCCGCCGGCCTGTATCACCCCAACGCCATCGTGCTCGACATGAATTTGCCCGACTTCTCGGGACTCGGCGTGCTCGACCAGATCAAGCGCAACCCGGTCACGCGGCACATCCCGGTGCACGTGGTTTCGGTCGCCGACTATGTGCAGGAAGCGATGGAGCGCGGCGCCGTCGGTTATGCGCTCAAGCCGGTGCAGCGCAAGGAGCTGGTGGACGCCTTCAAAAAACTCGAAGCCAAGTTCTCGCAGAGCCTGCATCACGTGCTGGTGGTGGAAGACGACGCCCGCCAGCGCGAAAGCATCCGCCAGCTGCTGGGCAGCCAGGACATCAACATCGTCGGCGTCGAAACTGCCGCCGACGCGCTGGCGCAATTGCAGGCGACCACCTTCGACTGCATGGTCATGGACCTGAACCTGCCCGACCTCAGCGGCTATGAGCTGCTGGAAAAGATGGCGCAGCAGGACGACGTTTCCTTCCCGCCGGTGATCGTCTACACCGGCCGCTCGCTGGCGGCGGAAGAAGAACAGAAGCTGCGCCGCTTCTCGCGCTCCATCATCATCAAGGATGCGCGCTCGCCGGAACGCCTGCTCGACGAAGTCACGCTGTTCCTGCATCAGGTCGAGACCACCCTGCCTGCCGAAAGCCAGCGCCTGCTCAAAGTCGCGCGCGACCGCGAGACGGTATTCGAAGGCCGCCGCATCCTGGTGGTGGAAGACGACGTGCGCAACATCTTCGCACTGTCGAGCGTGCTCGAACCCAAGGGCATGAAAATCGAGATCGCCCGCAACGGCATCGAGGCGCTGTCCGCGCTGGAGCGCAGCCAGACCGCGCCGGGCGCCGGCATCGACCTGGTCCTGATGGACATCATGATGCCGGAGATGGACGGCATGACCGCCATGCGCGAGATCCGCAAGCGCCCGGAATGGAAGAAGCTGCCGATCATCGCGCTGACCGCCAAGGCCATGAAGGACGATCAGGAAAAGTGCCTGGCGGCCGGCGCCAACGATTACATCGCCAAGCCGCTCGACGTTGAAAAACTGCTGTCGCTGGTGCGCGTATGGATGCCAAAGTAAACATCGGAACAAAGACAGAGACCGGAGCCGGAGCGCGCATGCCGAATCGCCATTTCGACATCGAGATGCAGTTGCTGCTCGATGCCATCTACCTCAAGTATCACTGCGATTTTCGCGGTTATGCCGGGGCGTCGATGAAGCGCCGCCTGGTGGCGGCGATGACGCGCTTCCGCTGCGAAACTTTGTCGCAACTGCAGGACAAGGTGCTGCACGATCCCGATGTGTTCCCGGTACTGATGGAATACCTGACGGTGCAGGTCAGCGAGATGTTCCGCGACCCGGGCTATTTCCTGTCGCTGCGCGAGAAGGTGATTCCGCTGCTGCGCACGTATCCGTCGCTCAAGATCTGGGTGGCCGGCTGCAGCGCCGGCGAAGAGGTGTATTCGCTGGCCATCCTGCTGCGCGAAGAAGGCCTGCTGGAACGCACGTTGATTTACGCCACCGACATCAATCCGACCGCGCTGAAAAAAGCCGAGGCCGGCGTCTACGACCTGGAACGGATTGCGGGTTTTACCAGCAACCACCAGAAGAGCGGCGCCAAGAGCTCGCTGTCGGATTACTACACCGCCGGCTATGGCCGCGCCGTATTCGACAAGACGCTGCGCCAGCACATCGTGTTCTCCGACCACAGTCTGGCGACCGATAGCGTGTTCGCGGAAATGCACCTGGTGTCCTGCCGCAATGTGCTGATCTATTTCAATCGCCAGTTGCAGGAGCGCGCGCTGGGTTTGTTCCGCGACTCGCTGTGCCGCAAGGGTTTTCTCGGGCTGGGCGCGAAAGAATCGCTGCGTTTTTCCAGCCACGCCGAGGCCTTCGACGAGGTTGTGCGCGAAGACCGTATTTTTCAGAAGAAGAATCCGCTATGAACGGCGCCACTCAACTTGAACGCCGCATCGCCGCCATCGTGATCGGCGCCTCGGCCGGTGGCGTCGAGGCGCTGTCGACGCTGCTGCCGGCCTTGCCGCGCGGCGCGGCAGCTGCGACCTTCGTGGTGCTGCATCTGCCGCGCGAACGGCCCAGCCTGCTGGTCGACATCTTCACGCCCAAATGCGTCCAGCCGGTGCGCGAGGCGCAGGACAAGGAGCCGGTCGAGGCGGGGACGATTTATTTCGCGCCGCCGGATTATCATCTGCTGATCGACCAGGGCCCGCAGCTGGCCTTGTCGGGCGACGAGCCGGTCAATTTTTCGCGGCCGGCCATCGACGTGCTGTTCGAGTCGGCGGCGGACCAGTACGGCGAAGGCTTGCTCGGCATCATCCTTACCGGCGCCAATCACGACGGCGCAGCCGGCTTGCAGGCGGTGCGCCGGGCCGGCGGCATGACCATCGTGCAGCAGCCTGAAGATGCGCAGGCGCCGTACATGCCCGAGCTGGCTTTGCAGCAGGGCGCGGTTGATGCGATCATGACCCTGCAACAGATCGCCGCGCTGTTGGCGACCCTGCCTCGCGGAGAAAACAATGCATAAAACTAAAGAGGACAATATGTTGCCCCGCGTGAAATTTTTGCTCGTCGACGATCTCGACGAAAACCTGCTGGCGTTATCGGCCCTGCTCAGGCGCGACGATGTTGAACTGCTGCAGGCGCGCTCCGGCTTCGAAGCTCTCGAGTACCTGCTGGCGCACGATGTGGCGCTGGCCTTCATCGACGTGCAGATGCCCGACATGGACGGTTTCGAGCTGGCCGAACTGATTCGCGGCAGCGAGCGCACGCGCCACGTGCCGCTGATTTTCGTCACGGCCGGCGTGCGCGACGAACGCCGCCTGTTCAAGGGTTACGAAAGCGGCGCGGTGGATTTCCTGTACAAGCCGATCGAACCGCACATCCTGCGCAACAAGGCCGAAGTGTTCTTCCAGCTGTATCGCCAGAAGCAGCAGCTCGCACTGGAACTGCGCGAGCGCACGGAAACTTTGCGCCTCAACGAAATGTTCGTCGCCATCCTCGGCCACGACCTGCGCAATCCGCTCGGCGCCATCCTCACCGCCGCCACCCTGCTGCAACGCTCGCTGAAAGAGGAGATCAACCAGAAAGCCACGGCGCAGATCGTCAACAGCGGCAAGCGCATGGGCCGCCTGATCGACGACATGCTCGACCTCGCGCGTGCGCGCCTGGCCGGCGGTATCGCGCTGGTGCGCAACAGCGCGCGGCTGGACGACGTGGTGCAGCGCGTGGTGCAGGAATACCAGGCTGGCTTCCCGCATTGCCGTATCGACGTGCATGCCGAAGGCGACGCCGCCGGCGAGTGGGACGCCGACCGTCTGGCGCAAGTCGCCGCCAACCTGATCGGCAATGCCGGCCGCCACGGCGACCCTGCCGAACCGGTACGCGTGCATATCGACGGCACCCGCAGCGATGCCGTCGTGTTCTCGGTCGCCAATGCCGGCCTCATACCGCCGGCAATTTTGCCGGACATCTTCAATCCCTTCCGCGGCGGCCACCGTCGCGAAGGACACGGCGACGGTCTCGGCCTCGGTCTGTATATCGTCGAACAGATCGTCACTGCCCATCGCGGCGAGATCGGCGTGCAGTCGGCCAACGGCCACACGGTCTTCACCGTGACGATTCCGCGCAAGGTGGAAGAGGGCGGCAATACGATCTATGGCGGCTGGGCGGAAAGCGGCAGCGAGACGCACGCCAGCGGCTGGCAGTCGCTGAACTAGGACGTTTTCATCAGGGGTATCGCATGACAACTCCCACTGACAATCCGCCGCGCACGCTCGCCGGCATGTGCCTGTGCGGCGCGGTGCGCTATGCGGTGGAAGACAGCTTTCAGTACGCGCTGAACTGCCACTGCTCCAACTGCCGCCGCGCCACCGGCTCGGCCTTCAAGCCGTTCGCCGGCATCGAAGCCCACAAGCTGCGCATCACGGCGGGCGAAGAACACCTGCATAGCTTCGGCGGCGACGGCATTCCGCAGCAACACGAAGCGCACGACGCCCATTGCGGCAAATGCGGCTCGCTGCTGTATTCGCTGGTGCGTGACGGCGCCTATGTTCACGTCACGCTCGGCACCCTGGTCGACACGCCGGCGATCCGGCCGACGGCGCATATCTTCGTCGGGTCCAAGGCGCCGTGGTTCACCATCACCGATCAGTTGCCGCAGTTTGAAGAATTCAACTGATCAGCTGCGGCGCAGGCCGCCGTATATGCCTTCTTCCACTTGTCCCCACAGGTTGACCACGCGCGCGTCGTAGAACGGCAGAACCTGGGTGAACATGGCGCCGGTCACGCGTTTGACGGGATCGATCCAGAAATAGGAGTTGAGCAATCCGGCCCAGCTGCCGCTGCCGGCGCTGCGCCCGTGCGGCCCCGCTTGCGTATTGATGTCGAACGACAGGCCCCATTTATGCGGCATGCCCGGGAACTGGTCGAAACTGTTGGAATAGGCGGGTAGCGCCGATTTCATCTCCACCACATTCAGGTCGCCGATCTGGTTCCTGAACATCGACGCCACGGTTTCAGGTTGGAGCAGGCGCGCCCCGTTGAAGCTGCCGCCGCGCACCAGCATCTGCAGGAAGGCCATGTAATCGCGCGGCGTGCTGAACAGCCCGCCGCCGCCGCTGAAAAATTCCGGACGCTGATTCATCTCGAACGGCGCCGCCTTGAGCGAGCCGTCCGGCTGGCGGTTGTACATGGTCGCCACGCGTTTCTTCTGCGCGCCGCCGATGAGAAAGCCGGAGTTGCGCATGCCGAGCGGGTCGAAGATATTTTCGCGGAAGTAGATTTCCAGCGACTGATCGGTGACCGCCTCAACCAGCTTGCCGACCCAGTCCAGGCTGATGCCGTACTGCCAGCGTTCGCCGGGCTCGAATTCCAGCGGTGCGGCAAAGGCGCCGTTCATCGAATAGGCGATGTCCGGCATGCCGGTGGCTTTTTCGTACTGCAGGATGTCGCTGCTCCAGACCGGATAGGTGTAACCCGAAGTGTGGGTCATCAGATGGCGCACGGTGATGGCGCGTCTGGCAGGACGCAGCTTCGGCTTGCCGGCGGCGTCGAAGCCCTCCAGCACCATCGGTGACTTGAGTTCGGGAAGAATTTCGCCGGCCGGCTGATCGAGCTTCAGCCTGCCTTGTTCGATGAGCTGCATGCAGGCCGTCGCAGTGATGGCCTTGGTCATGGAGAGCATCCAGAACACGCTGTCCATCGAGATCGGCGTGCCGGCATCGACATCGGCCTTGCCGAAGGCGCCTTCGTAAATCATCCTCTTGTCGGTGGCGCCCATGGCGACCACGCCGGCCACCGTCTTGTTGTCGACCGCCTGTTCCAGCACGCGGTCGATCGCTGCAAATGCCTGGTCCGGCACGTAGTTGTCCCGCACGGCCTGAGGCGCGTTTTGTGCAGCGGCCCGGCCGCTCAGCAATCCGCCCAGCGTCGTGGCGGCGAGCAGGCCGGAGGCGCCCTTGAGCATACTGCGGCGGCTGAGATTGTGTGTCATGTCGACTCCATCAGGTGAGAGTAAAAGTACGCCTGTCTGAACAGGTACTTCCGGCGCAGCGCCGGCAGCGAAAATCCATCGCGATGCGGCGGATGATAGGCGCTGGGAAGGCGTGATGACATGGCCTTGTCGTCATTTCATTCATGCCGCCACGTCATGAATGCGAGGAATGTGATGAATGCGGCTGTGCTCGGCAGCGACCAAACTGTTTGCGGGGGGAATAGACGGCGCTGCCGATTGTCACGGATAACAAAACAAATCGTCGCATTGGACAGTATTTATTTCCAGCAGCGATCCCGTTAGAGTGAACTCACACTCATCACAGGATCATCATGAACGCCTCCTCCAGCACATCCAACGATCACGGCCTGCCCTTGCACCATCTGGTGCACCGCGCTGCAGCCGGTGGAGAAGGCGCCTGCCTGTTGCTGCTGCACGGCGTCGGCTCGAACGAGACCAATCTCGCCGCGTTTGCGCAGGCGCAGGATCCGCGCCTGACCGTGATCCTGCCGCGCGGGCCGCTCGCTTTCGGAGCTGGCCAGCATGGCTGGTTCAACGTCAGCTTCACGGCGGCCGGTCCGGTGATCGATCCGGCGCAGGCGGAAGCGTCGCGCAACATGCTGGTCGCGTTCATCGATGGTTTGCCGGCCGCCTACGGCATCGCGCCGGAAAAAGTCTGGATCGCCGGTTTCAGCCAAGGCGGCATCATGAGCGCAAGCGTCGGCCTGACGCGGCCGGACAAGGCGGCGGGTTTCGGTATCCTGAGCGGCCGCATCCTGCCCGAGATCGCTCCGCTGATCGCGGGTGCGGAGTCCTTGAGAAAGAGCAGCGCCTGCGTCTCGCACGGCGTGCAGGACAACAAGCTGACGGTGGAGTACGCACGCAATGCGCGGCGCCTGCTCAACGAACATCAGATCCCGACCGCCTATCGCGAATACCCCGCCGGCCACGAACTCAATGCCGAGATGCAGGGCGATTTCATCGCCTGGATGACGCAGCAGCTGGATGCTGCGGCGGGTTACTAGCGACAGCAGCGCGGCCGGGACAACTGCAGCGACAGCCTGGCTACACGGCGTCGCTGACGACGATTTTCTTGCCGCCCGGCGTCTCTTCGCAAGAAAAATCCGCGACGTTGCCGCCAAACACATTGCGCACGATGCTCTCGATATCGACTACCTGCACCATCTGTCCCGGGTTGGCGGTGCGGATGATGTTGCAGACATAGTTGGCGCGATTGCCGAACATCGGCAGCGGTGGGTCGATCTGTGCGGCGCCGAATTCCATGACGTTGTGCAGATCGTCGATCAGCAGGCCGAGGGTATGGCGGCCATGGCGGACCACGACGATTTCCCTGGCCGTTTCCAGTTTTTGCGCGCCGGGATGGAGCAGCTGCCGCATGTCGATCACCGGCACGAAGGACGACGCGCCGCCGCTGTTGTCCTGGTAGTTCAGCGCGCCGGCGATCATTGGTTTGAGGGTCGACGCGGTCAGCATGCGTTCCGCTTCCAGCGATTCGACCACGCTCGATGCCGGCATCGCAAAGATGTCGCCGTCGATCAGGATGGTGGCGTACTCGCGCGCGCCACCGCTGTGCCGGGCGACTTCGAGCGGTACTGTATCGCCGTGCCGGACGGCGGCGACGTTGTCTTGCACACCGATCGGCACGAACACCATGGCGATGACATCGTTGACGTAGCTGTCGGCGTTCTTGAATTCGCGATAGCCGAACGAGGCGGTGTGGCCGAGCACCATGTATTGTCTGTCGTGCACGCGGATGGCGGCGGCGCTGAGTCCGTTGGCGATTTCCGTCACGCTGCTGTCCGTGCGCAGCACGCTGCCTGGCGGATAGCCGGCATGCGTGCTGGAAATGACGTGGCCGCTGCGGTCGGTATAGACGGCGAAGGCCTGGTCCTGTTCCGGCAGCGACGCCGACAGCATGTTGCGGAACTCCGGTTCGGCGTCGAACACGATACCGATGCCGCCCACCGCTTGTCCCTCGTGGTCGGGATGAAAGATCGCCGCGCAATACACATAAGTCGGACGGTCGCCGTACAGCCAGGTCGGTTCGAACGGTGAAACGCAGTAAGCCTGGCTGTCCGTCAGTTGCAGCGTCTTGCGCACCAGCAGTTCGTCCATGCTGCGACCGTTCATGTCGGGGCCGTCGCCATGCGGATCGGAGGCGGCGATGATGGCGCCGTTGGCGTCAAATACGACCAGCCGCGCATAAGCGGTGTAGAGCGCATTGATCGATTCCAGGATCTGCGCGACGCGCGCGCGGTCCTGTTCGCTACGCCGGCGGTCGGCTGCAATGCGGCGAATGTCCGGCGTCAGCGCCCACCAGCGGCAGTCATTGGCGCGTTCATACAGGTTGCGGTCCATGATGTCGATCATCAGGCGCGAGATGAACTGCATGTCCTGCAGGCTGGACGAGATGACCGTGGCGTACAGATCCTGAATCGACTCGCGGAAGATCTTGCTGGTCTCGTCGCCGGTCTGGCTGATCTCTTGCAAAATCGCTTTCAGACGCAGCAGGTCGCGGTCTTCTCCGGCCGACATGATCTTGCCGTTCCACACCACGCGCCGCAGCGAGTGATTGATCGACTCGGCCATGATGGTGACGTCGTGCAGCGGCGGACAAAACGATTTGGCATGCGACATCACGCCGGCAAGCATGGCCGGGTCGTAGCCGGCGAGCACGTCCGTACCTTGCTGGCGGAACGCCGTTTCGCAGGGGATCATGACGTGGCCGTACCAACCGGGGCCGCCGTAGCCCTGGTAGTCGCGCGCCGCGCAGGTGCGGGCCAGATATTCGCGGCCGGCGTAGACCACGATCTGGTAGTCGTCCTCCAGCGCCAGCGGCACGGTGCGCCCGGCGGGAATGTGTTCCGCATCGCTGCTGGCGATCACGCAGCCGGCATCGTCGAGCATGAGCATCACCGAGCGGTCGGCGGCCTTGCGCAGGCCGTCGAAGACGTCCTTCATTTCTACCGCGATCGGGAAGCACAGGCACAGCAGGCCGATGGCTTCGCCGTCTGCCGGGTCGACGATCTTGTGCGAATAGATCAGCGCGCGTTCGCCGCTGTCGCGCAGATCGGACTGCGCGAAGGTTTCGACGTAGCGGTCGGACTTCAGCGTCTGCGCGATCAGCGGATCGAAGGAGTGCCTGACGTCGTTGTTGCCGTCGAGATTGGCGAGCACCCGGCCTTCGGTGTCGAGGATCAGAATCTCGTCGTAGACGGTGTACTTGTCGCGATAAGCGCGCAGGCGCGCGACGATATTGTCCCTGTCGTCAGGGCCGCGCTCGCGGTCGAGGATGAATGCGCGGATGGCGTCGTCCATCGCCAGGAAACCGACGTCGGCGGTGCGCTCGAACAGGTTGCGCACCACGATGTCGATGACGACCTGCGCCTTGAAGTCGATTTCCTGCACCGACTTGGCGATGTTCTGCCGGACCAGGTTGGCGATGAGGCGCTGCTCCAGATTGTTGAATCCTTCGCGGGTCACCTTCATGGTCGGCAGGATGCTTTTGGCTTCCACCGGGCAGACCATTTTTGCGGTGGATTCGATCAGGCGCCAGGCGAAGTTGAGTTCGCGCAGAGAGCGTTCGCACAATGCCACGTCCGGCATGTAGCGCAGGAATTCTGCGGTCGGTAATGTCTGTTCCATAAGACCTCTGAATGGGTTGGCGCAGGGCGATGCCCTGCCGACGGCGGTCGCGCTGCGCGACGCCCGTGTCCATGTCTCCCGCAATCTGCCCGCCAGGCTGCGCCTGTTCCCTTGCTGCGTTTTAAGAGGTCTTTTTTGCCTGCCGCGAAGATTGTGGCAGAGAAATCTTTCGCGGCTTAACCGCCTGTCTCATTTTTTGTACGGAAAATGCGCGGTTTTTGTGAAAGAGAGGAAAACCGGCAGCGCAATGTTGACGAACCGGCATCGACGTCAGGATGCGGCGCAGTGGGCGGAAGAATGGGCGCCCGGCGGCGCCAGCCGGCATTGCCGGAAATGGCGCGGCGTCATGCCGTAGGCGCGGCGGAACGCGCGGCAGAAGTCGGAGGCGCTGTTGAAGCCGGCGCCGTAGGCAATGTCCATGATCGTGCACTGGGGCGAAACGATCATCTCGGCAGCGGCTTCGCGCAAACGGCAGTTGCGGATGTATTCCATCAGGCCGCCTTCCGCTTCGAACAGGCGATACAGGGTAGGGCGGGACAGCTGGAACGCCGCCTGGATGGCGGCCGGGGTGAGCGACTCCTGATCAAGCCGGTCTTTGATGTAGTTGCGAATGTCGTCCAGCAGTGCATCGCGCCTGATCGCGTGCGCGGAGCGATGCGTTGTGATCATGCCTTGCATTTTGAATTATTCCTCTACGGCATCATGAATGAACGAGACTGTAGAACTGCCGCCGGCGCTTGTCTGTAGAACAAATGTGCTACAAGCATCGGCGTTGGGACGGCGATATCCCGGCGTACAATGGCCCTCCCATGCCGTCATCCATCACCGACATTCCCGTGCTGCCCGTCATCCACGTCGCCATCGTCGAGGACGACCCCGGCTTTTGCGATGCGCTGAGCAAGGCCGTGGGCGCTGCGCCGGACATGTTGCTGGCGGGTATGGCCGGCACCCGTGCGGAAGGACTCGCCATGCTGCAGGGGCCGCCGGCGGACGTGCTGCTGGTGGACCTCGGCCTGCCGGACGGCTCCGGCATCGACGTCATCGTGGCGGCGGTGGCGCAATGGCCGAGCTGCAACATCATGGTCAGCACCACCTTCGGCGACGAGACCCACGTCATGCGCTCGATTGAAGCTGGCGCTGCCGGCTATCTGCTCAAGGACAGTTCGCCGGCCAAGATGATCGACGAAATCCGCAGCCTGGCCAGCGGCGGCAGCCCCATCAGTCCCATCATTGCGCGCCAGGTGCTGGCGCGTTTCCGCGGCGCGGCTTTACCTGCATCCGCACCTGCCGCCTCCGCCGCAGCCGACCAGCGCGGCGCCGGCGCGCGCGGGCAGGAAGAAGCCCAGGTCCTGCTGTCGGCACGCGAAAAGGAAGTGCTCGACTACATCACCCGCGGCTTCACCGCGCAGGAGATCGCCAAGCTGATGCAGCTGTCTCCCTTCACCGTGCGCACCTTCGTGCGCCGCATCTACAGCAAGCTCAAGGTCACCTCCAAGACGGAAGCCATCTACGAAGCGAGGACGCTGGGCTTGCTGCCCGACTGAACGGCATTCCGCCCGGTCCTGATTTCTTCGGTAATAATGCCCGCATGAAAATACTTTCGCCCCGCCTGTTTGCCAATGCGCTTTTCGCCGTTTCCCTGGCCTTGCTGATCGCCGTCGGCGCCTGGTATGTGCAGGGCGGAGACGGCGAGGCCACGTCGGCCGGCCTGCATCTGACGCAGGTGGACTGGCAGGATGCGGACGGCCATGGTTTCTCGGCGCCGCCCTTGACGATGGACAGCAGCAGCCTGCCGCCATCCTGGCAGCACGCGATGTTGCCGTCGGCGTTGCCGGTTGCGCCGCCGCCAGCGACGACGGCCGGCGCGGCGGCTATCCGTACGACCTGGCTGAGGCTGCCCGTCACGGGGCCGCTGCCTGCCGGGCCGCTGGTGCTGTACGGCATCCGCATCAAGACCGACGGCACGGTGGCGGTCTATGCGAACGGCCGGCTGACGTATCGCACGCAGCAGGGCGGGCAACTGTGGAACAGCCTGTTCACGCCGCTGTGGTTCGCGCTCGATCAGCACGACGGCGACGCGCCGCTGAAGGAAATCCTGATCCGCGTGGAGCATCTTCCCGAGACGCCGGTGGGCTTGTCGTCGCTGTGGGTGGGCACCGCCGAAGCATTGCGCGGGCGCTATTACCTGCGCCAATGGCTGCAGCGCGAACTGCCGGCCACGCTCAGCGCCGCCTTCATGGCGGTGGGGATTTTTGCCTTGTTCGTCTGGTTCCGGCGCCGCCATGAGATGCGCTATCTGCTGTTCTTCAATCTCGCGGCGGTTTCTTTCGTCGGTCATCTGCACTATTACGTGAGCTTGCCCATCGTGACCGACTGGTTTGCCTGGCTGACCGCTAACGCCTTGTTATGGCTGCTCACGGTAGTCCATCTGTTCCTGCGGCAATTGCACGGCCGTCCGCTGACCTGGCTGACCCGTACGCTGACCGGCGTCACGCTCGCCGCCAGCGTGCTGTCGATACCGGCGCTGGGCATCCTGCCGGTGTATCCGAGCACCTCGCTGATGGTGCCCTTCATGTATGCGGTTACCGTGCTGATGGGGATACTGGTGTGCGCAATGGGCGCGCAGGCGTCGTGGGGACGTTCGCGCGACGCCATGCTGCTGGTCAGCGGCGTCGGCGTGGCGGTGCTGCTCGGCATGTCCGACTGGCTGCTGCACAACGATGTCGTCAATCCGGAAGGCTGGTTCCTCGGCGCATATACCAACGCCGTCACCTTCGCCATGTTCGGCGGACTGATGTACCGGCGCTACCTCAACGCCATCGCCGAGGTAGAGCAGATCAACGCCAGCCTGGCGCAACGCCTGCAGGCGCGCGAAGCCGAGCTGGAGAAGAGCCACCGGCTGCTGCGCGAGGCGGCCCAGCGGCAAACCATCAGCGAAGAACGCCAGCGCCTGATGCAGGACATGCACGACGGCCTCGGCTCATCGCTCATCAGCGCCATCCGCTCTGTGGAGCACGGCGGCGTCAGCGACGCCAGGGTGTCGCAGATTCTCAAGGACTGCCTCGACGATCTCAAGCTCACCATCGACTCGATGGAGCCGGTCGAAGCGGATCTGCTGCTGTTGCTGGCGACGCTGCGCTTCCGTCTCGAACCGCGTTTCGAAGGCAGCAACATCACGCTGGTGTGGGACGTGCAGGAATTGCCGACGCTGTCCTGGCTGGAGCCATCGAGCGCATTGCACATCCTGCGCATCGTGCAGGAGAGCATCGCCAACATCCTGCGCCATACCCGCGCCGACCGCATCCGCGTGAGCACCGCGCACGACCGCGCGGGCGTATCGGTCGTCATCGAAGACAACGGCCAGGGATTCGACATCGCGAAAGCGCTCGACAGCGCGGCAGGACGCGGTCTGCACAATCAGCAGCGTCGCGCCAGAGCGGTCGACGGCACGGTCGCCTGGGATTCGGACGCGGGCGGCACGCGCTTCACGCTGTGGCTGCCGCTGGCGCGCAAGATCGCAGCGGCGTAGTCCGCCGCTACAACTGCACCGACTTCAGGTCTTCCAGGAACGCCGCCACGATGGGCTCGTTGGCATTGGCGCGGTTGGTCACCACGCTGATGCCGACTTCGTACGACAGCTCGGTGCGGTTGAGCGCTTTCATGGCGCCGCGCGCGACGTGTTCGCGGCCCATTTCTTCCGGCAGGTAGCCGAGGTGCTGGCCTGACAGGATCAGGATGGACATCGCTTCCATGTTGCCGGTCATGGCCATGATGTTGCGGCGGTGGATCGGCACGTGGCCCGGCGGCACCGGGTAGTCGCGCCAGGCCCAGGCGTAGCCGGCGGCTTCTTCCGGCTCGATTTCTTCTTCCTTGTAGAACAGCGGATGCGGCGGCGCGCAGTAGGCGACCTGGCGCTCCAGCATCAGCTGCGTGTATTGCAGCGCCGTCACGCGCCGCCAGAAATAGCCGATCGCCACCTGGATGCTGCCGTTGATCAGCATCTCTTCCAGTTCGCTCGGCGTGCGCACCACGATGTCCAGCCGCACCGCTTCGTCGCGCTGGCGAAAGCGCCGGATCACTTCCGACAGGCGCGTGTTCTGGTGCGTCGGCGTGTGGCCGATCAGGCCGATGCTGAGCCGCCCGACCAGCTTCTTGTCGAGATTGCGCGCCTCCATGCCGAACTCCGTCAGCGCCTCGATCATGCGGCGCGCCGAGTCGGCGAATTTCTCGCCCTTGGCGGTCAGCCGGAAACCGGCGCGGCCGCGTTCGCACAGGCGATAGCCGAGCCGCGTTTCCAGCGCGCTCAACTGGGCGCTGATGGTGGACTGGCCGACATTGAGCTTGGATTGCGCGGCCGACACGCCGTGGGCGTCGACCACGGTGAGAAAGACCCGTATCAGGCGGATATCCAGATCGAATACGTTGTTGAGCATGGCGGTTACCAGAGCGGAAAAGACCTCAGTCTATACATCGATCCAGATCGATGCAAACGTCGCGAGATACGCATATTTGTTTCCAAAGTCCGTCGCTACAATGCATAAAACCACTTCCATTTACAAGGATGCGTATCGATGGAACATGCACTGTATCAGCCCATGGGCGGCAATGTGATGCCCCGTTTTGGGGGGATTGCCACCATGATGCGGCTGCCCTATGTCGAAAATCCGGCCGGCCTGGACGTAGCATTCGTCGGCGTGCCGCTGGATATCGGCACCTCCAATCGTTCCGGCACGCGTTTCGGCCCGCGCCAGATCCGCACTGAATCGGTGCTGCTGCGTCCCTACAACATGGCCACGCGCGCCGCGCCCTTCGATTCGCTCAAGGTCGCCGATATCGGCGACGTCGCGCTCAACCCCTACAGCCTGCTCGACTCGGTGCGCATGATCGAGGAAGCCTACGACCGCATCTACGCCACCGGCTGCAAAACCATCAGCATGGGCGGCGACCACACCATGACGCTGCCCATCCTGCGCTCTATTCACAAGCAATACGGCAAGGTCGGCCTGATCCACGTCGACGCCCACGCCGACGTCAACGACACGATGAACGGCGAAAAGATCGCCCACGGCACGCCGTTTCGCCGCGCCTTCGAAGAAGGCTTGCTGGATCCGCAGCGCGTGGTGCAGATCGGCCTGCGCGGCACCGGCTATCACGCCGACGATTTCGACTGGTGCCGGGCCCAGGGCTTCCGCGTGGTGCAGGCCGAAGAGTGCTGGAACAAGTCGCTCGCGCCGCTGATGGAAGAAGTGCGTGCGCAGATGGGCGACGGCCCGGTCTATCTGACCTTCGACATCGACGGCCTCGATCCGGCGTTTGCGCCCGGCACCGGCACGCCGGAAATCGGCGGCCTGACCGTGCAGCAGGGCATGGAGATCATTCGCGGCGCCAAAGGCCTGAATATTGCTTCCGCCGATATCGTCGAAGTCTCGCCGCCCTACGACCAAGCCGGCACCACGGCGCTGGTGGCGGCCAATCTGGCGTATGAAATGTTGTGCGTGTTTCCCGGCGTGAAGTATCGGGCCTGATAGCGCGTCTGATGTTTTGCGTCATATCAGTATTGTTAAAACGAAATCCAAGGATGGCATTCCATGAGTGAAACCCGGTTGTGGGGCGCGCGTTTCCGCTCCGCCCCTGACGAGGCCCTGATGAACCTGTCGCGCGGCGGCATGGCGCATTTCCGGCTGACGCAGTTCGACATCGTGTCGTCGCAGGCGCACGCGCGCGAATTGCTGCGCGCCAAGCTGCTGACAGAAGACGAATGCAAGGCCATCGTCGGCAAGCTCGGCGAACTCGGCGCCGCCTTCGCGCGCGGCGAGATCACGCCGTCGCCCGCCGACGAAGACGTGCACACCTTCATGGAGCGCATCCTGGTGGCCGCCCTCGGCGACACCGGCGCCAAGCTGCGCGCGGGCCGTTCGCGCAACGACCAGGCGGCCAACAATCTCAAGCTCTACCTGCGCGCCGAGAGCCGCGCCATCGGCGACCTGCTGCTGGATCTGCAAGACGCACTGATGGGCCAGGCCGGCCAGCATTTGCAAACGCTGGCGCCGGGCTTCACGCATTTGCAGGCGGCGCAGCCCATCGTGTTTGCGCATCAGTTGCTGGCGCATGCCCAGACCTTCAGCCGCGACATGTCGCGCTTCATCGACTGGGATCGCCGCAGCGCACGCTCGCCGCTGGGCGCCGCCGCCATGGCCGGTTCGGCGATCGCCTTGCAGGCCGAGTTGTCGGCCGCCGATCTCGGCTACGACGCGCCGTGCGAAAACTCCATCGACGCCGTCGGCAGCCGCGACCACGTCGCCGAATTCCTGTTCGTCGCCTCCATGCTGGGCGTGCATCTGTCGCGCCTGTCGGAAGAAATCACGCTGTGGGCGTCGCGCCAGTTTCAGTGGGTCGATCTGGACGACAGCTTTTCCACCGGCAGCTCGATCATGCCGCAGAAGAAAAACCCCGATATCGCCGAACTCACGCGCGGCCGCTCCGCACGCCTGATCGGCATGCTGACCACCATGCTGGTAGCGCTGAAGGGGCTGCCTTTTTCCTACAACCGCGACCTGGCGGAAGACAAGTTCGCCGCCTTCGAAGCGGTCGATGTGCTGCACAAGGTCTTGCCGGCAATGGCCGGGATGATTCGCACCATGCGCGTCAATACGGCGAAGCTGCGCCACGACGCCACGCAGGGCTTCACGTTGGCGACCGAAGTGGCCGACTGGCTGGCGCGCCGCGGCGTGCCGTTTTCCGCCGCGCATGAAATCACCGGCGCGATGGTCAAGCTGTGTGAAGACAAGCAGGTCGAACTGCACGAACTGAGCGACGCCGAAATGAGCGCCATCAGCCCCTACCTGTTACCGGAAGTGCGCAGCGTGCTCACGCCGGAAGCCGCCGTCAACGCCCGCAGCGGCTACGGCGGTACCGCGCCGGCGCAAGTCGCGGCGCAATTGCAGCGCCTGCAACAGACCGTGGCCGGCCAGCGCGTATGGTGCGGCAATGAAGCCGGGCCGACGGGTTCTTTGGAATCTTCCGCTGCAGGTGCCTCATGACGATGCCATCCTCTTCGCCAACTTCGCCTTTCGCCATCGATCACCTGAAGATCGTGCCGCGCCGTTTCTACGGCCGCTGGCTGTCGGCGGCGCTGATCCTGCTGGCGTTCGCCTTCATCGTCAATGCCTTCGCACACGGCCAGATCGAATGGAAAATCGTCGCCCAGTTCATGACCGCCAAGGTCATCATGCACGGGCTGCTCAACACCATCCTGATGACGATTTATGCGATGACCATCGGCATCGTGCTGGGCGTGATCTTCGCCGTGATGGTGATGTCGCCCAATCCCATGCTCAAGGCCATCGCCGGGTTCTACATCTGGTTCTTCCGCGGCACGCCGCTGCTGCTGCAGATGCTGCTGTGGTTCAACCTGGCGCTGGTGTTCCCGACGATGGGCATTCCCGGCCTGTTTGAAGCGCGCACGGTGGACCTGATCACACCCTTCATCGCCAGCCTGCTGGGCCTGGGCATCGGGCAGGGCGCCTACACCGCCGAGGTGGTGCGCGGCGGCATCCTGTCGGTCGACAACGGCCAGACCGAAGCCGCCAAGGCCATCGGCATGACGCGCCTGACCGCGCTGCGCCGGATCATCCTGCCGCAATCGATGCGTGTGATCATTCCGCCCATCGGCAACGAAGTCATCAGCATGGTCAAGCTGACTTCGGTCGCCAGCGTGATCCAGTTTTCGGAAATCCTGCACAACGCCCAGACCATCTACTTCGCCAACGCGCGCGTGATCGAGCTGCTGATCGTGGCGACGGTCTGGTACCTGGCGGTGGTGACGGTGTTTTCCATCGGCCAGCATTTCCTGGAGAAAGCGTTTGCGCGCAATCAGCGCAAGGCGGCAAAGACTGCAAAACCGAAAGCGGCGCATGTCGCCGTCATCGAAGGAGCGCAACCATGAGCGCCGTCCCGCAAACGCAAGCCGCCATGCCTATGGTGGTCGCGCACGACGTCCAGAAATATTACGGCAGCTATCACGCCCTCAAGGGCATTTCGATGGAAGTCGCCAGCGGCGAAGTGATGTGCATCGTCGGCCCGTCCGGTTCCGGCAAGAGCACCTTCCTGCGCTGTATCAACCAGCTGGAACGCACCGACGGCGGCGCCATCTGGCTGGGCGGCGAACTGTGCGGCTATCGGCGCAAGGGAAACGAGTTGCGCGAACTGAGCGACAGCGAGATTGCACGTCAGCGCCTGGCCAGCGGCATGGTGTTCCAGCGCTTCAATTTGTTCGGTCACATGACCGCCTTGCAAAACATCATGGAAGGCCCGGTGGTGGTGCAGCAGCGCAAGCGCGCCGAAGTGCGCGACGAAGCCGAAGCCTTGCTCGAACGCGTCGGCCTGGCCGGCAAGTCGGGCGCCTATCCCGGCGAATTGTCGGGCGGCCAGCAGCAGCGCGTGGCGATTGCGCGTGCGCTGGCGATGCGGCCCAAACTGATGCTGTTCGACGAGCCGACCTCGGCGCTCGATCCGGAACTGGTGGGCGAAGTGCTCGGCGTGATGAAGGATCTCGCGCTGTCCGGCATGACCATGATCGTGGTCACGCACGAACTCGGTTTTGCGCGCGAAGTGTCGGACCGCGTGGTCTTCATGGACCAGGGACAGGTGCTGGAATGCGGTACGCCGGCCGAAGTCCTGACGCGTCCGCAGCATGCGCGCACCAGGGAATTTATTGCAGCGATTTTGAGCTGATGTTTTTAACAAGGGGAATCAAGTGAAACTGTTCAACCGTCTTTCGACAAACATCGCGCTGGCAGTCACCGCCATCACGGCCATGGGCGCATTCTCGGCACACGCCGCCGACCTGCCTGATCGCATCAAGAAGGCCGGCAAGCTGGTCATCGCCACACAGGCCAACTATCCGCCGATCGCCTACAAGAATCCCGAAACCGGCCAACTGATGGGTCTCGACATCGAACTCGGCGAAGCCATCGCCAAGGAACTCGGCCTCAAGGTCGAATATCAGGAAACCGCCTTCGCTCAGGTCTTCAGCTCGCTGGCCACCGGCCGCGTCGACATCGCCATGGTCGCCATCAGCGACACGGCGGAGCGCCAGAAGGTCGCCGACTTCATCGACTACATGAAGACCGGTCCGCAGTTCTTCACGCTGCAAGCCAATGCCGCCAAAATCAAAGGCATCGCCGACGTCTGCGGCGCCAAGGTCGGCGCCAGCCGCAACACCAACTGGCCGGTGCAGATCGCCGCCTGGAGCAACGACAACTGCGTCGCCAAAGGCAAGGCCGCCATCACCGTGATCGGCACCGAAGGTTCGGTCGATGCGCGCACGCAATTGAAGACCGGCCGCATCGACGTCGCGGTGCAGGGCAGCGAGACCCTGCCGTACTTCCAGACCATGGAAGCCAACACCTACGTCCTGCTCGGCCAGCCGCTGTTCCAGCAAGAGACCGGCATCCCGGTCTCCAAGACCGAACCGGCGCTGCGCGCAGCCGTACTGGGCGCACTGCAAAACCTGCAGCGCAACGGCACCTACGACAAGCTGCTGGCGAAATACAAGCTGCAATCGTCGAGCATGCCGGTGGCCGTGAACCAGGGGAAGTAAGCCATGACTGATGTTGCTGCCGCCGGTGACGACGCCGAATGGAACACCCGCTGCGAACTGGCGGCGCTGTACCGGCTGGCGGCGCATTTCCGCATGACCGACATGATCGACACGCATATCTCGGCGCGTCTGCCGGGGCATGAAGATCAGTTCCTGATCAACCGCTACGGCGTGCTGTTCCACGAGATGCGCGCCTCGGATTTGGTCAAGGTCGATTACGCCGGGCGCGAACTCAGAACCGGCAACGGCGCACCCGCCGGGCAGCGTGTCAACGCCGCCGGTTTCACGATCCATTCGGCGGTGCATCATGCGCGGCCCGATCTGCATTTCGTGATCCACACGCACACCTCGGCCGGCATCGCCGTGGCGGCGCAGGAACAGGGTTTGCTGCCGATCAGCCAGCATGCAATGAAGTTCTACGGCAAGCTCGGCTATCACGACTACGAGGGCATCGCGCTCGACCTGGCCGAGCGCGAGCGGCTGGTCACCAACCTCGGCAACAACAAGGCGATGATCCTGCGCAATCACGGTTTGCTGGCGGCAGGTTCGAGCGCGGCGGAAGCCTTCCACGAAATCTATTTCCTCGAACGCGCCTGCCAGGCACAGGTCGCCGCATTGTCGGGCGGACAGGCGCTGCGCTTGCCGCCGGAAGCGGTGCGCCTGCGCACAGCGCAACAGTTTGCCGGCGACAATGCCGGCGGCATCATGGATCTGGCATGGCAGGCGGCATTGCGCCTGATCGAAAACGACCAGCCCGACTATCGCCAATGATCCTCTGTTGATCTTTTACTTATGACCAAGGTCGTCTTCCTCGGCGTCAGTTCCGACGTTCCGAAAATTGCGGTGCTGGCGCGCGAGCGTACCGGTGACATCGAGGTCTTGCTGCCCGGCGACGCCGGTGCAGAAGAAGCCGAGGTCGCCGTCTGCTGGGCGCCGCCGCCCGGCGCGCTGGCGGCGTATCCGCGTTTGCGCCTGATCCACGCGATCGCGGCCGGCGTCGACAATATCCTGTGCGATCCACACCTGCCGGCGCTGCCCTTGTGCCGCGTGGTCGCGCCCGACCTCACCGTCGCCATGACGGAATTCATCATCTGGGGCGTGCTCTACTACCACCGCGACCTGGACCGTGCTCTCGCCAACCAGCGCAACATGATCTGGAATCGAACACCGCCTGCCGCTGCGTCGTCGTGCAGCGTCGGCATCATGGGCGTGGGGCAGCTCGGCGCGCATGTCGCCGGCGAATTGCTGCGGATGGGATTCAAGGTGCGCGGCTGGTCGCGCCAGGAAAAAACGGTGGACGGCATGCAGAGTTTTCATGGCGAATCCTTGTCCGACCCGCAGTTCTGGGACTTCCTCGGCGGCACTGACATTCTGGTCTGCCTGTTGCCGCTGACGGCGCAAACGCAAGGCATCCTCAACCGCGCCACGCTGACGGCATTGCCTGCCGGCGCGGCGCTGATCCACGTCGGCCGCGGCGGCCATCTGGTATCGGCCGAGGTACAGGCCATGCTGGAAAACGGCCACTTGCGCGGCGCCATTCTCGACGTGTTTGAAAAAGAACCCTTGCCGGTCGAGAGCCCGTTCTGGTCCATGTCCAACGTTATCGTCACGCCGCATATCGCGGCTGCCGCCAGCTACGACAGCGTGCTCGACCAGATCGAAGAAAACATCCGCCGCCTGCAACAAGGCGAACCGCTGCGCAATCTGGTGGATCGCGGCAGCGGTTACTAATTCGCGTCAAGCCAGCGATGGTTTCACGCATCGCGCAGACACATTGTTGACTGCCAGCGTCAGCGCCAGTGCGCCGGCTTCACACGCGGCCGCCACCCAACCGAGATCCGAGACCGAGAACACGCTCAGGGTCAGCGCACCCAGCGCTGCGCCGAGTGAAAATCCCAGATACATGAAGGAGGCGTTGAGCGACAGCACGATCGGCGTTCCCTTGAGGCCGGCGATGCCGATCAGGCTGGCTTGCTGCGCCGGGAAGAACGACCAGTGCGCCAGTCCCCATGCCACCACGCCGATCAGCAGCGGCAGCAGTGCATGCACGGGCGAGAGCCAGTAGGCGGTGGCCGATAGCAGCGCGAACGCCAGCGCCATGATGGCGAGGCTGGGCAGGATCACCGGGCGCGGGCCGAGACGGTCGACGGCCTTGCCGCCGATGGCCACGCCGATGGCGGCGGCAGCGCCCCACATGAACAGCACGTAGCCGATTTCGGCGCCGCGCAGCGTGGTGGCGTGCGACACCAGCAAGGCGAGATAGGTGTAGACGGTGTAAGCGCCCATGGCCCACAAGGTGGTCACCAGCAAGCTCATCAGGATGATCGGACGGCGCGCCGTGGCGATGCGTTCACGCAGGCTGGCGACGGGGAGATTGGCGCCGATGCCGCGCGGCAGGCCGAAGATCAGGCCGGCGGTCGCCAGCGCCGACAGCATCGCCACGCCGAAGAAGGTCATGCGCCAGCCGAGGTGCGCGCCGATCAGTGCGCCCAGCGGCACGCCGAAGGCGACGGCGATCGAGATGCCGCCGTTGACGATGGCCAGCGCGGTGCCGCGGCGTTCCGGCGTCACGGTGGCGCCGGCCAGTGCATTGGCGCCGGGGACGAAGATGCCGGCGGAGGCGGCCAGCAAAATGCGCGCCGCCATCAGCCACCAGTAATTGGTGGCGGTGCCCGCCATCAGGTTGGCCAGCGTGAACATCACCATCGCCGCGATCATCAGGCGGCGGCGATTGATGGCGCCGGTGAGTGCGGTCAGCACCGGCGAACTCAGCGCATACGCCAGCGCAAACACGGTCACCAGCTGGCCGGCGGCGACCACGCTGACTTGCAGGTCGGCCGCCATGTCCGGCAACAGGCCGGCGATCATGAAGCTCTCGGTGCCGACCGCAAAGGTGCCGAGCGCCAGCCAGAACAGCGGCAGGAAGGACGAGCTTGCGGAAACCGCGCCGGTGGAAGAAGTTGTTGTCATCACGTTCTCTCGATCAGGGATGCCGCCTCCGGCAGCATGTCATTTCAAGTCATGGTTACGCCCGGCCGGCGGCGTCGAGTTCGCTGAACTCTTGCTCGCTCAGGCAGATGCGTGCTGCGGCGACGTTTTGTTCCAGGTGTCTGACTTTCGATGTGCCGGGAATCGGCAACATCACCGGACTGCGCTTGAGCAGCCAGGCCAATGCGATCTGCACCGGCGTGGCCTCGTGACGCGTCGCGATGCTTGCCAGCGTCGACGACAGCGCGCTCTGCAGCAGATCGCCGCCGGCCAGCGGATACCAGGGGATGAAGCCGATGCCGTGTTGCGTGCAATAGTCGAGCACGTCTTCGCTGCTGCGGTCGGCGAGGTTGTAGCAATTCTGCACGGTCGCTACCTTGAAGTGGCGCGAGGCCGCTTCGATGTCGGCCACGCTGACTTCGCTCAGGCCTGCATGACGGATCACGCCGTCGTCGATCAGTTGCCGCACCGCGCCGAACTGTTCATCGGCCGGTACGCGCGGATCGATGCGATGCAATTGCCACAGGCCGATCTGCTCCACACCCAACCGGCGCAGGCTGGTGTGGGCCTGCTGGATAAGGTATTCGGGGCGGCCCAGCGGCACCCAGCGATCGGGGCCGGTGCGCACCAGTCCGGCCTTGGTCGCGACCAGGATGCCGCCGTAGGGATGCAGTGCGGTGCGGATCAGGTCTTCCGATACGTTCGGGCCGTAGGAGTCGGCGGTGTCGATGAAATTGACGCCGAGGTCGGGCAGGCGGCGCAGCGTGCGGATCGCTTCGGCGCGGTCTTCCGGTTCGCCCCAGATGCCGGGGCCGGTGATGCGCATGGCGCCGAAGCCGAGGCGTTGCACCGGCGTCGTGCCGTCGATCAGGAAAGTGTTGTTGCCGTCTGCCATGTCAGATTCTCCGAAAAGTAAAAAAGAACGGGGCACGCTGCATCAGACATCCTGCCCGTGCCCGCCGTACTTATGCCGCCAATGCAGCGCCTGCGTTGTCTTCGCGGCGCGCGTGGAACGGATAGTCGGTGTAGCCGACCTCGGTGCCGCCGAAGAAAGTAGGACGATCATACGGGTTTAAGGCCCAACCGTTGCGCAGGCGCTCAGGCAGGTCAGGATTGGCGATGAAGTCGCGGCCGAACGCCACCAGGTCGGCGTCGCCGGCCTGCAGGATCGCTTCCGCGCTATCGCCCTTGAAGCCGCCGGCCGCAATGATGAGGCCTTTGTAATGTTTGCGCATGAGTTGGGCGGCAACCGGAGCCGGGTCCTTGCTGTCGTCGTCGACGTTGCCCAGCACGCGCGGTTCGATCAGATGCAGATAGGCCAGGTCGAGCGCCGAGAGCTGTTGCGCCACGTAGGTAAACAGGGCTTCCGGATTGCTGTCCGACATGTCGCCCCAGGTGCCGCTCGGGCCGAGGCGCACGGCCACGCGCTTGCTGCCCCAGACCGAGATCAGCGCGCGCGTCACGTCCAGCAGGAAGCGGCTGCGGTTTTCAAACGAACCGCCATACATGTCGGTGCGCTTGTTGCTGCCGTCCTGCAAAAACTGGTCGAACAGGTAGCCGTTGGCGCCGTGGATTTCCACGCCGTCGAAGCCGGCTTGCACGCCGCGTTCGGCTGCGGTGCGGAAGCTTTCGACCAGGTCTTTGATTTCTGCAATCGTCAGCGCGCGCGCCGGGGTGTTGGGAATCCAGCCGGCTTCGGTGTAGGCGACGCCGCCGTGTTCCACCGCCGAGGGCGCGACCGGTTGTGCGCCGCCTGGTTGCAGCTGGCTGTTGGATTGGCGGCCGGCGTGGTACAGCTGCAGGAAGATGCGGCCGCCCTTGGCGTGGACGGCGTCGGTGACCAGCTTCCAGCCGGCGATCTGGCTGTCGTCGTACAGGCCGGGTGCGCCGAGATAGCCGTTGCCGTTGGCGGCGGCGATGGTGGCTTCGCCGATCAGCAGACCGCCCGCCGAAGTGCGTTGTGCGTAATACTCCGCCATCAGCGGGCCGGGAATGGCGCCGGCTTCGGCGCGCATGCGGGTCAGCGGCGCCAGCACGACGCGGTGGGCAATTTCATAAGGACCGACGTTGACGGCGGTGTGGAGTGTTGAGAGTTGGGACATGGTTTTGCTCACGGGTAAGTTGGATAAGTTGTTGGAATGTCTGCAAAACGCAGTGCAGGATTCAAATGCAAGTGCGGTGTAGGCAATATAGGCGTCCCGGCACTTAAGAAAAATAGCCCTGATTTCTCAACATATCGGACAATAGTTCTTGAATCGCTTGCTTGATTTCCCCACGGCACATCCCACAACAGGACGTATCACTCACCTCGGAACCGGATCATGGACAGTCTCAACGGCATCTCAATGTTTGTGCAGGTCGCGGAGACGCGCAGCTTTACGGAAGCAGGCCGCATTCTCGGTGTGTCGTCCTCGGCGGTGGGCAAGAGCATCGCGCGCATGGAAGAGCGGCTGCGCGTGCGGCTGTTCCATCGCAGCACGCGCAGCATCACGCTGACGGCGGAGGGCGCGCTGTTCCTCGAACGCTGCCGCCGCATCCTCAGCGAGGTCGATGCGGCCGAGGCCGAGTTGTCGGATGCCGCCGGCAATCCGCGCGGACGCTTGCGGGTGGGCGCGCCGCAACTGGTCAATCTGCTGATGCCGATCTTCGACAGCTTCATGGCGCGCTATCCCGACATCGATCTCGACATCGACATGTCGGACCGCATGGTGGACGTGGTGGAAGAGGGCTTCGACATCGTGATCCGCACCGGCGAGCAGACCGATTCGCGGCTGGTGGCGCGCCGCCTGGGCGCTTGTCCGCATGTGCTGGTGGCTACGCCCGGCTATCTCAAGCAGCACGGTACGCCCACGCATCCGAACGAACTGGCCAAGCACGCCTGCCTGCAGCATCGCTTTCCCGCCACCGGCAAGCTGGAGCGCTGGCCGCTGCGCCGCGAAGCAAGCGATCCCGAGCTGGTGCTGCCCGAAACCATCACCGTCAACACCATCGAGCCGCTGGCGTATTCGGTGCTGCAGGGGCGCGGCATTGCTTTCCTGCCGGCCTTCCTGGTGCGCGATGCGCTCGACCAGGGTTTGCTGCGCACGGTGCTGGACGACTATCTCGACCGCACGGTGACCTTCTGGATATTGTGGCCGGCGAGCCGTTATGCATCGCCCAAGTTGCGCGTATTCATCGATCACATGAGCCAGCATTTGCGGATCTGAGCCGGCGGATGGGCGAGACTTGATGTCGGCCTTGCCTGCAATTGGCCTGCATCGAGCGTCCCCGCGGGAATTGCCTTTGGAAAACAGTTCTTTTCAGGCTTTGTGAGTCTGCAGCAATTGTTTACAGTAGCGATTGAGCGCTTGCGCCTGTTTTGTTTCTTCGTGGAATCTTGCCGGCACGGCATCGATGACTGAAGACGCGCTTTCGAAGTCAATCAATCTGGAACGATCGTGGCTGCTGACTTACTTCACCGTATTACCCACCGGAAAATCTGCAGATCATGAGCAGAGGCTATTCCGCTGCCGTCAGCCGGCTCATCGCCAACCAGGAGCAGCGCTACGCATTTCCTGCGCCTGACGCCGGGTTGCAGGCGTCGATGCCGCACGTCATCCATCAGCATTTCACCGTGGCCGGAGAAAGCCGTTCTTTGCAGGCGCCGGCCTGGGGCGACTATGTCGGCCGCATCCTCGATTTTCCCGTGTCGCGGACCCAGCGCGAATTCGGTTTCAGGGGTGAGATCGATACCTATGTCCTGAGCGACATGATTTACCTCGACAGCCGCACCGACGCCTTGTCGCAGTCCCGCACCAATGCCCGCATCTCGCGCGACAGCGTGCGCGACTACGTTTTCCACGTCGCCGTGGAAGGCATCATGGAAACCGCCACCGGCACCGTGAAGGAACGCAAGTCGGCGCAGTTCGTGCCGGGCATCCTGGCGCTCGACATGGGGCAGTCCATGCACATGGTGCGGCCGACCTGGTCGCGGGTGCTGGCGTTTTTCCTGCCGCGCGCCATGGTGGAGGAAGAAATCCCCGATGCCGAATCGCTGCACGGCCAGGTGGTCGGCTACACCACGCCGCTGACGCGCCTGGTCCTCGACCGCGTGACCAGCCTGTGCCACGGCTTGCCGACGATGCAGCAGGAAGAAGCGGAACAATCCATCCGCGTGTGCGCCGGACTGATCCTGGCGGCCTTCAAAAAGCAATCGCGCCGCAGCGCCGGCGCGCATGCCGCCATACAGACGGCGACCCGCAACCAGATCCGCGACTTCATCGAGATCAACCTGCGCGACGGCGAACTGACGACGGAAACCATCCTGCGCGCCTTCCCGATTCCGCGGCCGACCCTGTACCGCATGTTCGAGCATGAAGGCGGCATCGGCACCTACATCCGCAACCGCCGCCTGCGGGAAGCGGCCGCAGAGCTGGTCACCGCATCGCATGTAAGCATCATGGAAATCGCCTACGGCTGGTCGTTCGGCAGTCCGTCGGACTTCACGCGCGCGTTTCGCCGCGCCTATGGCGTGGCGCCGCAGGATTTCCGGGCGCTGGGCGTGGATCTGCTCAGGAATTGAGCTTCCGGGACGCATTCGCCGTCCTTGTCGTTGCAGCAAAATTGCCATTTTTTCATCGGTGTCGCCGCAGCCGCGGCGGGCGCCGTTTTCCGGCAAAGGCCTGTCCCGCTCCAAAAATCCAATTCTCAAGGCATTCAGAGCGGCTTCGATGTAAACTACTGGCTGATTTTGTGTTGTGCGCCGGGAAGAAAGCCCCAAAACCTGCGGTTTTGCGGAACAAACTTTCTCATATGGCAATAATTTCTTCTTTGAAACACTCTCCTCAGACTGTTTCAGCGCGCAATGAAGATTGGCGACAGGAAGCGCCGATACAATCAGGCCTTGGCAATAAAAGCTGCCGGCAAAACCTCGCCAGCGGGTTTTTGCCGGCAGCTTTATGGGCTGCACTGGATAAACAACAGAGAAGCATACCGACACATCAACAGCAAGGACGTCATCATGACCACAGATAAATCCACCATCATCTATACGCTTACTGACGAGGCGCCGCTGCTGGCGACGTACTCCCTCCTGCCGATCATCCGGACCTTCACCGCACCGGTGGGCGTCGATGTCGTGGAAAGCGATATCTCGGTGGCGACGCGTATTCTGGCCGAATTCCCGGACCGTCTGACACCTGAACAGCGGGTCCCGGACAACCTGGGCGCGCTGGGCAAGCTGACGCAAGATCCAAGCGCCAACATCATCAAGCTGCCGAACATCAGCGCCTCGGTGCCGCAGCTGCAAGCCGCCGTGCGTGAACTGCAATCGCGCGGTTTTGCGATTCCGGATGTACCGGAAGATCCAAAGACCGACGAAGAAAAAGAAATCCTGAAGAGCTACTCCAAAGTGCTCGGCAGCGCCGTCAACCCGGTCCTGCGCGAAGGCAACTCCGACCGTCGCGCGCCGGCATCGATCAAGCGCTTCGCACGCAAGCACCCGCACAGCATGGGCGAATGGAGCATGGCATCGCGCTCGCACGTTGCGCACATGACCCACGGCGACTTCTACCATGGCGAAAAATCCATGACCATCGGCGCCGCGCGCGACGTCAAGATGGAACTGATCGGCAAGAGCGGCAAGACCACCGTCCTGAAGGCGAAGGTTGCCCTGAAGGCCGGCGAAATCATCGACAGCATGTTCATGAGCAAGAAGGCGCTGTGCGATTTCTACGAAACGCAATTTGAAGATGCGCGCAAGACCGGCGTCATGCTGTCGCTGCACGTCAAGGCGACCATGATGAAGGTGTCGCACCCGATCGTGTTCGGCCACGCCGTCAAGATTTTCTACAAGGAAGCGTTCGCCAAGCACGGCAAGCTGTTCGACGAACTGGGCGTGAACGTCAACAACGGCCTGGTCAACCTGTACGAAAAGATCGAAACCCTGCCTTCGTCGAAGAAGGAAGAAATCATCCGCGACCTGCACGCCTGTCACGAACACCGTCCGTCGCTGGCGATGGTCGATTCGGCCAAGGGCATCTCCAACCTGCACGCACCGAACGACGTGATCGTCGATGCATCGATGCCGGCCATGATCCGTATCGGCGGCAAGATGTGGGACGCCAACGGCAAGCCGCAAGACACCAAGGCAGTGATCCCGGAAAGCACCTTCGCCCGTATCTATCAGGAAGTCATCAACTTCTGCAAAACCAACGGCAACTTCGATCCGACCACCATGGGCACCGTGCCTAACGTCGGCCTGATGGCGCAAAAGGCGGAAGAATACGGTTCGCACGACAAGACCTTCGAAATCGCCGAAGACGGCGTCGCCAACATCGTCGACCTGGCGACAGGCGAAGTGCTGCTGACGCAAAACGTCGAGCAAGGCGACATCTGGCGCATGTGCCAGGTCAAGGACGACCCGATCCGCGACTGGGTCAAGCTGGCCGTCACCCGCGCCCGCAACTCCGGCATGCCGGCCGTGTTCTGGCTCGATCCGTACCGTCCGCACGAAGCAGAACTGATCAAGAAGGTCGAGACTTACCTGAAGGATCACGACACCAAGGGCCTGGACATCCAGATCATGTCGCAAGTGCGCGCCATGCGTTACACGCTGGAACGCGTGATCCGCGGCCTGGATACTATTTCGGTGACCGGCAACATCCTGCGCGATTACCTGACCGACTTGTTCCCGATCATGGAACTGGGCACCAGCGCCAAGATGCTGTCGATCGTTCCGCTGATGGCCGGCGGCGGCATGTACGAAACCGGCGCGGGCGGTTCGGCGCCGAAGCACGTCAAGCAACTGGTGGAAGAAAACCATCTGCGCTGGGACTCGCTGGGTGAATTCCTGGCGCTGGCCGTGTCGCTGGAAGACATGGGCATCAAGACCGGCAACAAGAAGGCGCAAATCCTGGCCAAGGCGCTGGACGATGCCACCGGCAAGCTGCTGGACAACAACAAGTCGCCATCGCCGAAGACCGGCGAGCTGGACAACCGCGGCAGCCATTTCTACCTGGCCATGTACTGGGCGCAAGAACTGGCAGCACAAAATGACGACGCCGAACTGGCCGCCAAGTTCGCACCGCTGGCCAAGACGCTGACCGAGAACGAAGCCAAGATCACTGCAGAACTCAAGGCGGTGCAAGGCAACCCGGTCGACATCGGCGGCTACTTCCTGGCCGACCCGAAGAAGGTCAGCGAAGTCATGCGTCCTAGCGAGACCTTCAATGCGGCGCTGAGCGCAGTCAAGTAATCGGCTGGCGTTGAAGTAAAAAGCAAAACGGATCTGCCTGCGCAAGCCGGCAGATCCGCCAGACAAAAAAGGCAGACCGGCGAAAGCCGGTCTGCCTTTTTTCATGCTACATGAACATGCCTGCCATCCCCCCGTCCGGCGTGCATGTCCATCGACATGGTTTCCGCTACAACAACTTGCTTCCCTTGTTCAGCGGTGTCGCGACGTCTTGCAGTCCGCGGGTTCAGGCGCCGGAATACACCGTGTCGCCGTGCTGTGCCGTCTGCAATTGACGCTCAACGCTCTGGCGGCTCAGCGATGACGGCGCTTGCGAGATGACAGGATAGTTCTCGCCTTCCGACAGCAGACCCTGGCGTTCGGCCTGGATCAGCTCTTGCTTGACCTGTGCGCGTGTGACGGTCGAGGTGAACGGCTGGTCGACCGGATACGGTGCTTCGGCGAAGGCGCTGGCGGCGCTGCCCAGTGTCAGGACGGTGAGAGTGGCTAAGGCGATGTGAAATTTACGCATGGTAGTTCTCCAGATATCAGACGATGGTCGCAGTCAGCCATGCAGACGGCATGGCTAAAGAGGAAGCGTTAAAAAGGGGGCTGCGTCCATCGTGGAACACAGTGTGCGCCACGATGCTCAACGCCAACATGACGAACGCATGACAATTTCGTCACACTCACGTCAGCTTTTTGCCAGCATGCCGTCAGCGTTTCATCCTTGCCCCTGCAATTTGCTGGCCTGATCAAAACATGTCCCTGGCTCTATGGATAGGTCCAGCGCTCCTTTAGGCTGTATCCATCGTCCCGACGCACAGTGCGTCCGCTTTGCCAATGCAGTCAGTCCAGGAGCCGTTCATGCAGGATTCATCCTCTTCTTTGTCCGTTTTCCCTTCTTCCGGCGCGGCTGGCGTCGGCGTTGGCCCCGAGATGCTGCAAGCATTTTCGGATGCCTGGAACCGCCATGATTTGCCGGCGCTGATGAGTTTCATGCACGAAGACTGCGTCTTCCTCACCGCCGCCGGGCCGGAAACCTGCGGCACGCGCCATGTCGGCCACGCCGCCGTCGGCAAGGCTTTTGCCGCCGCCTGGGCCAACTTCCCGGACGCGCAATGGCGCAACGGCCGCCACTGGGTCAGCGGCGAACGCGGCGTCTCCGAATGGACCTTTACCGGCACCGCCGCTGACGGCACGCGCTCGGAATCCGACGGCGTCGATCTGTTCACGTTCCGCGACGGCAAGATCCTCGAAAAGAACGTGTTCCGCAAAGACCGTCCGCGTCTGCCGGCCTCCGTCTGATTGATTCTCCTCCTTTCGCCAGGTCCACAGGATCCGCCATGAATAGCCCCTACTCCGCTTTCGCCCAGGTGCCACCGCAACCCTACGACCGGCATTTCGATCCGCTGGTGTCGGCCGGCATCGGCCGCAATAGCGACTATGCGCCGACCTATTGGGTCGCCACCGCCGGCGAGCCGCCGCAGCACGACGGTCCTGTCAGCGGCGACGTCGATGCCGACGTGGTGATCATCGGCTCCGGCTTCACCGGGCTGGCGACGGCCTTGTTCCTGGCGCAGGAGCATGGCATCCGCGCCACCGTGCTGGAAGCCAACCAGGTCGCCTGGGGCTGCACCAGCCGCAACGGCGGCCAGGGGCAAAACGCCAGCGGCCGCCTGTATCGTTCGCAATGGATAGAACGCTGGGGCCTGAAGACGGCCCTGCGCCTGGATGAAGAAATTCGCTACGGCTTCGACACCTTCAAGAATCTGGTGGCGCAGATCGATTGCGATCCGCAGCCGGGCGGGCATCTCTACATTGCACATCGTCCCAAGAAGATGGCTTTCCTGGAGAATGAAGCGCGCGTCATGCGCGAGCAGTTCGGTTACGACACGCGCATCCTCAGCAGCGAGGAAGTGCGGCGCGACTGGTGCGGCGACCAGGAGGCGGCCGGGGCCATGCATGAGGCGGAAGGCATCTGCGTGCATCCGCTCAAGCTGGCTTTCGGCTATCTGAAAAAGGCGCGCGCACTCGGCGCGCGCGTGCATCCGTCGAGTCCCGTCATCGGTTGGGAAACCAAAAACGGCGTGCATCATCTGCGCACGCCCGGCGGCATCGTGCGCGCCCGCGCCGTCGCCATTGCGACCGGCGCCTATGGCATCCCGGGGCTGACGCCGCTGCTGAAAAATCGCCTTTTCCCGGTGCTGTCGAATTCCATCGTCACGCGTCCGCTGACGTCGGAAGAACTCAAGGCCACCAATTTCCTGACGCACCAGGCCATCACCGATACGCGGACCTTGCGCTTCTATTACCGCCTGCTGCCCGATAACCGCGTGCAGATTGGCAGCCGCAGCGCCATCGCCGGCGCAGAAGCTGACAAACAGACCCATTACCGTTTGCTGGTCGAAGGCCTGGCGCGCAAATTCCCGGCGCTGGCCGGTATCCAGATCGATTATTCCTGGTGGGGCTGGGTCGATGTCAGCCACGACATGATGCCGCGCGTGGTGCAGCCGGATCCGCAGCAGCAGGTTTTTTATGCCCTCGGTTACGGTGGCAACGGCGTGTCGTTTTCCGCGCATGCGGGGCGGCGCATGGCCGAACGCGTGGCGGGTGTGCGCGACAGCAGCATGGACTTGCCGATCTACGACAGTCCGCTGCCGTTTCCCGATCAGGGCGAGTGGGCGGCGCCGTTCCGCCGTTTCGGGCAAAGCATGCTGTATCGCTGGTACTGGCTGCGCGACGAAATTCTCTGAATCGCTTTTCGTCTAGGTGCTGACGGCACGCCGGCGCAGCAGCGGCGCCGCCAGCAATGCCAGCTCCCGGATGCCGGCCTCGATGCGGTCGGCCGGGATCGATGAAAAGCCCAGGCGCACGCAATTGAACTGCCCCTGCGGCGAGAGGAAAAACGCCTCGCCCGATTCGATCAGAATCCCATGTTCGGACGCCGCCTGGCGCAGCAGGCGCGTGTCGACCTCTTCCGCAAACGTTCCCCACAGCGCCGAACCGCCGTCCGGCGCGACGAACTGCATCTCCGGCAGATGCCGGCGCACCGCTTCGATCAGAATCGAGGCGCGCCTGGCCAGCTCTTCGCGCATGACGTGCAGGAAACGGTCGTAATGGCCGTGCGAGATGAACAGCGCCGCCGCCAGCTGATTGTTGGTGGCCGGGTGGCGGATCATCAGGCGGCGCAGCACGCGCAGTTGCATGATCACTTCCGCCGGCGCCACGATATAACCGATGCGCAAGCCGGGCGACAAGGTCTTCGACAGGCTGCCGATGTAGATCACGCGCTGGTCGTGATCGATGGCCTTGAGGGCGGGCGAAGGTTTGCCGACGTATTGCATCTCGGCGTCGTAGTCGTCTTCGATCAGGATGCCGTCATGCTCGCGCGCCCAGGCCAGCAAGGCCAGCCGCCGTTCGGTGTTGAGCGTGATGCCGGTCGGGCACTGGTGGCTGGGCGTGCAATACACGGTCTGCGACGACGCCAGCACGGCCGCATCGGGCAGCACGCCGTCGCGGTCCAGGCCCAGCCCTTGCAGCCGGGCGCCGCGCCGCAGGAAGATGTTGCGGGCATCCATGTAGCCGGGATCTTCCACCGCGACGGTGGAGCCGGGCGGCACCAGCAGTTCGCCGACCAGGTACAGCGCCTGTTGCGCGCCCACCGTCAGCAAGACTTCTTCGCGCTTGGCGGCGATGCCGCGTCGCGGCAGCACGCGCCGGATCAGCTGATCGACCAGCGAGGCGTTGTCGTGGTCGATGGCGTCCGGCGCCCAGCCGCGGATGGCGCTGACGTCCAGCGCCTGGCGGCTGCATTCGCGCCAGTCGGCAATCGGAAACAGGCTGGGGTCGAACTGGCCGTAGAGAAAGGGATAGCGATAGCGTTGCCAGTCGCTGGGTTTGTCCAGCCACTTCATCGCGTCCGGCAGGGCGCTCATGCGCGCGCGCCAGTCGACGCGATGGCTGTCGCGCTCCTGCAGGACGGGTTTGGCCGCGCTGGCATCGCGCACCTGGCGCAGGTACTGATCGCTGACGTAGTAGCCGTTGCGCGGACGGTTTTCCAGATAGCCGTCTTCGGCCAGCTTTTCGTAGACCAGCACCACGGTATTGCGCGAGATCGACAGCATGTCGGCCAGCTCGCGGCTGGACGGCAGGCGCATGCCCGCCATCAGCCGGCCGTCCAGCACGGCGTCGACGAAGCACACGCGCAGCTGGCTTTGCAGCGTGCTGCCGCGCCGGTCCGGCTCGGGGAAAATCTGATGCCACATCACCTGATGAGCGTCGCTGATGCGCACATGCTTCTCCAAAGACAAGATGCAGGTGACACCTGCATCTTTCGTGCCAATTGAAACGATAGAAACAATAGTAATGCGCCGGGGAGCGCTTACATCTTGCCCTTCCACGGAATCAGCCGCACTTCCATCTTGCGCATCAGGACGTCGATGCCGTAGGCCAGCAAACCGATCACGACGATGCCCATGATCACGACATCGGTGCGCAGGAAGTTGGACGCATTGAGCACCATCTGGCCGATGCCGGCCGTGGCGGCAACCATCTCGGCGGCCACCAGCGTGGTCCAGCCGAAGCCGATCGCGATGCGCATGCCGGTCAGGATTTCCGGCAGGGCCGCCGGCAAGACCACCAGCCGGATCACCTGCCAGTTGCTGGCGCCCAGCGAGCGCGCGGCGTTGATCTGTTCTACCGCCACCGAGCGCACGCCGGCTTTGGAGGCCATCGCCAGCGGTGCAAAGCAGGCCAGGTAGATCAGCGTGACCTTGGCGCTTTCATCGATGCCGAGCCAGATCACGATCAGAGGCAAATACGCCAGCGGCGGCAGCGGCCGATAGAACTCGATGAGCGGATCGGCGATGCCGCGGGCGATGCGCGAAGTGCCCATGGCGATGCCGACCGGCACTGCAGTCACCACCGCCAGCAGGAATGCCGACATCACGCGCGTGATGCTGATCAGCACATGCTGGGCCAGCGGCGTGTCGCCTTGCGTCTGCCCCTGCAGGGCGCTGACGAAAGCCTTGAAGGTCGACGCCGGCGACGGCAGGAACAGCGGCTTGATCCAATGCATGGTCGTCGCCAGCCACCACAGTCCCAGCAGCACGACGACGGTGACGCTGCTGATGACCCAGGTGCTGCCCTGGCCGAGCGCGCCGTAGCTGCGGGCGCGTTTGCGGCGCGCCGCATTGGACAGCGGCGCAGGCGTGGCCTGCTTGACGGTGGTGGTGTCGACAGGCATGGTCAGCTCCGCGATGGGTGTGCCGATGAGGGACGAGGTTGGAGAAGAGGAAGGCATCAGTGGAATCCTCCCGATGACGTTTCGTGCACCAGCGTCAGCACGCGTTCGCGCGCCGCGATGAAATCGGGGCTGGCCTTGGTGGCGCGGGCGTCGCGGGTTTCCAGATAGCGGCGCGCGAAGGGCAATTCCATCTCGTGCACCACGCGGCCCGGATGCGGCGCCATGATGATCAGCCGGGTGGCGAGGAACAGCGCCTCTTCGACATCGTGGGTGATGAAGAAGAACACGCCCTTGGCCTCGTCCCACAGGTTGAGCAGCAGCTCCTGGATCGACTCGCGGGTGAAGGCGTCGAGCGCGCCCAGCGGTTCGTCCAGCAACATCACCGACGGCGACGACGCAATCGCGCGCGCCACGCCGACGCGCTGCTGCATGCCGCCGGACAATTCGTACACCTGCTTGTAGGCCGACGACAGCAGGCCGACCTTGTTCAGGCATTCGAGTCCGATGCGGCGGCGCTCATGCAGCGGCATCTTGCGCAGGCGCAGACCGAACTCGACGTTTTCCACCACATTCATCCACGGCATCAGCGCATGCTTCTGAAACACCACGCCGCGCTCATACCCCGGCCCTTCGACCGGGGCGCCGTTGAGCAGCACTTCGCCGCGCGTGGCGGGAATGAAGCCGGCGATGGTGTTGAGCAGCGTGGTCTTGCCGCAGCCCGACGCGCCCAGCGCCACCACGAACTCGCCCGCCGCAATCGACAGCGACACATTGTCCAGCGCGAGACTGGGCGGTCCTTTGCGGGCGGCGTACTCGATGGACACATTGTTGATTTCCAGCATGGTCGGTCTCCGTGAATGAAGGTGCCTGGATTTACTTGGCGAGCGCCTTGACGTACTGGTCGGTCACACCCACCGAGTAGTCAGGCAGCGTGCTTTGCAGCGTCTTCTGTTCCTTGAGGAAATCGGCGGTCGCCTGCAGCGATTTCACCGCGCCGGCGTTCTTGCCGCCGGACAGCCACTTCACCGAAGCCTGTTCGGCCGGGGTCGGGAACTGATACAGCGCCAGCGCCGCCGCCACTTCGCCCGGTTCGCCGCCGCTGATGGCCGCTACCGCCTTGCCCTGCGGCGTGCTGCCGGTCCATTGCTCGGGATGGGCGCGATACATGGCATCGTATTTGGCGAGGATCTTGACGAACGTCATCATGAAAGCCTGGTTGCCCTGCGCCCATTCGCTGTTGACCACGAAGCCGTCAAAGGTCGCGATGCCGGTGTCGGCGGCGATCTTGCCGGAGCTGGTGATGGCCTTGCCGCTGGCGGAAATTTTCGCCAGCACCGGATTCCAGACGAAGGCCGCATCGATGTCGCCGCGTTCCCAGGCTGCCGCAATTTCAGGCGGACGCATGTTGAGCACCTTGACGTCGCTCGGCGACAGGCCGGCTTTCTTGATCGCCAGCAGCGCGTGGAAATGGCTGGTCGAGACGAACGGCACGCCCAGGCGCTTGCCCTTGAGCTGCGCCACGCTGGTCACGCCCGAACCGTTGCGCGCAACCATCGCTTCGGCGTCATTGATGTTATCGAGAATCCAGAACAGCTGAATCGGCAAGCCCTGGCTCAGGCCTGCGGCCACCGGGCTGGAACCGGCTTCGCCGATCTGCACATTGCCCGACGCCATGGCGCGGATGACGTCGCCGCCGCCGCCGAATTTGCGATAGCTGACCTTGTAGCCGGTTTCCTTCGCGGCTTCGTCCAGCTGCTGCGCGTAACGCCACGGCACCATCATGTCCTGGAAGGCGATGGTCACTTCCTTGTCGGCGGCAAACGTGCCGCCGGCGGCGCTCAACAGAGCGGCGGACACCAGCAGCCGGCCAGACTTGCGAACCCACTTCTTCAGTTGCACATTGTTGACGCTGGCGATCATGCGATACAACGCGGATGCTTTCATGTGATACCCCTCGATGAGATGTGATGTTGGGAAGAACGCCTCTCATGCTTGTCGATGAAATGCGTTCCAGTTGTCGGCACAGCGCGCCGCAACACATCTACTTTGACGCAGAATCCGGGCCAGACCATGGTGCCACGGCGAGCTTTCGATTGGACCAGCCGCCTGCGGGTGGCCTGCAGCGCCGTTCACATCGGCACAGGTTCGCCTGTGCCGAATCGGAATGCGGCGGACATCGTTCACCTTTGCCGGTCACCCGCAAACTGCACGCCGGGCCTGACGTTGTCTGCTCCCGATCTGTGCATGGCTCGGTATCGCGGCACTATTTTTGTGCGAACAGTTGCACTGCTGTGCTGGACCCATCGATTGCTGCGCTTGGTCTTATGCGCCCGTGTTCATCAATGCAATGATTGCGCCAACTCAATCCGATAGTGGTCCACGCCATGATGCCGTTTTCCATTCTGTTGCCGCTGGCGCTGATCAGCCTGCTCGCCGGCATGGCCAAGGGCGTTACCGGATTCGGTGCGGCGATGGTGATGGCGCCCTTGTTCGGCTTGCTGTTGCCGGCGCCCGAAGCCGGCGCGCTGATCGTGCTGGTGCATTGCGCCACCTGCCTGCAGGGAGTGCGCCGCTGGGGCCCGCTGGTGCAATGGAAATCGGTTGCGCCGCTGGCGCTGGTGGCGCTGATCTGCACCGCGCTGGCGATGCGTTGGATGGAAGCGGCGGGCAACCCGCAACTGCATCGCGTGATCGGTTTCACGGTGCTGGCGATGACGGTTCTGCATCTGCGCGGCTGGCGCTGGCGACATGACGGCGGCATGCCGTCGACGATCGCTGCCGGCGTGGTCAGCGGCGCGATGACCGCGCTCGGCGGCATGGGCGGTCCGCCCGCGGTGTATTACTTCAGCGGCATGGCCGCGGGCGCCGCTGCGCGCGGAGCGGAAACGGTGATCTTGCGCGCCAATCTGCTGGGTTATTTTGCCGTGCTGTTTATCGGCGCGGCCATGCTGCTGGCCGTCAACCGGCAACTGCACGCGCCGTTGCTGGGCTCGACTTGTCTGCTGGTCCCGGCCTTCGCCGGCGGCGTGCTGGTCGGCGAGCGCCTGTACGGTTGCTTGCCCGCCGTCTGGTTCAACCGCATCGTGGCCGGTTTGCTGCTGGCCTCGGGGAGCGTGGCGTTGATCGGGTGACTGCGCCTGATTGTCTCAGCGTCGCTTGTATGGCTCCGGTGTAAGATGGACTTGGTCACGCACTAACCATGTTCTTCAGCACAAGGTGAGTCAATGATGATGAAACAACTATTTCCTGCACTTTTTCTCGCCAGCGCCGCGACTGTTTTGTTGCCCCAGGCCGCTGCGCAAACTGCAGCTGCCGCGGCCACACCGACCGCCGATCCCAGCTGCGACTGCCAGCAACCGGTCGGCGCTTGTTCCGCATCGATTGCTGTCAAGCCGGTGGAAGCCACCACGCTCGGTTCCTACGCGGCAGAACTGAAATTCACTTCCTCCGCGCCGGCCTGTTCCAAGATTAATTACTACGTCGACGGCACGCCGTATTTCAATGTGCTCGTCAGCGGCAACACCGGCACCGACAATCTCTGGGGACCCAAGCAGATCAGCCGCGCCAACATCACCGAGATCAGCTGCCAGGTCTGCAAGCAGGTCTCCATCACGCCGATTCCGCAAGACAAGAAACCGGTCAAGAGCGAACTCAGTCCGGGACTGTTCGACGGGCAATGGGCGGGCGCGGGGAATAATTCCTTCGGGTCGGCGCAGCGCTGGACGCTCAGCTTCGCCACCACGGCAGCGGGACAGGCGGCCATCACCGGCACCATGGAAGGCAACTTCCCGACGGTGCCGATCAGCGCCAGCGGCACGGTCAGCGGTAGCGTGCTGAGCTGGAAGGATCAGCAGACGCTGTGCTCCGCCAGCCTGCTGACGGATGTGTCGCTGGCCTTCGAATGCCATGGGCAGGGATCGGTGCAGATGGTGATGAAGCGTCAGTAGATTCCCGGCACGCCGGGGCCCTCAGCTTTTACAGGCGATGCGGAATCAGCCGCACCGGGATAGATTTCGCCGCCGGCACCTTGCTGCCTTTGGCGTGATGCGACAACGGGATCAGCGGATTCAACTCCGGAAAATATCCCATGATGCACCCGGCCGGAATATCGTAAGTCTGCACCCGGAGGTTCGCCACGCGGCGCGCGATGTCGTCGTGGCAGACCGTTTGCGCCGTGACGAAGGCACCGTCCTGCAGCGCCAGGCGTTCCATGTCGGCCGCATTCATCAGCAGCACGCGGCGCGTACCGTGCACACCGCGGAAGCGGTCGTCGAGGCCATATACCGTGGTGTTGAACTGGCTGTCGCCGCGCGTGGTCATCAGGCGCAGGGTGCCCGGCTCGTCCGGCATGTCGGGATCTTCGTCGAAGCTGTCCGGCGTGATGAAATTGGCCTTGCCGTTGGGCGTGTTCCATTTGCGCTCGCGCGCCGCCAGCGGACGAGCGAAACCGCCCGGCGTCCACATGCGCTCGTTGAAGTCGTGGAAGATGTCCGGATAGGTCTCGGCAATCGCGTTGCGCACGCGCGCGTAGTCGGCGGTCCAGGCGTTCCAGTTGACCTTGGGATTGGGGATCAGGATGCGCTTGGCGACTTCCGCCACGATGGCGACTTCCGACAGCAACTGCGCCGATGCCGGTTTCACCACGCCATGCGAGCCGTGCATGCGGCCGGTGCTGTCTTCCACCGAGACCGCCTGCGTGCCGCCGCTTTGCTGATCGATCTCGATACGCCCCAGGCAGGGCAGCAGGTAGGATCGCTTGCCGTGGATCACCGAACTGCGATTCAGACGCGTCATCACTTGCACGGTCAGCGGAATCTTCCGCCATGCCGGTTCCATGCGGTCGTGGTCGGGAATGGCGCGCACGAAATTCCCGCCTAGCATGAAGAAGGCGGAGATGTTCTTGTTGATGATTTCTTCGCAGGCCTCGACGGTGTTGAGGCCTTTTTTTTCCGGCACGGTGAAGCCGTATTGCTGCTGCAGTTTTCCTTTCGGCACCAGTTCCGGTTTCTCGGTGATGCCGACGGTGCGTTGTCCCTGCACGTTGGAGTGGCCGCGTATCGGGCAGATGCCGGCGCCGGGTTTGCCGATGTTGCCGCGCAGGAGCAGCAGATTGGTCAGCATGTGGATGGTGCGCACCGCTTCGCGATGCTGGGTCACGCCCATGCCGTACATCAGCATGCAGGCGCGCGCGTTGGCGTAGGTCTGTGCAGCTTGTTCCAGCTGCGCGCGCGAGACGCCCGATTGCCGTTCGATCTCGTCCCAATCGGCTTGCCGCGCAGCGTCGGCGAATTCCTCGAAGCCGGCGGTGTGGTCGGCGATGAAGCCGGCATCGAGCAGGCGCGGCTGGCGCGCCGCCAGCGCGGCGTCGTCGTTTTCGATCAGCCATTTGGCCATGCCCATGACCGCCGCCGTATCGCCGCCGATCTTGATCTGCACGTATTGCGTGCTGATCGCGGTGCGTGCCGGCGTCAGCATTTCCAGCGGCGACTGCGGATTGACGAAGCTGACCAGGCCGCGCTCGCGCAGCGGATTGAAGGTGATCACCGGCACGCCGCGCTTGCGTACTTCTTCCAGCGAGTGCAGCATGCGCGGCGCATTGGTGCCGGTGTTGTGGCCGAAGAAGAGGAGGCAGTCGGTCGCGGCAAAGTCATCCAGTCCCACCGTGCCGACCGCCACGCCGATGGTCTTGGGCAGCGCCACCGAGGTCGATTCGTGGCACATGTTGGAACTGTCCGGCAGATTGTTGGTGCCGTACATGCGCGCCATCAGGCCGTACATGTAGGACGTCTCCAGCGAGGCGCGGCCGGAGGTGTAGAACACGACCTTGTCGGGATCGGCGGCGCGCAGTTCCGAGCCGATGTCATTGAAGGCCTGCTCCCATGAGACCGGCAGATACTTGTCGCTCTCGTCGTCGTAGCGCATCGGCGCAGTCAGGCGGCCGGCGGATTCCAGTTCGAAATCGGACCAGCTTTCCAGTTCCGTGACGGTATGCTGCGCAAAAAATTCCGGCGTGGCGCGCTTGTCGGTGATTTCCCAGGCGGTCGCCTTGGCGCCGTTCTCGCAAAACTCGAAGGCATGCGGATCGGCCGGCTTGGCCCAGGAGCAACTGACGCAGGCAAAGCCTTCCGGCTTGTTCTGCTTCATCAGGGCGCGCGTGCCGCTGGCGACCACGTGCTCCTGCATCAGGATGGAGCCGAGCGCGCGCACCGAACCCCAGCCGCCGGCGGCGTTGGTGTAGGCGGTGAAGGTGGCTTGTTCCGGAATGTCCCTGGTCTTCATGGCGCTCTCCTGCAGGCAGATTCGTGCAAGAGCCCATGTTCCGCCTCCCGGGCGGGTTTGACTGTAGGCCGGAAGCGGATTTACATGCGCCGGTTTTCCTACAGCCCTGCCTCAAGGACGGCTTGCAAATACGTCAACGCCGTTTTGCGTGCATCGTCCAATGTCGTGATGAAGCTGAAACGACGCATTGACGTCATTGGCTCCCGGCGTGCGCCGGGGGGGACAGACTGAATGAAGACAAGGAAAATTCCGCTATCCTGTGCGCATCGTCCATCCACTCGCTGCCATGCCGGATTTTCCTTCTTTTCCTTCTCGCCCGCCTGCGGGCCGCCTGCGCAAAGTTCTCTGGCTCGTCCTGTGTCTGCTGCTGACGCTGGCGATTACGATAGCCGGCGTGTGGACTGGCTTCGCGCTGTGGTTTCAGCTGACCGCGCCGATGCAGATCAAGACCGCAGCCATCGTCTTTCTTGCGCTGGCGGTGCTGGCAGCGGTGCGTGCGCTGTGGCGGCGGCGCTGGAAACCGGTGTTGTGGTTTGCGCTGTTTTTCGCCGCCGTGCTGGGCTGGTGGAGCAGCTTCAAACCGTCGCACGACCGGGTCTGGGCCGACGACGTGGCGCGCCTGCTGCATATCGATGTCGACGGCAGCAAAGTGCGCCTGACCAATGTGCGCAACTTCGACTGGCGCAGCGAGACCGACTACACCGTGCGCTGGGAGAACCGCGACTACGATCTCGATCACCTGGTCACGGCCGACCTGGTGCTGTCTTACTGGATGGGGCCGGCGATTGCGCATACGCTGGTGTCGTTCGGCTTCGACGACGGCCGCTACCTGACGTTTTCGGTGGAGATCCGCAAGGAGAAGGGCGAGAGTTTTTCGGCGCTGGGCGGCTTCTTCCGCAAATTCGAAACCGTGCTGGTGGCCTCGGACGAGCGCGACATCGTTCGGGTGCGCAGCAACGTGCGCGGCGAGGACGTGTATTTTTACCGCCTGCAGGTTGCGCCGGCAACGCTGCGCAAGCTGTTCATCGGCTACGCCGGCGAAGCGCGCAAGCTGGAACAGGCGCCGGCCTTCTACAACACGCTCACCAGCAATTGCACCACCATCGTGTTCGACCTGGCGCGCGCCATCAATCCGCAACTGCCGCTGGATTATCGCTTGCTGGCGTCGGGCTATCTGGCGGAATATGCCTACGACGTCGCCGGCCTCGCGCCGGGGTTCGACTACGCCACGCTGCGTGCACGCGGACGCATCACGCAGCGTGCGCTGGCGGCCGGCAACGATCCGCGCTTTTCTGAATTGATCCGGATGGGCATTCCGGGCGTCGCTTCTGCCGGCCCGGCGAAATAATCCTCAGGTCCAGCGCGCAGCGGAACCCACGGCCGCCGGCATCGCCTCGCGCATGGTTTCGATGAAGTAACGCAGCCGCGCCGGATAGAAGCGGGCGTAGGGATAGATGATCGACACCGGCAGCGGCGCGGCTTCCCATTCGGGCAGCAGCGGCACCAGGCGGCCGTTTTCCATGTGTTCGTGCAGCAGCCAGGCGGAGCCGAGGATCAGGCCGACGCCTTCGACCGCCGCATTGGTCAGCGCATACAGGCTGTCGGAACTGAGCCGGGGCTGGAACGCGACCTCGGCGACTTCGCCGGTGACGACGTTCCTGAGCGTGATGTCGCGCCGGTAGAACTGCGGAATCGCCAGCCACGGCATGGAGGTCAGATCGCGCGGGTGCGCCGGCATCGCGTGCTGCGCCAGCAGCGCGGGCGCAATCGCCAGCATGCGCGGCACTTCCGCCAGCCGGATCGCGACCACCGAGGGGTCGGTGACTTCGCCGACCTGGATCGCGCAGTCGATGCCGTGCGCGATGAAATCGGCGATGCGGTCGTACAGCAGCCATTCCACCGTGATGCCGGGATGGCGGCGCATGAACTCGGCCAGCGGCGCAATCAGCTGGCGTTGTCCGAACGCATTGGGCACCACCACGCGCAGCGAGCCGCCGGCTTCGACGCTGGCGCCGCGCAAATCGAACTCGAAAGATTCCCACTCCGCCAGCAGGTTGAGCGCGCGCTCGTAGCAGCGCTCGCCGTCTTCGGTCAGTTTCATGGCGTGGGTGGAACGCTGCAGCAGGCGCAGGCCCATGGAACGCTCCAGCAGTTGCAGCCGGCGGCTGATGGTGGGCTGCGTGGTGCCCAGCTGTTGCGCCGCCGCCGACAGACTGCCGGCCTGCACGATGCGCACGAAGGTCTGGATCAGCTCGATGCGGTCCGAAGCGGTGGGGGCGGGCGGGTTGAAGTTGTCGGGCGGGGTCATACGGCAAGCGTATAACAATTCTGCAAGCCGTGCTACTACCGCGGTGCAGCATCCCGGCGCACACTGCGACCCATCAACAAATCCATAGGGGTGCAGATCATGTCTTCCATTCAACAAACGCATACAGCAGGCGGCAAAAGTCAGGTTGCCGCTGCAGCACCGGCCGGCGCCAACCTGCCGGCATCGCTGATGCTGCTCTTGTCCTCCGGCGCCGGCCTGGCCGTCGCTTCACTGTATTACTCGCAGCCGATGCTCGGCATCCTGGGCGCCGACATCGGCGCGTCCGATCGCGCCGTCGGCATGGTGCCGATGCTGACCCAGCTCGGCTACGCGCTCGGCATCTTGCTGCTGGCGCCGCTGGGCGACCGTTACGATCGCCGGCGCATCATCCTGATCAAGGCCGCCGTCCTGACCGGCGCACTGCTGCTGGCGGGCGCTTCGTCCGGCATCGCCATGCTGCTGGTCGCGAGCCTGGCCATCGGCCTGTCGGCGACGCTGGCGCAAGACATCGTGCCCGCCGCCGCCACGCTGGCTTCCGAAGCGCATCGCGGCAAGGTGGTCGGCACCGTGATGACCGGCTTGCTGCTCGGCATCCTGCTGTCGCGCGTGCTGAGCGGTTTCGTGGCCGAACACTTCGGCTGGCGCGTGATGTTCGTCGCGGCTTCGGTGAGCATCGCGCTGATCGGCGTCGCAGCATGGCGCGGCCTGCCGCGCTTCAAGGCGACTACCCATCTGGCGTATAGCGCGCTGCTGGGCTCGCTGGGCAAGCTGGTGCACAAGCATCCTGCACTGCGCCGCGCGGCCCTGGCCCAGGGTTTGCTGTCGATCGGCTTCAGCGCCTTCTGGTCCACGCTGGCGGTGATGCTGCACGCCGCGCCGTTCCATCTGGGCAGCGCCGCTGCCGGCGCCTTCGGTCTGGCAGGCGCAGCCGGCGCCCTGGCTGCGCCGCTGGCCGGCCGCATCTCGGATAAGAAAGGTCCTGAACTGGTGACCCGCCTGGGTATCGGCCTGGCGATCCTGTCCTTCATTGCGATGGCCTTTGCGCCGGCTTTCTCGACCAGCGGCCAGCTGTGGTTGCTGGCGCTGGCGGCGGTGGGTTTCGACCTTGGCGTGCAGGCGACGCTGGTGGCGCACCAAACCATCGTCTACAGCATCGAACCCGGCGCCCGCAGCCGTCTGAACGCAGTCCTGTTCGTCGGCATGTTCATCGGCATGGCCGCCGGCGCCGCACTGGGCAGCCTGCTGCTGGCGCAATGGGGTTGGATCGGCGTGGTTGCGCTGGCGACTGCGGCTTCGGTGGGCGCGCTGATTGTGCGGATGTGGCCTGGGAAGAATCGCAAGGTCTGAAACTGATGCTGTGGAGAAACAAGGAAGTCGGAACAGCGGATTGCTGTTCCGGCTTTTTTCATTTCCCGAGTACGGCAGTGAATCTCATGAAAACGACAACAATTCTTGCCGGCGCCGGCCTTCGCGCGCAAAAAGCGCCAGGTGGCACTTGAAGAACGCAGAGCCTGCTACCATTTAATTTGCGTATACAAACACGCACCGGGCGACGCTGACAGGGGAGCGGGTCCGTCACATTGAGCAACAGCAAGCTCAGCTCGCCTGAAAGAATTCGGGCCGCGAGGTAAGATATGCGGCTGCGCTCCGTTAATCCGTTAGCGGAGCCTCAGGTACTCATATAGGTTCATCATGTCGTCAACAACAAATATCGAAACAGACGTCGTCATTCCCGAAGAAAATCTGGAATTTGTCAGCTCCTGCGCATTGCCGATGCCGTGGGCAACTTTTCAACTGCATGCTTTCGTCGACCATGTTTCCGGTAAGGAACATCTGGCGCTGGTGCTGGGCGACGTCGCCAACGGCGAACCGGTCCTGGCGCGCGTGCACTCCGAATGCCTGACCGGCGACGCCTTGTTCAGCCAGCGCTGCGATTGCGGCGCGCAACTGGAAGCCGCACTGAAACGCATCGCCAAGGAAAAGCGCGGCGTGATCTTTTATCTGCGCCAGGAAGGCCGCGGCATCGGCCTGCTCAACAAGATCCGCGCCTATCATCTGCAAGACGGCGGCGCCGACACGGTGGAAGCCAACCTGCAACTGGGCTTCCCGGCCGACATGCGCCGCTACACCATGGTGGTGCCGATGATCGATCACCTCGGCATCAAGGGTTTGCGCCTGATGACCAACAACCCGCGCAAGGTCAACGCCCTGCAGGAAAACGGCATCGAGATCCTGGAACGCGTGCCGCTGGTGGAAAACCGCAATCCTTTCAATATCCGCTATCTGCGCACCAAGGCGACCAAGCTGGGCCATCTGCTGCCATCGCACGACAACGACTGACCGATCGTCGTATCGCTGTCGCATGCCGCCGCGACGTTCCCTGTCGCGGCGCTTCCTTCCTCTCTCCCTTCCTCCGTTTCCCCCCCCTTCTGTGCACTGCGCATTGTGCTGAGCCATCCTGCAAAAGTCGGTTTGAAATCTCTATTTGCAACTGTGTTGCAAATGAGGGTTGACTGCGTTATGATGCCTTCAACTTAAATATGCAACTTAGTTGCATCTAACTGCACTTAGTTGAATATTGTTGCAACGACATGGCGGACTCATGTCCGCCATCCACGCGAGCCCGTTCATATCAGGAGAACAACGCATGCCAGCCAAAGATCAACGCCTGCCGGTAACGGTGCTGTCCGGTTTTCTCGGCGCCGGAAAAACCACCTTGCTCAACCATATCCTGTCCAATCGCGAGGGATTGCGCGTGGCGGTTATCGTCAACGACATGAGCGAAGTCAACATCGACGCCTCCCTGGTCGAGAAATCGGCCGCCAACAACGGCGCGGCGCTATCGCGCACCGAAGAAAAAATGGTCGAGATGAGCAACGGCTGCATCTGCTGCACGCTGCGCGAAGATTTGCTGATGGAAGTACGCAAGCTCGCCGCCGAAGGGCGCTTTGACTATCTGCTCATCGAATCCACGGGGATCGGCGAACCGATGCCGGTGGCGGCCACGTTCGATTTCACCGACGAGAAGGGCGATTCGCTCAACGATGTCGCGCGCATCGACACCATGGTGACGGTGGTCGACGCGGTCAATCTGTTGCGCGACTTCAGCAGCGAAGATCTGCTCGAACAGCGCGGGGCGGTCGCCGGAGAAGGCGACAACCGCACGCTGGCCGGACTGCTGACCGAACAGATCGAATTTGCCGACGTGGTCGTGATCAGCAAGGTCGATATGGTGTCTGCGGTGCAACTGCAGGCGGTGGTGGGCGTGGTCAAGGCGCTCAATCCTGGCGCCGCGATCGTGCACGCCGAGCGCGGCCGCGTGCCGTTGACTACCGTGCTTGGGACCGGCAAATTCGATCTGGAAAAAGCCGGCGGCATGGCCGGCTGGGCCAAAGAGCTTGCCGGTGAGCATCATCCCGAGACGGAAGCATACGGTATCGGCAGTTTCGTCCTGCGCAGCCGCGAACCGCTGCATCCGCAACGCTTCGCCGCGTTTCTGGAAAAGCCCCTGACCGGCCTGATCCGCGCCAAGGGATATGTCTGGCTGGCCAGCCGTCCCGAATGGGCCTTATCGTATTCGCGCGCGGGCAACACCGCCACGCTGGAACCCGTAGGCCAATGGTGGGCGGCCGCGCAGGATCGCATGCCCCCGCGCGGATCGCCGCAGCGCGCGGCCATCGACGCCAACTGGGAAGAACCCTACGGCGATCGCATCTGCGAGGTGGTTTTCATCGGTCAGGATATGGACCGCGCGCTGATCGAGCGCGAATTCAAATCGGCGCAACTGAACTTCACCGAAACGCGCAAGGGCATCCATCACTGGCGTGCGTTTCCCGATCCGTTCCCGGACTGGACGCGCATCGAAGAGGACGAGGCCGCCGTCGCCGGCTGACCAGGAGCGGCCTTCACCGGTGAGCAGGTGCGCAAGCGCAGAGTCATGTAGCATAGCGGATTGACCATCATTCATCCGGCAGGCGGCCGACATTGCCGGCCCGCCTGCCTCTTTGCTCCATGACACAAGACGCTACGCCACTGATCCCCATTTCCCTGCTGACCGGATTCCTCGGGAGCGGCAAAACCACCTTGCTCAACTATCTGGTGGCGCAGCCCGAGCTGAAGGACACGCTGGTCATCATCAACGAATTCGGCGAGATCGGTCTCGATCATCTGCTGGTGGCGCACAGCCAGGACGAGGTGGTGGTGGAGATGAGCAGCGGCTGCCTGTGCTGCACCATCCGCGGCGATCTGAAGAAGACGCTGAAAGACATCACCTGGCGTTTCGCCGAAGGCGGCAAACGCAAATTCAACCGCGTCATCATCGAGACCACCGGACTGGCGTCGCCGATTCCGATCCTGCACACGCTGATGACCGACAACTTCATTGCGTCCAAATACCGGCTCGACGGCGTCATCGTCACCATCGACGCGGTCAACGGCAAACAGACGCTGGACAACCATATTGAAGCAGTGCAACAGGCCGCCGTCGCCGATCGTCTGCTGCTGACCAAGAGCGACCTGGCCGATGCCGCAACCTTGCAAGACCTGCAGGCGAGGCTGGCGCAGATGAATCCGGGTGCGCAACAAATCCTGTCGCAACAAGGGCAGGTTGCGCCGCAGAAATTGCTGGATGCGGGCTTGTTCAAGACTGCGGAAAAAACGCCCGACGTCGAGCGCTGGCTGAACGAAGAATCCTATGCGCAACCCGCGCACGATCATCACGGACACGGTCATCATCATGGCCACGACCACGACCACGACCACGAGCACAAGCATGAAGACGTCAACCGCCACGACGATCACATCCGCGCCTTCTGCTTCAGCTTCGACCATCCGATCGAGCCGCATCTGTTCGATGAATGGCTGAGCCTGCTGGTCGGTTTCAAGGGCCAGAACATCCTGCGCATCAAGGGCATCGTCAATCTTGCCGGCGAGGAAAAGCCGACCGTGATCCACGGCGTGCAGCATATCTTCCATCCGACCGTGACCCTGCCGGCCTGGCCGTCGGAAGATCGCCGCACGCGCATCGTGTTCATCACCAAGGACATCGAACGCGCGACCATCGAGCGTTCGTTCACCGCCTTCATGCAGACGCAGGCGATCGAAAAAGAGCAAAAGGAACAGCGCGCGCAGGGCGGCGGCAAGCAATCCGGGGCGTGGTAAAAATGCCGCAATTGTGACGGCGCGCCATCGGGAAATATTTCCGTGAAGCTACAACAACGCGCCACACTTTGAGGCGCGTTTTGCCTTCCGATACGCCCTGTTATGGTGAGGTTCTGCGCACAGCAAGAGTTTCCCTTGTAGGACAGCTGCGCGCCGTTTTAGTGAAGCTATTCTCTATACGATGCAGCACAAAATTGCTTCAGACAAAGTTGAGAAAAAATTAATTAATAATTTGGCGACATGAGCAAGCGCGCGTTTATGATGGCTTCATCAGAGTCACGAAAAACGTCATCTTGGCATGTACAAAGCGATCAAACGCGTGGGGGCTTCCATTTCGGTGTCATTGACACTGGTCATCGGCTTTGGCGCAACCGCCTTGCTGTTCCTGGCAACCTGCAAGCTTGAAGACGACGCTTTCAATCTGGATTTCGAACGCCGCGCATCGGTACGCGTGACCACCTTGCAGCGCGGGCTGGAAGAGGCGGTCCAGGTGCTGACCGTGATCAACCGCGTCTTCACGACCGTCGACAGTCCCACGCGCGACCAATTCCATACGTTTACCGAACCGCTGCTGCAGAAATATCCGCACGTGCAGGCGTTCAGTTTCCAGCGTTTCATCACGCGCAGCGAACGCTCCGATTTCGAGACCGCAATGCAGGCGCGCTATCCGAAATTCGGCATCACCACGCTGGTCGAAGGCAAGACCATCCAGGCGCCGATACGCGACCGTTATCTGGTGGTGGATTATCTGGAACCGATGCAAGGCAACCAGGCCGCGTTCGGGCTCGACCTCTCCGCCAACCAGGTGGTCATGGATACCCTGCAGCGCGCCATCGAGACCAACAGCCCGGTATCGACCGGCGCGCTGCGGCTGGCGCAGGCCTCGACCAATGAGCGCGGCCTGCTGGTGCTGATGCCGGTCTATCGCCACGGCATGCCGCTGAACACCCCCGACGAACGCCGCGCCGCCGTCATCGGCGACACCACAGCGGTATTCCACGCCCGCGTGTTGCTGGAGCGGATCTTCAACGCCTTCGGCCCGATCCGGCGCGAAGGTGTCGAAGTCAGCGTCTATATCGGCACCAGCGCCAACCGCGACGACCTGGTGTACCGCACCGACGACATTCCGCGCCAGGCGATCGTGCCGGGCTTGCCGACCTGGCTGGGCTATCGTCGTCCGGTGCATGTGCGGCGCACCTTCGACATCGCCGGCCAGCCCTGGCATCTGGAGGTGAAGTCGGCGCCGATCCCGCTGGTGTCGAATCATTCCAACTCGCTGCTGATCCTCGGCGCCGGCACCTTGCTGACCCTGCTGGCCGCAGCCTATCTCTACACCTTGTCGATGCGCTCGCGCCGCATCCAGCGCACGGTCGACGAACGGACTGCCGAGCTGCGCCTGACCAACGTCCTGCTCAAGGAAGACATCCACGCGCGCCAGCAGGCCGAGCGCGCCCTGCAACTGCGCCAGCGCGCCATCGAGGCCAGTGCCAACGCCATCATCATCATGCAGGCGAGCGCGCCCGACTATCCCATCGAATACGTCAATCCGGCGTTCGAGCGCATCACCGGCTACAGCACCGCCGAAGTCGCCGGCCACAGCATCCGCATGCTGGAAGGGCCGGACGTCGACAAGCAAGGCTTCATCGACATCTGGAGCGCGCTCAACGAACAACGCGAATGCAACGTCGTCCTGCGCACCAACAACAAGAACGGCGCGCTGATGTGGAACGACTTCTACATCGCCCCGGTCAAGAGCGAATACGGCACGGTGACGCATTTCGTCGCGGCGCTCTACGACATCACCTCGATGAAGCGCTACGAAGCCGAACTGGAATTCCAGGCCAACCGCGACGTGCTCACCGGCCTGGTCAACCGCAACATGCTGCGCAAGGTGCTGGAAGAAGCGATGGCCTACGCGGAACGCTACCAGCGCTCGCTGTGGGTGGTGTTCGTCGACCTGGACCGCTTCAAGTTCGTCAACGACACGCTGGGCCACAAGGCCGGCGACCTGTTGCTGAAAACGGTCGCGGGACGCCTGCGCGGCGCCGTGCGCGACACCGACACCATCGCGCGCCTGGGCAGCGACGAGTTCGTGATCGTGATGTCCGAATACACCGACGTCGGGCTCGACACGCGCAACCTGCAACGCATCCAGGCCGCCATCGCCGCGCCGATGACGATCGAGGGACATACCTTCTTCCCGACCTGCAGCCTGGGCGTGGCGGCGTATCCGGACGACGGCCGCGACGCCGAGACGCTGGTCAAGCATGCCGACATCGCCATGTACCGCGCCAAGCAGAACGGGCGCGACAACTATCAATTCTATACACCGGCGATGAACGAGCAGGCGCTGGAACGCCTGCGCATCGAAGGCGATCTGCGGCTGGCGCTGGAGCGCAATGAATTCCTGCTGCATTACCAGCCCAAGATCGATCTGCGCAGCGGCAACATCGTCGGCATGGAAGCGCTGATCCGCTGGCAGCATCCGGAACTCGGGATGGTGTCGCCGATGCGCTTCATCAGCCTGGCGGAAGAAACCGGCCTGATCCTGCCGATCGGCTCATGGGTGATCCGCACGGCATGCGAGCAGACCAGGGCCTGGCAGGATGCCGGCTGGGGCAAGCTGCGCGTGTCGGTCAATTTGTCGGTGCGGCAGTTCGTGCAAAAGGATCTGGTGTCGTCGATCGAAGCCGTGCTGAAAGACACCGGACTCGACGCCGGTCTGCTGGAGCTGGAACTGACCGAAAGCCTGGTGATGACCGATGTCGAACACGCCATCGGCATCCTGCGCCAGCTCAAGGAGCTGGGCGTGTATCTGTCCATCGACGATTTCGGCACCGGTTATTCCAGCCTGTCTTATCTCAAGCGCTTCCCGATCGATGTGCTGAAGATCGACAAGTCCTTCGTGCGCGACATTACGGTCGATGCCGACGATGCGGCGATCACCGTCTCCATCATTTCGCTGGCGCACAGCCTCAAGCTGCACGTCATCGCCGAGGGCGTCGAGACGCAGGAGCAGTTGTCTTATCTGCGCCGCCACGGTTGCGACGAGATGCAGGGATATCTGTTCAGCCCGCCGGTGCCGGCGCAACAGTTCGAGAAATTGCTGCAGCAGAAGAGCGACCTCATGACGAGCGCATTGGTCAGCAGCTCCCGCTAGCTCGCCGCGCTCAGATCTCCACCACCAGCTGCGGATTGAAATGCGGATTCTCCCATTCAAGCTCTTCCAGTGAGCCCGCCTGCCTGAGATTGAGCGCATAGCCGCGCGGATTGGTGACGACGCGGCAGCCTGCCACTTCATAATCGAAACTGTCGTGCACATGGCCGTGTATCCACAGGTCGGCTTGCGCCAGCAAGGGCGTGAGGTCGCTGATGAAGCCGGGGTTGAGCGGCGAGCCGGCAAAGCGCGCGTGGATCGATTGCGGATGCACGCCGTGGTGCGTCACCACCACGGTCGGGCCGTCGAAATCCTGCGCCAGTTGCCGCTCCAGCCAGTGCCGCGATTGCCGATGCAGTTGCAAGGCATGCTGCGGCAGGAAGATGCCGTCCGGCATCGTGATCACGCGGTGGTCGTAGAGTATCTTGCCGGCTTCTTCCATTGCCGCCTCCAGCGTCAGCGGCTCCACGCCGTCCTGCTGCAAGGCATAGTCGGTCCACAGGCAGCAGCCGAGAAAGCGCACGCCGCCGATCACGCGCGCATTGTTTTCCAGATGGATGACATTGCCGCCGTGGGCGTCGGCATGACGCCGGATGTCGTCGACCACGACCGGATACTGCGCGTCGTAGGCTTCATGATTGCCATGCACATAGATCGCCGGCACCGGCCAGTCGGCGAAGGCATCGATCGCGCTGGTGCCGTTGTGGATGTCGCCGGCGATCACCAGCACGTCGGCGTCGGTCGGTTCGACCGCGCGATAGCCGGGGAAATCGCGCATGCGTTCGAGATGCAGGTCGGAGGCGATCTGGATTTTCATAGGCGAATTTGGTATGAGCTCAGTGGGCGATCCAGGCGAGGATCAGCGTGATCGTCACCAGCGAGGTCGTGGTGGAAATCAGGATTGCGCGCGACATCAGCGCTGCTTCGCGTTGATACAACTCCGCCAGCATGAAGGGGCCGGTGCCGATCGGCATGGCCGACAGCAGCAGCGCGGTGTCTGCCCACAATTTGGGCAGCGGCAAGATCCAGTAGGCGAATACCGCCGTGATGGCCGGATGCAGCAAGAGCTTGAAACTTACCAGCAGGCTGACCGAGCCGGACTGCTTGTTGGCAATCGGCTGCGCCAGGAACAGGCCCAGCGACACCAGCGCGCAAGGACTGGCGGCGGCGCCCAGCAGCTTGAATAATTGCTGCACGCCGGCCGGCAGCACGTAGCCGCTGCTGGCCACCAGGCCGCCGAGAATCGGTGCGATCAGGATGGGATTGCGGATCAGCGAATTGCCGGTCTTGAGCAGGCTGCGGCCGATGTGCTTCTCGGCGTGCAGGCAGATTTCCAATAACACAATCGCAATCGCGAACAGCAGGCAGGCGGTCATCACCATCGCGATCACCGCCGGCGGCATGCCGTCGCGGCCGAAGGCCAGCAGGCACAGCGGGATGCCGATAAAGCCGACGTTGGCGTAGGAGGTGCCGAGACTGTCGATGATGATGTCGCCCGCCGCTGCGCCCTGGCGATATTTGATCCACGCCGTCAGCAGGAACACCGCCGCGATGCCGATGGCGAACACGGCGATGAAGCGCAGGTTGCTGAAGTCGACCGGGGTCAGGCGCGCGATCGAGTCGAACAGCAGCGCCGGCAGGCCGAGATAGATGACGAAACGGTTCAGCTCGCTGGCGGCGTTGACGCTGAGGATATTGCGCTTGCGGCACAGGTAGCCGAGGAAGATCAGCGCAAAAATCGGAAAGACGACGTTGAAGATGGCGAGCATGAAGTGGGCGCACAAGGCGCATTAGGTACGCAAGCGTGAAAGGAGTGGATCCGAAGCCGTAACGATTTTAATGCGTTTCCTACGGTCCGTCTTTTCACGCTTGCTCCATGTGCTCAGGTCGGCTGCAATTGCCCGGCGGGGAGATCAACCACCTTGTCGTCAATCGGAAAATGCAACAGCGCCGCCAGCAGGCCGGCCGCTACCGTCGCGCCCCACACCAGCGTGTAGGAGCCGGTCAGGTCGAACATGAATCCGCCCAGCCAGGCGCCGAGGAAGGAGCCGATCTGATGGCTCAGGAAGCACACGCCGAACAGCGTGCCCAGATGGCGCGTGCCGAACACCTTGGCCACCAGCCCGCTGGTCAGCGGCACGGTGCCCAGCCAGGTCAGGCCCATCACGGCGGCGAAAATCACGACCGAGCTCGTGGTGGTCGGCAGCAGCAGGAAGGCCACGATGGCGCCGCTGCGGATCAGGTACAGCCAGCCCAATACATATTGCTGGCGAAACCGTCCGCCCAGCCAGCCGCAAGCCCAGCTGCCGGCCATGTTGAACAGGCCGATCAGCGCCAGCGCAGTCGCGCCTAGTCCGAGCGGCATGTGGCACAGCAACAGATATCCCGGCAAGTGCGTGCCGATGAACGCCAGCTGGAAGCCGCAGGTGAAAAAACCGATGGTCAGCAGGCGATAGCCGCGATGACGGGCGGCGAGGGCCAGCACGTCCTTGAGCGAGGACGGCGCAGATGCCTGCAGTGCGGAAGACGTAGCGTCCTTGCGCCGGCTGCGGTCCAGCAGCATGCCGGTCGGGGCAATCAGCAGCGTCAGCGCCGCCAGCACGAACAGCGACACCGACACGCCGGCGCCTTCGCGCACCGTCTGCGCCAGCGGCACCAGCAGCACCTGTCCGAGCGAGCCGCCGGCGCTGGCGATGCCCATCGCCATGCTGCGCTGCTGCGGCGTCGCCACGCGGCCCACCGCCGCCAGCACCACGCCGAAGCTGGTGCAACTGATGCCGATGCCGACCAGTACGCCGAGTCCCAGCACCAGCAGCAAGCCCGACGGCGCCACGGCGGCCAGCGCCAGGCCGCCGGCAAAGCTTGCTGCGCCGAAGGCCACTACCGGCGTTGCGCCGTAACGGTCGGCCGCCGCGCCGGCGAAGGGCTGGGCGAATCCCCACACCAGATTGTGCATGGCGATGGCGAAGGCGATGATCGTCACCGGCAGGCCGCGGTCGTAAGAGAAGGGATTGATGAACAGGCCGAAGGTCTGGCGGATGCCCATCACCACGCTGAGCACCAGCCCGGCCGTGATAACCACGACCAGCGCGTTGCGGCTGAGGGGACTGCTGGCTTGAGAGACGGTATGCGTCGGCGACATAGTGGCGATCCTGAGTGCAATGACAGGCATCACACTAGCAGCGCGCGCACGGCGCGACAAAGGAAAAACCCTTGACGACAGGTGAGCCTGGCTCACCTGTGCAAATTGCTACAACCGCCGGTCTTCGAAGCTGCGCGCTTCCTGCAGCAGCCAGTGCTTGAAACCGGACACGTCGGGACGGTGCGCTTCGTCCTGGCTGCTGACCAGCCAGTAAGCCGTTTCGGCGTCGACTACTTGCGGGCAGAGCTCGACCAGCGTCCCGGCTTCCAGGTCGCGGTCCACCAGCGGCCGTCTCCCGAGCGCCACGCCAAGATCGCCGATGGCGGCTTCGAAGGCCATCTGTATGGTGTCGAAACGCAGGCCGCGATTTGCATCGACGTCCTTCAGGCCGGCATGCGCCAGCCAGACCGACCAGTCTTCGCTGGCGGGACTGACGTGGATCAGCGTTGCGCGGCGCAGGTCGGCTTCTCCGTGCGCATCCAGCAGGCGCTCGCGATAGGCGGGACTGCACACCGGCACCAACTGCTCGCCGAACAGCCGCGCCCAATTGGCGTCGAGCACCGGCACGCGACTCATGCGGATGGCGAAATCGAAACCGTCCGCCAACAGATTGACCTGGCGCTGCGAGGTATCGACCGTGACGCTGGTGTCGGGCCAGTGAGCGCGAAACGCCGGCAGGCGCGGCAGCAGCCAGCGCGAGGCCAGCGTCGGCGCGCAGCTGACGGCGATGCTGCGGTGATGGCGGTCGCGTCCGGGCAGGCGCTGCGTGCCGGTGGCGATCAGGGCAAAGGCTTGCGAGATATGGCGCAGATAATCGGCGCCTTCCGGCGTCAGGGTCAGCTTGCGCGGCTCGCGCACGAACAGCGTGACGCCGAGGCTTTGCTCGAGGCTGACGATGCCGTGGCTGACGGCGCTGGGCGTGACGTTCAGTTCGGCGGCGGCCAGCTTGAAACTCTGCAGCCGTCCGGCGACTTCGAAGAAGCGCAACGCGGACAGCGGAGGAAGGCGAGTGGAGGGCGGCATGGGGAATATTCCGGCAGCGGTCCTGCCGGCGATGGTGTCGTCGCGCCGGGCAGGGCAAACACAGTGAACGGACAGCGTATCATATCGGGCAGGCTGCCGTGGTCGGCAGCGGGTTGCTCCTCTTTTCCCATTCGCATGACGCCAACTTCACCGGGTTTTCCTCAGTTCAACGATGCCGACTTGCGGCAGCGCTGGCAGGGGCGCGTCCATTTCACGGTCTTGCAAAACGGCTTCGGCGACGGCGCGCAACTGCTGCAGGCATGCTCGGCATGGCAGGCTGATGCCGACGCGCCGGCGCGCCTGCACTACCTCATCATCGATCCGCAGCCGCCCACGCGCGCGCAATTTGCGCAGTTGGCGCAGCGGCAAGCTGCGTTGCCGGAACAATGGCAGCGATGCTGGCCGCCGCAGGTGCCCGGGTATCACCGGCTCTTCCTGACGCAAGGAGCAAAACAGCTTGTGCTGACGCTGATCAACGGCGATCTGGCGGATAGCCTGCCGCAGCTGGAAGCGCGCATCGACCTGTTCCTGCTGCGCGGCGATCCGGCGTGGAACGCCGCGCTGTTGAAATGGCTGGGCCGGCTGGCGGCGCCGCAGGCGGGTGTGCTGGCGCAAGGCGAATTGCCGTTTGCGCGGCGGGAATGGCAACAGGCCGGTTTCGTCTGCGCAAATGAAGATGAACTGACGCCGGCGCATTTCGCTCCGCGCTGGCAGGTTCCCGCGGACGAGACGCCGCCTGAACGCAGCGCCATCGTCATCGGCGCAGGGCTGGCCGGCAGCGCCGCGTGCGAAAGCCTGGCTGCGCGCGGCTGGCAAGTGGCGTTGATCGAGCAGCATGCACAAGCCGCGCAGGAAGCGTCCGGCAATCTGGCCGGCATCTACATGCCGGCGATTTCGCGCGACGACAATCCGACGGCGCGCCTCACGCGTGCGGCTTTTCTGTTTGCGCAGCAGGTCTGGGCGCGCAGCGGCGTATTCGATGGCGTGCGCCAGGCCGGCGAGGCCTGTGGCGTGCTGCAGGTGGCGCGCGATGCCGGACAGGCTGACGCTTTTGCGCAGGCGGCGCAGCATTGGCGCTATCCCGCCGACTATGCGCAATGGCTGTCGGCGGATGAGGCCGGCGAACGCCTGGGCAGGGCGACCGGCAGCGGTTGGTTTTTCCCGACCGGCGGCTGGTTGCGGCCGCCGGTGGTGTGCGAGGCGCTGCTGGCGGCTTGCGGTGATCGCCTGCAGCGGCACTTCGGACAAGCCGCCACTGCCTTGCGGCGCACCGGCGATGCCTGGCAGGTCTGCGATGCGCAAGGGCGAGTGATCGCGCAAGCGCCGGTGGTGATCCTGGCCAACGGCATGCACGCCACGCGATTTGCGCAGGCGGCGTCTTTGCCGATGCAGTCCATCCGCGGCCAGGTCAGCCACGTGCCGGCGGCGGTCTTGCCCGATTTGCCTTTCGTGCTGTGCGGCGACGGCTACCTGACCGGCGCGGTGGACGGCGTGGTCAGCGTGGGCGCCAGTTACGATCAGGATGCCGATCCTGCATTGCGCCTCGACAGCCATCGCGGCAATCTCGACAAGCTCGGTCAATTGCTGCGGCAACCCGCCTTGGTGGAAAAACTGATGTCCGCCGCCGATCAGTCGGCGTTGTCCGGGCGAGTGGGTTTTCGCTGCGTATCGGCCGACCGCCTGCCGTTGATCGGCGCCTTGCCGGATAGCGCGGCGCTGGCCGATGCCGGAGAAGTGCAACTGCGCGACGTGCCGCGCCAGCCGCAATTGCACGGCTTGCTGGCTTACGCTTCACGCGGCCTGATCTGGGCGCCGCTGGCCGCCGAAATTCTGGCTTGCCGTCTGGAAGGAGAACCGGCCCCGCTCGGCAAAGACTTGCTGGCGCTGCTGGATCCTGCGCGTTTTGCGTTGAAGGCGCATCGGCAAGGTATGGGCTGACAGGCGTTGATTATTCATCCGGCAATACGTCAATAAAAAAACCTGCATGAGCGACATGCAGGTTTTTTCTTTTGCGACGGCGCCGGAGGGAGGCCCGATCAGCGTTCCCAGCCGCCATGGTTGAAGCGCCAGCCGTCGCGATCCTGGTACCAGCCCGGCGGCGCATAGTGGTGGTAGCCGCGGCGCACACGTTCCCAGTGACCGCCGACCCAGACGTGGCGATGGCCGTCCCATGCCCAGTAACCCGGCGCCCACACATAGCCGCGGCGCGGCGGCGGTGCGCGTTCAAAGCGCGGCGGAGGCGGCGGCGTGCCGATGCGGATATCCACCGAGGTGCGCGCTTGCGCTTGTGCGACCGGCGCCATCAGCACAGCCGATGCGGCGCTCGTGGTCAGCAGGACTGCCAGGACGATGTTCTTGTAGTTCATGATGTACTCCCGTGTTTTGAAATGACTCGGCGGTGGCGGTGTTTCGCAATTGCCTTCAAGTGCTGCCCGGCCGATGACTCCAATGTAGATCAGCTGAAATGTACAGACTGTAATTTTGTGTATCCGTACGCGGCTGTTTTGGCGCAACGGAAATAGCCCGAAACAAATCCCTCGTCAGTCGATTGTCAGAAATACGCAACTGCCGCCGCACTTTCCTGCATGCGTCGCGCTACATGTCTTGTCGCTGTCGCTGCGCACATGCGACGATGTGACTGTGGCCGTGAGTCAGGGCCAGAGAGCACAGGGGGAAAGCATGAAAAAGCCATCGCAAACCGGTCTGCTGCGCGTACGCGACGGGCATGAAGCGCGCGTCTCGTTCGTGGAATTGTTCTTCGACCTGATCTACGTGTTCGCCGTCACCCAGCTCTCGCATCGCCTGCTGGAAAACCTCAGCCTCAACGGCGCCATCGAAACCCTGGTCCTCTGGTTCGCGGTCTGGCTGGCCTGGCAATACACCTCGTGGGTCACCAACTGGTTCGATCCGGAAACCTTGCCGATCCGCATTTTGCTGTTCGCCATCATGCTGGTCGGCCTGCTGATGGCGGCGGCGATTCCCGATGCCTTCGGCGCACGCGGCCTGGTGTTTGCGATTGCCTACGCGACCATCCAGGTCGGCCGCACGCTGTTCGTGCTGGTCTGCCTCGGTTCGCGTCATGCACTGACGCCCAACTTTCGCCGCATGTTCGGCTGGCTGGCGATTTCCGCCGCGTTCTGGATTGCCGGCGGCATGTCGCAGGAGCATCGTCTGCTGTTCTGGGTCATCGCCGTCGCCTGTGAATATTTCTCGCCGATGACCGGTTTCGCCCTGCCCGGCATGGGGCGTTCCGACACGCAGGAATGGACCATCGAAGGCGGCCACCTGGCCGAGCGCTGCCAGCTGTTCGTGATCGTCGCACTGGGCGAGGCGCTGCTGATCACCGGCGCCACCATCGCCCACGCGCAGGCATGGGATGCGCCTATCATGGTCGCGTTCATCGTCACTTTCATCGGCAGCCTGGCGATGTGGTGGCTGTACTTCGACACCAGCAGCAAGGACGGCAGCGAAGCCATCGTGCTGTCCAGCGACCCCGGCCGCATCGGCGCCTACTTCCACTATGTGCACGTGATCATCGTCGCCGGCGTCATCGTGTCGGCAGTGGGCAACGAGCTGGTGATTGCGCATCCGGACCAGCGCATCGCGCCGACCACGCTGCTGGTGCTGATCGCCGGCCCGGCGATGTATTTGTTCGGCAACGCCGTCTACAAAAAGGTCGTGTACCGGCGTTTCCCGCTGTCGCATATCGTCGGGCTGTTGCTGCTGGCGATCCTGGCGATGTTCGCCCATGTCACCGATCTGCTGATGGTCGGCGGACTGACGACGGCAGTGCTGATCTTCACCGCCGTGTGGGAAAGTTGTTCGCGTCGCAAGACTGCCTTGAGCTATCAGGACGAGCACGCGTCGCAATGGTGACCGGGGGCAGCTCCTGTCGCTCCGGTCGCAAAAATCAGATGCCGCTGAACCAGTTGTAGCCCTGGTCTTCCCAGTAACCGCCCGGATTTTCATTGCTCACATAGATGGCGACCACATGCTTGGGATTCTTGAATCCAAGTTTGGTCGGTACCCGTACCTTGAGCGGGTAACCATAGGGCGTCGGCAGCGGTTCTTTGCCGAAATCCAACGCCAGGATTGTCTGCGGATGCAGCGCCGTCGGCATATCCAGGCTTGAGTAATAACGGTCCGCACATTTGAAGCCGACGTACTTCGCGGACAGGTCGGCTCCGACCGCCTGCAGGAATAGTTTCAGCGGTGCGCCTGACCATTGGCCGATGGCGCTCCAGCCTTCGATGCAGATGTGCCGGGTAATCTGCCCAGCCTGGGGTAGCGCGCGCAGGCGCTCGATCGTCCATGGCTTTTTATCCCCGACCAGGCCTGAGACCTCCAGCCGCCAGTCGGCGATGTCGATATCCGGCGCGCTGGCTTCGTCATAGAAGGCATTGAAGGGAAACGGATTGGTGATCTGGTTCGCGGCATAGGTTGGCGCGAGCTTGTCGCCGCGAAACAGCGCCGCCTGCACGCGATCGTTCCAGCGCGACATGGCCCACAAGACCTTGTCCACCTGGTCGTTGTCCTGCAGGTTGCAGCCGGCCAGCATCGACAGCGCACCCACCGACAGCGATGAACGCAGGAACAGGCGCCGCTCGAGTTTGACCAGCGCGGTACGATGGTCCGCCAGGCGGATGCCGGCAGGTTTGCGTGCGGGTTTATCGTCTTGCCGGCTCATGGCGTATTCTCTGCATGTTCGTTCGAACGGCCCCGACCAGTCACCATGGGAAGCAGGGTTTTGGGGACCAGGATCACCAGCAGCAGATGCACGGCGACGAACGTCGCGATGCCTGCCATGGCGAAAAAATGCACCTTGCGTGCGGTGTCAAAACCGCCGAACAGATCGCTCAAGACTTCCAGCTGTACCGGCTTCCAGATGGCAAGCCCCGACAGCACCGCCAGCATCCCCAGCGCGATCACCGTCCAGTAAAGCAACTTCTGGACTGCGTTGTAGACGCCCGGCCGGTGCGGCAGTTGCAGGAGCAACGCCTGGCGCGCATCGGCCATCACATCGCGTGCGCGCAATGGCAGGAAGTGCCGGCGGAAGTGGCCGCTGGCCACCCCGTAGAGCAGATAGAACAAGCCATTGGCCAGCAGCAGCCACATCGCCGCGAAGTGCCAGGCAATGGCGCCGCCCAGCCAGCCGCCCAAGGTGGCCCACGCCGGAAACCTGAAACCGAAGATCGGCGAGGCGTTGTAAATGGCCCAGCCGCTCATCAGCATGCAGACAATGGCAAACGCATTGAGCCAGTGCGCGATACGGATCGCCAGCGGATGAAGCAGCATAGTCTTGCGCATCGCAGGGCTTTCTTACATCGGCGGCGTAATGCCGTTCTTGCCGGCACTGACCGACAGCGCGGTCAGGCTGCCATCGGGATTCTTGCGGGCGCGCGCGACCACCTTGACGCCGGCGACCAGCAGGGAACGCTCGCCCGCTTCGATATTGACGATGGGCACATCTTCCGGTACGACGATTTTCTTCTCGCCGCCTTTATATTTGAGCGTCAGCGTGCGGCCGTTGCTGGCCACGACATCACCGACGGTGCCGTTGGTCATGGTGCTGTTGGGCGCCAGATCGAACGGTCGATGGCCGTCGCCGGTGCCGGCCATCGCCGGCGGGAACACATGCACCTCCAGTGCCTTCTGCGAGCCGTCCGGCTGAGGGATGGCTGCGGTGCCGATATAGCTGCCGGGTTTGATGTCTTCGATACGGGCAATGGAGATCGCCGCGACCCGGGTGTCTTTGTCAAGACCAACGGTCTGTTCGACGCCGCGGTTGGTCTTGATGACCAGCTTGTCGGCGCTGGCCGAGACGATGGTTCCGCGCACGCCGGCCGGCGCCGGCGTCTGGGCGAAAGCGGCCGAATGGATGAGGCCGCCGGCGAGGACGGACATAAGACCTGATACTGCTGCACCGCGAAGACGCTTCTGGAAGGAGGTATGCATGGCGGGAACCGACGAGTTAAGGAATTTTCATTCTAGGCAGGCAATCTGCCATTGGCATGACATTTACATGACAAAAATGTCATTTTCAGGCGATCTTGGACGTGATGCGGCGATGCGCTCGTAGATTGTTGATGAGTTATTCCACATCCGCCATGCATTCAATTTCAACCGCGGCATCGGCCACCAATCTGGCAGCCTGGAAGGTGGTGCGGGCAGGAAAGCGCCCGGCGGGAAAATAACGGCTATAGACCTTGTTCATATCGGCAAAGTCGTTGATGTCCGCAAGAATGACCTTGCATTGCACGACACGATCAAGCGACGAGCCGTTTTCTTCGAGTACGGTGCGGATGTTATCCATGATCGCGGTCGTCTGCGCTGCCGTCCCTTTTGCAAATTTGCCATTGGCGTCGTCGCCGAGGATGCCGGACAGATACAACATGTTCCCGGCCCGTACTGCTTGCGAAAAAGGGCGTCCGCCTTCGGTGCCGAAATAGCGCAAGGGAGCCCTCGACGGCGGCGTCGTTGCGTCGGAGAGGGATGGCGCAGGCAGATAGCGGCTGGTGATCGCCCGGAGTACGCTGTTGGCCTTCAACGCAGCGATGGCTCGATTGAGCATGGCCTTGAGTTCCGGATCGTCTTTGCGTACGCCCATGGCAATGCCGCTGCCAAGCAGGGGATCGGTGACGGCGGGGCCGGAAAAGCTGAAATTGCGCCCGTCGGGGGTATCCAGCAAGGCGTGCGATATTTCGACGGTGTCTTGCAGGGTGGCATCGATTCTCCCTGCCTGCAGGCTCCGGATGAGTTCCGCATTCAGGTCGAAACTGTCGACCTGTACGCCTGCCGGGGCCCATTGCGCCAGGGCAAACGCTTCGCGGCTGGTGCCGCGCAGGACGCCGACGCGTTTGCCTTTCAGCGATGCTGTAGTAGGTTGCAAGTCGGTGCCCCTGCGCGTCACCAGCCGGCTCGACAGTTCATACATGACGTCCGTGAAGTCAATCTGTTCCTTGCGTTTTGCGGTGGGAGTCATCCCCACGATGAGGTCGAAGCGCCTGGCTTTCAGCGCCGCAATATTGCCCGCATACGGCTGGTCCACCCATCTGCACTTGACCTTCATTTGGGCACACAGCGCATCCCCCAGTTCGATATCGAGCCCCACCAGTTCTCCTTTGGCATTCCGGCTTTCAAAGGGAGGAACCTCGGCTTCCACGCCAAAACGTATCTCTTTCCATGTCTGCGCATTGGCGGCGTCGATATGGCCGAACGTCAGGGCCGCCAGGAGCAGCAAAGAATGGTGCAGTGTAGATATGTTGCGAACAGGCATCGCGAAAGCTCCTGAAAAATGTATAAGACCATCCGGGACGTGCAGATCGGACGATCTCCGCCCCCCGGGCAGCTAGGAGTAAAGGCGCTTTCTTTTGCGATGACAAGCGTTTCGCCGGAGACCGATGAAAGCTTTTCTCTTTTTCAGAAAAATTCGATGACTGCGGGGGCAACACTGCTAGAAGGAGAGGGAATAATTTTCAGCAACAACCTTATCCAATCAGCAAGGCAAGCACCGCATGAGGCGTACCGGAGGGCGCAGGCCCTTGTAGTAAAATGCCGGCTGCTGCAAACAACGCAAACAAGCCTGAAATTGCCATGCAGCGTTTCTCAACTGAAAGACTGCGCATGCTGCGAATCACTGAAATACAACTCCCCCTCGAACATCCTGAAGCCGACCTGCGTGCGGCGATTCTGGCGCGCCTGGGCGTGTCCGACGCGGAGTTGTTGAGCGTGAGCCTGTTTCGCCGCAGCTACGATGCGCGCAAGAAATCCGCGGTCACCCTGAATTACACCGTCGACGTCGAAGTGCGCGACGAGGCCGCCGTCTTGCGCAAGCAGAATCTCAAGGACAAGTCGCCGATCGTGCCGACGCCCGACACCAATTATCATTTCGTGGCGAAAGCACCGGTTGGCCTGAGCAAGCGTCCTGTCGTCATCGGCACCGGTCCGTGCGGCATCTTCGCCGGCCTGATCCTGGCCGAGATGGGTTTCAATCCGCTGATCCTGGAACGCGGCAAGACCGTGCGCGAGCGCACCAAGGACACCTGGGGCCTGTGGCGCCAGCGCGAACTCAAGCCGGAATCGAATGTGCAATACGGCGAAGGCGGCGCCGGCACCTTCTCGGACGGCAAGCTCTACAGCCAGGTCAAGGATCCTAAACATTACGGCCGCAAGGTACTGACAGAATTCGTCGCCGCCGATGCGCCGCCGGAAATCATGTACGTCAGCAAGCCGCACATCGGCACCTTCCGCTTGGTGAAGATGGTGCAGCTGATGCGCGAAAAGATCGTCTCGCTGGGCGGTGAATTCCGTTTCGAGCAAAAGGTCGATGATATCGTCATCGAAGACGGACAAGTGCGCGGCGTCACGCTGGCCAGCGGCGAACATATCGCCGCCGACCACGTCGTTCTGGCCATCGGCCACAGCGCGCGCGACACCTTCCAGATGCTGTACGACCGCGGCGTCTACATGGAAGCCAAGCCGTTCTCGATCGGCTTCCGCGCCGAACATCCGCAATCGCTGATCGACAAATGCCGTTTCGGCCCGAGCGCCGGCCATCCCATCCTCGGCGCCGCTGACTACAAGCTGGTGCACCACGCCTCCAACGGCCGTTCGGTCTACAGCTTCTGCATGTGCCCGGGCGGCACGGTGGTGGCGGCGACCTCGGAACCGGAACGCGTGGTCACCAACGGCATGAGCCAGTATTCGCGCAACGAACGCAACGCCAACAGCGGCATCGTGGTCGGCATTTCGCCGGCCGATTATCCGGGCCATCCGCTGGCAGGCATCGACTTCCAGCGCCAGTGGGAGTCGCGCGCCTACGAACTGGGCGGCCGCAATTACGATGCGCCGGGCCAGCTGGTCGGCGATTTCTTGGCGAAGAAACCGTCGACTCAACTCGGCAGCGTGATTCCTTCGTACAAGCCGGGCGTGCTGCTGGGCGATCTCGGTCCGTCCTTGCCCGACTACGCGATCGATGCGATCCGCGAAGCCTTGCCGTTCTTCGACAAGCAGATCCGCGGTTACGCCATGCATGACGCGGTGCTGACCGGCGTGGAGACGCGCACTTCATCGCCGGTGCGCATCCGCCGCGACGACGATACGCTGCAAAGTCTCAATACCAAGGGTTTGTATCCGGCCGGCGAAGGCGCCGGTTATGCGGGCGGGATCATGTCGGCGTCCATCGACGGCATCAAGATTGCCGAAGCGGTGGCGCTGGCGATCGTCGCTCAGTAAGTCAGCAAGACGGCGGCGCGATGGTGACGCGATGGTGACGGTTACGCTGCCTGGCGGTACAAGCGCACCAGCATCAGTTCCGCAGCGCTGGCGTCCAGGATGCAACTCTTCTCTTCCGCGCTGAACATCACCGCATCGCCCGCGTGCAGCTTGTACTCATCGGACAGGCTGCAACTGCCGTTGACCACATAGATCAATACCGCATCGCCATGCATCGGCAGCGCCGTCTGCTGTATGACGGTGATCTGTTCCACCGTGTGGGTGAAAGCAGCGCGGCGCGTCATGACGTTGAAGTCGACGATGCCGCCGCTGATCAGTTCGGACTGGACGGCAGTGGCGCCGTCGAAGCGCAATACCGGGTCGCGCGGCGTCAGTGTCTGCGCGACGCCGGCGATGTCGAGCGCGATGCCTTTGCCTTCCAGTATCGCCAGCGAGCGGTCCACACCCGGGAACAAGGAGAACGCACCGCCTTGCTGCACGGTGGCGACGCTGACGCGCCAGTCGAATGCCTCCAGTGAACTGTCTTGCGGGAAACGCATGATTTCGCACGTCATGCCGCCGCCGTTTTTCCAGCGCATCAGGCGTTGCTTGGATTGTGGAATCAGGTGGGGCATGAAAACAGTATAGGACGAATGACGGGATTTATCCCGCGCATGACGATATCAGGCCGGCTGCAGGATCAGATGCGCCAATCGCGCCGCTACCTTGGCGGTCATGCCGTCGCGGTCATAGACCGGATTGCATTCGGCGATGTCGGCCGCAGCCAGTTTGCCGCTGGCCTTGATGGTGCTCACCAGCCGCTCGACTTTTTCCAGCGCCATGCCGTAAGCAGCCGGCGCCGAGACGCCGGGCGCCTTTTCGCCGGGCAGCACGTCGAGGTCGATGGTCAGGTAGACGTCGTCCACTTGCGACAGCCGTGTATGCAGTTGCGCATTCAGGGTGTTGAGGCTGCCGAGCGCGACGTCGGTATCCATCACGTAGTCGACATCCAGCTGTCGCGCGCGGTTGAACAGCGCCGGCGTGTTGCCGAGCTGGCTGATGCCGTAGCAGAGATAGTGAAACTCGACGTCGGCCCATTCGCACCATTCCGCCATTTGCTTGAACGGCGTGCCGGAGGTGGAGCGTTCCGCTTCGCGCAGGTCGAAGTGGGCGTCGAAGTTGACGATCAGCAGTTTGCGCTGCGCCATGGCCTTGCCGAAATGGCGTGTGATGCCGAGGAAGGTGCCGTAAGCCACTTCATGGCCGCCGCCCAGCACCAGCGGGAACACGCCCTGCGACTTGACGTCGGCGATCTTGGACGCCAGCCGTTGCTGCGCCTGTTCCAGGTCGCCGTCGTTGCAATCGATGTTGCCGGCGTCGGACAGCGCCTCAATGCGATGCGCCGGGAGATTCGCCATCATGCGGCGGATCGCGTCCGGCCCTTGCGCCGCACCGACGCGGCCATGGTTGCGGCGTACGCCTTCATCGCTGGCGAAGCCGATCAGCGCACTGCCGTTCCGGATGCTGTTGTCGAAGGGCCGCACCAGTTGGTACAGGCGGCGCGTGTCGCCGGCGCTGTCGTGGTCGAGGCGGCCGTTCCAGAGAGAGTGATCCATATTTTTCGTCTTGTCTGTCGCTGTCTTTATGCCGAGGCGGGTTCTGCGGCGGAAGAATTGTTGCGGGTCAATACCGCCTGCAAGAAGCTGCGGGTGCGCTCCTGTTTCGGATTGACGAAGATCTGATCGGGTTTGCCGGCCTCGACGATGCGGCCCTGGTCCATGACCACGACGACATCGGCCACCTCGCGTGCAAACCCCATTTCATGCGTGACCACGATCATGGTCATGCCTTCGTTGGCGAGCGCCTTCATCACTTGCAGCACTTCGCCGACCAGTTCCGGATCGAGCGCCGAAGTCGGTTCGTCGAACAACATGACTTTCGGTTGCATCGCCAGCGCGCGGGCAATCGCCACGCGCTGCTTTTGGCCGCCCGACAGCGTGGCCGGCATGGCGTCGACTTTGGCGGCCAGGCCGACTTTCGCCAGCAGGCTGCGCGCCAGGGTCTCGGCTTCTTCTTTGGATGTGCCGCGGATCTTGCGCGGACCGACCGTCACGTTCTCCAGTACCGACAGATGCGGGAACAGGTTGAACGACTGGAACACCATGCCGACCTGCGTGCGCAAATCGTTCAGGGCGTGGTCGGCGATCATCTTGCCGTTGACCAGCAGGTCCTGATTGCAGATGGAGATGTTGCCTTCCTCGGCGACTTCCAGTCCGTTGCAGCAGCGCAATAGGGTGCTCTTGCCGGAACCGCTGGGACCGATGATGACGACTACTTGCGAGGCGGCGACTTCGAGGTCGATGCCGTGCAGGATGCGGTGGCCGGAGAAGGACTTGCCGAGTTTGGCGATGTTGATCATGGGGGATGTTGTGGACGGCTGCATCAGACGGCTCCTCCTGCGCGCAGGTGTTTCTCGACCCGTTGCAGGGCCATGCTGGTAAGGCTGGTCAGCACCAGATACACCAGCGCGACGGCGATGTAGACTTCCAGCGAACGGTAGGACACGCTGATGATCTTCTGGCCTTCGTGCATCAGGTCGGCGATGGTCAGCAGCGACACCAGCGCCGAGTTCTTGATCAGCGCGATGAACTCGTTGCCCAGCGGCGGAATCATGCGCACCACGGCCTGCGGCAGGATGATGGTGCGCATCGCTTTGCCGGACGACATGCCCAGCGAACGCGCCGCTTCCATCTGCCCCTTGTCGATCGACTGGATGGCACCGCGCACGATTTCCGACACATAAGCACCCGAGTAGATGCCCATGCCCAGCACGCCGCACAGGAAGGCCGGCAGCAGGATGTCGAATTGCGGCAAGCCGAAGAACAGCAGGAACAACTGCACCAGCAGCGGCGTGCCGCGGATGAAGGTGACGTAAGCAGTACAGATGGCATAGCGCAGGCGCTTGCTGCGGTCCAGCCGGCCCAGGCCGACCAGCAGACCTAGAATGCAACCCAGCACCAGCGATGCGGCGGTGATTTCCACCGTCACGATCGCGCCATGCAGCAGGTCGGGCCAGCCCTCAAGCACCGGCAAAAAATCCAAGCTCATCTCTTCTCCTTACGTCTATAACCTGCTTGCGATCCTACTGCGAGGCCATGATCCGGTGTCGGGCGGTGCTCGGAATCATCATGCACTGAAGTACATTCCGGTTCCTGTGCTCCGGCCGCCACCGGCTGATGGCCTCTCGCTACGGATCGCAAACAGGTTCTTGTTTCTTGTTAGTTACTTGGCCGACGACGACAGCCACTTCTGCACCAGCTTGTCGTAGCTGCCGTCGAGCTTGACCTTCTTCAGCGCGACGTTCATTTCTTCGGTCAGCTGCGGCAGGTCCTTGCGCACCGCGTAGCCGTACAGTTCGACGCTGACTTGCTTGTCCAGCACCTTCATGCCGGGACGGGTCTTGGCGTATTCGATGGCGGCCGGCTTGCCGGTGACGGCGGCGTCGGCGCGGCCGATTTCAACCAGGTTGAACATTTCCTGGTTCTTTTCGACTTCGATGCGCTCGGCTTGCGGGTAGTACTCTTTCAGATAATTGGCCGACTTGGTGCCGACCTGTACCGAGACTTTCTTGCCGGCCAGATCCGACGGTTGCTTGATCGAGGTATTGCTGGCCTTGGTCAGCACCACCAGGCCGCCCGGGTAGTAAGGATCGGTGAAGTTGACTACGCGGCGGCGCTCTTCGGTGATGTAGATCGCCGACGAAGCGACGTCGAAGCGGCGCGACACCAGGCCGGGGATCAGGCCTTTGAAATCGATGTCGGTCCATTCGACTTTCTTGTGCATGGTCTTGGCCAGCAATTCGATCAGCTCGATATCGAAACCGGTGCGCTTGCCGTCCTTGAAGAATTCAAACGGCGGGAAGGTGGCGTCGGTGGCGACGCGGATGACGTCGACGGTCTGGGCGGAGGCCAGTGTGGGAACGACACTGGCGGCGAAACTGAAAGCAAGGCTGACGGCGAGCATGCTGGCAAAGCGGCGGCGGTGAATCATGGTTTCTCCCTGGAGTGAATAGTTCTGATGACGGCTGAAAACTGCTGGCTTAAAACAATGAAAGACGTTCGCTGATGGCGGCGGCGGCCTGGACCGTGGCGGCAATCAGCTCGCGCTGCCGCTCTTCGGCCCGGATTGCAGGCGCCATCAGGGTGATGGCGCCGACCGCCTGGCCGGGTTTGTAAAACACCGGCGCGCTCACGCCCCACACGCCCCAGTCGACTTCGCCCTCGCTGACTGCATAACCCTGCGCGCGGATGGCGGCGAGTTCGTTTTGCAGGCGGGCGATCTCTTCGTCCTGGCCGTGCAACTGGCGCTGCACGATGTTGTCGGCCATGGCGATCGGCAGATGCGCCAGCACCGCCTTGGCGGATGCGCCGCGCGACAGCGGATGCGAACGGCCTTTGGAAAACGAGCAGCGCAGCGATTGTTCGCTGTCGACCATGTCCAGGCAGGTGACCTGATCGTTCACGGCCACCATCAGTCCGACGCTCTCGCCGCATTTCTTGGCCAGCTGCAGCATTTCCGGCTGGGCGTTGCTGACCAGATAAGAGGTGTGGTCGAAGCCCCAGGCCAGTTGCACGCTGAGCGGACCGGGCGCGTAAAAATTGTCCTGCTCCTGCACCAGGCCCCATTTTTTCAGCGGCAGCAGATGGCGGTACAGCGTGCTTTGCGGCAGACCGGTCAGCTCTTTCAGCTTGCGCACGGCGATCGGTTTGCCGTGCCGGGCGATTACCGACAACACCATGAGCGAACGCTCGCTGGTGGCGACGACGGGAGCTTGCGGAGTGGCGGCGGCTGAGTTCATGACCGGATAATTCCTCATTTTTCTCATATTTGAAAATTGAATTCTCGATTTGTGAGAATTTGAGTGTAAATGAGTTTCTGGCCGGATTGGCGCGGCAATGCAGGAAGAGCGGAGAGGAAAGGGCCGAGCTTTGTGGGGCGGGCAGTAAGAAGGACAATAAAAAACGGACCGCCAAGGCGATCCGTTTCAAGTCTTGCAGCAGTCTGGCGACTGCGCCGTAGCGTTAATTCTTGCGAATTACTTCTTGCGGCTGGTGGTCTTTTCAGCAACTTGTGTGAATTGCTTGGCCGCGTTGCTCAGGTGGCCTTCCAGTGTTTCCACAGCTTGCTTGGTGTTCTTGGTCAGTTGCTCGTAGCTGGCGTTGGCGTTGCCGATAGCCGACTTCAGCAGGGCCACGGCGTTTTCCGAACCGGCTGGTGCATTCTTGGCGATTTCGTCGACCAGGGCGCTGACTTTGCGGCTGGTTTCGGCGACTTGCGCTTCAGTTGCCTTGGTCAGTTCAGCCTGGGTAGCCGAGACGATGCTTGCCAGATGACGGCCGTAAGCGGCTGCCTTTTCTGCGGTCGGTTGCGCTTGTGCTTGCGCCAGGGCCAGCAGTTCTTGCGGATCCTTGATGGATGCGAATTGCTGTGCAGTAGCGGCGGACTCTTCCAGCGATGCCTTGGCGGCGCTCAGGTTCAGTTCGACGATCTTTTCCAGACCTTCGAAAGTCTTGGTGGTCAGCGTGTTGATCAGGTCCAGTTGAGCCTGGAAGTGGGTCTTGGTTGCAGCGGAAAATTGGTCTTGATACGAAAACATGTGCTTCTCCTTTGGTTTTTCAAAAAACAGCTGGGACTGGCGGCTTCGGTCTCGTAAAACTATTTTTGTGCGCCGCAACAAATACTATTTTACGCACTTAAATGGTGAGGTCAAGAATTTTTTGTGCGTCGCACAAAAATGTCGAAAATTGCAACATAAACAACATAATTTGTTATTGCACAGGGCTAACACCGTGCGCCGTCAGCCGGTTGCCACCTCGACGACCGGCGGCAATTCGTGCACCACGACGCCCGCATCCGAGACCTGGAACGGGCAGCCCTGGCTGACTTCAATGCCACGCATGGCATCCTGATAACCTTGTTCCCAGCGCCACTCGATCGAGCCGCGCGAGAAGTTCACATCCTTGGACGCCATGTTCCAGTCGCGTCCCGCGTAGGGCAGGCGCACGATGTGGATGGTGGTGTCGGCGCCCAGTTCCGCCAGTTGCTTGCGGTCGGCGGGTTTGCGCAGGTCGGCCGGCAGGCGTTCGTAGAGTTCGCGCGCCAGCTTGCGCAACTGGTATTGCTTCAAATAGGCCTCGATATGGCGCTGCGAGCGCGAGGCGAAGGTGACATCCTTCTGGCGCGTCTGGACTTCTTCGTAGGTGCGCGGCTCGGGGCCGTCGGCATGCCACAGGTCGACCATCATGCACAGCGTATCCTGGCGCGGCTCGTCGCTGAGCACAGCCTCCAGCGGCGTGTTCGAATACAGGCCGCCGTCCCAGTACAGGTCGCCGTCCACGCGCACCGGCGCAAAGCCGGGCGGCAAGGCGCCGCTGGCCATCACGTGCTCGGCGCTGATGGATTGGCTGTCGGTGTCGAACTTGACCAGTGTGCCGCAGGTGACCTTGACGGCGCTGATGGTCATGCGGATGCCGACATCCTTGTTGTTGAGATAGTCAAAATCGACGTATTTGTTGAGCGTAGTGCGCAGCGCCTCGGTGTTATAGAAACTGGCTTCTTCCGGCGGCACCGGCAAGCCGATGGCGAAGGGATTGAACGGGCGCGGGGTAAAGAATCCCGGCACGCCGCGCGCGAAGGTGTCCATGGTGGTCATCCAGGTCGCCAGTTGCCGTGTGGAATCGGGGACTTGTTGCAGATTGATCAGGTCGTCGTGCGAGATGCTTTCCCAGAATTCGCGCAGGCGCTGGATGCGGAACTCGCGTTCATTGCCGGCGATGATGGCGGCGTTGATGGCGCCGATCGAGGTGCCGATCACCCAGTCCGGCGTCAGGTTGTTCTCGTGCATGGCTTGATAAACGCCGGCCTGGTAGGCGCCGAGGGCGCCGCCGCCTTGCAGCACCAATGCAATGCGATGCTTGCGTTCAGTTGAAACGGAGGTCGGGGAAGGACTCACAGCGGGTTTGCGTCGCATCTTGTTCCTTGCAGTTGGAATACAGCAGACTGCGCATCAAGCGAATTGTTCAATGCAGCATGTGATAAAAATCATACGCTACAAATGTGACAAGCGCGCCCCGGCCGATATTCAGACGCGGGCGCGTGCCTTGCGCCAGGCATCGATCAGCTGCAGCGGCTCCTTGCCGAGAGTGCCCGGATCGACGGCATGCGAATGTTCGATGATCATCACCGCATAGACGTCGGCCAAGGCGTTGACCTCGGGCGACAGCGCGCATTCTTCGCCTGTGGCGGGGCGCTGGATGCGCCAGTAGTTGATGGCTTCTTCCAGGTCGGTCAGGGAAATGGTGGTGGCAATGGTCATGTCGTTCATGCGCTTTATTGTACGCCTGCGTTCCGGCTCCACAAAAACATGCTGCGCAGTGCTTTCCCTGCATACAGCGGGGTCTTTTAGCGAACGATAAAAATCCCGAGACAACACGTCGCCTCTGCCGACTAGTTTCGAGGAGAGAATTGGCGAATATCAAGGAAACCGGAATATCTGCATCGCCGTGCCCGAATGCGTTGCATTCGGTCGAAGCCAAAACTATATTCGCTGCGCCGACCACAGCAACAAGATATCCCGTTCGATCCGCAGCCCGCCCCTCTTTTTCCCAGCCAGCCAGTCTTCCCGAATCGCGTTATCCGGAGGTCGGCGCTGACCGTCACTTACCACTGGGAAATTCAATGTCTATTCATATCAAGAGCAGAAAACACGGCGCTGCCGGCCTTCCACTTAACTTGCGCACTTCGCTGGGCATTTCCATCGCCGCCTCAACGCTGGCGCTGGCTGCGCCGTTTAACGTTTCGGCGCAACAGAATGACGGCAATCTGCCGCCGGTCGAAATCAAGGAACGCAACGAGTCCTACAAGGCCGAGCGCGTCAGTTCGCCCAAATTCACGCAGCCGCTGGTCGACACTACGCAAACCATCACCGTCATCAAGAAGGAATTGATGCAGTCGCAACAGGCGACAACGCTGACAGAAGCATTGCAGAACAGCGCGGGCGTCGGTACTTTCAACACCGGCGAAAACGGCGCCACATCAACCGGCGATGCGATTTTCATGCGCGGCTTCAACACCGCCAACAGCATCTTCGTCGACAACATCCGCGACGCCGGCAGCGTCTCGCGCGACCTGTTCAACATTGAACAGGTCGAAGTCGTCAAAGGACCGGCCGGCGCCGACAACGGCCGCGGCGCGCCGACCGGTTACATCAACATGGTGACCAAACAGCCGACGCTGGAGAATGCCTATTCCGGTAGCGCCACCTACGGCACCGGCAACAACAAACGCCTCACCGCCGATTTCAATCGTCAGATCGACGGTCTCAACGGCAGTGCGTTCCGCCTCAACCTGATGACGCAAGACAGCGGCGTGCCGGGCCGCGACCGCGTGAACAACAAGCGCTGGGCGATTGCACCGTCCTTCGCCATCGGACTGGGGACGCCGACACGCCTGTTGTTCGACTATCTGCATGTGGATCGCAACAATGTGCCGGACGCCGGCCTTCCGACCATCGGCACACCGGGTTTTTACAACGCCAGCACGGTCGGTAAAAACGGCGCCGCGGTCGCACGCAGCAATTATTACGGCACGGCCAACGACTACGACAAGAGCACCAGCGACATGTTTACCGCGATCTTCGAACACGACCTCAGCGCCGGCATGACGATTCGCAACATCATGCGTTACGGCAAGACCAAACAGGACTACCGGATCGGCAGTCCGTTCGTGATCGACGGCAGCGCCTCGAACCCGGCCAACTGGACGGTCAGCCGGCTGGCGCAGACGCTTGATCGGGGCAACGAGATTTTCACCAATCAGACCAACGCCGTCATCAAATTCAATACCGGCGCCATCAAGCATGCGGTCACCACCGGCGTGGAATTCATCCGCGAAAAACAGACCGCCGTGCTGTACGCCGGCACGCTCGCCGCCGCAAATCTCTACGCTCCCGATGCCTATGCGCCGGCGAGTTTGTCGGTGCGCCCAAGCGGCGCTCGCAACGAAGGCACGACCAACACGATTGGCGCCTATCTCTTCGATACGCTGGAACTGAGCCCGCAGTTTCAAGTGAACGGCGGTGTGCGGCTGGATCGTTACAACACCGACTACAACGGCATTACCCTGTCGACGGCCGACAGCGCGCCGGGTTTGCCGGTCGGAACGCTGGTGCCGGTCACGCTCGGCAAAGGCGGAACCCTGCTGAACTGGAAGATCGGTGCACTCTATAAGCCGGCCAGCAACGGCAGCATCTATGCTGCCTATGCGACATCGCAGCAGCCGCCGGGAGGCGCTGCGTTTGCCCTGAGCACCACCGGCAGCAGCGCCGACAATCCCAATTTCGCGCCGCAGAAAACCGGCACGACGGAAGTGGGTACCAAGTGGGAAGTTTTCAACAAGAAATTGTTGGTGTCGGCGGTCTTGTTCCGGACTGAAGTCAGCAACGAGATCACGCAGGATGCCGTCACCAGCAATCTGTACGTGCAAAACGGCAAGAAGCGCGTCGACGGCCTCGAACTGTCAGCTTCCGGTGAAATTACTTCGAGCTGGTCGGTCAATGCCAGCGCAGCATTGATGAACGCCAAAGTGTCAAGCGGCACAAGCAATGCGTCCGCCACCAGCAATCAGAACAACGCCGCAATGAGCTTCTCGCCGAAGAAGACCATGACGCTATGGAGCACCTATCTGCTGCCGTCAGGTTTCACTATCGGCGGCGGCATCCGCTACGTCGACACGATTGCGCGGACCGCCAGCACCACGATAAGCGGCACGACCAACACGCCTTACGCCCAGAGTTACTGGATTGCTGATGCCATGGCGGCATACCAGCTCAGCAAGAACGTCAACGTTCAGCTGAATCTGTACAACCTTACCAACGAACGCTATGTCGCTTCGCTGAACAACAGCGGCGCGCGCTATATCCCCGGCGCCGAGCGTTCCGCCAGGCTCAGCCTGAATCTGGCCTATTGATTTGCGGCTGCCGGCGGGGTTATCTCAACCGCAGGGCAAGGCCTCGCCGCGGCGCAATCCGGCAGGCGGGTCTTGCGGCTCCGGACTTGTCTTACAAGGAGTACATGATGTTGTTGCACATTCCCGGCGTCCTTACCACGCAGCAGGTACTGTCGTTGCGCAACAGGCTCGACGCCGCCGACTGGACGGACGGTCGCGCGACCGTCGGGTCGCAAGGGGCGCGTGTCAAACGCAATCGTCAGTTGCCCGGGCATTGCGCCATCGGTCGCAAACTGGGAGGCGAGATCATGACGGCGTTGGCGGCCAACGCAACGTTCTTTGCCGCCGCGCTTCCTGCGCGCACCATGCCGCCCTTGTTCAACCGGTATGAAGGCGGCGAACGTTACGGCGTGCATATCGATGGCGCGGTACGCAAAACCCCCGGGGCCGACCAGCAGTTGCGCACCGACGTGTCGTCCACGCTGTTCCTGAGCGACCCCGGCGACTACGACGGCGGAGAACTGGTTGTGCACGACACCTATGGCGTGCATGAAATCAAGCTGCCGGCGGGCGACCTGATCCTCTATCCGTCGACCAGCCGGCACGAGGTCTTGCCCGTGACCCGCGGTTGCCGCGTCGCGGCTTTCTTCTGGACCCAGAGCATGATCCGCGACGACCATCGGCGCAGCATGATGTTTGAGCTGGACCAGGCCATCCACGCATTGCGCGGGCGCCATGGCGACAGCGATGAAACGGTTGTGTTGGCCGGGCATTATCACAATCTCTTGCGACTCTGGGCCGAAACCTGAAGGAGCAGTCGACGGGCTAGCGCTGCATCCCCCAGCGCTTGACGGTAACTCGCTCAATCACGTTAAAACCCAGATTCTCCACCAGCAAGCCGATCAAAATCACCATCGCCAACCCGGCAAACACTTTATCGGTATAGAGTTCGTTACGATTCTGGAAGATGTACCAACCCAGCCCGCCTTTGCCGCTGGACGCCCCGAACACCAGCTCCGCGGCAATCAGCGTGCGCCATGCGAACGCCCAGCCGATGCGCAGGCCGGCAAGGATGGACGGCAATGCCGCAGGCACCAGCATGAAAATCACAAACCGCAATCCGCGCAAGCCATAGTTGCGTCCCGCCATGCGCAAGGTATCCGACACCCCCAGAAACCCGGCGTAGGTATTCAGCGCCAGTGCCCACAACACCGAATGCACGAGTACAAAGATCAGGCTGTTCTCGCCCAGGCCAAACCACAGCAAGGCCAACGGCAACATGGCGATTGCCGGCAGGGGATTGAACATCGACGTCAGCGTGCTGAGCAGATCGCGGCCCAGTTGCGTCGACACTGCGAGCGTCGTCAGCGCAAACGCCAGCACGATGCCGATCAGGTAACCCTTGAGCAGCACTTTCAGCGAAATCCATACCTTGCCGATCAGTTCACCGGTGGCGATGCCGTCGACGAACGCCTGCGCCGTCTGCACGAAGCCCGGCAGCAGCAAGTCATTGTTCTGGATGCGGGCCACGACTTCCCAGATCACGGCCAGTATCAGCAGAATGACGGTCTTGCGCACCCAGCTTTGCTGCCATATCCGTTGCGGCAGCGACAGCGTGCGTTCCAGCGGGACGTTGTCCAACGGCGTGAGGGTGATTTCGTATTCTGCGCGGATGGGTGGGGAGAGATTCATGGCGGACTCGACCTTGTGGATTGCCGTATCGTGTTAAAAATCCTTTACCGTAATGGAGAGCGATTGCGCCGCACACGAATCATTTCGCACAAACAAATGCGAATTTCGTATATGGTGGTTTGTCGGGGGAAAGCGAAGGAGGCAATCGCCGCCGGTGCCCTGCGTATGCAGGAGCGGGGCGGCGGGAAAGGGAGAGAAACTGGAGGGGGGAGTTGCGGAGACTTAGCTCGGACGGCCGTGGAAGGCCTTGTTGGCGATCTTCCAGCCGTCGGCTGTTTTCAACAGCACGAAGTAATCGGTGAAGGTGACCGGGCCGTGCACCAGCGTGATTTTGGCGGCTGCCGAGAGGCCGCCAATATCGATCCAGTCCACCGTGCGGCGGCGATTCGCTTCGTCGGCGGCCGGGGTGCCTTTGAAGCGCTCGCAGTAGACGTCCAGCGGCCACGAGGTGAACACGCCGTCGCGCATCGATTCGATGTGCGCAGTCGGCAGGAAAGCCTGCCGCATGTGGGCAGCATCATCGCGGGCGTGGCCGAGGAAGTATTGTTCGATGGGCTTCAGCACTTCGCTTTGTTCTGTGCTGTAGGCCGGCTGGGATGATGTGGCGGTTGCGCTCATGGCGGACTCCTGGAGGTTAAGTGGCCTCATGATGCGCGAACCGCGCTGCCGTGAGCCGCGCGCTCGCTGATAACGGGTATATGCAAACCCAGATAGTCGTCGCAATGTTTTCTTCGCGTGGGACGCTGTCTGCTACTGCGTCCCACGCTGATATTCACTCAATACGAAAATCGCACGTCCTTGAAATTGACCTGCGCCGCCGGTTCGGCCTGGCCTTCGTCGAACAGCAGCCGGTGGACGCGCCGCGCGGTTTCCTGGAAACCGACGCCGCCGATACTTTGCAAGTCGTACTGGTGGCTGTTGATCTCGGCACGCACGCGGCCGGGATGCGGCGACAGCAGCAGGATGCGGTTGCCGACCACCAGCGCTTCTTCGATCGAGTGGGTGACGAACAGCAGCGTGAAGCGTACTTCTTCCCACAGGATCAGCAGCTCTTCCTGCATCTTGCGGCGCGTCAGCGCGTCGAGTGCGGCAAAGGGCTCGTCCATCAGCAGGATCTTCGGTTGCATCGCCAATGCACGGGCAATCGCTACGCGCGCCTTCATGCCGCCGGACAGCGTATGCGGATAGGCATCGGCGAATTTGCCGAGACCGACCTTATCGAGATAGTGCAGGGCGCGTTCGGCGGCTTCACGCTTGCCCAGCGTGCGTGAGGCCAGCAGCGGGAACATGACGTTTTGCTTGACCGTTTTCCACGGCGGCAACTGGTCGAACTCCTGAAACACGACGATGCGGTCCGGCCCGGGCTGGTGGATGGCGGCGCCGTCGAGGCGGATTTCGCCGGCGGCAGGTTTGAGAAAGCCGGCGACTGCTTTCAGCAGACTCGACTTGCCGCAACCCGACGGGCCGAGCAATACGAAACGGTCGGCAGGATAGACGTCGAAGCTGACGTCGTGCGTGGCTTGCACCACGGCGGTGGCGCTGCGATATTGCAGGCCGACGCGGTCGACATGCAGCAGCGGCGAGTGGCCGCGGCCGCCCTCAACCGCGTGCAATCCTGTTTGCGCCTGATCAGCTGCCTGGTTGTGCATACGCTTCTTCAAAAAAGTAGTCTTTCCACGACGCGGCGCGATTCTTCAGCACGCCGATGTCGTGCAGCTTGTCGGCGTAGACGTAGCTGCGTTGCGGCGAGACGGTGAAATCGATTTCCGGATCTTCGACGATCTTGCGCACGAACTCCGGCGCCAGCTTGGACTTCTGCACGCGAATGAAGGTGTCGGCCGCCTTGGCCTTGTTGGCGCGGATGAATTGCGCGGCTTCGACCAGCGCGCTATAGAAGGCCTTGTAGGTCTTGGGATTGTCGTCGTGGAATTTCTGCGTGGTGTAAAGCACGTTGAAGGTCGCCGGGCCGCCGAGGATGTCGTAGGAACTGATGATCTTGTGCACGTTCTTGTTCTCCAGCGCCTGGTACTGGAACGGCGGGCTGGAGAAATGCGTGTTGATTTCAGAGCCGCCGGAGATCAGCGCCACGGTGGCGTCGGGATGCGACAGGCTCACCGAAATATTGTCGAAGCGCTTGTAGTCGGCTTTGCCGAACACGCGCGCAGTTTCGATCTGCAGGGTACGCGACTGATAGCCGACGCCGGCGGCCGGCACCGCGATGCGGTCTTTGTCGCTCAGGTCTTGCAGCGTCTTGACCTTGGGATTATTGCTCAGCAAATAGTTGGGCATGGAGCCCAGCGATGCGATCGCCTTGACGTTCTGGCGGCCGCGCGTGCGGTCCCACAGCGTCAGCATCGGCGGCATGCCGGCCGAGACCACGTCGAGCGCACCGGCCAGCAGCGCTTCGTTCATGGCGGTGGCGCCGGAGATGCTGTTCCACTCGACCTTGATGTCGAGGCCTTGCTGTTTGCCGTACTTTTCGATCAGCTTCTGGTCTTGCACGACGTCGAGGATCAGGTAGCCGATACCGAATTGCTGGGCGATGCGGATCTGGCCTTCAGCATGGGCGCCGGCGCTGAAACCCAGCGAGGCGATGAGGGCGGTGGCGGTGGTGACGAGCAGTGAGGTGAAGCGCATTTCAGCTGCCTCCGTTGATGTGGGCGTCGTCGAAGAAATATTCCTTCACCGAGGCCGGTTTGTTCTTGATGGCGCCGACGCGTTGCATGAATTCGGCGAGCGGATAGGTGTTTTGCGGCGTGATCTTGAATTGCACTTCCGGGTTCTTGATGATCTTCAGCAGCAGGTCGCGGTCGATCCTGGCGTTGCTGACGCGGATGTAGGTATCGGCCGCCTTGTCCGGATTGGCGGTGACAAATTTGGCTGCTTCATCGAGCGCGGCGACGAAGGCCTTGTACGTTTTGGGATTGTCTTTGCGGAATTTTTCGGTGGCGTACAAAACGGTGGCCGACGACGGGCCGCCAAGAACTTGATACGAATTCAGGATGATGTGGGCTTTGGGATTGCCGGCCAGTTCCTGTTCCTGGAACGGCGGATTGCCGAAGTGTGCGCTGATCTCGGTGCCGCCGTTGATGATGGCGGCAGCGGCGTCGGGATGTGGTACGGCTACGCTGATCTTGTCGAGCTTGTTGTATTGCGCATCGCCCCATTGCTTGGCCGAGGCCAGTTGCAGCACGCGCGATTGCACCGAGACGCCGACGGCGGGCAGCGCGATGCGGTCTTTGTCGCTCAGGTCGGCGATGGTCTTGACGTTGGGGTTGTTGCTGACCAGGTAGTAGGGCAGGTTGCCCAGCGAAGCGACGCCGCGCACATTCTGGCGGCCGTGGGTGCGGTCCCAGATGGTCAGCAGCGGACCGACGCCGGCGCCGGCGATGTCGATCGCGCCCGACAGCAGCGCGTCATTGACGGCCGAGCCGCCCGACAGCTTCACCCAGTCGACCTTGATGTCGACGCCCTGGGCCTTGCCATGCTTTTCGATCAGCTTCTGATCCTGAGCGACATTCAGCAATAAATAGACGACGCCGAATTGTTCGGCGATACGCAACTGGCCTTCGGCGCGCGCCAGCGACGGTGCGCCGATGGTGGCCGCAGTCGCAATGACGCTCATGCTGAGCGCGGCGGAAAGAAATCGTTTGGCGAACATGGATACCTCGTGTTGATACTGCACTCCTCTCGTGTCAGGACGAGAAGAAGAGAAAAGTAGAAAGACACCCGGAAAAAACAGTCTTAAGAACAAACAGCAGCGAAAGCCGCAGTTCTTTATGAGCTAGGAGTATATAAAGCCGCCGGAAGAATGAAAAACGCGTTTATTGCATATCTTTATGCGGTTTTCGCTGCATTTTGGAAGCCATTGCCGCGCGTTGCGTTTTTTGAAAAAAATCGCCGCCCGACGGCGCTCGCCGATGCCCGGCCTTGTTGCAATGTCAAGGCCGACACGCAAGACAGATGCCTTTGCGCAACGCAGCATCCCGCCGGGGAAATAGTGCGATAAAGTACGCGCTTACCGGCTCTGCAATCGCTGGCTGCAATCAAGTCGAACAACGCGAACAACTGCGCAGCCGCTGCCGGTACGCAACTTGAACTAAAAGCATCAACACCAAATACGGGAAAACAATGAGTTCATCTCAGGTCAGACCAAATTATTCCTTCCGGTCGCAAAAACTCCACATCATTACTCTGGCAGCACTGGGCGTCGTGTTCGGCGACATCGGCACCAGCCCGCTGTATGCGCTTAAAGAATGCTTCAGTCCGGAACACGGCATCGCGTTTTCGCATGACGCCGTGCTGGGCATCATCTCCATGCTGTTCTGGTCGATCACGATCGTGGTCTCGCTCAAATACGTGCTGTTCGTCATGCGCGCCGACAACAACGGCGAAGGCGGCGTGCTGGCGCTGATGGCGCTGTCGCTGCGCACGGCCGTGAGCGGCTCGCCGCGCGCCAAGTTCCTGATGATGCTGGGCGTGTTCGGCGCCTGCATGTTTTACGGCGACGTGGTGATCACGCCGGCGATTTCCGTGCTGTCGGCGGTGGAGGGGATGGATATCGCCGCGCCGGGGACCTCGCATTACGTGATTCCGCTGACGCTGGTGATTCTGATCGCACTGTTCCTGATCCAGCGCCACGGCACCAATCTGGTCGGCAAGCTGTTCGGCCCGATCATGTTCATCTGGTTCATTTCGCTGGGCGCCCTGGGCTTGTTCCATATTCTCAAGGCGCCGGGCATCATGGTGGCGATCAACCCCTACTACGCCGTGCATTTCATGATCGAGCATTCGCTGCAGGCCTTCATCGTGCTCGGTTCGGTGGTGCTGGTGCTGACCGGCGCCGAAGCGCTGTATGCGGACATGGGCCATTTCGGCATTCGTCCGATCCGCTTCGCCTGGTTGTACACCGTGATGCCGTGCCTGGTGATCAATTACTTCGGCCAGGGCGCCAATCTGCTGGCCAATCCTGAGGCGATCAAGAATCCGTTTTATCTGATGGTGCCGGAGGTGCTGCTGGTGCCGATGGTGGTGCTGGCGACCTTTGCGACGGTGATTGCGTCGCAGGCGGTGATTTCCGGCGCGTTCTCGCTGACCAGCCAGGCGATCCTGCTGGGCTTCGTGCCGCGCATGCGCATTCTGCATACGTCGGAAGACGAGCGCGGCCAGATCTATATTCCGCTGATCAACTGGATGCTGCTGGTGCTGGTGGTGGCGGTGGTGCTGGCGTTCAAGAAGTCCGACAACCTGGCGGCGGCGTACGGCGTGGCGGTGACGACCACGATGGTGATTACGACCATGCTGGCGGCGGTGGTCATGCGCATCGAATGGAAATGGCATCCGGTGCTGGTGACGCTGGTGATCGGCGCTTTCCTCACGGTCGACCTTGCGTTCTTCACGGCCAATTTGCTGAAGATCGCGGATGGCGGCTGGTTCCCGTTGTTGTTGGGCGGCGCGGCGTTCTTCCTCCTGATGACCTGGTATTCAGGCCGCATGTTGCTGCGCATGCGCATCAAGGACGACGGCATTCCGCTGGAGCCTTTCGTCGAAGGCCTGCTGGCGCATCCGCCGCATCGCGTCGGCGGCACGGCGGTGTTCATGACCGGCAATATCAACACCGTGCCGGTGGCGCTGCTGCATAACCTCAAGCACAACCGCATCCTGCACGAACGGGTGTTCTTCCTGAAGATCAGTATCTGGGACGTACCGTATGTGTCCGATGAAGAGCGCCTGACGCTCAAGGACATGGGCGGCAACGTCTATCTGCTGCGCGCGGCGTTCGGCTTCAAGGAAGCGCCGGAGGTGAACAAGGTGCTGGACCTGACGGCGGCGCAGTTCAACATGGAGTTTGAGCTGATGGACACGTCCTTCTTCCTGGCGCGCGATACGGTGGTGCCGAGCAAGTTGCTGGGCATGTCGCTGTGGCGCGAACAGCTGTTCGCGTGGATGTACCAGAACGGCGCCAAGCCTTCTGATTTCTTCCATATTCCGGCGAACCGGGTGGTGGAATTGGGAACCAAGGTCGAAATTTAAGGTTTCATTTACCTTGGCGCTATCGTACTAGGGCCTGTTAACAATTAATTTACGAGTGCGAACGTGCGGCCGGCGTTGACTGCCTAGGCGCAGCGACGCGTCGTAGCGGTGCTACGGCAAGGAGCTGCAACAACGGCAGGCGACGCCGGCCGCCGTTCCCGAAGGGTTGTTCCCTGAAAGCGCGCTGGCGGCGTTGCATGGCTTGCAGGTGGGCCACCACCTGCTGCGCCACGCGCCTTGCCAGCACGCTTTCAGGGAACAACGCATCTCGCAAATTAATTGTTAACAGGCCCTAGCGATGCATCCCCAGCACGATAGCGCCGACGGTAATGACGAGGCAGGCGAAGATGCGCCGCATCGTCAGTTTTTCTCCTAAAAAGATCGCTCCGATCAACGCTGCAAACAGCACCGACGTCTCGCGCAATGCCGAGACGGTCCCCATCGGCGCCAGCGTCACCGCCCAGATCACAATCCCGTAAGCCAGCAAGGACATGACGCCGCCCGCGAGGCTGAGCCAGTTCTGCTTGCGTTCTGTCGCCATCGGCAGGCGCCGGTGCATCCACATGAAAATCAACGCCAGCGGAAAGCTGTCGAGCACGAACAGCCATCCCGAATAGGAGATGGCGTTGCCCGCCAGCCGCGCGCCGATGCCGTCGGTGACCGTATAGGCGGCGATGAAGGCGCCGGTGGTGAAGGCGGCAATCGGTCCGGACAGGTTGCGGCGGTCTTTGATGTGCGCCAGGCTGACGATGCCGATCGACACCAGCGCCACGCCCAGCCAGGTGTAAGCGCTCATTTGCTCGCCGACGAAGATGGCGGCGCCGATCGACACCAGCATCGGCGATGAGCCGCGCGCAATCGGATACGACTGACCGAAATCGCCGATGCGATAGGCGCGGATCAGGAACAGGTTGTAGCCGGTATGCAGGATCGCCGAGAGGATGATGTAGAACCAGGCGTCCGCATGCGGCAGCGGTGTGAACACCACCAGCGGAATGGCGCCGATGCCGGCGCCGATGGTCATGACGGTCAGCGAGGCCAGGCGGTCGCCGCTGCTTTTCAGCAAAGCGTTCCAGGAGGCGTGCAGCAGGGCGGCGCAGAGCACCAGGGCGACGACGGCGAAACTCATATGGGATATCCGGGATGAAAGGCCCTGGGGGCGCAGGTTGGAAGAAGGGGCATCGATGCAGGCGGGGACAAGGCGTTACGCCACGTGTACGCGACAGCGCCATAGCGCATGGCCGGAGGCGAGGTACTTGCGCTCAAACGGCGTGATCGGCGCAGCGGTCGTGTAGGCCTCGCTCGCCGCCACGCGGTCGAGCTTGCCCGCCGCGGCCTGGTTGAGCGCGGCGGCGAATTCTTCAATGTAGATGTGCCAGTTGCTGCGGCATTCGATATAGCCGCCCAGCGCAACGATGGTCGGAAACACCGCGTGGCCCTGCCAGCGCCGCGCCACGTGGCCGATCTTGGGCCAGGGATTGGGGTAGAGCAGATACTGGCGCGCGGGCGAGATGCCGGCCTCCAGCAGCAGGCGCCAGTAGTCGACCAGGTCGGCGCGCACGAAGTACAGATTCAGCGGCGCGGGACCGCTCCAGTGGGTATTGCGCGCCAGACGGTCTTCGGACTGATCGATGCCGAGCACGAAGTGATCCGGAAACTCAACCGCCAGGTTGTACGAAGACAGTCCGACGCCGCAGCCGGTATCGAGGATCAGCGGCGGCGACCCGGCCGCGCGCCACGCGGCGATGCTGGCGTCGAAGGCGTTGCGGTTGTAGGCGGTGACGGGTTTGCGGAAGGGCGTCGCAAGGTGCCTAGCGACCAGCGTGGCGAGCTGCTCATGAATGCCGGTCTGGCTGCTGGTGATGGGGGACGAGTTCACTTCAGGCTTGGATGCGGAAGAAGCCTGACATTATAGCCGTGTGGAAAAGTGCGGGGGAGAGCGGAGGGAACTGCCGGGGACTACCGGCGCGAAGCAATCCCGCCAGGACGAATGCTGCGGGATTGCTTCGTGTTTAGTGCAAGGTCATCGGATGGCGCATCATCAGATCGTACTTGCTGAGGAAGGTATCGATGTCTTCCATCGACGGTTCCGTCGCGATCAACTCTTGCACATCCTTGCGAAACAGTTCGGCGGCGGGGCCGTCGATGTAGATTTCGCGCTGGCCCGACTTGTCCATGATTTCATAACCGCCGAAGCGCAAGGCTTCATGGTCACGGTCGGCACCGAATTCAACGACGCTGTATTGCTCACTGTTGTAGATCAGGTTCATAGTGGCTCCTTATGCAAATGCTAGCTTTGTGAAGGAAGTGGCGTCATATCCGGGGATTTCAAGGGCAGGGGGAGGTGCTCCCCCCGGACTCGTTTTTGAATCTCCCTAAGTGTGTTACGGCGCAATCGGGGAGAACTTGTGCCCCGGATAACAAAATGACATGAACAAACAGGCGAGCTGCCTTCAGAGTGGATAAGCGCAGGGCGGGAAGGTTCCGGCGCGCTTGCCCGCAATCAAGGTAAACAACGATGGAGCAGGCGCAAAGGCCGACGGGAGAGGGACGGTAGAAATACGGTAAGCGGCAAAACGGGCAGGCCCGCTTTGCCGTCAGGCATCAGGATCAGATGCTCTTTTTGGACAGTTTGCCGGGTTCCACACCCAACTGCTTCAGCTTGCGGTACAAGTGCGTGCGTTCCAGCCCGGTGCGTTCGGCCACGCGCGTCATGCTGCCGTTCTCGCGCACCAGGTGATATTCGAAATAAGCGCGCTCGAACGCATCGCGTGCTTCGCGCAGCGGCAAGTCGAAGGAAATGTTGGAAGCGTTGTCGGCAATCGGCGCATAGGCCGGCGCGACGGCCATGCCGTGCCCGTGGTGCAGGGTGTCGGCGGCGGGCGCGTAAGACGACGGCGGACTTGCATGGTGATCGAGGTTGTCGGCGCTGGCCGCAACCGTCGGACGGATATAGGACACCGGACGCGCCGGTTCGCGGCTGTGCGACAAACCTTGCTGGACCGCCTTGAGCAGTTTTTGCAGGGCGATCGGCTTTTCGAGGAAGTTGAGCGCGCCGATGCGGGTGGCTTCGACGGCGGTGTCGATAGTGGCGTGGCCGGACATCATGATGACCGGCATGGTCAGCAGGCCGTCGCGTTGCCATTCCTTGAGCAGGGTCACGCCATCGGTGTCAGGCATCCAGATGTCGAGCAACACCAGATCGGGGACGCTGCCCGAACGCAATTCACGCGCCTGCTGTGCATTTTCGGCGGTTGCTACGACATGTCCTTCGTCGCCCAAAATCTCCGAGAGCAATTCGCGGATGCCCATTTCGTCATCGACGACCAGGATGTTAGCCATGTGCCTGCTTTCCTCACTAGATATTTTTGAGATTTTCTGTGCGACCGCTGAATTCTTTATCAAGCACCGCTGCAAAATCAATCTGGCTAAGTGTGTCTGGATGTGTCGGCTAGGACAGTACGCATAATGGTACGGCACGCAGACACAAAAAAACGCCGGGCTAATTTCGCAACCTTACTAGGTAAAGACCCATGTATCAACGGCAGCTATAACAAAAATCTTAATCCTTATGCATCGGATGCTAACTTTAACAGCAAAATCAATATTTTTGCGCCTCTTGTTTCGCTTCGATTTTGTATATCGACGCGGCCTCCATGTTCATCGATGATTTTCTTGACCATTGCCAGGCCCAAACCGGTGCCTTTTGGTTTCGATGTTACATAAGGTTCGAACGCGTTCGCCAAAATCTTTGGGCCGAAGCCGGGGCCGTTATCTGTGATGGTCAGGCGCACGGCGCCGCGCGCTGCGCCGCCCGAGCCCTGGTACTTGATCAGTTCCGTTGCCACTTCAATGCGCGGCGCGATGTCGCCGTTCTCGGCAACCGCGTCCTGCGCGTTCTGCAGCAGGTTGTGGATGACCTGGCGCAATTGCGTGGCGTCGCCCATGACCTTGGGCAGATCGGGCGCCAGCTTGACGTGGATGCTGTCGCGACCGTCGCCGGCCAGGTACAAGTGCAAAATCTCTTCGGTCAAGGCATTCAGGTCCAGCGCGGAAGGTTTGGCCGGCGGCGTCTTCGCGTATTCGCGGAAGTCGTCGACCATGTGCTTCATGGCGGTGACCTGATTCACAATCGTGGTCGTGCTTTTTTCCAGTATCGCTGCATCCTGCGGCAGCAGCTTGTCGGCCAGGCGCATCTGCAGGCGCTCGGCGGAGAGCTGGATCGGCGTCAGCGGATTCTTGATCTCATGGGCCAGACGCCGCGCCACTTCACCCCAGGCAATCGAGCGCTGGGCGGAAATCACGTTGCTGATATCGTCGAACACTACCACATAGCCGACGCCGCTTTCCACCGGCAAGTGCGATCCGCGCGCCAGCAAGGTGATCTTGCCGCTGGTCGAGTCGCCTTCCTTGTTGCCTTCCTTGCGGGTTTCCGGCGCCGGGACGTCGCTGCCGTCGGTGTTTGCGCCGCGATGCGGCAACTCGATCTGCTGTTGCCAGTGCAGGCTGTCGGTGGCGTCGGAGGCCAGTTGCGCGCGCTGTTCGGAGAAGGCCTTGATGATTGCTTCGGCAAACAGCGCCTGGCCTTCGATGGTGTGCAGCGGCGTGCCGATGCGGCCGCTGAAGTCGTAGCCGAGGATACGGCGCACCGAGTCGTTGACGCTGACGATGGAGAACTCGCTGTCGAGCACCATCACGCCGGCCGACATGTTGGCCAGCACGGATTCCAGATAGGCCTTGGCGTTTTCCAGCTCGGCGCGGTTCTTTTCCACCGAGGTACGGGCTTCCAGCAGTTGCCGCGTCATGGTGTTGAAGGACTGGGTCAGCGTGCCGAGCTCGTCGGAGGTGCTGACGATGGGGCGCGGCGACAGGTTGCCTTCGGCCACGGCCTTGGTGCCTTCGGCCAGCAGCAGCAAAGGTTTGGCCAGGTCGCTGGCGATCAGGAAGGCGCTGGCGATGGCGCCGAAGATGGCCAGCAGCAGCGTCAGGGTCAGCGTGACGATGTAAATCTTGCGCAGGCCGGAACGCGCCACCGAGCGCTGCTGGTATTCGCTGTAGGCCAGCCGCAGGGTTTCCGCGTTGGTGGCGAGGTAGTCCGGTACCGGCTGCAGGATCTGCAGGAAACGGCTGTCGTTTTGCAGGCCCATGGCTTTGGACGAGGCAGGCACCGAGATCACCACGTGCAGGCGCAGGTTGCCGTCCGAATCCGACTCGCCGTTGAGCGGGCGCGAATCGTCGCTTTCCACCACTGAGAAGCCGCGTGTGACTTTGGCCTGGCGCATCATCGCGGCGGTCGGCACGGCCGGCGTCAGCACGCCGATGCGCCCGCCAACGGTCGCGAGAACCTGGCCGTTGGCGTTGACGATGGTGATTTCCATGTTTTGGTCGCGCTGCCGCGACAGGTACGTGACCTGCTCGGACTCGGACATGTCGGCCAGTTCCTGCGCCATCGAACGTCCGCGCGCAGCGAGGTCGGTCAATGACGAGTCCAGCGCATTGCGGCCGAGGTTCAGGCCGGATTCCAGCGCCGCTTCCATGCGCACGTCAAACCAGGATTCGATCGAGCGCGAGACGAACTGCACCGACACCAGATAGATCACTGCGCCGGGCAAAATGCCGATCAGCGCAAACAGCATCACCAGCCGCGCCAGCAATTTGGAGCCGAACTTGCCGCGCCGGTAGCGTTTGTACAGCCGTGTGAGCAGCAGCACGACCAGGAACAGCAACGCGATCGCCGCCAGCGCATTCAGGCCGAGCAGCCAGGGGTAGTGCTGATCGAACAGGGCGGAATTCTCGGAGGCCGAGGCCAGCAGGAACAGCAGGATGCTGATGACGCCGCCGCCTACCACCAGCAAATAGCGCAGGGTCCGGGTCATTCGACTTTGAAGGTGAATTCTTTCCAGTCGGAGGAAAGGCGCCAGTCGCTGTTATTGAGCGCGTTGATCTGGAACGGTTTGGGCAACTGGGCCACGTCCAGGCGCATGCGCAGGCCGACCTTGTAGATATCGCCGGACGTGAGGGTGCTCTTGTCGGCAATGATCCAGCGCGGCGGCCGGCGGATCAGCGACATGGCGTCTTCCAGCGTCGAAAAACTTTGTTGCAGCTGGCCGCTGGTCGAGGCGTGATACTGGCGGGTCAACACGTTGTAAGAGATGCGCACCGTGCGCGAGACCGACACCGATACTTCATCGAACCAGTACCAGCGGCGCCGCGTCAGTTGCACATCGGTGGTGAAGTACAGCGGCACGCCGCGTACCAGCGCGTCTTCCAGGCTGCGATTGAGTTCGAAGGAATACGACGTCGACAGCCGATAGCCGTCGTCGGTTGCTTCCAGCGAGGCTTGTTGGATATCGATTTCCGCGGCGTGGCTGTTGGTCTGCGAGAACAGCAGGGCAAGCGCCAGCAACACGCAGCGCAGTTGCCAGAACAGGCGTACTGCTGTCGATGCCGCCGCCGGTGGCAAATGGCGGAATGGCGGCAGATGAGTGGAAATAAGGGCCGATTGCGTCAATTCATGGTCCAGTTTTCTGAAACAGCGCATAAAACAAGCCGTCGTGGTCGGTTTCTGCACCGGCGGTCGGCAGCAATTGACCTGGAGCTGGCAGTCGGATGGCCTGGTTGCGTTGGGCAAACGCGGCAGCCTGATCTTCCGATTCCTGCGGCCACAACGAACAAGTTACCAACAGCAATTTACCATCCGGCTTTAGCATCTGCCAAAGATTGTCTAGGATTTGCGAGGAAAGTGTTGCGAGTTGCGCCGTATCGGTTTTGCGGCGCAGCCAGCGGATGTCCGGATGGCGGCGCACGATGCCGGAGGCGGTGCAAGGGATGTCGGCGAGGATGCGGTCGAATGGTTTACCGTCCCACCAGCCGTCGTCCGTGTCGCCGCCGGCACGCGCATCGCCGGCCTTGAGCGCGGCATGCAGCTGCAGGCGCTGCAGGTTTTCTTCAATCCGGCGCAGACGTTTGGGATCATGGTCCAGCGCCACCAGGTCGATATCGGCGCATTCAAGCAGATGGCCGGTTTTGCCGCCGGGAGCGGCACAGGCGTCGAGTACGCGCATGCCGTCCTGCACGTCCAGCAAAGGGGCCGCCAGCTGCGCTGCCGCGTCCTGCACGGAGACCAGACCCGCGGCGAAGCCATCGATCTGCGCGACCGGCACAGGTTTGTCCAGGCGTACGGCATCGGGGCCGACCTGGCGTGCGCCGACGCCTTGCGCGGCCAGCGTCTGCAGGTAGTCGGCAACGCTGGTCTTGCGCCGATTGACGCGCAGGGTCAGCGGCGGCGGCGCATTGCCGGCGCGCAGGATGGCTTGCCACTGCTCGGGATAGGCGGCCTTGAGGCGGTCGATCCACCAGGTCGGATAATTCCATGCGCCGGCCGGCGTCTTCTCCACTTGCGGCAGCAAGCCCGCGCGTTCGCGCAGGAAGCGGCGCAGGATGGCGTTGACCACGCCTTTGGCATGGCTCATCTCGGGATCGGCGGCTGCGGCCTCGACCGCTTGATTGACCACCGTGAAATCGTCGTAGGCCGGATCGGCCTCATCCAGCAGCAGGCTCAGCGCACAGGTCAGCAGGCCGTGCAGCACCTCGGGTTGCGGCGGTTTGTTGGCCAGCAGGCCGAGCAGGCCGTCGGCCACGCCCAGCTTGCGCATGCTCAGATAGGACAGATCCTGGATCGCGCCGCGCGCCTGCGGCGTGGCGTCGCTGTGCGAAAAGATGCGCGCCAGCGCCTGCGGCAGGGCGGTGCCCTCGCGCACGCTGACGATCGCCTGTGCGGCGCCATGCAGGCCGTAGGCCAGGGAATCTGTTTTTAAGGAAACTTGAGTCACATTAATGCTTGTTAAAGGCTGGTTCGACGCCGAAGCCGACGTCTGTCAAAACGCCGCCGATGGCGTGGCGGGTCGGATCATCAGGCATAAACCTGAGAAATCCGGGCATCCACGCGGAGCGTCAGTGTACCAGCGACCAAGGCTGCGTCGCCATTACCGATGAGCTGTGGACAACAAAAAACGATCCGGCTGCAAAAAAGTCTGTGTCCCGGCCTGTTTGTCGTCTGTCTCGCCGCTTGTTGAACGGATGCGCATGTACGCCGTTCGACGCCCGCGCGCCATGATAGCGGCGGTATTGCCGGCAAAGGAGAAATTTACATCGGTAACCGGCCGGCTCGATCCAGCGGCCCATCGGACCGTCACCGGCAGGATTTCGCCAATTCGGCTACAGTGTTCCCCTCATTTTTGACCGGAAGACCCGTCTCATGGAAACCGTTTCCGCCGTCCACGGCAAGCAGCAGGATATCGCCGGCTGGATGATCATGTTGCTGGCCGCCGCATGCGGCATCATCGTCGCCAATCTGTATTACGCGCAGCCGCTGATCGGCCCGATTGCCGCCGCCACCGGCATTTCGCCCGGCGCCGCCGGACTGATCGTCACGCTGGCGCAGATCGGCTACGGACTGGGTTTGCTGTTCATCGTCCCGGCCGGCGACCTGCTTGAGAACCGCAAGCTGGTGGTGAGCCTGATGGTCGTCACCTGCATCGCCCTGGTCGGCGCGGCGTATGCCAACAACGCCACACAATTCTTCCTGGCGGCGTTCGTCATCGGCGTCAGCTCCGTCGGCGCCCAGGTGCTGGTGCCGTATGCCGCCCACATGTCGCTGCCGGAAACCCGCGGTCGCGCCGTCGGCAATGTCATGAGCGGCTTGCTGATGGGGATTTTGCTGGCGCGGCCGTTGTCGAGCCTGGTGGCGGATTTGCTGGGCTGGCACGCGATCTTCGGCTTGTCGGCGGTCGCCACTGCCTTGCTGGCGCTGGTGTTGTTGCGCTACCTGCCGCAGCGCCGTCCGCCGGCCGGCATGCATTACTTCGACTTGCTGGCGTCGATGTGGCAGCTCGTGAAAACGACGCCGATTCTGCGTCGCCGTTCGATCTACCACGCCTTGATGTTTGCCGCCTTCAGCCTGTTTTGGACGGCTTCCCCGCTGTGGCTGGCAAGTCCGGCGTTCAACATGTCGCAAAAGGGAATCGCCCTGTTCGCCTTTGCCGGCGTGATCGGCGTCATTGCCGCGCCGATTGCCGCGCCGATTGCCGGGCGCGTCGCCGATCGCGGCTGGAGCCGACCGGCCACCGGCGTGGCGATGCTGGCGGGCGCAGCGGCATTCTTGTCGACGCATTTCTGGTCAGGTGGGCGCGAATCTTCGCTGGCTGTGTTGCTGGCGGCGGCGATTCTGCTCGACTTCGGCGTGTCGGCCAATCTGGTGTTGAGCCAGCGCGCCATCTATGCGCTCGGCGGTGAAATCCGCAGCCGGCTCAACGGTTTGTTCATGGCCACCTTCTTTGGCGGCGGTGCGCTGGGCTCGGCCCTGGGGGCATGGATCTATGCCGAAGGCGGCTGGAGCGCGACGTCCTGGCTGGGTTTCGCGTTCCCGGCGCTGGCGCTGCTGTATTACCTGACGGAATTCCGCTCCACGGCCCAGTAGTTTTGCATGCCGCAAAGCAACACAGGAGCCGCAGCTCCTGTGTTGTACTCACTCCTCGGGGTTTGATGCTTCAAACGCCCCAGAGGATGTCGTAATTTCCCTTGTGTGCTTCACGCAGCATGTCCAGCAGCGGATAAGCACGCGCCGAGAAGGTCACCGGCTCGATCTTTTCGTGGCCATGGTCGTCGCCGTTGGCATTGTGATGCGCGTGTACGTCGCGCTCCAGCGCTTCGGCCGCTTCGTGCGCTTTGCTGGAGTCGATTTGCTTTTCCAGCAGGGCGACCGCCGCGCCGCTTTCCGCCGCGGTAATCACGCCGCGCGCGATGTCTTTGTGCAGCAAATCGAGGATGGGCTTGGCATGCGATTCATACATGACAACATCGGCAGCAGCTTTTGATTTGAACGTAACCAGCATATTTCCTCAGGGTATTGATGTTAGTCAGAGCGTTTTCATAAAACAGGTGTGGAGACAACGCTTAATGCAGATATCAGGTTTACAGCAGTCCACTAGGATACATCGTCCCGGCAGCACTTGTCATCTTTGCGCCGGGCGGCGTCTCCGGAAGCCGCTTCAGGCCGGCTTGAACGAGGTGAAAAAGGTTTCGATATTCTCCGGTGTCACAGCCTTGTCGCCACCGACAACCAGCACCTGGTAGATCCGCTTGTCCCTGGCGACCAGGCGCGCCATCAGTATCATCGGCTGGCCGCGCGCGACGCCGGTGGCACTGACGTCCAGCGTATGGTCGCCGTCGGCCTTGCCGGGAATGGGGGTGTCGCGCGCGGTACCGCCGATATTGTTGATCAGTGCGGTGCGCATCGATTCCAGTGCCTTGGGTGTCTGCGCCGCGTCGGACAACTCGGCCGCGCCGACGGCGAAGGTCACGCCGTCGATCTCGGCGGCGGTCATGGTCATCATTACCGGCATGCCGTTCAGATCGATCTGGCGCGAGAACGAGGCCGGCTTGGCCGGCAGCAATACAGTGAACTGGATTTTGTCGCCATGGGCTTCGCGCCAGTTGTACTTGGGCGAGCAGGCGGCCAGCAAGGCGAGACTGCAGGCGAGGACGGCGAGACGGAGTATGCGCATGGACTGGGCTCAGACTGTGGGTGACACCGGCGCGTGCCGGGAAAAAGTGCGTACGCCGAACACCACGCCAATGCACAGCAAGGCGACGCCGGCCAATATCTTCACGTCCGGCGCGGCACCGCGCAACAGGAAGGCGTATAGCAGCGCGGCGAGCGTCTCGAACACGATCAGTTGCGCCACCAGTGCGGTGGGCAGCAACTGGCTGGCTTTATTCCACAGCAAGGTGCCGATCCAGGAAGCGGACAGGCCGATCAGCAACATCATCAGAACATAGACGTCCGGACGCGGCCCCAGCGGGAAGTCATAAGCGTTGCCGGCGACATGGTTGTAAATCCCGTAAAGGACGAAGCCCGCCAGCGCCATCGGCAGCGTCGCCAATCCTTGCGCCGTGGCCCAGGTGACCGGGTTGATGCGCGGATGCGCGCGCAGGTAGCGCGAATTGACGATCGGATACCAGGTCCAGGCGGCGACGGCGCAGAGCGCGACCATGCAGCCCAGCAGGTAGTCCGTGGTTGAGCGGGCGCTGCTGCCGGCGCCGATGCTGTTGTTGAGATGTTCAAGTTCGCTGCTGTTGACCAGCATCAGCCCAACGCACAGGATCACCAGCGACGGCGCCAGGCGGCTCCAGGCCACCGACTCCGACACATGTCCGGGGCGCCAGTTGGCGCAGACCGAAATCACGATGGGCAGGGTGCCGATCAGCATGGTCGGCAACGGCGCGTCCGCCAGCTGGATGGCGGTGGCCAGCATCGCGTAGTACAGCAGATTGCCGATCAGCGCCAGTTTGAAGGCGACCTTCCAGTCCGCGCGGCTGAGCGCGGCAATGCGCTTGCGATCAAAGAAGGCCGGGACCAGTGCGATCAGGCCGAACGCGACGTAACGGCCCAGCGACAGCACCACGCCGGGATAGTCGGCCAGCAACAAGGGGGTGACGAAAACCAGGCCCCACATGAGGCCGGCGCACAAGGCGCAGAGAATGCCAATCAACATAAAAGACCATCAGTGAGCATGAAAAACGCGGGCATCGATGTCACGCATGAAACCGATGCGGCGTGAAGGCGCCAGTATCGCCGCTTACCGGCATTCGCGCTGGAACTGATCCTCCAGCCGGGCGCGCCGGCTATAGCGGATTTGGCCCGGGGCGCTGTTGGACGAGTTGACCTGCACGCCGGGGATCGATGAAGGGGCGGGGACAAAGCCGCCGTCGCGCCGCCGCTCCTGCGGATAGGTATTGTGCTGCGGTTCCGGTGCGCCGTGTTGCGCGCGTTCGATGTCGGCGCGCAGCTGGCGGCAGCGCGGGCTGAGTTCCGGCGTATTGGCGCTTGCGCCCTTGGCATCTCTGGCGGCGTTGTCGTCAAGATTCTTTTGCACGTCGGGCGGCAGCAGATTCATGGCTTTGCCGATGTCGCGATCGCTGGCGATATTTTCGGCGCTGAAAGCAAGAGCGCTTGTCAAAACCAGTAACAGGGAAGCGGCGATGCGGACGGGCTTGGTCATAGAGGCGGTAGCAGGCTGGAAGGCTGTCATGATAGCAAACGGGGCCGGCCCGAAGCGGGGCGAAAAAAGTAAAGAGCGTTTCAATCGAATAAATACCGGCATCCGGTAGCCCAAGAAGGAGGCATTCCCCGCAAGACAATGTTGTGCGGTCGTTGCGACCGATTCGGCTATCGCTTATTGCTCGCGCAAGGCGCGGCGGTACTGAATCGCTTCGGCAATGTGCGCTTTGCCGATAACGGGAGTTTGCGCCAGATCGGCGATGGTGCGCGCCACTTTCAATACACGGTGATAGGCGCGCGCCGACCAGTTCAGTCGTGTCATGGCGGTTCTCAGCAAGTCTTCGCCGGCGGCGTCGGGTTTGCAGTGGATATCGATTTCGCTTGTCGACAACAGGTGATTGCCCTTTTGCTGGCGCTGCTGCTGCAACTCGAAGCTGCGCGCCACCCGCCCGGCGATGCTGGCGGAGGTTTCGCCGTTGGCTTGCTGCAGCAGTTCGTCATGTGCGAGCGCGCCGACCTGGATTTGCATGTCGATGCGGTCCAGCAGCGGGCCGGAAATCCTGCCTTGATACCGCGCCACCTGATCGGGCGTGCAGCGGCATTGCCGTTCACGGTGGCCGAGGAATCCGCACGGACAGGGATTCATGGCGGCAATCAGCTGGAACCGGGCCGGAAAATCCGCCTGCCGTGCGGCGCGCGAGATGGTGATATGGCCGGACTCGAGCGGTTCGCGCAAGACTTCCAGCACCCGTCGGTCAAACTCGGGGAGTTCATCCAGGAATAAAATACCGCGATGTGCGAGGGAGATCTCTCCCGGGCGCGGTGTGCCGCCGCCGCCGACCAAGGCCACGCCGGACGCGGTATGGTGCGGGGATCGGTAAGGGCGGGTTTTCCAGCGTGAGGCTGAGAAGCCGCCGGTGAGCGATTGCACCGCGGCCGATTCCAGCGCCTCGTCGTCGGTCATGGGCGGCAGGATGCCGGGGAAGCGGGCGGCGAGCATGGATTTGCCGGTTCCCGGCGGGCCGACCAGCAGGACGCTGTGGCCGCCGGCGGCGGCTACTTCCAGCGCGCGCTTGGCGTGCAGCTGCCCTTTGACGTCGGAGAAATCCGGATAGGCCGGCGCACCGGGCGGTACGGCAGGACGATGCCGGCTCAATTTCGCATCCGGGTCGAATCCCGCGAAGTGCGCACAGACCTGCAGCAGGGAATCGGCGGGAAAGATGGTCGCATCGCTGACCAGCGCGGCTTCGTCGGCGTTTTCGCGCGGCAGGATAAACGTGCGCTGGCAACCGTCGCTGTTGTTCGACTTGTGCATGGCGTAGGTCATCGCCAGTGCGCCGCGGATCGGGCGCAGGTCGCCGGACAGGGAGAGCTCGCCGGCGAATTCATAGGCATCGAGCGCGTCGCCCGGCATCTGGCCGGACGCGGCAAGGATGCCCAGTGCGATGGGCAGGTCGAAACGCCCAGATTCTTTCGGCAGATCGGCCGGCGCCAGATTGACCGTTATCCTCTTTGCGGGAAATTCAAAGCGCGCGTTCTGCAACGCCGCGCGCACGCGATCTTTGGATTCCTTGACCTCGGTTTCAGGGAGGCCAACGATGGTGAAGGAGGGCAAGCCGTTGGCAAGGTGGACTTCCACCGTGACTTGCGGTGCCTGCATGCCCGCAAGCGCACGGCTCTTCAATACGGCAAGACTCATCTACGGCGATGGAAATTATATAGAGAGATAGACAGGCAAATATCAGGATGCTTTCTGGCGGGCTTCGAGTTCGACGACGCGGGCTTCGAGTTCTTCCAGTTTGGCGCGGGTCTTGGCCAGCACCTGCGCCTGGATGTCGAATTCTTCGCGGGTCACCAGATCGAGTTTGGAGAATCCCTGGCTCAGCATTGCCTTGACGTTCTTTTCGATGTCCTTGGCGGGGGAGTTTTCGATCGCTTTATTGATCTTGGATTGCAGATCTTCGAAAAATTGCGGTTTGTCCATGATGGTCCTTTTTATATAGAGTGTTTCGGCAATGACGATCTGGCAAGTGTAGCGCTTTCACTATGCCGGCGGAATCTGAACGGCAAAGAAAACGGGCAGGGGTGGTTTTCTTTTGTCCGATTCCGGTTGAAAACGTTCAGCTGTTTTGTTGTCTTTTTGAAAATAAAATATCGCGGCTCGATCTCTGACGGCCCGGCCCTGTGGCGCGTCCAGCGTCCGTCAAAAACGCGGCGGCGGTGGCGGATTCCCGCACTTCGGCCAGCAGGCCCGCATCTCTTTGGTACAACCGGTGTGCCCGCTGCGGGAATGCAACATTCCGCTCAGCGGTGGAACAGGCATGTACATACCCGTGAGTATTCCACTTGCACCATTAAAAACACATTATTTCCGGAAGGAAAATGTTGAATTGGAATTGTTGCGCCCTATTGTTGTGCGTGATCATGCGCGGGCGAGATTTATGCACTATATTTGGGAGGAAAAGAAAAAATGCCTAATTGGAATGTTGATTTGCGCTAAAAAAGCTAACGCAAAGCCGCCAAAAAGGGTTGGCATGGCTCCTGCTATACAAATTGTGCAGAAATGAATAATTTGTTGTTTAACAGAAACCTAGAGGGACGCCATGAAAAAACTGATTCTTGCAGCCGCAGTCGCAGCATCGTTTGTATCCAGCTTCGCGCATGCCGAGGACGCACCTAAGCCAGATAATGAATTCACTTTCAATGCAGCCGTCGTCAGCGACTATCGCTACCGCGGCCTGACACAAACGCGCTTCGATCCGGCCTTGCAAGTGGGTGCTGACTACACCAATAACCCGACAGGCTTGTACCTGGGTACATGGGCGACCAACATCAAGTGGATCAAGGACGCGGGCACGCTCACCAGCACCAACACCAAGGGCAATATCGAGTGGGATATCTACGGTGGCAAGCGCGGCGACATCGGCGGCGGTTTCACTTATGACGTCGGCGGCCTGTACTACTACTATCCAGGCAACACATTGGCAAACAGCGGCGTCAAGAATGCCAATACATTCGAACTCTACGGTCAGGTCGGCTATGGTCCCGGCTACTTCAAGTATTCGCAATCGCTGACCAACCTGTTCGGCGCAGTCAACAGCAAGTACAGCCAGTACTACGATCTGGGCGCCAACATCGACAGCTACTGGGGCACGGTCGTGGGCCTGCATCTCGGTCACCAAAGTGTGCACGGCGCGACCGCCCAGTTCAGCTATAACGACTGGAAAATCGGTCTGAGCAAGACATTTGAAGATCTGGCCGGCATCACTCTGGGTGTGGCATACGTCGGTACTGACCTGAAAGACGGCGTCAGCACAACACCTGCATCGAATGGCACCAAGAATGTCGGTCGTAACGGCGTCGTTTTCTCCCTTAGCAAAACTTTCTAATTGAGGTCGGTATGAAACTGATTACAGCGATCATCAAACCATTCAAGCTCGACGAGGTCCGTGAAGCCTTGTCGGCGATCGGTGTGCAAGGCATCACCGTGACTGAAGTCAAAGGCTTCGGCCGTCAAAAAGGCCACACCGAGCTGTATCGCGGTGCGGAATATGTCGTGGACTTCCTGCCGAAGACCAAGATCGAAGCCGCAGTCGACGATTCCATCGTCGAGCGCGCGCTGGAAGCCATTGAGGCTGCCGCACGCACAGGCAAAATCGGCGACGGCAAGATCTTCGTACAAGATCTGCTGGACGTTATCCGCATCCGTACCGGTGAAACCGGCAAAGACGCTCTTTAAGGGGGAACAGTAATGAGTATCAAAAAAATGTTGTCGAGTGCGCTGGCAGCGGGCACTTTATTGTTGGCAGTGAGTTTTGCCGCTCCGGTGCAGGCGCAGGATGCGCCTAAGCCGGAAGCTGCCGCCGCTGCAGCTGCTCCGGCAGCGCCAGCAGCCGAAGCACCGAAGGCAGCGGCGCCAGCCGCCCCGGCAGCAGCTCCGGCCGCCGCCGCTGCTGCACCTGCAGCGCCCGCCGCTGCGGCTGCCGCACCAGCGCCTGTTCCTAACAAGGGCGACACCGCATGGATGCTGATTTGCACAGCCTTCGTGATTCTGATGACACTGCCAGGCCTGGGCCTGTTCTACGGCGGCCTGGTCCGCAGCAAGAACATGCTGTCGGTGCTGATGCAATGTTTCGTGATCTTCTCGCTGATCTATATCCTGTGGTTCGTCTACGGCTATAGCATCGCGTTCACAGAAGGCGGCGCATTCTTCGGCGGTTTCGATCGTCTGTTCCTGCACGGTCTGACCGGCGACTCGAATACGGCAACCTTCAGCAAGGGCGTCGTGATTCCTGAACTGTCGTTCGTGGCCTTCCAGGGCGCGTTCGCTGCGATCACCGTCGCGCTGATCATCGGTTCGTTCGCTGAGCGTGTGAAGTTCTCCGCCGTGATCGTGTTCTCGATCATCTGGTTCACGTTCTCGTACCTGCCGATGGCTCACATGGTCTGGTTCTGGCCTGGTCCGGATGCATTCACCGACGCTGCCGCTGCTGAAAAAGCAACTGCAATCTCGGGCTGGTTGTTCCAAAAGGGCGCGCTGGACTTCGCCGGCGGTACTGTGGTTCACATCAACGCTGCGGTTGCCGGCCTGGTGGGTTCCTACGTCATCGGCAAGCGCGTCGGTTTCGGCAAGGAAGCGTTCAAGCCGCATAGCCTGACTCTGACCATGGTCGGCGCCTCGCTGCTGTGGTTCGGCTGGTTCGGTTTCAACGCCGGCTCCGGTCTGGAAGCCAACGGCGGTGCAGCGTTGTCCTTCGTCAACACCATCCTGGCAACAGCTGCCGCGGTCCTGTCCTGGAGCTTCGGCGAATGGATCGGCAAGGGCAAGCCTTCGATGCTGGGTGCAGCTTCGGGTGCGGTTGCCGGTCTGGTGGCAATTACTCCTGCAGCGGGTTTCGTGGGTGTTTGCGGCGCGGTTGTCATGGGCCTGATCGCTGGTCTGCTGTGCCTGTGGGGTGTTACCGGCCTGAAGAAGATCCTGGGTTCGGACGATGCACTGGACGTCTTCGGCGTGCACGGCGTGGGCGGTATCCTGGGTGCGATCCTGACTGGCGTGTTCGCTGCGCCTAGCCTGGGCGGCACAGGTATCTATGACTACGTCGCCAACGCAGTTGCTCCTGATTACTCGATCGGCGGTCAGGTCTGGATCCAGTTCCAGGGCGTGCTGACGACAGTGATCGTCTCCGGCGTGGTCTCCTTCATCGCCTTCAAGCTGGTCGACATCGTGATCGGTCTGCGTGTGACGGAAGAAGAAGAACGCGAAGGTCTGGACATCTCCAGCCACGGCGAATCGGCTTACCACTCGTAATTTGTGTCCCGGGAGCCCTGGCGGCTCCTTTCAGAAGCGCCCGCGACCTCCGGTCCGGGCGCTTTTTTTATGGGGGCTTTAAAAAAACGACAACGCCACCACGTAAATGACCTCTCCACCAGATATTGCCGGACGGCTAACGACGTAATAGCAAGAATCCCGCTAAAATGGCCGGTTCCTGTCGGTTTTGTTATCGATTCCCGACCGCTATTTCGTCTCCATCGCTACCCAGCACGCGCAGAAGGTCTTTTATGGTTCCGCATCTTGTCACCGCCCTCAATGGTCCGCTTCTGGACCTGGAAAAGAAAATTCTGGGCGCCACTCCCGCGATCGAGCGCTGGTTCCGCATGGAATGGCAAGAGCACACGCCGCCGTTTTATTGCTCGGTCGACCTGCGCAACGCCGGCTTCAAGCTGGCGCCGGTAGACACCAACCTGTTCCCGGGCGGCTTCAACAACCTGTCGCCGGAGATGCTGCCGCTGGCCGTGCAGGCGGCCATGGCCGCGATTGAAAAATATTGCCCGGATGCCAAGAACCTGCTGCTGATTCCCGAGAACCACACGCGCAACAGCTTCTACCTGCAAAACGTCGCGCGGCTGATGCAGATCTTCCGCCAGACCGGCCTCAACGTGCGCCTCGGCACCCTGGAAGACATCAAGAAGCCCAAGCAGATCGACTTGCCGGACGGCACCAGCATTACGCTGGAACCGCTGGAGCGTTCCAAGAACGGCCGTCGCCTCGGTTTGAAAAACTTCGACCCCTGTACGGTCTTGCTGAACAACGACCTGTCGATCGGCATCCCGTCGGTGCTGGAAAACCTCGACGAGCAAAACGTGTTGCCGCCGCTGCACGCCGGCTGGGCCGTGCGCCGCAAGAGCAACCACTTTGCCGCCTATGACGACGTGGTCAAGAAATTCTCCAAACTGGTCGACGTCGATCCGTGGATGCTGAACCCGCTGTTCGCCAAATGCGGCGAGTTGAATCTGCAGGAAGACGCCGGCTCCGACTGCCTGGCCGACAACGTCAGCAGCCTGTTGTCGAAGATCCGCAAGAAGTACAAGGAATACGGCATCAAGGAACAACCCTTCGTGATCGTCAAGGCCAACGCCGGCACCTACGGCATGGGCATCATGACCGTCAAGGACGCCAGCGAAGTCAAGGACTTCAACCGCAAGCAGCGCAGCAAGATGGTGGTCGGCAAGGAGGGCCTGGAAGTCAGCGAGCTGATCATCCAGGAGGGCGTGCATTCCTTCGAGCGCATCAACGAAGCCGTCGCCGAACCGGTGGTCTACATGATCGACCGCTATGTGGTCGGCGGTTTCTACCGCGTGCATGCGGATCGCGACGTCAACGAAAACCTGAACGCGCCGGGCGCGCATTTTGTGCCGCTGGCGTTCCAGCAGCAGCACGCCTTGCCGGATCTGCAGGCCAAGCCGGGCACTGCGGCGCCGAACCGCTTCTATATGTATGGCGTGGTGGCGCGCCTGGCGCTGCTGGCGGCATCGCTGGAAATGGAAAAGACCGATCCGAATCCGGAAGTCTATTAATCTTATTTGCCTGACATTTTTGACGGACATTTCATGAAAATCGCTTTCCTGGCCGACCCGCTCGACACCTTCAAGACCTACAAGGACTCGACCTTCGCCATGATGCGTGAGGCCGCCCGGCGCGGCCACGCCATCTACGCTTTTGAGCAGAGCGATGTCGTGCTCGAAAGCGGTCTGGTGACCGCCAACGTGGCCAAAATCACGCTCACCGGCGACGCCGACGACTGGTATCGCGCCGATGCGCCGGCCCCGACCTTCCTGTCCGAGTTCGACGCCATCGTGATCCGCAAGGATCCGCCGTTCGACATGGAATACATCTACACGACGTATTTGCTGGAACTGGCCGAGAAGCAGGGCGCGCGCGTCTTCAACAAGCCCGAAGCGATTCGCAGCCACAACGAAAAGTTGGCGATTGCACAATTCCCGCAATACACCGCGCCGACGCTGGTCACGCGCGACGCCAAGCGCCTGCGCGCTTTCCACGCCGAGCACAAGGACGTGATCCTGAAACCGCTCGACGGCATGGGCGGCATGGGCATCTTCCGTATCGGCCAGGACGGCATGAACCTTGGTTCGGTCATCGAAACCCTGACCGACAACGGCAACCGTACGATCATGGCGCAACGTTTCATCCCGGAAATTTCGAAGGGCGACAAGCGCATTTTGCTGATTGGCGGTAAAGTGGTGCCGCATGTTTTGGCGCGCATTCCGCAAGGCGGAGAAGTGCGCGGCAATCTGGCGGCCGGCGGTCTCGGCGTTGCGCAGCCTATCTCGCCGCGCGAATTGGAGATTGCCGAAGCACTGGCGCCGATTCTGGCGCAGCGGGGGTTGTTGCTGGTAGGATTGGACGCTATTGGCAATTATTTAACAGAAATCAATGTCACCAGTCCGACCTGTTTCCAGGAAATCACGCAGCAAAGCGGCTTCGATGTTGCCGCCATGTTCGTCGATGCGCTGGAAACTGCAGTCGCAGGCAGCTGAAGCAAGCAATCCGGCGCCTTGTCTGGCAACGTATCTATAGCAAGTAGAAATTCATGGTCGGTATCCTTCTTCTCACGCATGCCCCGCTGGGTCAGGCTTTCATCGCGGCGGCAACGCACGTATTCCGTGGTCTGCCCGAGCGCATCGAAGCCATTGACGTCATCGCCGACCAGAACCCGGCGGAAGTCCAAAAACTGGCTGCGGAAGCCGTGCGTCGTCTCGACGACGGCAGCGGCGTGCTGGTGATTACCGACGTCATGGGCGGCACGCCGTCCAACTGCACCGGTTACCTGTGCGCCATCGACAATGTGGAAGTCATCGCCGGCATCAGCCTGCCGATGCTGCTGCGGGCGTTGACGTATCGCAACGACACGCTCGACGTCGTCATGGAAATGGCGCTGGCCGGCGGACAGAGCGGCGCCGTACGCGTCGACAACCGGGTTCGTGTTTCCTCCCAATAAGAAGGCTGGCAATATAGCGCCGGCGGTGTTCGTCTTCACTTCGACAAGAAAAAAGAAAGAACTTCATGATTCAAAAAGAACTTGAGATCATCAACAAGCTCGGTCTGCACGCACGCGCCTCGGCCAAGCTCACGCAACTGGCGTCCAAATACAAGTGCGAGGTCTGGATGACCTTCAACAAGCGCCGCGTCAACGCCAAATCCATCATGGGCGTGATGATGCTGGCGGCGGGCAAGGGCAGCAAGGTCTTGCTGGAAACCGAAGGCGACGACGAGCAGGATTGCTTCACCGCACTGGAAGCGCTGATCAATGACCGTTTCGGCGAAGGCCAGTAAGGCGTTTGCAGGCGGTGGCGGCCCTCGTGCGCTGTCCAGTGTGTTCAGCCGCCGTCGCAAATCAGTCGTAAATATCGATTTTTTCCTGTTTGTTTCCCTCTTATTTTTCCGCACGATTGCCAAACATGGCGTTGTCCGGTAAGGTTTTGAGAGCTACCGCGATCATGATTTACATCAAGGCATAACAAATAACGCAGGAGACCAACGCGATGGCATCTTTTACCTTACACGGTATCCCGGTTTCAAAAGGCATCGCGATCGGCCGCGCGCATCTGCTTGCTCCCGCCGCTCTCGACGTCAAGCATTACCTCATTCCCGACGATCAGGTCGAGGCAGAAGTGCTGCGCCTCAAAAACGCGATCGCCACCGTCCATCAGGAGCTGCAGACCATCCGCAGCGAACTGCCGAAGGAAGCGCCGCCCGAACTGGGCGCTTTCATCGACGTGCACGCGCTGATCCTGTCCGATCCGATGCTGGCCGAAGTGCCGCTCAACATCATCCGTCATCGCTACTACAACGCCGAATGGGCGCTGGTGACGCAGATCGACGGCCTGTCGGCGCAGTTCGACGAGATCGAAGATCCCTACCTGCGCGAGCGCAAGGCCGACATCCAGCAAGTCGGCGACCGCGTGCTCAAGGTGCTGACCGGCAGCGCCATCAATCTGCCGCCGGCCGAAGGCGGCGACGGCCCCACCGCCAGCATCATCGTCGTGGCGCACGATATTTCTCCGGCCGACATGCTGCAGTTCCGCGACGGCGCCTTCGGCGGTTTCGTCACCGACCTCGGCGGCCAGAACTCGCACACCGCGATTGTCGCCCGCAGCCTGGACATCCCCGCGGCCGTCGGCATGAATAACGCTTCGGCGCTGATCAAGCAGGACGACGTCCTGATCATCGACGGCGACGCCGGCGTGACCATCGTCAATCCGTCGCCGCTGGTGCTGGCGCAATACCGGGCGCGCCAGGAGCGCATGCTGCGCGACCGCAAAAAGCTCGGACGCCTCAAGAAAACCCCGGCCATCACGCAAGACGGCACCGAAATCACCCTGCTGGCCAACATCGAGCTGCCGACCGACAGCGCCCCGGCGCTGGAAGCGGGCGCCAACGGCGTCGGCCTGTTCCGCTCCGAATTCCTGTTCATGGGGCGCGCCGGTCATCTGGAGAAATTCCCGACGGAAGACGAGCAGTTCGATTCGTATTGCCAGACCGTGGTGTCCATGAAGGGCCGCCCAGTTACGATCCGTACGCTCGACGTCGGCGCCGACAAGCCGCTGGACGAAGATGAGCAGACTGCCCTGAACCCGGCCCTGGGTTTGCGCGCGATCCGTTATTGCCTGAGCGAGCCGCAGATGTTCCTGACGCAGTTGCGGGCGATCCTGCGCGCTTCCGCGTTCGGCCCGATCAAACTGCTGATCCCGATGATGGCGCACGCCTTCGAGGTGGATCAGACGCTGGCCCTGATCGAACAAGCCAAGGAGCAGTTGCGTCAGCGCAAGCAGAAATTCGACGAAGACATCGAGATCGGCGCCATGATCGAAATCCCGGCCGCAGCGCTGGCCTTGCCGATCTTCATCAAGCGCCTCGACTTCCTCTCCATCGGTACCAACGACCTGATCCAGTACACGCTGGCGATCGACCGTGTCGATCACGAAGTGGCGCATCTTTACGATCCGCTGCATCCGGCTGTGCTGTTCCTGCTGTCGAGCGTGATTTCGATGGGGCGCAAAGCAGGCATCCCGGTCGCGGTATGCGGCGAAATGGCCGGCGACGTGAAATGGACGCGCTTGTTGCTGGGCATGGGGCTGCTGGAATTCTCCATGCATCCGTCGCAGTTGCTGTCGGTCAAGCAGGAGATCCTCAACAGCGACCTGACCCTGCTGGAACCGCAGGTCAAGAAGGTGTTGAAAGCCACCGAACCGTCCGTGATCGAAGCCGCCATGGCGCAATTGCGCACGCTCAACGCCGAACCGGAGATCAAGGCGACTGCCGTGCGCCGTCGCTGAGTTGTTGACGTTGTCGCCGTTGTTGTAGTGGCATGCCGTCAATCGTGGTTTGACGGCATGCGTCGACTTGGTTATTCTTACACCACTGCGCCGATTTGAATGGTTTATCCAAACCTCAGCTTGCGGGCGCCGGAACCCAGGTTCCATATAAATACGGCTAAAGCGAGCTTGGAGCAGTACCAGACAAGCCCATTATTTAGCCCGCGAGCGCAAGCTTCCGGGCTTTTTTGTTTTTAATCCACAGCTTTGCCTGTGGATGGTTTAACTGCGAGATTACAAAGAGAGCCCATGTCGATCGGAATCGTATCGCCGCAAATCATGCATTTTCCCGAGCCCTTGCCGCTCAAGAACGGGACGTCGCTGGCCGACTACATGCTGATGTATGAAACTTACGGCACGCTCAATGCCGACAAGTCCAACGCCGTGCTGGTGTGCCATGCGCTCAACGCCTCGCATCACGTTGCCGGCGTCTACGCCGACGATCCGGAAAACGTCGGCTGGTGGGACAACATGGTCGGTCCGGGCAAGTCGCTCGACACCGACAAGTTCTTCGTCATCGGCGTCAACAACCTCGGTTCCTGTTTCGGTTCGACCGGTCCGATGCACACCAATCCGGCGACCGGCAAGCCTTACGGCGCGAGTTTCCCGGTCGTGACGGTGGAAGACTGGGTCAATGCGCAGGCGCGGCTGGCCGACCAGCTCGGCATCGCGCAGTTCGCGGCAGTCATGGGCGGCTCGCTCGGCGGCATGCAGGCGGTGGCGTGGAGCATGATGTTCCCGGATCGCCTGCGCCATTGCATCGTCATTGCGTCGACGCCCAAGCTGTCGGCCCAGAACATTGCTTTCAACGACGTCGCGCGGCAGGCCATCCTGACCGATCCGGATTTTCACGGCGGCGATTTTTACGCCCACGGCGTGGTGCCCAAAAACGGCCTGCGCGTGGCGCGCATGGTGGGGCACATCACGTATCTGTCCGATGACGATATGGCGGAGAAGTTCGGCCGCGATCTGCGCTCGGGCGAGTACCAGTTCGGCTTCGGCATCGATTTCGAGATCGAGTCCTACCTGCGTTACCAGGGCGACAAATTTTCGACTTACTTCGATGCCAATACCTATCTGCTGATCACCAAGGCGCTCGACTACTTCGATCCGGCGCGCGATTTCGGCGGCGATCTGGCCAAGGCCTTTGCCAACACCAAGGCGCAGTTCCTGCTGGCGTCGTTCATGACCGACTGGCGCTTCTCGCCGGAACGCAGCCGCGAGATGGTGCAGGCACTGGTCAGCAACAAGCGCCGCGTCACCTATGCCGAAATCGACGCGCCGCACGGCCATGATGCCTTCCTGCTCGACGATCCGCGCTACATGACATTGCTGCGTGAATATTACCAACGCGTGTGGGCTGAAATCGCCCAGGAGGAGTGCGCATGAATTTCCCCGAACTGAGCGTACTGCGCCCCGATCTCGCCTTCATCGCCCACTGGATACGCGCCGGCTCGCAAGTGCTGGACGTCGGCTGCGGCGACGGCGTGATGCTCGACTACCTGCAGACCGACAAGGCCTGCAGCGGCTACGGCATCGAGATCGACGATGCGCTGATTCCCGCATGCGTGGCGCGCGACGTTTCCGTGATCCAGCAGGATCTGGAGGGCGGTCTGGCGATGTTCGAAGACAATGCCTTCGATACGGTGTTGTGTCTGTCCGCGCTGCAGATGGTCAAGGACGTCGAGGGCATCCTGCGCGAGATCGCCCGTGTCGGACGCGAGGCAACGGTGTCCTTTCCCAATTTCGCCTATTGGTCGCACCGTGTGGCCTTGCTGCGCGGCCGCATGCCGGTGTCGAAGTCGCTGCCTTACGAGTGGTACGACACGCCCAACCTGCGCTGCGCCACCATCAAGGACTTCGAAGAGTTGGCCAATGAAGTCGGGCTGGAGGTGTTGGAATGCGTAGCGCTGCATGACGGCAAGCCGATTACCTTCTTGCCGAACTGGCGCGGCAGCCTGGCTGTTTTCCGTCTGAAAAAGAAATCGTAAGCCCGCCGCCGGCGCCGGAAAAACAGACCGGCGCCGGCAAATTCCTTATACTCCGCAGACGCCTCCGTTCATGCCGCATCGTGAATGGAGTTCCGGCGCCTTGCCTGCGCATCATCCTTCGTCCCTCTTTGCCTCTTTATGACCCCATCCCCGATTTCATGGCATAGCTATCTCAACCGTCGCATGCTGATTTGCGTATTTCTGGGCTTTTCATCGGGGTTGCCGCTGTTCATCCTGCTGAGTCTGCTGCAGGCATGGCTGGCGAAGTCGGGGCTCAACGTCAAGGCGCTGGGCCTGTTCGCGCTGGTGATGTTTCCCTACACCTGGAAATTTCTCTGGTCGCCGCTGATGGACCGCTTTCATTTCGGCAAGATGGGGCGCCGGCGCGGCTGGATGTTCTTTACGCAGATCGCGCTGTTTCTCGGTATCGGCGGCATGGGGATGCTGGATCCGCATACGCAGGTCGGCACGATCGCTTTCATGGCGTCGGTAGTGGCCTTCCTTTCCGCCAGCCAGGACATCGTCATCGACGCCTTCCGCCGCGAAATCCTGCCGGAAGAAGAGCTGGGCTTGGGCAGCGCGATCCACGTCAACGCCTACAAGCTGTCCGGCATGGTGCCCGGCGCCTTGTCGCTGGTGCTGGCCGACCTGATGGCGTGGCAAAGCGTATTCTGGATCACCGCCGCCTTCATGTTGCCGGGTTTGCTGTGCACCTTGGTGGTAAAAGAGCCCAAAGTCTATGGAACACCGCCGAAAAGCCTGCGTGAAGCCGTGGTGCAGCCGTTTCAGGAGTTCGTGACGCGTGACGGCTGGAGTTCGGCGCTGTGGGTGCTGGGCTTCATCTTCCTGTACAAGCTCGGCGACAGCATGGCGACGGCGCTGGCGACCAAGTTTTACATCGACCTCGGGTTTTCGATGACACAAATCGGCGTTGTCTCCAAGACCACCAGCCTGTGGGCCAGCGTGGTCGGCGGCATCGTCGGCGGCGTCTGGATGATTCGCCTCGGCATCAACAAGGCCCTGTGGGTGTTCGGCGTGATCCAGGCGGTCGCGATTCTCGGTTTCGCCTGGCTGGCGCAGGCCGGGGCCGATACGCTGGTGCTGGCGCTGGTTATCGGCTTTGAGGCGTTTGGCGTGGGCCTGGGCACGGCGGCCTTCGTGGCCTACATCATGCGCGAAACCGATCCGCGCTATACCGCGACGCAGTTTGCGCTGTTCACCAGCCTGGCTGCGGTGCCCCGTACCTTCGTCAATTCATCGGTCGGCTACATCGTGGCCGAACTGGGCTGGTTCAATTTCTTTATCCTTTGCTTCATCCTGGCGTTGCCCGGAATGGCAATGCTGGTTAGAATTGCGCCCTGGCATCAGGTCGGGCGTCGCGCCAATGATGTGATTTCAGGAAACTAAGGGCGTCAAAGAAAAAATAATGCCTCTCTTCTCGCATTTTAGTTGACAAGGGATAAGTGTTCGCCTATAGTTTTGAGTTCCCTGCGCGGAGAGGTGGCCGAGTGGTTAATGGCAGCAGACTGTAAATCTGCCCTCTTACGAGTACGCTGGTTCGAATCCAGCCCTCTCCACCATTTTGGGATCAGTCATTAGTGTTGCGGCTGTGAAGTGAAAGAAGTTCGAAAGCAGTTCCTCGCGGGTGTAGCTCAATGGTAGAGCTGAAGCCTTCCAAGCTTATGACGAGGGTTCGATTCCCTTCACCCGCTCCAAGTTTTGTCCGGTTGCATCGTTTGGTTGTTGGTGCAATTGGCAGGTAAGCCCTTGTAGCTCAGTGGTAGAGCACTCCCTTGGTAAGGGAGAGGCCACGTGTTCAATCCACGTCAAGGGCACCAGTTATATATGTAGTCGTTGTGACAGCAATTAGCGCTTCAGCAAGTCAGCAAGTCGATCGGGCGCGTTGCCTGAACATTCTCATCAATCGTTAGGAGTCTAAGATGGCAAAAGGC